>NZ_WTYV01000002.1:656-882306 GCF_009827655.1 Alteraurantiacibacter buctensis | reverse complement strand
TTCGGGTTCCTGCCCCCTGTCGTAACGTTATCGGTAAACACGGCCTGTCCGCCGCGATTGTCCACGTAGTAGTGAGTGTGCCGGACTTCCTGCACGCCGCCCCGGCGCATCTTGGCGAGCGTTTCCATCTGGCCCTGTGAAACTCGCATCAGCTTTGCCGCCAGGTTGCCGAACGTCTGCATGTGCGGGATCCATTCGGCATTCCCTAGCTGGCTTATCGCCCGCATTGCCGCGTCATGGGTGCAATACATCTGCACCAGCAGCAGCGCCTCGGCCTGATCGCGCGGTTCCATACTGCCGAGGAAAGCCAACGCCGCATTGTAGCGGTCTGCGTCATTCCGCCCCACCGACTTCAAGTAGTTCAACAGTTCCGCGCCACGGGCATTGACCGGCTCCATCGTGGTTGCGCCAAACGCCTGTTGCAGCTTGAGCAGCCCTAACGCCTCAGGCCCCCCGGCTATCTCGATAGTGGTGTTGCCGTCCTCGGACTTCGCAACCCTAGTCTTGACGGGCTGGCGCTGGCGCTGCTGTTCCATCGCCAGTTGGGCAAACTCGTCCTGTTCGCTGGCAGTCATATCCGACCAACCCGCGAAGCGTTCGGCCAGGTGCGCCTTCACTTCCTCAACCGGGCGATCTTTCAGGACCGGGACCGTATAAGTCTTGCCCGTCGCCGCAGGTTTCGCAGCCCGCTTACGGGCCGGTGCCTTTGCTGTTCCCGCCATTGTCAGATCCTTTGCCTGTTTTCCGCCTGTATTATCAGGCGACCCGCCGCCCGTATCCGCCCGTATATTCGGGCCACGATCCGGCAGTTGCTGCTAGTTGCTGCTTGCGCGCGCGACACGGTTTGGAAAGCGGGCCAACCGTATCCCAACCGTTCTATCGGTTCAGAGCCAGAGAGGAACGACCGGAACATTATTTGTGTCTCACGCGCGCAAGCAGCATCTGACAGCAACTTAACCAGCCAGCGCACGGTCGATTGCCTCCCTCGCTTTGGCCCGCCGCTCATTTTCCTGCCGCCCCTGTTCCGCAAACATCGCGTGGACGGCGGGATTGACCAGCCAGCGCGGAGTATTGCTCTTGAGAACAGGGTCCGCCTTTTCCAGCCACCCGAAGGCTTCCAGCTTCTCGCACAGGACGCGAAATTCATCGGCGGTTACGTGACGGAACGACTGCGACGAGCTTTGCAGATCGCGCGCCTTCACTTCCGCAACGCCCTTGGCGACGATGTAGGAAGCCATCGCCATCAGCGTATCGTGGCCAGCCGACAGGCCGAGGATGCCCGCGTAAAACGCCACCGCGCTAGGCTGCATGTAGTCATCCATGAACCGGGCAACCCGGCTGGCCGTATCGAAGCTGATTTCGCGCGGCGGGTGCAGGCCGTCCGCATGTTCGACACAGTGCCAGATTACGCACAGGCGGGCGAACATGCCGTCATACTTGCCGAAGTGCGCCGCCAGTTTGGGGGACACGCCATCGAGCGAGCGCATCAGTTCCAGGTGCTTTTCTTCCAGTTCCTGCCGCAGGGCGCGCGCCCGATCGTCAAACATCAGGGGACGGGCGAACCCGTCACCATCCCCGGCAATCGCCCCGCCCGTCAATTCCGGCCGCATCAGGTCCAGCCGCTCAATCAGCCGGTCATAGTCGCTTTGCGCCTCGCCTAGCGGTTCATCATGCCCAACGTGGCCGGGGCGCAGGATCACCGGGATAAGGCGCTGTATCAGGCCGTCATCCTGCGTATCGTTGGCGATGGCCCGCAGCGGTTCCGGCTGGATGCCGCCCAGCAGGCAAACCGAACAGTTGGAGATGTAACCCGACCCGCGCCCAATGCGGTTGTAGGTATAGACCCCGCCATTGTAGGATTGCAGCCAGAACGAACGGTCAGCCATCGCACCCTTGCCCGGCGCGTATTTGTCCATCGCGCCGAACCAGCCCGACAGTTCATCTTGCGCCGACAGCAAGCCGCGCGGGCTGTCCCGCATGATTTCCTGCGCCGCTTCCACAGTGGTATCGGAGAGGATACGCCTTTCCTGCACCAGCCGTGGGGCTTCCTTGCGTTCCTTGGCGGGCAGGCTGTCATTGGCCGCGCGGGCTTCCTGATAGGCACGGGCCAAGTTGCCATCAATCTTCCGCAGGGGCTTGAGCGCGGCGCTCAGGATCGGCGTTTTCTTCATGCTGGGGGTGCCGACAAGGCCAACCCACAGGCGCGGGCTTTCCCGCCAACCCGTATCGTATTGCTTCACCTGCACCTTGATAGCATCGGAGATTGTCCCCGCGCAGACCGTCAGCGCCGCCATTGCTAGGCCCGCAGGATCAACGCCCATCACCCATGCCGTGCGCTTCGCAAACCGCGCGATAACAGGCGGCAGCAGGTCCATAGGCATTTCCGGCGCTTCATACCGCCGCCACAGGTTCAGCGGCACGACACCGGCACAGGGCGGGTTATCGTTGGCCTGCGCAGTATCGACCAGCTCCACCCCACCCCGCAGCCCAGCCACAGGATCGGGGGCCTTGCGCGGCTGGCGCGCCCCGTCATTCAAGCCCCGTTCCACCTTGCCCTCCACCGCTTCCAGCGTCCACGGATCGCCAGAGTTGTAGGAAGGCATGGCCATGCCAGCGGCCAGCAGTTCCGCCCTGGCAGTTTCGCGGTTGAGTTCACCACCAGCGACAAGCCCACCCAGCTTGAGAGCCGCCTCATTGAGCGCGCTTTCCTGTTCGCCGTTGCCCGCGCGGCGAACCGTCTCACATTCCGCCACCAGCGCCGCCAACCCGTAGGCCGTGCCGCCAGCCGTAACAGCCAAGGTAGGCAAGGGTTCGCCAAGATCCTTTGCCTTGCCCCGTTCTATGGCTGTCAGCAGGTTTGCAGGGGCCGATGCTGGACGCAGATCGTTCGCCCAATGGTAGCAGGTGCCTTCCGGGTGGACCGAGGGCGGGACGATCACATAGCCGCCCTCTCCCCGCACTTCCGCCCCCGGCATGGTCTTGATGGGCCAGCCGTTGCGCGGGTGGCGCTGGGCATTGCGGACAGGGTGCGCCGGATCATACGCAAAATACAGGTGATAACCCTTGTGGGTGTCGCAGCGCTGCGTTGCCGGTATCGGGACGGGGCAAGCCGCCTCAAATTCGGCAGGGCTGTCCACATCGAGAACCCACACGCCCGACGCGCCGCCAGTGGGCACGCCGATCATGGCATTGGGCCAGCACGTCCACCACTGGCGAATTGTCGCCTCGTCAAAGGTGGCACCCTTGAACCCGTGTTCAATCAGCGGGCGCTTGGTCCGGGGATTGCACGGAAACACCGGCAAGCCTTCGCGGGCATAGCCAAGCGCCGCGTTCAGCAGTTCATTCGTCATGCAGTGGGGCCTCCCACGAAATCGCAGGCAGATTGCCCGCGCGCCAGTTCCAGCGCGACCGCGAGGGCCGACCACCAGTTGCGGCATTCGATAGCCAGCACATCACGCGGCTGGCCGAGCGGCATCAGGTAAGCAAAGGGGCGGCGGTTGTGATCGTGGTCGATCCAAGACCAGCCCGCTTCATGGGTGACGGTGGCAACAGTCATGCGGCGCGCCTCCCCGGCTTGGGGTCAGGCAAGCGCTTAACCAGGGGCAGGCCCCGCGTCAGGTCGAACGAAAGGGCATCACGCACCAGCGGCAACGGTCCCGCCTCAGTGCGCCATCCATCTTCCCAAGGATCGCCCTCGTAGGTGGCGAACCAGTTACCATCACGGTTGCGGACGAGTTCAACCTTGCGCGTCGGCGGTTGAGTGAAGCGCAGCACGGTCATGCGGCCACCGCCTGCGCTTCCGGGCGCACAATGCTGTAAGCCATGACCGGCTTGCCCATGTCGCCCATGCGCCGCCCCACTTCAAACAGCAGGCCGCGCTTGACGAGTTCACCGGCACGCGGGCGCACCACATGTACCGGCAATCCAAGAGCCTCCGCAATCTGCTCAGGAATTGCCCCAGCAGGCCCGTAGAGCGCCCATGCGTCGAACATCTGGCGGTGACGGCGGGCGAGGGTCTTGCTCACGTGCTCAGCCGCTTCCTGGCTGTTTTCGCGGGCCATCGTGGAATTGCCCTTGAAACCCGCAGCGGTGCCGTCACGGTAACGCGGGAAGGTATTGCTCATATCGTTCATTGTTCAGCCTCCACGGCCACGCCCGCCCGCTCAGCGAGGGTCAGGAACCAGTCAATCTGCTTGTCGGAAAGCGGCGACGCATCGGCCACGCATTGCCCCATGAAGGAGCCAGCCGCCCGAGACAGCCGCCCATTGGCGAGGATTTGCAACGCCGCTTGCCTGCGCTGCTCCCAGCTTTCGAGGTGATAGGTCATGCCCCACCGCCCCGGCGATACTTCGCCAAGCTGTTGCCTTCGAGTGCGGCCAGACCCGCCCTCAGCGCAAGGTCAGCAGCGCCCCGAGACAGACGGCGACCATCGGCCAGACCGTTGCGATGCTGTTCAATCGACCAGCGGTTGCGCGCCTGCCACAATGCGGCTTCGAACCGTTGCAAGTCAGAGCCGGTTTCGCTATGTTCCTGATACTCGCTGCCGGGAAGCTGAGAGTTATCAGAGGGCCGCCGATCCAAGCTGAGGATCGTGCGGCCTTCGCGTCCTTTACGGCTGGACGCTAGGCCATCCCGTGTTGCCAGCACAGGTCACGCCGCTTCCGCTTCCGAGGTGGACTGAAAGCGGTTGGCCTCCTTCCACGCCTCAATGTCAGCGGGGTCGTAATAAACGCGGCGACCGCACTTGATGAACTTGGGGCCGACCCCCTGCGTGCGCCAATTTTCCAAGGTGCCGGGTGTCGCGCCTACAAGCGGTGAAGCGCCTTTCGTGTCGAGAAGTGGGTTTGCCATATTCCACAGTCCATATTGGCGGCGCGGGATGTGCCGCCTTCAATGGACGTGGTTAAAGCACGATGGACTCGGGCTAATCCATGTAATGGTTTCGGCTTTTCATGTTAACAGAGAAGGGCTTTTCTTTGTTAAGCCACCTCAACCCGCCTTCTGAGTTCAGATCGGTAAGCCTCGCCATCTGCCTTTAAGTTATAAAGCGCTTGATCAGTGGTTCTTATCATCCCAAGAGCCGGTGATAGATCATTCTTTGCGCCCTCAACGCAGGAGAGATATGTTTCCTCTCCAAGTTCGCGAATTACTTGCGTTTTCCAGCGCGCAATTGTCGTCCATTGTTCGCCAAAGGCGTGCGCGATTTCAATTTGGGAGGCCTGCGCTGTGTTCCCGTGGGACTGCAAGAAAACGTCCCACGCCAGAGCCTTCATCTGATAAAAGGCAAGGCGATAGGCATTGATAGGCCTTCCCTTCTTTGCCCTCTTCGGCTTGGTCAGGCGCGGAGCATCACCAGCGGCTAGCGCTAGCAATTCTTCCCTCAAGGCGCGGATAGACGACTTCTCTCCAGACTTCGCGGGATGAAGGAACAGCGGTTCCAAATGAAACAATCTGTCGGCCAAAACCCGCAGATGTTCTTCGGTCGGTGCGTCTTCCGGCGGGCTTTCGCCGTAGACCACCGCCATTATGTCATTACCCAATGCCGTTGCCACGAACATGAGAGCCGCATCCAGCGTGGTATAGGCGATCCCAGGCCTAATCTCGTCTATCGCAGTGCCATCGTAGGCCCGCTTCATCGATGCCATGATTTTCAACATCGCCCCCGGGAGATTGCTCCCGATGGCCGCATCAATTTCCCGCATCTCGTCTGATGTTAAACCAAGAAACGACATATGCCCTCCGCTGGGCATCCGCAGGTAAAACGGAGCGGCAGACCGGGCGGAAACCGGCCTTTCGGGAGCTACCCTAGCCGCCCCGCCCGTTCATGCCCGCCGACCGGCGAGTTGAACCACGTTGGTCTTGTCCGTGTCGGTCAGGACCGCTTGCAAGTGTGTCGCCCACGCATCCAGCGCAGCGCGTTTTTCAGCCGCCCAATCGTGGCGCTGATAGATCCCGGCCACGCCAGAGCGCGAGCCGCTGACATGGTTGAGTATGGCCTCTGTCACCTCAAACCGGATGCTGAGCCGTTGCATTCCAGTGGCCAGCGTCCGCCGCAGATCGTGCAGCGTCCAGTGGTCTAGGGCCTCTCCCCGGTTCGCCTTGGCAATCTTGGCATCGAGCCGTGACTTGGCCTTGGAGAACCCGCTAACGGCAGTCTTGCCCGTGGTGGAGAACAGCAGGCCACGGCGGGGCCACTTGTCCCCCTTCCCTTTCATCGCCGTAAGCTCATCAACGGCCAGTGGCGACAGCGGCAGGTCCAGCGCATTGCCATTCTTGGCCCGTTCGGCTGGCAGGTGCCACATGGCTTCACCTTCGCGTAGTTCATCCCAACGCAGGCCCGCAACTTCCTCACGCCGCGCGCCGGTAAGGATCAGGAGCCGCACCAACGGGCCAAACGGCGAACCAATCTCGCCCGCAGCCCGCCAGACAAGCGCCAGTTCCCAATCTTCCAGCACGCGGTCACGGCTATCGGGCAGAGGCGGCGACTCCATCCCGTCGAATGGCGAGACTTTCAAATCATCTTCCGCCACCGCGAAATTGAACAAGCGGCGCAGGATCGCGAACAGCTTGCGAGCCGTGGCCGATTTCCCCTTCACGGGCGACAGCACCGCGCGGATATCGCGGCGGGTGATTTCAGGCAACGGCGTTGACCGCAGCACAGGCAGCGCAAAGCGATCCAGCGTGGCCCGAGCGTCCTTGTGCGATGCAGGCCAATGAACCTTGAGACAATCAGTCTCGAAGCGGTCCAGATACTTGTCGAAAGCAAGTTCGACTGCCTGCCGGTGTTGTTCCTTCTTGTCGCGCTGGGGATCGGTGCCGACAGCCACCAGCCGCGCAAGGTGTTCCGCTTCCTGGCGGGCCTTTTCAGCCGTGAACGGGCCAAACTTCCCAATGGTGAACCGGCGCACCTTCGCACCCCGCCCACCGAGTCGGTACTGATAGATGAAAACCTTGGAGCCGGACGGCGTAACCTTGACACCGAACCCAGCCAGCTTGTCATCCCATACAAAGCTGTCCTTATCCCCGGCGCGCAGGTCGGACAGCAGCGTTTTGGTAATCCGGGCCGTAGCCATGTGATTGCTAACTCCGATTTCAGCAATCACAATAGCGGGAAGCCCCGTGAACATCAATGGAACAGCGGGAACTATCCCCTGCCTTTTCCCCTTGTGCAAACGCTACGGCCTCCGAGTGGACCCGATAACTCTTAATCAGCGGGTCCTAGGTTCGAGCCCTAGTGCGTCCACCATTCTCCTGCAATTTGTAGTCATGCAGGCCCGCCTGGGCCTGAAACCGTGTCAAGCTGGACAGCACCCTGATAATGCGCAACAAGTTGCGCGCCCTGGAGTGGGTGAGACTGATCGTCGTTTTTGCCGCAAGGCCTGTCCTACGAGGGTTTCGTCGCCATGACCCGCTTTCCCCGCATTCGCCGCGCCTTGCGAGTGACGCCGTCGGTACCCGCCGCGATCGCGATCATCGTCCTGTGTGCGCTGACCGGAGCGGCCCTGCGCTGGTCGATCTCGACCCTCGCCCCGACGCTGTTGTTCGTCACCTTCCACCCCCTCGTACTGATCTGCACCCTGCTCGCGGGCTGGCGCGCGGGGGCGGTGTGTGCGGTAATCAGCGGGCTGCTGGCGGTGGCCTTCTTCACGCCCGACAACGCGCCCGGCCTGTTCACCGCCCCCGGCGAGCTGGGCGGGTTCGTCGCCTTCCTGCTGGCCGATTCGGTGATCATCGCCACCGGCAATTCGCTGCGCAACACCGTTCGCGCGCTGGACGATGCGGTGCACCTGTCCGACAAGCTGAACCAGGAACTGCAGCACCGCGTGGGCAATTCGCTGGCCGTGGTGCAGGCCGTGGCCCGGCAATCGGCCAGGGGCCGCACGACGCAGGAGTTTCTGCCCGTTTTCGAGGAGCGGATGCAGGCACTGGCCCGCGCCAGCCGCTATCTTGGCGCAGGTCCGGGCCTGGTGTGCGATGTCCGCAAGCTGGTGGAGGAAGGCTGCAGCGCGTTTCTCGGCGCCGGCAACATCGCAATGGACGGGCCCGACTGCCGGGTATCGACCGATAGCTGCATCCCGCTGGTCATGGCTCTGCACGAACTGTGCACCAACGCGGTCAAGCACGGCGCGCTGTCGGTGCCGGAGGGGCGTGTGCAGGTTAGCTGGCGCATGGCCGAGGGTGGCCGGCAGGTGCTGCTGACCTGGCAGGAAGCAGGCGGCCCGCCGGTCACCGCGCCCAAGCGGCGGGGGCTTGGCTCGGCCGTGCTGCGCGCGCAGAGTGGGCTGGCTGCGGTCGACCTGGCCTACGATCCCGCGGGCCTGCGCTGCACCATCCTGATCGACGGGGCCGCAACGGCGCACTGAGCGCGCGGCCGCCCCTGGCCATTTTGCCCATTCCGCAAACCCGCGCTGCCGGTTAAGGCACCTGCAAAAGCAAACGCGGGGAGAGAACGTGAGCATCCTGAACAATCGTGTCGTCGTCGTCACCGGGGCCAGCTCGGGCATCGGCAAGGCCTGCGCCATCGGCTTCGTGGCCAAGGGCGCCAGGGTGGTGCTGGCCGCGCGCCGCACTGAGCGCCTGGCCGACCTGGTGGCCGAGATCGAGGCCAATGGCGGCGAAGCGCTGGCCGTGGCCACCGACGTGACCGACGAGGCCGCGGTCGCCAACCTGTTTGCCGAGGCCGTGGCGCGGTTCGGCACGGTGGACGTGCTGATCAACAATGCCGGCATTGCCGAGAACACGCCGGTGGACCAGACCAGCCTGGACCACTGGAACCAGGTGATCGGCACCAACCTGACCAGCGCCTTCTTGTGCGCCAAGCACGCCTGGCCCATCTTCAAGGCGGGCGGCCACGGGCGCATCGTCAACGTCGGCTCCATCAGCGCCAAGGTGCCGCGCAGCGAGTGCCCCAGCTATACCGCCAGCAAGTTCGGCCTCTCCGGCCTCACCCACGCGCTGGCGCTGGACGGGCGCGACCACAACATCGCCGTGTCGATCTTCCACCCCGGCATCGTCGCCACCGAGATCATGCCCGGTTCGGTCAAGCTGCCGGAGAACTTCGCCGCCACGCCGGAAGAAGCCGCCGGGATCATCATTCACATGTGCGACATGCCCGATCACCTCAACTTCTACGAAGCGCTGATGGTGCAGAACAAGCTGCCCTTCCTGGGCCGGGGCTGATCGGTTTGCCCGCGCCGGACCTCGGCTGCTGGAACATTGCCGACCTGCGTGAGCGCGCGCGGGCCCGCCTGCCGCGCGGCGTGTGGGAATACCTGGAACGCGGCGTGGAGGACGAAACCGGCATGGCGCGCAACCGCGCCGCGTTCGACCGGTTGCAGTTCCGCCCCCGCGTGCTGCGCGATGTCTCGGCGATCGACGTTTCGACAGAGGTGTTCGGGCGCAAGGCCGCCCTGCCGCTGGCGCTGGCCCCCACCGGCGCGGCGGGGATGATGTGGTATCAGGGCGAGGCGCACCTGGCCCGCGCTGCGGCCAAGGCGGGCCTGCCCTTCACTATCTCCAGCGCCGGAACGATGGAGCTGGAGGATATCTGCGCCCAGGGCGGCAACCAGTGGTTCCAGCTTTACCTGTGGCGCGATCGCGAGCTGTCGTACGACGTGGTCCGCCGCGCCCATGCGGCGGGGTGCGAGGCGCTGTTCGTGACGCTGGACCTGCCGGTGATGCCCAACCGCGAGTACCTGCACCGCAACGGCTATGGCATGCCGGTGAAGGCCAACCGCAAGAACGTGCCCGACATGCTGGCCCATCCCCGCTGGCTGCTGGGCGTGCTGGGCCGCTACCTGCTGCACGATGGCGCCCTGCCCACGCAATCGAACCTGCCGCAGGGCCTGCGCCAGTCGCTGGCCAAGGGCGCCAAGCCGGGGGCGCACTTCAAGCAGGATGACCTGGACCCCGAGGGTATCCGCCGCTTGCGCGACCTGTGGCCGGGCAAGCTGGTGCTGAAAGGCGTCCTCCATCCTGACGATGCGCGGCTGGCGCTGGACCTGGGGGCAGACGGGGTGGTCGTCTCCAACCACGGCGGCCGCGCGCTGGATCATTCGCTGGCGGCGATCGATGCCCTGCCCGCGATCGTCGAGGCCGTGGGCGGGCGGATGACCGTGTTCCTGGACAGCGGCGTGCGGCGCGGCAGCGACATTGTGAAGGCGCGCGCGCTGGGGGCAGACATGGTGCTGGTTGGCCGCGCGGCACTTTACGGATTGTCCGCTGGGGGTGAGGCTGGCGTGACGCGGACGCTGGACCTGCTGCGCGAAGAGGTGGTGCGGACCATGGGGATGCTGGGGGCGCGCAACTGGGATGAGGTCGGGCCGCAGGTATTGGCGGCAGGTAATTGAATTAGCGTAAGTGTGCTCCTTCCAATGGAAGGGAGCCGGGGGGCGGGTGAAAAGCCGCAAGGCACCGCTTGCGTTAGCACACCCTCACCCAACCCTCTTCCAAAAGTAGAGGGCTTTTGGGCAGAAAACACTTTCCTACAGCACCTAATTTAGTGCAGCCCGATTCGCGTCCGCAGTATCCGGCCGGTGCAGCGGATGGGCCATCCTCCGGTTCTTCGGAATGCGGAGGAAATGACCGGCGCGGGCGTCCCGGCATTATGTCGAACGTTCGCACCAGGCATGGCCGCCACGCGAGTGCTGCCCTCCGTCGCGTCAATAGCTGGAGGATGGCCGCGGGCCGGCGGCAACAAATCTCGACGCGAATGCTGAGTACCTAAACTACCCAAAAGCGTCGTCGAGTCCGGGCACAGAATGCGGCAACCCCGCGCCGGTCATTTGCTCTCATCGCCCCCCGGCAGCCCCAAGGCTGGCCGGGCCAGCGGCGCATTCACACGCGGTAGAAGCCGCGATACCAGCGCACGAAATTTGGGATGCCCACATCCACCGAGGTCGTCGGCTCATAGCCCAGGTCGCGGCGGATGGCGTCGATGTTGGCATAGGTGCGCGGCACATCACCCGGCTGCATCGGCAGCATGATCCGCTCGGCCTTGCACCCGCAGGCTTCCTCCAGCACGGCGATCACGTCCAGGAGCCGCTCGCAGCGGTGGTTGCCGATGTTGTAGATCGCGTGCGGTTTCACGCTGCCGCCCGCCTTCTCGGCCCCATCATCCGCCGGCGGATGGTCCAGCGAGGCAACCACGCCGGCCACAATATCGTCGATATAGGTGAAATCGCGCCACATCTCGCCGTGGTTGAACACCTGGATCGGCTCACCCCGCAGCACCTTTTCGGTGAACAGCCACACCATCATGTCGGGCCGCCCCCAGGGGCCATAGACGGTGAAGAACCGCAGGCCCGTCAGCGGTATGCGGTAGAGATGGGCGTAGGTCTCGCTCATCAGTTCGTCCGCCTTCTTGGTGGCGGCATAGAGTGACAGCGGGTGGTCCACCCGGTCATCCACCGAAAACGGCACCTTCTCCGCCCCGCCATAGACGGAACTGGAGCTGGCATAGACCATGTGTTCCACCTGCCGCTGGCGGGCCACCTCCAGCAGGTTGAGATGACCTGACAGGTTGGCCGCCACGTAGGCGCGCGGGTTCTCGATCGAATAGCGCACGCCGGGCTGCGCCCCCAGGTGGACGATGCGGTCGAACGACTCCCCCGCCAGCGCCGCGTCCAGCGCAAGGTGTTCGGAGAAATCCACCTGCCTGAAGGCGAACCGATCGCCACCCCCGGCCCGCACCCGGTCAAGCCGGGCCTGCTTCAGCGCCACGGGGTAATAGTCGTTCAGGCTGTCGATCCCCAGCACGCTGTCGCCCCGCGCCAGCAGCGCATCGGCCACGGCCGAGCCGATGAAACCCGCCACACCTGTCACCAGAACCCGCATCATCGCTCCATCGCTTGTTGCCGCCGCCATACCGCGCAACAGGTTACCGCGCCATCAAGGACAAGCTTGGGCGCTTGATCGGGCGCGCCGCAATCCCCACAAGGCAGCCATGATCCGCCGCCTTGCCCCGATCCTGCTGCTGCTCGCGGCCCTGCCCGCGACTGTTTCCGTGCTGGCGCAGGACCAGGGCCTCGACAGTGCCGACCGCCGCCTGGCCCAGGTGGCCGAGCGGTTGCAGGCCGCCAACGTGGCACTGTGCCGCCAGCACATGCCGTTGACCGGGCTGATCCTGTTCAGCGCCGACCAGTATGGTCGGCCCGATCCGGTGCGCTTTGCCGATGGCCCGCTGGCGGTGGCGCAGGTGCTGCCCGGCTCCCCCGCCCACGCCGCCGGGATACAGGCCAACGACGCCATCGTGGCGATCGACGGACAGGCGGTGGCCGCGCTTGAGCCCGAGCAGGACCATCCCCTGCGTGATGCCGCCTTTGCCCGCCTCGCCGATAGCGGGCCCGGCCGCCCGCTGGAACTGGGCCTGCGCCGTGCTGGCCAGGATATCACCGCCACGCTGACCCCGCCCCCCGGCTGCCGCGCGCTGGTGGAGGTGATGGCGGGTGCGGACGGTATCGCCCGCTCCGATGGTCGGGTGATCCAGATAAGCTGGCGCTTCGTGGCGCAGTGGACCGACGAGGAACTGGCCGCGATCGTCGCGCATGAGCTGGCCCACAGCGTGCTGGAACACCGCCGCCGGCTGGAAGCAGCGGGCGTGAAGACCGGCTTTCTGGGCGAATTCGGCCGCAACCGCCGCCTGCGCCGCCAGGTGGAGAGCGAGGCTGACCTGCTCTCGGTCCACCTGCTGGCCAATGCCGGCCTGGATCCATACCTTGCCCCGCGCTTCTGGCGGTCCGAGGCGGGGCAGAGGATGGATGCGGGAGTCCTGCGCAGCGGCGCCTATTCCGCCCCTCGCCAGCGCGCCGCCGCGATGGAGGCCGAGATTGCCGCGCACCTGCAGGGAAAGCCCCTGCCCTCGCGCGCGGACCACCTGCTGGCCGGGCGCGAGGTGCCCTACACGGAGCGCTGATTACTGGCGTGGACTACTGCCGGGGCGCTTCGCTGATATCGATGTAGTGCCGGTCGAAATAGGTCAGCGGCTTGGCGTCGATCCGGTGCTGCGCGGCCACCAGCGTGCCGATGACAACGGTATGGGTGCCGAATTCGTGGCTGCCCGCCGTGGTGCAGACGAAGCTGGACTGGGCCGAGGCCAGAACCGGAACGCCATGCACATCCTCCCAGTCGCCCAGCGCGAACCGGTCCGGTGTGGCGGCCATGAAATGTTCGGCCACGTCACGGTTGCCGGCGGCCAGCACGTTGACCGCGAACCGCTCCGCCCGCAGCAAAGGATCGTGCAGCGAGGCGGTGCGGTTGATGCACACCAGCAAGGACGGCGGGTCGAAGCTGAGCGAGCTGACCGCAGTGGCCAGGATGCCGAAGGGCTGCCCCCCGTCGCGCGTGGTTACGGCATAGACCGTGGCCGCCACGTGGCGCATGGCGTTGCGGAAGGCGAGCAGCAGCTCTTCATGGGTCTGGGATTCGCTCACGCGCCCGTCTTTGCGGCAAAGCCCCGCCACCGCAAGGGGCAAGGTCTGAATGTAGCAATGTGATGGACACACCTTGCCATCACATTATGATGTGATATTGCGCGCACCATGCTAGACGATACCATCGCCAAGGTCCGCGACCTTGTGAACTCCGGCAAGATGACCCGCACCGGCCTCGCCCGCGCTGCGGGGCTGCACCTCAACACCCTGCGCGATTGCGCCCTGCCGGACTGGAACCCCACGGCGGAAACCCTGGCCAAGCTGGCCGGGTTCATCGCCAGCAACGATGACACCCCCGTGCTGGTGGGGATCGAGGAGATCATCGACGAGGCGCGTAACGGCCGCATGTTCATCCTGGTGGATGACGAGGACCGCGAGAACGAAGGTGACTTGATCATCCCCGCACAGATGGCCACGCCCGATGCCATCAACTTCATGGCCACCCACGGCCGCGGCCTGATCTGCCTGGCGCTCACCAAGCAGCGGGTCGACACGCTGGGCCTGGACCTGATGAGCCGCAAGAACCGCACCCGCCACGAAACCGCCTTCACCGTGGCGATCGAGGCGCGCGAGGGGGTGACCACCGGAATCAGCGCGGCCGACCGGGCACGCACCGTCTCGGTGGCCATCGATGCCAGCAAGGGGGCGGACGATATCGTCACCCCCGGCCACGTGTTCCCGCTGGTGGCGCGCGAAGGCGGCGTGCTGGTGCGCGCCGGGCACACCGAAGCGGCGGTGGACATCAGCCGCCTGGCCGGCCTCAACCCTTCCGGCGTGATCTGCGAGATCATGAACGAGGACGGCAGCATGGCCCGCTTTGCCGACCTGGTGCAGTTCGGCCGCAAGCACGGCCTGAAGATCGGCACCATCCGCGACCTCATCGCCTATCGCCGCCAGCACGACCACCTGGTGGAAAAGCGCGAGGAAGCCCGCTTCCGCAGTCACTGGGGCGGTGACTGGCGGGCGATCAGCTTCTGGAACAAGGCGACGAAAAGCGAGACGATGGCGCTGGTGAAGGGCCATATCGACCCGGCCCGCCCCACGCTGGTGCGGATGCATTCGCTGTCGATGTTCGAGGACATCTATGCGCAGGATACTGAGCGCCACGGCCTGCTGGAAAAGTCGATGCGGATCATCGGCCAGGAAGGTGCGGGCGTGGTGGTGCTGATCAGCCGCCCCGGTGCGGACTATGCCAGCCGCGCGGTCCGCTCGCTCTCGGCCCCCGCCCCCGGCGCCTCCGACGAACCGAGCGAGCAGCGCGACTATGGCGTGGGCGCACAGATCCTGGCCGAGCTGGGCGTGCGCGACATGATCCTGCTGACCAATACCCATCATTCGCTTGTCGGGCTGGAGGGCTATGGCCTGTCCATCGTGGGCGAGCGCGCCATCGAAGGAGTGCAGTAATGGCCCGGTTCCTGATCGTCGAAGCTCGCTTCTACGACCACCTCAACGACATGCTCATCGCCGGGGCCAGGGCCGCGCTGAAAGAGGCGGGCCACAAGGTCGAGGTGCTGACCGTGCCCGGCGCGCTGGAAGTCCCCGGCGCGATCGCGCTGGCGTCTGAAAGCGGCGAGTATGACGGCTATGTCGCGCTGGGCGTGGTAATCCGCGGCGAGACCTATCACTTCGAGATCGTGGCCGGCGAAAGCGCGCGCGGGATCATGGCGCTGACGATGGATGGCCTCGCCATCGGCAACGGCATCCTCACCACCGAGAACGAGGCGCAGGCAATCTATCGGGCCGATCCGGCACAGGCTAACAAGGGTGCCGGTGCTGCCCGGGCGGCGATGGCGCTGCTGGCCCTCAGGGAGAAGTACGCGTGACCAGTCATCCAGCTCTCGCCGGCATTCCCCTGGTCCTTGGCGGCAACGTCTTCGGCTGGACCGCCCACGGCGACGAGGGGCTGGCCGTGCTCGACGCCTTCTATGAGGCAGGCGGGCGGATGATCGACACGGCAGACGTCTATTCCGCGTGGATTCCCGGCCACCAGGGCGGCGAATCGGAGAGCTTCATCGGCCAGTGGCTGGCCTCGCGCGGGGTGCGCGAAGAGATGCGCATCCACACCAAGACCGGCATGTTGCCTCGCGGCGGCGGCCAGCACAGCTTCGGCGCGGACGGCGATCCCACGCTCTATGAACCGGCCGAAGTGCTGGTTTCGCTGCAGGCTTCGCTCGACCGGCTGCAGACCGATTATATCGATCTCTACTATGCCCACCGCGACTATCCGCAGGTGTCGCCTGCGCAGATAGCCGAGGCGTTTCACGGCCCTGTCGCGAACGGCCAGGTGCGCGAGATCGGCGCCTCCAACTTCACGGCGGAACGGCTGGCAGAGGTGATCGCGGCAGCCGAGGCCGCGGGGCGGACGCCGTTCACGGTGCTGCAGAACCAGTATAACCTGGTGGCGCGCGCAGATTATGGCGCAGACCTGCAGGCCTTCTGCGTGGCGCGCGGAATAGCCATGCTGCCGTTCTTCGGCCTCGCTTCGGGCTACCTCACCGGCAAGTATCGCAAGCCGGAGGACTTTACCCACGGCAACCGCAGCCATCGGGTGAAGGACTTCGACGAGGCCGGCCGCCCGGTGCTGGCGGAAATGGACCGCATAGCTGCCGAGACCGGGGCCAGCCTGCCTGCCATCGCGCTGGCCTGGCTAGTGCGCCAGCCCGGCATCCCCGCCCCCATCGCCAGCGCCCGCACGGTGGAACAGCTGGAAGCGATGCTGGAATTCACCCGGCTCGACCTGGCGGAGGATCAGTTGGCCCGGCTGACCGCCGCCGGCAACTCATAACCCACGCTCGCCCCCGGCCCGGGCGGCAGGTCCAGCGCCACCCAGCCGGCAGTGATCGCCATGCCAGCCAGGTAGAACACGACGGCCAGCGGCAGGGTGGCAGCCAGCAGCGTGCCCATCCGCATCTGCGGCAGGTAGCGCTGGCAGAACAGCAGGGTCATCACGAAATACGGGTTGAGCGGGCTGATCAGGTTGGTCACCGTATCGCCCACGCGATAGGCGGCGGTCGTCATCTCGGGCGACACGTCCAGCAGCATCAGCATGGGCACGGCCACCGGGGCCATCGCGGTCCACTTGGCGCTGCCGCTGGCGATCAGGAAATCGAGCCAGGCCGAAGCCGTGGTCAGGATCGGCAGCATCAGTGCCGTCGGCGCGCCCGATTCGCGCAGCAGGCCCGCACCGGCGATCGCGGTGATCGGCCCCAGGTTGGACCAGCCGAACATGGCCACGAAGTGCGAGGCGAAGAAGATCAGCACCAGGTAGGGCAGCATCGGCGTAAGGCCAGTGGCCATCTTGGCGATCACGTCACGATGGCCGGTAATCGTGCCCGCCGCGCGGCCATAGGCCCAGCCAGCCCCCAGCATCAGCGCGAAGAGGATCCCCACCAGCGCACCAAATAACGGGCGCAGCGGCACGTCGGCGTCACCGGCATGGTCGTACAGCGGGCTGAACCCCGGGAACACCATCAGCGAAGCTACTGCCAGCGCCACCAGCAGGGCCACGATCCCTGCCGCGCGCAGGCCGCGCCGCTCGGTTGCGGACAGGCTTGCGTCCACCACCGGAGTGGGAATGCTACTACCCTGCCACGATGGCAGGCGCGGAGCCACGATCTTCACCGCCACCAGCCAGCCGGTCAGCACGTTGGCGGCGGCGATGGCCAGCAGGAACCACCAATTGCCCAGCGGATTCATCGACCAGTCCGGCACCAGCAGTTGCGCGCCGGTCTGCGTGACACCGAAAATCAGCACGTCGTACTGGCCGGGCAGCAGGTTGCCGGCAAGGCCCGTGCAACACCCGGCAAAGCCCAGCACCAGGCCCAGCAGCGGGTTGCGCCCGGCGCTGGCGAACAGCATTCCCGCCAGCGGGATGAAGATGATGAACCCGGCATCGCCCACATGGCTGGACAGCATCCCGATCAGGATCACCGATGGCACCAGCAGGCGCTGGTTCACGCCCCCCATCGCCTTCTTCAGCAGGGCGGCGAACAGGCCCGCCTGCTCAGCCACGCCCGCGCCCAGCAGCAGCACCAGCACCATGCCCAGCGGGGCAAAACCGGTGTAGGTTCGGGGCATTTCCGACAGCAGCTGGCGCAGCAAGTCTTGCGAGAGCAGGCTCTTCACCGCCAGCTCTTCACCGGTAACCGGATGGACCGCGCTCCAGCCTAGCGCCGAACCGATTACCGAGACGGCAACCAGCACGCCGATCATCGCCACGAAGATCGCCACCGGATCGGGCAGGCGGTTGCCCATCCGCTCCACCCAGTTCAGAAAGCCGCGGCCGGTTTCGGCCGAACCTCCCGCCTTATCAACCGCTGCGTCCATGCCCCCAAGCCCCCGCGATGTCCCCGGCGGGAGTGTGCGGCGCACAGCGCCACTTGGCAAGCGAATGGGAACCGCGCCCGCCCTGCTGCGCTGTCAGGCGATGGATGGACCCCTGGAATGGATCGCAGCGCTGGGCACCATGCTGGCCGCCGGACTTATCGCCGCAGACTTGGGCCGCAAGGCCACCGGCTGGGGCTTCGTGCTGTTCTGCGCGGTATCGCTGACCTGGATCGTCTCGGGCCTCACCAGCGGATCCACGCCGATCGCCGCGATGAACGCGGTGCTGCTGCTGATCAACGCCTGGGGCGTGTGGCAATACCTGCTGAGCCGCAAGAACCGCCGCGTGATGGAGCGGCTGGAGCCTGTGGCCGAGCAGGTCGAACGCGAGGTAGAGCGGGAAATGGAGCGGGAGTGACCCGCCCCAGCCCGTAAGCTCAGCGGCTCAGGCGACCGAAGCAGCCGCGCCCGGCATAGACCGCGCTGTCGCCCAGTTCTTCCTCGATGCGGATAAGCTGGTTGTACTTGGCCAGCCGGTCCGAGCGCGCGAGGCTGCCGGTCTTGATCTGGCCGCAGTTGGTGGCCACCGCCAGGTCGGCAATGGTGGCATCCTCGGTTTCGCCCGAACGGTGGCTCATCACGCTGGTATAGCCCGCACGGTGCGCCACATCGACCGCCTGCAGCGTTTCCGACAGGCTGCCGATCTGGTTGACCTTGACCAGCAGCGAATTGGCCAGCCCCTTCTCGATGCCCATCTTCAGGCGGGCCGGGTTGGTCACGAACAGGTCATCACCCACCAGTTGCACCTTGTCGCCGATGGCATCGGTGAGCGCCTTCCAGCCCTCGAAATCGTCCTCGCTCATGCCGTCCTCGATGGTCATGATGGGATAGGCGCGGGTCAGGTCGGCCAGGTATTCGGCCATCTGGGCGGGGCTGAGAGACAGCCCCTCGCCGCTGATCTCGTACTTTCCGGCCTTGAAGAACTCGGTGGCGGCGCAATCCAGCCCCAGCACCATGTCGTCACCCGGCTTGAACCCGGCCTTCTCGATGCTGGCCATGATGAAATCCAGCGCATCGCGCGTGCTGGCAAGGTTCGGGGCAAAGCCGCCCTCGTCCCCCACGGCGGTGGCCAGGCCCTTTTCGTGCAGGCCCTTCTTCAGCGTGTGGAACACCTCGGCGCCCCAGCGCACGGCTTCCGCCAGAGTGGGCGCGCCCACCGGCATGATCATGAATTCCTGGAAGTCGATCGGGTTGTCGGCATGTTCACCGCCGTTGATGATGTTCATCATCGGCACCGGCAGCACGTGGGCCGATACCCCGCCGACATAGGCATAGAGCGGCAGGCCGCGGGCATTGGCTGCCGCCTTGGCCACGGCCAGGCTGGTCCCCAGAATGGCGTTGGCGCCAAGGTTGGCCTTGTTGGGCGAGCCGTCCAGCTCGATCATCACCTGGTCGATGAACCGCTGGTCCTCGGCATCAAGGTCGATCAGCGCCTCGGCAATCGGGCCGTTGACCGCGTCCACCGCCTTCAGCACGCCCTTGCCAAGGTAACGGCTCTTGTCGCCATCGCGCAGTTCAACCGCCTCGTGCGCGCCCGTGCTGGCGCCGCTGGGCACGGCCGCACGGCCGAAGCTGCCGTCTTCCAGCAGCACGTCCACCTCCACCGTGGGATTGCCCCGGCTGTCGAGGATTTCGCGGCCGTGGATGTCGAGGATCGCGGTCATGCAAGGGCTCCTGAAAGTGCGCCGGAAGGCGGCGTTGAAAACGGCAGGGGGTGTCCCATATCGGCTGTGGCTGCCTCCTATTCCGGGGAACGGCAGGGTGCAAGCGACGTTGAGCTATTCGAATGCCTGCGGTAACTATGCCACAGGATCGCTGGTTCTTCCGGCCGCCCGAGAGGCGGCGTGACGATTGAAAGGGGTTTATTCATGGCTACCAAGACCACCAAGGCCGGCGCTGCGAAAACAGCGGGCGAAGTTGCTCCGGTGACTGCGGCCACGACCAGCTCGACCAGCCCGGAAGCGCCCGTTACCTCGTCAGAGGCGCGCTCGCGCTTCAACGCCGCGCTGGAGGAAGCCCGCGCCGGGGCCGTGGCCCTGCGCGCCGATGCCCGCCAGCGCGCCTCCACCTATGCCGACGAGGCATTGGCCCGGGGCGAGGATTGGGCTGCCGAGGCCAAGGTGAAGGTGGCGGAGCTGGCCGTTGAGGGCAAAAACAAGGCCGGGGAAGCGCTCGGCTCGCTCGCCCGCGTGGTGGACGACAACACCGCCGTGATCGACGAGAAGCTGGGCCAGAAGTACGGCGACTATGCCCGCACCGCCTCGCAGAAGCTGCGCGGCGCCGGCACCACCCTGCAGGATCGCAGCGTCGACGAACTGACCGAGGACGCGCGCCAGTTCGTGCGCGAAAATCCGGGCAAGGCCATCGGGCTGGCGGCCCTTGCCGGCTTCCTGATCTCGCGCCTCCTGCGCCGGTAAGCCCCCTTGACGGGGGAACAGCATAGTGCCGCACCGGCGCCCGACGCGGCGCCGGTGACGGATGAGAGCGAGGCGGCGCGCCGCTCGCTGCTGGGTGATGTGGAAGACCTGCTGGTCGACGCGCGCATCTGGTTCGATGCCGAAGTAGCCTATCAGAAGACCCGGGCCGGATTTGTCGCTGCCTCGCTGAAGCAGGCCATCGCACTTTTGGTCGTGGCGGCAGTGCTGGCGCTGGTGGCCCTGATAGGCCTGACGGTGGGGCTGATCATTTCTCTGATGCCCCTTTTGGGTGCCTTGGGATCGACCCTGCTGGTCACCGCCGCCCTGTTGCTGGTGGCACTGCTAATCACCCGTTCCGCCGCAGGCCGCTGGCGCGATGCAGCCGGCGCGATCAGGGAAAGCGAAGAGTAGAGCCAATGTCGCCGATGAAACGCCGCCTGATAGAAGACCGCGCCATGCGTGATGAAGCGCGCGGCGTTGTCAGGGCGCAGGTCGCCTGGTTCAAGGCCGGTGCCGGAGAGCCCGGCTTTGCCAACCACGTGATTGCCACCGCAAGCGATTATGCCCACACCGTGGCCGATGGTGCCGCCGAATTCGTGCACGACAACAAGGGCAAGCTGTCCGGCGGCGTGGCCGTGGCCGCGCTGGGCCTGGCCGCCTTCCTGTTCCGCGACCGGCTGGGCGACCTGGTGCAGGGCATGATCGACGGGCTGACCGGCGACGACGAGACCGACGGGGCGGACGAAGACGGCGCGGACGAAACAGCAATTCGAACAGAACAGGAAACCTGACCATGGAAGAGACCACCGCCGACAAGCGCCAGGAAATCAAGGACCGCATCGCCGCCGCGCAGGAACGACAGGCCGAGCGCGCCAACAGCCTGATGAAGACCATCGGTGAAAAGGCCGCCGTCGCCCGTGACGAGGTGGCCGATTTTGCCAAGCAGCATCCGGTGGCCACGGTGGCCGGCGGCCTGGCGCTGGGCGTGCTGATCAGCGCCCTGTTCAAGAACTCGCCCACCCGCCGCGCCGGCCGCTATGCCGGGGAACGGGCCGCCGGCCTCGCCGCCGTGGGCAGCGAAGTGGCCGCCTCGCTCCTCAGCCAGGTGCTGGAGACCACGGCCACGGCGCGCAAGGCCGGAGCCGAGAAGCTGGACGAAGCGGCTGACAGCACCCGGGATGCCGCGCGCCAGATCGGCCGCGCCATCACGCGCAGTTTTACCCGCGGCTGATTGCCCGCTACGCCCTTTTCGCACTTGCAGCGGGTGGCGGTTTCAGCAATTTGCGGAAGAAACCGGTGCAGCCAAGAAGGGAATATCGATGGCCCAGCAACTCCTCCACCTCGTCATGGGCGGCAAGGTGGTCGACACCACTGGTGTCGAATTCCAGGACCTGAAGGATATCCACGTCGTAGGCTTCTACGCCAGCTATGCCGAGGCCGAGGAGGCCTGGCGCGGCTGGGCCCAGCGCACGGTGGACGATGCCGAAATGAAATACGTGATCGTGCACCTGCACAAGCTGCTGGAGCCGTCACTGGCCGGCAACTGAGGGTTCCGGGGCAGCCGGCGGGATTACCCGGCGGCTGCCGGAAACTCAGATGAACTCGACCTTCTCGATCAGGTAGGACCGGTCGCCAGAAGGCACGGTAACCTCAACCTCATCACCCAGCGAGCGGCCGATCAGGGCACGGCCCAGCGGGCTGTCATACGAGATGCGGCCGTTCTTGGCGTCGCTCTCGGCCTGGCCGACGATCTGGTAGCGGTGCTCCTTGTCGTCCTCGTCCAGCACGGTCACCGTGGCGCCGAACACCACCCGGTCGCCCGAAAGCGTGGTGGGATCGATGATCTGCGCGCGGCTGACCTTGTCTTCCAGCTCGGCAATCTGCGCTTCCACCTGGCCCTGGCGTTCCTTGGCGGCGTGGTACTCGGCATTTTCGGACAGGTCGCCATGCGCGCGCGCTTCCTCGATCGCGTCGACGATCTTGGGGCGTTCCTTGCGCAGGGCATTCAGATCGGCAGTCAGCTTTTCATAGCCTTCCGCCAGCATGGGCACTCGTTCCATAGCATTCCCTGTCTTGACCCGGCCACCTTGTCAGAAACGCCGCGCCCCCGCGCTGTGCGGTGGCTTGTGGCGCCTGTCGATGTCGGGGGAGCGAAATCGGTTCAGTCGTTATAATAGTCCTGCATTGCGCGAACCGCAAGGTCAGCCGCCCGGACCGTAATGATCGCCTGCGCCACCGCCGCCGCCGCCGAGGCCGTGGTGTAGTAAGGCACCTTGCCGGTCAGCGCCGTTGCGCGGATCGATTGGCTGTCCTTGTGGCTCTGCCAGCCTTCGGTGGTGTTGAAGATCAGGGCGATATCCCCGTCAACGATCATGTCCACGATATGGCGGCGGCCTTCGGCGACCTTGTTCACGCGGTCCACGATCACGCCGGCATCGGCCAGGTACTTGGCGGTGCCGCCGGTGGCCACCACCTTGAAACCGTGGGCGGCAAGCTGCTTCACCGGCTCAAGGATATGCACCTTGTCACTATCTTTGACCGAGACGAACAAGGTGCCACTTTCGGGCAACTGAGTCCCCTCGGCGATCTGCGACTTGGCGTAGGCAGTGGCGAAGTTGCGGTCGATGCCCATCACTTCGCCGGTGCTCTTCATTTCCGGCGTCAGCACGGGATCGCTGCCGGGGAAACGGGCGAAGGGGAACACGGCCTCCTTCACCGCCATATAGGGCAGGTCACGCTTGAACGGCGGGAAGGTGGACAGCTTCTCGCCCGCCATCACCCGGCTGGCGATCTTGGCCACCGGCTGGCCGATGGCCTTGGCGACGAAGGGCACGGTGCGGCTGGCGCGCGGGTTCACCTCGATCAGGTAAACCTCGCCGTCCTTCACCGCGAACTGCACGTTCATCAGCCCGCGCACGCCAAGGCCGTTGGCCAGCGCCTCGGCCTGGCGTTCCATCTCGGCCACAATCTCTGCCGGCAGGCTGTAGGGCGGCAGGGTGCAGGCCGAATCGCCGGAGTGGATGCCGGCTTCCTCGATGTGCTGCATGACGCCAGCCACCACCACCTGCTCGCCATCGCACAGCGCGTCCACGTCGCACTCGATGGCATCGCGCAGGTACTGGTCCACCAGCACCGGGCTGTCACCCGACACGTTGACCGCCGTGGCGATGTAGTTGTCGAGCTGCGCTTCGCTGTCGACGATCTCCATTGCGCGGCCACCCAGCACATAGCTGGGGCGCAGCAGCACCGGATAGCCGATGCGCGCGGCCACTGCGGCGGCCTCGTCACGGCTGCGGGCGATGCCGTTCTTCGGCTGCTTCAGGCCCAGCTTGTTGACCAGCTTGGCAAACCGCTCGCGGTCCTCGGCAAGGTCAATGGCATCGGGGCTGGTGCCCAGGATCGGGATGCCCGCTTCCTCCAGCGCGTTGGCCAGCTTCAGCGGGGTCTGCCCGCCGAACTGCACGATCACGCCCAGCACGGTGCCGCGCGACACCTCGACGCGCAGGATCTCCAGCACATCTTCCTCGGTCAGCGGCTCGAAATACAGGCGGTCGCTGGTGTCATAGTCGGTGCTGACCGTCTCCGGGTTGCAGTTGACCATGATCGTCTCATAGCCGGCCTCGGCCAGCGCGAAGCAGGCGTGGACGCAGCAATAGTCGAACTCGATGCCTTGCCCGATGCGGTTGGGGCCGCCACCCAGGATCACCACCTTGGTGCGGTCGCTGGGCATCGCCTCGTCCTCGGCCACGCCGAAGCTGGGCGCTTCGTAAGTCGAGTACATGTAGGGCGTGATCGCCTCGAACTCCGCCGCGCAGCTGTCGATGCGCTTGAACACCGGGAACACGCCCAGCTTGTGGCGCAGTTCGCGCACTTCCTGCTCGCTGGTAGCCCCGGCCATGGCGCGCAGGGCGTCGTGCAGCAGGCCGGACCGCTTGGCCTGCGTTTCCGCAAGACCACCCGCCACACCCACGGAGCGCACGGCCAGCGTTGCCAGGCGCTTGTCGGAGAAGCCCATCGCCTTGAGGCGGCGCAGGCCCGCCGCATCGTTCGGCAGCCCCTCCTCGCCCAGCTTGCGCTCCTCGTCGATAATCTCGCAGATGTGGCGCAGGAACCACTTGTCATAGTGGGTGATGGCGTGGATCTCGTCCACGGTGAACCCTTCGCGGAAGGCCTGGCCCACTTTCAGCAGCCGGTCCGGCGTGGCCTTGCTGAGCGCGGCGGTGATCACGTCGCGCTGGGCGCCCTCCAGCTCCAGCACGCGGTTGAACCCGTCCAGGCCCGTCTCCAGCCCGCGCAGGGCCTTCTGCAGCGATTCCTTGAAGTTGCGGCCGATGGCCATGACCTCGCCGACCGACTTCATCGCGGTGGACAGCAGCGGCTCGGCGCCCTTGAACTTCTCGAAGGCAAAGCGCGGGATCTTGGTGACCACATAATCGATGGTCGGCTCGAAGCTGGCCGGGGTGGCCCCGGTGATCTCGTTGGTGATCTCGTCCAGCGTATAGCCAACGGCCAGCTTGGCCGCGACGCGGGCGATGGGGAAGCCGGTGGCCTTGGAAGCGAGCGCGGAAGACCGCGACACGCGCGGGTTCATCTCGATCACGATCAGGCGGCCATCATTGGGGTTGACCGCAAACTGCACGTTGGAACCGCCCGTCTCCACGCCGATCTCGCGCAGCACCGCGATGCTGGCGTTGCGCATGATCTGGTATTCCTTGTCGGTCAGCGTCAGCGCCGGAGCGACGGTGATGGAATCGCCGGTGTGGACACCCATCGGATCGACGTTTTCGATCGAGCAGACGATGATGCAGTTGTCCTTGCGATCGCGGACCACTTCCATCTCGAACTCTTTCCAGCCGAGCAGCGATTCCTCGATCAGCACCTCGGTGGTGGGGCTGGCATCCAGGCCGCTGCGGACGATGTGCTCGAACTCGGCCTTGTTATAGGCCACGCCGCCGCCGGTGCCGCCAAGCGTGAAGCTGGGGCGGATGATGCTGGGCAGGCCGGTGCGCTCAAGGATCTCGTAGGCTTCCTCCAGCGTATGGGCCACGCCGCTGCGGGCGCTCTCCAGCCCGATCTTGTCCATCGCCTGGCGGAACCGCTGGCGGTTCTCGGCCTTGTCGATGGCATCGGCCTTGGCGCCGATCATCTCCACGCCGTACTTGGCGAGGACGCCCATCTCCTCCAGCTTCAGCGCGCAGTTGAGCGCGGTCTGCCCGCCCATCGTGGGCAGCAGCGCATCGGGCCGCTCCTTCTCGATGATCTTGGCCACGATATCGGGCGTGATCGGCTCGATATAGGTGGCGTCGGCAAATTCCGGATCGGTCATGATCGTGGCGGGGTTGGAGTTGACCAGGATCACCCGGTAACCCTCCTCCCTTAGCGCCTTGATCGCCTGCGTGCCGGAATAGTCGAACTCGCACGCCTGGCCGATGATGATCGGGCCGGCGCCAATGACGAGGATCGAGGAGATGTCAGTGCGTTTGGGCATTTATGCCTGTCCAAAATATTTCGTTGCGAGGATGCCCAGGATTACACCGAGGCCAATCTTGAAAATGTCCCAAGCGCCTTTGCCAAGGGGAAGTGAGCTAATGCGCTCCCTGATAGTCAACGGTCGTCTAGCCTTCCGAATTTCAACGGCTCGCGAAAGTCCGGCGCCGTTGATCAAAAATTTCGGATCTGAAAGAGTTGAGCAGTTTTTCCCATATCCTAGACTTTCAAGATCTGCGGGTAATGAATTTATCCAAGAGTGATGCTCTGCGAGTCCTAGGCTCTTGCACAATGTGTAAAGGACCACCGGCCTGACTCGCTCATCCGATTGAGCATCAGCAATCGCGACGATCAAAGTGTCGCGAAAGTGCTGATAATCCATCGCGCTCACCCCAACATCCCCACAAACTTTTCAAACAAGTAGAAGCTGTCCTGCGGCCCCGGGCTGGCTTCCGGGTGGTACTGCACCCCGAAGGCCTTCCTGCCGCTGATCGAAATGCCGCAGTTGCTGCCATCGAACAGCGAGCGGTGCGTCTCGATCACGTTGTCCGGCAAAGTCGCCGCATCCACCGCGAAGCCGTGGTTCATGCTGGTGATCTCCACCAGCCCCTCGGTTGCGCCCCAGTTGCCGCCCACGCGCTGGACCGGGTGGTTCGCGCCGCGGTGGCCCTGGTGCATCTTGGTGGTCTTGCCGCCCGCCGCCAGCGCCAGCATCTGGTGGCCCAGGCAGATGCCGAACAGCGGCATGTCCATGTCCAGCAGCGCCTTGATCACCGGCACGGCATATTCGCCCGTGGCCGCCGGATCGCCGGGGCCGTTGGACAGGAACACGCCATCGGGCTTCAGCGCCAGGATTTCCTCCAGCGATGTCCTGGCCGGCACCACCGTCACCTTCGCCCCCGCCTTCACCAGGTTGCGGAAGATGTTGTCCTTGGCGCCATAGTCGATCGCCACCACGTGCGGGCGGGCGTCGAAAGCCGCGCGGCCATAGCCGTGGCCCAGCTTCCACGAGCCGCCTTCCCAATTGTGGTGCTTGGTGCGGGTCACGCGCTGGGCCAGGTCCATGCCTTCCAGCCCCGGCCATTCCATCGCCCGCTGCAGCAGCGCGTCGAGATCGAACTTGCCCGAAGGCTCATGCGCGATCACCGCGTTGGGGGCGCCGGACTGGCGGATGCGGCGGGTCAGCGCGCGGGTGTCGATGCCGGAAAGGCCGATCTTCCCGTTGTCCTTCATCCATTCCACGTATTCACGCTCGGCCCGGAAGTTGGACTGCCGGGTCACTTCCTCGCGCACAACGCAGCCCACCGCGCCTTCCACCGCGCTTTCCACGTCCTCGGCATTGGTGCCCACGTTGCCGATGTGCGGGAAGGTGAAGGTGACGATCTGCGCGGCGTAGGAGGGATCGGTCATCACCTCCTGGTAGCCGGTCATCGCGGTGTTGAAGCACACCTCGCCCACGGCGGAGCCGGTGGCGCCAAAGCCCTTGCCCCAGACAATCGTTCCGTCGGCGAGTACGAGGACTCCCGTCGCGCCTTTTGGTTGCGCAGACGTAGAGGCGGTGTCGGCCATGGGGGGCGCTCCGTTACAAGGGTTTCCAGCGATGCGTGCTAAGTCCCAGCCGCTAGAGACGCGGACCCTTCACGTCAACCTGTGCAAGTGCGAAATATCGCGCTAATTGCGCGTGCCACCGATCTATCCACCGAAAGTACCAGACCATGCTGCGCGATACCATCAAGACCGAAACCGTCTCCGCCATGAAGGCCGGCGACAAGGGCCGCACCGCCGCGCTGCGCCTGATCGGCGCGAAGATCAAGGACCGCGATATCGAGCTGCGCACCGGCAAGGCCCCGGACAACGACGACGACCTGGTGGTGGACGTGCTGCGCAAGATGGCCAAGCAGCGCCGCGAATCGGTTGCGCTGTACGAACAGGGCGGCCGGCAGGAACTGGCCGACCAGGAAAAGGCCGAGCTGGCGGTGATCGAGGAATTCCTGCCGCAGACCATGGACCAGGCCGCCACCGTGGCCGCGATCGAGGCGATCAAGACCGAAATCGGCGCGTCGTCCATCAAGGACATGGGCAAGGTGATGGCCGAACTGAAGGCCCGCCACGGCAGCCAGCTAGACATGAGCATCGCCAGCGGGCTGGTGAAGGCGGCTTTGGCCTAAATCTCTCGACTTCGCTCGATCCGAACGGATAGGGTCGCGCATGGCCCTCTCACCCCAATGGCTGGATGAACTGCGCTCGCGCATCACGCTTTCGAGCGTGATCATGCGAACTACCAAGCTCATCCGGGCGGGGCGTGAGTGGAAGGCCTGCTGCCCGTTCCACAACGAGAAGAGCCCCAGCTTCTACGTCAACGACCAGAAGGGCTTCTACCACTGCTTCGGCTGCCAGGCCCACGGGGACGTGATCCGCTGGATGACCGACCAGCGCGGCCTGACCTTCATGGATGCGGTGAAGGAACTGGCGGCGCAGGCGGGGATGGAAGTCCCCCGCGCCGATCCGCGCGCGGCGGAAGTCGCCCAGCAGCGCGCCGGGCTGCACGATGTGATGGAAGCGGCGCAGCAGTGGTTCGTGGCGCAGTTGGCAACGCCTGCGGGTGCGGCAGCGCGCGCCTACCTGAAGCAGCGCGGCTTCAACCAGCGCACCATCGAACGCTTCGGCTTCGGCTTCGCGCCCGATGACCGCACCGCGCTGAAAACCGCCCTCGCCCGGTTCGAGGAGCCGATGCTGGTGGAAGCCGGCCTGCTGATCAAGGTGGACGACAAGGCGCCGTACGACCGCTTTCGTGGCCGCCTGATGCTGCCGATCCACGATGCGCGCGAACGGGTGATCGCCTTCGGTGGCCGCGTGTTGGAAAGCCGTGATGGCGTGGCCAAGTATCTCAACAGCCCGGACACCCCGCTGTTTGACAAGGGCCGCACCCTCTACAACCTGCACCGCGCCGGTCCTGCCTCGCGCCGCACCAACCGGGTGGTGGTGGTGGAAGGCTACATGGACGTGATCGCCCTGGCAGCTGCGGGGATCGAGGACGTGGTGGCCCCGATGGGCACAGCGCTGACCGAGCAACAGACCGAGTTGCTGTGGCGCATGGCCGACAAGCCGGTGCTGTGCTTCGATGGCGATGCCGCCGGCCAGCGCGCGGCGATGAAAGCGGTCGCCCGCGCCCTGCCCCTGCTGCGCCCTGGCCATTCCTTGCAGATCGTCCAGCTCCCCGCAGGGCAGGACCCGGACGATGTGGTAAAAAAGCAGGGCGCGAAGGCGATGGAAGCGCTGCTCGCCAGTCCCAAGCCGATGCTGGACCTGGTGTGGGAGCACGAGCAGGCCGCCCTTCCCCTTGCCTCGCCGGAAGACAAGGCGGGCCTGAAGGAACGCCTCAACGCCCATATCGAGGCCATCCAGCACCCCGATATCAAGGCGCTCTATCGGCGCGACCTGATGGACCGCTTCTCGGCCTTCGCTTTTCCAAAACGCGAATTCGTCAAGCGCGAGTGGCAACCGGGCAAGCGCGGCGGTCCCGCCCCCGCCCCGGCGCAAAGCCCGCAGATGACGGCGCGGCTGAAGGAAGCTGCCACAGGTTCCTTCCGCGACATGCTGACCGCCGCAGTGCTCAACGGCCTGGCCCGCCATCCGGACCAGATCGACCGCCACGCCGAGCACCTTATGCGCCTCGCCGCCGCCGTGCCGGATACGGCCCCCTCAGTCGATGCGCTGCTCGACATGGCCCACGCCCTTGACCCCGGCGCGCCGCCCCCCATATTGCCGCCAGGCATCCTGCCACCGCCGCCGGGCAAAACCCGTTTCTCCTTCCTTGATGAAGGCGCCCACCCGGACGACGCGCGACAGGACCTGGCCGAAGCTGTTGCCCTGCTGGTCGAAAGGCCCGAGCTGGAAGAGGCTATAGCTGCGGCCACCGCCCGCTTTGCTACCGATCCCGAAGGCGCTTTCGCCGAGCAGCAGCGGCTGCGCAAACGAAAGCTGGAAATCGAGTCGCGACTCGGGCAAATGGCTCGCAAACGTGCCGCCGCGGCGGAACGGCAGGACAATATGGCAGGGGGCGGCGCAGACGCTTCCGGTGCTCCAGAAACGGAATGAAACAAACAAGATGGCGTCTGACGATACCACCGGCAAGAACGACGATGCCCCGCTGATCGACCTCAACGAAGCGTCCATCAAGAAGCTGATCGCAAAGGCAAAGCGCAAGGGCTACATCACCTATGATGAGCTGAACGACGCCCTGCCCCAGGGCGAGATGTCGTCCGACCAGATCGAGGACATCCAGGCCGCCATCTCCGAAATGGGCGTGCAGATCGTCGAGAGTGACGAGGATGCCGCCGACGAGGACGGCGAGAAGGAAGCCGACGACGCCGCCGATGACGATGATGGCAGCGAATCCGCCGAAGACACCAACGTCCCCGAAAAGAAGCGCGCCGCCGGCGTGGGCGAGCGCACGGATGACCCGGTGCGGATGTACCTGCGCGAGATGGGCGCGGTGGAACTGCTCAGCCGCGAGGGCGAAATCGCCATCGCCAAGCGCATCGAGGCCGGCCGCGACACGATGATCATGGGGCTGTGCGAAAGCCCGATCACCTTCCACGCCATCATCACCTGGTCCGAAGCGCTCAACAGCGGCGAGATGCAGCTGCGCGAAATCCTCGACCTTGACGCCATGCTCTCGAAGGAGCCGCCCGTCGACAAGATGGAGGAAGGCGCCGAGGACGACGATGAGGAGCCCGAGATCTCCGAAGCCACCGCCGGTCCCACCTTCAAGGAGGAAGAGGAGCCAGAGGAGGAAGAGGAAGAGGAGGAACTGGACGAGGACGGCGAGCCCCGCACCCGCCGCCGCGAGGAAGAGGACGAGGAGGACAACACCATGTCCCTCGCCCAGATGGAAGCGGCCCTCAAGCCCGAGGCGCTGGAGCGCTTTGCCCGCATCACCGACCTGTTCAAGACCTTCGAGCGCCTGCAGGCCGAGCGGGTCGACGTGCTGGGCCGGGGCGAGGAATTCCCCAAGGCCAAGGAAAAGAAGTACGAGGACCTGCGCGAACAGCTCACCGCCGAGGTGGAGAGCGTGCAGTTCCACGCCACCAAGATCGAATACCTGGTGGACAACCTCTATGCCTTCAACCGCCGGTTGACCACGCTGGGCGGGCAGATGCTGCGCCTGGCCGAACGGCACAAGGTGAAGCGGGTGGACTTCCTGGAAACCTACGTCGGCAACGAACTGGACGATGCCTGGCTGGCCAACATGGCCGGCAAGGACAAGAAGTGGGCCGCCTTCGCCGAGAAGGAAGCCGACGCGGTGGAGCGCATCCGCGCCGAGATTTCCGATATTGCCGCTGCCACCGGCATGAGCCTCAACGAATTCCGCCGCATCGTGAACATGGTGCAGAAGGGCGAGCGCGAGGCGCGCATTGCCAAGAAGGAAATGGTCGAGGCGAACCTGCGGCTGGTGATCTCCATCGCCAAGAAGTACACCAACCGCGGCCTGCAGTTCCTGGACCTGATCCAGGAAGGCAACATCGGCCTGATGAAGGCAGTCGACAAGTTCGAGTACCGCCGCGGCTACAAGTTCAGCACCTATGCCACGTGGTGGATCCGGCAGGCGATCACCCGCTCGATCGCCGACCAGGCGCGCACCATCCGCATCCCGGTGCACATGATCGAGACGATCAACAAGCTGGTGCGCACCAGCCGCCAGTTCCTGCACGAGCAGGGCCGCGAACCGACCCCGGAGGAAATGGCCGAACGCCTCTCCATGCCGTTGGAGAAGGTCCGCAAGGTGATGAAGATCGCCAAGGAGCCGATCTCCCTCGAAACGCCGATCGGCGACGAGGAGGACAGTCACCTGGGCGATTTCATCGAGGACAAGAACGCCGTGATCCCGGTGGACGCGGCGATCCAGGCCAACCTCAAGGAAACGGTCACCCGCGTCCTCGCCAGCCTGACCCCGCGCGAGGAACGCGTGCTGCGCATGCGCTTCGGTATCGGCATGAACACCGATCACACGCTGGAGGAAGTGGGCCAGCAGTTCTCGGTCACCCGCGAACGCATCCGGCAGATCGAGGCCAAGGCGCTGCGCAAGCTGAAGCACCCCAGCCGCAGCCGCAAAATGCGCTCTTTCCTCGACCAGTAGGACCGATGCTCTTCACCCGCCTGTTGCCGATGGCGGCAGGGTTGGCTCTGGCCGCCCTGCCCGCTTTTGCCATGGCAGCCACGGCGCGGGATGCATCGGCCAGCCTCGACCCACAGGAGATGGCCGAGGCGCGCGCCATCATCGACGTCATGTTCCCGCCTGAAAAGCGCGAGGAAATGATGCAGGACATGATGGCGGAAATGGTCAGCCAGTTCGCCGCATCGATCAGGCTCGAGACGATCGAGGATGCCGGCCTGCGCGCCATCCTCGAAAACTACATGGCAAACATTCCCGAAATGTTGCGGCCGACGGTCAACGATCACCTGCCCAACCTGCTTGGCGCAACCGCCGTGGCCTATGTCAATCGCTTCACGCTGGCTGAGCTGCAGGACATCCATGCCTTTGCTCGCACGCCAAGCGGCCGTCGCTACCTGTCGAGCGCGACATCGCTGGTGGGCGATCCGGCCGTTGCGGCAACCAATTCCGAATACTTCGGCCAGGTCCAGGAACTGAACCGGCAAATGTCCGGCCGCCTTCGCCAGCAAGTCGCTGATTACCTGGCGTCCCATCCCGAAGCGGCACCGCAGTTTACTCCGCAAACAGGCTGAGTACTGCTTTCAGGGCCGCATCGCGATGGACACGATGCCGGTCCGCCTGCCATGTTCCGCGCGTGGAGAGGGATTACGACTATATCGTGATCGGTGCCGGTTCGTCCGGGGCCGTGGTGGCGGCGCGGTTGAGCGAGGATCCGGCATGTCGGGTTTTGCTGCTGGAGGCGGGCGGGCCAAACCGCCATCCCCTGCAACTGATGCCGCTGGCCTTCCCGCGCGTGGCGCTGGGGAGGATCGGCACCTGGCAATTCGCAAGCGAGCCCGAACCGGCGCTGGATGGGCGAACACTGGGCATCCCGCGCGGTCGCACACTGGGCGGAACCTCATCTATCAACGCGATGATCGCCGTGCGCGGCAACCGGCGCGATTTCGATGACTGGGCCGCTGGGCAACTGCCCGGGTGGAGCTATGAGGACGTGCTCCCATATTTCCGGAAGCTGGAAAGCCACTGGCGGGGGGCCAGCGACCTGCACGGCGGACACGGTCCGGTTGGCATCACGCGGATGGTGGGGGACGATCTGCTGTGGGACGCCCACCGCGACGCGGCACTGGCGGCGGGCATTCCGGTCAACGAAGACCCTAACGGGCGGGAGCAGGACGGCATCAGCCGCATGGAATCGACCGTGGCTGGCGGCCGCCGCGCCAGTTCCGCCCGCGCCTATCTGCAACCCGCGATGGGCCGGACCAACCTGTCCGTTGTCACCGGCGCGCTGGTCACCCGCATCGTGCTGGACGGCACCCGCGCGGTGGCTGTCGACTATGTCCGCCAGGGCCGCAGCGAGCGGGCCCGTGCGGTCAGCGAAATCGTGCTCTCCGCCGGGGCCTATGGCAGCCCGCATATCCTGATGCTGAGTGGCATCGGCAACCCCGATCACCTGCGCGAGGCGGGCGTGGAGCCGGTCCATGCCCTGCCCGGCGTGGGCAATGACCTGGCCGATCATCCGGTGGTGATCAACGAGTGGGACCTGAAGGAGGATGGAGGCCTCACCCGCCACCTGCGGCTGGACCGCGCGGCCCTTGCCGCCGCGCGCTGGTTTGCCAACGGCACCGGCCCCTTCGCCTTTACCGGCACCCTGGCCAATATCTTCACCCGCCTACGCCCCGATGCGGATCGGCCAGACGTGCAGATGATGTGCCTGCCGCTATCGGGCGATGCGCGGCTGTGGCTGCCAGGCTTCCGCAAACCGGTGAGCCGCATCTCGGTCCGCACCGGCTACCTGCCGCTGAAATCGCGCGGTTGGGTGCGCTTGCGCGATGCCGATCCGGCCAGCCCGCCGCGCATTTTCCTCAACATGTTTTCCGCCCCCGGAGATATGGAGGGCATGGTGCAATCGGTCCGGCTGACGCGCGAGATCTACCGGCAAGAGCCGCTGGCCCGGCTGATCGCGCGCGAGAACCTGCCGGGCGAGGCGGTGCGCAGCGATGCCGACATTACGGCCTTCATCCGCCGCACCGCCACCCACCGCGCGCACCCGGGCTGCTCGTGCCGCATGGGCAACGATGCCATGGCCGTGGTCGATGCCCGCCTGCGGGTTCACGGCATCGACGGGCTGAGGATTGCCGATGCCTCGGTGATGCCCAGCCTGCCGCGCGGCAACCCCAACCTCGCCTGCATGATGATCGGCGAAAAGGCGGCCGACATGATCCGCGCGAACCAGTGACCCGTCAGCAGACGTGCGCCCCGCGCGTCTCAACATAAAGCGCATAGACCGACTGGCTGGCGGTCATGAATAGCCGGTTGCGGCGCGGGCCGCCGAACGTGAGGTTGCTGCAGATCTCGGGCAGCATGATCGCCCCGATCCGGGTGCCGTCGGACGCAAACACGTGGACCCCGTCGAACCCCTCGCCCGCCCAGCCCGCCGCCGCCCAGATGTTGCCGTCGACATCGGCGCGTACCCCGTCAGACCCGCCGGCCATGCCGTTGTAGGCCATGGTGGCGAACACGCGCTGGCGGGACAGCCGCCCGTCGCTGCCGACATCGAAGGCGTAGATCGGCTTGGGCACATCGCCGCCGGTGTCCACCACATAGAGCGTACGGTAATCCGGGCTGAAGCACAGGCCATTGGGCTTCAGCAGGGCATCGGTCGCCACCCGCAGGTTACCCGTTGCCAGGTCCAGCCGATAGACTGCCTCCTTCAGTTCCAGCGGCCGGGCATAGCCCTCATAATCGACCATGCTGCCATAGCCGGGATCGGTGAACCACAGCGCGCCATCGGGCGTGACCACGCCGTCGTTGGGGGCGTTGAAAGGCTTGCCGTTGAAGCTGTCGGCTAGCACCGTCACCGCGCCGCTGTGCTCGAAGCGCAGAACCCGCCGCCCGCCGTGCTCGAAGGTGATCTGCCGACCCTCGAAATCAAAGGTGTTGCCGTTGGAATAGCCTGACGGGTTGCGGAAGGTTGTCACCCGCCCGTCGTCTGCCAGCCAACGGCGCTGCACGTTTTCAGCCACGTCGCTCCACACCAGGAACTGCCCCGCGCCATTCCACGCCGGCCCTTCCGCCCAGCGGTTGCCGGTATGGACCCGTTCGATCGCGGCGTTGCCCAGCTTGTACTTGCCGAAGCGCGGATCGAGCACCAGCACGTCCGGGTCGGGATAGCGGACGGGCGAAAGGCCCGACCAGTCGCGCGTGGCCGCCGCCGCATGCCCCGCCACCGCCAGCGATCCTGCGGCCATGCTGCCGGCGATGAAAGTCCTGCGGTCCATCCTGGTCCCTCTCAATAATAGCGTTCGATCAGTGCCAGTTCCGGCCCCAGTGGATCGCTGAATGCCTGCGATTGCACGTCGAACACCATCGCCGCCCGCTCGCCGCGCCGGTATTCGGGCCATTCGGGCAGGCCCGGCCTGTTGGGATTACCGGTGCGGGCAAACTGCGCCCACATGGGGCTGACCACATCGGCCATCGCCTGGAACTGGGCCTGGTCATTCCCGATCAGGCCGAAACGCTGCTGCGCGGTATCGAACACCATCGGCAGCTCGGTGCCGTGGGTGGCCCCCAGGCGGCCATCCTGCACGTGGGTCTTCCACGCCATCAGGTACTGGTACGTGGGGGCGGTGGCCCCCGCCAGGCGCTTGTCGAGCACGATGCGGGCGTTGCGGCCCATGCCCCCGGCTGTGGTGATGGCGAAATAGATGTCGCTGGGCGAGGTTTGCGGATGCAGGCGGCGGAATCCCTCGACCAGCGGCCCGGCCTCGCGCGCAGCTCCGTAGAGGTTCAGTGCATTGCCCCCGCCCAGCAGAGCAGGAAGGCCTTCCCAGCTAACCGTAAAGGCCTCGGGCGGCGGGAACAGCACCGTGGTCTCCTGCGCCGTGTGGCCCAGCAGCAGCGGGATGTCGGGCGATGGCACCGGCAGGTTCGGATCGAACGGATCGCGCGGCAGCACCACGCCGTCGGTCACGATCCCGCTGCCGCGCAGGGGCACGCCGTTGCTGGCGGTCCAGTACGCAGCCTGCACCTGCTCGGTGGTCAGTGCCCGCAGGCCATCGACGTTGCCCCGCGCCACTCCGGCGGCGTCAAATAGTTTCGCTGTGACCTCGCGAAAAGCCAGCTTGTTGCCCCCGGTGACCGAAAAGCCGCTTTGCAGGATGGCCTTGTGGAACAGGCCGCGCGCCGCCGGCATGGCGAGCAGGGCCGAGACCTTGCCGCCCCCGCCCGACTGGCCGAAGATGGTCACGTTGCCCGGATCGCCGCCGAAGTTCGCGATGTTATCGCGCACCCAGGCCAGTGCCGCCACCAGGTCAAGCTGGCCCACGTTGGCGTCCACCGATCCGGCGGGGGCCAGATCATCGAACCACAGGTAGCCGAAGGCGTTGAGGCGGTGGTTGACCGTCACCAGTACCACGTCCTGCCGGCTCGCCAGGTTGGTCCCGTCGTTGACGTATTCCTGGCCCGAGCCGACCGCCGTGCCGCCGCCGTGCAGCCACACCATTACGGGGCGGCGGGCCTGCGGATCGGGGCCGGGGGTCCAGATGTTGACCACCAGACAATCCTCGGACGGGCGCGCGGCATCGGGCCGGTCGTCGAACGCCTGGTCGGGATGTTGCGGGGCAGCCGGGCCGTAGATGCTGGCATCGCGCACGCCGCGCCACGGCGCACGCGGCTGCGGCGCGCGCCAGCGGTTGGCCCCGCCGGTCGGCGCGCCGTAGGGAACGCCCCGAAACACGTGGACACCCCGGTCCATCCCGCCCCTCACCCTGCCGGCAGTGGTCTGGACCATAGCCCCATCAGCCGCGCGCAGACCGCCCAGAGGCACGGAGGCGGCAAGTGCCGAAAAGCCTGCCAGGAACACCCGGCGCGATGCTGCCAGACCCGTGCCATCCATCGTCAATTCTCCCCACTCCCGGCCGCATGTTCCCGGCGGCTCCTCGCAGAGCTATTTGTCTGACTAATCAAATGATGGCAAGCTGGACACGGCAAAAAGGCTGGCTTGGCCACCTGACAGCTTAGCAGGGGTGGAATTGGCCGGTGGTCGGGCCTAAGTGCACCCCAGAACGAATCCCCGGATCACTAACAGGACAGATTCCTTGCGCATCGCCATCGCCTCCGACCATGCCGCATTCGCGCTGAAGGCCGACCTGGCGCAGGCGCTGCGAGACTGGGGCCACGATGTGCTGGACCTGGGGCCGGACAACGCCGACCGGGTCGACTATCCCGATTACGGTTACAAGCTGGCCCAGGCGATTGCCGATGGTTCGGCCCAGCGCGGCGTGGTGCTGTGCGGATCGGGCATCGGCATCTCGATCGCCGTCAACCGCCACCCCGCGGTGCGCTGCGCCCTGGTCAACGAGCCTTATGCCGCCGCCCTGGCGCGCGAGCACAACGATGCCAACGTGATCGCCATGGGCGCCCGGCTGATCGGGCCGGACATGGCGCGCACCTGCCTTGAGACCTTCCTCGCCGCCGAGTTCGAAGGCGGCCGCCATGCCGGCCGCGTGGACAAGCTCACCAGTCCCCAGTTCCCCCAGTCGCAGGAAATTGCCTGATGTCTTCCCTTCCCCATGCCCAGTCCGACGCGCTCAACCGCTTCTGGCATGACACGCTGGAACAAGCCGATCCGGAAGTGTGCGCCATCATCGGCCGCGAACTGGGCCGCCAGCGGGACCGGATCGAACTGATCGCGTCGGAGAACATCGCCAGCCCGGCCGTGCTGGAGGCCACCGGCAGCGTGTTCACCAACAAGTATGCCGAAGGCTATCCGGGCAAGCGCTATTACGGAGGCTGCGACTATGCGGACGAGGTGGAGACGCTGGCCATCGAACGCGCCAAGCAGCTGTTCGGCGCCAATTTCGCCAACGTGCAGCCCAACAGCGGCAGCCAGATGAACCAGGCGGTGTTCCTGGCCCTGCTCAACCCGGGCGATACCTTCATGGGCCTGGACCTGGCCAGCGGCGGCCACCTGACCCATGGCAGCCCGGTCAACATGAGCGGCAAGTGGTTCAATGCCGTGCCCTATGGCGTGCGGCGCGAGGACAGCCTGATCGACATGGACCAGGTCCGCGCCCTGGCCCACCAGCACAAGCCCAAGCTGATCATCAGCGGCGCCACCGCCTATCCCCGCCTGTGGGACTTTGCCGCCTTTCGCGAGATCGCTGACGAGGTTGGCGCCGTGCTGCTGGCCGACATGTCGCACTTCTCCGGCCTCGTCGCCGGCGGCGCGCATCCCAACCCCTTCCCGCACGCCCACATCGTGACCAGCACCACGCACAAGAGCCTGCGCGGCCCGCGTTCCGGCATCATCATGTGGAATGACGAGAAGTTCACCAAGCCGATCAACATGGCCGTGTTCCCCGGCATGCAGGGCGGCCCGCTGGTCCACGTGATCGCCGCCAAGGCCGTGGCCTTTGGCGAGGCGCTGCGCCCTGAGTTCAAGGCCTATGCCGCCTCGATCGCGGAAAACGCCAAGGCGCTGGCCGCCAGCCTGATGGAAAGCGGCGTCAACATCGTCTCGGGCGGCACGGACAACCACCTGATGCTGGTCGACCTGTCGGCCAAGGGCGTCAGCGGCAAGGCGGCGGAGAAGGGCCTCGACCGCGCCTTCCTCACCTGTAACAAGAATGCGATACCGTTTGATCCGGCCTCCCCGTTTGTCACCTCGGGGGTCAGGCTGGGCACCCCCGCGGGCACCACCCGCGGGTTCGGACCGGCGGAGTTCCGCCGGGTGGGACAGATGATCGCCGAAGTGGTCGATGGCATGAGCCGCAATGGCGATGAGGGTGACGCCCAGGTGGAAGAGCGCGTGCGCCGGCAGGTTGCCGAACTGTGCGCCGCCTTCCCCGTCTATCCCGGAAGGTAAGTGCCCATGAACGATCCCGAAAAGCCGATCGACAGCCGCATCCTGGTGGATGCCATCGCCGAAGTGAAGGACATGGGCCGCGAAGGCATGGCCCACCCGTCGACCAAGCCGGTGCTGGTGGCAGCCGGTGCCGGTGCGGTAGCCGCCGCACTGCTGCCCGTGGTCACCTGGCCGATCGGCCTGCTCGCCGGGGCCACGATCATGCTCTACAAGCGAATCCGTCCGTAATCCATGAGATGCCCGTTCTGTGCCCATGACGACAGCCAGGTGAAGGACAGCCGGCCGACTGAGGACAACACCTCGATCCGCCGCCGGCGCCAGTGCGAAAGCTGCGGCGGGCGCTTCACCACCTTCGAGCGCGTGCAGTTGCGCGATGTCACCGTGGTGAAGACCGGCGGCAAGCGCGAGCCGTTCGACCGCGCCAAGATCGAGCAGGCCATCGGCCTTGCCTGCCGCAAGCGCGGGATCGAGCAGGAACGGATCGACCAGCTCGTCTCCGGCATCCAGCGGCAGGTGGAAACGTCAGGCGATGCCGAAGTCCCCTCCTCGCGCATCGGCGGCATGGTGATGGACGGGCTGCGGCAGATCGATTCGGTGGCCTACATCCGCTTCGCCAGTGTCTATCGCGACTTCAGCGAGGCGCGCGATTTCGAGGAATTCGCCAGCCAGGTGCGCGATGTCGGTGGAGACTAAGGCTCCGGTCGTCGTGCTGGTGCGCCCGCAGCTTGGCGAGAACATCGGCAAGGCGGCGCGGGCCATGCTGAACTTCGGCCTCACCGAAATGCGCCTGGTGGCCCCGCGCGATGGCTGGCCCAACCCTGCCGCCGGTCCCGCCGCTTCGGGCGCGGACGTGGTGCTGGAACGGGCACAGGTGTTCGAGACGACTGCCGAGGCCGTGGCCGATTGCGCCAATGTCTATGCCACCACGGTGCGCAAGCGCGGGGTCACCAAGGAGGTCGTGACGCCAGAGCAGGCCGCGCAGGAAGTGGCCACGCAGCCTGGCCGCAGTGCCTTCCTGTTCGGCCCGGAACGCTCCGGCCTGGAGACGGCCGACGTGGCCCTCGCCCGCAAGATCCTGACCGTGCCGATCAACCCGGAATTCGGCAGCCTGAACCTGGCCCAGGCGGTGATCCTGTGCGCCTACGAATGGTCGAAGCGACAGGCCCTGGTGCAGCCGACGGTGGAGGACATCCTGCCTCCCGCGCCGCAGGAGGAACTGGAAGGCCTGATCATCCAGATGGAGGAAGCGCTGGACCAGCGTGGCTATTTCCGCCCCGCCGCCCGCGCCGAAGCCAGCCGCCTGACCATGCGCAACGTGCTGACCCGGCCCGGCTGGAACCACCTGGAAGTGCGCACCATGCGCGGGATCATGCGCTACCTGGTCAAGCCACCGCGCCAGTCCGACTCCTGAGGGTTGACTTGTGCGGCGTATCGTCTAATCGCGCGCCTTCACTTCGACCGTCCGCCTTATCGCAAGGCGAGCTTTCGATTGGCCCCGCATCCCGGTGAAGCGGTGGCCGCGCCCGACAGATCGGTTGGGCGGTGCGATGCCGGGTTGAAGCCTTGCCACTGGGGCCGGGCCCGCAAATTGGAGAAGACCTATGTCGAAGCGCCAAAGCGCCAAGCACAAACTCGACCGCCGCATGGGCGAGAACATCTGGGGCCGTCCCAGCTCGCCGGTCAACAAGCGGTCCTATGGCCCCGGCCAGCACGGCCAGCGCCGCAAGGGCAAGATGTCCGACTTCGGCCTGCAGCTGCGCGCCAAGCAGAAGCTGAAGGGCTATTACGGCGATGTGACGGAAAAGCAGTTCCGCCGCACCTATGAAGAAGCCACCGCGATGAAGGGTGACGCCAGCCAGAACCTGATCGGCCTGCTGGAACGCCGCCTGGCCATGGTGGTCTATCGCGCCAAGTTCGCCCCCACCGTGTTCGCTGCGCGCCAGATCGTGTCGCACGGCCACATCCGCGTGAACGGCGTGAAGTGCAACATCGCCAGCCGCCGGGTTGACGTGGGTGACGTGATCAGCCTGGGTGACAAGGCCAAGAACATGGCCCTGGTGATCGAAGCCCAGAGCCTGCCCGAGCGCGACATCCCCGACTACGTGGTGGTCGATGGCACCGACAAGGTGACCTTCAGCCGCGTGCCGACGCTGGATGAAGTGCCCTATCCGGTGCAGATGGAACCGAACCTGGTGGTCGAGTTCTACTCGCGCTAAGGTCCGGCATCAGCCTGACACGAAGGGGCGGTCCGCAAGGGCCGCCCTTTTCTTTTATGCCTCAGGCTTGCAGGTAATCAGCGCGGAAGCGGGCGGCAAAAGCGGCGAAAGTGCCTGCTGCGATCGCCTCGCGCATGGCGGCCATCAATTGCTGGTAGAAGCTCAGGTTGTGCTCGGTCATCAGCATGGCCCCCAGCATCTCACCCGCCTTGTTGAGGTGGTGGAGATAGGCCCGGCTATAGGTGCCGCAGGTGGGGCAGGTGCAGCGCGGATCGAGCGGGCCGGTATCCTCGGCGTGCCGTGCATTGCGGATGTTGAGCGGGCCGGACCAGGTGAACGCCTGCCCATTGCGGCCAGACCTTGTGGGCAGGACGCAATCGAACATGTCGACCCCGCGCTCCACCGCGCCCACCAGGTCGTCGGGCTTGCCCACACCCATCAGGTAGCGCGGGCGATCCTGCGGCAGCATCCCGGGGGCGAAGTCGAGCGTGGCGAACATTGCCTCCTGCCCCTCGCCCACGGCCAGGCCGCCGATGGCATAGCCGTCGAATCCGATTTCGGTCAGCTTCTGGGCGCTGATGCGCCGCAGGTCTTCGTCCAGCGCGCCCTGCTGGATGCCGAACAGGGCGGAGTTCGCCGCGTGCTCGCCGCCGCTGTCGAACCCGTCACGGCTGCGCCTGGCCCAGCGCATCGACAGTTCCATGCTGGCGGCAATCTCGTCACGCGGCCGGTCGGCGCGCGGGCATTCGTCGAAGGCCATCACGATATCGCTGCCCAGCAGGCGCTGGATTTCCATGGAGCGTTCCGGCTTCAGCATGTGGCGGCTGCCGTCGATGTGGCTCTTGAAGCTGACCCCTTCTTCGGTCAGCTTGCGCAGGTCTGCCAGGCTCATCACCTGGTAACCGCCGCTGTCGGTCAGGATCGGGCGCGGCCAGTTCATAAACTTGTGCAGCCCGCCCAGCCGCGCCACCCGTTCAGCGCCGGGGCGCAGCATCAGGTGGTAGGTGTTGCCCAGGATGATGTCTGCCCCGGTCGCCCGCACGGCCTCGGGCTTCATCGCCTTTACCGTGGCAGCAGTGCCCACCGGCATGAAGGCGGGCGTGCGGATGTCGCCCCGGCGCATGCGGATCGTGCCGGTGCGGGCCTTGCCGTCGGTGGCATGAATGGAAAATTCGAACCGTTGATTGTCGGCAGGGGGAGAATCAGAAGTCATAGACCAGCGTAAAGCGCGTGAGCGTGTCGGTTGCAACCGCTCCCGCAGGTGGTCCGCTGTTGTAATCCAGCGTCCAGGAGAGGCGCGCGCTCAGTTCGCTGCTGAGACGGCCTTCCAGCCCGGTGACCAGGTTGATGCTGGTGCTGTCCCCGCCAATGAAGGCCACGGCCCGCCCGCCCGCTTCGGCCACGGCATTGGCATCCTGCGTCAGCTTCACCCGGTCGCTGATCTTCCAATCGAAATCGAGGCCGGCCAGCGCGGCAATGCTGCTTTCCGCCACACCGCTGGAAAGTTCTGTACGCCGCCAGGCAGGGCCGGCCTTCAACGACAGGTCCAGGCTGTCGGTGTCGAACACCCGGATCCCCAGCCCACCTGAGGCGGCATAGCGGGCGGTAAAGCCCTGCACCTGGTCACGCTCGAACTGGGCCAGGCCATAGGCGAAGATCCCTTCGCTGATGGTGTATTGCGGCTCATACCCGGCAGAAAACCGCTCGCGGTCGGTCCGGCCGTTGGTGCGGCGATAGTCAGCAGAAGCGCGCAGGTTGTGTTCCCACTGCAGCCCCTCGCGCTTCAGTTGCAACTGCCCGGTCAGGCCCACGGCATCGGTATTGCCGCTGGACTGGAAGGCGCCAATTTGCCCTTCCCCGCCCCAGCGCTCGAACAGGCCGGCAGTACGGATCGCCTCCTGTGCCGCGGCGGCCTGCTGCGCGGCAGCTTCTGCCCGCGCCTGGTGGAAGGGCTGGACCAGCGCGTCGATCGCCGCCACCTCGCCCGGCCAGGTGCTGCGTGCCACGGCCGCGACGGTATCCACCTTGGCCACATCTCCCGTGGCAATGGCAGCCTCGATCATCTGCCGCGCGCCATCGGGCAGCTCGGCCTGTGCTGCCACGGGTGATAGCGCTACCAAAACGCAAAAGATCGCTGCCGTCCGCATGGGTCGCAGATTAATTCATCATTCGCGCAGGCGCCAGCCCGTGCGGAAGATGTATGCGATGATCGCGATGCAGATGACGACGAACGCCAGTGTCATGCCGAAAGCCACGCCGATCGGCACGTCGCTGGTGCCGGTGAAGGTCCAACGCAGGCCGTTGATGAGGTAAAAGATCGGGTTGAGCTGGGCCACGGTGCGCCACGGCTCGGCGAGCATGTCGATGGAATAGAACGTGCCACCCAGGAAGGTCAGCGGGGTAAGGATCAGCATCGGCACGATCTGCAACCGCTCGAAGCCATCCGCCCACAGACCCAGGACAAAGCCGAACAGGCTGAAGGCGGCCGCCACCAGAACCACATAGCCCAGCGCGAACAGCGGATGGGCAATCGTGTAATCGACGAAGAATAGCGCGGTTACCAGGATGATCGCGGCGATGATCAGCGATTTCAGTGCCGCCGCCCCCACGAAGCCGATCAGCGTCTCGGCCACGCCCACCGGCGCGCTGAGCAACTCGTAGATCGCCCCGGTGAACTTGGGCATGTAGATGCCGAAACTGGCGTTGCTGGTGCTTTCGGAAAGCAGCGTCAGCATCAGCAGGCCGGGCACGATGAACGCACCGTAGGACACGCCGTCGATCTCTTGGATGCGCCCGCCGATGGCCGCGCCGAAGACGATGAAATAAAGCGAGGTGGTCAATACCGGCGAAACGATGCTGCCGAAGGCCGTGCGGAAGAACCGCGTCAGCTCGTTCTTCAGGATGGCTGCGGAGCCGCGCAGGTTGAGGGTCATGCCGCCTTCTCCTGTTCGTTGAGCAGGCCCACGAAAATCTCCTCCAGCGTCGATTCGGCAGTCTCCAGCCCGGTATAGGCAATGCCGGCGCGCACCAGGTCCTGCGCCAGTTCGGCCACCTCGCGCTTGCCTTTGCCGGTGCCGTCGCCGCCGCGATAGGTGAGGCGAAACCCGCCCTGTTCCAGCACAACCGGATAGTGGGCGATCGCATCAGGCAGGCTGTCGAGCGGCGCCGCCAGTGTGAAGTGCGCCTCGGTGCGGCCCAGCTTGGCCATGATGGCGGCCTTGTCGTCCACCAGCAGGATGCGGCCCTTGTTGATCACGCCCACCCGGTCGGCCATTTCCTCGGCCTCTTCGATATAGTGGGTGGTGAGGATGATCGTGGTGCCGCGATCGCGCAGAGCACCGATCTGGTCCCACATGTCGCGCCGCAGTTCCACGTCCACCCCGGCGGTCGGCTCGTCCAGGAACAACAGGTCAGGATCGTGCGCCAGCGCCTTGGCGATCATCACCCGGCGCTTCATGCCGCCCGACAGCTTGCGGATCGGCTCATCCCGCTTGTCCCACAGGCTGAGGCTGCGCAGCACTTCCTCGATCCGCGCTTCATCATTCGGCAGGCCGAACAGCCCGCGCGAATAGCGCACCTGGCGGATTACCTTGTCGAACATGTCGAAGCTGAGCTCTTGCGGCACCAGACCGATGCGGCTGCGGACCCTGCGCCAGTCCCGCGCCAGGTCGTGCCCGAAGGCGCTGATGGTGCCGCCGGTGGGATTCACCAGCCCGCAAACGCTGCCGATCAGCGTGGTCTTGCCCGCGCCGTTGGGGCCAAGCAGAGCGAAGATCTCACCCTTGCGGATGGACAGGTCCACCCCGCCCAGCGCCGTGGGGCCATTGGGATAGGTTTTCTGGAGTCCGCGAATCTCCAGGATCGGATCGGCAATGTCTCTGACCATGGGCCGCAACCTTGGGCAAGCCGACCGGTTTGACAAGCCAACGCATTCTTTACTCCGGCCAAGGTGCCCCTTGCCCGGATGCATCTGCCGAACCATCATGCAACGGACGGAACCGGCAAAGGAGCGGCACGTGAAGGGCTATCACGACAACATCGAACGGGCGACCGAGCAGAACGAGCTGTTCCGCAAGGTGCTCTACACCGGCCACAACCTGCAACTGGTGCTGATGACCCTGCAACCGGGCGAGGACATCGGCGCCGAGATTCACGACGACCGCGACCAGTTCTTCCGCTTCGAGGCGGGCGAAGGCGAGGTGGAAATTGACGAAAATATCTATCAGGTGAAGGCTGACGATGCCGTCATCGTGCCGCAAGGTGCCCGCCACAACGTGCGCTGCACCGGGTCCGAACCGCTCAAGATGTACACCATCTATGGGCCGCCCGAGCATATCGATGGAACGATCCACGCCACCTGCGCCGAGGCAGAGGCTGCCCACGAGCATTTCGACGGCAAGACCACCGAGTAGGCCCGCCCCTTACGGCAGCAGCAGGCTGGAGTCTCCATAGCTGTAGAACCGGTATTCCTGCGCTATGGCATGGGCATAGGCGGCCTGCATCCGCTCGCGCCCCATCAGCGCGCTGACCAGCATGAACAGCGTGCTCTTGGGCAGGTGGAAGTTGGTCATCAGCCCGTCGACCGCGCGAAAGCGATATCCCGGCGTGATGAAGATGGCCGTATCGCCCTCGAAAGGGTGGATCGTCCCCTGTTCGTCCGCGGCGCTTTCCAGCAGGCGCAGCGCGGTGGTCCCGGCGGCGATGATCCGCCCGCCTTTGGCCCGCGCCTCGTTCAGCAGCGCCGCCGTTTCCGCCGGGATGCGGCCGAACTCGGCGTGCATCCTGTGCTTGGTCGTATCCTCGGCCTTGACCGGCAGGAATGTGCCCGCGCCCACGTGCAGGGTCAGCGTGGCGCGGATGATCCCGGCGGCATCCAGCGCATCGAGCAGGCGCGGCGTGAAGTGGAGCGAGGCGGTGGGCGCGGCAACCGCGCCATCCTCGCGCGCGAAAACGGTCTGGTAATCAGCCTTGTCCGCCTCGTCCGCGCCGCCGCGCTTCTGCGCGATATAGGGTGGCAGCGGCATCCGCCCGGCCCGCTCCAGCAGCACTTCCACCGGCTCGTCACCCGCGAAGGCCAGGGTGAAGCTGCCGTCATCGTTCCGCGCTTCGGCCACGGCCTGGACACCTGCCGGAAAGGCTATGATATCGCCCACCCGCAGCCGCTTGGCGTTGCGGATGAAAGCCTGCCAGCGCCGCAGGTCCACCCGCTTGTGCAGAGTGGCACCGATGCGGGCCTCACCCCGCATGCCCTCAAGCTGGGCAGGAATGACGCGGGTATCGTTGAACACGATGACATCGCCGGGGTTCAGCAGCGCCGGCAGGTCAAGCACGCCCCGATCCTCGAAAGGCGCATCGCTGCCCCGCACCACCAGCATGCGCGCAGCATCACGCGGGCGCACGGGCCGCAGCGCTATGCGTTCTGGCGGCAGGTCAAAATCGAACAGGTCAACCCGCACGGCGGGCCAAACTCGTCGCCGGCATCAGTTACCGGCGGCGCTGCGCAGTTCCACCGGGGCGGGAGCTTGCGAAAGCGGCCGCGGTGCAGTGGGCATCAGTTGCGGAATGTTATCTGCCGCTATGGTCGCCTGCAGGATGCGCGTGGGGTTGGCCGGCGGCTCGCCCCGCTCGATCGCGTCCACTGCATCCATCCCGGAAATGACCCGGCCGAAGTTGGTATAGTTCCGGTCGAGCGAGAAGCGCGGGTAGAAGACGATGAAGAACTGGCTGTTCGCGCTGTTCTCATCGTTGCCCAGGCGCGCCATCGAGACCGAACCGCGCACGTGCGGCATGCGGTTGAATTCTGCCGTCAGGTCCGGCAGCTCCGATCCGCCCTGGCCGGTACCGGTCGGATCGCCGGTCTGCGCCATGAAGCCATCGATCACGCGGTGAAAAATCACTCCGTTGTAGAACCCGCTGCGCGCCAGTTCCTTCACCCGCGCTACGTGGCCCGGGGCCCACTGCGGGACAAGCCGGATGGCCACGCGCCGGCCATTCGACAGGTCGAGGAACAAGATGTTCTCGCGGTCGACATTCAGGTCCGGATTGGCAGCCAGTACCGGCACTTCGGTAACGGCGGGAGCGACCGGCGCATCCTGCGCGGCGGCAGGCACGGCAAGGGCGGCACCCAGGGCCAGCGGGGCGATCAGCGAAGCGAGCAGGCGGTTCATCACGGGAGCTTGTCTGGTCCTTGCGGGAATACGTCGGGTGCAGCCCTAGTGGCTTGGGGCTGACAGTTCAATGAACATGGCACTTTGCGCGGGGGATGGCCCGATCTGGCGAACCTAGCGTTCGCCCTTGCGGCCGATCTTCTCCACCCGCGCCACCACCGCCTCGCAGATCGGCGCGCTGACGAAGCGGCTGACATCGCCGCCATAGAAGGCGATTTCCTTCACCAGCTTGCTGGCGATGGGCTGCAGGCTGATGTCGGCCATCAGGAACACGGTCTCGATGCGGGAGTTGAGCTGCTGGTTCATCCCGGCCATCTGGTATTCGTACTCGAAGTCCGCCACCGCGCGCAGGCCGCGCACGATGATGCTGGCCCCTTCCCGCTCGGCCACGTCCATCAGCAGGGCATCGAAACCCTTGACCTCGACATTGGCCAAACCAAGCCGCGCCACTTCTGACCGCACCATGTCCATCCGCTCCTGCGGGGTGAACATCGGGTCCTTGCTGGGATTGGTGGTGACGCCCACGATCAAACGATCCACCAGCTTGGCCCCGCGCCGCATGATGTCGGCATGGCCCAGGGTGAAGGGGTCGAAGGTGCCGGGATAGAGGCCGATACGTTCCACCATCAATGGTCACGCTCGACAATATAGCGTGCCAGCGCCCGCAGCAGGTCTGCCTCAGCGCCATGCACCGCCAGATGGCCGATCGCTTGCTCCGACAGGAACCGCGCCTGTTCGCGGGCCTTTTCCGGGCCCATCAGGGAAACGAAAGTGGCCTTGCCCTGCCCTTCGTCCTTGCGCAGCGCCTTGCCGGCCAGCTTCTCGTCACCCTCGTGATCCAGCAGGTCGTCGGCGATCTGGAAAGCGAGGCCGATGTCGCGGGCATAGGCGCGCAGGTGGTGGCGGCCTTCCTCTGGCACCTTGCCCAGAATGGCGCCCATTTCCACCGCGCACATCAGCAGGGCACCGGTCTTCAATTGCTGCAGGCGGGTGACGCCCTGGAGGTCGAACTGCTCTTCCTCGGCCGCCATGTCCATCACCTGCCCGCCGGCCATGCCGTTGTGGCCGCTGGCCTTGGCCAGGCAGCAGACCAGTTCGGCGCGGATGAAGGGGTCGCTCGATACCTCATGACCGGCCAGCAGTTCGAAGGCCAGCGCGTGCAGCGAATCGCCCGCCAGCACGGCCAGCGCCTCGTTGAACTGCACGTGCAGCGTGGGTTTACCATGGCGCATGGCGTCGTCATCCATGCACGGCAGGTCATCATGGATCAGCGAATAGACGTGGATCGCCTCGATCGCACAACCGGCGCGCACGGCGGCGCTGCGGCTGGCGCCGTACATCCCCGCCACGGTCGCCACCAGCAGCGGGCGTACCCGCTTGCCGCCGCCGATGGCAGCATAGCGCATGGCTTCCACCAGCCGGGCGCGGGCATCGCCAGGCACCGGCAGGATCACATCGAACGCGGCGTCCACCTCGCGCTGGATGCGTTTCAGTCCTTCAGCCAGGACGTTATCGGCAAGTGTAAGCCCCATCCCCGCCTCAGTCCGGATCGAAGGGTACGGTGGCGGAGGCGCGACCATCGGGGCCGGCCACGATCTTCTCGATCCGCGCCTGCGCCGCATCCAGGCGTGCCTGGCAGTGGGCCCGCAGCGCTTCGCCCCGCTCGTAGAGGGAAATCGATTCGTCCAGCGGCACCTCGCCGCTTTCCAGCCGGCGCACCACGTCTTCCAGCGCGCGCAAGGCGTCTTCGAAGCTGAGGGCGGCAATTTCAGCGTTGGTTTCGACCATGCGCGACCATTGACGCTCACAGGGCAAGCGGTCAAGCTGCCGCACCTGCCGGGAGAAACGCATGAAGTGGATTATCGCCTATGCCGCGGCCACCATTGCCTTCGGTGCGCTGGATGCCTTGTGGCTGCGCTGGGCCGGGCCGAACCTCTACCGCCCGGTAATCGGGGAGATCCTGGCAGACAGCTTCCGGCTGGCACCCGCTCTGGTGTTCTACCTGATCTACATTGCCGGCATGGTCTGGTTTGCGATCCGTCCGGGGGTTGAGGCGGGCTCGGTCGCCACCGCCCTGCTCAACGGCGCGCTGCTGGGGGCGCTGTGCTATGCCACATTCGACCTCACCTCGCAGGCGGTGATGAAGGTGTGGGCCACCCACATCAGCCTGACCGATATTGCCTGGGGCACTTTCGCCACCGCCGTTGCATCCGGCGTCGCCACGTGGGCCGTACTGCGGCTAACCCCGTGAGGGGGAAAACCCCGGCCATCGCGCGCCGGGGGGACTAGCGACTCCCCGCCGCTCCCGTTAAGGGCTCTGGCCATGTCCCAGATCACTCCCGAGATCGTTGCCCAGCACGGGCTGTCCGAAGACGAATACGCGCGCGTGCTACACGCGCTCGGCCGCGAGCCCAACCTGGTTGAGCTCGGCATCTTCTCGGTCATGTGGTCGGAACATTGCAGCTACAAGTCATCGCGCCTGCACCTGAAGAAGCTGCCGACGCAGGCCCCGTGGGTAATCTGCGGGCCGGGCGAGAACGCCGGGGTGATCGACATCGGCGATGGCCAGGCCGCCATCTTCAAGATGGAGAGCCACAACCACCCCAGCTATATCGAGCCCTACCAGGGCGCGGCGACCGGGGTCGGCGGCATCCTGCGCGACGTGTTCACCATGGGTGCGCGACCTATCGCCAATGCCAATGCCCTGCGCTTCGGCCGGCCGGACCACCCCAAGATGAAGCACCTGGTGCACGGCGTGGTGGCCGGCATCGGCGGCTATGGCAACTGCGTGGGCGTGCCCACCGTGTGCGGCGAGACGAACTTCCATGCCGCCTATGACGGCAACATCCTGGTCAACGCGATGACCGTGGGCCTGGCCGATGCAGACAAGATCTTCTACTCGGCCGCCACCGGCGTGGGGAACCCCATCGTCTATGTCGGCAGCAAGACCGGGCGTGACGGCATTCACGGCGCGACCATGGCCAGCGCCGACTTTGGCGAGGATGCCGAGGAAAAGCGCCCCACGGTCCAGGTGGGTGACCCCTTCACCGAGAAGCTGCTGATCGAGGCCTGCCTGGAACTGATGGCCACCGATGCCATCGTCGCCATCCAGGACATGGGCGCGGCGGGCCTGACCAGCTCCAGCGTGGAAATGGCCACCAACGGTGAAACCGGTATCCGGCTGGACATGAATATGGTGCCCTGCCGCGAAGAGGGCATGACGCCTTACGAAATGATGCTTAGCGAAAGCCAGGAGCGGATGCTCATGGTGCTGAAGCCCGGCAAGGAGGCCATGGCCGAGGCGATCTTCCGCAAGTGGGAGCTCGACTTTGCCGTGATCGGCGAGGTGACCGACAGCCGCCACATGGTGCTGGAATGGAACGGCGAAGTGGTCTGCGACATTCCGCTGGGGCCGCTGGCCGCCGACGCGCCGGAATATGACCGGCCCTATATCTCCAAGGCCGAGTACCGCGAATGGGCCGGCACGAAGCCGCTTGAAAACGTGCCCAACGGCGCGGAAGACGGCAGCGATATCGGCGCTGACCTGCTGAAGCTGCTGGCCTGCCCGGATCTCGCCAGCCGCAAGTGGATCTGGGAGCAGTACGACAGCCAGGTGGGTGCCGATACGCTGCAAACCGGCGGCGATGCCGGTGTGGTGCGCGTCCACGGCACCCGCAAGGCGCTGGCCATCACCACCGATTGCACGCCGCGCTATGTCTTTGCCGACCCCTACGAAGGCGGCAAGCAGGCCATTGCCGAGGCCTATCGCAACCTGTGCGCCGTTGGCGCGAGGCCGCTGGCGGTGACCAACTGCCTCAACTTCGCCAACCCGCAGCGGCCCGAAATCATGGCCCAGCTGGTCCACGCGCTGGAAGGCATGGGCGAGGCCTGCCGCACGCTCGACTTCCCGATCGTGAGCGGCAACGTGTCCCTCTATAACGAAAGCAAGGCCACCGGCGGCGGCAGCGCCATCCTGCCCACCCCGGCCATCGGCGGCGTGGGCGTTATTGCCGACTATGCCACCATGATGACCATGCCCTTCAAGCAGGAAGGCGATGCGATCTTCCTGATGGGTGCCGAGCCCTGGGCCACCCCGATCCACGCCCGCAGCCTGGTAGGTCGCAGCCTGTGGCTGCGCGAGATCCACGGACGCGAGGAAGGCCGCGTGCCGCCGGTGGACCTGACGCTGGAAAAGTACAACGGCGAGTTCATCCGTGAACTGATCGATGCCGGCCTGGTCAACGCGGTGCACGACGTGTCGGACGGCGGCATGGCCGTGGCGCTGGCGGAAATGGCCATGGCCAGCGGCCTGGGCGCCGAGGTCGACAACCACCCCGACTACAACCCCGCCCGCTGGTGGTTTGGCGAGGACCAGGGCCGCTATATCATCACCGTGCCCGATGTGGCCGCCTTCCAGGCTCAGATCGCCAAGGGCACCCGCAACGAGGACACCGCCAGCTCCGGCCTGCGGCGCCTGGGCACCGTGGGTGGTGACTGCCTGTTCGGGGTCCAGATCGGTGACCTGAAGCAGGCCAATCTGGGCTTCTTCAGGGAGTGGATGGAAAGCTGACCCTCAGCCCACCCAGTCGTTCTGGAAAATGCCCAGCAGCTTGAGCAGCGCGGTCAGGTCACCACGGTCCACCCAGCCGTTGGCCGCCAGCCGCGCCTTGGGCTTGGCGTAGTAGGCCATGCCGTAGGTGGAGGCCTGCAACATCGGGATGTCATTGGCCCCGTCACCCGCGGCCATGCTGACCACCTCGCCGCCGAGCAGGGCGATTTCCTCCTCCAGCACACCCTGCTTGGTGGCGCTGCCGCAGATGGCGCCCACCAGCCCGCCGGTCAACTTGCTGTCGGCCACATCGAGCCGGTTGCCGACCACGCGTTCGAAGCCGATCATCTCGGCCACCGGATCGGCGAAATGGTGGAAGCCGCCGGTCACCAGCACGGTGCGGCAACCGCGATGCTTAAGCGTCTCCACCAAGGTGCGGGCACCCGGATTGGGGCGGATGCGTTCGGCCAGGCACTGGCCAATGGCGGCCTCATCCAGCCCGGCCAGCAGGCCCACCCGCTCGCGCAGGGCCGATTCGAAATCGAGTTCGCCCTGCATCGCCCGTTCGGTAATGGCGGCGATCTGGTCCTTGATGCCGGCATAGTCGGCCAGTTCGTCGATGCATTCCTGCCCGATCATGGTCGAATCCATGTCGCTGACGAACACTTGCGGCACGGCAATGGGCGCGCGGGCCAGGATGGCATCGCTGGGGGCGAAATGCGTGTCAACGGCAGCGCGGAAGGCCTCCATGTCATCGTCAGGCGAGGAGATCTCCAGTACATCACTGCCGGCATCCAGCAGTTGCGCGCCTGCCATCGCCAGCCCCCGGGCCGCGAGATCGGCGGCAAAGGCATCCAGCCGTGTTTCCAGGGCGGCGGTGTCTGCTATCAGGCGGGCAATGAGCAAGGATCATACTCCGGACTTGAGAAGGCTCGCGCTCATTGCAGGGCCGACCGCCAGCGGCAAGAGCGATCTGGCCGTGCGGCTGGCGCTGGCCCTGCAGGATGCCGGGCGCGAGGCGGTGGTCATCAACGCCGACAGTGCGCAGGTCTATGCCGACCTGCGGGTGCTGAGCGCGCGTCCCTCGGCCGAAGAGATGCGCGGCGTGCCACACAGGCTGTTCGGTGCCTGGGACGGGGCCGACGCATGCTCGGCCGCCGAGTGGGCCGAAGCGGCGAAGGCGGAAATTGCCCGCACCCATGCGGCCGGGGCGGTGCCGATACTGGTGGGCGGCACGGGCCTCTATATCCGCACCCTGCTGGATGGCATCGCCCCGGTCCCGCCGATCCACGACACCGTGCGCGAGGCGGTGCGGGCGATGACGCCGCCGCAGATATATGCCGCTCTGCTGCAGGAGGACTACGGCTATGCCCTGCAGCTCAACCGGGGTGACCGACAACGTACGTCGCGCGCACTGGAGGTGGTCCGATCCACCGGCAAGTCGCTCAAGGAATGGCAGAAGCACAAGGTTGGCGGCATCGGCGATCAGATCACCCTCGCCCCCATGGTGCTGCTGCCCGAGCGTGAAGCGCTTTACGCCCGCTGTGATGCCCGCTTCGCGCGGATGATGGACAGCGGTGCGGTGGAGGAAGTGGAAGCCCTGCTCGATCGCCGGCTCGATCCGCTGCTGCCGGTGATGTGCGCCATCGGCGTGCGCGAGATTGCCGGCTGCTCGCACGGATCGTGGAGCCGCGAGGAGGCGATTGCCATGGGCCAGCAAGCCACGCGCAACTATGCCAAGCGGCAATACACCTGGCTGCGCCACCAGCCGCCAGCGGAATGGCCGCGCAAGCAGCCTGAAAATGTCGATTTGCGCGATGACTTTGAAATATTATTCCGCAACTAAGAGTTGACATGGCATTTTGTGTCGCCTAGCAGGCCGCTCACACGAGTTTTCCGGTTGGAGAGGGAGAGGCCCGGTGCGACGCAGATCGCGCCGGGCCGATCATTTCAGCCCGAAGCACATTGGAAGTTGGAGAAGTTAAAGTGACCCAGGAACGCAGCGGCGCGGCCATCCTGTGCGAAACGCTGGTCCGCCAGGGCGTGGAATTCGTCTTCGGCTACCCCGGTGGCGCGGTGCTGCCGATCTATGACGAGCTGTTTTCGGATGATCGTATCCGCCACATCCTTGTGCGGCACGAAGCCGGCGCGGCCCATGCTGCGGAAGGCTATGCCCGTTCCACCGGCAAGCCCGGCGTGGTCCTGGTCACCAGCGGCCCCGGCGCGACCAACGCCATCACCGGCATTGCCGATGCCTTCCTTGATTCGATCCCGCTGGTGGTCATCACCGGCCAGGTGGCAACCAACCTGATCGGCACCGATGCATTCCAGGAAGCCGACACGATCGGCCTCACCCGCCACTGCACCAAGCACAACTATCTGGTGAAGGACCCGGCAGAACTGGCCGCCACGATCGACGAGGCGTTCGAGATCGCCACCACCGGCCGTCCCGGCCCGGTCGTGATCGACATTCCCAAGAACGTGCAGGTTGCCACTGCGCCGTGGAGCGATGCGCCGATCCAGCGCCATCGCCGCTATAACCCGCGCATGGTCGCCCCGCCGGAGGAGATTGCCGAGGCGGTTGAGCTGATCGCCAATGCCAAGGCGCCGATCTTCTACACCGGCGGCGGCGTGATCAATTCCGGCCCGCGCGCCAGCGAGCTGCTGCGCCGCTTCCAGGCGCTGACCGGCGCGCCCATAACGTCCACGCTGATGGGCCTTGGTTCGTTCCCGTCCGATCACCCGGCCTGGCTGGGGATGCTGGGCATGCACGGCACGCTGGAAGCCAACATGGCGATGAACCAGTGCGACGTGATGGTGAACATCGGTGCGCGCTTCGATGACCGGGTCACCGGCCGCCTTGACGCATTCAGCCCCGATTCCACCAAGATCCACATCGATATCGACCGCGCCTCGATCAACAAGGTGGTGCCGGTGGACCTGGGCATCGTGGGCGATTGCGCCACGGTCCTGGAGCAGATGATCGAGTGCTGGGGGAACCGGAAAGCCCAGGACCTGTCCGAATGGAACGCCCGCCTGGCCGGCTGGCGCGCGCGCGACAGCCTGGCCTATCCTGCCAAGAGCAAGGACGGCATGATCATGCCGCAGAAGGCGATCGAGCGGCTCCACGCCCTGACCCACAAGCTGGATCCCGTGATCACCACCGAGGTAGGCCAGCACCAGATGTGGGCCGCGCAGTACTTCGGCTTCGTCGAGCCGAACCGCTGGCTCACCAGCGGCGGCCTGGGCACGATGGGCTATGGCCTGCCCGCCGCCATCGGCGCGCAACTGGGTAATCCCGGCAAGCTGGTGATCGACGTGGCCGGCGAAGCATCGATCCAGATGAACATCCAGGAAATGGGCACCGCCAGCCAGTTCCGCCTGCCGGTGAAGGTGTTCATCCTCAACAACGAATACATGGGCATGGTACGCCAGTGGCAGGAACTGACCTATGAAAGCCGCTATTCGAACAGCTATTCCGATAGCCTGCCCGATTTCGTGGCGCTGGCCGAAGCCTATGGCTGGAAGGGCATCCGCATCACCAGCGAAGACGAGCTGGACGCCGGCATCCAGGCGATGATCGACCACGACGGGCCAGTGATGGTCGATTGCATGGTGGCCAAGGAAGCCAACTGCTTCCCGATGATCCCCAGCGGCGCGGCGCACACCGAAATGCTGCTCTATGGCGACCAGGTGGCCGGCACGCTGGACGATGAAGCGAAGGCGCTGGTCTGAGGATACCATGATGAAAATCAAGCAGAGCGAAGCCGAGCGCCACGTGCTCAACATCACGGTCGATAACGAGGCCGGGATCCTGGCCAAGATCGCCGGGCTGTTCACCGCGCGCGGCTATAATATCGACAGCCTTACCGTGGCCGATATCTCGGAAAACCACTCGGTCAGCCGCATCACCATCGTCACCAACGGCCCGCCGCACGTGATCGACCAGATCGAGGCCCAGCTTGACCGGCTGGTTCCCGTCCACCGCGTGGTTGACCTGACCCAGGCCGGCCCGCACGTGGAACGCGAGCTGGCGCTGGTGAAGGTGTCCGGCGTGGGCGAGAAGCGGGTAGAAGCCCTGCGCCTGGCCGATATCTTCCGCGCGCGGCCCGTGGATACAACCACCGGCAGCTTCATCTTCGAGATCACCGGCCCGCCGGACAAGGTCGACAGCTTCATCGCCCTGATGCGCGAACTGGGGCTTGTGGAAGTGGGCCGCACCGGCGTTGTCGGCATGATGCGGGGTCCGGAGGCCGCCTGATGGCGCAGTGGGCCCTGCTTCTTGCTGCGGCGCTGTGTGTCGTGACCGCCTCTATTCATTCGGTGCTGGGCGAGATCCGGCTGATCGGCCCGGTGATCCACAGCCAGGCGCGGATCATGCGCGAGCCGCTGGCCCGCCAGGTGCTGCGCTTCGCCTGGCACTGGACCTCGGTACTGTGGCTGGTCATCGCCGGGGTGCTGGTTTCAGCGGGAACCGGTTCTTTTGTTGACCGGACAATTTTGTTGGCTATCGCCACCGCGCACATTCTTGGCGGCCTTGCGGACGCCGCAATTACCCGCGGCAAGCATATCGGCTGGCCGTTCATTCTTTCGATCGGAGCGCTCACGCTCTTCGCCGTTGTTTCGAATACTTAGGACCGAACATGAAAGTCTATTACGACGCCGACTCCGACCTCAACTTGGTCACCGACAAGAACATCGCCATCCTGGGCTATGGCAGCCAGGGCCACGCGCACGCGCAGAACCTGCGCGATTCGGGCGTGAAGAACGTGGCTATCGCGCTGCGTCCCGGCTCGGCTTCGGCCAAGAAGGCCGAAGGTGCCGGCTTCAAGGTGATGAGCAACAGCGAAGCGGCCGGCTGGGCCGACATCCTGATGATCCTGGCGCCCGACGAGCATCAGGCCGCGATCTGGGAAAACGACCTGAAGGGCAAGATGAAGCCCGGCGCGGCGCTGGCTTTTGCCCACGGCCTCAACATCCACTTCGGCCTGATCGAAGTCCCCTCGGACATCGACGTGATCATGATCGCGCCCAAGGGCCCGGGGCACACCGTGCGCGGCGAATACCAGAAGGGCGGCGGCGTGCCGTGCCTGATCGCGGTGCATCAGGACGCCAGCGGCAATGCCCATGACGTGGCCCTGGCCTATGCCAGCGGTGTCGGTGGCGGCCGTTCGGGCATCATCGAGACCAACTTCAAGGAAGAGTGCGAGACCGACCTGTTCGGCGAACAGGCCGTGCTGTGCGGCGGCATCACCCACCTGATCCAGGCCGGGTTCGAAACGCTGGTGGAAGCCGGCTACGCGCCCGAAATGGCCTATTTCGAGTGCCTGCACGAAACCAAGCTGATCGTCGACCTGCTGTATGAAGGCGGCATTGCCAACATGCGCTATTCGATCAGCAACACCGCCGAATACGGTGACATCACCACCGGTCCGCGCATCATCACCGCCGAGACCAAGGCCGAAATGAAGCGCGTGCTGGCCGACATCCAGAGCGGCCGTTTCGTGAAGAACTTCGTGCTCGACAACCGCGCCGGCCAGCCCGAGCTGAAGGCTGCCCGCAAGGCCGCCGAAGCCCACCCGATCGAGCAGACTGGCGCCAAGCTCCGCGCCATGATGCCGTGGATCGGCAAAAACAAGCTGGTCGACCAGACCAGGAACTGATCGGCCTCACCGCCCATCGACAAGAGGCCCCTGCCACGGCGGGGGCCTTTTTGATTCCGGCAAGAATGCGACAATTCGCGACAAACTGCCCTTTGGTGCCGCTGGACAAGGCCGCCAAGGCCCGCCACATTGCGCGCCACAAGTTTCACTGAGAGGATCGCTCAATGCGCAAGACCCTGTTTGCCCTGGCCGCCGCCGCTGGCGTGGCCACCCTGTCCGTTGGCGCGCTGCAGGCACAGAACGCCCCCGCTGCCCCGGCGGCCCCGCCCGCCCCCACCTCGGGCACCTACAGCACCGACGCCGCCCACTCGCTGGTCGGCTGGAGCGTCAGCCACCTCGGCTTCAACGATTACTTCGGCATCTTTGGCGATGTGGCCGGTACGCTGAACCTGGATGTCGAAAACATCAGCAATTCCAGCGTCGATGTGACCATTCCGGTCGCTTCGGTGACCGTGCCCAGCGCCGGCCTGAAGGACCACCTGCTGCGCGCCGGCCGTGATGGTGGCGCGCCGGACTTCTTCGGCCCGGATCCGGCCCCGGCCCGCTTCGTCTCCACCGCCGTCCACTCCACCGGCCCGCGTACCGCGCACATCATGGGCAACCTGACCCTGAACGGCGTGACCAAGCCGGTCACCATCCAGGCCGAACTGTCGGGCAACGGCACCAACGGCATGAGCCGCAAGGAAACCGTGGGCTTCCACGGCACCACCACCATCAAGCGTTCCGAATGGAACATGGGCTGGGGCGTGCCGTTCGGCATCGGCGACGATGTGGACCTTAACATCACCGTGGCGTTCGAGAAGCAGTAAGCGCTCTTCAGCCATTTGCATTGCAGGCGCGCGGTTCCCCGGCGGGAATCGCGCGCTTCGCTTTTTGCAATGCTGGACATTTCTTAACCACGCCCCCATATGCTGCGCGTATGAGCAACCGCTCCATCCTAGCGCTGCTGCGACTTACACGCCCTTAGGCGTGCCATTGTCCGTGCGCGCCCAAGCGGGTCGATCGCCGGAACACTGCCTAAGGGCCCCTTTACCCAGCCATGAAATTCCGCCAGCGCCCCTTGCCGCGCGGGCGATAAGCGATAAGGGCAGTTCCCATGCCAATGCTCAAGGACCCGAGCCGCAAGTACCACGCCTTCCCGCAGGTCAACCTGCCGGACCGCCAGTGGCCTTCGCGCACCATTGCAAGCGCACCCCGGTGGTTGTCCACCGACCTGCGCGATGGCAACCAGTCGATCATCGATCCGATGGACGCGGTGAAGAAGCACCGCTTCTTTGACCTGCTGGTGGAAGTAGGCGTGAAGGAGATCGAAGTCGGCTTCCCCAGTGCGGGCGCGACCGAGTTCGATTTCATCTCCGGCCTCGTCCAGTCCGGCAAGATCCCGGAGGACGTGGTGATCCAGGTCCTCACGCAATCGCGCGCGGACCTGATCAAGCGCAGCTTCGAAAGCCTGGAAGGCGCGCACAGCGCCATCGTCCACCTGTACAATGCAGTCAGCCCCGCCTGGCGCGAAATCGTCTTCCGCATGAGCCGCGACGAGGTGCGGCAGATCGCGATAAAGGGCGCGCAATTACTGGTGGACGAGGCGTCCAAGCGCCCCGGCACCCGCTGGCAGTTCGAATACAGCCCCGAAACCTTCTCCACCGCCGAGCTCGATTTCAGCCTGGAGGTGTGCGAAGCAGTGATGCAGGTGGTCGGCCCCGCGCCCGACAACCCCATCATCCTCAACCTGCCGGCCACGGTGGAAGCGGCAACTCCCAACATCTATGCCGACCAGATCGAGTATTTCTGCCGCAACCTGCCCAACCGGGACGCTGCGGTAATCAGCCTGCACACCCACAACGATCGCGGCACCGGCGTGGCGGCGGCGGAACTGGGCCTGATGGCCGGGGCGGACCGGGTGGAAGGTTGCCTGTTCGGCAATGGCGAGCGCACCGGCAACTGCTGCTTGGTGACCGTGGCCATGAACCTCTACACGCAGGGCATCGACCCGGAGCTGGATTTCAGCGACATCGACAAGGTGATCGAGACGGTCGAATACTGCAACCAGTTGCCCGTCCACCCGCGCCACCCCTATGGCGGGGAACTGGTGTTCACGGCCTTTTCGGGCAGCCACCAGGACGCGATCAAGAAGGGCTTCGAAGCGCAGAGCCAGCGCAATGACGAACTTTGGCGCGTGCCCTACCTGCCGATCGACCCGGCGGACCTGGGCCGCAGCTACGAGGCCGTCATCCGCGTCAACAGCCAGTCCGGCAAGGGTGGCTTCGCCTGGGTGCTGGAACAGGACCAGGGCCTGAAACTGCCGAAGAAGATGCAGGCCGATTTCAGCCGCCACGTGCAGGCCCTGGCCGATGAACTGGGCCGCGAACTGAACGCCGCCGATATCTGGCAAGCGTTCCGCCAGGCCTATTATATCGGTGACGTGCCCAAGCGGTTCCGCCTGGTCGACTACGAGGAAAGCAAGGCCAGCGACGGCACCCACCTGTTCACCGGCACGATCCTGGTGGACGGACAGGAGCAGCGCATTTCGGGCCGGGGCAAGGGCCTGCTGTCGACGATCCTTGCCACCATGCGCGAAGCGTTCGGTCTCGATTTTGAGGTTCTCGACTACGTTGAGCACGCTCTGGGATCCGGCATCGATGCCCGCGCGGCCGCCTATATCGAGTGTCGCCTGCCCGACGGTCGCAGCACCTGGGGCGTGGGGATCGACCAGGACGTTGCCACAGCCAGCGTGCGGGCGATTCTGTCCGCCGCCAACGGCACGGCCCTCGCCACCACTAGGTGATCTTGCGAGGCAGCGCGAAAGCCCTTTGCCAAGGCGGGTGATGGCATGACCGACAGCAGTGTTTACTGCGACCGGATTCATGGATCACCTGCTTGCCTTTGCCCTGATCGTGAACTTCGCCACTCTGGCTGCCCTTGGTGTCGCGCTGGTGGCGGTCAGGCGAGGCCGGCTCGCCCGTGCTGCTGCAGCGCCGGACCCCGATCCAGCGCCCCAACCGGTATCGCAGGCAGCGCAGGAGGCCGCTGTGCTGGAGGCGCTGTGCCGCGACATCCGCGCGCGGACAAACGGTGTTGTGGGACTGGCCGAACTGCTGGTGGCCGCACCCCTGCCCGAGGAGCAGTTGCGCCAGGCCGAACTGATCGCCGACAGCGGTCGCACCATGCTGCGCCTGCTGGGTGATGTGCTTGATGTGACCCGGATCGATGCCGGCGGTCTGCAATTGGAGGCCGAGCCGACCGACCTGCGCGAATTGCTGGGTCACAGCGTCGGCCTGATGCAGGCCAGTGCCCGCGCCCGCGGGCTGACGCTTGTGCTGGTGGTGGACGATGGTGTGCCAGCACTGATCGAACTCGACCGCGCCCGCCTGCGCCAGGTAGTCCTCAACCTGGTGGGCAACGCCATCAAGTTCACCGAAAGCGGCCGGATCGACGTACAGGCCCGCCTGGCGCAGACCGACAGCGGGCCGCAACTTGCGATCTCGGTCATCGACACCGGCCCGGGGATCGCCCGCGAGCGGCAGGCGGATATCTTCCAGCCCTTCTTCCGCCAGGCCAGCACCGCCGCACCGGCCATGCCGGCCAGCGGAACCGGCCTTGGCCTGGCACTAACCAGCCGGATCGTTCGTGCAATGGGTGGCGAGATAGCCCTCGAAAGTGCGCCCGGCCTGGGTAGCTGCTTCACGGTGCGCCTGCCCATGGCCGCCAGCGAGCATGCCGAAGCCGATGCGCCTGCAACGCGGCCGTCCGATCCGCACCAGCAGCGCGAGATGCGGTCGCATTACCTGCTGCGTCGGCAGGCACTGCTCAGCGGCCTGCGCGAAATCGCCCTCTCGCCCGGGCTGCACCCGCACGACGCCAACTGGGACAATCTCGCCTCGCAGTTGCACCGCCTGGCCGATATCGCCGCCACCTTCGGCGATGCACGGCTTGGTGACGTGGCGCGGCGGCTGCACGGCGAACTGCGCCAGCAACCCAGCCCCCGGCTGCGGCACGAAGTGCTACTGCGCCACTGGGATGAATTACAGGCGGCCAGCACGACCTAGCTGTCCCGGCTCACTCCAGCCCGGAATCGTCGCCGCTGGCGTGCCACAGGGCATCGGCCATGGCATCCAGATCGCTGAAGTCGACCGTGTGCCAGGCAGGGTCGTGCCGGTTGAGCCGCGCCAGCGTGCGCGCGGGTTGCAGCAGGCTGCGCCGCAGGGCCCGCTGCAGCAGCCGCAGGCGCATGACAAGCTCGCTCCGCGCCCGGTCGGGGTCGCGACCGTGGCAGGCGGACCAGCCAGCCTCTATCTGCCCCGCCCGCTCCATCACCACAGAGTTGTAATGCCTGTGAGGTCCACGGTGCAGCGGCAGCCCCAGCACTTGTGCCGCCTGTTCCAGCGCCGGCAGGAGCAGGCCGTTGGCGCGGAAGTCATCGAGGCCCAGCCGGTCGGTGCCGACCTGGTCGATGATCCGGGCGAACCAGGGCTGCGCCACGAGTTGCCGCGGCAGCAGGTGGTGGCGTTGCATCCCGGCGCGAAAGCCGGGAGTTCCGGGTGCATTGACCGCCCGGAAGCGCAAGGGTGCATAGTGTCGCCGCGCCCCCGCGGGAGGCGCGGAAACCTTGCCACCGGGCCCGTTTAGCGCGACCCTCTCCACACCCGCACCACGCCAGCGTGATGATCGGGCTCCAGCATCAGCGTCTCGCCCGAAGGTCCGGTGAGCGACTGGGTGCGGTCGATCCGGCCGGTTTCCACCAGCCAGTGCAGCAGCCGCACGGCCAGCTTGGCAGCACCGGCGCGGTCCTCGGCGATCGCCCGGTCGATCACCAGTTCCTGCCCGGTGAACAGAGCCAGCCCCTCGCTGGTCATCGTGCCATCGTCCTGCGGCACCAGCGCCGTCAGTCCCAGGCCGGGAAAGGCACCCCCGCCAATCCAGCGGGTGACACCTTCGCGGAAATGGGCCGGGGAGGACACGGCGCGCGCCGGCTTCCAGATGAGCCCCTGGATCCCGTCCAGCGTGGCCAGTTCCGCCGCCAGCCAGGCAAGGCAACGGATTACCGGAATCATCGGCCCGCCGCTGGTCAGGTGAGGGCCGGGCACAAGGCGCATCACTTCGAACTGGGCAAGGTCCGGCCTGCTATCGAAGCCATAGAAATGGCAAGCCTGTTCGGCCCGTTCCGAGGGTCCGGGTGCTACGCCTGAAAGGTCGAAAGTCAGGCCATTGGCCAGCAGCTCAACCCACTGGCGCTCTCCCGCGACCGCATCGGGCTCGGGCTCGAAGGTCACCGCAAACTGGCCCTGCTTCAGCGAATGGGCCACCAGATCGGAAGCGCGCGGCCGCTGGCCCGCCGCAAACAGCAATGCGACGGCGCTGTCCAGCTTACCACCTGCGGGGCGATGTGCGAGTGCGATGGTCTGCAATCCCCCCCTCTTACCGACCCTCGGTTTCCAGTTACGCCTGATACCTGCCTATGCGAAAATCGTTCGGAGTCAAAGATAGGCCACCAAATCGTACCGCGGCCGGACAATCGGGGGTCAGCAGGCTTTCCCGATTCCCCTTACAACGCTAATCGCTAATACTATGAATACGACCGCTTCCGTTCTGGGAATTGATGCCTCGCTATCCGGCCGGAGCTGGCAGTGGCTGGGCGGGCCGATGCAACTGGACCAGGGAATCGACGGTGGCGGGGTGGACATCGTGGGCCAGTTGCTGCTGGCACGCGGCGTCTCGCGCGACGACCTGGCGCTGCACCGCGATCCGTCCTTGCGCAATTTCCTGCCCGATCCATCCCAGTTTGCGGACATGGACCGCGCGGCCGAGCGGCTGGCCGAGGCGGTCATCAGCGGCGAGAAAGTCACCATCTACGGCGACTATGACGTGGACGGGGCCACCAGCGCAGCCCTGCTGGTGCGGCTGCTGCGGATGCTGGGCCATCATGCAGAGCACTATATTCCCGACCGCCTGCTCGAAGGATACGGGCCTTCGGGCGAGGCGCTGGTCCGGCTGGGTGCGGCTGGCTCCAGCCTGATCGTCACGGTGGATTGCGGAGCCATGGCGCACGAAGCCCTTGGCATGGCCCACGCCGCCGGAATCGATGTGATCGTGGTCGATCACCACAAGTGCGCGCCGGACCTTCCGCCCGCCTATGCCCTGGTCAATCCCAACCGGCTGGACGAAAGCGAGGCGGCAGCGGCCCATGGCCACCTGGCCGCCGTGGGTGTCGCTTTCCTGCTGGCGGTGGCGCTGGTGCGCACCTTGCGGGCACGTGGCTACTTCGCGGGGCGGCCTGAACCCAGCCTGTTCGCCCTGCTCGACCTGGTGGCGCTGGGCACGGTAGCCGATGTCGCGGCCATCCGCGGCCTCAACCGTGCCTTTGTCGCGCAGGGCCTGAAAGTCATGGCGAAGCGCCACAATGTGGGCATGGCCGCGCTGATCGACGCCGCGCGCCTTTCGCGCCCGCCCTCGTGCAGCGACTGCGGCTTTGCCCTGGGTCCGCGCATCAACGCTGGCGGCCGGGTGGGCGAAGCGACGCTGGGCGTGCGCCTGCTGACCACCGAGGATCCGGCCGAGGCCGCCGCCCTCGCCCAGCAACTCTCGCGCCTGAACGAGGAACGCCGGGGCATCGAGGCCGCCGTGCAGGAGGCGGCCGAGGAGCAGCTTGCCGGTCAGCATAACCGCGCCGTGCACGTGCTGGCTGGCCGCGGCTGGCATCCCGGCGTGATCGGCATCGTGGCGGGACGCATCAAGGAGAAGACCGGCAAGCCCGCGCTGGTCATCGCACTCGATGAGGAAGATGGCCTCGGCAAGGGCTCGGGTCGCTCGATCACCGGCGTGGACCTTGGCGAGGCGATCATCGATGCAGCCAAGGCGGGCCTGCTGGTGAAAGGCGGCGGCCACGCAATGGCAGCCGGCCTGACCATTGCCGAAGACCGGCTGGCGCAGTTTGCGGACTGGCTGGAGGACCGGCTGGCCGGCCCTGTCGCCCGCGCTTCCGGCAACCGCGTGCTGAAGCTGGACCTCGCCCTGGCCCCGCGCGGTCTTTCCCCGGAACTTGTCGAAACACTCGAACGTGCCGGCCCATTCGGCATGGGCTGGCCAGGCCCGCGCATTGCCGTGGGGCCAGTGCGGCTGGTCAAGGCGGACGTGGTGGGCACCGATCACCTGCGGGTGATCGCGGCGGGGGATGATGGTGCCAGCTTCAAGGCCATCGCCTTCCGCGCGGCGGAAAGCGCGATGGGCCAGGCACTGCTGCACGGCGCGCGCGGGCGCAAGCTGTGGCTGGCCGGGCGCCCCAAGATCGACGACTGGGGGGCCCGTCCCGCTGCCGAACTGCACCTGGAAGATGCCGCCTGGGCCAATTGATCTACCGCCTTTCGTGCAGGCGGCACGGAATTGCGGAAAAGCAGACTTGACCGCATGAACGCACACCCCTAAGTGCGCCGCTCGCACCGCAGTGGCCCCTTCGTCTAGCGGTTAGGACGCGGCCCTTTCACGGCTGAAACACGGGTTCGATTCCCGTAGGGGTCACCACCGGTGCGCTGATATGCTCTTGCCGCCAGCGGCAACCGGCCCCTTCGTCTAGCGGTCAGGACGCGGCCCTCTCACGGCTGAAACACGGGTTCGATTCCCGTAGGGGTCACCAGAGCAATCCTTGCTCAATCCCACATGTCTCGCACCGGTCACAATTGTGCGCCATCGCGTTTGCCGGTAGTCGCCCGCAGACCGAACCCCTATTGGCACCTTGCATGATCTTCTCGCGCATACCCGCTGGCGGCCTTGCCGTGGCCCTGCTCACTGCAGTGGCCATGCTGGTGGCCGGGGTAAACTGGCTGATCGTGCTCGCCGTGGCCCTGGTCTGGTGTGCCTCCTTCTGGCTAGCCCAGCCCCCGCCGCAAGAAGCGCCCGCACCCCGCGGCGATGCCATGCAGGTTACCCAGGCGGGCATGGCCGGGCTGCTGGAAAGCGCCGGCCTGCCGATGCTGATGCTGGATGGCGAGCGGATCATCCAGGCCAACAAGGCCGCACGCGAGGCATTGGGGGGGCACGTGATCGGCCAGGACGCGCGCGTGGCTTTCCGCCACCCCGAGGCGGTAGAACTGCTGGGGCGGCGCAGCGGCGGCAGCGTCGACATTCCCGGTCTCACCGGCCCGCGCTCGATCTGGCACATGCAGCACCAGTTGATCGACCAGCGCTACAGCCTGGTGGAACTGGTCAACCGCACGGCCGAGGCCGATATCAGCCGTGCGCATACCGATTTCGTAGCCAATGCCAGCCACGAACTGCGCACCCCCCTCGCCTCAATCATCGGCTATATGGAAACACTGGCCGATGAAGGGGCGGACATGCCCCCGGCCCAGGCGCAAAAGTTCTATAACACGGTCTTGCGCGAGGCGCGGCGGCTGGCTTCGCTGGTCGATGACCTGATGTCGCTGAGCCGGGTCGAAGCGGAGAAGCACGACCGGCCGCGCGAAAGCCTGGATCTGGTGCAACTGGTGCGCCAGGCCGCGCGTGACGGGGCCGGGCCGGAGCGGCTCAAGCGCCTGAAGTTCGAACTGGCGGCTGAAGGCCTTATGGTACGCGGTGATCGCAACCAGCTGGAACAGCTCGTCCGCAACCTTGTCGATAACGCCATGAAATACGGTGCGGCCGAGAGCGACGTGACAGTGGCGATCGACGTGACACCCAACGGCATGGCGCGACTGATGGTGCGCGACCGGGGCGATGGCATTCCGCCCGAGCATATCCCCCACCTGACCCGCCGATTCTATCGCACCGATCCCAGCCGCAGCCGCGCGCAGGGGGGCACAGGCCTGGGCCTGGCAATCGTCAAGCACATCGTCGAGCGACATCGCGGCCAGCTCGATATCGAAAGCCGCATCGGCCAGGGCACGACGGTGACGGTGCGCCTGCCGCTGCTGGCCCAGACCGAAGGCTGACCGTCAGCCTCGGCCCGCGTGACGGCTGATCGACAGGCTTTTCCGCGACTGTCACAAAAGTGCAATCGACCGGTCATAGAGGGGCCGCAAGCTTGTCACATTACAGACAGAAATGGATTCGCCTTCGCGTCAGCCTTCTTGCCTAGCTGCCCTCCGGACCGCAGCATGTGACAGTGGAATGTCCGGCGTCTTTCTTAGAACCGTAACACAGCGCTCCTAACGCGCAGAGCACACAGGAAGTGGACCTACGATAATGCACAAGACCTTCAAGTTTGCGGTGGCCGCGCTGGGCGCAGCATCGCTGGCAGCCTGCGGTAGCGGCAGCTCATCGGATGGCAGCGGCGCAATCCGCGTGGTGGGTTCGTCCACCGTGTACCCGTTCTCGACCGTCGTGTCGGAAACCTTCACCCGCAACTTCCCCGATTTCGCAGCCCCGCTGATCGAATCGAACGGCACGGGCTCGGGCATTGCCCTGTTCTGCGAGGGCACCGGCCCGGAAACCCCCAGCATCGCCAATGCCAGCCGCCGCATGAAGTTGAGCGAGTTCGAGACTTGCCAGGCCAACGGGGTGACCAACGTCACCGAGATCCAGGTGGGTCTTGACGGTATCGCCTTCGCTGCGGCCAACGGCGGCATCCAGATGAACCTGACGCCCGAGATCGTCTATCGCGCGCTGGCAGCCAGCCCTTATGGCGAAGAGCAGACCGCCCGTAACTGGAGCGACGTGGATCCCTCGCTGCCCAATCTGCCGATCCTGGTCTACGGCCCGCCCAGCACCTCCGGCACGCGCGATGCGCTGAAGGAACTGGTGCTGGAAGCCGGCTGCAAGACCAACCCCGAAATGGAAGCGCTGAAGGAATCGGACGAGGATCGCTACCAGCAGGTCTGCACCGAAGTCCGCAGCGACGGGGCCTATGTCGACCAGGGCGAGCAGGACAACCTGATCGTCCAGAAGATCGAAGGCAATCCCAATGCCGTGGGCGTGTTCGGCTATTCCTACATGGAGGAGAACCTTGACCGGCTCCACGGGCTGCCGATGAACGGGGTTGAGCCGACTTATGAAAACATCGCCAGCTTCCTCTATCCGGGTGCCCGTCCGCTCTTCATATATGTGAAGAAGGACCATGTGGACGCCGTCGCCGGCCTGCGCGAATTCATCGCGACCTGGGCGCAAAGCTGGGGACGCGAGGGCCCGCTGGCTGCTATCGGCCTTGTCGCCAGCCCGGATGACGTTATGGCTCGCAGCGCAACTGCGGCCAATGACTTCCCGGCGTTGACCGCAGCCGACTTCAAATAACAACGGACCAACACGCACCATGCCACCCGCCATCCTGCTGTTCCTGGCCATCGGCCTCGGGCTTGCCGGCTGGCTGGTGGCCCGGTCGCGTGCCTGGCGCTTCAAGCGCGAGGTAGCGAACGGTCGCCTTGCTGCCCTGCCGGTCTATCATGCGTGGTACGCCGCGCTTTGGATCGGCGGCCCGATGCTGCTGTTCGCGGCGCTATGGAATGCCATTTCGCCCGGCCTGATCCTGCAGCACGCGGTCAGCCAGCCGGCCGGGGCTGCCCTGCCGGCCTTCGGCATGCGGCGCGATGCCATCCTGAACCAGGCGCAGGACGTGGCAAACGGTGTGGCCGCCAGCACGGCCATTCCGGAAGCCGCAGCCCTCGTCGAACCCTTCCGCGAAGCGACCGCCCTGTACGGCTGGATCGGCCTTGCCGTTACCCTGCTGCTGGGCCTGGCCGGAGCCGCCTGGGCCTTCACGCGCCAAAAGCCGGATTTCGCCGCCCGCACCCGGGTGGAGCGCGGCGTGCTGGTCGTGCTGTTCCTCGCTTCGCTGGTGGCGATCCTGACCACCTTCGGCATTTTCGTGACGCTGGTGTTCGAGACCTGGCGTTTCTTCGGCATGGTCAGCCCGGTCGATTTCCTGTTCGGCACCCACTGGGCGCCCGATCCGATGGCCAATTCGGCCAATCCGGACGGCAGCCGCTATGGCGCGATACCGCTGTTCTGGGGCACCATCTTTATCGGCGCGATCATCGCCATGATTGTGGCCATCCCGCTTGGCCTGATGAGCGCCATCTACCTCACGCAATATGCCCCGCCACGCCTGCGCCAGTGGGTCAAGCCGGCGCTGGAGCTGCTCGCCGGCGTGCCCACCGTGGTCTACGGCTATTTCGCCGCTTTGACCGTGGCCCCCGCCATCCGCGACATGGCCCTGGCCATCGGCATTTCCAGCGCATCGAGCGAGAGCGCGCTGGCGGCCGGTGCGGTGATGGGCATCATGATCATCCCGCTGGTCTCCTCGCTCGCCGACGATTCGATCACCGCCGTGCCCCAGGCCATGCGCGATGGCAGCCTGGCCATGGGCGCCACCACCAATGAGACGATCCGCCGCGTGCTGATCCCCGCCGCCCTGCCCGGAGTCGTGGCGGGCATCATGCTGGCGGTCAGCCGCGCCATCGGCGAGACGATGATCGTAGTGATGGCCGCCGGTGCCGCGGCCAATCTCTCGGCCAACCCGTTCGAAGCGATGACCACGGTCACTTTCCAGATCGTCGCCATGTTGACCGGCGAGGCGAGCCTGGACCACCCCGCAACGCTCAGCGCCTTTGCCCTGGGCTTCGTGCTGTTCATCATCACCCTGGCGCTCAACGTGGTTGCCCTGCGAGTGGTCAAGCGGTTCCGTGAAGCCTATGAGTGACACCCCTCCCCCTGCTGCCCCCCTGGGCCGCACGCGCACACCGCAGTTCGAGACGCGGCTGAAGCAGCGCTATGCTGCCGAGCGGCGCTTCAAGGCGCTGGGCATGGGCGCGGTGATCTTCTCCGTGGCTGTGCTGGTGGTGCTGCTGGGGACCATGCTGTTCAACGGCCTGGGCGGCTTCCAGCGGACCGAACTGAAGGTGCCGATCGATTTCACCCAAGTCGGCATCAGCGTGCCGCAGGGGGTGGACGAAAACGGTATCGTCCGCTCGCTGCAGGGCCAGGGGCTGCCGGAAGTGGTCGGCTTTGCCGCCGAGCAGGCGCTGGGTGCAGAAGGCGCGGCGCAACTCAACCCCGAGGCATGGCGCGAAGTTGCCAGCGCAATCGCCGCCGATCCCGCCCTCGCTCGCGGCCAGCAGACTTTCAGCTTGGCCACCAATGAAGACCTGGCATCGGCCTACGCTGGTGACGGCAAGGTAGACCTCCAGCCGCTCGCCCGGGACCTGGCCGAACGCGGCCTGCTGACCGACAGCTTCGACCCCGGCTTCATGCAGCGCTCAGACGCAACCGATCCACAGCTCGTCGGCATCTGGGGCGCCCTCAAGGGTTCGATGCTGACGATGATCGTCACCCTGCTGCTGGCTTTCCCGGTTGGCGTGCTGGCCGCGCTCTACCTTGAGGAATACGCCCCCAAGAACCGCTGGACCGACCTGATTGAAGTGTCGATCAACAACCTGGCGGCGGTCCCCTCGATCATCTTCGGCCTGCTGGGGCTGGCCGTGTTCCTGACGCTGTTCCCCGGCTATCGCTCGGCCCCGCTGATCGGCGGCATGACGCTGGCGCTGATGACCATGCCGGTGATCGTGATTTCCGGCCGCAACGCCATCAAGGCCGTGCCGCCCAGCATCCGTGACGGTGCGCTGGCCATCGGCGCCTCGCCGGTGCAGGTGGTGTTCCACCACGTGCTGCCGCTGGCCCTGCCGGGCATCCTGACCGGCACCATCATCGGCATGGCCCGCGCGCTGGGCGAAACCGCGCCGCTGCTGCTGATCGGTATGCGCGCCTTCGTTTCCACCCCGCCCGAAGGCTTCACCGATAACGCCACCGTGCTGCCGATGCAGATCTACCTGTGGTCCGACCAGATCGACCGCGGCTTCGTGGAACGCACCAGCGCCGCCATCATCGTGCTGCTGGCCTTCCTCCTGCTGATGAACGGCCTCGCCATCTATCTGCGCAACAGGTTCGAAAAGAAATGGTAAGCGAAGTGAACGCCAATCCCGCCAGCGACCAGGGCGAACCCAAGATCCGCGCCACGGATGTGTCCGTGTTCTACGGCGAGAAGCGGGCGATCGACAACGTCTCGATCGATATCCACCAGGAACACGTGACCGCCTTCATCGGCCCGTCGGGCTGCGGCAAGTCCACCTTCCTGCGCACGCTCAACCGCATGAACGACACCATCGGCTCGGCCCGCGTGGAAGGGCTGATCGAGCTTGACGGCGAAGACATCTACCGTTCCGGCATGGACGTGGTGCAGTTGCGCGCCCGGGTGGGCATGGTGTTCCAGAAGCCCAACCCCTTCCCCAAGTCGATCTACGAGAACATTGCTTACGGCCCCAAGATCCACGGGCTGGCCCAGGGCAAGGCAGAGCTGGACGCCATCGTGGAGCGCAGCCTGCACCGCGCGGGCCTGTGGGACGAGGTGAAGGACCGGCTGCAGGATTCAGGCACCGCGCTATCGGGTGGCCAGCAGCAGCGCCTGTGCATTGCCCGCGCCATCGCGGTCGATCCCGAAGTGATCCTGATGGACGAGCCGTGCTCGGCTCTCGATCCGATCGCCACAGCCCGCATCGAGGAACTGATCGACGATCTGCGCGGCCGCTATGCCATCGTCATCGTCACCCACTCGATGCAGCAGGCAGCGCGCGTATCCCAGCGCACGGCCTTCTTCCATCTTGGCCACCTGGTGGAATACGGCCATACCTCGGACATCTTCACCAATCCGCGCGAAAAGCGCACGCAGGATTACATTACGGGCAGGTACGGCTGATGGCAGAGCATACGGTCAAGGCGTTCGACGAGGACATTACCCGCCTGCGCGGCCTGATCGCGGAGATGGGCGGGCTGGCCGAGCTGGCGGTGCAGCAGGCCATGCAGGCCCTGGTTACGGGTGACGAGGCGCTGGCCGCAGAAGTGGTGGCGCGCGACAAGAAGCTGGACGCGCTGGAAATGGAAGTGGACGCGATGGCTGTCCGCGTTCTCGCCCTCCGCGCCCCGATGGCCGATGACCTGCGCGAGATCATCGCCGCACTCAAGATCGCCAGCGTGATCGAGCGGATCGGCGATTACGCCAAGAACATTGCGAAGCGCGCGCCGAACATCGAGGGCCGCAACCGGTTCGAACCGCTGACCCTGCTGCCCGCCATGGCCGAACTTGGTGCGGAGATGGTGCACGACGTGCTGACCGCCTATGCCGCGCGCGATCCCATCACCGCGCGCGAGGTGATCGAGCGCGATCGCAAGGTGGATGCCTTCTATGACAGCATCTTCCGCAACCTCGTCAGCTACATGGTCGAAAATCCGGCCACCATATCCAGCGCGGCGGAGTTGCTGTTCGTCGCCCGCAACCTGGAACGCATCGGTGACCAGGCGACCAACGTGGGGGAAGTGGTCCACTTCATGGTGCTGGGCACCTATCCCACCGATATCGAACGGTGAAACACGGGTGACACATTCGGGACATATGAAGCGGGCGAATCAAACACGGCCGCATCCCGGTCCACGAAGGCAACCACCCATGTCCGCTCCCAAGCTGCTGCTGGTCGAAGACGATACGGCTCTCGCCGAACTGCTGGAATATCGTTTCGAAAGCGAAGGCTACGCCGTTCGCGTGACCGCCGATGGCGAGGAGGCCATGATGCTGGCGGCGGAGGACGTGCCCGATCTGGTGATCCTCGACTGGATGATCGAGGGCATCAGCGGCATCGAAGTCTGCCGCCGCCTGCGGCGTGACAAGGCGACCGCCCACGTGCCGATCATCATGCTGACCGCGCGCGAAGCCGAGGATGACAGGGTTCGCGGGCTGGAGACCGGCGCCGACGATTATCTGACCAAGCCCTTTTCACCGCGCGAGTTGCTGGCCCGCGTATCCGCCGTGCTGCGCCGTGTCCGACCTGCCCTGGCCGGCGAAACCATCGAGGTTGGCGATCTGCGGCTCGATCCCGTCGCACACCGGGTGGAGCGGCGCGGCAAGGTGCTGCAGGTTGGCCCCACCGAGTACCGGCTGATCAAGTTCTTCATGGAGCATCCGCGGCGGGTATTCACCCGCAGCCAATTGCTGGATGCGGTTTGGGGCACCGGCAGCGAGATCGAGGAACGCACCGTGGATGTGCATATCCGGCGTCTGCGCAAGGCGGTGACGGTCGACAACATGCGCGATCCGATTCGAACCGTGCGTTCCGCAGGCTACGCGCTCGAGCCGGTGTAGGCGGCTGGAACGAAGCTCACGGCATAGGATTTTTACATAGGTTCAGGCGTTTGGCGCGTGATGTTTATGCATCACAGGTCTTTTCCAGACAAATTAAGTGCCGGTAGGAACTTGACGGGTTGTTCGGCATTGCAGTAAGACGCAGTTCAACCGCAGTAATAGTTTTGCGAAGCGAGTGAGGTAGGATGATCAAGAAAATTATCGCAACCACGGCCGTTGCTGGTGCCGTGACGCTTTCGTCCGTGGCTGCCACGGCTGCCCCGATCGCTTTCGAATCGGGTGACCGCTCGGCTTCGCCCGTTGCTGAGAGCGAAGCTGCCATGAGCGAGGCTCTCCTGGTGGTCCTGTTCGTCATTTTGGGCGGCGGCATCATCTATCTGATCGAAGATGGCAGCGGCAACACCCTGCCCGCCAGCCCGTAAACTCGGCGACAAACCGGAATTGAAAGCCCCCGCTTCGGCGGGGGTTTTTTTATGCCGCGCCCTCGGATTGACTTGGATGGAGGCGGCAGCGGAAGGGCGCTTCAGCGGCAGACCCCGCCGATCATGCGTGGTGCCTGATCCAGATGCAGGTGATCGGCGTGGGCGGCGTTGTAATCGGGCGAGAGAACAGTCGCAAAACTGCCGCAGGCGCCGTCGCGCACCTTGTGCAGGAACCGGGCCGCCGCGTCCCCTCCCTGCCAGTCATCCAGCACGGAAACGCGACGCCCGTCGGCCAGGATGAAGGCGGCAATGTCGATGGCATTGCCGGTGGCGTGTTCGCTCCAGTCGCCATCATCACCACCACCGATTCGGCGACAATTGTAGGTTCCCAGGTGCTCGATCCGCATGACCCGGCTGCCAAGGAACTCTTGCGCCAGCGGCTGGACCGAATGGCGCAGCCACAGTTCGTGGCCCAACATGGTCTGGCAGGTCATCTGGGCGCCTTCGGGCGAAAGCAAGTTGCCATCGGCCCTCGTGCGATCCTCGCGTCTGCAGGCTCCCTCGCCTGACGGCGGCAGTTCAGCAAAGTCTACCGCCCCTTCCGCCAGCACCTGTCGGCAGGCGGGCAGGTTGTCCCGCAGGGCGGCCAGCTTGCTCTGCGTGGCCCAGCCGGGGGGATGATCCAGCGATAGCGGGGCGAAGGGATCGTGCTGCGGGTTTTCCAGTAGCCAGGCCCGTCCCGCCATTGCGGCGGCGGCCAGCATCAGGATTACCAGCAGCGCGCGATCGCGCTTCATGTCGCCGATGGTGCGCGAAAATTGCATCGCTAATGGAAATCCCGAGACGGCGGAATGATCCGCACGTTGCGCGGATGGCCGCGGGTATTGGGATCGTGAAAGCCGCATTCACGGTTGCCGGGCTGCACCGGCTGCCACGGTTCCACCGGTTCTGCCGCTTGCCCCGCAGGCTGGCGCAGCCCGAACTTGCCCGGCAGCGGGCTGTTGCAATGGTCGGCACGGGCGATGGGCGCATTGAGCAGCGTATCCGACAGGGCATAGAGCTGCGCGGTCGCATCGGTCATGTGGTGGGCGATAACGTGGATCACCTCGTCATCGTATTCCACCCGGCCGCGCACTTCCATCAGGCGCGATCCCATCACCACCTTGCGCTGCTTCTCCTTCAGGTCCGGCCAGACCACCAGGTTGATGACGCCGGTCTCGTCCTCCAGCGTGATGAAGCAGACGCCCTTGGCGCTGCCCGGCCGCTGGCGGATCAACACCACACCGGCCACCTGCACCATGGAGCGGAACTTGCGATCCCTCAGCTCGCTGGCGCGCACAAAGCCGCGCTCGGCCAGACCGGAGCGCAGGAAGGCCATGGGATGCGCCTTGAGGCTGAGACGGGTGGTCTGGTAATCGGTCACCACTTCTTCCGATAGCGGCATCAGCGGCAGGACCGCGCGGCCCCGTTCTGCCCCCTCGTCGCGCGCATCGGCATGGGCGAACAGCGGCAGGTCGGGCGCGGCGATCAGGCTGCGGGCATCCCACAGCGCCTGCCGGCGCGACAGGGTGATCGAGCCGAAGGCATCGGCGCTGGCCAGCCGCTCCACATGGGCCGGCCCGATCCGTGCCCGGGCGCGCACGTCGGCCACGTCGCGGAAAGCCCCGCCCTCCGCGCGCGCGGCGACGATGGCGGCGGCGACGTGTTCGGGCAGGCCATCCACCTGGCGCAGGCCCAGGCGAAGGGCCACCCGGCCCTCCCCCTGCGGCTCCAGCGTGCAGTCCCACTCGCTGCAATTCACGTCCACCGCCAGCACCATGACGCCATGCTCGCGCGCATCCCGCACGATCTGCGCCGGGGCATAGAAGCCCATCGGCTGGGAATTGAGCAGGCCGCAGGCAAAGGCCGCCGGGAAGTGGCATTTCAGCCAGCTGGAAACATAGACCAAGTGGGCAAAGCTGGCGGCGTGGCTTTCGGGGAAGCCGTATTCGCCAAAGCCCCTGATCTGGTTGAAGCAGCGCTGGGCGAAGTCGCGATCATAGCCGCGCGCCACCATGCGCTCCACCATCATGTCCTGCAGCTCGCCCACCATGCCACGGCTGCGGAAGGTGGCCATGGCCTTCCTCAGCCGGTTGGCCTCCAGGCTGGAGAACCTTGCCGCATCCAGCGCGATCTTCATCGCCTGTTCCTGGAAGATCGGCACCCCCAGCGTGCGGCCCAGGATGCTGGTCAGTTCGTCCGGCGGGCCGTGTTCGGGCGCGGGCGCTGGAATCTGCACGGCTTCCGCCCCGCGTCGCCGCTTCAGGTAGGGATGGACCATGTCGCCCTGGATCGGCCCCGGTCGCACGATGGCCACCTGGATCACCAGGTCATAGAACTCGCGCGGGCGCAGGCGCGGCAGCATGTTCATCTGCGCGCGGCTTTCCACCTGGAACACGCCCAGCGAATCGCCTTTGCGCAGCATGGCGTAAACCTCCGGATCCTCGCGCGGGACCGTGGCCAGCGTCAGCTCGCGCCCGTGGTGCGCGCCCAGCAGGTCCAGGCACTTGCGGATGCAGGTGAGCATGCCCAGCGCCAGCACGTCCACCTTCAGGATGCCCAGCGCCTCGATATCGTCCTTGTCCCACTCGATGAAGGTGCGGTCGGGCATGGCCCCGTTGCCGATCGGCACCGTCTCGGTCAGCGGGTTCTGCGTCAGGATAAAGCCGCCCACGTGCTGGCCCAGGTGGCGCGGCATGCCGATCATCTGCTCGGTCAGCTTCAGCACGCGGCGCAGGTGCGGGTCGGTCACGTCCATGCCGGTTTCGGCCACGTGCTGTTCGCCAATCTCGCGCCCCCACCCGCCCCAGACCGTGCGGGCAAGCGCGCTGGTGACATCTTCGCTGAGGCCCATGGCCTTGCCAACCTCGCGGATGGCCATGCGCGGGCGATAGTGGATCACCGTAGCGCACAGGCCCGCGCGGTGGCGGCCATACTTGCTGTAGATGTGCTGGATCACCTCCTCGCGCCGCTCGTGCTCGAAATCGACGTCGATATCGGGCGGCTCCTTGCGCTCTTCGGAGATGAAGCGATCGAACAGCAGGGCATGCTTGGCGGGGTCCACGCTGGTGATGCCCAGCACGTAGCAGACCGCCGAATTGGCCGCGCTGCCGCGCCCCTGGCACAGGATCGGCGGATCGCACCTGCGGGCGAAATCGACGATGTCCTTGATGGTCAGGAAATAGCGCGCCAGGTCCAGCTTGGCGATCAGCGCCAGCTCACGCTCCAGCGTCTCGCGCACGGCATCGGGCACGCCTTCGGGATAGCGGCCCCGTGCCCCCACCCAAGTCTGCTGTTCCAGGAAAGCCTGCGGAGTCAGCCCATCGGGATAGATCTCCTCCGGATATTCATAGCGCAGTTCGTCCAGCGAGAACCGGCAGGCATCGGCCAGCGCGCGGGTGGCGGCCACGGCGTGGGGCCAGCGGGCGAACAGCCGCGCCATCTCGTCAGGGCTTTTCAGGTGCCGCTCGGCATTGGCTTCCAGCAGGTGACCGGCGGCGGCCACGGTGGTCTTGTGGCGGATGGCTGTCATCACGTCATGCAGCGGACGGCGCTCGGGTGCGTGATAGAGCACGTCGTTGGTAGCCAGCAGCGAGAGGCCATTTGCCCGCGCCAGCATATCCAGCCGCTCGATCCGTGCCAGATCGTCCCCGCAATAGAGGTAGCTGGCCCCCACATGGCACAAGGCAGGCAAACCGGCAGCCAGATGGGGCAGGACTTCGGCAAAACTGCCGGCCACCTCGGGGGCGAAAGCTTCGCGCTCCAGCGTCACCACGTTGTTGCCCCAGGCGGTCACGGTCAGGCGGGCGTCCAGATCGCGTGGCGGCAACAGCACCAGGTGCACGCCTTCGGCGTGGTCGGCCAGCATCGGCAGGCTGATCTCGCACACGCCCTTGTCCTGCCAGGTGCCATCCAGCCGTCCCATGCGTCCGGCGGAAATCAGCCGGCACAGGCGACCATAGGCGGCCCTGTTTTCCGGATAGGCAAGGAAGGCAAGGCCTTCCACCGTTTCTATCCTGCAGCCGATAACTGGCTTTATCTTGAGCGTTTTTGCCTCGCAATGCAGCCGCACCACCCCGGCCATGGAGTTGACGTCGGCAATACCCAGCGCATCATAGCCCAGCGCCCGCGCCCGCAGGGCCAGGTCCACCGCATCGGAAGCGCCGCGCAGAAAGGAAAAGCAGGTCGCCAGGCCCAGTTCGACATAAGGCGCGCGCTCGGGTGGGGTTAGGCCATCCGGATCGAGTTCGATCGTGCGGCGGGGGACGAGGAGGTCGTTTTCGGGCATTCCAACCCCCTCGTCATTGCGAGGAGGCGTAGCCGACAAAGCAATCCAGAGCCGCGTAACACGCACTGGATTGCTTCGGCCTGCGGCCTCGCAATGACGAATTGAAGGGCTTCACTCCACAAGCTCCGCCAGCCGCCCGGCCACGGCGGCAAGGTCTGCTGCGAACAACCGCTCCTGTTCCTCCTGCGCCGCACCCTCCAGCCGCAGCAGGTAGGACGGATGGGCGGTGATCCACAGCTCGCTGCCATCATCCAACGCGTGTGGCCGCCCCCGTTCGCGGGCGATGCTGGCGGTGCGGCCCAGCAGGCTGCGTGCGGCGCTGGCACCCAGGGCCAGCACCACTTTCGGCTTCACCAAGGCCCGCTCACCTTCCAGCCACCAGCGGCAGGTGTCGATCTCCTTGGCGGTGGGCGACTGGTGCAGCCGCCTTTTCCCCCGCATCACGAACTTGAAGTGCTTCACCCCATTGGTGACATAAGCCGCCTGCCGATCGATCCCCGCGCGCTCAAGGTGCCTGTCCAGCAGTTGCCCGGCAGGGCCGACGAAGGGTTTGCCAGCCAGGTCCTCCTGGTCGCCCGGCTGCTCGCCCACGATCATCAGCGGCGCACCCGGCGGCCCCTCGCCCATCACCGCGCGGTTCTCCAGCAGGCCGATGGGGCATTTCCGGCAGGCGTGGATCGCCCGGTCGATCGCCGCCAGCGTCTCGGGCCGCTCACCCATGTCCACCGTGCCTGCTGCCACCATCGCCGCCTCCCGCCCCTGCGCGCCGGCCACCAGATCGGCGATCAGCGCGGTTTCAGGCATGTTTTTCCAATACTTGCGCGGCATTTCTTTCAGCATTGCACCGATCTTCAGTCGCGCGGGGTTGAAGATGGAAGCGTAGTAACGGCGCCAGAGTTCCTCCATCGCATCGCCCGCCGGGGCATCGGCCTTCAGCGCGGGCGGGCCCTCGCACAGTGTTTCGCCATCCCAATGAAGCGAACCCTGCGGGGTCAGGATCGACCAGCGCATCCCGGCAAAACGGCGGGTGAAGAAGCCGGCATTGTTGCGCAGGATGTGATGTTCCGGCTCGAACCAGGCGATGTAGTGCTCGTGCGTCTCCCGGCCCATCGCATCGGGATCGGGCGGCACCACGCGAAAGCGGACGAAAGCGCGCATCTTGTGGATGTCACGCCGCACCTGCCGCGTCAGTTCGTCCAGCCGCCGCACATCATTGTCAGCACGGTCTTCCAGCACGCGCGGATTGCCCTGCAGCCGCCACAACAGGCGATAGAGCAGGTCGAACCGCGCAGGATCGGCGTGGCAGATGGCGGTCTGCGCCGCCTGCACGAAGGCCTTGCTGGCCCGCACCGCGCGTGCATCGGCAGGCGGTGTGGGCAAGCGGCTTTCCCCCTTGGCAAACAGGTTGCCATTGGCCCCCGGTTCCAGCCACGCCACCCGGTCGGGCGGCACATCGCACTGGACCAGTTGCCGCGCCCGCTCGCGCCAGAAGGAAAAATCGTCCGGCTGCGGCAGATGCACGGCGTAGAACGCGCCGAAGCGGACATGCTGGAGCGCGGTCATGCCGCGAACAGCTCAAGCTGCTCGGCCTTGGGGGCAAGCATGGCCCTGAGGTCCGCCCGGTCGGTCAGCAGCGTGGGCCGCCAGTCACAGGTGACGATGAACGGGCGCACCTTGGCTACCGAGACGGTGAGCTTGCCCACATCCTCCAGCCGCAAGGTGCGATGGCGGCGGCTGGCGAGGATCTGGCCCACGGCGCGCGTGCCCAGCCCCGGCACGCGGAGCAACATCTCGCGCGAACAACGGTTCACATCCACTGGAAAATGTTCACGAAACTTCAACGCCCAGGCGAGCTTGGGATCGATATCCAGCGGCAGGTTGCCCATGCTGTCGGTCGCCTGCACCACCTCCTGCGCGGAATAGCCGTAGAACCGCATCAGCCAGTCGGACTGGTACAGCCGGTGCTCGCGGATCAGCGGGGGGCGCTTCAGCGGCAGCACGGCGCTGGCATCGGGAATAGGGCTGAAGGCGGAGTAGTAAACCCGGCGCAGACGGAACCCGTCGTACAGGCGGCTGGCCTTGCCCACGATATCCGCATCGCTGGCCCCGTCCGCCCCCACGATCATCTGCGTGGATTGCCCTGCGGGGGCAAAGGTGGGCGCGTGGCGAAAACGCTTCTTCTCGTCCCGCGCCTGGGCAATGGCCATCTTCATGCCCCCCATCGCCCCTTCGATCTGGCGCGCGTTCTTGTCCGGCGCCAGGCGGGTCAGGCCGCTGTCGGTGGGCAGTTCCACGTTGATGGAGACGCGATCGGCCAGCAGGCCCGCCTGGTGGACCAGTTCGGGCGAGGCTTCGGGTATGGTCTTGAGGTGGATATAGCCGCGGAACTGGTGCTCGTGGCGCAGGATGCGCGCGGTTTCCACCAGCTGCTCCATCGTGTGGTCGGCGCTTTTCACGATGCCCGATGAGAGGAACAGCCCCTCGATGTAATTGCGGCGATAGAAGGCCATCGTCAGGTCCGCCACTTCCTGCGGGGTGAAGCGGGCGCGGGCCACGTTGCTGCTCTTGCGGTTGATGCAATAGTGGCAATCGAAAATGCAGTGGTTGGTCAGCAGGATCTTGAGCAGCGAGATGCAGCGGCCATCGGGCGCATAGGAATGGCAGATGCCCATCCCTTCGGTAGAGCCTATGCCCCCTTTGACCCCTTTTGAACTGCGCTTGGTGGTGCCTGAAGAGGCGCACGAGGCATCATATTTGGCCGCATCGGCCAACACGGCGAGCTTTTCGATAACGGTCGGATGGGTCATATGTTCTATATATGTTCTGATGCTTGTTGTGCCTAGCGGATTTGCCGCCGCCCGTGTTCGGCTCGTCGCAAACGCGAGGTCAGGATCAGCCGAACAACCCCTGCAGGAACCACTGCGGCATGCCGCCGCGCGCGTCACCCATGATGCCTTCGCGATAGATCCAGTAGCGGCAGCCGCTTGCGTCCTCGATCCGGTAATAATCGCGCAGGCGGGATCCGCCCTTCTCGCGCCACCATTCAGGGCTGATCCGTTCCGGCCCCTCCACCCGCGCCACCTCGCGCGCCTGCCCCCGCCAACTGAACCGGCGCGGCAGGCCGTCAGGACTGGCGTAGATGACTGCGATAGACTCTGAACGTTCAAGTAATTTCAATGGTCTGCTGTGGAAAGCAAAGACTTCCTGAGAAGGCCTGACCGGATCGAGCGGCGCCTGCCAGCCCTGCGCCCGCTCGGGCTTATGACTGCCGCGCGGCACGGGGCGGCTTAAGGCCTTGGCCCCCAACCGCACGGTCAGCCGGTCGATGCAGGCCGCCAGTGATATGCCATGGGCATCGGCTGCGGCATCCAGATCGGCCTGGGCCAGGGCCAGCGGCTCGGTCCAGGTGGCCAGCAGGCGCACCAGCTCGATCCCGAAACCGGCATCGACATCGTCCAGCCGGGTGGCGAACAGACGGCAGACGTGGGCCACATCACGGGTGGCCGCAGCCAGTTCCAGGCGGCGCACCACCACCTCGCCATCCACCCGCCACAACCCCAGCTCCAACCGCCGCGCGCCTTCTCCGCGCGCTTCGAGCAGGCGCACCATGTCTCCCGCCAGGTCGGCCAGCACCTGATCGAGCAAGGGGCGGTGGCGGATGGGTTCCAGCAGGCGCCGCTCGGCCAGGCAGGGTTCCACCGCGATCACCGGCAGCAGCGGTTCGGGCACGCGCCCGGCAATCTGGTCCAGCCGGATCAGCGGGTTGGCGGCGGGCGAGCGGCGGTTGCGGAAGCGGCGCTGCACGGCATCGCGGCCTCCCGTGCCCTCGCCTATTCCCGCAAGGTCACCCAGCCGCTTCAGCCCCAGCCGGCGCAACACCAGCAGCACGTCATCATCCAGCCGCAACGCCGCCACCGGCAGCGCGGCCAGGCGGGCGATCACGTCCTCGCCGGGAGACAGGATGGCAGCCGGCGGGCCATAGCGGGCCAGCGCCCAGGCCGATCCCGCCGTGGGGCCAATGGCAGCGCGGACCGCCAGCCCGCGCGCCTCCAGCTGGCGGTGGACATCGGCCAGCAGCGCTTCCTCGCCGCCGAACAGGTGAGCCACGGCGGTCACGTCCACCAGCAGGCCATCGGGCGCATCCATTGCCGACCATGGCCCCCAGCGCCGCGCCCACAGCGCCAGCCGTTCAAGGAAAGCAAGATCGCCTGCGGGGTCCGAAGCGACCACCTGCAAGGCAGGGCACAGCGTACGGGCATCGGCCAGCAACATGCCGGGCGCGGCCCCGCCCGCAGCGCCGGCATCGTTCGCGGCATCGATGCGCGGCCCGTGTGCGGTTTCGGTTACCAGCGCCAGCGGCTGGGCATCGGATCCCTCCCCGCGCGCGCAACCTTGCGCCTGACGCCAGCGGTCAAGCGCCAGCCGCGCCAGCCATAGCGCCATGATCCGGCGCGGTGGCGTGAGCGACCGGCCGCTCGGCGATGAGGGTCTGTCCGTCATCGTGCAGGGTCCATTCTCCGGGAGGGTGGGTGCGGGCGCGGAACAGTTCGGCATGCCACGAGCCGACCCCCGGCCCGGCCCGGGGTGCCGCCGCATTCCAGCGCGGCAGGGGTGACGCGGCAGAGCGCACCTGCCAGCGCATCCGCGCCGAGCTGATGTCGCGCGCGGCATCGTGGCGCACCAGGAACAGCGGCACGCCGTGCCTTTCCGCCGCCAGCCCCAGCCGGCGCGAGGCGGTGAGGTCCAGCGCGCGCGGATTGCCGCATATCTCCCCGATCACGCAGGCCAGGTCGCGGCAGCGCATCCCCTCCTCCAGCGCGAACAGGGCATCGGCGGCATCCTTCACCGCCACGTGGATCACCCGGTTGCGCCAAGCAGGCGGCAGGCCGGGAGCATAGGGCCGCCCAGCCTTCCGGATCGAAGCGGCATCCTGCACCCACAGCAGCGGCCTTTCCGCCAGGAACACGCCACGTCGCGCCTCCTCCCCGGGGGCTTGTGCACGCAGGCTATCGAGCGCCAGGGCCAGGGCGAAAGCGGCCCCGCCCGCTTCGTCGGCAGGGGCGAAAATCTCGTGATGCACGGGGCCCGCCGGAGGCAGACCGGGCCGCCAGCGCGGTGCGCCCTGCCCCAGCGTCAGCAGCCGGGCAGCCGTGGGAAGGGTGGCAAGGTCCATGCGAATCGCTCCGATGTTCTATTTATGTTCTCACAGATGGGCTTTGGCAATCCCGCGGGAACGCCAGCGCGGCTGTGCCGTTGGCCTCACAAAGGAGAATACCAGATGAGCACCACTAAAGACCTCAAGCACCAGTTCTGGACCGCGCTGGCGGCCAGCCCCTTCGTGTTCCTGCAGCGCAACGGCCAGCCCGAAGGCGCCGTGCCGATGACCGCCCAGCTCGACAAGGATGCCAACGGCGCCATCTGGTTCTTCACCAGCAAGGAGCACCACCTGGCCGCCGGCGGACCGGCAACCGCCACCTTTGCGGCCAAGGACAACCAGCTCTTCACCCGTCTGGACGGCACCCTGGTCACCGAAACCAGCCGCGAGCGGGTGGACCAGTTCTGGAGCCCGATCATCGCCTCGTGGTTCGAAGGCAAGGACGACCCCCGACTGCTCCTACTGCGGATGGACCTAAGCAAGGCCGAAATCTGGAACAGCGATCTGGGCATGATCGACAACATCAAGATGCTGCTGGGCTTCGACGTGCAGGACGAAGCGGCCAAGGAACACGTGGAAACCAGCCTGTAGCAAGTCCACCCTGACTGCCCCCCAAATCAGTCAGGGAGCGGGTCGTCATCGTTCCTGGCGGTGGCGGCCCGCACTCCATCGGGGCAACGCCCGAACGCGCACTTGCTGGCGCGCAGCGCGGACCCTAGAAGGCAGCCATGTCCACCACCTTCAACCTCGACACCTCCACCAGCCGCGCGCATCCCACGCCGCAGCCCATGCGGCGGCTGACTGTGCCGGCGATCCGCGATCGCAAGCGCGACGGGGTGACGGCCGAGCCGATCGTGATGCTCACCGCCTATACTGCCCGCCAGGCGCAGTTGCTCGATGCCCATTGCGACCTGCTGCTGGTGGGCGATTCGCTGGGCCAGGTGATCTATGGCCTGCCCTCCAGCGTGCCGGTGACCGTGGAGATGATGGAGAACCACGCCGCCGCCGTGGTGCGCGGATCCTATCACTCGGTGGTGGTGGTGGACCTGCCTTTCGGCAGCTACGAAGGTTCGCCCGAACAGGCCTTTGCCACTGCGGCCCGCCTGCTGAAGGCCAGCGGTGCCACTGCCATCAAGCTGGAAGGCGGCGCGGCCATGGCCGAAACCGTGGCCTTCCTGGTTCAGCGCGGCATTCCCGTGATGGGCCACGTCGGCCTAACGCCGCAGGCGGTCAACGTGCTGGGCGGCTATGGTCCGCGCGGGCGCAGCGAGGCGGAAGCTGCCAAGATCGTGGGCGATGCCAAGGCGCTCGACGCTGCCGGGGCTTTCGCCATCGTGCTGGAAGGCGTGGTGGAGCCGCTGGGCCTGGCCGTAACCCAGGCGGTATCCTGCCCCACCATCGGCATCGGCGCTTCGGCCCGCTGTGACGGGCAGGTGCTTGTGACCGACGACATGGTGGGCATGTTTGAACGCGTGCCGCGCTTCGTGAAGCGCTACGAGAACGTCGCCGCGATCATTGCTGCGGCGGCGCAGAACTATGCCGAGGAAGTGCGTACCCGCAGTTTCCCCGGGCCAGACCAGACCTACCAGCCCAAGTAACCCCTCTTTCCTCCTAGCTGTCGGACCACTCCCGGATGCAAACCCTGCTGCGCTTCTATACTTTCTCGCTGATCTTCACCGTCATCTGTCTGGGCCTTGGTGCCTGGTACGGGCTAGAAAGTACCGGCACCATCGGGGGCATGCTGTCGCTGCTTTGGATCATCGTGATCCTGTCGGTGCTGGAAGTCTCGCTCAGCTTCGACAACGCCGTGGTCAACGCCTCGGTGCTGAAGGAAATGGACGAGGTGTGGCAGAAGCGCTTCCTCACCTGGGGCATCGCCTTTGCCGTGTTCGGCATGCGCATCGTCTTCCCGCTGGCCATTGTCGCCATCGCGGCGGGGATCGGGCCGATGCAGGCGCTGGATCTGTCGCTGAACGATCCGCAGGAATACGAGCGGCTGGTCAATTCCGCCCACATCGGCATTGCCGGTTTCGGCGGTGCCTTCCTGGCGATGGTGGGCATGAAGTTCTTCTTCAACGCCGACAAGGATGTGCACTGGATCGGCGTGATCGAGCGTTCGCTGACCCGAGTCGCCGCCCTTCCTGCCATCGAGATTGCCTTGCTGCTGCTGGGCATGTGGGGCATTTCCACCCTGCTTCCAACCGAGGATGCGCTGACCTTCATCGTCTCCGGCATGCTGGGCCTCGTCACCTTCATCGCGGTTGAAGCAGTCAGCCACTGGCTGGAGATGAAGGAAGAGGCTGCCCGTATGGCCGGGGCCGTGGTGCGCAGCGGCTTTGGCGGATTCCTCTACCTTAACATCCTCGATGCCAGCTTCAGCTTCGATGGCGTGATCGGGGCCTTTGCCCTGTCCAACAACATGATCGTCATTGCCCTGGGCCTGTCGATCGGCGCCATGTTCGTGCGTTCAATGACCGTGCACCTGGTGAAGCAGGGCACCCTGGCAGAATACCGTTACCTCGAGCACGGGGCCTTCTGGGCCATCGTGGTGCTGGGCGCGATCATGCTGCTTTCGGCCAAGTGGCATATTCCGGAGACGATCACCGGCCTGATCGGCGGCATCCTGATCGGCCTGAGCTTCTGGTGGTCGGTGCGCCACAAGCGGCGCGAGGATGCGCTGAACGCTACGTCGCCGGATGCGGGTTGAGGCGGTTCGCCAACGGGGCAGACAGGACCAGTTGCAGCAGGTGATAGACCAGCACGGGCAGCAGCAGCAGCCCAGCGATAGCTGGCGGGAACAGCACGGTGGCCAGCGGCGCGCCCAGCGCGATGCTCTTCTGCGCCCCGGCAAACAGAAAACTGATGTGGTCTGACCGCTCAAGCCGCAGCAGTCCACCCAGCAGCCACGATCCGCCAAAGCCGACCAGCAGGAACACTGCCACGCAGGCCACCAGCGCGGCCCATGCGGCGAGGTCAACCCGGCTCCAGAGGCCCTGTTCCACCGCGCCCGAAAAGGCCACATAGACCGCAATGGCGATGGAACTGCGGTCCATCCAGCTTACCAGTGGCTTGTGGTCCTTCACCCATCCGCCGGCCAAGCCCTGCGCCAGTTGCCCCAATGCGAAGGGCAGCAGCAGGATCGTGGCGATCCGCTCCAGCCCGCCGATGTCGATGCCGGTGCTGGCCGTGCCGGCCGCCAGGGCGAATAGCGGAGCGGTGACGAATACCCCGGCCACGTTGATCACCGCAGCCGCCACCACCGATGTCGCCACGTTGCCGCCCGCCAGACTGGAATAGGCGGTGGCGGATTGCACGGTGCTGGGCAGCACACCCAGGAACAGCAGGCCCAGCGCCACCTGCTCGGGCAAAATCGTCATGCCGGCCTGCCACAGCCCCCAGCCCGCCAGGCCCATCCCGGCAAAGCACCAGATGAACAGCGGCATGAGGAAGCGCCAGTTGCCGATACCTCGCATCACGTCCCTGCGCGGCAGGCGCAGGCCGTTGAGGAAGAACAGCAGAAAGATTGCCGCATCGGAGACGAAACGGGCTATCACCCGCCCCTCCCCGGTTACGGGCAGGATCGTGGCAAGGACGATGGCGACGAGCAGCAGCCGCACCAGCGGATCGATGGAGCCGAAAAAGCGGGCCGGGGTCATGGCGCAGGCCTGCCGCCTGCAGGCGGCGCTGTCCAGTGCCGATCGCCGTCAGCTTTCGGCCGCACTGCCTCGCAGGCGCTGCAACAGGGCGGAAAGGCGGCCGTTGGCGGGGGCCAGGCGAGCCGCATGGCGAGCATTATCGAGCGCGGCCTCGCGCCGGCCGAGGGCCTGCTCCACCGTGGCAAGGTCACCCAGCAGTAGCGGGTCGGACGGGCCAGATCCGGCGCTGGCGGCATAGCCAAGCAGCGCTGCGGCGGCCGCCGCGTTGCCCGCATCGCGCTCCAGTCGGCCGAGCATGGCCGCAGCGGCAAAGTCTCGCGGATTGGTGCGCAGGTAGGTTGCCAGAAGGCGCCGCGCGGCGGCAACATTTCCGCTGGCGAGGTCAATCGCCACCATGCGCTGCACGAGTGGCCAATTGGTCCGGATCAGGGCCACCTGGCGATACTCGGCGCGAGCAGCGGAAGCGTCGCCCGCCAGCAGGGCCCCGTCCCCCGCCACCAATTGCAGGTCTACCGAACCGTCGAACTGGCTGGCGACCCCGGCCACCAGCCCGCGCGCCTCTGCTACGCGGCCGTTGTTCACCAGCTCGCGGAGATGCTGGACGGGGTCGGCAGGATCGCGGGTGCGGCCCGCTTCGTCGCGCAGCCACAGCGCAGCTATTGCACCTGACGCCGGGCGCGGCAGGGCGGCGGCCCGGTCAAGCAGCGGGGCGGCATCCCCGCGCCGATCAAGCTGTTCGTAAGCTCGCGCCAGCAGCACCAATGTATAGGCGGAAGCATCCTGCCGTTCTGCCAGCCGCTCCAGCACGGGCACGGCCACGTTGGCCTCGCCGTTGGCCACAGATGCACGGGCGAACAGCAACTGCGCGGTGATATTCAGCGGTTGCATTCGGGAAAGCTTAGCAAAGCTTTCCGCCGCCGCCGCCGGATTGCCAGAGCGGTATTCCAGCACGCCTGCCACCAGCATCCCCGCCGCGGTCTCGGCAAAGGCGTCCTCCGTCCGCCACCACAGGGCGCGGGCAAGATCATCGTCTCCAGCACGCGCGGCGAGGATGCCCTGCAGGTAATAGGCCTGCGGGATGTCCGGGCTCTGCTTCACGATCTCGCGCACCGTCGCCAGCATTTGCCGGTGCTCGCCCGCATCACCCAGCGTTGCGGCATATTGCGCGGCAAGCTGCATGTCCTGGGGTGCCTGGCGCATAGCCCGGCGGAACAGGTCTAGCGAGGCAAGCGGCCCCTGCGCGTCGCGGGTAAGCTGGCCCATGAACTCCAGTGCGGCGGGGCTCTCACCGTCAAGCTGCAGCGCCTGGCGCGCCGCCGCCAGCGCAGCGTGGTGTTCGCCCGCGCGATAGCGCATACGGCCGATCTCGACCCAGGTGGCCGCATTAGGGCGGCCATGCTGCAGCACCTGGTCGAACGCCGCTTCCGCAGCGGCAAAATTTCCTGCAGCGATTTCCAGCTTGGCGAGCGCCACAAAGCCGCGATCGTGGCTAGCAGCATCGAAGCCCCCCTCGCCCAGCCATTCGCGTGCTTCGGCAAGATCGCCCTGCAGCAGTTCGCCTTCGCCGATATAGGCCGCCACGGCCGTGCGCGGCGCACCCTGATCCAGCGCCTGCTTGCCGACCACTTCGGCAGCCACACCGTCACCTCGCTCGAGCGCGGCGCGGGCCTCGGCAACAGCGTCATCTGCCGGCGCCGCGCCCAGCGGATCGGCCGCGGACGCCAGCGCCAGGCAGGCGCATGCAGCCAGCAGCACCGCCAGGCGGCGGCGGTCAGGCCGAGAGGTCGTATTGCTTGAGCAGGTCATACAGGGTCGGCCGACTGATCCCCAGCAACCGCGCGGTGCTGGAGATGTTGCCTTCGCTGCGCGCCAGGGCATGGCGGATTACCTTGCGGTCCGCCGCTTCCCGCGCGCTCTTCAGGTTGAGCACGTCGCCATCGGCTTCCTCGCCGTTGCCCTGCAGGTCCAGGTCTGCGGCGGTGACCAGCTTGCCATCGGCCATGATCGCGGCGCGCTTGACGCGGTTTTCCAGCTCGCGGACGTTGCCAGGCCAGGGCCATCCGTCGATCGCGGCCAGCGCATCCGGGGCAAACCCGGTCACCTGCGGGTTCATTTCCGCCGCGAAGCGCTTTAGGAAGGCCTTGGCCAGCAGCACTGCATCACCCGGGCGTTCAGCCAGGCTGGGGATCTTCACCACCACTTCGGCCAGGCGATAGAACAGGTCTTCGCGGAAGGTACCGGCGGCAATCATCGCTTCCAGGTTCTGGTGCGTGGCGCAAACGATGCGGGTGTCCACATCGATCGCCTTGCGCCCACCGATCCGCTCGATCGTGCGCTCCTGGATGAAGCGCAGCAGCTTCACCTGCAGCGGCAGGGGGATATCGCCCACTTCGTCGAGGAACAGGGTGCCGCCGCTGGCCAGCTCGATCTTGCCCTCGGTAGTCTTGACCGCGCCGGTGAAGGCACCCTTCTCGTGGCCGAACAGCTCGCTCTCCAGCAGGTTCTCGGGGATGGCCGCGCAGTTGATGGCGATGAAGGCACCGTTACGCCGCCCGCTGGCATCGTGCAGGCCACGCGCCAGCAGCTCCTTGCCCGAGCCGCTGGCTCCTAGGAGCATGACAGAAACGTTGGTGTTGGCTACCCGTTCGATGGTGCGCGCCACGCGGACCATTTCCGGCGCGCTGGTAATCATCCGGCCCAGCACGCGGTTGTCGTCGCCCGCCCGCTCGGCAAGGGCGCGGTTCTCCGCCTCGATCCGGTGCAGATTGAAGGCGCGGCGCACGATCAGGCCCAGTTGCTCGATATCCACCGGCTTCTGGTAGAAGTCATAGGCTCCGCGCTCGATCGCGGTCAGCGCGGATTCGCGCGCGCCATGGCCCGATGCCACGATCACCTTGGTATCGGGCTTCAGCGCCATGATGGCATCCAGCACCGCAAAACCCTCGCTGGTCCCGTCCGGATCGGGCGGCAGGCCCAGGTCCAGCGTCACCACGTTCGGTTCCTCGGCCCGCAGGGCGGTGATGGCGCTTTCCCGGTCGCCCACGATGGTGACCTCGAAATCGTCATAGGCCCACTTCAACTGGGCCTGCAGGCCAGGATCGTCCTCGACGATCAGCAGGCGGGGTTTCTCAGGCGATTTCATGCGACCTCCGTTGCCGGACCGGCTTGTTGTCTCAAGGTTTCTATCAGGCCGCTGGCAGGATCGAGCGGCAGGGTAATCTGGAAGCGGGTGCCGATGCCCTCGCGCGATTCCACGTCAAGCCTGCCACCCATGGCCCGCACCATCTCGCGCGCCTCGAAGCAGCCGATGCCAAAGCCGCCCTGTTTGGAGGAGTGGAAGGGCTTGAACAGCCGGGTGCGGATGAATTCGGGGCTCATCCCGCAGCCGTTGTCGATCACCTCGATATGCGCGCCGGAAGCATCCACGCGCAAATCGAGAAACACCGGCGAGTTTTCGGGGCCTGCTTCGATGGCGTTCTGCACCAGGTGGACCAGGGCCTGTTCGAGCGCCTCCGGATCGCAACGGACCACACAGGGCGCGCGGTCAAGCATGACCAGCTCGTGCTTGCCGAAGAACTGGCGCGTAACCTTTTGCAGCACCAGGTCAATGTCCGCATCCTGCAACCCGGCCCCGCCCTGGCTGCCATAGCGCGACAGACGGGCAAGAAGGTTCTGCAGCTTGTCGGTCGAATTCTTCAGGGTCAGGATCATGTCGGCACGGAAGGCCGGCTTGTCGGCGTGCTTTTCCGCATTGCGCGCCAGAAGGCTGAGCTGGCTGGCCAGGTTCTTGATGTCGTGCATCACAAAAGCAATTCGGCGGTTGAATTCGTCGAACCGCTGCGCTTCGCCCAGCGCGTCCTGGCTGGTCTGCTCGGCGAGGTAGCTGGCAAGCTGCCGGCCGATTACCCGCAGCAGGTCGAAATCTTCCCAGTCGAGCATCCGCGCGACCGGCGGGCGCGCCAGGATTACCATGCCCACCAGCCGCTCGAAATGCAGCAGCGGTACCATGGCCCAGGCGTCGGGGTTGGCCAGCAGCCAGGCGGGGCTGGCGCATTCAGGAATATCCTGCTTGCGGCCGGCGCGCAGGTCGTCGAGGTCGACGATATACTGCCGCTCCTCGAAGAAGCGCACGGCGGCGGCATCCATGGCCATGGCTGGCACTTCGATGCTGCGCCAGTTCCACCGCGCATCGACAGCCAGGCCACCCTCCTCGCGTGGGGTTAGCAGCAGGCCCGAGGGGCTGTCGGCAATGTCGGCCACGGCCTGCACCGCGCGCTCGTGCAGCGATATCGCCTGCGGCCCGGCCCGGCCGATGGTATCGGTGAAGCGCAGCCACTCCGCCCGGTAGTCATAACGGTGCTGGAACAGGTGCTTGGTCAGGGTTACCCGCAGCCACCCCCGCACCCGGCGCGAAGGCACAACGGCCAGGGCAATGGCACTGGCAATGACGACAAAGCCGATCTGCGCGGCCTTGGCCATGTCGTTGCCGGTATAGGCAATCGCCTGGGCGATCAGCACCATCACCACCAGGTAGGCGCCGATCACCGCCAGCGAGAACGAGCGAAAGGCAAAGCTGCGAGACGGCTGGAAGCGTAGGTCTCCGCGACGACCCAGGGTGCCGATGCCCAGCAGGGCGACGACCACCAGCAGGGCCAGCGCGCGTCCCTCCTCCAGGGCGGCGGGGATGCGGTCCGCAAGATAGGTGATCGTATAGAGGTTTAAGTCATACAGCCACAGCACCGCCAGGGCTGCCGCCGGCCAGCGCAGGCCCTGCCGCGCCGGCTGGGCGGCGCCGACATAGAGGTTGTGCACCAGCACCAGTGCGCCGATGCAGAACAGCAACTGGAACATGACCGAAAGCGAGAACAGCGCATCACTGACCGGCGCGGGCAATACGCCATAAGCCCAGACCGGCAGGCGTAGTGCGGCAATAGCGATCTGCGCTGTTTCGACGAGGGCCAGCGCGTGGATCAACGGACTGACCAGGGCAATGCTCTTGTCCCGCTCGTCGCTGGCGAAGAAGCCGGCTAGCAGCCACAGCCAGGCCAGGTCTGCCAGCCCCAGCAGCAGGTGCAGTTCCGAGCCCCTACCGTCATAGCCCACACCCGCCAGCGCCCACAGGGCCGAGAGCGCCAGGGCCAGGTTGGCACGGCGCAGCAGCCGCCGCTCGCCGCCCTTCTGGCTGGCATGAACCAGCGCCAGCAGGATCGCAGCAGTGGCCGCCAGCAGGTGCGCGCCGGTGACCAGCAAGGTCCACAAGGCACCACTCATCGCGCGCCCTCCGGCCACAGGATCACCCGCAAGGTCTGCAACAGGATCAGCAGGTCAAGGAAAGGGGTATAGTTTTTGGCGTAGTAGAGATCGTATTCCAGCTTGTGCCGCGCATCCTCGATCGATGCGCCATAGGGATAGTTGATCTGTGCCCAGCCGGTGATGCCGGGCTTCACCATGTGCCGCTCGGCGTAATAGGGAAGCTTCTCCTCCAGATCGTCGACGAACTGGGGCACTTCGGGCCGGGGACCGACAAAGCTCATGTCGCCCTTCAGCACGGTCCACACCTGCGGCAGTTCATCGATACGCAACTTGCGGATCATTGCCCCCACGCGGGTGATGCGCGGATCACTCTTCTGCGCCCACTGGGCCCCGTTCTTCTCGGCATCGGTCCGCATCGAGCGCAGCTTGATCAGTTCGAACGGTTGGCCGTAAAGGCCCACCCGCTTCTGGCGGAAAAAGGCCGGGCCGGGGCTGTCCAGCTTCACTATCAGGGCGAACAGCAGGATCACCGGCAGGCTCAGCAGCATCAGCAGCAGGCTGGCGGTGATATCGAACAGGCGTTTGATGGTGCCGGAAATGGCCCGAGCGCTGGAAAAGCCGTCGGAAAAGATCAGCCAGCTGGGGTTCAACGTGTCGAGATCGACGCGGCCCGTCTCGCGCTCCATGAAGCTTGAGAAATCGTTGACATGGACACCCAGCGTCTTGATCCGCAGAAGGTCCTTTAACGGCAGCGCATTACGCCGCTCCTCCAAGGCCAGCACAACCTCGCTGGCGCCCACGCTGGCAACGTGGGAAGACAGGTCGTCGATCATGGAACGCGGGACGGCTCCTGCAACCAGCGGCTCGGTTGCGCCCATTGCCACGAAGCCAACCACGCCAAAGCCGCTCTCCGGCCTTGCTGACAGTTCCTGCAGGCGCGTGGCCCGCTTACCGGCACCCAGCACCAAAATGCGGCGACGGAACGCATCGGGCGGCAGCAGGCCCGCAATTACAACCCTGTTGAGGAGCAGGGCAACAATGCTGAAGCCCATCCCGTACAGCAGGGTGGAGCGCCAGTAGGTCTGGCCGGGCATGACGAAATCCACGAAGGCCAGGCCAAGCACCGACAGGCTGACGGCAACCAGCAGGCGTGCGGCGGCGAAGCGCATCGAACGCAGCGAATCCGGCCCAAACACCCCCACCGCAACCATGGCCAGCATGGTGATCAGCGAGATGATGACCAGCGCCGGCAGGCGCTCGATCAGCGGTCCGGGATCGCTTTCAATCTGGGAAGCTCGCAGTGTCCACGCGAGGTTGTTTGCCGCCAGCAGCAGGACGGCATCGAGCAGACCCAGCAGCAGCACCGCGTGCGGTACGTAGTGTTTGAATAGTCTGACCATCGTCCCAGCCGGTTTACCTGCAGGCCCGATCTGACGGGCCATGCAGGACTAGCGGGGAGAGGTGAAATGTCGGTAAACTTTACAGCCCCGTTTGCTGGCTGAACGTTTACTCAGCCAGCGAATCAACGCCCTCTTCCACGGCATTGCCAACCTGGTTGGCCGCAGCACCCACATTGTCGGCGGCATTGTCCACCGCATTGGCGGCATCGGCCACGGCATTATCTTTTGCCACCTCGGCATCGCTCATCTGAGAGAACGCGAAGAATGCTACCGCCGCCAGCACCAGGATCACCAGCAGCACGACCCACGAGGAACTGCCCTTGCTGTCACCGCTTTCGCGCACGATCGTGGTGCGGTCGGATGTGCCATCTGCGCGGGTCTCTACGATATGTTCGGTTTCCATCGTCATTCTCCTTGCCCCGTATGGTTCAGACAATGGCGGGATGGAGGTTCAGTTCCGGTGGCATGCCAAGGGTTTGAGGGTAATGCGGGATTAACCATCTTGCGGCGCAAGGCGATTAATCTGTCACTGCTAGAGCGCTGACCATGGCACAGCTCAGCAAACCGGCCATTCCGGTCAAGATGTACAAGCATTTCGCGGTCACGACCTTCGCGTTGACCGCGCTGCTGGCGCTGTTTGCCAGCGGCTCGCCACAGGAAAGCGGGTCTCGCCCCACTCCGGAAAGTACCCAGAGCGGACGGCCAGACCCGCGCCCGGCATCCACGCCTACGCCAGCCTATGGCGAGGCAAACATGGATACCGGCGGCAAGATCGAATCCGGCAACGGCTACGAGATCTACCAGGAATACGACCAGTCCAACTTCCGCCGGGCAGCGGGCAGCGACGTTATTGGCGAGATCGGTGCCACAACCGCAGCCCGGTCAGGATCTGAGAACGCGGGCTTCACCCGCGAATACCTCGACAGCCTGACTGACGAGGAACTGGAAGAGCTGCTGCGCCAGTTGCGTGCCGGCGGGGTGCAGGATCCCGCAACCCGCCAGCAGATTCAGCAATTGCTGGAAACCGGCTCTCGCCGCCGCAGCGGCAGCACCTGAGTGGCCGGGACTAGCCAGCCGGCTTTTCGAACACCACCACGTCCTGGAAGAAGAACCCCGGGTGGTCCTTCCACTGGCCCGAGTGATAGCCGCACACCTTCAGCCCGATTTCGTCAAAAATCTGCTCGAACGTGGGTTTGTCCACCGCGATCGCAACCTCGGGCACCGATGCCCAGTTGGTGGTTTTCCAATGGGCCAAGCAATAGGCTGGCGTGTCGAAGATCCACTTGCGCTCGTTCTGCGCATAGAAGTCGGACTGCCGGTCACGCTTCCGCTCGGGCCGAGCGCGCGTTGTCCAACCTTGCAGCCCAAGGCCCTAGGTTGAACAACGAAACACAAGATTAATCGTGTGTTTGCAATGCGATGAAAAATGCGGTGGTACCCCTGGCCGGACTCGAACCGGCACTTCAGAGAAACTCGATTTTGAGTCGAGCGCGTCTACCAATTCCGCCACAGGGGCACTGGGCTGGACCCGCCGCTTAGCGGGCCGGTGTTCGCCTGTCGATGGCGATTTATCGCCTTACTTGAGGGCGGTGGCGATGATCTTGTGCAGGCGTGAATGCAGCGGATCGTTGCCCGCGATCACCTGCTTGTCACAGATCGGCAGGCTGCGGCCGCGATAGTCCGATACGAAGCCGCCCGCCTCGCGCACCAGCAGGCAACCAGCGGCAGTGTCCCACGGGGCCAGGTCGCTTTCCCAGAACCCGTCGAAACGGCCAGCGGCAACCCAGGCCAGATCCAGCGAAGCCGCCCCGAAGCGGCGCACGCCAGCCACCTGAGGGCCCAGCGCGGCATAGATCTTTTGCCATTCGGCAAAGTCACCATGGGCCTGGTAAGGCATGCCGGTGGCGATCAGCGCCTCGGACAGGTGCCGCCGTCCGGAAACTCGCAAGCGCGCATCGTGCAGCCAGGCCCCGCGCGTCTTCTCAGCCCAGAAGGTCTGGTCGGTAATGGGCTGGTAGACCACGCCCGCAGTCACCTCGCCCCAGCCCGACCCGTCCGGGCCCTTGCCGTCCAGCGCCGGCTCCTGCACCGCGATGGAGATGGCGAAGTGCGGGATGCCGTGCAGGAAGTTGCTGGTGCCGTCGAGCGGATCGATGATCCAGCGCGGCTTGGTGGGATCGCCCTCGATCAGGCCGCCCTCTTCCAGCACAAAGCCCCAATCGGGCCGCGCGGTGCGCAGCTCGTCATAGATGGTTCGTTCCGCCGCCTGGTCCGCCTTGGACACGAAGTCCGACGGGCCCTTGCGGCTGACCTGCAGGTGCTCCACTTCGCCGAAGTCACGCCGCAGCCGGCCACCCGCCTTGCGGGCAGCCTTTTCCATTACGCGGATCAGGCCGGAAAGAACTGCCATGCCGGATCAGCCGGCCTTGCCGACGTAGGCCTGCTCGTACACGTCCACCACGATGCGGGTGCCGCTTTCGATGTGCGGCGGGACCATGATGCGCACGCCGTTGTCGAGCATGGCAGGCTTGTAGCTGGAGCTGGCGGTCTGGCCTTTTACCACGGCATCGGCCTCAACGATGGTGGCCTCCACCTGGCTGGGCAGTTCAACCGAGATCGGCCGTTCGTCCCACAGTTCCAGCATCACCTGCATGCCATCCTGCAGGAAGGCCTTGGCATCGCCCAGGAGGTCGCTAGGCAGGTTGATCTGCTCGTAGGTATCCTGGTCCATGAACACCAGCTGGTCGCCATCCTCATAGAGGAACTGGTAGTCCTTGGTGTCCAGCCGCACCTTCTCGACCGTATCGGCGCTGCGGAAGCGGACGTTGGTCTTGCGCCCGTCGATCAGGTTCTTCATCTCGACCTGCATGTAGGCCCCGCCCTTGCCGGGCTGGGTGTGCTGGATCTTGGCGACCTTCCAGATGCCGCCTTCGTATTCGAGGATGTTGCCGGGACGGATATCAACGCCGCTGATCTTCATGGACACGGGCCTTCGCAAAATCGCAAATGTGGGATTGCGCGCGCCCTAGCCGTTAGGAGCCGCCGGAGCAAGTGGGGCGGCGCCTGTGCAATCATTCATGGCCTTGCAAGCCAGCAATGCTATGGCGCGCTGATGATCCGCGCGCTTGCCCTTTCCGCCCTGCTTGCCCTGTCCGCAGCGGTCCCCGTGGTGGCAGCTGGCCCCATCGGCACGATCGAGCGTGGTCACTATGCGTGCGAACTGCCGGGGGAAACGGCGGGCGTGGTAGCTCTGGCCCAGCCTGAGGAGAGCTTCGAGATTGCCGGCGCGTCGCGCTATCGTTCTCCGCAGGGCAACGGCACCTACCTGCGGCGGGGCGACCGGGTAATCATGTCCAGCGGCCCGCGCAACGGCTCGCAATACGAAGTGATTTCCGAAACGCTGCTGCGCCGGATCGACAATGGCCAGCCAGGGCGCCTGCGCTGTTACTGGCGCGGCCGCTGATCAATAGGTTCCGGCAACCAGCAGCGGATAGGGGTTGAGCGGCGCCCCGCCTTCCCACCAGCGGGCATCGGGGGCGATTTCCTGCATGGCGAGATGCAGGTGGGGGGCGGACTGGTCGGCATTGCCAGTCCAGCCTACCGAGCCCAGCGCGTCGCCCGGTGCCACGACCTGACCTTCCGCAAGGCCGGGGGCATAGTCCTTGAGATGGGCATAGTAGAACATCACCCGCCCATCGGGCGAGCGAACATAGATCGTGTTGCCGCCAGCGTCAGAGCGGTAGAGCTTCTCGACCCTGCCGGCGGCCGCGGCCACCACCGGGGTTCCCTCGCGCGCCGTGATGTCTATCGCATCATGCAGCCGCCCCTCGCCCCGCGCTTGGGTGAAGGTATCGGCTAGCGCCTCCGGGCCGATTCCCGCGACCGGAACAATCAGCGACCGTGCGGTCAGGCCTGGCGATGCCGGACGGACCGTGGCAGTCTGCGTGGGGGCAGCTTCACCCGCGCGTTCGGCCATGACCCTGTCTGGCAAGGCGATGTTGCCGCTGGCGGTTGCATATGGCCACACCAGTGCGCCCATCAGCAGCCAGAACACCGAGGTGACCAGCGCGGTGCCGCCGACGAGTTCCACCACCCGCAAGGTCGCCAGCCCCCTCACCGCTGGAACACCACTTTGGTGGAGCCCGAAACCATGCCTGCCAGACGCGCGGCGTCCCAGTTGGTCAGGCGCACGCAGCCATGGCTTTGCGCGCGGCCGATTGTCTGCGGCTCGGGTGTGCCATGGATGCCGTAGTGCTCCTTGGTGAGGTCGATCCAAACCACGCCCACGGGGCCATTCGGACCGGGTGGAAGCTGCTGCTCCTCCTCGCTGTCGGGCACGTCCCAGAACAGGTCCGGCTGGTAGGTGAATGGCGGGTTGTAGGCGACGCCGTTGATGCCCCACTCACCGATGGGCAAGGGATCGTTCGCTGATCCCGACGATACGGTGAAAGCGGCGACCAGCCTGTCGTCCGCATCGTAGGCCCGCAGCATCTTCTCGCTTTCGTCGACCACGATGCGTGCGGCAGCCGGTTGGCGCGAACCCACGCCCAGCGAGGCGAGGGTGCGTTGCCACTCGCGATTCTCGACCGAGCCCGGGGGCATCGCATCGGCCCCGATGTTGGGAACGCGAATCTGCTGTCCGGCACGGAACAGCGGTGCGGGCGTCGCGGCACTGGCAGAGGCGGACGGCCTGGGAGCGGGCGTTGCCGCCCGGTTGTCGGCCCCCGCCGGCCGACCGCCGGGATTGAGCTCGCGCAGCACCTCAACCGTAGTGTGGAAACGTTCGGCCAGTTTCTCGTCCAGGCTTTCATAGCCCAGGCTGTCCATCTGCGCCTGCTCTGCCGCGCCTTCGGGCACGGGCTGGAAGGTCAGGCTGCCCCAGTTCTCGGGAATTGTCACCACGCGGGTGGCGGGGATTGTTTCCCACTGCTGCAACAGGCGGCGTGTTTCTTCGTCCAGCTCACCACTGGCTGCCAGGCCGCGCGATTCCTGGAAGGCGCTGATGGCGTTGGTGGTGGAGAAGCCTTCCTTGCCATCGACAACACCGGGGGTGAAACCAAGGCGATCGAGCACGACCTGCAACTGCATCACCGGGCGCGGCTGGCTGTCCGGTAAGGTCTGGGCGACATCATCATCCGAGCGCATGGAGTCGGCGAGCCCCGCATCCTCTGGGGCCCCTTCCGAATGGTCATTGCGGTTGCGGTCGGTGCCATTGAGGCCGCAACCTGCAAGCAGGGACAGGGCCGCAACCCCAACGAAAACCTGAAACGAACGCATGGCGACAGCCTCCCTTTGGCTGCCCAACGCGCAAGCGCGCGATCGGTTGCCGCAAAGGGTAGCGACAGGCCTGTCAGGCCTTCAGCACTGGGGTAAAGGCGCGCACCGCAGCCGCCTCGTCCCCGTTCCACACGGCCCCCGACACGGCCAGGAAATCGGCTCCCGCCGCAACCAGCGGGGCGCAGTTCTCCGGCGTGATGCCGCCGATGGCGACGCAGGGAATCTCGAACAGGCCGGCCCAGAATTCCAGCAGGTCGGGCTCGGCATGATGCTCGGTCTGCTTCGTGCCGCTGGGGAAGAAAGCGCCGAACGCCACGTAGTCGGCCCCCGCCTCGCCCGCTTCCATCGCCAGGTGGCGGCTGGCATGGCAGGTGACGCCAATCTGCGCCTCGCGGCCCAGTTCCTCGCGCGCCTCTTTCACGTCACCATCATCCTGCCCCAGGTGCACGCCATCGGCCTTGAGCCGTTTGGCGAGCGCGATGGAATCGTTGACGATGAAAGCCACATCCCGCTCGGCGCAGATGGCCTGCAGCGGGGCGGCAAGGCGCGCCGACTCGTGCTGGTCCAGCCCCTTCACGCGAAACTGGAAGGCGGCAACAAGGCCGTCTCCCGCATCGATCGCGCGGGCAAGCCGCTGGGGAAAGTCCCCGCCCACATCGAGCGGGGAAATCAGATAAAGCTGGCAGCCGGATTCAGACATGGCCCACGCCCTTAGAACCCCCTGCGCACAAAGGGAACCGTCCGTTCAGCGGAGCGAAACCCGCCGTGCTGCGTATAGCCGGCCATGAAAACCTTATTTCTCTCCCTTGCCGCCCTGCCCCTGCTGGCAGCCTGTGCCACCACCCCGCTTGCGGGCCCCGCCGCGCCTGAAGGCAGCACGGTTGCCCTTGGCCAGCCGGTGCAGGTGGCCGACATCGTGCTGACTCCCCTCCGCGTGACCGAGGATTCGCGCTGCCCGATCAACGCCCGCTGCGTGTGGGCCGGCCAGATCATCGTGGAAACGCGCGTAGACGGACGCGGCTGGCGCGAAACGCTGCCGATGCAACTGGGCGAGCCGGCAGGCACCCACGGCTATGTCCTCAACCTCGTTTCCGCCGAACCGGGCCGGATGGCGGGCACAGCGGAAACTGACCCGAAGGACTATCGCTTCGCCTACGAGGGCAGTTCGCCGGACAGGCCGCTGGACTAGGCGGAGAGCGCCGCCACGCCGGGCAGTTCACGCCCTTCCATCCATTCGAGGAAAGCCCCGCCCGCCGTGGAGATATAGGTGACGTCATCGGTCACCCCGGCGTGTGCCAGCGCGGCCACGGTATCGCCACCACCGGCAACCGAGACCAGTGAACCTTCCTTGGTCAGGGCAGCGGCGGTCTTCGCAAGGGCCACGGTAGCAGCATCGAACGGCGGGGTCTCGAACGCACCCATCGGGCCATTCCACACCAGCGTGCGGCAGGTCTTGAGCACATCGCCCAGCGCTTCCACCGCCTGCGGGCCGACGTCGAGGATCATCTCGTCGGCAGCGACCTCATGCACATTGCAGGTGCGCAAGCTGGCCGGATTGGCGGCAAATTCCTTTGCCACCACAACGTCATACGGCAGATGGACGGTGCAGCCTGAGGCATCGGCGGCATCCATGATGGCCTCGGCCTTGGCGGTCAGGTCATGCTCGCACAGGCTCTTGCCCACGTCCACGCCGCGCGCTGCCAGGAAGGTGTTGGCCATGCCGCCGCCGATGATCAGGTGCTGCACCTTGCCGACAAGGTTCTCCAGCACGGCCAGCTTGGTGGACACCTTGGCCCCGCCCACAACTGCGGCAACGGGGGTCTGAGGCTTACCTAGCGCGGCATCAAGGGCCTTCAGCTCGGCCTCCATCGAGCGGCCGGCATAGGCCGGCAGCAAGTGCGCCAGGCCTTCGGTGGTGGCGTGCGCGCGATGGGCGGCAGAGAAGGCATCGTTGACATAGAAATCGCCGTTGGCGGCAATGGCCCTGGCAAATTCCGGATCGTTCTTTTCCTCGCCCGGCCAGAAGCGGGTGTTCTCCAGCATGCCGATGTCGCCGGGGCGCAGGATGTCGATCGCCTGGGCGGCCACGGGGCCGGCAACTTCGGGAATGAACATCACTTCGCGGTCCAGCACACCCTCCAGTGCGCCCTGCACCATGCTGAGCGACATCTGCGAATGGCGCGCGCCCTTGGGCCGGCCGAAGTGGGCCAGCAGCAGCACCTTGGAACCCTTGTCGGCCAGCTCCAGGATCGTGGGGGCGACGGCGCGCGCGCGAGTCAGGTCGGTCGCCACGCCGTCAGCCATGGGCAGGTTCAGGTCCACCCGCACCAGCGCCACCTTGCCGGTCACATCACCCAGATCGTCGAGCGTCTTGAAAGCAGCCATCAGACTATCCTTACCTCATCATCAAGGGCGATCGGCCCTTCAGATATCACGCGCGCCAGCACCCCGCCGCGCCAGTCCGGCGTCAGCGCGGCGCGCAGCCCTTCGTGCAGGGCATCCATCCGCTCGCACGGATCGCATTCACCGGTTACTTCCAGCACAAGCGCGGAACCGATGGCGATCTGCGCGCCCGGTTCGCGCGGTAGGCGCAGGCCTTCAACCAGCAGGTTGCGGCGGGCTTCGGACCAGTCGGCCAAGCAGCCACTGTCCGCTTGTGCGGCGCGCCAGCTATTGCCTTCGATCAGCGAGAGCTGGCGCTTGCGGGTGCCTTTACCGGAGGCAAGCGCGCTGCGGAAATCGCCGTGCAGGCCCTCGGCCAGAGACACCTGGCCGTGATCGACCGTGTGCATCGGGCCCTTGGGCCGGTCGCGCCTGGCGATTCCTGCCAGCCTGCCGCCCACCTTTACAGCAGCTTGCCCATCACGCCGGCGGTATCGATCATGCGGTTGGAGAAGCCCCACTCGTTGTCATACCAGCTCAGCACGCGCACCAGCTTGCCATCGATCACCGCCGTTTCGAGGCTGTCGATGGTGGAGCTGTGCGGATCGTGGTTGAAATCGATCGATACCAGCGGCTCCTCGGTATAGCCCAGCACGCCCTTCAGCGCGCCTTCTGCCGCGGCCTTCAGGATGCCGTTGACTTCCTCGACCGTGGTGTCGCGCTTGGGCTGGAAGGTCAGGTCCACCACCGAGACGTTGGGCGTGGGCACGCGGATCGACGAGCCGTCCAGCTTGCCCTTCAGTTCGGGCAGCACCAGGCCAACCGCCGCGGCGGCGCCGGTGCTGGTGGGGATCATGCTCATCGCCGCAGCGCGGGCGCGGCGCGGGTCGGAGTGGATCTGGTCGAGGATCTTCTGGTCGTTGGTATAGGCGTGGATCGTGGTCATCAGGCCGCGCTCGATGCCCACCGTATCGTTCAGCACCTGGGCGAAGGGTGCCAGGCAGTTGGTGGTGCACGAAGCGTTGGACACGATGGTGTGATCGGCGGTCAGCTTGTCATGGTTGACGCCGAAGACCACGGTCAGGTCCACGTTCTTGCCGGGAGCCGAGATCAGCACGCGCTTGGCACCCGCCGCCAGGTGCTTTTCGCACGAAGCACGGTCGGTGAAGAAGCCGGTGCATTCCAGGGCGATATCCACGCCCATTTCGCCGTGCGGCAGGTTGGCGGGATCACGCTCAGCCGTCACGCGGATGCGCTTTCCGTTGATCACCAGGTCATCGCCTTCCACGTCCACCTTGCCGCCGAACGGGCCGTGCACGCTGTCACGGGCAAACAGCATGGCGTTGGCCTTGGGGCTGGCGAGGTCATTGATGTGGACCAGTTCCAGATCGTGATCGGTCCGCTCCAGGATGGCGCGCGCCACGTTGCGGCCGATGCGCCCGAAACCGTTGATCGATACCTTGATCGTCATGGAACCTGTCTCCTGATCAGTTGCCAAGCTTGGCGAGGATTTGCGGAACAATCTTCTCCGCGCTGAAACCGAAGTGCTGGAACAGCACCTCTGCCGGGGCCGAAGCGCCGAACCGGTCGAGCCCGATGGTCAGGCCGTCGAGCCCGGTATAGCGTTCCCAGCCGTGGGTAACGCCCGCCTCGATCGAGACCTTCAGCGTATCGGCCGGCAGCAGGTCTGCCTTGTAGGCAGCATCCTGCCGGTTGAACAGTTCCTGGCATGGCATCGAAACCACGTCCGCGCCGATGCCCTGGGCCTCCAGCGCGGCGGCGGTATCGAGCGCGACCGAAACCTCGCTGCCGGTGGCCATCAGCACCACCTTGCGGGCAGCCATGGCGGCCTTGAGGCGATAGGCACCCTTGGCGCTGCGGTTGCCGGCCGGGGTCCACTCCGCGTCCCCCTCGCCCCGCACCTGCGGCAGGTTCTGGCGCGACAGCGCGAGGACCGAGGGCGTTGCCGGAGTGGCCAGCGCCAGCGCCCAGCACTCCGCCGTCTCCACCGCGTCTGCCGGGCGGAAGACGGTGAGGTTAGGGATGAGGCGCAGGCTCATCACCTGCTCCACCGGCTGGTGGGTGGGGCCGTCTTCGCCAAGGCCGATGCTGTCGTGCGTCAGCACATAGACCACGCCCGCCTTCTGCAACGCGGACAGGCGGATGGCATTGCGGGCATAGTCGCTGAAGATCAGGAAGGTGCCGCCATAGGGCACGATCCCGCCGTGCAGCATCATGCCGTTCATCGCCGCGGCCATGCCGAATTCGCGGATGCCGTAATAGACATAGCGCCCGCCATAGTTTTCGGCGGTGATGCCGTGGGTGGCTGCAGTCTTGGTGTTGTTCGATCCGGTAAGGTCGGCCGAACCGCCGATCAGTTGCGGCAGGGCCACGGTCAGCGGCTCCAGCGCCTTCTGCGAGGCAACGCGGCTGGCGATCTTCTGCGGTTTGGCCGCCAGGTCGCGGATATGCGCCTGTACCGCCGGCCCGGCCTGGTCGGCCACCGAAGCGAAGCGGGCGAGGAAACCCGCCTTGGTGGCGCTGGCATCGAGCCGCGCGGACCATTCGGCATGGGCCGCTGCGCCGCGCGCGCCGAGCGAGCGCCAATCGGCCATTATATCCTCGGAGATCAGAAACGGCTCGTGCGGCCAGTCCAGTTCAACGCGGGCAGCGGCGATTTCATCCGCGCCCAGCGGCGAACCGTGGACACCGCTGGTGCCCTGCTTGTTGGGCGCGCCCTTGCCGATGATGGTCTTGCACGCCACCAGCGAAGGCAGCGGGCTGGCCAGCGCCTCGTCAATCGCCGCGCGGATGCTGGCCACATCGTGTCCGTCGCAATCGACCACATGCCAGCCGGTGGCGCGATAGCGGGCGCGGATATCCTCGCTGGAGGACAGGCCCACCTTGCCATCGATGGTGACGTTGTTGTCGTCCCACAGCACGATCAGGTTGGAGAGCTTAAGGTGGCCGGCCAGGCCGATGGCCTCGTGGTTCACGCCTTCCATCAGGCAGCCATCGCCCGCCATCACCCAGGTGCGGTGGTTGACCAGGTCATCGCCGAACTGCGCGTTCAGGTGCCGCTCGGCCAGGGCAAAGCCCACGCCCATCGCAAGGCCCTGGCCCAGCGGACCGGTGGTGCATTCGACACCGTCGATCAGGAAGTTTTCCGGGTGGCCGGCACACACGCTGCCAAGCTGGCGGAAATTGCGGATGTCATCCAGCGTGGGGCTGGCATAGCCCGTCAGGTGCAGCAGGGCATAGATCAGCATCGAGCCGTGGCCGGCGGAAAGGATGAACCGGTCACGGTCGGCCCAGTGCGGGTCGGCCGGATCGAACTTCAGGTAATCGGCATAGAGCACGGTCGCCACGTCGGCCATGCCCATGGGCATGCCGGGGTGGCCAATGTTGGCCGCCTGCACCGCATCCATGGTCAGGGCGCGGATGGCATTGGCCATCGGCAGGAAACGGCTGGCGTCTTGGCTCATGGATTTTTCTCCGCCCGGGATAACCGGCTGTCGATTCGGCTCGCGCGCTCCATGCGAGGCAGCCACCCTTGCGTCAAGCGCAGGGGGCGGCAAGCGCGCGCGCGGCGGGCCGCATCGCCAGCAGGCTTATTCACAAGTTCGCGGTCCAAGGCTTTGCCGCAAGGGGCGGTTTTGGTTATGCAGCGCGGATGGAGCAGGATCGTATCCAGCAGGCCCTGGCGCGGATCGAGGCAGCCACTTCGCGGATCGAGCGGATCGCCGCCCGCCCCGCCCCTTCGCCCGCAGCCCCCGCCGATCCCGATCTTGCCCGCCGCCACGAGGCGCTGAAGCGCGAGGCATGGGCCGCCCTGGCCGAGCTCGACAGCCTGATCGAAACGATTCCCGCATGAGCAATGTCACGCTGCAGATCGGCGGGCGGCGCTACACCATCGCCTGCGCACCGGGCGAGGAAGGCCACATCGCGGGACTGGGCGCCACGATCAATGATCGCCTCAGCACGATCCCCAATGTCCACGGCCAGTCCGAGGCGCGCTCGCTGCTTTACGCCGCCCTTTTGCTGGCGGACGAACTGCACGAGGCTGGCAAGCAGGCCCCGACGCAGCAGTCCGGTGCAGCCGAGCCGCTGGAAAAACTGGCCGACCGGCTGGAATCGCTCGCATCGCAGCTTGAGGCTTCGGCGGCAGCTTCCTAAATAGGCCACGGCGGGACTGCCCGGCACGAGCCTTCGAATATCCCTGAGGCTATAAGCAATCCATGGGAGCTGTCCCTACCTGAACCCTGGTTCGGGATATACGGTGCCCACCTGACGTTAGGCGTCAGTGGATTTCCCGGCAAACGACCCATGGTGGTTCCGCCACTCGATTTTCGGTGAACAAGGGCGGCGCATGACAACCGTAAGCGAAGACAAGGCAGCGCTGCGCGATCGCCTGCGGGATGAGCGCCGCGCCCATGCCGCCGCCCTCCCGCGCGAGGTGAGCGCGCTGGTCTTCCGCCAGCCCCCCGCCCCGGTTCGCGCGCTGGTGCCGGAAGGCGCGACCATCGGCATCTACCGCGCCGATCCGGGCGAGGCACCGACAGGTGGCTATGCGCGATACTTCTTCGAAGCGGGTCATCCGTTGGCTCTGCCCCGCGTGACCAGGTTGTCGCAGCCGATGCGCTTTCACGCCCACACCGATCCCTACGAGGAAAGCGACCTGGTGCCCGGAGTGATGGGCCTGATGCAGCCATCGGGCGACCTGCCCGAAGTGGTGCCGCAGGTGCTGTTCATGCCGCTGGTCGCCTTCACCGCGCGCGGCGAGCGGCTGGGCCAGGGCGGCGGCTTCTACGATCGCTGGCTTGCCGCCCACCCTGATACCATCGCCATCGGCATGGCCTGGGACATGCAGGAAGTGGCCGAGCTACCCATCGAGGACCATGACATGCCGCTGACCGCCATCGTCACCCCCACCCGCGTGCTGGGTCCGTTCTGATGCGCCAGAAGCCCACCCTGCGAATCCCCTTCGGTATCCTCGCGCTGATCGTGGTGCTGGCACTCTATGCCCTGGGGGTGGCCTGGGCCAGCCAGTGGATTGGCCAGTGGCCAGTACCGGTGCAGGCTGTGGTCTACCTTATTCTGGGCGTGGCCTGGCTGCTGCCGCTGCGCCCGTTCCTGATCTGGATGGAAACCGGACGCTGGAAGGCCTGAACTCGTGGCCTCCAAATGTGAAAAGCCCCTGCTTTCACAGGGGCTTTCAACCATCCGTCAATCCGGGCGGACGATCCGAAATGTCCCAAGTGGCGCGAGTGACGGGACTTGAACCCGCGACCCTCGGCGTGACAGGCCGATACTCTAACCAACTGAGCTACACCCGCGTATCTTGCGACTGCACCGCTTGGGAGACGCGCCTCTAGGGCCGATCAAAATGGCTGTCAACCGGCTGATCGGCGGCTGGTGAAAAACTTGTCCCCACCCGCAAATCACACTGCCACGGGCGCGCGGATCACCCCTTGCGGCGCATAGTCGCACACCTGGAAATCATCGATCCGGTAGCCGAAGATCGAATCCCGCTGACGGACCAGGGCCAGGCGCGGGCTGCCTTCAGGCGTCCGGCCAAGCTGCTCTTCGACCAGTTCGGCGTGGTTAAGGTAGAGGTGCACGTCACCCCCGCTCCACACCAGTTCGCCCGGCTGCAGGCCGGTCTGCGCCGCCATCATCCGCGTCAGCAGCGCGGCCCCGAACAGGTTGAACGGCAGGCCCAGCGCCACATCGCACGAACGCTGGTAGAGCAGGCAGTTAAGCCGCGCCCTGGCACCCTCGCCCGCCACATGGAACTGGTAGGTCTTGTGGCACGGCGGCAGGGCCATCCGGTCCAGCTCGGCCACGTTCCACCCTTCGATGATGTGGCGGCGGCTGCCGGGGTTGCTGCGCAGGCTTTCCACCACTTGCGCCACCTGGTTGATGCCCTTGCCCTTGGTGTACTTGCCATCCGGCCCGTATTCGTAGGTGTCCCAGTTGACCCACTGCTTGCCGTAGACCGGGCCGAGGTCGCCCCATTGTGCGGCAAAAGCCTCGTCGGCGACGATTCGCGCCTCGAACTCGGCCTGCGTGATGTCGGTGCCGCTGGCCTTGCGGAATTTCGCCAGCGGCCAGTCACTCCAGATCGTCACGCCTTCCTGCAAAAGGGGGCGGATGTTGGTCTCGCCGGTCAGGAACCACAGCATCTCGCGCGCGGCGGCTTTCCAGAACACGCGCTTGGTGGTCAGCAGCGGCACCTGCTCTTCGGCCAGGCTGAAGCGCAACTGCACCCCGAAGACCGAGCGCGTGCCCACTCCCGTGCGGTCCATCCGCTGATCGCCGTGCTCCCACACGTGGCGCATCAGGTCGAGGTATTGCCATTCGTAATGGCGGGCGTGGGGCGAGTCCTGCATCATGGCCAGTAGCTACCACCGCGCGGCTTGGCGAGGCAAACCGCAGGCTGTGGATGGCCGATGCGAGGAGGAGCGCAATTTCCTTGGCATACCCGCTTGCCAGTGGCCCAAGTGGCCGCTATTGGCCCGCGTCTGCCTCGCCTGCGGGTTTCTCGCAGGCAAGATCGGTCGGGGAATAGCTCAGCCTGGTAGAGCACTGTCTTCGGGAGGCAGGGGCCGGAGGTTCGAATCCTCTTTCCCCGACCATTTCTTCTAAAACTGGCGATGATCAGTCGGCGCCCTGGCGCCGTCGGATCACGCGCGCCGGGTTGCCGGCCACCACACTCCAGGGCGCGATGCTGCGCGTCACCACGGCGCGGGCTGCCGCGACGGCTCCCTCGCCCACGGTGACACCGGGCGCGAGATAGGCTTCGGCCGCCACCCAGGAATGGTCTGCCAGCACGATCGGCGCAGTCATCAGCGGCTTGCCGGGGGCATCGATGTTGCGGCTGGCCGTGCACAGGTACGCCCGCTGGCTGGCCACGGCCCCCGCCCCCAGCCGCACATGGGCAACGTTGTAGCAATCGACCCCGTCACCCAGGGTCGAACCCGGGCCCAGCGACAGGTTCCAGGGAGCCCAGATAACCGCCGAGGGATAGGCCAGCGCCCCCTTGCCCACTTTCGCCCCGAACAGCCGCAACAACAGGCGTCGCCAGGCGTGCAAGGGGCGCGGACTGGGCCGGTAAAGCAGCAGCCATACGAGGCCCCAGAGGCCCCTTGCGATCTTGTTGGCCAGGCCCGGCGGGTCCTGCATGGTCAACGGCGCGCGCCCGGTGTCAATCTGCTGGCTCATCGGCCCTCCACCACGCTGTGGTAATGCGCCAGCATCCGCGCGGCAATCGTGTCCCAGGCGAACCGCTCCAGCGCCAGCCTGCGGCCGGCGGCGCCCATGGCGGCCAGCGCGGAATCATCGGCCAGCACCCGCGCCAGGACTGTGGCCATCTGCGCGGGATCGGTGGTCACTTCCACCGCCGCCCCCGCCGCAAAGCCCTCGGGCAGGTTGCAAGCCTGGGTCATGATTACCGGCAGGCCATGGGCCCAGGCTTCCAGCACGGCCATCGGCAGGCCCTCGGAATGACTCGGCAGGATGAAGGCGCTGGCCCCGTGCAGGGCCGCATCCTTGTCTGCCCCGTGCAGCCCGCCCGGAAAACTCACGCCATTGCCCAGCCCCGCCGCAGCGGCCTGCTGGCGCAGCGAATCGAGAATGCCGATCTCGTCCCAGCCGGCGATCCGCAGGTGCCAGTCGTGGCGAAGTTCGGGCGGCAGCATGGCCCAGGCAGCGATCAGTTCGGCCAGCCCCTTCTTCGGATGGATTCGCGCCATGAACAGCAAGGTGCGTGGCCTTGCGGAAGTCAGCGGGCCGATCTGCTGCCGGCAGGTGACGCCGTTCGGCACCACTTCCACCCGCCCGGCCAGTCCATAGGCCCGCACCGCCTGCTCCTCGGCCCCGGCCAGCGCATGGATGAAAGCGGCACGGCGCAGCAGCCCCCCCTCCCACAGGGCGGCGGACAGGCGCTTCTTGGCCGCGCTGCGGGCCAGCGCCCAGCTATCCAGCATCCCGTGTGGCGAGACGACATGGGGCGCACCGCCGCGCCACCCTGCCAGGGCGCGCGCTGCCGGTCCCCACAGGCCGTGGAGGTGGACCAGATCGGGCCGCAGTTCATCAAGCCGGGCGCGCAGGGCCGCGCCGTGAAGGCCATTGGCAAAACCGGCAGAAGGGACATTGTCGACAGCCAGCGGTGCCCAGTCCGACGCGTCGGCCAGGCTGCGGGCATCGGCACCGGCCAGCACGCTGACCCGCGCCCCCGCCGCCGCCTGCGCTCTGGCCAGCCCCTTCACCGCCTCGGGAATGCCGCCGCCCAGCCGGGAGGACGTATCGAGCAGGTGGACGATGTGCACCGGACCCTAGCCCGCGCTGGTACCGCGCAGCGCCAGCGCGGCGATCAGCGACCGGTCTGCCAGGGAGAGGCCACGCGGATCCACCGCGCCCGCTGCCGCCAGGGCCGCCGCCATGCCTTGCGCAAATCGCGCCGGGCCGTAGCGGGCAACAATCTGCTGGCCCGCCGCTGCCATCGCTGCCCGGTCAGCCCGCGTCACGTCGTCCAGGCGCGCGGCAATCTCGACCTCGGACCAGGCATCCACGGTCCAGCCGTTGACGCCGTGCTCCACCAGGTCCTCGGCACAGCCACACTGGCGCGAGACGATCACCGGCAGGCCCGCCGCCATCGCCTCGTTGACCACCAGGCCCCACTGCTCAGACAGGCTGACGTGAACGAAGGCTCCGGCAAAGGCGAGCACCTGCGGTAGTTCGTCATATTGGCGGAAGCCGGGGAAATGGACCTGCGCGCCAAGTCCCAGTTGCGCCACCAGCGCTTCCAGTTCGGCGCGAAGCTCGCCATCGCCCAGCAGGACCAGGTCCCACGCACCCGCTCCCGCAGAGGCGCGATAGGAGGCATAGGCGCGGACCAGCCGGTCAAAGTTCTTCTTGGGAATGAAGCGGCCGGAGGCAAGGAAATAGGCCGGCGGCAGGCCCAGTTGCGCGCGCAGCGCCGGGTTTGCCCGCGCCTCGGCCGCGCCGCGCTCGAACCAGGCGTTATCCACCGCGTTATAGCCCAGGAATACGCGGCTTTCCGGCAGGCCAAGCTGGGAAATATACCGCCGCTGCGGCGCGCCGCCCACCAGTGCGGCATCGGCCAACTGCACCAGCCGGCGCTTGATCGCCTCGCGAAACGGGGAGCGGGCGTAATCGTGCGCTGTGCTTTCCGACATCATCACCACGCGCCGCCGGTTCGCCCGCGCCCAGCGGATCATCGCCAGCGCCTCCACATGGCTCCACCCGCCGGGTACCACCACATCGGGCTGAGCACGATCCAGCGCGGCCGCAACCGCCGCCATCACCTCGCGATTGGGCACCTGTTCCACCGCCCGGTCCTCGAACAGGGTAACGCGTTCGAACGCTTCCTCACCCAGGCGCGGCTCCCAGGCATAGGTGGAACTGCGGCGCGATCCCTCGATCCCGACGACCTGCGCCACCCCTGCCGCCGCGTTGAGACGGGCGAGGATATAGGGGCTGAACATCCGGAAATAGACGGCGATTTTCAACACTTGCGCAGCCCTAGCCCAGCAGGGCCCCCCGCGCCAGCGACCAGGCAGCGGCGTGGTGGAGAATCTGGATCTGCCCTGCCGCCAGCGCGGCATCGATCTCGTTCGGGCGCATCACCCGCAGCTCCATCTCCTCCAGGTCGCCGTGATCCGGCTCACCGGCGAAGTGGCAGCCCGTGGCAAGGTAGAAATGGCCCAGCGATCCGCGCTGGTTGCCGTTGTCGACAAAGCTGCCGAGGTGGCTCCAGTCGCCACCCGCCAACCCCGTCTCCTCAAGCAGTTCGCGCTGGCAGGCGGCCAGTGGCTCCTCGCCCGGCTCAAGGTATCCGGCGGGGAACGACAGGCCATAGGCCTGCGGCCCGTGCTTGTACTGCCACAGCGTCATGATCCCGCCATCGGCCAATTGCGGCACGCATACCGCGAAGCTGGCCAGGTCGACGCGGTAGAAATCGTCGATCGTGGCACCAGCCGAGGTTCGCACCTGCTGCTGGGTCACGGTTACATAGGGCGGGCGGGCCAGCAGCACCCGCTCGCCAAGCACGGTCCACCTGTCGCGGAAGGAAGCCACGGCGGATCAGGTCAGCCAGGGCTGGTAGGCGAGGCGATAGTCCAGCCCCCGCTGCCGCTCGCCGATTGGCCGTGCCGGATTGCCGCCGACAATCGTATAGGGAGCAACATCCTTCGTCACCACTGCGCCCGCCGCGACGACCGCGCCTTCGCCGATGGTCACGCCCGGCAGCACCAGCGCGCCATAGCCGATCCACGCCCGGCTGCCGATGGTCACCGGGCCGCCCTTGTCGGCGAAATGGGGCGACTGTGGATCGTGGCCCAGCGTCAGGATGGTCGCTTGCGGCCCGATCGAGACGTCATCGCCCACGGTCACCGCGTGTCCGCGCCCGTCGAACAGGGTGCCGAAATTGATCACGTTGCGCTGGCCCAGCGAGATCTTGCGACCGTTGAGGAAGCGGCAATCGAGCTGCACCCCGCTGCCCTGCCCCAACCGCTGCAACCAGGCGGCCAGGAACAGGCGACGCAGCGTGCGCGAGGGGATGCGCCCGATTATGCGGTTGTAGGCAAAGGCCAGGATGGTGCCGGCAAGCACGCGCATTCAGACTGTCCCCCGCCCTTTCATCCGCGAGGATAGCGGCCATGCGCCGTCGGCGCCACAAAGGATCACCCCCGCCGTCACGCCGCTACCTCGTCGGCTCGCCCTTCAAGCGCCGCCCGCAGGATCGCCACATTGCGCGCCCACGATGCGTGCTCGCGCAGCCGCGCCCACCCGGCAGCGGAATAGCCGCTGGCGATCACCTGCCGCATGGCCTCGGCAAGGGCCGCTACGTCTTCTGCCGGAACTACCGGCCCCAGGTCAAACTTGCGGACCGTTTCCACCAGCGGTCCAGGCCCCGAGGACGCAATCACGGGCTTGCCCCAGTTCGCGGCCAGCAACAGCACCCCGCTCTGCGAGACGAATTCGGCCTTGTAGGTCAGCAGTACGCTGTCCGCAGCGCCGAAATAGTGGGCGATCATCTCCTCCGGCACGAAGCCATCGAAGATGTGCACCCGGTCGGCACAGCCCAGCCGGGCGGCCTGGTCCCGGTAGCACTGTGCCGGCTTGTCATGGCGCGAGGCCACCCGGCCCGCCACCAGCAGCACGGCCTGCGGAATCTGCGCCACCGCTTCCACGCAGGCGTCGATGTTCTTGCGGTCGGCAATGTAGCCGAAGGAAAGGAACACGTGCGATCCTGGCGGAGCCAGCCGGGCACGCAGATCCTGCCCGTCCTGCGGAGAGATGCTCGCCGCCATGCAGCCATAGGGCACGCGCAGACACCGCACATGCGCAGGGATATGTGGCTGGTGAGGATCGAAATCCTCGTGAATCAGGCCATAGCGGATCGGCAGGAAACTGGCCCTGACCGCCCAGCCATGCAGCCAGCCCAGCCCCTCGCGCGGCTTGCGCTGGGGATCGTGGATATTGGTGGCATAGCGCACCCCCAGCAGCCGCAGCAGGGCATGGGGCCAGATCCACAGCAGCACCAGCGTTTCCGACGGAGAGGCCATGACCACGTGGCGAAACCGGCCAAATACGATCACCAGAGCCAGCATGAACTCGTTGGTGAGCGTGGCCAGCACGAACCAGGCGCGGCGCAGCCAGGGGTTGCGGCTGGTGGAATAGGGGGCCAGCAGGCAATTCAACTGGCGATAACGCTTGCCCTGGTGGCTGGGGAGGAACTGCCGGCAGGTGAGCAGCGTGACCGCCACCCCCGCATCCTCCAGCGCCTGCGCCTGGTAATGCGAATGCTCGGCCAGGCCACCTTCGGGCAGCGAACAATGGATCAGAATCTTGCGCAGGCTCATCCGCCTCTCGGTAGGGGCAGCCGACGCGCCAGTCAAAACCCCTCGCCACAGGCCGCAGCCGGTGACCGGCCAAACGCCTTGCTCGCCGGGGCTGCCCGCCCTAGGAACCGGCGCAATGCAGCGGTGGTGGATTTAAGCTTGGCCTATTCGGAACTTAAGGCGCTGGCCAAGCGGCGGCTGGGCCGGTTTTATCCGGTGATGGTGCGGGCCAAGTCATCGGGCGCGGTGCGCAAGGTCCGCGCCCTGCCGGGGGCCCTCGCCTATGCGCGCTGGAAAGGCACGGGGCAGGCCGCCATTGGCCTCGATATCGATACGCCGATCGGCATGGGGGCCATCGTGTGCCATGCCCTGTTGCTGCACGATCACTTTGAACGCGCTGGAATCGCCTGCCACCTGCGCGCCACCAGCCCGTTCTATGCCCGACCGGGACAGGACGTGCTGGCCCGCCACTTCATCGCCGAACCCTGGCCCGCCGATGTTCGGATGCTGCCCAGCAAGACCTGCGATTTCATCATCGAGTACCTGCGGCCGGACCATATGGACCTGCAGCGCGCCAGCGAACTGGTGCAGCGCCATTTCCGCCCCACCCCGCTGCTGGCTGACGCGATCGAGGAAGGCTCGCAGGGGTTTGCCGCATTCGACCTGGCCATCCACTATCGCGGCACCGACAAGTCGATGGAAGCGACCACCACCAGCGCCGACGCAGCGCTGGCCGAGATCGAGCGGCAGTTGCAGGGCCTGGCCGATCCGGTCGTGTTCCTGGCCACGGATATCCCTGCTTTCGCGCAGGTCGTGCGGGCGCGCTTTCCCCGGGCGCGGTTCGTCTCCTACGACATCGGTGACGTGGCATCGGGCACGGCCCGCTATCGCTCCACCATGAACCCGGACGACAAGGCGCTGGAAGCACTGGTCAACTCGTTCCTGATCGCCCGCGCCAAGGTGTGCGTGCGCACGGTGTCCTACCTTTCGGCGGTGGCGGCCGTTATCAATCCGCAGATGCGGACCATCACGCTGAACACGCTGATCGGCAACGATCCGCCATTTCCGGAACTGGAAATCGCCCGCCGCGAGGGCAAGGCAGGCTAGCCTGCGATCCGCAGCAGATCCGCCACCACCCGTTGCGGGCTGAACCGGTCCAGGCCCGCCAACGCCGCCTGCCCTTGCGTGCCCAGCAGGCCGGGATTGGCAAGATAGCCACGCACGGCAGCGGCCAGCGCCTCGGCCGAGACTTCTGGCAGCAACGTGCCGTTGATCCCGTCCTGCACCACGTCACCACAACGGCGTGAGGCGATCACCGGCAGGCCGTGGGCCTGGGCCTCGAGCTGGGTCAGCGCGAACCCGTCGGAATGGGTCGGCAGGACGAACAGGTCGGCAGCGACAAGGCGTGCCGGCACCTCACCGCGCGGCACCGGGCCATGGTCGATCACATGCGGTATCCCGGCCAATTCGCCCCGCAGTGCATCGCCGCCCGGACCAACAAGATGGAACTCCACCGGCTCGCCAGCCAGCAGTCCTGCCGCGCCGATCACCTCGTGAATGCCCTTGCGCGCGATCAGCGAGCCGAGGAACAGTACCTTCAGCGGACGGGCCGCGGTGAACACCTCCGGCACGGGCCCGCGTTGCGGCGTCGGTGGTGCGGCGTAAGCGAGCGGAACCACGTGCAGCTTCTCCCGCGCGATCCCTGCCTGCACCAGCCCGTCGCGCGCCCATGCGGAATTGACCACGATGTGATCGGCCAGCGCGCACTCCTGCCGCCAGCGTGGCCAGTAACCTGGCGGGGTCCGCTCCAACCTGCCGTTACCATGCGGCAGGGCGGCGACGATCTCTTCCTCGATCACGGCAGGGTCGATCTGCCCCAGCACGGTCACGCAGCCCGCCGCCTTTGCTGCCTGCAGGATGCCCAGCGCGGCATAGCTATAGGCGAAGACCACCGGCTTGACTTGCCCGTCCAGCCAGCCGCCCCGCACCAGGGCCGCCGCGCTGCGCCGCTCGAACCAGGCGTTGTCGGCCATGATCTTGTGCCAGCCAGCCTTTGCCCCCGGCAGCCGCGCACGCCCTTCGCGAGCCATCGAGGCAGCGGTGAAATGCGTCACCGGGGCATCGGCCAGCGCAGGATTGTAACGATCGGCCAGCCGCTGCCCCAACGCGCCGGGCAGGCCCGCAGCCAGAGAACCCGGCGGTGCCCACCGATCGGTGACCAGCCTTCGCAACCGCCCGATCCGGTGAAGCTCCGCCGCCAGCACATAGTGTTCGCGCGCGCCGATCTGGCAGGTGATCCAGGGGGCTGCGTCAGCCATGCCCGCCGAGGCCCCACAGGGCGGCGGTGAAAGCTTCACCCGAATGGCTCTCGCGCGCGGCCAGGGCCTTCGCGCGGGCGCGGGCGGAGATGGCGGGAAAATCGGCGACCATGCGGGCAATGGCCTGGGCCAGCCCGTCCACGTCGCCATCGTCCACGCCAATGCCCTCACCCACGTCGGCCACCAGGTCCTCGCACCAGGTGTCGCGGGTGTAGATCAGCGGTACGCCCGCCGTCACCGCCTCCACCGCCACGCCGGAAATGCGCGCATAATAGCTGGCGCGGCGATAGGGCAGCAGCATGCAATCGGTCGCGGCGACTTCGGCATCGTAGCGCTCGCTGCTCATCGCCTCCGTGATCAGGTCCACCCGCGGGTCGGCCACCAGCGCGGGATCGGGTTCATACAGCGCGCCCGATTCGTCCAGGATCGGCTGGTTCCACTGGATCACGAACCGCGCCCGCGCTTGCGGATGGGCCGCCAGGAAGCGGCGGATCGCTTCCTGCATCACATCGATCCCCTTCTCGAACCGTGCCGGACCCAGGCAGGCAAAGGTAACCGGCGCATCGGGCGCGCGGGTGGCCTCTTCCAGCGGCGGCGGCGGCGACACGCGCGGGCTGGGAAAGACCTGCGGCTCGATGCCGCACAGCAGGCGATACTCCAGCGCCAGCTTGGCACTGTCGGTGGCGAAACGCGCCCGTCCGCGCGCGATCAGCGGAGCAAAGCTGCGCAAGGCCCAGCGCAGCACGGCAGTGGAGCGCTTGAACACCGGCTCGCGCCGTCCGGGTTCATAGGATCCAGCGTTGTTGCGGAACAGCAGCACGATCTGCCCGATCCTGTGCCCTTGAGCGGCCATCAGCCAGCGCCAGCCGAACACGTGGTGGATCACCACGGTAGGGGCAAAGACGATGTCGAACGGACCGTGCCTGGCCACGAACCCGCGCATGAGGCGGAACACCCGCCAGTTGTGCTGCACGATGCCGAGATAGCGCCGCCAGGCCTGGGGATGGTTGTATATCCCGTCCCAGTTGGTCCACGGAAACAGCGCGTGCGCCTCCAGCGCGGCCACCACGTCAGGCTGGGCATCCTTGTGTACCACCACCACGGTTTCCGCCCCCGCAGCAGCGTTCAGTTGCTTGACGGAGCGAACATATTCGAACCAATGGCCGCTCTCGCTTTTCAGCGCTTCCTCGACCACCAGCATGCGCTTGCCGGCAAGCGGACCGTGCGGCGCGGGCATCAGTGGCTGAACTCGTGGAAGTGAGGGTCCTTCTGCAACTCGTCGTACGAGCCGGAGGCCACGATCCGCCCGTCACGGATGAAGAAGATGCAGTCGTAATGCTTGATGGTCGCTAGCCGATGGGTGATCGAGATCACCGTCAGCTTGTCGCTCCCCTTGCCCAGGTTGGCCACCACGGCTGCCTCAGTGCGTGGATCAAGCGCGCTGGTCGCCTCGTCCAGCACCAGTACGCGCGGCCCGTCATAAAGCGCGCGCGCCAGGGCCAGCCGCTGGCGCTGGCCGCCGCTGAGCCGCACGCCGCGCTCCCCCACCATGGTTTCGAACCCGGCGGTTCCCGGCTGCTCGATGAATTCCGCCGCCCGAGCCAGGCCGGCCACCTCGCGCACGCGGTCATCGTCCACCTCGTTACGCGGAAAGCCGAAGGCAATGTTTTCGGCAATGGTGGCATCGTACAGGAATAGATCCTGCGGCACATAGCCGATGCCCTTGCGCCAGGCGGGGGTCTGTTCGGCGGTCAGCGGCTTGCCGTCGATCAGGATATGCCCCTCGGTGGGCAGCAGCAGGCCCATCAGCATGTCGATGATGGTCGACTTGCCCGATCCGGTGGGCCCTACGAAAGCCACGTGCGAGCCTTTTGGGATGGTCAGGCTGATGCCGTCGATCGCCTTGCGCTCCGCCCCGGCGTAGGTGAAGCTCACGTCCTGCAGGCGGATTTCGCTTGCCCAGGTGATGGCCGGTGGCTGCTCCGGCTTGGCGGTCCAGGGTTCCGGCTGGTCGGCATGGAGATGCTGCTCGCGATACAGTGCCAGCACCTCGTCCAGCGCCTGGCGGGACGAGGTGATGTTCATGCTCTGGATCGTGATCGCCTGCAGCAGCGGCATCATGCGATAGGCAACCAGCCCGATCACGCCCAGTTCGGGCAGCATGGCAATCAGGTTGCCGCCGGTAGCCATGACCACCATCACCCAGGCAATGATCCCGCCGAACACCAGCACTTCCAGCGCGCTGCGCGGGATCGCGGCGTAGATCGGCATGCGTACCATCACGTTGGAATATCCCTGCGAGGCGCGCGAGACCCGGTCGACAAACTGCGGGATGCGCGATGTGGCCAGCACCGGCTTGATCCCCGCGAGGAGCTGGTTGACCTCCTTGAACGTGGCCCGCAGCCACACCAGCAATTCGTCCGAGGCATCCGCCGCCCGGCGGCGCATGGGCTTCAGGATAGTCAGCACGAACACGCCCAGCGCAAGGACCGCTACCAGCATCACCTGCGGGCTGACGATCAGCACCACCAGCGCCAGCAGCACGACGATGACAGCACGCGAGGCGAGGTCGAGAATCGCCATGACCACGTGATTGACCAGCAGGCTCACATCTTCCGCCAGCGTCTTCAAAAGGTGCGCAGTGTTGACCGAAAGGAAGTATTCGTACCGCCGTGACAGGACATTGTGCAGCACGCGCATCCGCGTCCAGTGCGCCAGCGCATAGGAATAGCGGGCCCGCGTATAATCGCCCAGCAGGCCCACGGCATTGCTGATCGCGATGCTGACCAGCGAGACGATGCCGGTGATCATGATCAGGTCGAAATCGGAGACATCGCCCAGCACGCCCAGCAGCAGCTGGCCGGCGTTGGAGCCACGGAACAGTGCGGTATCGGTTGCCGCCGCCAGGAACGGGGCAAGCGAGAATACCGCCAGGAACTGGGTAACCGCCTGCAGCAGCATGACCAGGCACACGCTGACCAGCCGCCGCCGTCCGAACGGGCGGATGATCTCGTAGACACTGCTGAAGATTGATGCCTTCATACCGCCGACCGGCCGTCCCGCCCCTGCCGCAAGCCTGCGGCACTGTGCCACGGCGCGCGACCGGATGACAGCCGTGCTTGCCCGCTCATGCCAGGCCCGCGTCCAGCTGGTCGCGGTACCAGTCGACCGTGTTCTGCAACCCGTCCCGGATGGGCGTAGGCGCGGTCCAGCCCAGCGTCTCGCGCACCAGGGTCACGTCGAGCATCCGCTTGTGGACCCCCACGAAGCGGCCCTCCACGCGGTATTCGATCTGGCCCGTGAACCCGGCGGCATCGCGGATCCATTCGGCAATATCGCGGATGCGATAGGCATCGCCGATGCCCAGGTTAAGCGCTTCCTCGTCAGAGCCGAGGGCAGCGGCGATGATGCCGTCTGCGGCGTCATCCACATGCAGGAACTCTCGCTGCTGATCGCCGGTCCCCCACACTTCCACCGATGGCTTGCCTTCGCGCGCGGCGCGCACGAACTTGCCCACCAGTGCGCCCACCACGTGGCTGTTTTCGGCAAAGCTGTCACCCGGGCCATAGACCGTTGGCAGGACCACGCAGGTGCTCTTAAGGCCATACTCCTTGAGGTAGGCCTTGCGCCCCACCAGCAACGCCTTCTTCGCGAAGGCATAGGCGAACAGGTATTCCTCCGGCTCGTGCCCCCACAGCTCGCTCTCCGGGTGCGGATGCTCGGTGCTGGGGTAGAGGCAATAGGAAATGATCGCGGTCAGCTTGGCCTCAGGGAAAAAGGACTTCCAGCCTTCCAGCAGGTTAATGTTGATCACCATGTTGGCGTAAAGCTGCGTGGCCGGATGGCGCACTGGCCAGTCGCCCGCCTTGTAAAGCGCGGCCAGGTGGATGATGTGATCGCAGGCAAAGCCGCTGTCCTTCAGGCCCTGCATCCACGCCGATGTGGCATGCATGTCGGCCAGGTCGACCGTGGCCGAGCCTGCGGCAATCACGTTGGCATCCGGAAACCGGCGCCGGATCTCGCGCACCAGCGTCTTGCCGACGAAACCCGTGGCCCCGGTGACGATGACGTTCTTCATCGATCAGGCTTCCGGCTTGCCACCCGGCCCCAGGATCTGCACCGATGGCACCGGGGTGATGAAACGCCCGCCGGCCTTCAGGTAGCCGTCATACTTGCCCAGCAGGAAATCGAGGAAGTTCCAGCACAGCACCAGATAGTAGTCCGGGTGCTCGGTCACGGCGTTCTCGTCGATCACGGGGATGTGCGTGCCCGGCGTGACACGGCCGATCTTGAACTCGTTCACCTCGGTCACGTGGCTGACCAGATCGGGGCCGATGTCGGCATAGTTGAGCACGGTGGACCCCTTCACCGGTGCGCCCAGGCCCCACACGGTCTTGCCTTCGGCCTTGAGCTTCTCGAGCAGCGCGCGCAGCTCGGTCATGTTGTGCTCCACCCGGGCCGCGAAGTCCTGGTAGGTCTGCAACCGGAACAGGCCGGCCTCTTCCTCGGCCCTGATGGCAGCGGCCACCGCAGGGCTTTCTGCAATCGGGTTCTCCTGCCGGTAGACATAGAGGATGAAGCTGCCGCCGTGGATGGGCGAGAACTCCACGTCGCGGATGGCCAGCCCATGCGCGTTGAACAGCCGCTGCAGGGGGCCCACCGCGTGGATACAGCTATGCTCGTGGTAGAAATGGTCGAACTCGTTCTTCTGGATCAGGTCCAGGCAGTTGACGCCCTGCACCACGAACACCGTGTTCGGCCCCATCACCTCTTCCAGTCCCGCCACGAAATCGTGCAGGTCGGGCACGTGATAGAACACCGCCGTGGCGGTGATGGCATCGGGCTTCACGCCCAGTTGCTTCAGGCTCTTGCCGGTTTCGTGGCACCAGAACTGGCGGAACACGGTGACGCCCTGCGCGCGGGCCAGCTGGCCGGTGCGGTCCGACGGATCGACCCCGAGCACGCGCATTCCCTGGCTCTGGAAGGCGCGCAGGAAGGTGCCGTCGTTCGCGCCCACGTCGATGACAAGGTCGTTTTCCTTCAGGCCCAGCTTGTTGACGATGCGCGGGGCCAGCTCCTTGAAGTGCGCCACCACCGGGGCATTGCGGCCGGTGATATAGGCATGGTCGTCAAACAGCACCTTTTGTGAAGGGAACTCGTTGATCTGCACCTGCCAGCAGTTGTCGCAGACCATCATGGCCAGCGGGAACTTCTGCTCCTTCGCCAGCTCGTCCGCATGGAGGAAGCTGTTGCCGTTGGGCTGGTCCTTCAGGTCGATGAACTCGTGCAGGCGGGCTTCGCCACAATTCATGCAATGCGTGCGCGTCATTCGGAACGGGTTCCTCGAACTAAAGGTTGGATGCAGCGAGAGCGAACGCGCTGCCATATGTGGTGGCGGTTGTCACCCGCAGAGGGTCAAACGCCAGGACTGATCCGCAATTCCACGCAGTGCCGGTGGCACTGGTGGCGACGGCGCGGTTGCACGCAGGTGTAACAGCAAAACCGTGCATCACAGCTCTCAGGCCTGGTACCGTCTGCCGCCGGGAACGCGGCTGCGCTGCTGGGCGACCACCTTGCCCATGATGTACACCATGACCGTGGGCAGGATCGCCACGGTCACGAACTGCAGCGATCGCATGCAAATGGCTGCGGCAAAGAAGGCGCTGATGTAGAGGAGCAGGTCAAGGTTGCTGCGCAGGGTTTCGCCCTTCCGGTTCCAGAAAGTGGTGGCCATGCCGATCAGCAGCCCGACGACGATCAGCGATGGCAGGCCGGCGATCAGGTATGCCTCGCCCGTCAGCGTGACCGCCAGGGTATAGCTGCCGTCGAGGCCCAGGGCCTGTTCCAGGCTTGTTCCCCATTCTGCCGGCTTGCCCGGCCAGAGCACGCGCGGAACCCACTTGGTGATTGCCACCAGGACCACGTCGGCCCCCGGGAACGGGTTGGGATTGGGAAACACCTGCAGGGCGCGGGCGATCGTGATCATGTTGTTGTCGACCAGGAAGTAGTTCTGCCCCGCGGTGGCGGCGGTGATCTGGTCACCCTCGATCCAGCGCGTCAGCCCCACTTCGCGCAAGCGCAGCATCTCGCCGGTGATGAACCACATGGCCGCCAGACTGAGCGCACCCACGATCCACAGCTTCATGCTGGCAATCTTGCGCGACCCCGCCACATAGCCCGCAACCGCCAGACCCAGCTTGATCATCAGGATGTAGCGGGTGCCTGCGGCGAAATCCATGAAGCACATGAACGCGAACAGGCCGGCCAGCAGGCCCACCACCGGCAGCACCAGCTTCTGCCGCCCGCTCATGATCACGCCGACCAGGCCCGCAAAGGCATAGTGCAGCAGGCTCAGCTCGGTGAGGAAGGAGCTCCAGTCACCCGTGCGCCCGCGCTGCCAGGGCTGGCTGAAGCGGGGCCCAAGCGCCTCGGTCACCAGGCTCACAGGGTTGAAGTTGACGGTGATCAGCGGCCACAGGTAGCCCAGAAAGAAACAGACGACGGCCACGACCAGCATGCCGTTCAACGACAGGTGCGGCAGATTGAACGGCCTGCTTCCCAGGTTCGGCGCCAGATGACGGCCGACAGCGATCGACATCATCGTTGCCAGCACCAGCCACGATGCGTGCTGGGCCTGTCCGGTATAGCCGGCAAACAGCACGCGCACGTCGGGGTTGAGAAACTCGGCGAAGGTCAGGAAATACATGGCGCACAGGGCCACCACGTCTGCCCGGATCAGCCGGCGCAGGTTGCCCCGCGCCTGGATCAGCAGCGAAACGGCCAGTGACAGGCCCAGAAACATCGAGCAGTGCCGATAGACCGCCAGTTCGTCGATCCCTTCGGGCATCGAAAAACCGGTCACCAGGCACCCCACGACCAGCGCAAACGTGGCCTGCAGCAGGGCGATGGGCGGAGTACCGGGCAGGATGTAGCCGCCACTTTGCGCCGCAGCAGCCCGGGCGGGGGCACGCGGGGCCGACCGGTAGCGACGGGCACCGGGCCTGTTGGGGGTGATCGTCGACTGGGTCATGCCGACCCAATTGGCATATAAGCCGCGCGGAACAAACCCATTATTTGCCGCCTTCGCCGGTGCCATCGCCCCGCAACCGGGCCCGCCAGGCAGCAGCCCGGCCTTGGCGATGAAGGTGGTCCTCGGCCAGCGATCGGGCCCTGGCACCCAGCTCGGCGCGCAGGCCCGGATCCTGTGCCAGCCGTGCCAGGTAGCGGGCCAGCGTGTCAGCCTCGCCCGGGGCAAAACTGGCCCCGCACTCGCCCTCGGCGAGCAGCCGCGCCACCTCGCCCCGCGGATCGCCAATGAAGACCACCGGCCGGCCTGCCGCCAGCACACCGTAAAGCTTGCTTGGCACGATCAGCCCCTCAAGCCGGGGCAGCAGCGATATCCAGTGGACATCGGGCACCGACAAGCTGTTCGCCAGCATGGCCATCGGCTGGTAGGGACGGAAGGCCAGCAGGCCATCATCCCCCTCGCCTGCCAGGCGGCGCAGTTCGCCCTGCCGGGCACCGCCCCCGATGAACAGGAACCGCAGGTTGGCCGGGCCGGCGGCGCGCAGGTGCTCCATGGCCGCGACCTTGGTGGCCACATCGTGGGCCCGGCCCAGGTTGCCGGAATAGCCGATAACGCAGTGCTCCGGGGCATAACCCCATTCGGCGCGAAGCGGATTAGCGGATGGTGGCACGGGCCGGATCGCGGTCTCGTCGGCCCAGTTCGGGATCACCGCGATGCGTTCCGGCCGGATGCCCTGCACCACCAGGAAGTCCCGCATCCGTTCGCCGATGACCACGTTGCGCCCGGCGCGCTGCCAGGCGGCGTTGCGCAGGCGGACCAGCATTCCCTCCAGCACGCCACCCTCGCGGGCGAAACCAAGCCGGCTGGCTGTTTCGGGGAAGATATCCTGCACCCAGTGCATCAGCCACGCCCCCTTCAGCCGCGCGGCCAGTGCGGCGACAGTGCCCACCAAGGGCGGATCGGTCAGGGCCACGATGGTATCGGCGCGGCGGGCGTACCGCAGCAAAAGCAGCAGCGCGCCGGTATAGAACAGCAGGAAGTTGGCAAGCCGGAGCAGCAGGGAATCGTTCCCGCGGCCCAGGGCGGGGATGCGGTGGACGATGACGCCGGGCAGCCCCGCCCCACCGTCTTCCGCCCCGCCGGCATAGCGCGCAGTGCTGGTCACCAGGTGGTGTTCGTGCCCGGCACCGGTGGCGGCGAGCTGCCGCACCAGGTCCGTCAGCATGATCGAGGTGGCCGATTCGTCAGGATAGAAGAACCGGTTGACCCAGATTACCCGGTCTTGCTGGTCCTGCCGGTGATCGCCGGCCATGTCACCGCGCAGCCTCGAAGCTCATGTCCGATAATGTTGCGCGCAGGCCATCGCGCAAGTTCCAGGCATCGCCCATGATCTCCAGCCACCAGGCCTCGCACGCGCCCGTAACGCTGAAGCTCAAGGGCTTGCCCAGCGGCTGCGTGGTGCCGGCATCGCCGCGCGCGGTGGCGCAGCGCAGGCGTACCTTGAGGTTCGGGGCGGAGGAGACCGGAGTAACCGTGGCATCAAAGGTGTAGCGGCCCGGCCGCAGGGCCAGCAGTTGCTGTCCCAGCACACCGCTGGTGTCCTGCTGGACGAAAACGTCGTAACCCGCATCGCCCTGCGGGTTCATTGCCCGCTCTCCGCTGGCCTCCAGGTTCCAGCCGAACGGCGCCTCTCCGCCGAAGCTCACGAAGCCGGTGCCCTGCGGCCGGCCGGCAGGCAGGCTGTCGCGGAAGGCGATGGCATCGTCGAACCGTCCGGCCCCCACCAGGCCGGCCATCAGCCGGGCATCGGTGGTGGCATCGGTGCCGCTGTCCACCCGCTGGCGCAGGGCAAACATGCGCCCCACCAGCTCCGGATCACCCGGCACGGCCAACCAGAACTCCCTGGCCCACACCGGGTTGCCGGCAAGCGCGGTGGCCATCACGTCCAGCGCATCGTCCTGGCGCAGTGCCTCCACCAGCGGCTGGACAAATTCGGAAGTAAGACCCGGATAGACCCGCGCCAGGCGATCGATCACCGCAAAGGTGCGGGTAAAGTCCCCCCGGCGCGAGAACTGCTCTACCTGCAACGCGCCGAGATAACGGCTGCGCGGGATCATCGCGGCAGCGGCATCCAGCAGCGCCTGCTCCCCCTCGCCGCCAGGCACATTGGCGCGCTCGTCGATGGCCATGACGAACAGCGCATCACCCGCCAGCGGCTCGCGGGCAAAGGCCCGGCGAGCCATCCGCAGAGCCGCCGGCTCTACCGTCAGCGTGGTGGTGCCGCGGGTCTCGCGCACCCGCAGGCCGGCCCGGGCCATTCCCGCCAGGTTGAAGCCATTAGTTGTCAGGAACGGTCCCGATGGCCGGTTGGCATTGGCCTGGCCCTGGAACAGCAGAACCGGTGCCAGGGCCAGACAAAGCGCGCAAACGATCCACCGGGCTACCCGGTTCACGCAGACGCCTCCTGCCCGGAACCGTCCTTGCCGCCCGGACCATAGCCATAGCCGTAGCCGTAGCCATAACCGTAGCCATAGCTGGCGTTGCGGTCATCAAGCTTGGTAACGACGGCGCCCAGCAGCGTGGCATGGGCCTGCTCGAGCCGCATGATCGCGCTTTCGACATAGCGCCACTTGCCCTCGTTCGCCTCGATCACAATCAGCACGCCCGAGAGCGCGGCTGCGATCAGCGGCGCATCGGCCAGGCCCAGCACCGGCGGCCCGTCGACCACCACGTGATCGTATTCCGCCTCGACCGCGTCGAGCAGGCGCTGGAAGCGGCCGTTGGCCAGCATCTCGGCAACCGACATCGACTTGCGCCCCGGACCCAGCAGATCGAAGCCATCCAGCGGATCGGGCCGCGAGAGCATGGCGCGCCAGTCGTCGTTGCCCTGCAGGTACTGGCTGACGCCGATGTTGCTTTCGGCTTGCAGGTACTTGCCCATGCCCGAATGCCTGAGATCGGCATCGACCAGCAGCACCTTCTTGCCCTGGCGGCCCAGCAGGTAGGCCAGCGCCACGGCGCTCAGGCTCTTGCCTTCGCCAGGACGCGAGGAGGTGACCATGATCGACTTCGGCACCATTCCGCCATTGCGGAACGCCATGGTGGAGGTGAGGCTGAAATAGGCCTCGTACAGTTCCGAGAAGGACCGGGTGATATCCTCCATGAGGTCCTTCTCGGCCGTGCGCGGAATGCCGGCCAGCAGGGGAAGACCCAGCCGTTCCTGCACTTCGCGCGGATCGCGCAAGCTCTGGTTGAGCTGCTCGAGGATGAAGAGGACCACGGCGGTCAGCAGCACGCCCAGGAGCAGGGCGACAACGAGGTTCTGGACCAGGTTGGGCTCGAACGGGGCACCCGGCACGCTGGCCCGGTCAACCACCAGCACGTTGCTTTCTCCCGCGCCGACCACGCCGATCTCGCGATAGCGCTGCAGCAGGCCGGCATAGAGCTCGCGGTTGGTATCCACATCGCGTTGCAGGATGTTGTACTGGACGCTGTCCTGCCGCTGGGTAACGAACTGGTCGCGCAGGCCGTTGACCTGCGCCCGCAGGCGCTGCTCGCGGCCCAGGGCTTCCTGGTAGGCAGTGCGGCTGAGCGAGACAGTGCGGCCTTCCTCGCTGGCAATGTCGTTATCCAGCTGGGCAATCTGCGCCCGCAGGGCACGGACCGGCGGGTAGCCATCACCGAAGCGGCTGGTCAGGTCGGCGAGCTGGGCGTTTGCCTCGGCCCGGCGCTGGCGCAGCGAGGCCACAGTGGCCGATGTGCTGCTGGTGTCCGAAGTATTGCCGGCGGCCAGCGCGGCTTCCGCCGTGATGCGAGCAGAGGTGGCAGCGGCCAGTTCCCGGTTGAGGGCCTGCAGGTCGCTGGCCACCAGGGTCTGCGACACTGTGCCTTGGCTATCCGATCCTCCCGTATTGGCCTGCTCGATGGTCAGCAGGCCGCGATTGGAAGCGTAGGTAATCAGTTGCCGCTCGGCATCCTCCAGCCGCTCGCGGGTCTGCGCCAGCCGTTCCTCGAGGAACTGGCGCGCCTCGATCGTGGCACCATAGCGGCGGTCGAGGTTCTCGGCGATGAACTGGTCGGCCCAGGCATTGGCCAGCTTGGCGGCAACCTCGGGGTTGCGGCTGGTGAACTGGATATCCACCAGCGAGCTGTTCTGCACCGGCACGATGGTGAGGTTACCCAGCAGCACAGGAGCCAGGATGTCCTCGACATTGGCGTCGCCACCCAGTTCGATGCCATAGGCATCGAGAAACTGGCGATCCTGGCCCAGGTTCAGCTCGCGCACCACGCGGCCCGCCAGCGACTTGGTCTGCAGCAGTTCGTACTGCGTGGGAAGGTACAGGCGGTCCTGCCGGAAATCCCCGTTCTGGACCGACTGGACCTCGGTCACGTTATCCTGGATCTGGCTGATCTCGATGCGCGAGGAGGCGCGGAAACGCTCCTCGGCTAGCAGCGACATGATCAGGCCCAGCACCAGGCTGCCCAGGATGATGGCCGCGATCAGCAGCTTGTGGTTGCGGGCTACCTGGAGGTACTGCTCGACCATCGACACGCCGCCGTCAGCCGCCACGACCTCGTCATAGGCGCTGTCTGCCAGCACGGGCACCGACGTCGGACGACGCAGATTGGCTTCACCGTTCATGGCTCAGTTCCCGATCGTCTGCTGGAGGAGAATCAACGGGCTGGTCAGGATCTGCGCATACTGGATCACATCGGCCATAGCCCGCCGGTTGGGCGAATCGCCAACCATGATGATGTCGTGGGCATAGACCTGCGGGTCGGGGTAGTTGCCACGCTGGATCGCCGTCATGTCATAGACTCCGATGTAGCGCTGGCCATTGACCTCGCGGAAGATCAGCACCTCGGACATCCTGGCAAACTGGCCGCGCCCGCCGCCCATCGTGATCGCCTCCATAAGCGTGGTGCGCTGTCGGATCGGGAACTGGCCCGGCCGGGCGACTTCGCCACCCACGGTGATGACCTGGCCGCTGCGCTCGCCAAATTCCAGCGTCACGTCGGGATCGCGGACATAGGTGCCCCGCAGCCGGGTCTCGATCTCGTAGCCGATTTCGGCCAGCGTGCGGCCATTTGCCTGGACCGCGCCGATCAGCGGAAAGTCGAAGAACCCGCCGTTGCCGACACGCACCGTGCGCGCCAGTTCCGGCACGCCGAACACCGCAATGCTCAACTGGTCCAGCGGGCGCACCTGGTCATCCTGGCGACCGGCAGAATAGTCCTGCGCGCCGGGAGCAGGCAGGCTGGTAAGTTCGGCCACCATGGTGGCGCTATCCTCACCGATCGGCCGGTCCCCGCCGCCGCAGGCCGCCAGGCTGACGGAAGCGGCAACCGCAAGCAATACCTTAGGAAAAATACTCAATTTCAACCTCGCGCCGACACCAGGGCCGGTTTCTTGTCCGCGTTTCGGCCCTCGTCTTAGCCACCTTGCAGTATTGTGCAAATGCATATCAGTGCCTGCTGTCGGCAATCGGCTTGAACAGCATGGCGGCCGCCACAACGGCCAGCACCATGATCGACGGCGTGCGCAGCGGATAGTCGACCAGGCTGCCGATCATCAGCAGCAGCAGCACCAGCGCACCGGCGACGGCGTTACGCAGCATGGCCCCGCCGTGCGCACGGTCGCGGACAAGCTGCCAGCAGCGGCTAACAAACAGGCCGAGCAGCACCAGCGCCAGCAGGATCGCCGGCACGCCGCCCTCCAGCGGGAACTGCAGCCAGTCGTTATGCACGTTGTTGAGATAGCGCTCGCCCAGCATCGCTTCCGGCTCGCGGACGAAGAAGGCATATTCGAAGGCGCCGAAGCCCGCGCCGAAAGGCTGGAAATCGCGCAGCATGGCCAGCACGGTGGGCAGCGCCTGCACGCGCAGGTCCTGGCCCGGGTCTTCCTGCAGCAGGCGCGCGATTGCCGGGCTGCGGCCCAGCGCGGCAAACATGGCGACCAGGCCCAGCGACAGCAGGCCCACCAGACCACCGGCCCATACCCGGCGCGGCACGCCGGACTGGCCGGCCCGGGCCTGCTCGCGCCAGTGGAGCAGGGCCCGCACCGCGAAGATCAGCCCCACCAGGCCAAGGCCAACCAGGCCCGAACGCGAGGCATTGACGAGGATACCAGCCAGGATCACCAGTGCGGCCAGACCGGCGGCCAGCACCTCGTTCTCCAGCGGGCCGCGCCGGGCGCGCTCCAGCCGCAGCACGCACAGCAGCAGCGCCACCGCCAGGAACATGGCGTTGTGGTTGCGGTTGGAAAACAGCCCCACGGCGCTGCCGGTGTTGGTGACGTCGTAAAGGTACAGACCGCCCGCGCCGGGCAGCAGGATCTGGGCCATCCCGAACAGCGCGGATGCCACGCCGGCGGCGATGAACACCCAGGGAAGGTTGCGCCAGTGCTCGTCGTCCAGCAGGCTCACCATCAGCAGGGCGGCCAGCGGCACTATCAGCGCGGCCAGCGAATTGCCGGTTTTCATCGGCGAGAAGGTGAGCGGCCGCCAGGCATCTGGAATACCGGCCAGTTCACCCAGCCGCACGAAAGGCTCGCGCCCAGGCAGGCTGCCCCACACGTCGGGCGGCAAGGGCACCAGTTGCAGGGCGATAAGCAAGGCCAGCGCCAGCAGGGCCAGCAGCGGCACCAGCACGCGGCGCAGGCTGGTGCGCGTCTGGTACCACACACCCACCGCCAGCAGCACGGCGGCAAGCGCCCGCAGCGGCCCGTTGCTGGCGATGTCGGCCCGTGATCCGCCGCCCATCAGCATGACCAGCGCCACGAAGCCGGCCAGCAGCCAGAAGGCAGTTTCGCTGTTGAGGCCGCCCTTACGGCCACTGCGGCCGTGCCTGCGGCCGGATTTCGCGTTCATCACTGCCCCGCCCTACTTTGCGCCGCGAAAGTTGATCATCACGCCCAAGGTCCGCAGCGCGATCAGGAGATCGAGCCAGGCCGAGACGTTCTTGATGTAATAGAAGTCGTACTGCAGCTTGATATACACGTCATCCAGTTCGGTAACATGGCCCTGGTTGACCTGGGCCCAGCCGGTTATGCCTGGACGCACGATGTGCCGGTAGTCGTAGAAATCCAGATGCTCGTCGTACCAGCGCGAGAGGGCCTGGGCTTCCGGCCGGGGGCCGATCAGGCTCATTTCGCCGCGCACGACGTTAATCAGTTGCGGCAGTTCGTCCAGCCGCATCTTGCGCAGGGTCCGGCCCACCGCGGTCACGCGGGGATCGTTGTCCAGCGTCTTCTGGCTTTCCAGGTCCTCATCGTCCTGCACCCGCGCGTGCATGGTGCGGAACTTGATCGTATCGAACGGCCGGCCGCGATAGCCAACGCGGCGATGGCGATAGAGCGCGGGCCCTGGGGAATCGGCGCGGATGACAAGGGCAATCGCCACCAACGGAATGGCCAGCACCGCCAGCAGCACCAGCGCACCCACCAGGTCGATCACCCGCTTGACCAGCAGGTAGCTGAGCGAGGGGATCAGCGCGCCGAACGAGTTTTCGGACAGCGATTCGATCTGCACCCGCCCGGTCAGCGATTCGCGCACCTGCTTGGCGTTATAGACCGGCACGCCGTTGATCGTGGCGCGGGCGATGCCGCGCTCCCATTCGGAAGACAACTCATGCCTGAGGTCGGCAACCACCGCCCCGTCGCCGCACCTGGCGAGGTCTGCCGGACTGCGCAGCACCTCGACATTCAGCCAGCCCATGTCCTCCTGCAACTGCGCGATCTCGCCACCCGGCACCAGGTAGATGCGCCGTCCCGAGGTGGGGCGCTGGAAAGCACTGATCAGGTAGAGGAAGGCCAGCGCGCTGCCCACGCCGCCCACCAGCATGTAGTTGCTGTAAGGGATGCGAAGCCCCACCAGCACGGCCAGCATCGCCAACACCGGCAGGGCGAACGAGGGCAGGATGAAGGCGAACCGGCTGGTGCCGGGCGTGCGGCGAAACTCGCGCAGGATCAGTGCCGCCAGCACGTTGACCGGGACGGCAGCAATGTACCCGTTGATCACGTCCCGGTGCCCCAGCGGCACGGAAAGCATGGTCAGCGCCACCAGCGTCTGCCCCGCCAGCACGAACAGGACCATCAGCGGCAGGATGAAGGTATAGCGTTCCAGCAGCGTACGCCGGCCAATGGCCGAATGGCCCCTGCCGGCGAGGACTTCGCTATAGGCCGAGCCGCCGCCGCCGGGTTGCATGTCCATCTGCCGCATGGCGCACTCGCTAACCGCGCCGGCGCGTTCCCGCAAGCGTGTTAACCCCTTGATGACCAAAGTGTATCACCTGCCTGGCCGGTCCAATCATCGCAAAACCCGCAAAATTCCGGCAGATCAGGTCTGAAAAGCCCCCATGCCAACTTGTAATTGCCGGCGCGCATCGCCATTGGGGGCAGCGCCGGTCCAGCTACAGAGTCACAACCCCCTGGGATGACCAACCTTACCCACCCTTTCCTTGACCTCGACGGCGACAAGCTGCGCGAGGAATGCGGCATTTTCGGGATCATCGGAAATGGCGCCAGCGGTGCGAACGCCGCGGCTACCTGCGCGCTGGGGCTCCATGCCCTGCAGCATCGCGGGCAGGAAGCCGTGGGGATCACCAGTTTCGACGGGGTCGAGTTCTTCACCCGCCGCGGCCTGGGCCACGTGGCCGAGAACTTCGCCAGCGGCGAATCGATTGCCGAACTGCCCGGCCACATGGCTGCAGGGCACGTGCGCTATTCCACCACCGGCGGCGCGGGCATGCGCAACGTGCAGCCGCTTTATGCCGACCTTGCCAGCGGCGGCTTTGCCGTGGCGCACAACGGCAATATCTCGAACGCCCGGATGCTGCGCCAGGAATTGGTGCAGAAAGGCGCGATCTTCCAGTCCACCAGCGATACCGAGGTGATCATCCACCTGGTCGCCACCAGCCGCTATCCCACCATGCTCGACAAGCTGGTGGATGCCCTGCGCCTGGTCGAAGGGGCCTATGCCCTGATCGTGATGACCCCGCGCGGCATGATCGCCTGCCGCGATCCGCTGGGCATCCGCCCGCTGGTGATGGGCATGCTGGACGGCAACACCGTGTTTGCCAGCGAAACAGTGGCTTTCGACACCGTGGGCGCCGATTTCGTCCGCCAGATCGAGCCGGGCGAGTTCGTCGAGGTGGATTTTGACGGCGCAATCCGCACCCACCGCCCGTTCGGTACTGTCAAGGCGCGGCCGTGCATTTTCGAGCACGTATATTTCAGCCGCCCGGATTCGATCTTCAACGATCGTTCGGTCTACGAATCGCGCAAGGCCATCGGCATGGAACTGGCCAAGGAAGCCCCGGTAGAGGCAGACCTTGTCGTTCCCGTGCCCGATAGCGGCGTTCCCGCGGCAATCGGCTATTCGCAGCAGTCGGGCATCCCGTTCGAGCTGGGGATCATCCGCAGCCACTATGTCGGCCGCACCTTCATCCAGCCGGGCGATGCCACGCGCCACAACAGCGTGGCCCGCAAGCACAACGCCAACCGCGCCATCGTGGCCGGCAAGCGCATCGTGCTGATCGACGATTCGATCGTGCGCGGCACCACCAGCCTCAAGATCGTGCAGATGATGCGCGATGCGGGGGCCACCGAGGTCCACTTCCGCGTGGCCAGCCCGCCCACCGGGCACGGCTGCTATTACGGGGTGGACACGCCCGAGCGCTCAAAGCTGCTGGCCGGTCGCATGGACCTGGCCGCCATGCGCGAGTTCATCCAGGCTGACAGCCTGGCCTTCGTTTCGATTGACGGGCTCTATCGCGCGGTCGGCCTCAAGGGCCGCGACAACGCCTGCCCGCAGTATTGCGATGCCTGCTTCACCGGCGACTATCCCACACCGCTGACCGACCTGGCCCTGCGCGCCCAGGACGAGGCACAGCTTGCCCTGCCGGTGGGCAAGGCCGCGCTGGTCTGAGTTTGCTGCCATGACCGACAAGCCCCTGGCCGGACGCGTCGCCCTGGTAACCGGTGCCAGCCGCGGCATCGGCGCGGCGACGGCGCAGGCGCTGGCTGCGGCGGGTGCCCACGTGATCATCACCGGACGCAGCGTGAAGCAGCTCGAGGCGGTGGAGGATGCCATCCACGAAGCCGGCGGCACCAGCACCATCGCCCCGCTGGACCTGACCGAGGGCGACGGCATCCTGCGCCTCACCCAGGCGGTGGCCGAGCGGTGGGACCGGCTGGACATCCTGGTTATCAACGCCGCCATGCTGCCCACGCTGACGCCCGTAACGCAGATCGAGCCGAAGCAGTTCAGCCAAGCGCTGACCCTGAACGTGCTGGCCACGCAAGCGCTGATCGCCGCCTTCGATCCGCTGCTCAAGCGCAGCGCCGATGGCCGGATCGTGGGCCTCACCAGCTCCGTCGGCAGCGAGCCGCGTGCCTTCTGGGGTGCCTACGGGGCCAGCAAGGCCGCCTTCGAAAGCTTGTTGCTGAGCCACGGGCAGGAGATCGGCCGCATCTCCAATACGCGCGTCGCCATCATCGATCCGGGCGCCACGCGCACCCAGATGCGCGCGCGCGCCTATCCGGGCGAGGACCCGCAGACCGTGAAAGCTCCCGAAGTGGTGGGTCAGCGCATTGCCGCCCTGCTGGCAGAGGACTTCCCCAACCTGCACCGCGAAAGAGTGGAAACTTCACGGTAACCACGTTTGGCAAGCTGCTGTTAAACAGCCGCCTGCATTCTTGCCCCGCATCGCCGGACAATTTCCGGTTTTTCCGCAAGCAATTGGGCAAGAAGCACTATGGTCGAGCTGCATAACCGGCACAGCCGCTACGAGATCGTCTCCCAGGAAGACCGCTCGGCTCCGCGGACCAAGATCGTCATTCCGGCGCAACTGCGCGCCTCCGGAATGCGCGCCTACCAGACGGTGGTGAACGACCTGTCCCTGTCGGGTTTCTCGGCCACGGCGATCACGCGGATGTATCCGGGGTCGATCTGCTGGCTCACCCTGCCGGGCCTCGAATCGCTGCAGGCCGAGGTGGTCTGGTGGGAAAACGGCCAGTGCGGCTGCGCCTTCACCAACCTGCTCAGCCCCATTGTCCACGACAACATCCTGGCCCGCTATCGCGGAGACGGGGTCTATCGCGGCTGAGCCGCATCTACCGCCGCCTGAACCGCGCGGTATAAGCCTTCGCGTTCCTCCCAATAGGCATCGTCGCTGGCGACCGGCCAGTTCGCGTTGCTGGCAATAACCAGCCGCCGCGCCGGATCGATGAAGATACCCTGCCCGAAGATGCCCTGCGCGCCAAAAGTGCCATCGTCATAGGTCCACCACTGGAAGCCATAGCCCCTGCCGGGCTTGCCGATATCGGCCTGCCTGCTGCCGGCCTGGGCAAACCAGCCCTCCGGCACCACGCGCCGGCCGTCGATCACCCCATCGCCCAGCACGAACAGGCCGAAGCGGGCCATGTCGCGGGTGGTAGCCTGGATGCAGCAGCCGCTGATCTCGTGGCCGGTTGCGCCGAGCAGCCAGGTGGTATCCTGCTCCATGCCGAAAGGCGCCCAGACCTTTTCGGACAGGTACTGGGCCAGCGGCTTGCCGGTCGCCTCGCTCACCAGCACGCCGATCAGGTTGGTTTCGCCGGTCTTATAGACCCAGCGTTCTCCGGCCGGATAGAGGCGCGGCAGGCGGCGCATGTAGCTGACGGTGGCATCCACCCCGGCATCGGGCGTGGCGCTGTTGAAACGGGCGACGTCGCTGGCGGGATCGGCATAGTCCTCGTTCCAGCGCACCCCGCTGGTCATGGTCAGCAGTTGCCGCACGCTCACCTTGTCATAGGCCGATCCGCGCAGGTCGGCGATGTAATCGGTCACCGGATCGTCCAGCGAGCGGATCGCCCCGTCCTGCAGCGCGGCACCGACCATGGTCGAGGTGAGGCTCTTGGCGACCGAGAAGCTCGTCCAGCGCCCCTGCGGCCCGAAGCCCAGCCCGTAATGTTCCAGCACCACCTTGCCATCGAGCAACACGACAATGGCCGCCACCCGCTGGTGCGCCAGATAGCGCGGGAAATCGAAGCTGGCAGGCAGCGCCAGCGGTTCACCCGGCGGCAGGGGATGGACCCGCTCCCCCCGCGCAATCGTGCGGTTGCCCACCACCCAATCCAGCTTGTCGAGCGCGCGGAAGCCGGCGTCGCGCTGCCCGGTGGACCAGAACAGGATGTCGGTATCGGTCGGGCCGGTCAGGGCCAGTGCCCGCAGGTCGCGGTCCATCGCCTGCCAGGCAAGCGCGCCGGCCAGGCCCAGGGCCGCCAGCGCCAGCAGGCCTAGTTTCAGCCCCCGTTTCACTGGCACCTCACCCGCGCTTCACCAACGTCACCTGGCTGACCGTGATGCCGCCGCCGCGAAAGCCGCCTTCGCAGTATTGCAGGTAGAAGCGCCAGAGGCGGCAGAACCGTTCGTCGAAGCCAGCGGGCAGCCGCCCTTCGCGCTGTGCCGCATCGAACCGCTCGCGCCACAGGCGCAGCGTTTCGGCATAGTCGAGGCCGAAGCTTTCCTCGTCTTCCCAGGCCAGCCCGCGCGCCTCGGCCAGGCGGCGGAATTCGCTGGCGCGGATCAGCAGGCCGCCGGGGAAGATATAGGCCTGGATGAAATCGGCATTGCGGGCATAGCCGTCGAACAGGTCATCACGCATGGCGATGTACTGGATCGCCGCGCGGCCGCCCGGCTTCAGGTTGCGCGCCACGCAATCCATGAAGGCCGGCCAGTATTCGCGGCCCAGCGCCTCGACCATTTCCACGCTTACGATCGCATCGAACTGGCCCCCACCCTCCACTCCTGTGTCGCGGTAGTCCTGTTTGCGGAAGTCCACGGCGGGATAGCGCGACCGTGCCCAGGCAAGCTGTTCGTCAGACAGGCTGATGGCCGTCACCGCCGCCCCGGCCGCAGCGAAATGGCCGGACAGGGCTCCCCAGCCGCAGCCGATCTCCAGCAAGCTTGCCGGATTACCCAGCCGTTCGGCCAGCCGCTGCCACTTGGCGTGCTGGCTCTGCTCCAGCCCGTCACCCCGCAGGTGATAGCCCGAGGAATAGCTCATCGTGGGGTCCAGCCAGGCGCCGTAGAAATCATTCCCCAGGTCGTAATGCACGTGGATGTTACGCTCTGCCTGGCGCTTCGTGTTGCGGTTCAGCCAGTGGAACAGCCGCGCGCCCCAGCGCCACGGGCCCTTGGCACGGCCGACCTCGCCCAACGTGGCCCCGTTGGCGGCGAACAGGGCGAACAGCGGCACCGGATCGGGGCTGGTCCATTCGCCCGCTTCCCACGCCTGGTACCAGCCGCTGGACCCGCCGGTGGCCAGCCGCAACAGGGCGCGCCAGTCCTTCAGGTGGATCTGCCCGGCAAAGCCCGGCGCGCGGCCGCCCAGGGTGATGCGCGAACCATCGGGCAGCACGGCATCGATCCGGCCGGCGGCCAGCCCCGCATCGATCCGCGCGATCAGGTGGCGAAAACCGGGGGCCACCAGGCGCGACAGCACGCCCGGGCTGGACCCGAATCGCGCACCGGCGTGCAACAGCTCCTCTCCCCGTGTTGCCATGCGCGGGTTTATGCGCCCGCGCGGGTTACTGGGCAAGGTTTGCCTCCGCCCACGCGCGCGCCTATCAGGGCAAAAAACAACAACGGGGAAGGACCGGGCCATGGCCCTGCAGGTGATCGGGGCGGCCATGCCGCGCACGGGCACGCTGAGCCTGAAGTTCGCGCTAGAGCTGCTGGGCTTCGGCCCATGTTATCACATGACCGAGTTCATCCAGCACCCCGAACACCGCTGGAAGTGGGCCTTCGCCAAGCTGCGCCCCGGGCTGCTCGATCCGCTGTGGGACACCTACCAGGCCACGGTCGACAGCCCCGGCTGCATGATGTGGCGGCAACTGGCGCAACGCTTCCCGCAGGCAAAGGTGATCCTGACGCGGCGTGATCCCGATGCCTGGTTCGATTCGGTGCGCGAGACGGTGGGCGACCCCGGGCATGTGAAGGTCATGATGCGGTCGCCGCTGGCCCCTGGCATGTTGGCGCAGAACCCCTTCGGCACGAAGCTTGACCGCGAGGCAATGACCGCCCGGTTCGAACAGTATGGCGAGGCGGTGAAGGCCACCATCCCGGCCGAGCGGCTACTGGTGTTCGAGGCACGCGACGGGTGGGAGCCGCTATGTGCCTTCCTGGGCGTGCCTGTGCCCGAAATCCCCTATCCCCGCGTCAACGAGCGCGAGGCGATGCAGCAAGCCAGTGGCGAACTGCAGGGCAACCCGATGCAGCAGTCCTTCCCCGTGCTGCAGCAGCACGTGCGCGCTTATATGGAGGCGCAGCGTCAGCGGCTGATGGCGCGATAGGCCGCCAGCGCCCGCTCGCGCGCTTCCCGGTGGCCGATGACCTTGCGCGGGTAGGCTGCGGGGCGGCAGCCGGCTTCCTCCGGATCGTGCACATAGGGGTCTGCCAGGCTGGCGAGTTCCGGCACGTAGTGGCGGATATAGTCGCCCGCGTCGAACTTCTCGCTCTGGCTCAACGGGGCCATGATCCGCACGAACATGTTGCTGTCTACCCCCGTGCCGCTGACCCACTGCCAGTTAGTGCCGTTGCTGGCATGGTCGGCATCCACCAGCGTATCCCAGAACCATTCCTCACCGTGGCGCCAGTCGATCAGCAGGTGCTTTACCAGGAAGCTGGCGGCGATCATCCGCACGCGGTTGTGCATCCAGCCGGTCTGCCACAACTGGCGCATCCCGGCATCGACGATGGGATAGCCGGTGCGGCCCTGCTGCCATGCCTTCAGGTCCGCTGCTGCCTCCTCGTCGGTCAGCGGATCGCGCCACAGGCGGTGGTCATAGCCGGGGCGATAGGGCTCCTCGGTATAGCGCGGGAACTGGGCGACAAGGTTGGCGGCATAGTCGCGCCACGCCAGTTCGGCGCGGAAGAAGCCCGCCCCGCGCCCGGGATTGTGCGCCACCTGGGCCCACAACTGGCGCGGGCTGACCTCCCCGAAATGAAGCTGCGGACTGAGGCGCGAGGAACCGTCGATCGAGGGCAGTTCGCGATCTTCGCGATAGTCGTCGATCACCTCCAGGAAGCTGTCGAACCGCTCCTGCGCGGCGGCTGAACCGGCGGTCCAGGCCTGGCGCATGCCCTCTGCCCAGTCAGGGGCGGTCGGCAGCAGGGCCAGGTCTTCCAGCCGGTCGGACTTGGGCCACTTCGCGGGCCGCGAGAAATCGGGGACGGGCAGTGGCTCCTCCTCGCCAATCTCGGCAAACAGCGCGCGCATGAAGGGGGTGAAGATCTTGAACGGCGTGCCACCCCCCGTCACCACCGAGCCGGGCGGCAGCAGGTACAGCCCGTCATGCAGCGTCAGGTCCACCTTGCCCGCCAGTCTCTCCTCCGCCTCGCGCCACCAGGGTTCGTAATGGCGCAGCGCGTGGACCCCGGCGGCCCCTGTTTCCTCGACCAGCGCCCCCAGCACCTCGTCGGCCCGTCCGCGGCGCAGGATCAGGCGCAGTTCGTGGTGATCCAGCTCGATCTCCAGCGCGGACAGCGCCTGGTGCAGGTACCAGCGGCTGGCCCCGCCCATCCGGCGTTCGGCGGGCGTCTCGTCATCCAGGATATAGACCGGGATGACCGGGCCCAGCCTGGCCGCCGCGTGGAAGGCAGCCTGGTCCGCCAGGCGCAGATCGCGCCGCAGCCAGACGATTTGCGGTTGCGGCACGAAGGGCGTCCTTTCCTATTGCGTCGGCGGCTCTTGCGGAGCGCAGACCTCGGCGGGCAGTTCCACGCTGAAACTGTTCGTCCCGCGCATCAGATAGCGGGCATCGCGTAGGAGATAGCGCCCGTCATCGGCAACATGGACCAAAGGCGCGCGTGCCCAGAACAGGAAGGGCGCGGCCTGTGGCACGGCGCGGGCTATGTCAGGCTCGTCAGCCTCGGTCAGGTCGAAATCGCCGATGGGTTCGCCGTCGATGGTATAGCGCCCTTCGCCCCCCACGATCATCTGCCGCTGCCAGAAGGCCACCGGAACGGCGCTGGCGATCACCACGTCACCCTGCCCCGCCAGCGCGCTTTCCCGCGCATGGGTGATCCCGGCGTTGAGGCCGATGTAGGCCAGCATGGCGGATAGGGTCACGCGCGCCGGGCGCATCCATTCGCCGCCCCTCTTTTCCCGCCTGCGCGACAGCCACACGCCGCCGATCAGCATGGCCAGGATCCACACGTCAATGATGAACAGCACGTCGCCATAGAACCAGCGCTGGCTGAACGGAGCCAGCAGGCGCACGCCATAGTTGTTCATCCAGTCCATCGCCGGATGGGTTAGGCAGCCGAGCAGCGACAAGGCATAGAGCCAGCCGAAATGCACCGGCCTTCGTCCTTCCGGCCGTTTGCCGCGCTTCGCCTGCCAGCGGTCCCAGCCATACAGCGCGCCTGCCAGCAGCAGCGGCAGGAGAATCATGGCGGGCGGGCCGTGGGTAATGCCACGGCGGAAGGCCAGGTGCTCCTGCCCCTCCAGCCAGAAGAAGCACGCCGCATCCACGTCCGGCAGGTTGGCCCCGATAATCAGCGCCGGCATGGACAGGCCCGTCTTTTTCTTCAGGCCACACTGGCCGATCACCGCGCCGATCAGCGAGTGGGTGAGATTATCCATTCAAAACGCTCCGCCCATCGGGCAACCATTCGCCATCACCGCCGTTGTGGCGGCAAACCTACGGAGACGCCAGAGCCATGACCTTCACCGACCTGCGGGCCCATTGGGCGCGCGAGCAGAAATGGCTGGTGCTGTTCTTGGCTTCCGCCGCGCTGGTCTGGGCTTTCGTCAAGCTGGCAGGCGAGATGGTGGAGGGCGAAACCACCGCGCTCGACCGGACCATCACCCTCCTGTTCCGTGTACCCGGAAACCCGGCCCAGCCGATCGGCCCAGCGTGGCTGCCAGGAACCATGATCGACCTCTCTGCCCTGGGCAGCGTGGTGGTGCTGACGCTGGTATCCCTGCTGGCCGTGGCACTGCTGCTGTTCCGCAAGCGGCGGCGGCTGGCGGCGGTGATGGCAGCGGCCACCGGCGGCGGCGCATTGGCCAGTATGCTGCTGAAAGACCTGTTCGCCCGCCCCCGGCCCGATATCGTGCCGCACCTGGTGGAGGTGAACACGATGAGCTTTCCCAGCGGCCACGCCACCAACAGCGCGATCGTCTACCTGACGGTGGCCATGGTGCTGGCGCGCAATTTCGAAGACCGCCCCACCCGCCTGTTCATCCTGGCGAGCGCCGTGCTGCTGGTGATCGGCGTGGGCGTGACGCGGGTGTTCCTGGGCGTGCATTATCCCAGCGACGTGGTGGCCGGCTGGACCGCCGGGGCCGCCTGGGCCCTGGCCATGGGCGCGCTCACTGCCCGCCTGCAACGCCAGCACAAGGTGGAGCAGCCCGAAGAACCGCAGCACAATCCCGCCCCGACAGACAAGGCTGCCGGGGAATAGGCCGCCTCAGCCGATCTCTTTGAGGAGCTGGTCGAAATAGGCGATGGTATGGGTCAGGCCATCGCGCAGATTCACCTTGGGCTCCCAGCCCAGCACTTCACGCGCCTTGGTGATATCGGGCTGGCGCTGCTTGGGATCGTCTGCCGGCAAGGGCAGGAAGGTCAGCTGGCTGGCGCTGCCGGTCAGGTCGATCACCGCCTCGGCCAGCTCGATCATGGTGAATTCGCCCGGATTGCCCAGGTTGATCGGGCCGGTCACCTCGGCGCCGGTGGCCATCAGGCGGATGAAGCCTTCCACCAGGTCATCGCGATAGCAGAAGCTGCGCGTTTGCAGGCCCTCGCCATAGATCGTGATCGGCTCGCCCTTCAGTGCCTGGACGATGAAGTTCGATACCACGCGCCCGTCGGCCGGGTGCATGCGCGGGCCATAGGTGTTGAAGATGCGCGCCACCTTGATCTCCAGCCCGTGCTGGCGGTGGTAATCGAAGAACAGCGTCTCGGCGCAGCGCTTGCCCTCGTCATAGCAGGACCGGATGCCGATGGGGTTGACGTTGCCCCAGTATTCCTCCGGCTGCGGGTGGACGGAGGGGTCGCCATAGACTTCGCTGGTGCTGGCCTGGAAGATCTTGGCCCGCGTGCGCTTGGCAAGGCCCAGCACGTTGATCGCGCCGTGTACGCTGGTCTTCGTCGTCTGCACCGGATCGTGCTGGTAGTGCACCGGGCTGGCCGGGCAGGCCAGGTTGTAGATCTCGTCCACCTCCACATAGAGCGGGAAGGTGACGTCATGGCGCATCAGCTCGAACCGGTCGCTGTCCAGCAGGTGCGCCACGTTGGCGCGGCGGCCGGTGAAGTAGTTGTCCACGCACAGCACATCGTGGCCGGCCTCGAGCAGCCGCTCGCACAGGTGACTGCCGAGAAACCCCGCGCCCCCGGTAACCAGGATGCGCTTGCTGACGATCGACATGAAACCCCCTCACCCGGAAACACAAAGCCCCCGCAGCGCGGGGCTGCGAGGGCTTTAGGTTGTGAGGCAAAGCCTTGGCAAGCGCGCTTGGGGGCTTTCCCCAAGCCGCAATCAGGCCGGGTGGCCGCCTTCTGCCTCCACGGTCCAGGTCTGGCCCTTGGCCAGCAGGCGGGCCAGGCTGGTGTTCTTACCGGCGGTGGCGCGGGCGATCTCGTCGGCCACGCCTTCCTCATAGGTGGGGCGCGGATCGTCGTAAAGCACGCCCAGCGCCATCGGGAACCGGCCGAAGGGCAGTTCCACCAGCATGTGGGCGATGCTGCGGTTCTTCACGTTGTGCACCAGAACGCCGGCGGCCTGCCAATCACCGTCGACCACGTCCACAACCTTCAGTTCCAGGTTCTCAAGATCGAGTGCCAGACCCTTGGTTTCCTTGGCAAACAGCATGGGCTTGCCGTCCTCCAGCCACAACTGGCGGTCTTCCGCACCCTTGGGCTGGGCGAAGGCGTCGAACACGTCCTTGTTGTAGACCACGCAGTTCTGGAAGATTTCCACAAAGGCCGCACCCTTGTGGGCATGGGCGGCCTTGAGCACATCGGGCAGGTTCTTGGACACGTCGAACCCGCGCGCCACGAACCGGGCGCCCACGCCCAGCGCGAAGGCGCAGGGGTTAGCCGGTCGGTCGACCGATCCCAGCGGGGTGGAAGGCGTGGTGGTGCCCACGCGGCTGGTGGGCGAATACTGTCCCTTGGTCAGGCCGTAGATCTCGTTGTTGAACAGCATGATCTGCATGTTCACGTTACGGCGCAGCACGTGCATCAGGTGGTTGCCGCCGATGGACAGGCCATCGCCGTCACCCGTCACCAGCCAAACGTCCAGCGCCGGATTGGCCAGCTTGATGCCGGTGGCAAAGGCCGGCGCGCGGCCGTGGATAGTGTGGAAGCCATAGCTTTCGATGTAGTACGGGAAGCGGCTGGAGCAGCCGATGCCGGACACGAACACGGTGTTCGCCGGGTCCGCGCCCAACTGCGGAAGGGTGCGCTGCACGGCCTTCAGGATCGCGTAGTCACCGCAACCGGGGCACCAGCGCACTTCCTGGTCGGTTTCCCAGTCCTTCAGGGTGGTCTGGATCGGGGTCATGTCGTTCATTGCGCGTCTCCGCCCGCCTTCAGCGAGCCGTCATCGTAACCTGCCACCGGGTTGGGCAACTGCTGCGAATTGGGTTCCACCGCCCCGCCCTCGTTGCCCGGGACGCCGTCGAAGAACTTGGCGATGGCCGCGTCCAGCTCGGCGATCTGGAACGGCTGCCCGCTGGTCTTGGTCAGGCTTTCGGCATCCACCAGCAACTGGTCGCGCAGCACGGTCTTGAACTGGCCGGTGTTCATCTCGGGCACCAGCACCTTGTCGAAGCCCTTGAGCAAGTCGCCCAGGTTCCTGGGCAGCGGCCAGATGTTGCGCACGTGGATGTGGCTGACCGACAGGCCCTTGGCCCTCGCATTGTCCACCGCGCGGCGGATGGGGCCATAGGTGCTGCCCCAGCCGACCACGGCGAGGCGACCCTTGGCATCGCCCAGCGACACATCCTGGTCGGGCACCACGATGCCATCGATCTTGGCCTTGCGGGCATCGGTCATCGCCTGGTGGTTTTCCGGCGAATAGTCGATGTTGCCGGTGCCCTGGTTCTTCTCGATGCCGCCGATGCGATGCATCAGGCCCGGCGTGCCCGGCTTGATCCACGGCCGTGCGCCCTTGGTATCGCGCGCATAGGGCAGCAACCGGTCGCCATCGTTCTTCTCGGTCAGGAACTGCGCCTTGAACGGGGCAAAGGTTTCCGGATCGGGCACCTTCCACGGCTCGGCCGCATTGGCGATATAGCCATCGGTCAGCAGGATAACCGGGGTCATGTATTCTACCGCGATGCGGCAGGCCTCGATCGCCACTTCGAACACATCGCTGGGCGAGCGGGCCGAAATCACCGGGATCGGCGCATCGCCGTTGCGGCCATAGACCGCCTGGTACAGGTCGCTTTGCTCGGTCTTGGTGGGCAAGCCCGTGGAGGGGCCGCCGCGCTGGCTGTTGACGATCACCAGCGGCAGCTCGGTCATCACCGCCAGGCCCATCGCCTCGCCCTTCAGAGCGATGCCTGGTCCGGAGGAACTGGTTACGCCCAGTTGGCCGGCATAGCTGGCGCCGATGGCCGAACAGATCGCGGCAATCTCGTCTTCCGCCTGGAAGGTGGTGACGCCGAACTCCTTCATCTTCACCAGATAGTGCAGGATGGAGCTGGCCGGCGTGATCGGATAGCCGCCGAAGAACATGTGCAGGCCGGCAAGCTGCGCCCCCGCCACCAGCCCCAGCGACACCGCTTCCGCGCCGGTGATGGTGCGATAGAGGCCCGGCGCGGCGGGTACCGGATCGATGTGCAGCTTCTTCAGCGGTCCGGACAGTTCCGCCGTTTCGCCATAGGCGTGGCCGGCGTTGAGCGCGGCGATGTTGGCACCGGCCAGTTCCGGCTTCCTGGCGAACTTGGCGTTCAGCCAGTCGATCAGGGGCTGCCGATCGCGGTCGAACATCCACAACGCCAGGCCCAGCGTCCACATGTTCTTGCAGCGCAGGGCATCCTTGTTGCCCAGGCCGAAGTCCTTCACCGCCTCGACCGTCAGGGCCGAGATGTCGAAGGCCAGCACGTTCCACTTGGCCAGGCTGCCATCCTCGATCGGGTTGCTGGCATACTTCGCCTTGTCGAGGTTGCGCTGGGTGAACTCACCGGTGTCTGCAATGATCAGGCCGCCGGGCTTGAGGGCCGAGAGGTTCACCTTCAGCGCCGCCGGGTTCATCGCCACCAGCACGTCCGGCGCGTCACCGGCGGTGTTGATCTCGCGGCTGCCGAAGTTGATCTGGAAGGCGGACACGCCGAACAGCGTGCCCTGCGGCGCGCGGATTTCTGCCGGAAAGTCCGGGAAGGTCGCCAGGTCATTACCGGCAAGGGCGGTGGACAGGGTGAACTGTCCGCCGGTCAACTGCATGCCATCGCCACTGTCGCCGGCAAAGCGCACCACCACCGCATCGGGGGCGGCGGTCGGGGAAGTCTGGGCCGGCTTGTCGGCCACCTGGGTTGCCATCACTCGCACATCCTGTTCACGCGCGGGAAAATCGCATCCGCGCCGTAGGTTTGCCGCCCTATGGTCCCCCCGCCTCAGGGGCAATCAAGATTTTCTGTTCCTTTGGCAACGGGGCGATGGAATTGCTCCACCTGTTTGGATAACGCGGCGGGATGACGACTGCTACCGATCCTTCGCTTTATCGGCCCTGCGTGGGCGTGATGCTGGTCAACACCGATGCCCGCGTGTTCGTGGGCAAGCGGATCGACAACAAGGAAGGCGACTGGTGGCAGATGCCGCAGGGTGGGGTGGATCCCGGCGAAGACCTGGTGCAGGCCGCGCTGCGCGAGCTGGAGGAGGAAACCGGCATCGGCGAAAAGCACCTGCAGCCGGTCACCCACCTGCCGGACGAGATCTATTACGACCTGCCCGATGACCTGAAGGGCAAGCTGTGGGGCGGCAAGTACCTGGGCCAGCGGCAGACCTGGTTCCTGGTGCGTTTTACCGGTGAGGACCGGCACGTGGACCTCAACGCCCACAAGCACCCGGAATTCAGCGCCTTCAAATGGGTCGATCCGCACCTGCTGCCGGACCTGATCGTGCCATTCAAGCGCGCCGTTTACGAGCGGGTGGTAACGGGTCTGGCTCCCCTGATCTGAGGCCTAGTTCACCGAAACGCCGGCGTCCGGTGAAACTTCGGCCGATGCCACGCGCGGCAGGGGGCCGCGGGCGATTGCGGCGTTGAGCTGGGCCACTTCGGCGCAGGTTGCCCCGCACAGCGCTTCAAGCTGCGCCAGGTTCTCGCGCGCACCGGCCAGTGCGCCCTTCTCGGCCAGCGCCTCGCCCTCGCCCGCCAGCGCGGCCAGGTTTTCCGGATCGCGCGCTAGAACTATGCGGTAATAGCGGATGGCCTTGCCCTGCATGCCCGAAGCGCGGGCTGCACTGGCCAGGTCAAGGTAAACGGTTGAATAGCCGGGATCGACCACCAGGGCCGCCTCGAATGCGTCTGTCGCGCCCTGCACGTCGCCAGCGTCAAGCGCCGCGCGGCCTTCTGCCGCCAGTTGCACCGCGCGCGGATCGGGGGCCTCGGCCGCACTGAAGGCGGCGCTGGAGGTGACCGCAGCCAGCAGGGCAATGGCAAAAGCGGCCGGAGTATAACGCATGGCGAGTTCCTTGATCGTCGGCCGGGATTCCGGGCGTTCGCTGGTCATGACACCCCAAGGCCTATCATGCGGCGGATAAACGCGCGATGAAAAATCCGTCGGTTCCGTCGCTGCCGGGTTGCAGCCGCCAGCCGGGGCCGCGTGGGCAGCCCAGGGGCAGATCGAGCGGGTCGGCGCTGAAGCGGGGATTGGCCGCCAGGAAGCGCGCCACCTGCCCGGCCCCTTCCTCGTCCAGCAGCGAGCAGGTGACATAAACCAGCCGCCCGCCGGGGCGCACAAGCTGCGCGGCAACGTCCAGCAGCCGCGCCTGCAGGGCCACCAGCCGCTCCAGTTCGCGGGGGGTCAGCCGCCAGCGGGCTTCCGGGTTGCGCCGCCAGGTGCCCGTGCCGGAACAGGGCGCATCGACCAGCACGGCATCGGCCTTGTTTTCCCAGGGCGCGAGCGCGTCCAGCTCCTGGCCCGGGTCGAGCAGCACGGTGTGGGCAATCGTCGCCCCGGCGCGTTCGGCGCGCGGGGCAAGCTGGCCCAGGCGGCGGCGATCGCTGTCCGCTGCAATCAGCGTGCCTTTGTTCTGCATGGCGGCGGCCAGGGCCAGCGTCTTGCCGCCAGCACCCGCGCACAGGTCGATTACCGTCTCGCCGGGGGCGGCCGCCACGGCCTGGCAGGCCAACTGGCTGCCGGCGTCCTGTACCTCGATCAGGCCCTGCTTGAAGGCATCCCAACCTTCAACCGGTGTGCCGGGCGACAGGCGCAGGGCCCCCGCCACCGGCAAAGGTGCCCCGGCCTGCGGCAGGTTCAGCATGGCAGGATCGGCCTTCAGCGTGTTGATGCGGATATCCAGCGGCGCGCGATCGAGCAGCGCACGGGCGGCTTGCCCGGCCACGTCCGCTGCCGCCAGCCGCTCCTCCAGCCAGGCCGGCGCCACGCCCGATGCGGCAAGCTGCTCGTCCGGCCCGATCGGCGCGGGGCCATAGCCGGCGCCGTCGAACAGGGCGCGCATGTCGGGAAAGTCGGTCGCCAGCCGCAGCATGGCCGCCCGCCCGCTTGGCGGCACCGGGCCGCAGGCGCGGATGGCGGCATAGACCAGCTCGCGAATGGCCTTGCGGTCTTTCGAGCCGGCATAGCGGTTGGCGCGCGCCCAGTCGGCCACGATCCGGTCCGCCGGGGCACCCTGCCCGCTGGCGGCGGCGATCACGGCGTCGAGGATGCCGATCGCCGCCTGGATATGTGCGGCGGGGGTCATCCTGCCAATCCGGGCTTAGCGGGTCGGATAGTTCGGTGCCTCGCGGGTGATCGACACGTCATGCACGTGGCTTTCGGAAAGGCCCGCGTTGGTAATGCGGATGAACCGCGCGCGCTGCTTCAGGTCGGCAATCGTGGCGCTGCCGGTATAGCCCATGGCTGCCTTGATGCCGCCGACAAGCTGGTGGACCACATCACGCGCCGGGCCCTTGTAGGGCACCTGGCCTTCGATCCCTTCGGGCACCAGCTTCATCTGGTCCTTGATGTCCTGCTGGAAATAGCGATCCGCGCTGCCGCGTGCCATCGCCCCCACGCTGCCCATGCCGCGATAGGCCTTGTAGGCGCGCCCCTGGTAGAGGAACGTCTCGCCCGGCGCTTCCTCGGTGCCGGCCAGCAGGCTGCCGATCATCACGGTGCTGGCACCGGCGGCCAGGGCCTTGGCCGCATCGCCGCTGGTGCGCAGGCCACCGTCACCGATGATCGGCACATCGCCAGCAGCGCTGGCGGCTTCCATGATGGCGGTCAACTGCGGTACGCCCACGCCCGCCACGATGCGGGTGGTGCAGATGCTTCCGGGGCCGATGCCCACCTTCACGCCGTCCGCGCCCGCGCCGACCAGCGCCTTGGTCGCCTCAGCCGTGGCCACGTTGCCGGCGATCACCTGCACCGCGTTGCTCAGCTTCTTTACCCGCTCAACCGCGCGGGCCACGTCCTTGTTGTGGCCGTGGGCGGTATCGATCACGATCACGTCGCACCCGGCATCCACCAGCGCTTCGGTGCGGGCAAAGCCCTTGTCGCCGATGGTGGTGGCCGCCGCCACGCGCAGGCGACCGGCGGCATCCTTCGTGGCATCAGGGTGCAGCACCGCTTTCTCGATATCCTTCACCGTGATCAGGCCCACGCAGTGATAGGCATCGTCCACCACCAGCAGCTTCTCGATCCGGCGGGCGTGGAGCAGGCGGCGCGCCTCTTCCTGGCTGACGCCTTCGGACACCGTGGCGAGGTTCTCCGCCGTCATCAGCTCGCGCACCGGCTGGCGCGGATTGTCGGCAAAGCGCACGTCGCGGTTGGTCAGGATACCCACCAGCTTGCCATCGGCAGCGACCACGGGAATGCCGCTGATGCGGTTCTGCGTCATCAGCGCCTGCGCCTCGCCCAGCGTGGCATCGGGCGTGATGGTGATGGGGTTGACCACCATGCCGCTTTCAAACCGCTTCACCTGGCGCACGGCGGCGCACTGTTCCTCGATCGTCAGGTTGCGGTGGAGCACGCCGATGCCGCCAAGCTGGGCCATCACGATGGCCATGTCGCTTTCGGTCACGGTGTCCATAGCGGCCGACAGCACCGGGATGTTGAGCGAGATGTCGCGCGTCAGCCGGGTGCGGGTGCTGGTCTGGCTGGGCACCAGGTCGCTCTCGCCCGGCCGCAGGAGGACGTCGTCGAATGTCAGGCCGGTTTCGATTTCCATGGGTGCCACCAGATGTTGTGCGCAAGGCGATTCGTGGCGGCCCATGTAACCGCAGCTTGTGGCAATCGCTAGGGGGCGGGGAAAAGTTACTCCGCCGTCCACCCACCATCGATAGACATGTTCGCCCCGTTGATGTTCTGCGCTGCTTCGCCGCACAGGAACACGGCCATGGCCGCCACTTCCTCCACCGCCACGAACTTCTTGGTCGGCTGCTTGGCCAGCAGCACATCGCGCATCACCTGTTCGCGGGTCAGGCCGCGGGCGGCCATGGTGTCGGGGATCTGGTTTTCGACCAGCGGGGTCCAGACATAGCCGGGGCTGATGCAGTTTGCGGTAATGCCCGCCTCGGCCAGTTCCAGCGCCAGCACCTTGGTGAGGCCGGCGATGCCGTGCTTGGCCGCCACATACGCCGCCTTGTAGGGGCTGGCGACCAGCGAGTGGGCGCTGGCCACGTTGATGATCCGGCCCCAGCCCGCCTGCTTCATGTAAGGCACCGCCAGCCGCGAGGTGTGGAAGGCGGAGGACAGGTTGAGGTTGATGATCGCCTCCCACTTTGCCACCGGAAAGTCTTCAACCGGGCTGACGAACTGCATGCCCGCATTGTTGACCAGCACGTCAACCTCGCCCGCCGCGGCCATCAGCTTTTCGGCCCCTGCCGCGCTCGTCAGGTCGGCATCGACGTGACTGGCCCCCAGTTCGCCGCAAAGCTCATCGATCAATTCGCCCGGCCCGAAGCCGTTGAGCACCAGCGTTGCCCCTTCGGCGCGCAGGGCGCGGGCTATGGCCAGGCCAATGCCCGAAGTGGACCCGGTAACAAGGGCACGCTTGCCGTTCAGGAACATTCTCGACTCCATTGATTTGTCGCCATAGGTTTCCCACGCGGGGGCGGGGCTGGTCCAGCCCCATCTCGCAATTGCACAAGAGGGGCAAGGTACATGCGGCTCAATCCATTCAATCCCGACAACATCCGCGTGCGTGGCGGCGGCGGAGGCGGCGGCATTGGCGCGGGCGGGATGGGCTGCGGCGGCCTGATCGTGGTGCTGATCGGCGTGTTCGTGTTCGGGGCCGATCCGCAGCAGATGATCGGCATGGTCCAGGGCGGCCAGCAGAGCCTGCCGCAGGACCAGGCGGGCAGCAGCCAGAGCGTGGAGGAGTTGTGCAATTCGAACACCTATGCGCTGGAAGGCTGCAACGCCCTCGACAGCCTGAACCAGACATGGGAGCCGCTGTTTGCCGAGGCGAACATTCCGTTCCAACAGCCGACGCTGGTCTATTACCAGGGCGGCACCAATTCCGGCTGCGGCGCGGCCCAGTCGGCCATGGGGCCGTTCTATTGCCCGCCCGACCAGGGCATCTACATCGACACCAGTTTCTTTGACCAGATGGCCAGCCAGATGGGCGCGAGCGGCGACTTTGCCCGGTATTACGTGATGGCGCACGAGTATGGCCACCATGTGCAGAACCTGACCGGCCTGGCCGACCAGATCCGGTCCGCCCAGCAGCAGAACCCGCAAGCCGCCAACCAGTTGCAGGTGCGCATGGAGCTGCAGGCGGATTGCTATGCAGGCGTGTGGGCCGGGCGCAACCGGAACCTTATCGAACCTGGCGACTTTGAAGAGGGCATGACCGCCGCCAATGCCATTGGTGACGACACGCTGATGCGCAACGCGGGGCAATCGGTGAACCAGGAAAGCTTCACCCACGGCTCCAGCGCCCAGCGCATGGAATGGCTCAGAAGGGGAATCCAGACCGGTGATGAAGACCAGTGCGACACGTTTGCCGACCTGCGCCGCTAGTGCGCTAACCTTGCTTGCACTGGGACTGGCATCCCCCGCGCTGGCGCAGAACCAGCCGCGCGGCCTGAACAACGATCCCGATGCGGCCGACGTGGCACTGACCCCGCTGGGTGACCTCAACCTGCGCAACGATCCCATCCCGCCGTTGCTGCTGGCGGCGCGCGAAGCTCCGTACGACCAGACCGGCGTGCGCAACTGCCGCCAGCTGATCCAGAGCGTGGCAGAGCTCGACGCGGTCCTTGGTTCCGATTTCGATACCGAAGTACCCGATGCCGGGGGCCGCAACATTTCCGCCGGCAACATTGCCCAACGCCTGCTGGGCAGCCTGATCCCGTTCCGCGGGATCATCCGCGAAGTGTCGGGCGCCAACGAGCACGAACGCGACTTCCGCGAAGCGATTGCCGCGGGGATGACGCGGCGTGCCTACCTGAAAGGGCGCGGCCAGGGCATGGGCTGCAATTACCCCGCCCGCCCCGCCACCGAGGCCGAGGCGATCCGCATCCGCGCCGAACGCGAAGCGGCCGCAGCGGCAGCGGAGCAGGCAGAGGACAACAACTCCGGCCGCAACCGCCGTGGAGATGACCGGCGCGAGAATGCCGGCGAAGACAGCGGCGACGTGCAGTTCGTCTCCGAGCCGGTCGTGCAGGAAACCTCGCGCCGACGCCGCTGATCGGGCCATGGTGAACGGCGGCGGGCGGTGCGCTTTACCCGCCCGCCACGGGCAGCCATCGCCCGGGACATGCTTGCGCAGACCTGCCCGCCAGCCGTGACCGCCCCGCGATGATCGCGCTTACCCGCCGCATCCTGGCGTCGCGCACGGTGCGCTTCGGCATCGTCGGCGTGTCGGCCACCCTCAGTACTTGCTGATCACCGGCGGCCTGGAATACCTGACCGCCCTGCCCCCGGCCCTGATCAACCTGATCGGCCTGGCCGGCCTGGCCGGCAGCCTGCTACTATCCTGTGTCGGCCACTAATACTTTTCCTTTAAGGCAACCAGCGGCCATAACCGCAAGGGGCCGCTGTTCCTGGTGGTCACCTGCGTGATCGTGCTGGGCGCGATGGCCGTGCAGAACGTCATCGCGCTGGCTGCCGGGTCACTTTATGTCAGCTACCCGGCGGTGACGGTCTATCACCCCGTTGCCAGCTTCGTGCTGCACAACCTGGTCACCTTTCGCCGCGCCTGACAGATCAGCTCGCCACGGTACCGAAGACCACGGTGCCGCCCGACAGCCAGATCGCCACCGGCATCGCCTGGGGCGCAGCCGGAGCGGCTGGTGCTGCGGGCGCATCGGGAGCCGCAGGCACACGGGGAGCCTTCACCCGCACCCGCACGCTCCGCACCGGATAGGCCACCGGGGCAACCGCCGCCGGAACCGCGACGGGGGCGACCGGCGGCACGGCGAAGGACAACTCCTCGCGCTCCAGTTCCTCGATCTGCTCCTGCAGGTCGCGAAGGATCTCGCGCCGTTCGGATTCCGGGATGCCGGGGGCGGAGCGGATCGCGCGCTGGGCTTCGCGCAGGCCGTTGCTGGCGCTGACGCGGACATTGCGCTGGCACATCACGATCACCTTGCGGCCATCGGCATCGACCCGTTCGGTTACCGTCTGGTCTCCTTCGCACGCCTGTTCGATGCGCGGCAGGTCAGCGCGGGCCTGGGCGATGGCCCGGCGGCTTTCGGCAAGCGCGCGGCGCTGGTCGGCCAGGGCTTCGCGGTGATCGGCCATCGCGGCGCTGTTGTCGGCCATGGCGCGGCGGGTGTCCGCCATCGCTTGTGCCACCTCGCGGTCGGCCTCTTCAAGGTCGCGCCGGGCCTGCTCGTGCAGGTCCGCATCGCTCTTGGCCGATCCGTCGGTGCCCTCGACGATCACCACGCGACGGGTGACCTGCGGTGCCTCGGGCGCGGCGGGCGCTTCGGGAGCGTCGGGAGCAATTGGCGCTTCCGGCGCCTCCGGCTGGGCATAGGTGATCGAGGCAGTCAGCGGCAGCGCCAGCAGGGCGGAACCCGCGATGGCCCCCAGCCCCCACTTGCGGCGGGCGGCGGAGACATCGGCCATGGTCAGGGTGCGCAGGCGATGGATGATCGACTTCTCGCCCTTCAGCGGCCCGGCCATGGGCGCCGCCAGGCCCATCGGGCGGCCCGTGGCATAGCCGGCGATCACGCGGGCGTAGGTCACCCGCTCGTCCCGATCGCACCCGGCGATCACGCGGGCGTCGCAGGCAGCCTCCTGGTCGCGCCGCATGGCGCGCCATCCGGCCCACGCCAGCGGATTGAACCAGTGCAGCGCCAGCAGCGGCTGGGCGGCAATGTTGGCCAGCAGGTCGTGGCCGCGATGGTGGGCCAGTTCGTGGGCAATCGCCAGGTCGCGCGCGGCGCGGTCAGGCTGGGCCATGAAGCCCGGCGGCAGGGCCACCACCTTGTCGAACACGCCAAAGGCCACGGGGGCGCGCACGGCCGGGGTTTCCACCAGCCGCACCCGCCCCGCCTCGCCCACCGGGCGGGCATCGGACAGCAGGTCGGCGCGCATGGCCTGGTACTGGGCATAGCGCCAGCCAAGCAGCAGGAACGCACCGCCCAGCCACAGCGCGGCCAGCAGCAGCGTCCAGTCGAAAGCGGATCCGGGGGCCGCCTCCAGAGACGCGGCGGATATCGGCATCGCGGCCACAGGCATGTCGGCTGCCATGGCCGCACCGGAGAAATTCTGTGCCGGGGCCATACTGGCGGGCAACACCAGCGGCGGCAGCAACAGGCGCAGCAGCGGCAGGGCCCACAGGGCATAGGCCACCTGCGGCCCGAAATGGCGCGCCACCGGGCGGCGCAGGACGAGAACCAGCGCGATCAGCGCGCCGGTCCAGATGAAGGTATCAACCAGCCACTGGGTCATTTCTTCAACTCCCGCAGCAGGTGCTCGATCTCGGCGATATCCTCGGCCGACAGGGCCTCGCTCTCGGCCAGGTGGGCAAACAGCGGCGCGGCGCGGCCGCCGAACAGGCGATCGACCAGCCGGCGGCTTTCGGTACCGACATAGGCCTCGCGCGCCACCAGCGGGGTATAGAGGAAGCGGCGGCCATCGGGCTGGGTGGCCAGCACGCCCTTGGTCACCAGGCGGGCCAGCAGCGTCTTGACCGTGGGCATCGACCAGCCGCGCTGGTCACAGACATGGTCACAGACTTCGGCGGCGGTCTGCGGGCTTTTCTGCCACAGCGCCTCCATCACGGCATATTCGGCATCGCTGATGCGCTCGGCACCGCCACCGTTATCGGCGTCGGTTTGGGTCAGGCTGCTATCCCCGGTCATCGAAGCGACTCCCTCAAAGCTCTTCGTCGGTCCCAATGACTACAGATGTAATCTGAATTGCCGATTAATGCAAGGCGGGTCTATGGCGCGCAGATGACCAAGCGCCTCAGCTATGCCGTCCGCCGTCTGGACCAGTGCCATAACATCGCGGACTTCCGTGAGCTGGCGAAGCGTCGCCTGCCCTTCCCCGTGTTCCATTACATCGATGGCGCAGCGGATGACGAGGCCACGAAGGACCGCAACACCGCCGCATTCGAGGAGGTGGACCTGGTGCCCCGCGTGCTGGCGGGCGTGGCCGATATCGACATGAGCGTGACCGTGCTGGGCCGCACCACCCCGCTGCCGCTGATGCTCAGCCCCACGGCCCTGCAGCGCCTGTTCCACTGGCAGGGCGAGCGCGCCGTGGCCGCCGTGGCGGAGAAGTTCGGCCTCTGGTTCGGCGTCTCCAGCCTGTCGAGCGTCAGCATCGAGGAAGTGGGCGCGAACTATGCCGGCCCCAAGATGCTGCAATACTACTACCACAAGGATCGCGGGCTCAACGCCGCGCTGGTGGAGCGGGCGCGGGCGGCGAACTTCGATGCCATCACGCTGACGGTGGACACGATCGTTTCCGGCAACCGCGAGCGGTGCAAGCGCACCGGCTTTACCACCCCACCCAAGTTCACCCCCGCCAGCTTCCTCAGCTATGCCACCCACCCGGCCTGGGCGCTGAACTTCCTGTTTCGCGAGAAGTTCGACCTGCCCAACCTCAGCACCCACGTGCAGGCGGGATCGGGCAAGGCGATCTCGATCCAGGACTACTTCAACGAGATGCTTGACCCGTCGATGGACTGGCAGGCGGCCGAGGACTTGCGCAACCAGTGGGGCGGCAAGTTCTGCCTGAAGGGCATCATGTCGGTCGAAGATGCCAGGCGCGCGGCGGACATGGGGGTGGATGCCATCATGGTATCCAACCACGGCGGCCGCCAGCTTGATGGCAGCCGTGCCCCGTTCGACCAGCTCGACGAGATCGTGCAGGCCGTGGGCGACCGGATCGAGGTGATCCTTGATGGCGGCGTGCGGCGCGGCAGCCACGTGCTGAAGGCGCTGGCCACGGGGGCCAAGGCGGTCAGTGGCGGGCGCCTCTATCTCTATGCCCTGGCGGCGGCGGGCCAGCCCGGCGTGGACCGCGCCGTGGGCCTGCTGGCGGCCGAGATCGAACGCGGAATGAAGCTGATGGGGGTGAACAGGGTCGACCAGCTCACCCCCACCTGCCTGCGGTCGCGGCGCTAAGCCTCACCCTCCTCGCGGACGGAGACGGCCGACCAGTCGATTGCGCGGGTCAGGTACATGATCCCCGCCAGGGCCACGAACAGCAGCACCGAGCCGATCAGCAGAGAATAGGTCTCCAGGTTCAGCAGGACATAGAGCAGCGCATAGAGCCCTGCCAGCAGCCCGCCCATGAAGCCCGCCCGCCGCCAGGTGCCCAGCACCGCCGCGCTGTAGGCGGTCAGCAGGCCGATGATCGCCGCTGCCGCGACCACGTAGGCCAACGCAAAGCCGATCACCTCGGCAAAGGCCAGCAGCAGCACGAAGAACAGCACCAGGCCCGTGCCCGCCAGCAGGTATTCGGCGCTGGCCACCCGCGCGCCGCCGACCAGGTCGAACAGCAGGAAGGCGGCAAAGGTGAAGCCGATGAACAGGAAGCCGTATTTCACCGAGCGGTCGACCTGGCTGTAGAGGTCCACCGGATCGACCAGGCTGATGGTCGCCGGCTGGGTCACGCTGTCATCCTCCAGCGTCGCCAGCGGCTGGCCCAGCGCCAGGTTGGTGATCCCGGCATAGGTGGCGGTGAAGCCCTCCGCGCCAAGCCGGCGTTCGTCGGGCAGGAAGCTGCCGGTGAAGCCGGGATGCTGCCAGGCCGAGCTGACCTGCCATTCGGTCTCCCCGCCGCGCGGGACCAGCCCCAGCGAGTGGCTGCCGCGCAGGCCGTAGCGCCAGGCAACCGCCAGGTCCCCCGCGCCGTTCCAGGCCAGCGGCGCGGAAAAGCCCGCGCCGCCGGTGATCGCCGGCCCCTTGCCCGGTTGCAGCGGCAGGACCTCGCCGGCCGCGGTGACCTGCGCATCGCTGGTCAGCCCGCGCGGGTCGGACACGCCGAAGCGCAGCTCTGCCCGGTCGAACTGCAGGCTGGCAGGATCGACCCCGATGCGCGGCAGGTCCGCCGGCAGCACGAACCGGGCCGTGCCAGACAGGGCGCTGTCGAACACCACGCTTTCATAGATGGCATAGCGCTTGCGATCGGGGTTGATCGTGGTGGTCACGCTTTGCCGGGTGGGCGAGACGAACAGCTCGCGCCGTTCGTGGGTGATGCGATTGCGGGTGGTGCCGTTTTCGGTCTCGGTGGTGGACACCTCCCGCTCGAAGGGAATCACCAGCACCGGCCCGGTGATTGTCTGCGGCCCGCCCCAGCCGGCGGTGATGGCGGCCTGCGCGGTCTGGCTCTGGCTTTCGCGGTCGTAGACCAGCCAGTAGACCATCATCAGCGGGATCATCAGGAGTACGGCGACAAAGCCGGCCAGAAACAGCCTGATGGCCGGGTTGCGGGTTCGAAACATCGCGGGGACTCCCTCATCGTTGTGCGATGAACCGTTCTCTGTGGGCGACGAACTGAATGCCTTGTGAACCCCTCACCCCGCTCCACGGCTTGCAGCGCGGGGCCGATCGGGCACAATCCCCCCATGTATGGTATAGCCACGCGCATCGCCGCAGCGCTTGCGGCCTTCGTCTCGCTGACAGTTCCGGCGCTCGCGCAGGACCCTGCCACGCCCGCCCCGCGCACTGTGGCGGTGGAATTGCAGACCACCATGGGCACGATCACCGTGGCGCTGGAGGTGGAGCGCGCGCCGATCACCGCGGGCAACTTCCTGCGCTATGTCGACGAGCAACGGCTGGACGGCACGGTATTCTACCGCAGCATGATCCTTGACTGGGAGCCGCACCCCAACGGCCTGATCCAGGGCGGCACCCAGTTCGATCCCGCGCGGATCCTGCCGCCGATCGCGCATGAGCCGACCAGCGTGACCGGCCTGACCCACGGGCGCGGCGCGCTGAGCATGGCCCGCAACGAGCCGGGCAGCGCCAACGGCGATTTCTCGATCCTGCTGCAAGCTCAGCCCAGCATGGATGCGGACCCGGACAATCCCGACCCACTGGGCTATGCCGTGTTCGGCACAGTGGTTGGCGGGATGGACGTGGTGGAAGCCATCCACGCCGCCCCGCGCGATCCGGACAAGGGCGAAGGGTGGATGAAGGGCGAGATGCTGGCCCAGCCGGTGATAATCACCCGCGCCGTGCGGGCGGCGGCGGAATAGGTGGTCAGCCCGCCTGTTGCAGGAAGTCGATCCGCAGGACGAAGTCGTCCGTGAATTCCAGGTGATGCGGAACTTCCGGCGGGATCAGCGCCTGCGCCGGAGCCGCCAGGTCTTCGCTCCGGCTGGAACCATCGTCCCACACCAGCCGCACGGCCCCGGCTTCCAGCGTCAGGTGGCCCCAGCGATCGGGCTTCAGCCGATGTTCCCCCAGCAGCCCGCGGGGCAGCGTATCAGCCGTAAACGGGCCGATCCGCCGCACCAGGGCAAAGCCTGCGGGGATTGCCGGGTCCATTCAGAGCACCACCGCGCAGATCACCGCAATGCCCACGCCGAACAGCGCCACGGCCATCGGCACCACCAGGATCTGGCCATAGACGGCCTTCGCATCCATCGGCCCGCACCAGGTGGGCAGCGCCTCGCCGCGCAGCAGGGGAGATTTCGCGTCCGGCCCCGCCTGCCGGGCAATCACCCGGGCCAGGCCAAAGTACATCGCGGTATAGAGCAGGCTGATAACGATGGCGAACACCGACTGGCCACTGCCGCCCGTGGCGATGGTGATGGCGGCAAAGAACACGCCATAGCTGGCCAGCATCCCCGCCCAGACCGATCGGGGCAGTTCGAACCGGCGCGCTTCCGGCTGGGCCGGCGGCGATGCGTCTGCCTGTTGCACCAATGTAAGCGTTGGCCGCTCTGCCGGGGCGGCAGGTTCGGCATGATCCAACGTGAACTGGCGGGCCTGGTCAAACATGGGGCAGCTCCTTCTTCACCCCGCGAACGGCAAGCCCGTCGCGGTGCATCTCCACGCCGATGAGCAGGCTCTCGGCAATCATCCTGGCCCGCTGGCCGAACAGGGCCGCGCCTTCCGGCTGCGGGCACTCCTGGCGCAGGGTCTGGTAGAACAGGGTGAGCCAGTGGCTGAAATGGGCGTGGTCCAGCCCGGGGATCTGCTGGTGCCTGGCCATCGGGTTGCCGTTGAATTCGGCAGTGCCCAGCAGGATCGAGCGCCAGAACTGCTTCATCCGCGCCAGGTGTGGTGGCCAGTCGGCAATGCGCTGGGTGAAAATCGGACCGAGCAGCTCATCGCCCCGGATGCGGGCGTAGAAGGCCTCCACCACCCGGTCGATCACCACTTCGTCCAGGCCGATAGCCAGCGCTTCGGCCCGCTTGCGGTCACGCACGGCCAGCACATGCTGGCGATGGTCGGTGATGGCTTCAGCAGGATGCATCGGATGCGACTCACAAACAGGTATCTTATGTGCCTGTTTACGCCACTTGCTGATCAAAGCAATATATTATATACCTCTTTTATGCAGTTGAGCCTCCATACCGATTACGCCCTGCGCGTGATGATGCTGCTGGGAGCGACCGGCCAGCAGATGACGATCGACGATATCGCCGCGCGCTACGCCATCTCGCGCAACCACCTGGCCAAGGTGGTGCAGGCCCTTCAGGCGGAAGGTCTGGTGGAAACCCTGCGCGGGCGCGGCGGTGGCTTGCGGCTGGCGCGCGATCCTGCAGATATCGGCATCGGCCAGGTGGTTCGCGGGCTGGAGCGGGTCGACAGCTTCGTATCGTGCATGGGCACCGGCGCGGATTGTTCGATCATTGGCGCGTGCCGCCTGAAGCCGGTGCTGGCTGGCGCGCTGGAGGCCTTTCTTGCACATCTCGACCAGTTCACCCTGGCGGACATGCTGGCGGACCGGCGCGATAGCCTGCTGGAGTTGCTGGCCTTTGCCGAGACGCGTGAGAGCGTCGGCTAGTCCGCCACCGCCTTGCGGCCGAAGCGGTCGCGGGCGGTGCGCTGCACTCTTACCTCCGGCTGTTAGGCGTTGTAAGGCTGGACCATTTTCCAGCCGATGGCATCGCGCGCCTCTGCTGCGGCCGCGGGCAGCGGCTGGGCCAAAGCCCGGTTGACCAAGGCATAGCCGAACAAGATCCAGCCGTTCCGCGCCGCCCAGCCGAAACTGGTGCGATCGCGAGCGCTTGCGAATTACCGGTCCGGCTGCCTTTCGACGCCTCAATCGCTTTCAAGCAGTCCGTTCACCCGGGCCACCAGATCATTGACGGCGAAAGGCTTGGTCAGCACCCTCGTGCCCGGGCCGATATGCCCGTGATTGAGTGCGGCGTTCTCGGCATAACCGGTCACGAACAGCACTTTCAACTCAGGATAGAGTTCGCGCGCCCGATCGGCAACCTGTCGGCCGTTGAGCCCACCGGGCAGGCCAACGTCTGTCACAAGCACTTCGATGTCCTTGTTCTGCTCCAGCACCGCCAGGCCGTTCGGTCCGTCGCCCGCTTCCAGGCAGGTGAAGCCGGCCTCTTCCAGCGATTCGACCACCAGCATGCGTATCAGTGGTTCATCGTCGATCACCAAAACCCGGCGCGTGCCTGCGCTGACCGGTTCGATTGCCTGGGCCTGCGGCTGCTCGGCGACAGCCGCCTCCCCGTGGTGGCGCGGGAGATAGATGCAGACCATGGTGCCTTGTCCAACCTCGGAATAGATGCGCACGTGCCCGTCGCTCTGGCGGGCAAACCCATAAACCATCGACAGGCCCAGACCCGTTCCTTCGCCGATCGGCTTGGTGGTGAAGAAGGGGTCGAACACCTTGTCGATCAGATCCTTTTCGATGCCCGATCCGGTGTCGCTGACGCAGATTGTAACGTATTGCCCTTCGTCAAGCTGCCGCGACTGGGCGGTCCTGCTGTCAATCCACTTGTTGCCCGTCTCGATCGTCAGCAGCCCGCCCATCGGCATGGCATCGCGCGCGTTGATGCACAGATTGAGCAGCGCGTTCTCCAGCTGGTTGTGGTCCACGTTCACCGACCAGAGGCCTGCAGCGGCGACTGATTCCACCTTGATCGCCGGACCAACCGTGCGCCGGACCAGCTCCATCAGATCTGGCAGCAGATCGTTGACCACAACCGGCGTCGGCTCCAGCGTCTGCCGCCGGGCAAAGGCAAGCAGCCGGTGGGTCAGGGCAGCCGCGCGCCGGGTGGCACCCTGAGCCGCGTTAAGATAACGTTCGACATCGCCGGTCTTGCCCTGCGCCAGCCGGGCCGAGATCATTTCCAGCGAGCCGGAAATGCCCATCAGCAGGTTGTTGAAGTCGTGTGCCAGGCCGCCGGTAAGCTGGCCCACGGCTTCCATCTTCTGGGCCTGGCGCAGCGCCTCTTCCGCTTGGGCCAGGCGCTTTTGCTCTTCCAGCCGTTCAGTAACATCATAGCACATCAGATAAGCGCCGATCCGCTCGCCGCCCTGCCCGTGCAAATTGCTGAAGCGCATCTCGTAATAGCGCCGATCGCGCCCCGGATCGCCGAATTCGGCAATATCAGTGTATTCCTCGCCCGCCAGGGCACGCGACCAGACCGATCGCACCTCCTGCTCGGCGGTCGGTCGCCCGGCCACGGCTTCGAACATGTTGGCCCCGGCAGCGGCAGTCACACCGTGAACCCGTTCAAACTCATGCACGGCGGCAGCGTTGATCGCCAGCCAGTTGCCTTCAAGATCAACCACCTGGACAAAGGCATCGGTCTGCTCGACCACGTCAGCCAGCAGCCGTCTTTCCGCCAGCGCCTGGTCCACCCGCTGTTCCAGTGTGCGGTTCAGCTCGCGCAGGTCTTCCTCGGCCTTGCGCCGCGCGCTGATGTCCTGGAACAGGACCGCAACCTGGCGCGCTTCGGGCGGTTCGATCCGGAATGAAGACAGCGACAGGTAACGCCCCGTTTCCTCCAGCTCGCGCTCGAAACGGATCGGTTCGCCCGTAACCAGCACCTTGCGATAGTAGGATACCCAGTCGTTCGCTGCCTGTTCCGACACCATGTTGCGCAGCCGCTGCCCGACCACATCTGGAATTCCCGCATTGCGCTCATAGGCGGCATTGGCGAGAACATGGATATAATCGCTCATCGGTCCGTGAGGACCATCGAGAAATTCTATGACGCAGAATCCCTCGTCCATCGAATCGAACAGTTGCCGGTACACGAGCTCGCGCTGCGTGTAGCCCGAGCCGGGCTCCGGCCATCCGGCTTCGTCCATATGTCAGCAAACCCCCGTTCGTCAGTCATCCGCGAATGGAGGACGTCTGGACGTTCAACAGCCGAAAGGGATGGCGGTTCCCGACAAAACCGAAGCGCAATTCTAGTAAACGCGCTTCTTCGGCTTGATGTACTCGATATCGCCGGTCAGCGTGTACTCGTGGACCGGGCGGTAATCGATCCTGCCCATGCCGCCGGTGCCGCCCCAGCCGTCGAACCAGGCGACGGTGTGCTTCATCCAGTTGGCATCGTCGCGCTCGGGGAAATCCTCGTGCGCGTGGGCGCCGCGGCTTTCCTTGCGGTTTTCCGCGCTGTTCATCGTCACCACGGCCTGGGCCATCAGGTTGTCGAGTTCCAGCGTCTCGATCAGGTCCGAATTCCAGATCAGGCTGCGGTCGGTCACGTGGACATCCTGCAGCCGCTTGTTGGCCTGGTCCATCAGCGCCTTGCCTTCGGCCAGCAGGGCCGAATCGCGGAACACGGCAGCGTGCTTCTGCATGGTCTTCTGCATGTCGGCCCGCACCTGCGCCGTGGGCGACCCGCCGTTGGCGTTGCGGAAGTGGTCCAACCGGCCCAGCGCGAAATCGGCGCTGTCAGCGGCCAGTTGCGGCTGCTTGGCACCGGGCTGCAACAGCGACTTGAGGCGGTGGCCGGTGGCGCGGCCGAAGACCACCAGGTCGATCAGCGAATTGGAGCCCAGGCGGTTGGCCCCGTGGACCGAAACGCAGGCCGCCTCGCCCACGGCGAACAGGCCGGGCACCACGTGATCGGGGTTCCCGTCGGGTCCGATTGTGACCACCTCGCCGTGGTAGTTACAGGGGATGCCGCCCATGTTGTAGTGCACCGTGGGCGTCACCGGCAGCGGCTGGCGCGTCAGGTCGACACCAGCGAAAATCTTGCCGCTTTCGGTAATGCCGGGCAGCCGCTGGGCCAGCACCGTGGGATCGATGTGATCGAGGTGCAGGTAGATGTGGTCCTTCTCCGGCCCCACCCCGCGCCCTTCGCGCATTTCCAGCGCCATCGAGCGGGAGACCACGTCGCGGCTGGCGAGGTCCTTGGCGGAAGGCGCATAGCGTTCCATGAACCGCTCGCCCTCGGAATTGGTGAGGTAGCCGCCCTCGCCCCGCGCGCCTTCGGTAATCAGCACGCCCGCGCCATAGATGCCTGTGGGGTGGAACTGCACGAATTCCATGTCCTGCAGCGGCAGGCCCGCGCGCAGCACCATGCCGCCGCCGTCACCGGTGCAGGTGTGGGCGGAAGTGGCGGTGAAGTAGCAACGGCCATAGCCGCCGGTGGCCAGCACCACGGCCTGGGCTCGGAAGCGATGGATCGTGCCATCGTCCAGGCACATGGCGATCACGCCCACGCAGCGCTTGTTGGCGCCCTCGCCGTCCATGATCAGGTCGATGGCGAAATATTCGATGAAGAAGTCCGCGTCATACTTTAGGCTCTGCTGGTAGAGCGCGTGAAGCATGGCATGGCCGGTGCGGTCCGCCGCGGCGGCGGTGCGCTGCACGGGTGGGCCTTCACCCATGTTCTGCATGTGGCCGCCGAAGGGACGCTGGTAGATCGTGCCATCGGCATTGCGGCTGAACGGCACGCCGGCATGTTCCAACTCATAGACCGCAGCGGGGGCCTCGCGCGCTAGGTATTCGATCGCGTCCTGGTCACCCAGCCAGTCGGACCCCTTGACGGTGTCGAACATGTGCCAGGTCCAGTGGTCCGGGCTGTTGTTGCCCAGGCTGGCCGCGATGCCGCCCTGCGCCGCCACGGTGTGGCTGCGGGTGGGGAACACCTTGGTGATGCAGGCGGTCTTCAGCCCGGCTTCCGCCGCGCCCATCGTGGCGCGCAGGCCCGATCCGCCCGCGCCGACGACCACCACGTCAAAGGTGTGGTCGATGATCTTGTATGCGGCCTGCGTGCTCACTGTACGCCTCCCGGTGCGCCACCAGGCACGCCCATCATCTGCATCTGCTGCATCTGCTGCATCATCTGGCCCAGCTGCTGCTGGACATCTTCCTGCGTCAGCGTGTCCTGGTGGGTCACAAGCTGGATCACGCTGATCACGCCATAGGTGGCGCCGGTGGCGGCCAGCAGGTCCATCACCAGCAGCAGGGCGAACTTGTTGCTTTCCACGTGGACATAGTCCTCGATAACCACCTGCAGGCCCAGCCGGGCGTGCCACAGCGTGGTGACCACGAACAGCACCGCCACGGTGGCCGGAAAGGGCTTGGCCAGCCACGCGGTGACCGTCTCGTATCCCAGGTCCGGCAGCGCGATGATGCTGACCGCCAGGAAGATGCTGCACAGCATGTTGCCGGCAGCCAGCACGTGCTGGCGCATCCATTCGCCCGAGCCGTGCCGCGCAGAGCCAAGGCCGCGAACCTTGCCCAGCCGAGTTCCGTTACCCATTGCCCGCGCCCCTCTTACACAAACCAGACCGCGGCCCAGAAGCCCACGGTCAGCACCACGGCGATGACGATCGAGAGGACCGACCAGCGCTTGTTGGTATCCAGTTCAAAACCCGCGCCCATATCCAGCACGAAGTGGCGGATGCCGCTGCACAGGTGGTTGAAGAAGGCCCACGACAGGCCCACCAGCACCACCATGCCATACCAGGAATTGGCCTGCTCCTGGAACGTGGCATAGGCTTCCGGCCCCGCCGCCAGCGCACCCAGCCACCACAGCAGCACCGGGATGCCGACCAGCGCCATGCCATCGCCTGTAATCCGGTGCAGGATCGAGACCAGCATGTGCGGCCCCCATTTCCAGATGGTGAGATGCGGCGATAAGGGTCTTGTGGCCATGCCCCGGCTCCAATCGAGTCCTTCGCGTGCGCGCCCCGCACACGCTGTTGCGCCCCACTTAGCGGATAGCAGCCGTGAGGCAAGCGGCCCTTGGGCGGTATTTTTCCCCGTGCCGCCCTTTCTCTTGCGCGATGGGCCAGCTAGGCTGGCGGGCATGACCACGATCCTTGTAACCGGCAGTTCCCGCGGCATAGGGGCGGCCATCGCGGCGGGCCTGGCTGCGCGCGGCGCCACGGTGATCGGCCATGCCACGCGCGCGGTGGACGCAGGTACGATTGCCGCCGATTTCGCCGAGCCCGCCGCCCCGCACATGCTGTGGGCCGAGGCGCTGGAGCGCAGCGGCGGACAGGTGGACGTGCTTATCAACAACGCCGGCCTGTTCGAAGCCAGCCCGCTGGACGCCAGCGACATCGCCTGGCTGGACCGGTGGGAGGATACCCTGCGGATCAACCTGACCAGCGCGGCGCAACTCAGCCGCTATGCCGTGCGCCACTGGCGTGAACGGGGCTTGGCGGGCCGCATCGTCCACGTGGCCAGCCGCGCGGGCCACCGGGGGGATTCGCCCGAGCACTGGCACTATGCCGCGGCCAAGGGCGGGATGCTGGCGCTGCACAAGACCATCGCCCGCGCCTATGCGGCCGAAGGGATCCTCAGCTTCGCGATCACGCCGGGTTTCACCGATACCGCGATGGCCGGGGATTACCTGGCCAGCCGGGGCGGCGCGGGGCTGTTGCAGGACATTCCGCTGGGCCGCGTGGCGACGCCGGAGGAGATTGCGCAAATTGCCGTATTCTGCGCGCTGGATGCCCCTGCCAGCATGACCGGCGCCACCATCGATGCCAATGGCGCCAGTTATGTTCGCTAGGACCGCAAAAGCGCGCATGACGGCGGCGCGTTACGCTGCCAAAGGACCTGCATGAAAGCTCTCCCCATCACGCTCTGCGCCGCCCTGGCTCTGGCTTCCTGCGCGCCCGCTCCCGCGCCGTCGCAGTCCGTTGCGGCGCAGGTAGTCACGCCTGCCCAATGGGTCGCCGCCTGTGCCGATGCGCCGCAGGGGAGCGATGGCTGGGTCAAGCCCGCTCCGCCGACGCGAATCTACGGCAACACGTACATGGTCGGCACCTGCGGGATCACCGCGCTGCTGGTGGTGACCGATGACGGGGCCGTGCTGCTCGATACCGGCATGCCCGAGGCCGCCCCGCTGATCGCCGCGAATATCGAGAAAGTCGGTGTCCGGCTGGCAGATGTGAAGTGGCTGCTGTCCAGCCACGAACATCTCGACCACGTTGGTGCCACCGCGGAATTGCAGCGGATGACCGGCGCGCTGACTGCCGCGCTGGAACCCGCCCGCCAGCCGCTGCAGACGGGCGAGCCTTGGCCCTATGACCCGCAGGCCACCATCATCCCGCGCTTCACCGGGTTCGCTATCGACAGCGTGATCCAGGATGGCGGATCGATCACCCTGGGCGACACCACGTTCGTGGCCCACTCCAACCCCGTGCACACCCCCGGCTCCACCAGCTGGACCTGGCAATCGTGCGAAGGCAGCCGGTGCCAGACGATGGCCTACATGGATTCGCTGAGCACCCCGGCGGCGGACGACTATCGCTTCACCGACCACCCGGACTATGTGGCCGGTGTGCGCGCCGCCTTTGCCAAGGCCGCCACAGTGCCGTGCGGCGTGCTGATCACACCCCACCCGGAGGCGAGCAACCTGGCCGCCCGCCTGTCAGGCAGTGCGCCGCTGGCCGATCCCGCGGGATGCGCCGCCTATGCCGCGCGGGCGGAAGCCACTTTCGCCACGCGCCTTGCCGGTGAAGCACGGCCATGAGCTGGAAACTGGTCGCCCACGCAAGCAAGGAATTGGTCGAAGCCGCGCTGGAGCGGCGGGACGAGGCGTGGGACTGGGACGAGGACGTGGTCCTGACCGGCTACGAGATCGCCCCCGACCGGCCTGATGACTGGGTGCTGGACGCCTATACCCCCGGCAAGCCCACCAAGGCCCAGACGCAGGCCGTGGCCGCGCTGTTCGATGCCCCCGCCCCCGCGCTGACGGCGGAGAAGCTGCCCGACGCGGACTGGGTGGTGGAAAGCCAGAAGGGCGTGGACCCTATCCGCGCCGGGCGCTTCTTCGTCCACACGCCCGACCACGCCCCCTGCGCGGAAGCAGGTGTAACCAGCTTCTGCATCCCCGCCGCACAGGCTTTCGGCACCGGCCAGCACGCCACCACCTGGGGCTGCCTGGCCATGCTCGATACGATGAAACGGCAGGGGCTGGTGATCCGCAATGTGGCCGATATCGGCACCGGCACGGGCCTGCTGGCCTTTGCCGCGATGGTCCTGTGGCCGCACGCCAAGGCCAGCGCCAGCGACATCGATCCGGTATGCCTACCCGCCGTGGAGGAGAACGCCGCGCTCAACGGCTTTACCATGGGTACCGAGCCCGGCGCGCTGGCGATGGTGGTGGCGGAAGGGATGGCGGACGAGTTCCTGCAAGCCCGCGCGCCCTATGACCTGCTGATCGCCAACATCCTGGCCGGGCCGCTGATCGACCTGGCACCGGACTTTGCCGCTTCCGTTTGCGAGCGGGGGCATATTGTCCTGTCCGGCCTGCTGGTAACGCAGGAGGCGGCGGTGCTGGCGGCCTATCGCAAGGCGGGCTTCCGCCTGCAACAGCGACTCCACCGGGGGGACTGGGCCGTGCTGTGGCTGCGCCAGCGCTATCGCGGGTAAGGCTGGCCGCAAGCGTGCTGGCCCGCATCCTGGCGGGCATGGCGCTGGCGGCGGGGCTGTTCGTGCTGGCCGGCTGGGCCGGAGCGCTGATCCCGCGCAATAACGATGCCGATAGCGCTGCCGGACCTCGCGCTGACGGCGTGGAAGTCATGGTCGAGACCAACGGCATCCACACCGCCATCGTCATGCCCATGGTCACGCAGGACGTGGACTGGCGGCAGGATTTTCCCGGCGTGGCGCTGGCGCGCGGGGGCGAGATGCCCACCCACGTCTCGATCGGCTGGGGCGAGCGCGAGGTATTCCTCGACACGCCCACCTGGGGTGACCTGAAGATCGGCACGGCGCTGCGGATCGCCTTTGCCGGGGGGCCTTCGGTGATGCGCGTGGCCAGCTATGTCCGCCCCGCCCCCGGCCCGGACCACCGTCCGGTGGTAATCAGCCGCGCGGGCTACCGGCGACTGGCCCGCTCGATCCGTGCCAGCCTGCCCGATGCCGGCGGCGGCCCGCGCCAGCCATTGCGCGGGGTGGAGAGGGGAGACACCTATTACGCAGCGCTGGGCCACTATACCCTGGCCAATTCCTGCAACACCTGGACCGGCGAACGGCTGGCCGATGCCGGCCTGCCGATGGGCCGATGGACGCCGTTTGCCGGCGGCGTGATGCGCTGGATCGAACCACCGGCCACGCCCGGGCCTTGAAACTGTCACGCCCTGCTCCATATACCCCCCTAGGGTATATTCCGGAATGGGGAAGCGACAGTCATGGCAAGCGACGGGAAGACGGCGGTGCTGCACCGCATGGTGCTGGAACATCACACCTGCCCGTACGGGCTGAAAGCGCGGCACCTGCTGCGCTCGCGCGGCTACCGGGTGGAGGATCACGTGCTGACCACGCGCGAGCAGGTGGACGCTTTCAAGGCGCAGCATGGTGTCGCCACCACGCCGCAGGTGTTCATCGATGGCCAGCGTATCGGCGGGTTCGACGACCTGCGACGCCACTTCGGCCTTGCCGTGCCGGACAAGGATGCCGTCAGCTATCGTCCCGTGCTGGCCCTGTTCGCCATGGCCGCGGCGATGGCGGGCGCGCTGAGCTGGCACATGAGCGGCACCGTGCTGACCGTGGCTGCGGCGGAATGGTTCGTCAGCCTGTCGATGTGCCTGCTCGCCCTGCTCAAGCTGCAGGATGTGGAGGCCTTCGCCACCATGTTCCTCAACTATGACCTGCTGGCCAGACGCTGGGTGCCATACGGGCGCGTCTATCCCTATGGCGAAGCGCTGGCGGGCGTGCTGATGACGGCCCACGCCCTGCCCTGGCTGTCGATCCCGGTGTCGCTGTTCATCGGCACGATCGGCGCGGTCAGCGTGTTCAAGGCGGTCTACATCGACAAGCGCGAGCTGAAATGCGCCTGCGTGGGCGGCAGTTCGAAAGTGCCACTGGGCTTTGTGTCCCTAACCGAGAACCTGGCGATGATCGGGATGGGCTTGTGGATGCTGGCGAAGCTGGCCTAGCGCGCCCGGCCCCGCCAGCGCAGCCAGCCGGTGACGAACAGCAGCAGCGGCACCAGCCCGGCAAGGAAGGCCAGCAGCCGGCCCCATATGCCCCCGGCGGAGCCATCGTGCAGCGGGTGGAGCCACAGGTTGACCGTGCCTCCTGCCCCCGCCGCACGGGCATCGTGGATGGCAAGCACCCGCCCGGTCGCCGCATCCACCCACGCATAGCTGTGCGGGAAGCGGAACGACGGGTCGCCCGCCACCTGCATCCGCAGGCGATAGAATCCGCCGCTGGCTGGCGGTGTCTCGATCCAGGCCACCCGCGCGCCGGGCAAGCTCTTGAGCGCGGCAGCCACGGCTCCGCTGGGCCGAATGGCCACCCCGCCGCTGCCGTGGTCATGGACATGCGGCATGGCCACTACCGGCAGGCCCGCTGCCGCCAGCGCGGCGTCACTTTCCTCCTGCAGGGCGAGCATGATCCCCGTCACGGTCAGGATCAGCAGGAAGGCCAGGCCACCCAGACCCGCCAGCTTGTGCCAGTCACGCAGGGCCCGCTGGCGCGCCGCGTGGCGCTTGAAGCGCAGCGCCTTGCGCCAGGAGCCGCGCGGCCACCAGGCCCACAGGCCGGACAGCATCAGTGCCAGCAACACGAAGCCACTCCAGCCCACCACCTTGCCCCCCGTCTCGCCCAGCAGCAGGCGATAGTGCAGGTCATAGATGAAGGTGACGGCGTACTCCCCCCAATAGTCGCGCCGCAGCACCCGCGCGCCATCGGGGCTGAGCCAGACCATCATCGGGCGGAAGGCGTGCCCCTCCCGCTCGGGCGGGTTGTAATAGCGCGCCGGGATCGCGCCCCGCCCGCCGGTCACCTCCAGCCGCCACGGCCCGGCCTTGTCGGGAAACTCCGCGCGCAGGGTGGCCAGTACGCGGTCGAAATCGGGGGGCCCCTCGCCCTCCGCCCGCAGTTCGGGATGCAGCACGGCATCCAGTTGCGGGTAGAAGACGAGGATCGATCCGGTCAGCCCCAGGAGGACCAGCAGCGCACCCGCGCCCAGCCCCAGCCACAGGTGCAGCCTTCGCACGGCATGGCGCAACCGGTCCCCCCGCTGGCGCATCAGTAGCGGGCCCGCAGGCTGAGCGTGACGTTGCGGCCATCGGCCGGGCTGTGCAACGTCTGCGCGCCGTCCCACCAGACGTATTCGTAGTAGGCGCTGGTGATGTTCTTCACCGCCAGGCCCAGGTCCAGGTGTTCGGTCAGGGCGTAAAGGGCCGTCACGTCGAACGCGGTCATCCCGCCCCAGCGGCCCTCGGCATTGGCACTGGTCAGGTCATACTTGCTGGCCCCGCGCCCGGCAAACAACAGGGTGAGGCCGCCGACCGGCTGCACCTCCACCCCGCCGGACCACAGCCATTCGGGCGTGTGGTCGATGCGGTTGCCCAGGTATTGCGGCGTGGCGGCGGGCGGCACGGTGATCACCGCCTTCTGCCAGGCCAGGGCGCCCCACAGGCTGAGGCCCTGCACGGGTGACAGGCTGGCCTGCACGTCCAGCCCCTTGCGGCGGGTGGCCCCCACGTTCTCGAAATCGCCCAGCGGATCGTTGAGCTTGCGGGCAATCTCGCCGCTGGCGGTCTGCTGCCACCAGGCCACGCGCGCCTGGACGGCATCGCCCACCTCGTACTTCGCGCCCAGTTCCCACCCCTCGTTGATGGACGGGTCAAGGTCCACCAGCCGCGGCGGGATCAGGTAGGCACCCGAAGCGAGGCCGATCTGGTAGGTCTTGCCCCAGTTGCCATAAAGCGTCAGCCCCGCCAGCGGCAGCACGGCGACGGACAGCTTGGGCTGGTCGATGCTGCCATAATCGTTGATCGGCGCGCCGGTGCTGTTCAAGCGGTTGGCAAAGGTGCCATCCACCCAATCGATCCGGTACGCAGGCGTGATCCGCAGCCAGTCGGCCGGTTCGATGATCGCCTGCACATAGGCCCCGCCCACGGTCAGGTCATACTGCTGGTTGCGCGTCTGGCTGGTGGGCACGCGGGCGACCGAGAGCCAGCGCAGCGACTGGTTGTCCTGCCACTGCACATCGCCGCCCGCCTCCAGCATCAGCGGCACGCCGGCCATGCCACCGTGCCAGTGCAGCGCGGTCATCGCGCCGTAATGGTCCTCGATCGTCAGCCGCCGCTGCTGCGAGGCCCCGGCGGAGAATTTCACGTAACGGTCATCGTGCAGGCGGTTGAGGTAGAACGTGCTCGACCAGTCCAGCGCGGGCGAGAAGGTCACGTCCGCCGTCAGGCCATATTGCTGCATCTCGCGCGCATCGGCATCGGTCGCGTTGTAGGCATTGGTCATCTGCGGATCGCGGCGACTGTCGGCAAAAGTCAGGTAGCCGGGTTCTTCGGCATTGCCCTTGTAGTACCGGGCAATGGCCCCCAGCCGCACTTCCTCGGTCAGGTTCAGCCCCCAGCGGCCCGACAGGCTCAGCCGGTCGAAGTTGCCGTGATCGCGGTACCCCTCGCCATCGCGGTAGCCGACCATGTAGTTCTGGCTCAGCCTGCCGCGCTCGATGCCCACCGCCACCTGGCCCTCGTAGGTCTCGTAGCTTCCAATGGAGCCCCGCGCGTCCACGTAGTTGCCGCCGCTGCGGGTGATGATGTTGGCACTGCCGCCGATGGCGTGGAGGCCAAAGCGCGGATCGGATGTGCCGCGCACCACCTCGATCCCGGCCACGTTCAGCGGAAACATCATGTCGATCCAGGGCATGTTGCCATCGTTGCTGTTCGACGGAATGCCATCCACCAGCAGCTTGACCGCGTTGATCGTGCCTTCGCCGTTGAAGCCGCGCAGCGAGAACTTGCCGCTGGTCGTGCCCTGGTTGAAATCGGTCACCTGCACGCCGGGCATCCGCCCGACCAGTTCCCAGACGTTATCGACATCGGAGCCTTGCGCCACGTCACCGCCCAGCACGTCGACCGAGGTGAGCACGTTGGCGGAGCTGCCCGCCATGCCGCGCGCGGTGACGACGATGGTGCCGACCGAAAAGGTGGTATCGGCGGTGGTGCCGGGGGCTTCTTCGTGGTGGACCTGCGCCAGGGCACAGACGGGAGTGAGGCTGGTGGCAAGCGCCAGGGCCGCCATCATTGTGGTGTTTTTCATCGGTACGGGTTCCTCGATCAGAGGGTAATGGGATGATCTGGTTCAGAAGCTGGCGCTGGCCCGCGCCCACAGGCCGCGCCCGGCACCGGGCAGGCGCTGTCCCAGGGGAACATCGGACACACCAACGCGGTTGAGCCCGGCAAGATGCGGCTGGTAGAACGCGTCGAACAGGTTCTCGACACCCGCCTCCAGCCGGATAGCGCTGCTCAGGGCGTAACTGGCGAACAGGCCGAACACGGCATAGCCGTCGCTGGGCGTCTCGCCATTGGTGGCAGAGACCATGCGCTGGTTGTCCGCAGCGGTCATTTCCGCGCCCAGCGTCCAGCGCTCGGCCTGCCACAGCGCCGCCAGGCGCAGCGACAGGGGCGGCACGCGGTAGAGATTGTCCACCGTATCACGCCGCTTGCCGCGCACCCAGCTGCTGGTGCCATCAACCTGCAGGTGATCGGTCAGCCTAGCGCTGAAATCGAAATCCAGCCCGTAAAGTTGGGCATCGGTGTTGCGGAACATCAACGGCGTGGCATCGCCGTTCATGCTGGCGACCATCTCCACCGGGCTGTTGATGACCCCCGGCGAGGCATCGAACGCCGTGCCCTGGATGTAATGGTCAATCCGGCGATAGAACAACGTGGGGCGCATGGTCACCGGGCCGCTGTCCAGATCAAAGCCGGCCTCGGCAATCCACGCCACTTCCGGCCGCAGGGCCTGGTTGCCCACATAGATGTTGCCATCGGCCAGGCCATAGCTGGCCTCGGTCGGCAGCCAGGCGAAGCGCTCCAGCAGGCTGGGCACGCGGGTCTTGCGCGCCAGGTTCAGGCGCGGAGTAACCTCGTCACCCGGCAGCCAGATACGCAGCGCGGCATCCACGGTGGTATCCCCTGCCCGGCGGGCACTGGCGGCAAAGGCATTGGCCAGTGTCACCGGGCCACCCGTGACCGCGGTGCCCAGCACGGGCGTGGCAACCCGCTGGCGGGTGCGATCAAGGCGTGCGCCCAGCTCCCATTCCACCTGTCCGCTGCCATGCCGCCACTGGATGAAACCGCCGGCACGGTCCCCCTGCGACAGAGGCTGGGCCGTGATACTGAAGGCTGCGTTGGCCGGGTTGGTGATGACCACCGTCTTGTCGATCCACTCGGCATCGCCGCCCAGCAGGATATGGCGACCCGCCGATCCGATCCGCAGGCTGGCATCGGCAGTGGTGGTATCGGCCTGGGCAAAGCTGGCCCGAGGCACGGCGGCAACCGGGCGGCGCAGGGTCTGGTTGTCCATCAGGTGGCCCACGGTGACCCGGCCAAGGCGCACCTGCAGGCCCACATTGTCAGCCAGATCGCCACGCCAGCCGGCCTGGAAGAAGTTGGTGTTGAAATAGACGATGTCCAGCGCGAACGGCGGGTTGCCCGAAGGATCGGTTTCGCTGCGGCGGTACTCGGCAAACAGTTCGCCCTGCCCCAGCCGGATGCCGCCGTGAACGCCGTACAGGGTGCGTTCGAACGACGTGCCGCCAGCCCTGCCGCCGGCAAAGCGGTAGTCGCTGCCTTCCTCGCGACTGGCGATAACCCCCAGCCGGACGGTGGAGGTGGCCAGGGCCAGCAGGCCGCCGGCGGCATGGCTTTCATCGACGCTGCGATACTGGGCTGCCGCCTGGCCGTGGACCTCCACGCCGGAACCGCCGGCAAAGTGGGCCTGCAGCAATTGTGCATCGATCGCACCAGCCAGGGCCGGGCCATCGGACACCGGCGACACACCGCGCGCAATGGCGATGCTCTCGACCAGGATCGAAGGGGCATAGTGCATTGGCGGGTCCATCGCGTTGGGACCGCCGGTGGCAAAGCGCTGGCCGTTGATGGTGCCGGTCACCCGCTCACCAAACAGCCCGCGATAGCTGAGCTGGCCCGACAGCGCGCCGTTGCCCACGGCCGCTGCCCCCGGTGCCCGGGCGGCAATGGCCACGGCATCGGCCGGCAGCGCGATCTGTCGCGGGGCGTCGATGATGTCGGTGGTCTCGTCAGGCTTGGGCGAAGCGGTGACGACAATGACGTCGGTGGCGATGTCAGCGGTCTGTTGCTGGGCAACGGCGGGGGTGGCCGCAAGCGTGGCAGGCACCAGCGCACTGGCGCAGCGCAAAAAGGTCTGGAAAGTCATGCAAAATCTCGTCTCGACAAGCGTGAGCGTGGTCAAGTGGCCGGATCATGCCGCAAGGGCAGGACGGGCAATTGCCGTGGCGGTCGTGTCAGGCGAGGTGCGGCGGCCCCGTTGCAGGCGGCAGGTGGTGCGGGCTGGCGGGTGACAGGGCGCGTTCACGCACCGCGTCATAGGGCGCCGGAGCAAGCAGCGGCAGCGGCAGCGGGGCTACGCCCTCGGGCGGGGCGGCGGCGCTCTGGTGCCCGGCAAAGGCGCAAGGGTCGGCCTTGCTGTCCGCCTGTTTGGGGCCCTTCCCGTCCTTGAACGGGATCGTCATCGTCATGTCGGAATTGCACATGGCGATGGTCACGCCTTCGCCGCCACGCTCCAGCATGAAGCCTTGCGGCACCACGGCGCGCACCAGCAGGGCTACTGCCAGCAGCAGCATGGCCAGGTGTCGGCGGTGAGGCAGGGCGATTCGCATCACAGCCGCGCCTTTACGCCTCCACGCCGGCTTTGCCAGCGGGAATGAGCGCGCCCTGCCCCTGCCAGCCCGGCCCGGCCATGCGTGACAGCACCAGTGTCAGCACGGCATTGGTCGCCGCCAGCCCGGCCAGCACCACGAAGGCCATGGTGCTATCCCCCCCGTTGGCATCGCGGATCGATCCGATGAGGTCCGGCCCGAAGAAGCCGCCCAGGTTGCCCAGCGCGTTGATCAGGGCAATCCCGCCTGCCGCCGCCGCGCCCGACAGGAAACTGGTGGGGAACGACCAATAGATCGTCTGCCAGCACAGCACGCCTGCCCCCACCATCGCCAGCGCCAGTAGCGCCAGCGCCACGTGCCCGCCGCCGAAGGCCAGCAGCAGCATGCCCGCGCAGGCGGTAAGCGAGCCGCTGACCGCGTGCCAGGTGCGCTCGCCCGTCCGGTCCGAATGGCGCGCCCAGTAGATCATCACCAGGGCGATCACGCTCCACGGGATCATGCTGAGCAGGCCCACGCCGAAGTAGTCATCGGGGGCCAGCCCCACTTCCTGGATGATCGTGGGCATCCAGAAGCTCAAGGCATAGAACCCGGCGTTGAGGCAGAAGAACGCGAAGGCGAACAGCCACACGCGCACATCGCGGAACAGGTCCGCCACGCCGTGCCGGGTGCCGCGCGCGGCCTTGCCGTCTTCCTCTTCGGCCAGCCGTTGCAGCACCAGAGCGCGCTCGTCATCGGCCAGCCAGCGGGCCTTGTGCGGGCCATCGGGCAGCGCGGCCAGCACCACCAGCCCCATCAGCACGGAAGGAATGCCCTCCACCACGAACAGCCACTGCCACCCGCGCCAGTCCGCCAGCCCGTCCATGAACTGCATGATCGCACCCGATACCGGCGAGCCGACAATGTTGGAAAAGGCGATGGCCGACATGAACAGGGCGATGATGTGCGCCCGCCGCGCTGCGGGAAACCAGAAGGTGAGATACAGGATTACGCCGGGATAGAACCCCGCCTCGGCCAGCCCCAGCATGAAGCGCAGGAAATAGAAGGTGAATTCCGCATCGTTGAGGCCGAACAGCGGCGCCACCGGACCCCAGTGGATCATCCCCGTAAAGGCGAAGGCGGCCGAGATCAGCCCCCAGGTGATCATGATCCGTGCGATCCAGATGCGCGCGCCGATCCGCCGCAGCAACAGGTTGCTGGGCACTTCGAACAGGAAATAGCCCAGGAAGAAGATCCCCGCCCCCGCGCCGTAGACCGCATCGCTCAGGGCCAGGTCGCCGGCCATCTGCAGCTTGGCAAAGCCCACGTTCACCCGGTCCAGGTAGGCCACGAAATAGCCCACGAACAGGATCGGCAGCAGCCGCCGCGCCACCTTGCGATAGGTGGCGGCCTCCAAGCCTGCCGCCACGGGTGCCTGTGCCATGTCCCTCTCCCCTTTTCGGGCGGGGCTAACACTATTTGTCCGACAAGAAAACGTTTGCCTGAGGAACGATCAGCCCGCTTCGGCCACGATCTGCGCCCAGGCGGCCTCGTCGATCACCTCGATGCCCAGCTCGGCCGCCTTCTTCAGCTTGGACCCCGCGCCAGGGCCCGCCACCAGCAGGTCCGTGGCGGCGGAGACCGAGCCGGCAGCGCGTGCGCCCAGCCGTTCGGCCTGGGCCTTGGCCTCGTCGCGGCTCATGGTTTCAAGCTTGCCGGTGAACACCACAGTCTTGCCGCTGACCGCGCTGGCCTTCGTCTCCACCACATAGGGCGGCGGGGTCACTTCCCGCAGGATGTCCTCCCACACGGCCACGTTGTGCGGCTCGTGAAAGAAATCGCCCAGCGCCTCGACCACGGCGGGGCCGATGCCGTCGATGCTGGTCAGTTCGGCCAGCGCCTCGGCATCGCCGGTATGGGCCTGCTGGGCCACCTCGCGCAAAGCCTCCAGCGTCACGAACCGCTTCAGGAGGTCGCGCGCCGTCACCGCGCCCACGTGGCGGATGCCCAGGCCGAACAGCAGCCGCGCGGCATCGGGGCTGCGGCGCGCCTCGATACTGGCCAACAGGTTGTCCACAGACTTGTCCTGCCACCCTTCACGGCCCACGATCTCGCTACGCCGCCGGCGAAGGCGGAAGATATCGGCCGGGCTCTCCAGCCAGCCCAGGGCGAAGAACTCGTCGATCGTCTTGTCACCCAGCCCGTCAATATCCATCGCCGCGCGGGAGACGAAATGCTTCAGCCGCTCGGTCCGCTGCGCCGGGCAGATGAGGCCGGCGGTGCAGCGCACGTCCACCTCGCCCTCCTCGGCCACGGCTTCGCTGTGGCATTCGGGGCAATGGTCGGGGAAGCGGTAGGCGGGCCGCTCCACCTCTCGCGTCAGGTTTTCCACCACCTGCGGGATCACGTCGCCCGCGCGCTGGATCACCACCCGGTCGCCCACCCGCAGGCCAAGTCGGGCAATCTCGTCTCGGTTGTGCAGGGTGACATTGGTGACGGTGACCCCGCCCACCAGCACCGGGGCCAGGCGGCCCACCGGGGTCAGCTTGCCGGTGCGGCCCACCTGGATGTCGATCGCCTCCACGGTTGTTTCCATCCGCTCGGCGGGGAACTTGTGGGCGATGGCCCAGCGCGGGGCCTTGGCCACGAAGCCCATCCGCGCCTGCCAGTCCAGCCGGTTGACCTTGTAGACCACGCCATCGATGTCATAGGGCAGCCCGGCCCGCCGCTGGCCGATGCTGCGGTAATGCTGCAGCAATTCTTCCACCGAATGGCACAGCACCAGGTCGGGCGAGATCGGCAGACCCCAGCCGGCGATGGCCTGCATCACTTCAAGCTGCGTCTCTGCCGGCAGGGCACTTGCCGCGCCCCAGCCGTGCGCCAGGAAGCGCAGCGGGCGCTGGCCGGTGACGCTGGCGTCCTTCTGGCGCAGCGATCCGGCGGCGGCATTGCGCGGGGTGGCAAACAGCCGTCCGCCACTGGCGGATTGCTGCGCGTTGAGCGCGGCAAAAGCCTGCTTTTCCATGTAAACTTCGCCGCGCACTTCGAACACCACCGGGGCTTGGCCGTGCAGATTTTGCGGAATGTCGGCGATGTAGGCCACGTTAGCAGTCACGTCCTCGCCCACCTGCCCGTCACCCCGCGTGGCGGCGCGCACCAGCACGCCGTTCTCATAGCGCAGCGAGCACGAAAGGCCGTCGATCTTGTCTTCCGCCGTGATCGCCACCGGGGCATCATCGGCCAGCGCCAGGAAGCGCCGCACGCGAGCGACGAAATCGGCCACCTCCTCGTCGGCAAAGGCGTTGTCGAGGCTCATCATGCGCACCTCGTGCGCCACCTTGCCCAGCGGTGACGCGGCCACTTCGTGCCCCACTGCCTGCGACGGACTGTCAGCGCGGATCAGGTGCGGAAAAGCCGCCTCCAGCTCGGCATTGCGGCGGACGAGCGCATCAAACTCCGCATCGGAAATCTCCGGCGCGTCATGGGCGTGGTACAGCCGATTATGATGCGCGATCTGCTTCGCCAGCCGCATCAGTTCGTTGGCGGCATCGGCTTCGGTGATTTCAGGCTTTGGCATTGAATTGAGCCGCAAGAGGACCGATTATCTTTAGATTCGTCTCAGGCATTCTCTCAAAATTTGAAGCTCCGCGCTTTTCGTCTGGATCATACCCCGCTCGACCTATCGCTGCGAAAATTCGATCTTGGACCCAGTCGGCAGCCTGCTCGAGCAAATTGCAAGAATCCTGGCCTTTGTAAAAGCCGTTACGCATTAAGATGATGGGTGAACCGTCTCCTCTTCCGAGTAAACCTCCCAGGATGGACGGCGGAGCCTGAACCTCGCCGTCAGGAGAAAGCCATGCCTCGTAAGCGGACCACTTATATTCGTGAATGATGTTGTCGCGCTCTTTTTTTAGAAATTCCCAGTATATTTGGTGCTTGCTGGGATCGGCCTTGATCAGCTTCCATTCAACATTGATTTCATCGCGGATTCGGGAGTCTAGGCATGAGCGGCTATCGACTCTAAAGAGGTCGATTGCGCTGCGGAGCGTGGTGCATGTTCCGATCCAAACGATCTTCCACTCAGAAAGCAAAAAGTTGGGCTGTGTGAGCAGATGCTTGAGGTGTCTTATTCCGCCACGTCCATCGCTCAAGGCACGAAATGAGGAGAGAAAGTACTTTATCGGAATGTAATTTGCCGAAAACTGCTTAGGGACTGTCATCACACCCCCTCCAGAAGCCGGTCTGCCTGGGCGCGCGCCTCTGGCGTAATCTCCGCGCCGCTGAGCATCCGGGCGATCTCCTCCTGCCGCCCCGCACTGTCCAACAGCGCCACCGAGGTGCGCGTGACAGTCCCCTCGCTGCTCTTGGCGATCATGTAGTGCGTGCCGCCGCGTGCGGCCACCTGCGGGCTGTGGGTGACGGCCAGCAGTTGCCCGCCCCCCTCTTCCCCTTGGCCAGCCAGCCGCGCCAGCCGTTCGCCGATGGCGCTGGCTACCGCCCCGCCCACGCCGCGGTCGATCTCGTCGAAGATCACCGTGGCGGCCCCGCCCTTTTCCGCCAGCGCCACCTTCAGCGCCAGGATGAAGCGGGACAGTTCGCCGCCCGATGCGATCTTGCCCAAGGGCGCAAAGTCCGCGCCGGGGTTGGTGGCGATCAGGAATTCCACCGTATCCATGCCGCCCGCGCCCCAGCGGTCCTCGTCCAGCAGGGTCACGGCAGTGCGGAAGCGGGCGGCGTCCAGCTTCAGCGGGGCGAGTTCGCCCGCCACGGCAGCATCCAGTTGCAGCGCGCCCGAAACGCGCGTGGCGTGCAATGCCTCGGCCCGCGCCAGATAGACCTGGCGGGTGCTGGCGACTTCCGCCTCCAGCGCGGCAACGTCGGCCTCACCATGCTCGATGGCATCCAGCGCCGCGCGCATCTCGCGCATCACGCGCGGCAGGTCATCCACCCGGCAATCGTGCTTGCGGGCCAGCGCCCGCAGTTCGAACAGGCGGGTCTCGGCGTTCTCCAGCTCCTGCGGATCGAACTCCATGGCCTCGGCTGCGCGGCGCAGGGAGTCTTCCGCCTCGCCCGCCTCGATCACGGCGCGGTCAAGGCTGGCGAGTGCTTCGGCCAGCACGGGATGCTGGTCGGCAATCCGGTCCAGCTTGCGGGCGGCGGCGCGCAGTTGCGCCAATGCGCTGTTTGACCCGTCCCAGTAGGTCCGCAGGTCCTGCAGGTCATCCGCCAGCCGCTCGCCCTTCTGCATGTCGGCCCGGGCGAGCGCCAGGCGCTCCTCTTCGCCTTCCTCGGGCTGCATGGCGGTCAGTTCTTCCAGGTGGGCCAGCAGCAGGTCCTGGTCGGCGCTGGCCTTGGCGATGGCCGCTTTTGCCGCAGAGAGGCGCGTCACGGCATCGGCCCAGGCGGCATGGGCGGCGGTCACGCCATCGACGTCGCCGCCGCAGAACCGGTCAAGCAGCAGGCGGTGGCCTCGGGGGTTCACCAACCCGCGATCATCGTGCTGGCCGTGCAGTTCCACGAGCGCCCCGGCGATCTCTCGCAGCAGGGCCACGCCCACCGGCTGGTCATTGATGAAGGCCTTGCTGCCCCCGTCAGCCTTGATGGTGCGGCGGATCAGCAGCGGCTCGCCCGGTTCCAGTTCCACCTCGGCTTCGGCAAGAGGACCGGCCACGGCGGCAGGCAGGGCGGCGAATTCGAAGGTGGCGGTAACTGAGGCCCCGTCCGCCCCGGCGCGCACCAGGCCTGTCTCGGCGCGGTTGCCCAGCACCAGCCCCAGCGCATCGAGCAGGATCGACTTGCCCGCCCCCGTCTCGCCCGTCAGCACGCCCAGCCCCGGCCCGAAAGCCAGGTCCAGCGCCTCGATCAGCACGACATTGCGGATGGCCAGGTGAGTCAGCATGGCAAGGCCCGCAGACTTAAGGCGGCGCGCACCGCAGCGCAATCGCCGCGGCGGAACAAAAGCGGATTATCCGGCGGTTGCTACGGCAGGCGCGTGTTCCTGCATCAGGTCGAACGCCTTCTGGTACCACTCGCTGCCCGGATAGTTGGCCCCCAGCACGGCGGCATAGCGCTGCGCTTCCACCGGCAGGCCCAGCGCCAGGCTGGTCTCGGTCAGGCGATAGAGTGCCTCGGGTGTGTGGCTGGTGGTCTGGTAGGTCTCCACCACCTCGCGAAAGCGGTACTGCGCCGCCAGCCAGTGGCCCGACCGTTCGTAGAAGCGGCCGATTTCCATTTCCTTGCCGGCCAGGTGGTCATTCACCAGGTCCAGCTTGATGCGGGCATCGGCGGCATACTCGCTGCGCGGGTAGCGGCGGATGATCTCGTTCATCGCCCGCTGGGCCTGCAGGGTGATTGCCTGGTCACGCGTGACGTCGCTGATCTGCTCGTAATAGCACATCGCGATCAGGTAATAGGCATAAGGCGCATCGCGGTTGCCCGGGTGGATCGAGATGAACCGCGTGGCCGACTGGATCGACTGGTTGTAGTTGCGGCTGGCGTAATAGGCAAAGGCGCTCATCAACTGGGCGCGGCGGGCCCAGGGCGAATAGGGGTGCTGGCGTTCCACCTCGTCGAACAGGGCGGCGGCCACGGTCAGGTCGCCGCGGTCCATCCGGGCCTTGGCCGAATTGTACAGCGTTTCCACGTCCCGCGCGACGTACTGCGTCTCACGCTCGTTGGTCCCGCCACCGCGGCCGGCACAGGCGGACAGGGCCAGGGCGGACACGGCCAGCAGGCCCACGGACAGGATCTTGGAATGCCTCATGCCGCCAGCCTATAACCAGCGCGGTGATGAACGCCAAGTGAAAGGGTGGCCTTTGTCACCCGTGCCGGGACCTGCGGTGCCGCTGGCCCGCGCATGATCCGGCCGCTGCGGTTTTCCGGCTCTTGCGAACGCCTGGCACGCCCCCATATTGAGGGTGCGGGCCGGGCCCCTCTGGCGATGGGAACATCGTGATGTCGGACCGCATCGGGGTGACCCGATGATGGCTCGGCTCCCTGGTTCCCCCGCCCCGCCAGCATCGGCCACCCCGGTTTGGAAGCAGCCAACCGAGGAGACCCTTGCCGATGACCAATCCCGCCGCCGGAATGCCCTGCCCCGTATGCCGAGTTGCCCTCGTGATGAGCGAGCGGCAGGGGGTGGAGATCGACTATTGCCCGCAGTGCCGCGGCGTGTGGCTCGATCGCGGCGAGCTCGACAAGATCATCCAGCGCACGGTGGAACACGACGTGGCCCCGCTGGTCACCCCGCGCGCAGCCCCTTATTCCTCCGCCCCGCCGCCGCAGCAGCAGGCCTATGGCCACGACCACTACCGGCCCGACCGGCGCGGCTATCCCAAGCGCAAGAAATCGTTCCTGGAAGAACTGTTCGACTGAGCGGCGAAAGGGGTCGGCAGGTCCGGCCCCTTCCCCGTCACCGACAGGCAAGGATCAGAAGTCGATCCGCGCCCGCACCCCCACTTCGCTGGGCGCACCATAGAACTCGTTGTTGCCCGACTGGCCGCTGACATAGTCCTTGCCCGCCAGGTTGGTGCCATACAGTTCGATCGAATAGTCGCCGAAATCGGCGGTCAACTGGGCCGACAGCAAGCCGCGCCCGGGCAGGAAGTCCAGCGCCGGGTTGTACAGCAGGTTGGTCCAGCGCGAACCGACATAGGCATAGTTGATGCGCGGGGTCAGCGAACCGCCTTCCAGCCAGATCTCGTATTGCAGGCCGAAGTTGTACGACCACTTGGGCGAGAACAGGTTGGGCCCGCCCCCGGCGGTTACCTGGAACGGCGCATAGTTGAAGCACACCGGCGGGTTGGACGCGGTGCCCGTGGGGCACTGCGGCCCGAGCTGGCCGATCTGCGGCAGGGTGCGCTGGTTGACGATCACCACCTCGTCCAGCGAGCTGTCGACATAGGCGAGGCCCGCATCGAAGCCGAACCCGCCCACGTTGGCCTGGGCCTGGAATTCCAGCCCCTTGATCGTGGCATTGGCGATGTTGATCACCCCGGTCTGCCCGGTCAGCGGCTCCAGCGCGTCGAACTGGAAATCGCTGTAATCCATGTAGAACGCGCCCACCTGGGTGCGCAGGTGGTTGTCGAGGAAGCTGCCCTTCCAGCCCAGTTCGTAATCCATCACCGTTTCCGGCCCGAATTCGGACGTGGCGTTGTTGGCCCCGCCCGGCTTGTAGCCGCGCGCGACGAAGGCGTAGAAGTTGTGGTCCACGTTGGGCGTCCAGTTGAGCGCCACCTTGCCCGTGGCGCGGCCATCGTCATGAGCGCCGGCAAGGTTGGCCACCACCAGGCCGTTGGGGCCGAACACCGGCCCTTCCGATCCGATCGTCACGCTGCCTTCGCTGGTCACGTCATAGGCCGAATAGCGCCCGCCCACCTGCAGTTCGAGCTGCGGCGACAGTTCGAAGCCCACCTGCGCGAACACGCCCAGCGTCTGCTTGTCCTGGAAGTTGAGGATATCCACCGGATCGCCCACGAAATCGCCGCTGCGGTTCTCGATGATGACGTCGATCTTGTTCTGCTGGAAATAGCCGCCCAGGATCCAGGTGAAGGGCCCTTCATCGGGCGAGATCAGGTTGAATTCCTGGGTGATCTGCCGTTCGCGCACGAATTGGTCGGAGACCTGCACGAAGCTGGCCGCCGGATCACTGGTCGAGGCACGATCGGACCCGTCCAGGTCGTAAAGATTGTTGATCCGTTTGTTGAGGTAGCCGCTGACCGAGCGCAGCACGATCCCGTCGCCCAGCTCGTAGCGCAGTTCAAGGCTGGAGTGGAACGCGCGCTCGTTGTTGAGCGTGGGGGCGTTGTAGGACAACAGCCGGTAATCGGCCCGCCGCGCATTGGCAAAGGTGGTGCCGGCGATCGGGCGATAGGCATAGCCGCCGGTGTTCTTGTCGATCCATTCAACCTTGGCCAGGGCGCGGAAGTTCTCCGGCTCCCACAGCAGGCCCACGCGCACGGCCTGCTCGTCCAGCGCGCCCGGCTCGTTGGCGAAGGGGCCGACATCGGTGTAATAGCTGTCGCGCCAGCGGGTGGTGCCGGCCACGCGCACTGCCACGTCCTGCGCCAGCGGCAGGTTGATCGCCCCTTCCACGCCATAGGCATCATAGCTGCCATAATGGGCTTCGGCATAGCCCCCGATCGCGTCCAGTTCGGGGTTGCGGGTGTTGATGAAGATCGCCCCGCCCGTGGAGTTCGAGCCGACCAGCGTGCCCTGCGGCCCGCGCAGCACCTCGATCGTGGCGATGTCATAGAACGTGGACGAGGTGATGATCGGCGGCTGGAATACGCCGTCGATATACTGCGCCACGCCGTTGGCCACTGCCGGCGAGCCGCTGGCGATGCCGATGCCGCGCAGGTTGACCGACTGGGTCAGGCCCTGGTCGGTGATCGATACGGAGGGGGCGGCAAATTGCAGGTCGGCCAGGCGTTCCACCGCCTTGTCGTCCAGCATGTCACCCGACAGCGCGGTGGCGGCAATCGGCACGTCCTGCAGGTCTTCCTCGCGCCGCTAGGCGGTGACGATGATGACCGGCGGCTGGTCGTTGCGCGCCGCCTCGGCGGCATCGCTATCCTGCGCGGCAGCGGGCGCCGCAAGGGCGATGGTGAGCGCAAGGGGCGCGACGGAAGCCGCGAGAATTCGCCTGGTGTTCATGTTGTTCCTCCCAATCGGCACCCTCGTCATCCAGCGACGGGGTGCTTCTGCGGGAAAGCATAAGGACAGCCGCAATCGATTGCAAGCGAGGACAAAAGCAACCTCGCACCTTTGCTAAATCTGTCACTTAGGGGATTTTGACAAAGGCAATTGATTGCCGGACTGCTATTCCCAGAACGCCACGCTGCGGCACTCGATGCTTTCCCGGATGTTGGCGCCCGGAGCGCTGCTGTCGCGGAAGGCCGAGTGGGGGCAGCGCCAGGTGACCGAATGGTCGCTGTCGTGGAACTTGAACAGTAGCGCGTCGTCTGCCGTCATGCCGCTGAAATACCACCAGCGGTGGCCGGGGTGATGACTGAAGATGGTCGCCGCCAGCCGCTCGCCCTCGCCCGGATCGGGTGCCGGCAGCGCATCGCCCACGGGAAACTCGTCGACGATGTAGAGGGTGTTCGATTTCTCCTCGCCGCCAAAGCTGGAGCGCCCGTCCATCATCGCCAGCGGCACGTCCTGCGGCGGCGGGCTGAAGGTGCGCCAGAAGCTGCTGATCAGGAAGCGCTTGAAACCCGGCCCGTGGGGGAAGTGCTTGGCATAGGTCGCCTCGGCCATGCGCCGCGCGGTGGGGGTGTTGATGTCCACGTGCGCCTCGCCCGCCGGGGGCTGCGTGCCGCCGGAATGCTGGTAGCCGGCCACCTTCTGCGCTTTCACTGCGGACAGGTCGGCGCTGGTGCGGATCATCCAGCCGCGCGCCACGCACTTGTCCGCGCCCGTCAGCCGCAGCACCTCGCGCTCCACCTCGCGCTCGTACAGGGCATCGACCTGCGCCTTGTCATGGAAATCGGCCACAGCGCTGCGGCTGCGGGCGATCACGAAGCCGTGGGTATCCAGCGAGAAGTGATAGCGCACCGGCATCCCGTCGCGGATCGTCACCTCGTGGTCGGAATAGGTGCCGGTGTTGATCTCCTCACCCTGGCTGACATAGCGGCGGGTGATGAAATCGCCCGGATCGACATAGCGCATCATCGCCCGCACCTCGCGCGCGCCCGCTTCCGGATCGTTCTCCAGGACACTGGCCATTGTCTTCTCTCCCAACCCTATCATAACGTCTGTTAGAAACATGCAACGGCGCACTGGCGCTACGCAAGCAGGAACAATAGCCTGCGGACAAAATCAACCGAAGCGATTCGAGTTGGGGGAGAGATACGATGGGGCCCTTGCCGCCAAGCACCGACGACCGGCTGATCTGGGACATGTGGGAGGCGCAGTTCCGCCTGCCGGTGGCCACCGTGGCGGACGAGGTGGGCACCTTTCGCGCGCTGGGCAACGGCCCGCTGACCACCGAGGATCTGGCCGCCGCGATCGGGGTGGACGCCCGTGCCCTCGGCATCCATCTGGGTGCGCTCGCCTCCAGCGGTCTCGTCGAAAAGCGGGACGGCAGGTGGCTGGCCACCCCCGCCGCGCGCACCTGGCTGCACCCGGAAGCGGAAGGCTACTGGGGCGGGTTCATCGCCCGCTTCCGCCAGACCGAGCCGCTCCACGCCAAGCTGCTGGAAACGTTGCGCACCGGTAAGCGCCCGGCCGATGCCGTATCCGGCGGCCCGGAATGGGAGCGCGGCACGATGAGTGCCGAGACCGCCCGCCAGATCGCCGCCTTCATGCACGCCCATTCGATGGCCCCGGCCAAGGGGGCGGCGGTGCAGAGTATATTCCGCGAGATCGGCAGCGTGATGGACGTTGGCTGCGGATCGGGCGTCTATGGCATCGCCTTTGCCCGCGAGAACCCGCAGCTTGCCGTGACCCTGCTGGACCTGAAGGAGATGTGCGCCGAGGCGGCAGGCTATGTCGCCCGCGCCGGTCTGTCGGACCGGGTGAAGACCAACCCCGCCAACATGTTCGAGGAGGACTGGCCCACCGGCCACGATGCCCACTTCTTCGCCAACGTGTTCCACGACTGGTCGGAGGAAACCAACCTGCTGCTGGCGAAGAAAAGCTTTGCCGCCCTGCCCAGCGGCGGCCGCATCCTGCTGTCCGAAATCCTGATGAACGATGACCTGGCCGGCCCCTGGCATGCCGCCGCCTTCAGCCTGCTGATGCTGCTGGGCACGCTGGGCAAGCAGTATTCCCTGCCCGAATTCCGCGCCATCCTGGAGGAAGCGGGTTTCGTGGACGTGCAGGCGGTGCGCACCGGCGGCGGCTATTACTCGCTGGTCTCCGCGCGCAAGCCCTGAGCGGCACCGTGCCCGGACAAACGTGGTGTAAAGCGGGTTAAGGCCATCCCCTCACCACAAGCGGCAACCCGCCGCTAACCGGGCCTGTTTCACCCCCGTTAGGCGACAATTGGGGGTCGCGAGACTTTGGGGATGCGAGACATGATCTTTTTTCGCAAGAGCTTCTGGCGCCGGCTGGCGCAGGATACGCGCGGCGTGACCGGCATCGAATATGGCCTGATCGCCAGCCTGATCGCGATGGCGGCGCTGACCGGCATGGATACCCTGGGTGCAGGGGTGCAGGCCAAGTTCGAGGGCGTGGACAGCAAGGTTTCCGCCGCCGTGCAGTAACCGGGCCCGCCACCGCAGCACTACGTAGGGTTGCGGGAGGGGGCTGGCGAGGCCTGGCCGGGTAAGGCGCGGGGAACCACTCCAGCGTCTCCGGGACCCAAGCCGATGATCCGTGCCCCCTTCCGCCGCCTGTTGCGCGATACGCGCGGGGCCACTGCGCTCGAATACGCGCTGATCGCCGCGCTGGTCGGCCTTGCCGCCGTCACGGCCTATGCCAACCTGGGCGATACGATCAGCACCCAGTACAGCGAGGTCAATTCCTCGGTCAGCGACGCCGTCAACTGACGGCCGGCGCTTGCCGCGTGTAGGGCAAGTGTGGCACTCTCCGCCACGGAGGAGGGAGGCCGATGATCGCCGCCTGTTTACGCCCGCTTGCCGTGCTGGCCCCGCTGCTGGCCCTGCTGCTGGCTGCCCCTGCAAATGCCCAGTCGCTTGACGAGCTGGACGCCCTCGCCACTGCCTCGCAGCAGGAGGAGGCCGGAACCGCCCTTGCCCAGCAGCAGGCGGCCGAGGGGCGCTGGCTGGAGGCGCTGGCTACGCTGGACCGGGTGCTGGCGGTAAACCCCCGCTCGCAAGGCTCGCGCCTGCTCCACGCACTCTACCTGTGCGAGGTGGACGACAAGCAGGGCGGCCTGCTGGAACTGGCGCGCCTGAAACCCCGCGAACTGGCCGAGCGCCGCCGCGATGGCGAAGCAATCCTGGCCAATGCCGAGGCCCGCTGCCGCGCCGCCGGAACGGGAGCCGCGAAATGACCCGCGCCCTGTTTGCCGCCGTGGCGCTCCTCGCGCTCGCCACCCCTGCCGTGGCGCAGCAACAGCAGGTGGGCACCGCCGCCAGCGTTGTGGGTGAGGTCAACCTGACCAACGCCGTGATAACCCGCCCGCAGCGTGTGGCGCTGGGCCGCCGCCTTTCCTGGGGTGACCAGATCCGCACCGGCCACGGCGCGCAGATGCAGATCCTGCTGCTAGATCGCACCACCTTCGGCGTGGGCCCGCGCTCGACCTTGCGGATAGACCGCTATGTCTATGATCCCGCCGCCAGCCGCTCGCTGGCGGCCACGCTGCTGGAAGGGGCGCTGCGCTTCCTCAGCGGGCGGCAGGCCAGCGGCAACAGCGCCGATATCGATACGCCATCGGGCCGCATCGGCATCCGCGGCACTGCGCTCGACATGCTGGTGGGCGAACACGCCCGCGCCATTGCCCGCAACGAGCCCGCCGTGGGCGGCGGCAACAACGCCAGCGAGCGCGAGGCAACTCTGGTGGTGCTGCGCGGCCCCGGCACGGCAGGCGGCCTGACCCCCGGCCTGGCCGACGTCACGGCGGCAGGGGTCACCGTGCGGCTCGACCGCCCCGGCATGGCCGCGTTCATCCCGCGCAACGGTGCCCCGCCCATCGGCCCCTTCCAGATCAGCGACGCAGGGCTTGGCCGGATCATCGATCGCGTCTCCGCCACGGTGGAGCGGGCGAACGACGGCAGCCTGCTGGGCGACATCCTGCCTGTGGCCGCAGGCGTGGCGGCCGTGGTAGGCGTGGCCGTGCTGACCGATGGTGACGGGGACGGCAGACAAACGGTGACGACACCGAACGATGTGCCCAATTCCACCGTGGGCGGGCCGAACAGTCCCACCGCCCCGCCCAATTGAGACCGGGCGGGATGACCGCCTATTCGGCCAGCCCCAGCGCCTCTGCCACGGCCTGCCAGCTCACCAGCTTGAAGTTCTGCGCGGCGGGGGCGTTGTGCCCGTCCTGTGCCACGAACAGCCCTTGCGGATAGAGCGGCCCGAAGTCACCCAGGACCAGGTCGATCCCGTCGGTCTCCTCGGTTGCGCCAAGCGTGCCTGCGGCAATGCGGAACCGGCCTACCGGGGTCACGCCGGGAAGCGCGAACACGGCGTAGGCATTGTCACCCTGGCTGGACGCGACCAGGTAGCCGCCATCGGTGCCGGACGGGGCGAGCGCCAAGCCTTCCAGATCGGCCACCAGGTACTGGTTGTCGATCGGCGCGACGAGTTCCCCGGCGCTTGTCCCGGCGGCAAAACGCCACAGCCCGCGCGTCTCCTCGCCCACGTAGAGCGTGCCGTTGCGGTTATCGACCACGCAGCCTTCGGGCTGGCTGGCGACCGTCAGCGTGCGCTCCATCGTGAACTGCGGGGTGGCGCCGGCAAGGTCGATCCGCACCTCGTGCGTGCGGCCTTCCTTCAGCACCGAATAGGCGCGCAGCACGCCATCGCGATAACCCAGGCACAGGCCATAGCCCTCGCCCGCGCCGCCGGGGCCATTGGCCAGCGGCTCCAGCGTGGCGGTGGCGGTGTTCAGGCGATAGACCTGCAGCACGGCCTGCGTCAGGTCGTTGCGGTCGCTCGCCACCACGATTACGCCCTGCGCGCCCCCGGACTGGCCCAGGTCCACCACGTCCACGTTGTTGACCAGGCCCGAGTTGGTGAAGCTCTTCACCTGCCCGTCCAGGCCATAGACGTAGAGGCCCGCCTTCTTGTCGGTGGCCACGATCAGGCTGGCTTGCGGGTTGGCCGTGTTGCGCCAGATCGCCGGATCGTCCGCCGCATCCTGGTTGGCGGTGCCCACCGGCACGGTTTCCGCCAGCGCGGTAACGGTCACCGGCGGCAGGCCCTGCGGCGGGGTGGTGGCGCAGGCGGCCAGGGCAAAAGCCCAGGCCGCTGCGATGAAAACTTGCCCCCGCATCAGAAGGCGTACCGCGCGATCAGCTGGAACACCGGGCCGGCTTCCTCGGTCTCCAGCTCGTACTCGTCGAAGCTGCGATCCTGCTGGTCTTCGATGGTGGTGAACTTGTTGAACACCTCGTCCTTGCTGGAGTCGAGCAGGTTGGAGCCCACCAGGCGCACGGTGAAGCTGTCACCGAAGCGCTTCTCCACGAACACTTCCAGGTCCGCGCCATAGGTGGTGGTCACTTCCTCGCCCACGGTGCGATCAAACGCCGCCCCCTGCTTGCGGTAGTTCACGCCCAGGGCGGCCCCCAGCGAGGGGAAGTCCTGAATCAGGCCCACGTTGTAGACATACTCGCTCTGCCCGTTGAAACGGCGGGTGCCGAACACGTCGGTGATCTCGCTGTCGACATAGCCCAGGTTGCCGAACACGCCGGTATCGGGCAGGCCCAGGAAGCCGAGGCTGGTCGACAGGTCGAACTCCACGCCCCACACCTTGCCGTCGCCGGTGTTGCGCGGTTGGAGCACGAAAGTGCCCGCGCCTTCCGAACCCTCCACCCCGGTGTTGGCCACTTCCACCAGGTTCTGCACAGCCCGGTAGAAGAAATTGATGCCCGCCACGCCGGTGCGGCCCAGCCGGTGTTCATAGCCCACATCGCCACCCCAGGCGGTTTCCGGGGCGAGCTGCGGATTGCCCAGCAGGTCGTTGTCACCCAGCTCGGCCTCCAGCAGCGCGGGGCTGATGTAGTCGAGGCGCGGACGGCGCATGGTGCGCGCGGCCGACAGGGTGAAGCGGCCATCGCCGACGCTGATCTTGGCCGAGGCCGAAGGCAGGATGTAATCGTAGGAGTTGGTCTGCACCCGCTGCGCCGCCGCCACGGTCAGGTCCTCGATGGTGACATCGGTGTTTTCCCAGCGGATGCCTGCCTCGAAGCTCAGCGCGCCGCTCTCACCCTCGATCAGGGCAAACAGGTCGCGGCGGTCTTCCTCGATGGTGTTGAGGCCGCCAGCCGGGGCTGCGAACGGGGCGAAGGTGCCGACGAAGTCCAGCGGGGTCTGGCTGAACTGGTTGTAGCCGGTGCGCATGGCCGCCGGCAGGTTGAAGCGGCTGCGGATCTCGCCGATGTCGGTATCGCGGTCCTTGTTTTGGGCAAAGCCGCCGATGGCCAGGTCAAGATCGTCCGCCAGCTTGAAGATGTGCTCCAGTTGCAGCGACATTTCCTCGTCCACGATGTCGACCTGCGTCAGATCACCGGTAAAGCGCGGCGCGGTGCGATCGAAGTCGATCTCGTACTCGTACTCGAACTGGTCATCGGTGAAGCGGGAGAAGGCAGCCCGCAGCTTGGTCTCGCCCAGCGCCCATTCCTGCTCCAGCTCGGATTCCAGCGAGAAGCTGGTCTGGCTGATGTCGTTGACGTTGTCGTTATCGGTCAGCAGGTTGCCCGGCGGGGTGGTGCGCACCGGACCGCTGATGGCGGTGGGGCTGTTGTATTCAAAGCTGCGCTCGGTCTCGGTGCGGTCGGTGCGCACGAAGTTGCCCGCCAGCTCGAACCGGGTGGTGTCCGCATCGATCACGTAGGACACGTTGCCGGCATAATCGATCCCGTCACGGGTATCGGTCTGGTCCTCGCGGTTGTCGAAATCGTCCGCGAAGAAGTCCGGATTGTTCTCGGGAGAATCGCCGAAGCGCAGGCTGGTCTTCTGCTTGGGGTTATAGCGGCCCTGGACGTTGAAGCCGGCCAGCACGCGGCCCGGCCCCATCTCGCCGCCGAAGTAGACGCCCACGCTGGGCTTGATCTCGCCATCGTTGAAATACAGGCCGCCCGCGCGCATGTAGCCGCCATCCAGCGACAGGCCATCGCGCAGTTCGATGTTGATCGTGCCGGCCACGGCATCACCGGTACGGCGCGCGGTGGACGAGCGGACGATCTCCACCCGCTCGATCAGTTCGGCGGGTACGCGGTCAAGGAAGAACGAGCGGTCGGCGTTGGAACCGGGAACGCGGTCACCGTTGATCAGGATCTGGGTATAGCCGGGATCGAGGCCGCGCAGGCGGGCACCGTCGCTTTCGATCACGTCCGACAGGAAGGTGACCGAGGGCACGCGGCGCAGCGCGTCACCGGCGGTCAGCGGCTCGAACCGCTGGAAGAACTGCTCGTCATAGACCAGCTCGGGCACGGCATCCTCGCTGCGGTTGCGATAGCCGATGCCGCTGAGAACGACGATGGTGCTGGCATCCTGCACCTGGGTCTCGTCCGCCGTTCCGGCGGGGGCCTGGTCCTGGGCGGCGGCCGGCAGGGCAATGGCGCTGGCAAGGGCGGCAGTGGCGGCGGTGAGGAGGAAGCGCGAACGAAGCATGGGGGTGGTCCCGTCTGGTTGAATGACGGGGGCGCACTGGCCCTGCTGCGTTGCAACGGGACGACAGATTTGTTGCGGCGCCGTGACAGCGGCAGGCTGTTACCCGAAGGCCACAGGGCCATGCCGCCTGTGCCTGTCAGCGTGGGCCTACTTCTCCGTCGCGGTAAACACCCCGTCCCAGCCCGCGCCCGGCGGATCGGCGCGCAGCGTGGCCACGCGTTGCCGGTAGAGCGCGTGCAGGCCGGGGATGCCGAGCGCCGCGTATAGCGGTTGTCCCTCGGCCAGCAGGCGCTCCGCCGCGTCCCATTCCTGCGGGCGGTAGGCGGCCAGCATCTGGTCGTGCAGGTGGCGCAGCGCCAGGAACTGCGGGTCGGCCGCCAGCGTCTCGTCACCCAGCAGGGCAGACGGGGTGGCGGGCTGGTCGCGGCCCACCACGCGCACCCGGTCTAGCTCCAGCAGGGCAAAGCCGGGCAGGCGCGCGGCCATGGCCTCGCCTACGGCGATGGGCACGCCGTAGAGCTTGGTCAGCCCCTCCAGCCGGCTGGCCACGTTCACCGTGTCACCGATCAGGGTGTAGGACAGGCGCTCGGCGCTGCCCATGTTGCCCACGCAGCACAGGCCGGTGTTCAGGCCCACACCGATCTTCACCTCGCCGGGCCACGGCACCTTGTTCTGCCGGGGCATCGTGCGGTTCAGTTCCGCCACCTTGGCAACCATCTCCAGCGCGGCGCGGGCGGCGTTCTGCGGGTGCTCGGGATCGTCCAGAGGGGCGTTCCAGAAGGCCAGCACGGCATCGCCGATGTACTTGTCCAGCGTGGCCTTGCGGGCCAGCAGGATCGCGCTCATCGGTGTGAGGAAGGCCACCAGGAAGTCGATCACCTGGCGCGGGCTGAGGCGTTCGGAAATGCGGCTGAAGCCGCGGATGTCGGCCATCAGCACGCTCATGTCGCGCTCCTCGCCACCCAGTTCCAGCCGCCCCGGATCGGCGGCGATCTGGCGCACCAGTTCGGGCGAGAGGTAGCGATCGAAGGCGCGGTGGATATAGCTGCGGCGGCGCTCCTCGCGGCGGAAGGCCAGCACCGTCTGCACGGTATAGACCGCCAGCAGCGCCAGCACCGGCCAGGTGGGATCAAGCAGGTAGCCCGCGCGGGTGAAGGCCAGCCAGCTGCCCCCCACCGCCAGCGCCACGCCTGCCAGCGCCACCACGGCCCCCCTGGCCGCGCCCAGCCGGGGCAGAGACAGGGCCAGGGCGCCGCCGGCCAGCAGGGCCAGCACCCATTCCAGCGCAAAGGCCCAGTCCGGCCGCTGGAGGAAGTGCCCCGCCAGCATCTGCTCGGCCGCGGCGGCGTGGGTGTTCACCCCGGCGGTGCGCTCGCTCAGCGGGGTGGAGACGAGGTCCTGCAGCCCCACCGCACTTCCGCCCACGAAGACGATCCGCCCGCCCACCACCTCGCGCAGGGCTTGCGGGCTGATTTCGCCCCCGATGATGCGCGCGGCGCTGAGCACGGGGCGGGTGTCATTGCGCGGGTAGTGCACCCACATCTCGCCGCCCGCGTCGACCGGGATCACCGTATCGCCCAGCCGCACCGAGACCGCCGCGCCGGGAGCGGCCAGCGTCTCGCCGCTGCCGTCGCTGGTGGTCAGGTCGGGGTTGCCTGCGCCGGTCGCCAGCCGCACGGCCTCCAGGCCCAGCGAGGGGACCAGCGTACCGCGATGGATCGCCACCAGCGGCGCCCGGCGAACGATGCCGTCGGGGTCCGCCTCCAGCGTCAGCGAGCCGGTGCCCGCCGCCGCCTGCTCCAGCACCGGAAGCGGCAGCAGCGCGCCCTGGTATTGCGCCACCGATCGGGTGGGGAGCGAGCCGTGGAGCAGGAACGGCGCGGCCGGCTCCACCGCGCGGCCGATCCGCTGCCGATCGAGGAAGAAGCCCGCCACCACCGGCACGCTGGCAAAGCTCTGCGCCAGCGCGGCATCGTGGCCGGGGAGCGCGGCGAGTGCGGGCAGGCCCAGCCGCGTGGCCAGTTGCTCCGGGCTAGTGCGGTCGGGTTCGGAAAAGACCACGTCGAAGGCCACCACCTTCGCCCCCGCCTGCCCCAGCCGGGTGGTGAGCGTGGCGAGGTCGGTGCGCGGCCAGGGCCACTGGCCCAGGGTGGCGATGGACGCCTCGTCGATATCGACCACCACCACCTGCCCCGCCCCGCTGGCGACCGGCGCGGGGGCCAGCCGCTGCCAGCCGTCGAACACCTGCAAGCGCACGCGCTGCAGCGGCGCGGGGTCGGTCCAGGCGAGCAGCGCCAGCAGGCCCAGCACGGCCAGCCCCGCCGCCGAAAGGCTGCGCTCGGCCAGCCAGTGCCGCACCCGGGCCATGATATCGCGCAACGCCTGCCCTCCCCCCACGGGATGATGGAGGGCACCCTAGCAGGCAAAACCGCTTTCCTACAGCCCCGCAGGCGCGCCACCCCTGTCCGCACAGCACCCTGCCACAGGACCACCCGCATGACCGACCAGACCCTTCCCGCCGTCCTCCCCGCATTCGACCCCGTGCCCCGCGCCAAGCACCGCTCCAACGGCTGGACCGCGCAGGTGCAGCGCGATTTCATCGAGGCGCTGGCAGAGACCGGCAGCGTCAAGGCCGCCTGCCGCCGCGTGGGCCGGGCCGACCACGGCGCCTACATGCTGCGCCGCCACCCGGAAGCCGCCGCCTTCCGCGCCGCGTGGGATGCCGCGCTGGACATCGGCATGCGCCGGATCGAGGACGTGGCGATGGACCGCGCGCTGAACGGGGTGGAGGTGCCGGTCTATTCCTATGGCAAGCTGGTGGGCACGCGCACCGTGTATAACGACCGGCTGCTGATGTTCATGCTGAGGAACCGCGCGCCCGATCGGTTCACCGGCGGCAAGCCCAAGGCGCTGAGCGCCACCGATGCAGCCGAGCTGAAGCGCCTGAAGGCCCAGTGGCGCGAGGAGTGGGAGCGCGAGGCCGCCATCCGCGCGGCGGCAGAATACGACGAGACCGGCGCGGCCACGGTGGAATACCTGGCCGAGCTGCACCGCCGCTGGTTCACCACCCTTGGCCCGCAGGCCCGCGCCGCCTATGCCGCGTTCCGCGAGGCCGAGACAGCCGACCGCATGGCCCGCCACTCAGGCCCGTGGGACGAAGCCGACCATGCCCTGGCGCAGGAAGACTATGCCCGCTGGTTCACGCCGGACAAGCGGGCGAAGGTGTGGCAGATCATCGACATGGTGTTCGGCGACTGAGCCGCCCGTCGATCAGCCCCCCGCACTCAGCCCTTGCGTGCCTTGCGCGCGGCGTACTTCTCGTCCCGCGCCTGCTTCAGCTCCGCCTCGGTGGGCGCGGCCTTCACGGGCACGGCAGCGGCCGCCGCCTTGTCGGCCTTGGCCTGGGCAATGGCCGCCTTGCGCGCGGCGCTCTTCTCGGCGCGAGCGGCTTCCTTGGCCTCCTGCGCCGCCTTGCGCCGGGCCACCTCCGCCTCGTCCACCGGAGCGCGGTTGGCGAGCATCTGCAACGCCTTCTCCCGCGCCGCCTGCGAGCGGGCTGCGCGATCTTCGAAACTGTCCTTGAATCCTGCCATGATGGGAGTCGGTCACTTTATTGTCTGATGGGCGCGGGCGTGGAGGCGCGCGCCGGATGGGGGGATGCGGGGCGCTTAGCGCAAGTTGGGGCGGGTGTCTGTAGGGGTGGTGGGGATCAGTGTTTGAAGCAGTTGTCCCGATGCCACCTCAGGAACTCAGGATGAGGCCTATCGCCCTCGCGCGGCGGCACCAAGGCTTTTCCCGAACGGTTGATGATGCCCGCCACGCTGGCAGGGTCATTCACGTGACGCGAAACCATGATGTCCAGATCGTCGCTAAGCCCGATCAATCCCCGGTCGAACATCCAGTGCGCCGTGCCTGAGAGCGCCAAACCATTGCGAATGCTGTCTGGCCCTCCCCGCTCCACGGGGCGGATATGCGCCGCCTCTGCCTCCAGACGACCGCCACCATTGACCAGCCGCCAACCGGTGACTGCGCAGCGCCCATCATAGGCGTGCAGCACGGCGCGGCGAAAGGCACGGTCCCGGAACGGGCGATTGAGCAGAGTTTGGACAATGGGCCGCTCGATCTCGAACGGCATTTGCGGGTCTCGGACCCGTAGCTCCCCCTCGAGTTCGCCAACGCGCGGCAGGGTATCGTCTTCGGGCAGGCCTAGGCCGATAATGCGCGAGAAATCCGATGCCGAGAGAGGCCGCACTGCCGCCTGCGCGTTCGCCAAATCTCTCTCAACTGGTTGGCCATCAACGATGTGCGGAACGGTAGGCGAGAATGGCAGATAGCTGCCTTCCTGAATGATCGCCCGGTAGCGATCCGACACGGCTGGATCGGGGATGATCCGTTCCACCTTCGCCACGGCGAAGAAGCCTTTGGACTGCGGCAGCTTTACCGGCTCTCGGTATACGATCCAATCGCCGACCATTTGCTTGGCTCGGCTGAGATAGCTCTTCGGAAACTGGTAATGCACTTCGGGAATGTCGTCGTAGATCGACCCGTCCTTATGCATGAATACGCCGAATGTCATTTCGCATCCGATAGAGGTTCTCGCCGGATCGTTCGGCGCTGGAGGAACTACGTAGACTCAATGCACTATTAATGTCTACACCTCGCCCGCTCTCATAGACTTAGTTGCGGAGACCTTAGAGTGACGATCTCGAGGCTAGAATGGGATATAGTCGACTCCCGAGTGAAAGCGATCGAAGAAAGGCGCAGCACGCCAAATAAGTCATGGGCTTTCCTCTGGCTAATCCTAGACCAATTTTTTCCAAGTTCGGAAGAAGATCGCATTGAAACCATTACCGATGGAAAAAATGATCGGGGTGTGGATGCGATACACATTATAGAAAAGGAAGATTCTGCCGAGGTTTACATATTTCAAGCGAAATACAGAGATACACACTCCTCTTCGAAAAGAACCATAAATGACAATGAAGCGCTAAAGATCTGCGCCTTTCTTAATGATCTATTTGACCGCTCGGCGGACCTCGCTGCGGGAGCAAATTTTCTGACCAGTCAAAAAATCCGCCAAATTTGGTCTCTCCACGAGAAAGGTTTGTTTTGCCGTTACAAGATTGTGTTTTGTTCAAACGATGAAGGGTTGTCGAGCTCTGCAACATCAATCTTAGACGGGTATTGCGATAGACATGAACAAATCTCCTACATCCACTACGGCGCGGAACAGCTCGTGGCGGATTTGGGCGCAGGGCAAAAGCGCAGCGAAAAGGGGCAACTTCAAGTCTTAGGGAAAGAACTTTTCGAGCGGACAGACGGAAACGTGAGGGGTGTGATTGCGTCAGTTGACCCATATTCCTTTATTGAGATGATTGCTAGCTCAGACAAAAAATCCGTAAAACGATACCTATTTGATGACAACCTTCGAATCTTTCTTGGACAAAGCGGTGGCTATAACGCTGACATCATTGCAACCGCAACATCATCAAAGAGTTATCTTTTTTGGTACTTAAATAACGGAATTACGATAATTTGTAACTCTTACACGTATAATAAAGGGCACGCAAATCCTGTGATAAATTTGGAGGACTTCCAAATTGTCAATGGCGCACAGACGTCACACTCTCTGATGGAAGCTTATCGCTTCGACCCGGAATCACTTCAAAATGTTGTGCTGCTAGTCCGCATATATGCAACAAGCGAGAAGGATATTGTCGAGAGCGTGGCAGTCGCCACCAACAGTCAAGCTAAGATCCAAAATCGAGATTTGCGTTCGAACACGGAAGTTCTCAAAAAGCTAGAACTGGCACTCAGTGATCACGGCCTATTTTTCGAACGAAAAAGGAATATGCACGCAGACAAAGCGGCAGATTCTCGTGTTGACGCGCTTAAATTGGGTCAGATGATTCTATCATATTATCTAAACGAGCCTGAACGCGCACGTAGTGAATCAGATTCCATATTTGGAATTCGATTTAATCAGATTTTTCACGAATCCTACGACATATCGCAACTAGTTAGACTAATAAATCTATATCAAAAGATTGAAGAACTCAGAGATAGGTATAGCGCCGACTTTTCGGGGCATATTGAAAGCGGTGGGTCTTACCAATATCTCATATACGGCCATTGGTTCGTTCTATTTACGATAAAGATGCTTCTCGCCAAGCGAGGTTTGCCGATTCCGGATCGGGATGCAATGCAGCCGCTGATCGATGAGGCTGTGGAAGTTGTTTCCAAAGCCTGCAGTCAACAGAAATCCGTGGCTCATTATCAAATGTTTCGGAGCCCAAAGACGAAACACAAAATCCTAGATGAGCTTAGCGGAAAGCAAATGGAACTATTCACGATTTTGGCAGCCGACTGACCGGCCTCCAGCTTCCTTAGCGCCTCCGCTCACTCCTCCCCCATCCGCAGCGCTGCGATAAACGCCTCCTGCGGAATGCTCACGTTCCCATACTCCCGCATCCGCGCCTTGCCCTTTTTCTGCTTCTCCAGCAGCTTCTTCTTGCGGGTGATGTCGCCGCCATAGCACTTGGCGGTCACGTCCTTGCGCAGGGCGGCTATGGTTTCGCGGGCGATCACCTTGCCGCCGATGGCGGCCTGGATCGGGATCTTGAACAGGTGGCGGGGGATCAGGTCCTTCAGCCGTTCGCACATGCCGCGCCCGCGGTCTTCCGCCACGCCGCGGTGGACGATCATCGACAGGGCGTCCACCGGCTCGTTGTTGACCAGGATGTTCATCTTGACGAGGTCGCCCTCGCGCAGGCCGATCTGCTCGTAATCGAAGCTGGCATAGCCGCGGCTGATGCTTTTCAGCCGGTCATAGAAATCGAACACCACCTCGTTCAGCGGCAGCTCGTAGGTCACCTGCGCGCGGCCGCCCACGTATGTCAGGTTGGTCTGGATGCCGCGCCGGTCCTGGCACAGCTTGAGGATGGAGCCGAGGTATTCATCGGGCGTGTAGATCACCGCCTTGATCCACGGCTCCTCGATCGTGTCGATCCGGTTGGGATCCGGATAGTCGGCCGGGTTGTGCAGGTAGATCTCGCGCGCGTCATCCGTCTTGCTGGCGGAAAGCTGGATGCGATAGACCACGGACGGGGCCGTGGTGATCAGGTCCAGGTCATACTCGCGGCTCAGGCGTTCCTGGATGATTTCCAGGTGCAGCAGGCCCAGGAAGCCGCAGCGGAAGCCGAAGCCCAGCGCGGCGCTGCTCTCCATTTCATAGCTGAAGCTGGCATCGTTGAGGCGCAGCTTGGCAATGCTTTCGCGCAGCTTCTCGAAATCGGCCGCGTCCACCGGGAACAGGCCGCAGAACACCACCGGCTGCACTTCCTTGTAGCCGGGCAGCGCCTGGGTGGCGCCGTTCTTCACCGTGGTGATGGTGTCACCCACGCGGGCCTGCTCCACCTCCTTGATCTGGGCGGTGATGAAGCCGATCTCGCCCGGGCCGATGTCGGCCAGGTCGGTGCGCTTTGGGGTGAAGCAGCCCACGCGGTCCACCAGGTGCTCGGTGCCGCCCTGCATGAACTTGACCTGGAGGCCCTTTTTGATGACCCCGTCGAGCACGCGAACGAGGATGACCACGCCCAGGTAGGGATCGTACCAGCTGTCGACCAGCATGGCCTTCAGCGGGGCCTTGGCATCGCCCTTGGGCGGCGGGATGCGCTGGACCACGGCTTCCAGCACGTCGGCAATGCCGATGCCGGACTTGGCGGATGTGAGCACGGCGTTGCTGGCATCCAGGCCGATGATGTCCTCGATCTCGGCCTTGACCTTTTCGGGCTCGGCGGCGGGCAGGTCGATCTTGTTGATCACGGGGACGATTTCGTGGTCGTGCTCGATCGACTGGTAGACGTTGGCGAGGGTTTGCGCTTCCACCCCCTGCGCGGCATCGACGACCAGCAGCGCGCCCTCGCAGGCGGCCAGGCTGCGGCTGACCTCGTAGGCGAAGTCGACGTGGCCGGGGGTGTCCATGAGGTTGAGTTCGTAGGTCTTGCCGTCCTTCGCCGTGTAGTTGAGGCGGACGGTCTGGGCCTTGATGGTGATCCCGCGTTCGCGCTCAATGTCCATGTTATCAAGGACTTGCTCGCTCATCTCGCGGTCGGTCAGGCCGCCGGTGGCCTGGATCAGCCGGTCCGCCAGGGTGGACTTGCCATGGTCGATATGGGCGATGATGCTGAAGTTGCGGATCAGGGACAGGTCAGTAGACATGGCCCGCCTCTAGCGGGGTCCGGCCGCCCTGTCAGCAGCGTTGAAAGGCCCTAGGCCGCGCGGGATGATGTGGCGGACAGGTCGACCTGGATGAACCGCCGCCTGCCCTGCCCCATGCCCTCGGCAATGCCGCCCGCTGCCTGACCGAAGCCGGCTGCCGCCATCTGCTGCGGGGAGACACGATGGCGGGTGCACAGGCCGTTGGCACCGTCGCTGATCAGGGGTGTCTCGAACTCGACACCCTGGGTAGCATCCTGGCTGCGCCGCACGGTTGCCACGGCCAGCTGTCCGCCGCCCAGGTCGAGCACCAGGTCGGTGCCCACCGGCACATCGAGCAATCCCTCGATCAGGGCCCCGGTGCGCGAGAGGTTTCGCAGGGTGGCCTCGTAGCGGTCGTTCTCGTGATAGACCCCGATCCGCAGCAGCACGGTGCGCCGCTCGGCACGGTGGTGTTCGGGCCCCACCGGCTGAAAGACGAAGTCGCCCCCCTCCAGCTTTTCCAGCACCACCTCCTGCGGCACGGGCCGGGAATAGATGAAGCCCTGGATGTAGGTGGCACCCTGCTGCAGAACGGTGGACAGTTCGTCCATCGCCTCAACCCCGGCGGCGGTGGTCTCCATATCCAGCGCCTTCGCCAGGCTGACGATCGCCGAGATGATCGCCGCGTTGGACGAATCCACCCGCGTGCAGCCGCGCACAAACCCCTGGTCGATCTTGATCTTCTCGAACGGCGCCCGCCGCAGGAAGGCAAGCGATGAGTAGCCCTTGCCGAAATCGTCCAGCGTCAGCCGCACACCGCGCTTGGCGAGACGGGCGAAGATCTTGTCCACCTGGCTGCTCTCGCCCATGAACACGCCCTCGCTCACCTCCAGCTCCAGCCGGTTGGCGCGCAGGCCGCTGGCTTCCAATGCCTCCTCCACGGCCGGCACCAGCATGCCGGAGAAGAACAGCTGCGGAGTGACATTGACCGTTACCCGCAAGTCACCCGGCCAGGCGGCGGCTTCCTGACAGGCGCGGCGCAGGCTCCATTCGCCCAGGCGCGCGGTGAGGTTCAGCTCCTCGGCGATGGGCACGAATGTGGCCGGGCTGATGGCACCGAGCTGCGGATGCTCCCAGCGCAGCAGCGCCTCGAAGGCGACGACGGTGTTGTCGCTGCCGCGCACGATCGGCTGGTAGCTCATGGCGAGCTGGTCGTTGGCCAGGGCCCCGCGCAGCTCCTCGCCGATCTCGCGCTGGCGCTGGGCGGCATTGGCCAGGTCGCTGGCGAAGAAGCGGTACTGCCCGCGCCCGCCGCCCTTGGACGCATAGAGCGCCAGGTCGGCATTCTTGACCAGGTCGGCCGGGGTCTCGCCGTCGTAAGGCGATATGGCAATGCCCACCGAAGCGCCGATCACCGCGCGGTCCCCATGCAGGTCATAGGGCTGCGAGAGCATCTGGATGATCTTCTTGGCGAGATCGCCCAGCAGGCCGCGATCGTCCATGTCGGGGATGATCACCTGGAACTCGTCACCGCCCAGCCGGCCGATCTCCGCCGGCGAGACGAGGATACCGCGCAGCCGCTGGGCCACCTGGCGCAGCAGCTCGTCTCCCGCCGGGTGACCCAGCCGGTCATTGACCGCCTTGAACTTGTCGAGATCGAGCATGATCAGCGCACAGCTTCGGCGGCTGACCCTGAAGGCCGAAAGGATCGATTCCAGCCGTGTCTGCATCCGGTGGCGGTTGGCCAGGCCCGTCAGGTCGTCAAACTGTGCCAGGCGGGTCTGGTCGAGCTGGCGCTGGAACTGGCTGGAGATATCCTTGGCGCTGCCCCGAAAGCCGCAGAACTGGTGGTCCTGGTCGAAGTAGGGACGGCCGGTCAGCGACCACCATTCCTGCGTGCCGCCGACCAGCAGCTTCGCCACCTGGTCCTGGATCTTCGTATGGGACGAGAGGAAGAAATTAAGCGGCCGCTCGCCCGAGGAAACACCATCCTCGGCCACCGTCTCCAGCAGGTCCGTCAACGGACAGCCCAGGATCTGGAAGTCCTCGCCGAACCGCTCTGCGGCGTTGGGTGAAAGATAGTTAACCCGGCCCTCCGCATCGGTGGACCAGAACCAGGCCAGATCACTGCTCTCGAAAGCGTCGAGCATGGCCAAGCGCTCGCCGTTGCCGATCACGGCTACGGCCCCGTTGCCAGCGGTCGCGCTCTCTTTGTCGCGCCGCTTCAGGAATATGTCGCGCATCGCCATTGATGCCAAACCCCAAGTGCGCGGTTGCGGCAACCGCGATGATCGGGCCTTTCTAAAGGATCAGGCTTAACGAACGGTTTCGCGGGCGCTTGCGCTAGCCGGCCTTGCGCGCGGGATCGGCGGCCACCGGCTTGACCGGCGGCCCCTGCACCCCGATCAGCCGGCCGCTTTCATCACGGCGCAGCGGATTGGCAAATTCCACACCGATCTTCTCGTCAAGGCTCCAGCGCGTGGTGCAGCCGATGGCGAAGCCCTGCGAGAGCTGGACCGAGAACACCGTTCCGACCGGCACGTTCCAGAGCCCTTCGATCATGGCCCCGGTGGTGGAGATGTTGCGGATGGTGCCATCGTAGAAGTGGCCGCCGTGCTCCAGCACCACCTTGCGCAGCATGGTCTGGCGCGGTGCGCGCGAAGCTCGCGGACCACGGGCCACGGCCATCAGCCCCGATGCCAGGCGGCTCTTGGCGGTGGCGGCATCCAGCGGGCGGTCGTAAATGAATCCCTGTACGTGACTGCAGCCGTGCAGGCGAACCAGGTCCAGCTCGTCCATCGTCTCCACGCCCTCGGCCGTGGTTTCCATGCCCAGTGCATGCGCCAGACTGGTGATCGAGGCGATGATGGCACCATTACGGCTGCCTTCCTGGGTGGCGCCGCGCACGAAGCTCTGGTCGATCTTGATCTTGTCGAACGGCGCGGTCTTCAGATAGCCGAGCGAGGAATAGCCGGTGCCGAAATCGTCCAGCGCCAGGCGCACGCCCACCCGCTTCAGCGCCTTGAACATGGCATCCGTGCCGGCATCGTCAGACAGGAACACGCTCTCGGTAATCTCCAGTTCGAGCTGGTCGGGCTGGATGCCGGACTGGGCGATGGCATGGGTGACGATCGCCGGCAGTTGCGGATTGGAAAATTGCAGCGGTGACACGTTGACCGCCACCCGCACGCTGGCGGGCATATCGGCCAAGTCGTTGCAGGCGGTGCGCAGGGCCCACTCGCCAAGCTGGGCGATAATCCCGGTATCCTCGGCAATGCCGATGAAGCGATCGGGCGGCACCCAGCCCTTTACCGGATGGTGCCAGCGCATCAGCGCCTCGAAGCCGGTGATCTCCTCGGTCGCGGTGGAGACGATGGGCTGGTAGAACAGTTGCAGATCACCCTTGGTGATGGCGTCGCGCAGTTCCTCTTCCATCTGCGCGCGGGCCTCGGCCTCGGCGTGCAGGTCCTGCGCGTAGAAGTGGAAGCGCCCGCGCCCGCCATCCTTGGCGGCATAGAGCGCCAGGTCGGCATTGCGCACCAGGTCATCGGCATTGTTGCCGTTGTCGGGCGCGATGGCGATGCCCACCGACGCTCCGATCATCACCCGCTGGCCCTCGATCGCATAGGGCTGCGACAGCGCGTGGATCACCGCACCGGCCAGTTCACTCAGCATCTGCTGCTTGTGCTTGCCAGGAATGACCACCTTGAACTCGTCGCCACCAAGGCGGCCCACCTGGCCCACCTTGCCCACGGTGCGCTCCAGCCGCTGCGCCACCTGTTTCAACAGCGCGTCGCCCGCCGGGTGACCCATGGTATCGTTGACGTGCTTGAACCGGTCGAGATCGAGCAGGAACACCGCGCAATCACGCTTGTCGGCCTGCGGGGCGCTGAGCAGCTTTTCCAGCACACGGCTGATCTGGCGGCGGTTGGCAAGGCCGGTGAGCGAATCGAAATTGGCCAGGCGGGATACTTCCTCCTGGCTGCGCTTGCGTTCGGTCAGGTCGGTGCCAGAGCCGCGAAAGCCCACGAAATTGTCGTAGCTGTCGAAGATCGGCCGGCCGCTGATCGACCACCAGAGGTCATCACCCTCGATTGCCGCCCGCACGGCCAGTTCCTTGAAGGCCGAGCGGGTGGAGAGGTGGAACATCAGCGTCCGCTCGCTGTTCTCGTCGGTCTGCGCCAGGTCGAAGAGTTGCACCAGCGGGCGGCCCACCATGGCATCGGCAGTGCGGCCCAGCAGGCGCGCCACCGTCTCCGAGACATAGGTAAGCTGCGAGCGGCGATCGGTCTCCCAGAACCAGCCCTGCCCGGTGTCCTCGTAATCCGAAAGGATGTCGCGGGCACGGCTCTGGGCGCGTTCCTGGGCGGCGCGCAGTTGCTCCTCGCGGGTTTGCTCGGCCTGCTCGTTCCGGCCGATGGAGAAGGCGATGGCGCCGGCAAAGACCAGCGAGCCAATGCTGAGGAAGCTCGGTTCCATCAGCGTCAGGCTGGCCCACAATGCCCATTGTGTCGCCACGATCAGGCCGGGGCGGGATCGCAGGCTGACGGCAGCTACCGCGCCCAGCGTAACGCGCATGGCCAGGCCCACGATCAGGTCCATGCCTTCCTGAACCCACAGCGATGTGGCCGCGCCGAACAGCAGCATGGGCAGACCCAGCAGCACCAGCTCGCCCGGGGTGCGCCAGGTCGGCTTCTCCTGCACGATCCATGGGTGAACCACCGGAACCAGCGCCGAAAGGCCAAGTGCCAGCAGGAACAGGCTGACGGTCATCAACCCGGGCAGGACCATCGTGGCGAGGCCGCCCACCAGGGCCACCAGGGCCATGGTGACCGTGGCCAGGTACCAGCGCAGCGGTTGCATGCTGGCCTGCAGCAGGTCTGCATCCAGTGGAGCAAAGACGCGGGTGGCAGACTGTTCGCGGCGGGATCTTACGCGCCGGTCGGCGACTTCCTCGGCAGGCAGGGGTGGCGCGGCAACATGGACGGCAGGCCGGGCAACAGGCTGGGGCGTCGCCGCAGGCGGCGCGGACCCAGCATCGTACGCCGCGGACGCATCGCGCGAAACCTGTGGCTGCCTTGCTCGCTCCATGCAGCCGCAATGCAGCATGCGGCTTTGAAAAACGGTTAACCCGCAAGGGGAAAACCTGCGCGATTCTACGTGGGGCGCGCAAGATTGCGGCTGCCTTGTGACAATCGCTTGAGCAGCCGGTCAGGCGCGCTACACTCGCGCCTCGGGAGACGGAGGCAGCGCCATGGCGGTCCGGCATATTGCAATTATCGGTTCGGGTCCGGCGGGTTACTATACCGCCGAGGCCGCGCAGAAGGCCTTGGGAGGGGATGTCCGGGTGGACATTTTCGACTGTCTGCCAGTGCCTTACGGGCTGATCCGCAGCGGCGTGGCGCCCGATCACCAATCGATCAAGGGGGTGGCCAAACGGTACGAAAAAGTCGCGCTGACCGACAACGTGCGCTTCGTGGGCAACGTGATGGTGGGGCGCGACATTTCCGTGGCCGAGCTGGGCGAGCTTTATGATGCCGTGGTCCTGGCCACCGGCGCTCCGAAAGACCGCGAACTGGGGATTCCCGGGCAGGACCTTTCCAACGTGTTCGGCTCGGCTGCCTTCGTGGGCTGGTACAACGGGCATCCACAGTTCGCCGCGCTTGACCCTGACCTGTCGGGCGGCACCGCCGTGGTTATCGGCATGGGCAACGTGGCGCTGGACGTGGCACGCATCCTGTCAAAGACCCCGGCGGAATTCGCCGGCAGCGACATCGTGGCCCACGCGCTGGACCTGCTGGCGGGATCGAAGCTGGAACGCATCGTGCTGCTGGGCCGGCGCGGGCCGCACCAGATCATGATGACGCCAAAGGAACTGGGCGAGCTGGGCGAGCTGGAACGCGCCGCCCCGCACGTCGCGCGCGGTGACCTGCCGCCGGAAGCGGAGGACGCGCTGCTGGAGCCGGGCCTGCGGAAAAGCGTGACCCTGCTGCGCCAGTTCGCCGCCGTGCCGGAGCACATCCGCGCCGAAAAGCCGGTGGCCATCGAGTTTGCCTTCTGCGCCCAGCCGGTGGAGCTGGTGGGCAATGGCGGCAAGGTTACCGGCGTGGTGATCGAGGAGACCGAGGTGATCAAGGGCAAGGCCGTGCCCACAGGACGGCGCGCAACCCTGCCGGCCGATCTCGTAGTGGCCTGCATCGGCTATCGCAGCGTCGAGATCCCCGGGGTGCCGTTCGAGGAACGCGCCGGCCGCTTCGCCAACGATGAAGGGCGCATCCTGCCCGGCCTCTATTGCGTCGGCTGGGCGCGGCGCGGCCCGTCCGGCACCATCGGCACCAACCGGCCCGATGGCTATTCGGTGATCGACAAGGTGGTCGAGGACATTGCCTCGGGCGTACTGGGACCGGGTGGCAAGAAAGGTCGCCAGGGCTTTGATACCATTGCCGAACAGCGCAGCCTGCACGTGGTCACCTTTCGCGACTGGAAGAAGATCGAGGAGGCCGAGGAGAAGGCTGCGCGGGATGGCGCCCCGCGCGAGAAATTCGTCGATGTAGCGGCGATGATCAGGGCGAAGGGGGAAGCTTGAGCTTACCTTGGCTGGCTTCCGCCAGCTTGACGGCGAGACGGGGTATGATCGTCAGGCGACCGATTTCAGGATGGCCAAAACCAAGGCGTATCTGCGGCCAGAACAGCACCTTGCGGTGAGCCGCTTCGATCTCGCTCCACGGCACCAGGATTGGCGGCGAAAAGGGCCTGAAAAGCTTCCAGACGCTGACCCGCAAGCCCGCATGGGCAACATCAAGCGTAAGACAATTGCCGAAATTTACGCCGAAAAACTCCGGTAACGTCGTACCCATCCCACCCGAGCACATGCGAAACCGTTTAACCGCGGTCTCCTGCCTGTCGGGAAAGCGATCAGCGAGAGCCGGCCAGTCGGCCAGCGCCAAGAGCAAGGTCGTCACAAGCAGCCAGAAGGCTAAAAACCCGATCAGGAACAGCGGGACGATCCACAAGGGTGCGGACTGCTCCACGCTCCGCCCCCCGCGTCACACCCGCATCGGCATCAGCACATACAACGCCGGGCTCTTCTCGTCTTTGCGGATCAGCGTGGGCGCACCGGCGTCGGCCAGGTGCAGTTCCACCGTATCGCTGTCGATCTGGGCCAGGATGTCCTTCAGGTAACCGGCGTTGAAGCCGATTTCCATCGGGTCGCTGCGATAGTCGGCGGCCAGCTCTTCGGATGCGTTGCCGTTGTCCGGGCTGGTGACCGAGATCGTCACCTTGTCCGGCTCCAGCGCCATCTTGACCGCGCGGGTCTTCTCGGTGGCGATGGTGGCCACGCGGTCGACCCCGGCGAAGAAGCTCTTGGGATCGAGCTTCAGCAGCTTGTCGTTCCCCGTGGGAATCACGCGGCTGTAATCGGGGAAAGTGCCGTCGATCAGCTTGGAGGTGAGCACCACCCCGCCCTCGCCACCCAGGGTGAAGCGGATCTTCGAAGGGCTCAGATCGACCAGCACGTTGGTATCGAGCGATTCTTCCAGCAGCTTGCGCAGTTCGGCCACGCACTTGCGCGGCACGATCACGTCCGGCATGCCTTCCGCCCCGGCGGGCCGCGTCACGGTGAAGCGCGCCAGGCGATGGCCATCGGTGGCAGCGGCCTTCAGCACGCCGCCGTTCTCCTCCGCCACGTGCAGGAAGATGCCGTTGAGATAATAGCGCGTCTCCTCGGTGGAGATGGCGAAGCGGGTGCGGTCGATCAGCTCGGCCAGGGTGGTGGCGGGCAACTCGAAGCTGGTCGGCAGGTCACCTTCCACGATTACCGGGAAATCATCGCGCGGCAGGGTGGGCAGCTGGAACCGGCTGCGGTTGGCCTTCACCACCATGCGGTTGTCCGCCGTCTCCAGGCTGACTTCCGCCCCATCGGGCAGCTTGCGGGCAATGTCGAACAGCAGGTGGGCGGAAACGGTGATCGATCCGGCGCTGTCCACCCGGTTGGCGGCCAGGCTTTCCACCACTTGCAGGTCCAGGTCAGTCGCCATGATCTTGACCAGGCCATCGCTGGATGCCTCGATCAGCACGTTGGACAGGATCGGGATGGTGTTGCGCCGCTCCACCACGCTTTGCACGTGGCTCAGGCAGCGGAGCAGTTTTGCCCGTTCGATGGTGGCCTTCATCGCCTTCAAACCCCTGATCTCGCGCGCCTGTAGCCGTGATCCTGACCGGTATTGGCCGGAATCGCCCACAGGCGCCGGAAAATGACCGTTACAGTCTTAACCGGGGTGCCAGAGGGGGCAAGCACCGCTTGGGAAATCTGGCCCGCAAAGGGCGATTCCTTGGGGATAAAGCTGCACAAATCCCGCAACTAAGCGCCAACGGCGACGCACCCGCCGCAAGGCCGACCGGCCGCCCGCAGGTGCCGCGAAGCGAAGCGGAGTAAACAGCACCGAGGACGAACGCCCGGATGGGCGTTCGTTCAGCTAATCATCGCCATCCCGCCGTTCACGTGCAGCGTCTGCCCGGTGACATAGCCCGCCTCGCGGCTGGCGAGATAGGCCGCGGCCGCCCCGATATCATCGCCCTCGCCCATGCGGGCCATGGGGATGCGGCCGTTGATGGCGGCCTTCTGGTCATCGGTCAGCACCTCGGTCATCGGGGTGCGGATGAAGCCGGGAGCTACGCAGTTGGCGGTGATGCCGCGGCTGGCCACTTCCTGCGCCAGGCTCTTGGTCATGCCGGTAATTCCCGCCTTGGCCGCGCAATAGTTCATCTGCCCCGGGTTGCCGGTGGCCCCCACCACGGACGTGATGGTGATGATGCGGCCAAAGCGCGCCTTCATCATCGGCCGGGTAACCGCGCGCATCAGCCGGAAGGTCGATTCCAGGTTGATGCGGATCACCGCGTCCCATTCCTCGTCCTTCATGCGCATGGCCAGGTTGTCGCGGGTGATGCCGGCGTTGTTCACCAGGATGTCGATCTTGCCCAGCGTGTCGAGCGCGGCGGGCACCAGTTCCTCCACCTGGGTGGTGTTGCTGAGATCGCAGGTTATCTCGACATGCCCGTCATGGTCGTGGTGGGCGAAGCTTTCGTTCAGCTCGTCACGAAAGGCGCGCAGCTTGGCCCCGTTGGAGCCGGACAGGGCCACGCGAGCGCCCTGCGCCGCCAGCGCGCGGCTGATGGCAGAACCGATCCCGCCCGCTGCGCCGGTGACCAGGGCATTCATTCCGGTAAGGTCGAACATCATGCAATCTCCTTCGCCAGCGCCTCGATCTCGGCCATCGATACCAGGCTGTCCTGCGTGCTGTCGGGCACGATCTTGCGGATCATCGGGCCCACCACCTTGCCGCCAAGCTCCACGAAACGGGTGATCCCGGCCTCGCCCATGGCGGCCATGCTCTCGCGCCAGCGGACGCGGCCGGTTACCTGCTTTACCAGCAGGTCCAGTTCCTCAGCCGGATCGCTCACCAGCGCGGCGGTGAAGTTTGCATAGACCGGCAGCAGCAGGCCCTTCGGCGGGCACTTGGCCAGCGCCTCGGCCATTGCATCGGCAGCAGGCTGCATCAGGCTGCAGTGGAACGGAGCGGAGACCGGCAGCGGCACGGCGCGCTTGCAGCCATACTCCTTGGCCAGGTCCACCGCGCGGGCAATGGCCCCGGCATGGCCCGAGAGGACCACCTGGCCCGGATCGTTATCATTGGCGACTTCGCACACTTCCCCTTGCGCGGCGGCATCGGCCAGGGCCTGCGCCTTTTCCAGGTCGGCCCCCAGCAGCGCGCACATGCCGCCCACGCCCACCGGCACGGCGGCCTGCATGGCATCGCCGCGAACGCGCAGCAGGCGGGCGGCATCGGCCAGCCCGAAGGCTCCCACGGCGGTCAGTGCTGAGTATTCGCCCAGCGAGTGACCGGCCACCGCCTCACCCACCTGCGCCAGCTTTACGCCAAAGTCCTGCTCCAGCACGCGGGCGACCGCGATGGAATGCGCCATGATCGCCGGCTGGGCATTGGCGGTGCGCGTCAGCTCGTCCTCCGGCCCTTCGGCCATCAGGGCGAACAGCTTCTGGCCCAGCGCCTCGTCCACTTCTTCGAACACTTCGCGGGCGGCGGCGCTGGCTGCGGCCAGGTCCACGCCCATGCCCACCTTCTGGCTGCCCTGACCGGGGAAAACGAATGCGATCATTGCGCGGGGGTCTCCTCTGTTGGCGGCAGCGCCTATGACTGCGGGCGCGATCAGGCAAGGCCGAATGGGACAATCCTGTTGGCAGCATCGTGGCCGATGTCCGCACGGCCCAGCCAGGCAATGCCGCTGCGCTGGCACCAGTAACGGGCAATATCCTCCTCGGTCGCACCGAAGGGCCGGTCATTCTCAGGCACGGCGGACACGCGGCCGAGGCGCAGGCCGGCCACACCTTGCAGGTGCTGGGTCACATGGAACATCAGCCGGTCCACCGCATAGAGATGCTCGGCCACCTCCTCCACCAGCACCACGTGGCCGGCCACGTCGGGCATCAGGTCGGTGCCCACCAGCATGGCCAGCGTCATCAGGTTGAAGGCCACGGCGGGGCGATGGTCCAGCCCGCCCTCCAATCCTTGCGGGTTACCAATGAACCAGTCGAGCACCCGGCGCACGGCATCCTCGCCGCCTTCGCGCCGGATATCGCCCGCCAGCGGCCCGTGGACGGGCTTGCCGATGCCGTTGCGGTAAAGCGCCCCCAGCAGGGTGCCGCAGTCCGAATAGCCGAGGTAGGTCTTGTCCATGGCCGCTTCGCCCAGCCCGGCGATGGCCGCATGGGCGATGCGGTTGGAGCCATAGCCGCCCATGCCGAACCAGACGCCATCCACCGCCGGGTCGTTCGCTACCTCCAGAAAGGCGGCCAGCCGCGCCTCGTCCGGCCCGGCAAAGTGGCCCTGCTCAAGGAAGCACTGCGGGTGGAACGCCAGTTCCACCTGCGGATATTCGGCAGCCGCCAGGGCCAGCACGGCCTCCGCGCGATCACGCAGCAGCGGTTTTCCGGGACACACGAGGGCGATTTTCAGCGTCATGGCAAAACATTCCTACCCACCCGCTTTTCAAAGTGCCACCGGGATAATAGGCAGGGTTAATGGACGCCCTGACACCTGCCGAGCTTGTTTCCCGCCCCCTGTTCTTCTGCGGCATCGGCGGATCGGGCATGTTGCCCCTAGCCGTGATCGCCAGCGGCGTGGGCGCCGAAGTGTCGGGATCGGACCGCAGCTGGGACCAGGGCCGCACGCCCGAAAAGTTCGACTGGCTGCGCCGCCAGGGCATTCGCATCTTCCGGCAGGACGGCAGCGGCATCACCTCGCCGCAGCAGGTGCTGGTCGCCAGCGCGGCGATCGAGGACACCGTGCCCGAGGTGATCCGCGCCAAGGCCCTGGGGTGCGACCGGGTGACGCGGGCCGAACTGCTCAGCGCCCTGTTCAACACCGCACCCCGCTCCATCGCCGTGGGCGGCACAAGCGGCAAGAGCACGGTGACCGGCATGATCGGCTGGATCATCGAAAAGGACGGCCGCAATCCCACGATCATGAACGGTGCGGTGATGAAGAACTTCGCCAGCGTCGCCAACCCCTTCGCCAGCGCCGTGGTGGGCCGCGGCCGCACATTCGTGGCCGAGGTGGACGAGAGCGACGGCTCGATCGATCTCTACAATCCTTCGGTGGCGGTCCTGCTCAACGTCAGCCTGGATCACAAGAGCATCGAGGAACTGCGTCGGCTGTTCGGGGACTTCGTGGCGCGTGCGGGCATCGCGGCAATCAACCTGGATGACGAGGATTCGCGCTTCCTGGGCGAGCGGGCGGCAAAGCGGATCACTTTCGCCATCAACAGCCAGGATGCCGACATCGGCGTGGAGACCGATTCGATCCGCGAAGGCCCCACCAGCATCAGCGCCCTGCTGCTCGACCGCCGCGACCACACGGTCCACCCGCTGCGCCTGCCCGTTCCCGGGCGGCACAACCTGGCCAATGCCCTGGCGGCGATTGCCGGAGCCGTTGCCGCCGGGGTCACCATGCATGATGCGGTCCTGGCCCTGGCCGAATTCAAGGGCCTGGCGCGGCGGTTCGACATCGTCGGCACGTCGAGTGACGGGATCGTGGTGATCGACGATTTCGGCCACAATCCTGAGAAATGCCGCGCCACCCTGCGCACGCTGAAAAGCCAGCCGGGCCGGGTGATCGCCTTCTTCCAGCCGCACGGCTATGGCCCCTTGCGCCAGATGGGGCACGAACTGGCGAAGACCTTCGCCGAGGAACTCGGCCCGGATGACATCACCATCATGTGCGATCCGGTCTATTTCGGCGGCACGGTGGACCGCAGCGAGGGCACCGAACGGATCATCGGCCTGATCGAGGCGGCTGGCGGCAGGGCCGAATACATCCCGGATCGCGAGGCCTGTGGTGACCGTATCGTCGAACTGGCGCAGCCGGGGGACCGGGTCGTCATAATGGGGGCGCGCGACGATACCCTCAGCGAATTCGCCCGCGGCGTGCTGGACCGGCTGGCATAGCTAAACCTGCGTTAACGACACCTCTTGGCGCGGGGTTCAGCACCGCTGTCGTCTAAGGCCCATACGCAAAGGGGGCCGCCAATGATGGTCAAGAACTACCGCCCGGCCAGCGCGGGCATGTTGCCGGCGCTGCCCGGCACTTACCTCGTCACCGCCTATTTCGACGATGGGCAGGTGGAACTGGTGAAGTGCAACGTGATCGGCTGGTCGGTCAGCACCGAGCGCACCGTGGTGCCGCTGGTGATGGACCCGCGAGTGGCCGACGAAGAGCCGTGGCACGTCATTCATCCCGATGGCCGGGTGGAATGCAGCGACGGGCGCGGCTGGGCCGATCTCGACGCATGGATTGTGGAGGAGCGCCGCCGCCGGCGCGAGAGCCTGGAGGCGCATCCGCTGAACGCGCTGGTGCCTGAACCGGAGAAAGTCGCCCCCACGAAGACAGCGGAAGTCTATCGCCCGCCAGTGCCGCAGGGGATGCCCGATCCGCCCGCGCCCGAACCCGTCAGTGGGCGCCCACCTTCAGCACCTTATGCAACACCAGTGCTATAATCGTCCCCAGGATCACGCCGGCCACGGCTGACAGGCCGGCATTGGTCAGCCAGCCGAGCACCCCCGCCAGCGAGCCGGTGGCGTGTTCCACCGCGTGCTGCGCATCGTGCACCAGGTGCGCGGGACCGGCGAGGCCCAGTTCCTCCGTTCCGTGGAGCACGATCTGCCCCCCAACCCACAGCATCGCGGCGGTACCAATGCCGGACAGCGCCGCGAGCAGGACCGGCATCGCTTTCAGCAGGCCCACGCCAAGCTTGCGGCCAGCGCCGGTGCGCCCCTTCTCGGTCAGGTGCAGGCCGATATCGTCCATCTTCACGATCAGCGCCACCGCACCATAGACCAGGATGGTGATGACCACGCCCACCAGCGCCAGGATCATCGCGCGCGTCAGCAACGGCTCTGTCGCCACCTCGTTAAGGGCGATGGCCATGATTTCCGCCGAAAGGATGAAATCGGTCCGCACCGCGCCCGAAATCCGCTCCTTCTCGAAGGTGGCAATATCCTCGATGGGGTCTTCCAGCGTCTCGCCGTGTTTCTCGCCGCCCAGCTTTTCCATCAGCTTTTCCGCGCCTTCATAGCACAGAAACAGGCCGCCCACGATCAGCAGCGGGGTGATCGCCCAAGGGGCGAACTGGCTGAGCAGCAGGGCCGCGGGCAGCAGGATCAGCAGCTTGTTGCGCAAGCTGCCCTTGGTAATCTGCCAGATGATCGGCAGTTCGCGGTCCGGCGTGAATTCGGTGACGTAGCTGGGCGTCACCGCCGCATCGTCGATCACCACCCCGGCCGACTTGGTGCCCGCACGCATTGCGGCCACGCCGACATCGTCCACCGATGCCGCAGCGGCCTTGGCGATTACCGATATGTCGTCAAGCAGGGCAACCAGGCCACTGGGCATGCGCGGTCCTTCACGTCAGAGAGTTGATCCTTCCCTGCCTTGCCCGCACTCGCTGGCCCCTGCAAGATGCGATCAGTTGGAGCGGTAAATGGTGATCACCACGTGCGGTTCCTGCACGGAAGGATCAAACCCCAGCGTGCCGATATGGCCGCCTTGCGACAGACCCTCGTAACGGCCGCGTGGGGCCTCGAACACGGGGCTGGTACGCACCGGCGGCGGGGCCGCGCCGTCGGTACCGGGGCGGCACAGCGCGCCGGTATTCACCACGTTGATTATCACGCCATCATCGGTGCGCAGGAAATAGTCGGCAATAATCTGGGTGCAACCGTCACTGCGATCAAGCTGCCAGTCCCACCCCATCGGCAGGATCTCGCCCCGCATGTCCGGGCCTTCAAAGGTGCCGCCGATGATGGGAATGATCCGGCGCTGGCCCAGCGCCGTCACGCCAGCGTCTATCGCCGGGCCCAGCTTCACCACGCTGCGATAGAGCAGTTCCAGCCCCGGTTCGGTGGCGGGCGGGCGCGGCGCGTCCTGTGCGGCGACCGGCGCGGACATTGTGGTGGCAGCCAGCACGGCGGCGACAAACAGGCGTTTCAGCATTATCATTCCTCTCCCTTAGCGAATCCTGCCTAGCCGCGCTTGCATTCGGGGGCAATTCGTCTATGTGCCGCGACTTCCGGGGGGCCGACGGGCCCTTCGGAAACCTAAGAAAGCCGGAGGGGCGCCGCGATCCGCGCGGACAAGCCAGCGATCGGCATGAACATGAAAGGAAGCGTGACATGGCTCTTTACGAGCACGTGTTTCTCGCGCGTCAGGATTTGAGCCAGGCTCAGGTCGATGCGCTGGCTGCCGCTGCCACGGAAATCGTGGAAAGCTTTGGCGGCAAGGTCACCAAGACCGAGACCTGGGGCCTGAAGTCCCTCGCCTACAAGATCGACCGCAACCGCAAGGCGCACTACGTGCTGCTGAACATCGACGGTCCCGGCCAGCTCGTTGCCGAGCTGGAGCGCCAGAACCGCATCAACGAGGACATCATCCGCTGGCTGACCATCGCGGTCGACGAGTTGGAGGAAGGCCCCTCGGCCATGATGCGCAAGAACGACCGCGACCGTAAGCGCCGCGAAACCCGTGAGGAGCGCATCTGATGGCCCGCCCGTTTTTCCGCCGCCGCAAGTCCTGCCCGTTCGCGGCCAAGGACGCGCCGAAGATCGATTACAAGGACACGCGCCTGCTGCAGGGCTTCATGTCCGAGCGGGGCAAGATCGTCCCCAGCCGCATCACTGCGGTGTCCGCCAAGAAGCAGCGTGAGCTGGCCCGCGCCATCAAGCGTGCGCGCCACCTGGGCCTGCTGCCCTACATCGTGAAGTGAGGGGAGACTGACCATGGATATCATTCTCCTTGAACGCATCGAGAACCTGGGCACCATCGGTGACGTGGTTTCGGTGAAGGACGGCTATGCCCGCAACTTCCTGCTGCCGCAGAAGAAGGCCCTGCGTGCCAACGAAGCCAACCGCGCCGTTTTCGAAGCCAACCGTGACCGGCTGGAAAAGGAAAACGCCGACAAGCGCGCCGCTGCCGAAAAGCAGGGCGAGAGCGTTGCCGGGGCCGAGATCGTCCTGATCCGCGCCTCGTCGAACTCCGGCCAGCTCTATGGTTCGGTCAACGTGCGTGACGTGGCCGATGCCCTGGTGGCCCAGGGCCACAAGGTCGACAAGCGCCAGGTCATCATGGGCGCGCCCATCAAGACGCTGGGCGTGTTCGATGTGACCGTGGCCCTGCACCCCGAGGTGCTGGTGCTGGTGAAGGCCAACGTTGCCCGTTCGGACGACGAAGCCGAACTGCAGCGCCAGGGCGTCGACGTGATCGGTTCGCACATGGCCGACGATCGCGCCGAAGCCGACGGCTTCACCGAAGAACTGGACCCCAACCGCGAACTGGGCGACCTGCCCCCCGCGGACGAGGACGCCGAGGCCTGAGCCTCGCCTTCCTGCGGGAAACCAAGAACAGGGCGCCTTCCCCGCGGGGACGGCGCCCTTTTCATTTGTAACCGGATGCCCTTGGCAAGCGCGCCGCTTTGGCGCTATCCGTGGCCATGGATTCCCGCACTATCATCGACCAGCTTGCCGGACTTTACGAAGCTTCCGTGGCGCGCCTGCGCGCCGATATCGCCGCCTTCGCAAAAGATGGCACTCCGCCCCCGCCGCAACGCCGGCATGACGGCAGCTATGCCTATCCCGAACTGCGCGTGTCCTATCCCGGCGGCGGGGTGCGCGGTGAAGGCCAGCGCGCCTTCGGCCGCCTCAATGTCACCGGCGACTATTCCACCACCGTCACCCGGCCGGACCTGTTCGGCGATTACCTGGCCGAACAGCTTGACCTGATCCTGGCCGATTACCCGGTGCAAGTCACCGTGCGCCCATCGACCCAGGAAATCCCCTTCCCCTATGTGCTCGATGGCTCGCACGGAGCGGACATGGCCGGGATCCGTCCAACGGACCTAGCCCGCCACTTCCCAACCACCGAGCTGGCGCTGATCGGGGACGAGATTGCCGACTGCATCGACGTGCCCGGGCTGGAACGGCCGCTGTCGCTGTTCGATGGCCTGCGCACCGATTTCAGCCTCGCGCGCCTGTCGCACTACACCGGCACCCGGCCCGACGATTTCCAGGACTTCGTGCTGCTGACCAACTATCATCGTTACATCGACGAATTCGTCGACTGGGCGGGCGCACAGGTTGGCCGGGGCACCTATACCGCGTTGACCGGGGCGGGCGGGCTGGACCTGCGCGAGACCACCGCCAATGCCCGCGCCTACCTGAACGAGACCACGTGGAAGCGGCACCAGATGCCGGCCTACCACCTCCACGCACCGGGCCGGGCTGGCATAACGCTGGTCAACATCGGCGTGGGCCCCAGCAATGCCAAGACCATTACCGATCACTTGGCCGTCCTCCGGCCGCACGCCTGGCTGATGATCGGTCACTGCGGCGGACTGCGACCCAGCCAGCAGATCGGCGATTTCGTCCTGGCCCACGCCTACCTGCGCGACGATCACGTGCTCGACAGCGTGCTGCCGCCGGAAATCCCACTGCCTGCCATCGCCGAGGTGCAGCAGGCGCTCTATGCCGCCGCCGAGGAAGTCAGCGGCGCGCAGGGGTCGGACCTGAAGCAGCGGATGCGCACCGGCACCGTGGTGACGACCGACGATCGCAACTGGGAACTGCGCTACACCCAGTCCGCCCGCCGCCTCAGTCTCAGCCGGGCAGTCGCCATCGAGATGGAATCGGCCACTGTCGCGGCCCAGGGCTATCGCTTCCGCGTCCCCTACGGCACCCTGCTGTGCGTGTCCGACAAGCCGCTGCATGGCGAGATCAAGCTGCCGGGGCAGGCCAACCTGTTCTACGAGCAGGCGATTGCCGGCCACCTGCAGATCGGCATCCGCAGTTGCGAACTGCTGCGGGCAGAAGGCGCCCGCCTGCACAGCCGCAAGCTGCGCGCCTTCAACGAGCCGCCTTTCAGGTAAGGAAATCGACCAGCGCGGCACCCAGTTCCGGCTTGGTGACGCTGTCCATGTGGCCGCCGGGCACCAGTTGCAGCCGGGCATTGGGCAGCGCTTCCGCCAGCGCGTGGGGTGATCCGTTATCGCGGTCCTGCTCCCCGCACAGCACCAGCGTGGGCATGGTTACGCGAGCCAGGTCTGCCCGGTCGATTTCGAACCGCGATTGCAGCAGCAGCCGCGCCGCCGTGCGGTCGATCTTCATGGTCTTCATGAAGGCGACCACGAAGCTGGCCGGATCGCCCGGGCCGATCTCGTCGAACCGGTCCAGGGCATCGAGGAAGAAGACCATCCGGTCATCCCAGTTATCCAGGCTTTCCAGCCCCATGCCCGCCAGCACCAGCCGGCGCGGGGTCAGCCCCTCCACCACCGCGCCCAGCGCTGTGCGTGCGCCCAGCGAGAAGCCGACAAGGTCGTAGTCATCCAGCCCCAGCGCCTCCACCAGCGCCAGTGCATCGTGCACCAGCACGCCATCGGGCCATTTGGCGGGATCATGCGGCGCTGCGGACCCGGCATGGCCGCGCTGGTCGGGCATGATCGCGCGAAAGCCTGCCGCCGCCAGCCGTTCGGCATGGCCGAACTTGATCCAGTTCATCCGCGCACTGGAATAGAGGCCGTGGAGCAGCAGCACCGGCCGCCCCGCCCCGCACTGGTGCACGGCGAGGCGGGTGCCGTCGAAGCTTTCCAGGTGGCTGGTGTGGATCTCAGTCACCCGACGGTCCTTCTCAGCCCTTCTTCAGGTGGCGGCGGCCGAGCAGTTCGGCAATCTGCACGGCGTTGAGGGCCGCGCCCTTGCGCAGGTTATCGGAAACGCACCACAGCACCAGGCCGTTGTCTACCGTCGGATCCTCGCGCACGCGGGACACGAAGGTGGCATAGTCACCTGCGCACTCGATGGGGGTGACGTATCCACCGTCCTCGCGCTTGTCGACCAGCATGATGCCCGGCGCCTCGCGCAGGATGTCCTGCGCTTCCTTGGCCGAAATCTCGTTCTCGAACTCGATGCTGATCGATTCCGAGTGGCCGACAAACACCGGCACGCGCACGCAGGTGGCCTGCACCTTCACCTTGGGGTCGAGGATCTTCTTGGTCTCCACGACCATCTTCCACTCTTCCTTGGTGAAGCCGTCATCCAGGAACACGTCGATGTGCGGGATCACGTTGAAGGCGATCTGCTTGGTGAACTTCTTCGCCACCACCGGATCGTTGACGAAGATCGCCCGGGTCTGCTCGAACAGCTCGTCCATGCCCGCCTTGCCCGCGCCGGAGACCGACTGGTAAGTGGACACCACCACGCGGGTGATCTTGGCCGCATCGTGCAGCGGCTTCAGCGCCACCACCATCTGCGCGGTGGAGCAGTTGGGATTGGCGATGATGTTGCGCGTGGTGTAGCCGTCGATCGCGTCCGGGTTCACTTCGGGCACGATCAGCGGCACGTCCGGGTCCATGCGGTAGAGGCTGGAATTGTCGATCACCACGCAGCCGGCCGCAGCCGCACGCGGGGCGTGGATCTTGGTCGGGCCGCTGCCCGCCGCAAACAGGGCGATGTCCCAGCCGGTGAAATCGAAGTTGTCGAGGTTCTGGCACTTCAGCATCTTGCCGGTGTCGCCGAATTCCACCTCGCTGCCCTGGCTGCGGCTGCTGGCCACGGCGGCGATCTCGTCGATCGGGAACTCGCGCTCCGCCAGGATCGCCATCATCTCGCGCCCGACATTGCCCGTCGCGCCGACTACGGCCACACGATAACCCATTAGAACCTCCTGAATTTCAACCCGGTGTGCATGACAAAAGGGGCGCTCCCGACCAACCTGTCAGGGCGCCCCTTTCGCGAATACGAAACTGATTTGCGAGAAGACGGCCCTTACTGGCCGGTAATCTCCCGGCGCTCGGCGATGCGAGCCCGTTTGCCGGTGCGGCCGCGCAGATAGTACAGCTTGGCGCGACGCACCACGCCGCGGCGGACCACGGTGATGCTGTCGATGTTCGGGCTGTACAGCGGAAAGACGCGTTCCACGCCTTCGCCGAAGCTCATCTTGCGGACAGTGAAATTGCTGTTGATGGAGCGGTTGGACCGCGCGATCACCACGCCCTCATAGTTCTGGACGCGGGTGCGGTTGCCTTCAACCACCTTCACGCCCACGCGCACGGTGTCACCCGCACGAAACTCGGGGATATCCTTGGCAGCGCGAGCGATTTCCTCGGCTTCCAGTTCCTGAATCAGACCCATTACTGGTTCCTACTTTTTGCGCCGCGCGTCAGAGGCAGGCTGGTCCCGAACGCCACCGTGGCGTTCCCAAAGGTCCGGCCTGCGTAACCGAGTGTGATCTTCGGACTGTGACTTGCGCCACGCCGCGATCTTCGCATGATCCCCCGATCGCAGCACTTCGGGGATCGTGCGCCCTTCCCATTCAACGGGCCGGGTATAGTGCGGATATTCCAGGAGGCCGCTTTCGAAGCTCTCCTCGATACCGCTGGAAGGCGCGCCCATTACGCCGGGAAGCAGGCGAATGCAAGCGTCCAGAATCGCCAGTGCGGCAGGCTCTCCGCCTGACAGCACAATATCGGCCAGCGCCACCTCTTCCACCTGACGGCCCTCGAAGATCCGCTCGTCAAACCCTTCGAACCGGCCGCACAGGATGGTGATGCCGGGGCCGGCTGCCAGTTCGCGGATGCGCCCTTGCGTGATGGGCTTGCCGCGCGGCGTCATGGCCAGCACGGGCGCATCGGGATTGATCGTGCGCGCATGGTCTATGGCGGCTGCCAGCACGTCCACCTTCAGCACCATGCCGGCACCGCCGCCGGCGGGCGTATCATCCACCGTGCGATGCTTGTCCGTGGCGAAGTCGCGGATCTGCACCGCATCGAGCTGCCAGGCCCCTTCCGCCAGCGCCCGCCCCGCCAGCGACACGCCGAGGGGGCCGGGAAACATCTCCGGGTAAAGCGTTAGGACAGTAGCGCGGAAGGTCATCTCAATCGAAGGTCCGGGGGTCGGCGGGCCCCGCCTGCTTGCGGGTGATGATCAGTGCAATGGGAAAGGCGACGGCCGCCATCACCAGGGTGCCCACCAGCACCGCGACCAGCGACACAAGCGGCGCGCCGTCACCAATCAGCGCCACATAGGCGGGGAGCGTCATCAACACGGCAAGGGTGATGGCACCAATGCCCGCGCGCCGATTGGCCGAGCGGGCGGGAAACAGGCGGTTGGCGATGAAGCCGAACAGCAGCGCCAGCAGGGCCACCACGCCCAGCGCCAGGAAGATCGCGATCAAGCCCATCCTTCGCCTATACCTTCCGCCTGCCCAGGCTGTGCCCGAAGAAGGCCAGCCCAAAGCCCATCAACCAGGCGATCAGCCCGAACACCAGCAGGGCCGGCAGGGCCAGCGGGGTATCGCCCATGCTGTGGGCGGCCAGATACCAGGAATAGGCCAGGAATGCCGCCAGCAGCGCCAGGGCGGCCACCAGCGCGGCCGCAAAACCGGACATCTGCGGGCGTAGGCGGGCGAGCAGGAAACCGCACGCCATCGGCGCCAGGAAGGCAAGCAGCAGCAGGATCAGCGTCATGGCCATACGCCTCCCCCTAGCCGATCAGGCGGCAAAGGGAAGCGCGCGCAGGGGTTCAGCTACCGCAACCGCCGCAGCCGCCGCCCGCAACCACTGCCGCCATCGCCCCCACTGTCGCCGCTGCCACCGCTGTCGCTGCCGCCAGATGTGGCGCGCATGCGATGGAAATCACCCAGCGCACTGGTGGCCAGCACCCCGGTGCCGAACAGCGCCACGGCCATCGCCGCTTCCCCGTGTGCCGGGGCCAGCTTCAGCCGGTCGGCCCGCTCCACCGCGTTCAGCAGGGCATCCTTGCCAGCGCGGGTCTGGCGCGACGCGCCAAGCCAGCGCACCAGGATCGTGCCCGCCGTCGCCACCATGAAGAACACCAGGAAGCCGATCGGATGTCCGCGCGACGATCCGACCACGGCCTTCGCCAGCCCCAGCAGCAGCAGCCCGAACAGCGGCAGGCAGGCGAACAGCGCGGCGCGCATGGCCTCGCCATCCTCCTGCAGCAGCCCGCGCCGCACCAGCCGCTTCTCGATCTCGCCAGCGGCGGCATCGGTCACCTTGCGGAAGGGCGACCAGGCAATCGGGGCAGGAAGGGCAAGGATCGCGCTCTCGGTGGCGCTTTCCCCGCGCGCGCCGGGCTGCGGGACCAGCTTGCCCTTTTCCACCTTGAGCGCACCCCGTTCCAGCAGGCGCGAGGCGATCACCTCGCCCAGCCGCTCGCGCCCGCGGCCAAGAACCGCGGCTTCTTCCGGATCGGCCAAAGTTCCCGGCCGGCCATCGGCCAGGGTCGCCCGGGCAATGGCCATGCTGGCAACGAGGCACGCGATATAAAGCAGCACATAAAGCGTGAGGAACGGCCCCGCCGTCCAGTCGAGCACACCCAGCCCCATCACACAGCCCTCCCCAGAGCGAACCCGGCCGCGAGCAAGGCCAGCGCGGCCAGCGCCAGCACCGCCCAGCCCTTGCGCGTGCGCCACAGCAATACCGCATCGGGCATGACGCGAAAAGCCTGCGGATGACGACCAAAACGCTCGGTGGCAGAAGGCCAGATGTCTGCCGGGACGGAGCCGAAGGCCGCTTCATAGCTTTTCAGGGTGCGGGCATATTGCTCGTAATAGCGCGCCTGTTCCGCCGCGCCGCCCGCCGTGGGGCCGTGATGCAGCGGCTTGCCCAGCACTTGCGGGCAGAACACATCCCAGTAATCGCGGCTGTAGGTCAGGTGCAGGTGCCAGGCCTGGTCCACCTGGTCGCTGGGGGTCACCTCATGCCCGGCGGTCATGGCCAGGTAGCAAAAGCGGCGGTACTCGCCAATCACCCGCTCGGCATAGGCCAGATCCCAGCGGTTTTCGCGCGCCAGTCGCTGGGCGAATGACAAGGCCGCATCGGGCGGGCCGATGGGGTGCGCAGCGATGCGCTGCCAAAGGGGATCGTCGGGCAGCAAGCGAAAGTGTCGCCGATCGGCGGCGGACGCTCGGCCAGACGGCTCATCACCACGGCACCGGGAACCGCGACCACCGCACCGATGCCAAAGACCAGCGCCAGCGAGGCGGCGCTGATCCAGGCCGATTCCGTATCGCGGAGGGCGAAACCCAGGAACATCAGCGCGCCGACCGCCCCCGTAAAAGCGCAGGACCACAGCGAACGGCGCGCGCGGGAGGCGGACCGCAGGCTAATCGCCAACCATGCCGCCACCCCGGCTGACGCCAGGTTGATCATGACCAGCCCGAATACTGCGAACAGGATGATATCGATGCCCGGCACGCGCCCCTCCCTTGCGGTAGCCAGCCTAGGGTGCCGGACGGCATGCCTCAATCCCCGGCAGCCGGCTCTATCTCTATTGCGCCAGCCATTCCTCCAGCTTGTCGAAGCTGCCGCCCCAGCCGCCGGTCATGCTGGCCATCATCTCGGCAAACTTGGCGAGGCCCGCCTCGTCATATTCGATCGGGGTCCATTTCAGCGTCAGGAAGGTGCCGCCATCGCGCGGTTCCAGGTCCACCTCGGTCAGCAAGGTAACGGGCCAGGTGTCGAAGAATGGCGGCGGGCACTTTTCGCCTTCCGGCGTGCAGAAGCTCTGTTCCCACACCACGCTGTCGGGCTTCAGTTCGCGCCACAGGCACAGGCTGTACATGTCCGGCCCTTCCGGCGAGGATGTGCGGGAAATGGTGGACTGCCCCTCCGCCTGCTCGCCGCTGAGGATCTCCACCGATGACCCCTGGGGGCCGGACCAGGCCGCCATCTGCACCGGATCGGCCCAGGCCTGATAGACCCGCTGGGGCGAGGCCGCGAACTGGCGGGCGATCATGAACACGGGCACATCCGTCATGGCTGATCCTTTGTCTCGTCTAAAAATGCGGCCAGCGCGTCCAGCCGGTCGGGCCAGTATCGCGCCATCTCGTCAAGGAAAGTGCGTGCCGCAGACAGGCCCCCGGCGCGCAGGCGGCGGGGGCGCAACTGGCCGCGCGGTGCAGTCTCGATCAGGCCCGCCTCCTCCAGCAGGCGCAGGTGGCGCGATACCGCGGGCTGGCTGATCGGCAGGCGGCCGGCAATATCGGTCACGCTCGCCTCTCCGGCGGAAAGCTGGCGCAGGATCGCGCGGCGCGTGGGATCGGCCAGCGCGGCAAACGCGAGATCGAGCGGAAGGTCTGGCGACTCGTCCATAGCCGCCAATTTATATAACAATTATGCTATAGGAAACGCTATTCGTCTTCGAGGTAGAAATCGCTGACGGTCAGCGTAGCCTCATCCCAGCGGGGCACAGCCTCAACCCGCATCGGCACCATGAAACGCTTGCCGCGCCTGCCATCCACGCCGGGCCGCTCGATTTCCAGCACGTCACCCGCTCCGAAGTTGTCGATGGCGATCACTGTGCCCAGCGGCTCACCCGCCTCGGTAATGGCGGAAAGGCCCAGCAGGTCGGCATGATAATACTCGCCCTCGCCCAAAGGCGGCAGCGCGTCACGGGGAACGGTGAGAAGTGTGCCGCGCAGCTTCTCCGCCGCGTTGCGGTCGGGAACTTCGGCAAAGCGGGCGATGGCCCCGCCCTTGTTGTCGTCGCGCAGGGCCTTCACCGTCAGCGCGCCAGAAGCGCCAGACCCACTGAAACTCTTGTGCGCCTTCAGCGAGGCAATGCCCTCGCCGAACAGCTTCAGGCGAACCTCGCCCGTCACCCCGTGCGCGCCGGTGATGGCAGCCAGGGTGATGGGCGAGTCCTTGGGCAAACGGATTACTCCGCGGCCTTTTCTTCTTCAGCGGCCGGAGCTTCCTCGGCTGCCGGGGCTTCCTCGGCGGCGGGCTCTTCAGCCGGAGCGGCAGCGGCTTCAGCAGCGGCGACGGCAGCAGCGGCGGCCTCTTCCTCAGCCTGCTTCTTGGCTTCCTCGGCCTCGGCCAGCTTGGCGGCCTTTTCTTCCAGACGCTGCTTGGCGTTGGCGCCCAGTTCGCCCTTCTTGGGGTTGTTCTTGGCCGCACGCTCGCGGATGCCGGCGGCGTCCAGGAAGCGGGCCACGCGGTCGGTCGGCTGGCCACCGACGCCCAGCCAGTAGCGAGCGCGGTCCTCGTTCACCTTCACGCGGTTCTCGTCATCCTTGGCCAGCATCGGGTTATAGGTGCCGATCTGCTCCAGGTACTTGCCGTCACGCGGGGCGCGGCTGTCGGCCACCACGATGCGGTAGTACGGGCGCTTCTTGGAGCCGCCACGGGCGAGACGAAGAGAAATTGCCATGGGATAGTACCTTTCTGATCTAAATTCTTGGAATTACTTCTTGTTCAGGAAATTCTGCAGGTCCGCCGGAAGCTGGGCAGAGCCGCCCGAGCCAAGGCCGGGCAGGCCACCGGCCCCACCGCCGCCCAGGCCGCCAAGACCACCCAGCCCCCCGCCGCCGAGCAGCGAGCCGAGGCCCTTCATGCCGCCCAGCTTCTTCAACTGCTTCATTGCCCGGCCCATTTCCTGGTGCATCTTGAGGATCTTGTTGACTTCCTGCACCGTGGTCCCGGAGCCGTTGGCGACGCGGATCTTGCGTTTGGCGTTGAGAAGTTCGGGCCTGGCGCGCTCCTTGGGGGTCATCGATCCGATGATCGCATCCATCCGCAGCAGCACCTTGTCGTCCATGCCGCTCTGCGCCATCGCCGCCTTGGCTTTCTTCATGCCTGGCATCATGCCCGCCAGCATGCCCAGCCCGCCCATCTTCTGCATCTGCGAGAGCTGCATCCTCAGGTCGTTCAGGTCGAACTTGCCCTGCATCATGCGCTGGGCGGCCTTCTCGGCCTCCTCGGCGTCGATCACCTCGGCGGCGCGTTCCACCAGGCTGACGACATCGCCCATGCCCAGGATGCGATCGGCCACGCGGGAGGGATGAAACCGCTCGATCGCGTCGAGCTTTTCGCCGGTGCCGGCAAACTTGATCGGCTTGCCGGTCACGGCGCGCATCGACAGCGCCGCACCGCCGCGTGCATCGCCGTCCATGCGGGTGAGGACCACGCCGGTCAGCGGCACTTCGCTGGTGAAGCTCTGCGCCACGTTGACCGCGTCCTGGCCGGTCAGCGCATCGACCACCAGCAGCACTTCTGCCGGGGTGGCAACCTGCGCCACGGCCTTCATCTCGGCCATCAGCGCTTCGTCGACGTGCAGCCGGCCGGCGGTGTCGAGCAGCAGCACGTCGAAGTTTTGCAGCTTCGCCGCTTCCAGCGCGCGGCGGGCGATGTCCACTGGCTGCTGGCCGGCGATGATCGGCAGCGTGGCGACGCCGGTCTGCTCGCCCAGCACCTTCAACTGCTCCTGCGCCGCCGGACGGTTGACGTCGAGCGAGGCGAGCAGCGTCTTCTTGCCGTGCTTGTCCTTCAGCAGCTTGCCGATCTTGGCGGTGCTGGTGGTCTTGCCCGAGCCCTGCAGGCCAACCATCATGATCACCGCCGGCGGGCGCACGTCCAGGTTGAGGGGAATGCCCTCACCCGTGGCATCCTCGCCGCCCAGCATGGCCACCAGCTCGTCGCTGACGATCTTGACCACCTGCTGGCCGGGCTTGACCGATTTCAGGACCGAGGCACCAACGGCCTTTTCGGTGACGCGGGCGATGAAGTCGCGCGCCACCGGCAGCGCCACGTCGGCTTCCAGCAGGGCCACGCGCACTTCGCGCATGGCCTCGCGCACATCAGCCTCGCTCAGCGCGCCACGGCCGCGCAGGCGGTCGAAGACGGAGCCGAGATTGTCGGACAGCGTATCGAACATGGGCCTAAGTCACTCCAGCCGGCGCAGGTAAAGCGCCAAACGCGAAAAACGCCGGCGGATGAAACTCATCGGCCAGCGGGCATCTCAGTCATCGCCCCTTGCGGGGCCATGTATGGTAGGATGAATGGTGGAGCCTAGCGGGATCGAACCGCTGACCTCTACAATGCCATTGTAGCGCTCTCCCAGCTGAGCTAAGGCCCCGTTCCATTCATGTTCCGCACCAACCTGGGAGGTTTGTTGCGGCCCCCCTTGCGGGGAGAGCGGCCATCTATTGCCGAACTCCCGGATGCGCAAGGGGGTTTTTCAGCAAATTTTTTCAGGTGTCGTCGCTGTCGTCGTCGTCACCGCCGGTGGTCACGCCCAGATCGTCGTCACCGCCAAGGTCCACGTCGTTGTCCGGCGAATCGCCGTCCTCGTCGATGTCTTCCAGATCGGGATCGGCCAGGTCGCTGTCAGCGTTCTCCAGCTCTTCCTTCTTCTGGATCTCTTCGAACGGGATCGGCTGCTTGGACTTGAGCACCGGCTCAGGCGTCCACTGGTTGCCGCACTCGATGCATACGACTGGGTCATCCTTGCCCAGATCGTAGAAACGTTCACCGCACTTGGGGCAGCTGCGCTTGGCACCCCATTCAGGCTTGGCCATGGTCACTTCCTTATGTCGCCCGGCAATCGACAGGGATGGCGGGCGCGTAAAACCGATCAAAAAATAGCAGGCGCGCCCCTTTCCCGATTCGCCACGGCAAATCAAGCCCTGTTGGCACCTGCCAGCCGGAGCGCATGTGGGGACCGCCTTGCCATAGGGCAATGGCACTGGCAAGGACGCGGCCCGTTGCCGCCTCCATGCCGCCCCTTGCCCCGATAGGTCCCACCGTGTCCGCATCCGCCGATAGCCAGCCCGTTGCCAAGCGTTTCGCACCCCAGGGTCCGCTGTCCGGCAGCATCCGTGTGCCGGGTGACAAGTCGATCAGCCACCGCTCGATCATGCTGGGCGCCCTGGCCGTGGGCGAAACCCGCGTGACCGGCCTGCTGGAGGGCGAGGACGTCCTCGCCACCGCCCAGGCCATGCGCCAGATGGGCGCGACGGTAGAGCGCCAGCCGGACGGCGAATGGGTGATCCAGGGTGTTGGCGTGGGAGGGCTGCTGCAACCGGAGGCTCCGCTCGACATGGGCAATTCGGGCACCTCCACCCGCCTGCTGATGGGCCTGGTTGCCAGCCATGCGATCGAGGCGACGTTTATGGGCGATGCCAGCCTTTCCAAGCGGCCGATGGGCCGGGTGATCGACCCGCTCAGTCAGGTCGGTGCAGAGTTTACCGCCAGCGAGGGGGGCCGCCTGCCCCTGACAGTGCGCGGCATCTGCCCTGCCGTGCCGATCAGCTATCGCCTCCCCGTCGCCAGCGCGCAGGTGAAAAGCGCCGTCCTGCTGGCGGGCCTCAACACCGCCGGCACCACCACGGTGATCGAGCCGGTGCCCACCCGCGACCATTCCGAACGGATGCTGAAAGGCTTCGGCGCGGACCTGACCGTGACCGAGCGCGACGGAGAACGGATCATAACCCTCAACGGCCCGGCGGAGCTGAAGCCGCAGGTGATCGAGGTGCCGGGCGACCCTTCCTCCGCCGCCTTCTTCGTTGTCGCGGCGCTGATCGTGCCGGGTAGCGACGTGCTGATCGCGAACGTGGGCCTTAACCCCACGCGCGCCGGCCTGTTCGAGGTGCTGCACAAGATGGGCGGGCGGATCACCTTCCTGAACCTGCGCGAAGTAGGCGGCGAGCCGGTGGCCGACATGCGGGTGCAGCATTCGCAACTGCACGGCATCGCCGTCAGCCCCTCGGTCGCGCCGAGCATGATCGACGAATTCCCCGTGCTGTTCGTGGCCGCTGCCCTGGCGGAAGGCACCACCACCACCAGCGGCCTCGACGAACTGCGGGTGAAGGAAAGCGACCGCCTGACCGCCATGGCCGAAGCCCTGACGCTGGCCGGCGCGCGGGTGGAGGAGCAAGAGGACGGGCTGACCATCCACGGCAGCGGCGGCGCTCCCCTGCCCGGCACGGCGCAAGGCGCGGCGGTTACCACCCACCTCGACCATCGCATCGCCATGGCGATGGCCGTAGCTGGTCTTGCCAGCGCGGACGGCGTGGAAGTGGATGACGTGCGCCCCATCGCCACCAGCTTCCCCAACTTCATGCCGCTGCTGGAATCCCTGCGCGCCTGACGGTTCAGGCGGGAGTCGAAACCTTCATCAGCACCAGCCCGCTGACGATCAGCCCTGCGGCCAGCAGGCGCATCGGGGTGGCCGCCTCGCCCAGCACCACGATGCCCACCACGAAAGCGCCCACCGCGCCGATCCCGGTCCAGATCGTGTAGGCCGTGCCCAGCGGCAGGCTGCGCATGGCCAGGGCCAGCAGGCCGAAGCTGAAGATCATCGCCACGATGGTAATGACGGCAGGCCCCGGCTTCGAGAAGCCGTCCGACAGCTTCATGAAATAGGCCCAGACAACTTCCAGCACACCCGCAACAACAAGATATACCCAAGCCACGACAGGTCTCCTTCAACGGGAAAGATTGCTGCCGGGCCGTCCCGGTCTTGATTGCCAGATGGCACGCCGGACGTGGCCGCCGCTCCCGCCAGATAGGACACGCATCGCCGGTTCTCAACCGCTCACGGGCCCGCTAAGGCGTCGTGCATGATCATCGCAGTCGACGGACCCACCGCATCGGGCAAGGGCACCATTGCCAAGGCGCTGGCGGCGCATTTCCACCTGCCGCACATGGACACCGGCCTGCTCTATCGCGCGGTCGGCTTCCAGGTGGCCGCCTATGGCTGCGATCCTGACAGCGAGGCTGACGCCCTGCTGGCCTGCAATTTCCCCGAGGAACTGCTCGGCCACCCGGACTTGCGCAACGAGGTGACCGGCGGCCTTGCCAGCCGCGTCTCGGTCCACCCCCGCGTACGCCGCGCGTTGCTTGACCGGCAGCGCAGGTTTGCCGAGCAGCCCGGCGGCGCGGTGCTGGACGGGCGCGATATCGGCACCGTCATCGCGCCCGATGCCGATGTGAAGCTGTTCGTGACTGCCAGCGTGGCCGCGCGGGCCGATCGCCGCTGGCAGGAAATGCTGGCGCGCGGCATCGATGCCTCGCTGCCCGAGATCGAGGCCGACCTGCGCCAGCGGGACGAGCGCGACCGCACCCGCACTGAGGCCCCGTTGGTAGCAGCAGCGGATGCGCTGGTGCTCGACACCTCTGACCTGGACCGCGACCAGGCGGTGGCGGCGGCGATTGCCCTTGTCAGTGAGGCGCTGGCCCGCTGATCGCCGCCTGCACCTCGCGTCGCAGTCCCAGCATGAAGGCCAGTTCCGCCACCACGAACAGCGGGCCCACCAGCAGGCTTTTCAGGTCGTCCACGAAAGCGGGCTTGCGACCCTCGAACCAGTGGCCGACGAACTGGATGATCCAGCCTACCACGAACAGGCCCAGCCCCCAGCCCAGCCAGGCGCTGGTGGCCATCTGCGCCAGCAACAAGCCGATCATGCAGCACCCGACCAGCAGCAACGCCATCACCAGGCCGAAGCGAAGGTCCAGCCGTAGGTAGAACAGCCCCGCTGCAAAGCTCAGCAGCATGGCCGGGGTCAGCGTGCCCCCTCCAAGGTCGAGCACGGGGCGCGAGAGCAGCACCACCACGGCGAGGAATATCATCGGGATGCCCACCAGGTGCGTCGCCACGTTGCGCCGGTCGCGGTGGTAGGCGGCATAGCTGGCCAGGGCGGTTTGCAGCGCGGTCATGGGGCCAAGTCCACTCCCTGCCCGCCGGCTTGTCAAGCGCCGGGCATTTTGCGCTTTCCTACAGTATTGCCGACAGGGCAGCACTCTTCCGCATGGACCGCTCCGCCCCGACCGCCTGCCCGCAGCTTTCGACCCGTTCGCAAACCGGGCGGGTTTTCAACCTCAGGACACTGTTCCATGTGTTCCAGGTTAGTTGGATCTGGGTGCGGCCGCAGGGCGAAACACCTTGCCTTTCCGGCACCTTTCGCCTAGGCGCGCCCCGTCTGACGGACCTGGATGGTCCGGCATGGCAGAAAGCCGGCATGTCCGTTCTCCTGACCGGGGGCGCAACGACGCCCGAGTGCCTGCTTTCCCGCCTGCCGCCCACCCCTGCCCTGAAGGCGCCTCCACGGCAATCCGGCCGTGCGGGCAAATTCGGCCTCTTGGCCCGCCCAGGCAATGGTGCTGACGGCGGAGAAAGACCCCGGGACACAACCCGGCGGCCGGAAACAGTAAAGACAGGAACCAGTTATGGCCTCTACTGCCAACCCCACCCGCGACGATTTCGCCGCTCTCCTTGACCAGCAACTCGGCGGCGCCGACGGCGGCTTCGAAGGCCGCGTGGTCAAGGGTACCGTTACCGCCATTGAAAACGGCTTCGCCATGATCGACGTGGGCCTGAAGAGCGAGGGCCGCATTGCCCTGCGCGAGTTCTCGCGTGGCGAGGACGAGCATGGCCTGGTCGTCGGCTCGGAAGTCGAAGTGTTCGTTGATCGCGTCGAGAACGCCGACGGCGAAGCCATGCTCAGCCGTGACCGCGCCCGCCGCGAAGCCGCGTGGGACAAGCTGGAAAGCGAGTTCGGCGAAGGCAAGCGCGTGGAAGGCCGCATCTTCGGCCGCGTGAAGGGCGGCTTCACCGTGGACCTCGACGGTGCCGTGGCCTTCCTGCCCGGCTCGCAGGTTGATATCCGCCCGGTGCGTGATGTGCAGCCGCTGATGGACGTGCCGCAGCCGTTCCAGATCCTGAAGATGGATCGCCGCCGCGGCAACATCGTGGTTTCGCGCCGCGCCGTGCTGGAAGAGACCCGCGCCGAACAGCGCAGCGAGCTGATCGACGGCCTGACCGAAGGCATGATCACTGATGGCGTTGTGAAGAACATCACCGATTACGGCGCCTTCGTTGACCTGGGCGGCATCGACGGCCTGCTGCATGTCACTGACATGAGCTACAAGCGCGTCAACCACCCGTCGGAAGTGATCGAGATCGGCCAGACCGTGAAGGTCCAGATCATCCGCATCAACGCCGATACCCAGCGCATCAGCCTGGGCATGAAGCAGCTGGAAAGCGATCCGTGGGATGGCGTGGCCGCCAAGTACCCGGTGGGTGCCAAGATCAAGGGCGTGGTCACCAACATCACCGAATACGGCGCCTTCGTGGAGCTGGAAGCGGGCATCGAGGGCCTGGTCCACGTGTCCGAGATGAGCTGGACCAAGAAGAACGTCCACCCCGGCAAGATCGTCAGCACCTCGCAGGAAGTCGAAGTGCTGGTGCTGGAAGTCGATTCCGACAAGCGCCGCATCAGCCTCGGCCTCAAGCAGGCCCAGCGCAATCCGTGGGAAGAGTTCGCCGAGAAGCACCCGGTTGGCTCTACCGTGGAAGGCGAAGTCAAGAACGCCACCGAGTTTGGCCTGTTCATCGGCCTGCCGGGCGACGTGGACGGCATGGTCCACATGTCCGACATCGCCTGGGGCATCTCGGGTGAGGACGCGCTGGCCCTGCACCGCAAGGGTGAAGAGGTTAAGGCCATCGTGCTCGACGTCGATGTCGACAAGGAGCGTATCTCGCTGGGCATGAAGCAGCTCGAAAAGGGCGCGCCGACTGCCGAGGGCGCTTCGTCGGCCGGTGGCCTGAAGCGCAACGAGGTGGTCACCGTGACCGTGCTGGAAGTGCGCGACGGTGGCCTGGAAGTGCAGGTCGGCGACGATGGCGCCACCGGCTTCATCAAGCGCAGCGACCTGGGCCGCGACCGCGACGAACAGCGTCCGGACCGCTTCCAGGTGGGTGCCAAGGTTGACGCCATGGTCATCGGCTTCGATCGTTCGAAGAAGCCGAACTTCTCGATCAAGGCTCGCCAGATCGCCGAGGAGAAGGAAGCCGTGGCACAGTTCGGCTCGTCCGACTCGGGCGCCTCCCTGGGCGACATCCTGGGCGCCGCGCTGAAGGCCAAGCAGGACTAAGCTCCTCGCTTCATCGCGAAAGCCAAAGTGAAAGGCCCGCCCGCTCACCAGAGCAGGCGGGCCTTTCCTACATGGGACGGGGCGCTTATGACCCGGGGCCATGAAAGCAAGCTGCCAATGCGGACAACTGACCGCCAGTGCGCCTGAGGGCGCGCAGGCCACGGTTGTCCTGTGCCATTGCCGCGATTGCCGCAAACGCAGCGGTGCGCCGTTCGGGGCCATGGCCTACTACCCGGCGGAAGCCGTGGTCTTCCATGGTCCGATGCGCGACTTCACCCGGCCCACCGACTCCGGCAACAGCTATACCACCGGTTTCTGCCCCACTTGCGGCACGTCGCTGAAGGGGCAGGCAAGCCGCCTGCCGCAGATCGCCGGGGTGGCGCTGGGCTGCATCGATGAAGGCACCATTCCCGCCCCGACCCGTTCCGTTTACGAGCAGGACAAGGCGGAGTGGATCGACCTGATGGGCGACATGGCCCACCACCCGCGCGGAAGGGATAGTTGATGCCGCTCGAAATCCACCAGTTCCCCTGCCTGTCCGACAACTACGGCTATCTGCTGCACGACCCCGCCAGCGGCGATACGGCCTGCATCGATACGCCCGATGCCGAGGCCTATCTTAAGGAAGCGTCCGCGAAAAGCTGGCGGATCACGCAGATCTGGAACACGCATTGGCACCCGGACCATGCGGGCGGCAACGCCACGATCCAGGCAGCTACCGGATGCACGATCAGCGGCCCGGCCGAAGTGGCGGAGCGTTTCCCGCTGGATGTCGCGCTGGGCCATGGCGACACGGTCGCGCTGGGCACTCACCAGGCGCGCGTGATCGACGTGGGCGGGCATACGAAGGGCCACGTTGCCTATCACCTGCCGGAAAGCCGCGTGGCCTTCGTGGGTGATGCGCTGTTCGCGCTGGGCTGTGGGCGGATGTTCGAGGGAACGGCGGAGCAGTTCTGGCGCTCGCTCCAGCGGCTGCGTGACCTGCCGGACGATACGATGGCCTATTGCGCGCACGAGTATACCGCCAGCAACGCCCGCTTCGCCCTCCACGCCGATCCGGGCAATGTGGCCCTGCAGGTATACGCCGCCGACGTGGAGTCCGCGCGCGCCCGGCACGAACCGACCGTGCCGTTCAACATGGGCCGCGAGAAGCAGTCGAACCCGTTCCTGCGGGCCGATAATGAAGACATCCGCAACCGCTGGGGTGGCACCTCGGCGGAGCAGACCTTCGCCGCGCTGAGGACGGCGAAGGACAACTTCCGCTGACAATCAGTAGGCGACGGTGAACCGCCCGCGCGAGTGGTTCCCCTGTTCCAGCTCGTCGACCATGGCGATGGCATAGTCGGCATAGCTGATGTTCGAATTGCCATCGGCATCGGTCACCAGCTCGTCCTTGCCCACGCGGAAGCTGCCAGGGCCTTTGCGCTCACCCACGAAGATGTTCATCGCAGGGGAGAAGAAGGTCCAGTTGGTCCCCTCCTCTGCCCGCAGTTCCTCCAGGAAGTCGATCCCCGGCTTCACGATCGGCTTGAGGAATTCGGGGAAGTGCGGCGAATCATACAGCCGCTGCCCGTCGGCATTGTGGAGGCTGGCTGCACCGCCCATCACCAGCAACCGGTCCACCCCGGCCTGCTTGACCGCGGAGAGCAACTTGGCGCTGGGCACGTCGAAATGGACCGCGCTGATCAGCGCATCGTGTCCGGCGATCAGCCCGGCCAACTTGTCCACATCATGGGCATCGCCTTCGACTGCCGTGATGCCTTCGCCGGTCGGTACGTTCTCCGGATGCCGCGCAATGCCGGTGACCGTATGCCCGCGCGCCGCCAGTTCCCTGACGATCTCAGACCCGCCCTTGCCGCTGCCGCCCAAAACCGCAACTCTCATACCTTCTCTGCCAAACCGAGCACCCGCGCCCTTTCTCCGGAAGCTATCCGATCAGCCTGCCAATGGGGAGAGCCAAACAGCAAATGGCCGCCGCGCGCATGGTGCGAGCGGCGGCCTCTAAGCCGATGGATCGAACGATCAGAGGACGGCGATGGCCTGGTCAACCAGTGCCTTGTCGGCTGCGGCATCGTGCCGGTCGGCAATCAGCGCGGCAGCGCCCGCTGCGCTGGCGGCTGCCGCCTGGGCGCGAAGGTCATCGATCGCCGCGCGCTCGGCAGCGGCAATCTTGTCAGACGCCATCTTCTCGCGGCGGGCGATGGTGGCGGTGGCGTCGGCCTCAGCTTTGGTGACGATATTGCCGGCCTCGGTGCGAGCGTTGGCCAGCAGCGCCTCAGCATCCTTTTCGGCACCGGCGATCTTGGCGGCATACTCGTCACGCAGGGCCTCGGCCTCGGCGCGCAGCAGCTTGGCCTCGTCGAGGTTCTGCTTGATCTGGGCGATCTTGCTGTCGAGCCCGCCCGCGATGGTCTTGTGCACCTTGGCCACGCCGAACGCGATCAGCAGCAGCACTGCCATCGAGATCGAGACCCACTGGAAGGGCTGCAGGCCCAGCAGTTCGGGACCCGGAGCATGCTCCACCGCGGTCCCGGTGTGAGCCGAGTGGTCTACCTCTGCCGGCATCGCGGCGGGAGCGGGAGCGGTTGCAGCGGAATTAGCCATTGGCCAGCGCCTTCTTCACCGCCGCCGTGGCAGCGGCCTTGTCCACGGAAATGCCAGCCAGGCGCGAGACGATGTCCTGCGCCGCTTCGGCGGCGACCGACTGGATCTCTGCCCCGGCTTCGGCGCGGGCAGCGGCGATGCGCTGTTCGGCCTCGGCCAGGCGGGCGTCGATCGTGCCCTGTGCCGCAGACAGCTTGCTGGCAGTTGCGGCGGCAGCCTTGGCCTTCGCCTCTGCCACCAGTTCCTGCGCGGCCGCGCGGTTGGCGTTTTCACGCGCCCGCCAGGCGGCTTCCTGCTGGTCGGCCGCATCGCGCGCTGCCTGGGCAGCGGCAAGGTCAGCCGCGATCTGCTGGTCGCGCAGGCCCACAGTGTCCATCACCTTGGGCAGCATGGTCTTGCCGACCACGACATAGACAAGGCCAAAAATGATCAGCAGCCAGAAGAGCTGGCTTGACCAGATTTCGGGAAGTTGGGCGATCTGGGGCATGGACGGATTCCGTCTGTCAGCGCAATTGAAACGTCAGGGCGTAGGATCAGCCCCGGCCGGAAGACAGGCAACCGGCCGGGAGGGTGTTCGTCAGACGAACAGGATGATCATGGCCACGACGAAGGCGAGCAGGCCCAACAGTTCCGCCGCGGCGAAACCGATGAACAGGCGGCCCTGCTGGCCATCGGCAGCACCCGGGTTGCGCAGGGCGCTTTCCAGGAACGAGCCGAACACGTTGCCCACACCCAGCGCGGCCATGCCGGCACCGATCGCGGCCAGGCCAGCACCGACCATCTTGGCAGCTTCGAGATCCATGTGATTATCCTTTCAAGAAAATGCGTTTGGGAAGAACTAAGGCGGAAAAACTCAGTGCAGGTGCTCGGCGTCGTTGATGTAGAGCGACGTCAGCAGCGCGAAAACGTAGGCCTGGATGCCCGAGACCAGGATCTCCAGCGCGCAGATGGCAACCATCAGCACGAAGCTGGGAATGCCCACCAGCACGCCGAACCCGGGGCCGGCGCTCCAGCCGCTGATCACGAAGCTGGACAGCACTTCCAGCAGCACGTGCCCGGCCATCATGGCCACGAACAGACGCAGCGCCAGGCTGAAGGGGCGGAACAGGAACGAGATGAACTCGATCGGGGCAATGATGATGGCCATCACCAGCGGCGTGCCGCTGGGCACGAACAGGCTGAAGAAGTGCAGGCCGTGCTTCCAGAAGCCGACGGCGAGCACGATGGCGAAGCTCATGATCGCCAGCACGCCGGTAACGCTGAAATGGCTGGTAAAGGTGAAAGGGTGCACACCCACCACCCCCAGCGGCATCAGGCCCAGCAGGTTGGCGAAGAGGATGAACATGAACAGGCTGAAGACGTAGGGGACGTACTTCTTGCCGCCGTGGCCGATGTTGGCGGTAACCAGGTCGTCGATGAAGCCGGTGAAGGTTTCCACCGCCATCTGCCAGCGACCGGGCACCATCTGGCGCTTCATCCCGCCGACCATGAACACGGTCAGCGCCACGAAGGCCAGCAGCATCCACAGCGCCGAATTGGTGAACGCAACGTTGTAACCCCAGAGGTTCCAGTCCGCGCCGACCAGCGGCTCGACTGTGAACTGGTGCATCGGATCGACCTTGCCGGTTTCGCCTGCCACTTAGTCTCGTTCCCTAAACCTGTAACCCGCCTGCCCCATCAATCGGGGCGGCGGTTGGAAATCCGGATGATGTTCCTGAAGGCGACGACGAAGCCAAGGCCCAGCATCACCAGCAGACCCCAGGGTGCGGTACCGGCGAACGAGTCAATCGCATAGCCGACCACCGCCCCACCGAGAGGCCCCCCGATAAGGTGCGCAAGAACCTGGTTGCCGGCGCGATAGTTCGCGTCTGCTCCCTGCACTTGCGGCCGGTTGCGCTCTTCTTCCCGCTCGCGCGCGGCTGCCAGCCGCTGCTCAAGCGCGTCAATCCGCGCGTCCTCACCGATGGGTTCCCGTGCGGGCTTATCGTCGCTCATGCCTGCTCCTGACATGCAAGATTGGCACGGGCAGCGGATGCGCCCGCCTAAGGCACCGGCCCCTTAGGCGGGGCCTATGGGCGAGTCAACCGCATGGTCGACCCCGCCGGTGCATTGTGCGGATTTACGGGCAGCGCGGATCGCGCAAGGGGGCCGCCGCCGTGCGCGTCTGCCACGAACCATCGGGCGCCTGGTACTTCTCGCCCGGCGTGGTGCGGGCAATGGCCAGGCATCCGGCGGTAAGCGCATACTGCTCCAGCGTGGCCCCTTCGGCTTGGGCTCGCTGGGCATAGACCTCGCGCCTCTGGTTGTTGATATCGTCCACCAGCCGCTGCAGTTCCGGCGTGGCCGGGCCGACAATGCCGAGATAGCCGTTCGTGCGTTCGCCCACCGAACCGTTGGCGCGGGCCGCGGCATAAGCCGGATCGCGCTGTGCCATGGCCGGCGCGGCGATGCTGCCGGCGATCAGCGCGGCGCCAAGGGCCAGCAGGGTCAGGGTCTTGCTTTTCATCGTCTGCTCCATCCGGACGCCGTGCATCAGAAGATGCTCGCGTTCTCGTCAATCGTGTTGCCGGCATCTTCCGCCAGGCGGTAAATCACTTCCTGCGTGATGTTGACGTTGAGCTCGATGACGATTGGCTCGGACGGGGCATTCACCGTCACGCACCCGGCCAGCATCGGCAAGCCCGCCATCAGCACCAGCACGCGCATCCGCTTCATCCAGTGTCCCTGCATGGGAACCTTATGCGCCTGGCGCGCGCCGCAGGTCAAATCGGCTGTGGTCATGGCATGGCCTCGCTTTCGGGGGGCTGAATGATGGGTTGCGAAGGTGGCACGGCCAGCGGGCCTGCGGGCACAAAGCGGCGGCCATCGTCGCTCAGAAGGCCCAGCCCGCGCGGATCGCGCACGGCGGACGGGTCGTACAGCGAGCGCAGGGATCCGACGAGCGAATAGAACGGCGCACGCACGTTGACGATGAAGCGGATCGGCAGGTTGGCCAGGCGACGGGTGATGAAGTTGCGCTCGGCATCCGGTCCCTGGCGCACGCCATCGAAGCGCACCGAGGTGACCAGTTCGCCGGTCAGCGGACCGTTCATGTCGATGGTCATTCGCTGCCATTCCATGTCGCGCAGCGCGTCGAACGCATAGTTGGCGATGGGAGAGAGATCCTCATAGGTCAGCTCACCCACATAGGACAGCCGCCCGCCCGGCGGGCGTGAGAGCAGATTGCCGCCCTCCAGCCTTCCGTTGCCTTCTGCATCGAACACGATCGGCAGAGTGCCGTCGAAGGTGCCGGTGGCGGCAATGTTGGACAGGTCCATGTGTTCGATGAAACGCTGGGCCTCCAGGCCCGTGATCTCGATCTCGTAGCGGCGTACTTCGGAAGCCCCGATATTGATCGCCACCGGGCGCATGCGGATCGTTCCGCCCAGGAAGGGCCAGGTGGCGTCCTCCAGCCGCAACAGGGTTCCGCCGCTAAGGGATATGCCAAGGTCCCCGTCCAGCACCTCGATGCCGGGGTTGATCGAGGCGACGCGAATCCGCTGGCCGGACGCGGTTGTCAGGCCGATCAGGTCACTGAACTCTATGGTGCCGCGCGCTCCGCGCACAGGACCGAAAGCGGCGGCAAGGTCCAGGCCTTGGGAGGTGAAAGTGCCAGTGCTGGAGGTGACCCCCACCCCGCTCCAGTTCACCACGCCGCTGCCGGTAACCGTGCCCCGCACGTTGCTGACCGGACCATAGAGCAGCACCGTCAGGTCCGCCGGCTGGAATCCCTCGCCAAAGGTCAGGCCCGCGACTGACAGGTCTGCACGCCCCACGCCGCTCGACAGGTCATGCGCCAGGTCCACCTGCACCACCTGCTGCCCGCTCCCCGGATGGCGCAACAGGAAGTCGCCGCTCAGCCTGCTGTCAGCCAGCACCAGTTGCGCGTCATCGCTTTGCAGGGGGTTGAAACGCGGCTCGGGCGCGCGGTCGCTGATAGTGAAGGCGGTGTCGGCCAGCCGCAGGATGCCCTCGGCAAAGGTCAACTGTCCTTCGGCGTTGCTGATGGCCAGCGGCACCTCACCCAGCGTGGACCGTCCGCCGATAAACCGGCCGCTGACGCTGTCGTCGATAGTGCCGTTGAAGGTGGTCATGGCCACGTTGACGGCGCCCAGTTGCAAGTCCACCTCGTTGGCCACCAGCGCACCGGGATAGGCCAGGCCCACCGCTCCAGTGGTCAGCCGCAGGGGCGTGTCACCCAGCTTGCCGCTGAGACGCAGGGCCGGGGTTCCTGCAGCCACGCGCAGGCCACCGCTCTCCCATGCCAGAATCGGCCGCCCGCGCGGCGGGCACAAGGTCAGGCTCTCCCCATCGGCCACCAGCCCGGCATAGCTGAATGCGGCAAAACGGACCGGGGTGCAGCCATTCCACAGCGTGACCGCTCCCGAGGATGACACCGCGCCGTTCAGCGGCACCGAAAGATCCCGCACGAAACCGCCCGGAAGGGCTCCACTGGCCTGCATCTCTCCGGCAAAGGCCAGTGCCCCATTTGCCGCTTGGCGCAGGGTCAGGCGCGGCAGGGCCAGGGTGGCGTCCCCCGCCGAGTAAGGTGCCATGGCCAAGGTCAGGTCCAGCGCGCCGCTGCCCTGCCGGTCCATCCGCCCGCTGATCCTTGGCAGACCGGGGCCGCCGGTAAGGAAATTGCCGCGCACCACCGGCAACCCGTCCGCATCGAAGCTGGCCCGCAGCCGCGCCACCTGAGCCAGCGGCACCCCGCCCGCACCGGTAACCCGCGCCATCGGCAGAGCAAGCGATGTGCGCCCGCTTTCCCACTGCACCCGGATGTCTCCCGAGATCTCGCCGCCGCGCAGTTCGCGGGCGAGCGCCGCACGCAACTGAACCAGGAGGGGGCGAGCAAGCGTGCCGTCGCTGGCCGATGCGAGGCCAGCCAGTTGATCGTCAAGCGCCGGGCCAAGCCGCAGCCCTGCCCCGCTGATCTCGCCCGCCAGTTCCAGCCGGGCAAAGGCATCCGCGCTCCTGAAGGTCCCCGCAAACCCGGCGCTGGCCAGCCGCACCCCGCCTGCTTCCACAGCCCGGCCCTGCAAGGTGAACCGGCTATCGATCTCGCCGCCGCGATAGGTAGCCGTGCCGCGCCCCGCCAGCCCGGCAGCCTCGGCCCCCGGCAGAACCGCAGCCCCGGCGGTCAGCTCGAACTCGGCCCGTCCGCCAGAAAGGTCGGCGTCGGCAATCAGGTCCAGCGCCGATCCGCCAGCGCCAAGCGCCACGCCGCCTTCCGGGCATCGGAGACTGGCAAAGCGCAAGGGGCCGGCAAAGCCAGGCCGACGGTTGGCTGTCTCGACCCTGCCATAGAGCGTCGTCTCGCTGGCCCGACACCCGGCCACCTGCAAGGCTGGTGCCACGGCGGCAACCTGCGCCTCGAATCCGCTGGGCAGGTAGCCGCCGCCGTCGATCCGCACCGCAACCGGGCCGTAGTCACCCTCGATCAGTGCCCGGGCATCGCGCAGGCGCAGATCGATTTCGGGTAGAGCGAAAGGCTCGGTGCTTTCCGTAAAGATCAATGGGTCGAGCGCGCCGAAGCTGGGCTTGCCACCAACCACGCGGCCCCACAGACGCACGCCGGACAGCGTGATGCGCTCAAGCTGCGGCATGCCGATCCGCGTGACCAGGCGCACCTCGGCCCGGTCGATCGTCAGGTCCGGCGCGGCGGGGTCGCCCACCACAATCTGGCGCAGAACCTGCCGGTCAGGCGCGATCTGCTCGATACGATAGGTGGCTTCCACGCCCTGCTGGGCCAGCAAATCGTCGAGGTAGTTGCCCACCAGCCGCTCGCGCTGAAACCACAGAACGGCAACAAGAACGCCCACCAGCAGGGCAAATGCCAGCAGCCCCCGCCCCAGCAGGCGCAGCCCGCGCGGCAGGCTTCGGCGCGGTGCCGGTTGCTCTTGGTCCGCAGGCTCTTCAGACGACATCAGGGGCACCACTTGCGCGATGGGTTTTGCAAAGGCAATGCTTCGCGGCGAGAAAGGGGGCCAGCGCGTGCCGCAAGACCAGTTCCCGGAAATGGTTGAACCGGATGCATCTTCCCCCGCCCCGGGGTCGGGTCACCGCGCCCGGCTGCGCGACCGCCTGCTTAACGGCGGGCCCGAGGCGCTGGCCGATTACGAGGTGATCGAATACCTGCTTTTCGGTGCCAACGCGCGCGGCGATACCAAGCCGCTGGCCAAGGCGCTGCTGGCCCGCTTCGGATCGCTGGCAGGCGTCCTCAATGCCGAACCGGCCGCATTGAAGCAGACCAGGGGCCTGTCGGACGTGGGCGTGGGCGCGCTCAAGATCGCTGCCCTCGCCGCCCGCCGGATGATGCGCAGCGAAGTGCAGCAAAGCCCCATTCTGGGATCGTGGCAGGCGCTGCTCGATTACCTGACGATCGACATGGCCCACCTGACCCATGAGCGGGTACGGGTGCTTTATCTCAACACCAAGAACCGGCTTCTGCTCGATCACCTGGTGCACGATGGCACGATCGACGAGGCCAGCATTCACCCGCGCGAGGTGATCAAGCGGGGTCTCGATATCGGCGCTTCGGCCCTGATCATGGTGCACAACCACCCCAGCGGCAATCCGGAGCCCAGCCGGGCCGATATCCAGATCACCAATCGCATCGCCGAGGCAGGCCGCCTGCTGGGCATCACCGTGCACGACCATGTGATCATCGGCCGCGAAGGACAGGTCTCGCTGCGCGCCAAGGGGCTGCTGTAAGGCGGCTCTTCACCTGCCCGGGCCTTCTGTGGCTTGCCATTTGCCCGCTTGCAGCCTAGCCGCCGCCGCATAGCAGCCCTGCCTTTAGCCAACCGGAGTTCACGATGGTCCCCCGTTACGCCCGCCCTGCCATGACAGCGATCTGGGAACCGGAAGCCCGCTACAAGATCTGGTTCGAGATCGAGGCCCACGCCACGCAGAAGCTGGCCGACCTGGGCGTGGTGCCGCAGAGCGGGGCCAAGGCACTGTGGGACTGGTGGCAGACCAACCCGGCGATCGACGTGGCCGCGATTGACGCCAAGGAAGCGATCCTGAAGCATGACGTGATCGCCTTCCTTGACTGGGTGGCCGAGCAGGTGGGCCCCGAAGCGCGCTTCATGCACCAGGGCATGACGAGTTCCGACGTGCTGGATACCACGCTGGCCGTGCAGCTTGCCCGGGCCAGCGACTTGCTGCTTGAAGACATGGACGCGCTGCTGGCCGCTATCCACCGCCGGGCGGAAGAACATCGCTACACCCCCACCATCGGCCGCAGCCACGGCATCCATGCCGAGCCGACCACCTTCGGCCTAAAGCTGGCACAGGCCTATGCCGAATTCGACCGCTGCCGCGCGCGGCTGGTGGCGGCCCGGGCCGAGATTGCCACTTGCGCCATTTCCGGCGCGGTCGGCACTTTCGCCAACATCGATCCCTCGGTCGAGGAATACGTGGCGGAGAAGCTGGGCCTGGCGGTGGAGCCCGTCTCCACGCAGGTCATCCCGCGCGATCGACACGCCGCCTATTTCTCCACACTCGCGGTAATCGCCAGTTCAATCGAGCGGCTGGCGGTGGAAATCCGCCACCTGCAGCGCACCGAGGTGCTGGAGGCCGAGGAATACTTCAGCCCCGGCCAGAAGGGCTCCAGCGCCATGCCGCACAAGCGCAACCCGGTGCTGACCGAGAACCTCACCGGCCAGGCGCGGATGATCCGCAGCTATGCCATGCCGGCACTGGAGAACGTGGCCCTGTGGCACGAGCGGGACATCAGCCACTCTTCGGTCGAGCGGTTCATCGGCCCAGATGCCACGATCACCCTCGATTTCGCCCTCGCCCGCCTGACCATGGTGGTCGACAAGCTGCTGATCTACCCCGAGCGGATGCAGAAGAACCTCGATCGCATGGGCGGCCTGGTCCATTCGCAGCGGGTGCTGCTGGCGCTGACGCAGGCCGGGGTCACGCGCGACAATGCCTATCGCCTGGTCCAGCGCAACGCGATGAAGGTGTGGGAATCGGATGGCCAGCTCTCGCTGCTAGAGCTGCTGAAGGCGGACGAGGAAGTGACCGCCGCCCTGACGCCGGCCCAGCTTGAAGATAAGTTCAACCTCGACTTCCACTTCAAGCACGTTGACACCATTTTCGCCCGCGTGTTCCCGCAAGGGTAAAGGGTGCCGCAAGGCCGGGGTTCCCTTATCGGCAGCTTGCGCCTAGCATCGCCACTGGTTGCAACGCAGGGGAATAGAACCATGCAAGTGGTCCGCACGATCGTCTGGGTGCTGCTGGCCGTGGCGCTGGTGCTGTTCTCCATTGCCAACTGGACGCCGGTGACCCTGCATGTGTGGAGCGGCCTGCTGATCGACACCATGCTGCCCGCACTGGTGATCCTGGCTTTCGCGCTGGGCTTCGTGCCCATGTGGCTGCTGCACCGCGGCGCCATGTGGCAGGCGAAACGGCGGATCGCCGCGCTGGAACTGGCGGCCAAGCCGGTCGCCAGCACAGTGCCGCCGCCATCCGCGCCTCCCCCCGTCACTACTCCGTCCCCGCTACCCCCGCCTGCCGCAACCACTAACGATCCACTTGGACCCGACGCATGAGCAACCCCGTCTATCTCGCTCTCGACCTGCCCCGCCTCGATGCCGCCAAGGCGCTGGCCGAGACGGTGAAGGGCCATATCGGCGGCCTGAAGCTGGGGCTGGAGTTCTTCTGCGCCCACGGCGCGCACGGCGTACACGAGATCGCCCACGTGGGCCTTCCCATCTTCCTTGACCTGAAGCTGCACGACATTCCCAACACCGTGGCCGGGGCCATGCAGGCGATCCACGTGCTGGAACCGGCCATCGTCACAGTCCACGCCAGCGGCGGGCGCGCGATGATGGAGGATGCCAAGGCTGCGGCGGGCGAACACACCAGGGTTGTCGCCGTCACCATGCTCACCAGCCTCGACGAGCGAGACCTGGCCCGCACCGGGGTGACCGGCACTCCGCACGAGCATGTCCTTCGTCTGGCCGAACTGGCCGAGGCCGCGGGCCTGGATGGCATCGTCTGTTCGGGTCACGAAGTGGGCGAGGTTCACCGCCAGTGGAAGAAGGGTTTCTTCGTGGTGCCCGGACTGCGCCCCGCCGGCTCGACAGTGGGTGACCAGAAGCGCGTGGTGACTCCGCGCCAGGCGCGCGATGATGGTGCTTCGGTACTGGTGATCGGCCGCCCGATCAGCCGCGCGGCCGATCCGGTGCAGGCCGCCCGCGAGATCGAGGCGACGCTGTAAGGCCATTGCCCATGACCACCCGGATCAAGATCTGCGGCCTTAAGTCGCGCGAGGCGATCATGGCGGCCGCCGATGCCGGCGCCACGCACGTGGGCTTCGTCCACTATCCGCCCTCGCCACGCCATGTCTCGCTGGAGGAAGCCGCCGCGCTGCGCCAGATGGTGCCGGCACATATGAAGGCCGTGTTGCTGCTGGTCAGCATGGAGGCGGCCGACGCGGCAAAAGCTATCGCCAGGGTGCAACCGCACGTGGTCCAGTTCCACGGTGCGGAAAGTGCGCAGGGCTGCGCCATGTTCCGCCAGCTAGCCCCGTTAGAGGTGTGGAAGGCGGTGGGCGTCAAGAACCCCGCCTCGCTGGAGGAAGCACAGCGCTTTGTCGGCGCGGTGGACCTGATTCTCTACGATGCGCCTGCGGGCTCGCTGCCCGGCGGCCAGGGGCTGGCGCTCGACTGGTCGCTGCTGGCCGGCCACCAGCATCGCGCGCCCTGGGGGCTGGCAGGCGGGCTGAATGCCGATAACGTCGCCGAGGCGATCCGCCAGACCGGCGCCCCGCTGGTCGATACCAGCAGCGGAGTGGAAAGCGCGCCGGGCGTGAAGGACCTGAACAGGATCGCCGAGTTCTGTCGCGCCGTGCGCGAGGGCTGAAACGAGCAAGGGGCGACCTGTCGGCAGGCCGCCCCCCTCTGAACTTGTTTGTCAGCAGCGCTCAGAAGCGCATGCCCAGGCCCACCAGGGCCACGTCCGGATCGATGCCGCGCTCGAAGATGTGGATGTATTCCACCTTGGCATAGAGGCTCTCGTTCAGGTCGCGCTGGTAGCCGGCACCAAGGCGCCAGTCATCCAGATCACCTGCGGTGTAGCCACCGTTGAAATAGAGGCGGCCTGCCTCGCTGGTGTTGATGCCCACGCGGCCCGTGAAGCCGAACTGCACGTCGAACCCGCCGCGCAGCACCTTGTCGGCCGAAACCTCGATGCCTGCGAATCCGTCTTCCCCCAGGTCGAAATCATAGCCGGCGGCAACACCGGCCACTGCTTCTTCGTCACCGAAGGCGAAAACCACGCCGCCACGCGCTTCCACGCGGGCTTCGTTGGCCTGTGCCGGCGCTGCGACAGCGGCAGCAGCAAGGGTGGCGAGTGCAGCAAACTTGTAACGCATTGTAATCTCCTCAATCGCCCCTTGTCGGGGCGCGGCGGCAACTAGGCGTGGAGATTCAAGGGTTCAACCGCACGAATAGGCTTGTGACGGATTGCGGCGTCAACTGTGCCACATCGGCCACATCCGTTGCAGAGTAGCGACTTATGGACTTTCCCGCGCCCCTCTGCCAAGCGCTTCGGCATGACCGAACAGAACCTCAATTCGTTCCGCAACCAGCCCGACGAGCGCGGCCATTTCGGCCAGTTCGGCGGCCGCTATGTCGCCGAAACGCTGATGCCGCTGATCCTCGATCTGGAAGCTGAATATACGAAAGCCAAGAACGATCCGGCCTTCCATGCCGAGTTCGAAGACCTGCTGACCCATTATGTCGGCCGGCCGAGCCCGATGTATTTCGCGCCCCGGTTGACCGAGGAACTGGGCGGCGCGCAGGTCTGGTTCAAGCGTGACGAATTGAACCACACCGGCGCGCACAAGATCAACAACTGCATCGGCCAGATCCTGCTCGCCATCCGCATGGGCAAGACGAAGATCATTGCCGAGACCGGCGCGGGCCAGCACGGCGTTGCCACGGCCACCGTCTGCGCGCGGTTCGGCCTGCCTTGCACCATCTTCATGGGCGCGACCGACGTGGCCCGCCAGGCGCCCAACGTGTTCCGCATGAAGCTGCTGGGGGCCGAGGTTGTCCCCGTCACCAGCGGCGCGGCCACGCTGAAGGACGCGATGAATGAGGCGCTGCGCCACTGGGTGGCCAACGTGCATGACACGTTCTACATCATCGGCACCGCCGCCGGCCCGCACCCCTATCCGGAACTGGTGCGCGATTTCCAGAGCGTGATCGGCACCGAAGCCCGCGCACAACTGCTGGAGCGGACGGGGCGACTGCCCGATCTGCTGGTGGCAGCCATCGGCGGCGGTTCCAATGCCATCGGCCTGTTCCACCCGTTCCTGGACGACCCAAGCGTCAAAATGCTGGGCGTGGAAGCGGCCGGCCACGGGCTCGACAAGCAGCACGCCGCCAGCCTGGCGGGCGGCTTCCCCGGCATCCTGCACGGCAACAAGACCTACCTGCTGCAGGACGAGGACGGCCAGATTGCCGAGGCGCACTCGATCAGCGCGGGCCTGGACTATCCCGGCATCGGCCCGGAACACGCCTGGCTGAAGGAAACCGGCCGGGTGGAATACACCTCCATCACCGACACCGAGGCGCTGGAAGGCTTCAAGCTGCTCTGCCGCACCGAAGGCATCATCCCCGCGCTGGAGCCCTCGCACGCGATTGCGGCGGTGGCGAAGGTGGCCCCGACCATGCCCAAGGACGCGATCATTTGCGCGAATCTGTGCGGGCGCGGCGACAAGGACATCTTCACCGTGGCCGAGGCGCTGGGAGTGGAGATGTGAAGCGTGACGGCTTCATCCGATGCTATATCGAAGTGTGGATCTATTGGGTTGGTTTGAATCTTGTTGGCGCTCTCATTGGTTGGATAACTGACTCGGCAGTTGAGCTACCGACTATTCCATATAAAGACCTAGCTTCCTTTTTCGGGTTTGAATCTCTTTTGGCCCAAGCCATCCTGCTCGTCCCCCTCTTTGCCGCCATTCTCGTTGGCAGCCGCCGAAACTTCGGTTCGACTTAATGATTGCCCGAATGCTCGGACAAGGTTTGTGAACGGCAACCGCCCTCTCCTGATAGCCGGTGTCGTCGCCACCATGGCCGCCTGGGGCTCCTGGCAGTTGATGGAGACGGTGCCGGACTACTCGCCGCCTTCCACGGCCTACTTCTACGGCGGCTACGCGCTTGTGGGCGTGGCGCTGGTGCTGTTCTATCTCGGGTGGACCAGACGCAGCTAGGCCTTGCCGTTTGCGCGCTTCCTCTGCATGGGCGATTGCCATGACCCGTTTCCAAACCGCCTTTACCGCCAACCGCTCCGCGCTCGTGTGTTTCATCACCGCAGGCGATGGTGACACCGCCGCCAACCTCGACGCACTCGTCGAAGGAGGCGCGGACGTGATCGAGCTGGGGATGCCGTTTACCGATCCGATGGCCGATGGCCCAGCGATTCAGGCGGCCAACTTGCGCTCGCTCGCCGCCGGCACAAAGACCGCCGACGTGCTGCGCATGGCCGAGGATTTCCGCGAGCGGCACCCAGACATTTCGCTGGTGCTGATGGGCTATGCCAACCCGATGGTCCGCCGGGGGCCGGAATGGTTTGCCGATGCCGCGGCCAAGGCTGGCGTCGATGGCGTGATCTGCGTCGACCTGGCGCCGGAGGAGGACCAGGACCTGGGCCCGGCCCTGCGCGCCAAGGGCATCTGCCCCATTCGCCTGGCCACCCCCACCACCGATGCCAAGCGCCTGCCACGCGTGCTCGATGGGTCGAGCGGGTTCCTCTATTACGTCTCGGTTGCCGGCATCACCGGCAAGCAGCAGGCCGCCATCGGCTCGATCGAGGAGAACGTGGCCCGCATCAAGCAGCACACAGATCTGCCCGTGGCGGTGGGCTTCGGCGTGCGCACACCCGACCAGGCCGCAGCCATTGCCCGGGTGGCCGATGGCGTAGTGATCGGTTCCGCCCTGATCGATATCGTTGCCGAACTGGGCAACCATGCGCCCGACAAGCTGCGCGAGCTGGTTTCCAGCCTTGCCAAGGCGGTGCATGATGCGCGAAAGGACCCCGCATGAGCTGGCTTTCCCGTGTCCGCAGCGCGCTCCCCTCGTTCGGGGCCAAGCGCGAAACGCCTGACAACCTGTGGACCAAGTGTCCGCGCTGTCAGGAGATGCTGTTCACCCGCGAGTACGAGGCGAACCTGTCGGTCTGCCCGCGCTGCGAACACCACGGCCGCATCGGTGCCGATGCACGGCTCGAGCAGTTGCTCGATCCCGGCTTCACCCTGCTGCCCGATCCCGTGGTGGCGGAAGACCCGCTGAAGTTCCGCGATACCAAGCGCTATACCGAGCGCCTGAAGGCCGCCCGAGCCGCCTCCACCCACGCCGATGCCTTCACCGCCGCCTATGGCAGCATCGAGGGCCTGCGCGCCGTGGTGGGCGTGCAGGACTTCACCTTCATGGGTGGATCAATGGGCATGGCCGTGGGCAATGCTTTCTGCGCCGCAGCCCGCAAGGCGCTGGATGAGCGTTGCGGCTTCATCTGCGTGACCGCTGCCGGCGGCGCGCGGATGCAGGAAGGCATCCTCAGCCTCATGCAGATGCCGCGCGCCACGGTGATGACGCGGCGGCTGAAGGAAGCCGGCCTGCCTTATATCGTGGTGCTGGCCGACCCGACGACCGGCGGCGTGACCGCCAGCTATGCCATGCTGGGCGATGTCCACATTGCCGAGCCGGGTGCGCTGATCGGCTTTGCCGGCCAGCGGGTGATCCAGGAAACCATCCGCGAGAAGCTGCCCGAAGGCTTCCAGCGCGCCGAATACCTGCACAAGCACGGCATGGTGGACATGGTGGTGCACCGCAAGGACCTGCGCGAGACGCTGGCCCAGCTGCTCAGCTACCTGGCGCCGCGCAAGGCGGCCTGACAGCCGTGAAAGACTTCGCATCGTCCGGCAGCCCCGCCGTCCAGGCGCAGCTTGACCGGCTATCCGCCCTGTCGCTGCCGCAGGGCCGCATCGGGCTGGAGGTGATCCACGACATCCTTGATCGCCTCGGCAATCCGGAACGCAACCTGCCGCCGGTTTTCCATGTGGCGGGCACCAACGGCAAGGGCAGCACCTGCGCCTACTTGCGCGCCATGCTGGAAGCCCAGGGGCTGACGATCCACGTCGCCACCAAGCCGCACCTGGTGCGCTATAACGAGCGCATCCGTGTGGCGGGCTCACTGATTTCCGACGAGCTTCTGGCCGAACTGCTGCAGGAAGTTCTCGATATTTCCGAAGACCTTGGCCCAAGCTTCTTCGAAGTGACTACAGCAGCCACCTTGCTTGCTTTTGCCCGCATTCCGGCCGATGCCTGCGTGATCGAGGTGGGCCTTGGGGGGCGCCTGGATGCCACCAACGTCATGGTAAGGCCCGCCGCCTGCGGCATCGCCAGCCTGGGCGTGGATCACGAGGCCTTCCTGCTCACGCCCGAGGAAGGCGCGCCCGATCCGGCCAATCCGATGGTCCGCGTCGCGTTCGAGAAGGTCGGCATCCGCCGCGCCGGGTCACCGATGGTTACGCAGGATTACCGGCCCGACATGGAAGCCATGATCGCGGACCTGTGCGCCCAAACCGGCGCGCCGCTGTTCCGGCGTGGGCACGAGTGGTTCGCCGAGGTCAGTGACGGCGACATCACCTATCGCGATGCGAAGGGCGAACTGGCCCTGCCCCTGCCGCAGATGCCCGGCAGCCATCAGGGCGACAACGCTGCGCTGGCGGTGGGAATGCTGCGCCACCAGGACGAGGTTGCGGTCAGCCCCGAGGCAATGGCGCAAGGCATCCGCACGGCGCATTGGCCCGCGCGCCTGCAACGGCTGGGTCACGGGCCGCTGACGGCGCGCATTCCCGGTGCCATGTTCCTGCTCGATGGCGGGCACAACCCCGACGCGGCGCTGGCGATGGCGAAGTTCCTCGACAGCCGCGCTGCCAAGCCTGTCCGGGCGATCATGGGCATGCTCAGCGCCAAGGACGCGCGCACGACGCTGCGCACCATTGCCCCGCACCTCGCCAGCTTTACTGCCATCCCTATCGAGGGGAGCGATTATCACCCGCTGGACGATCTGGCGGCCCTCGCGTCCGAAGCGGGCGTGGCGCAGGTAGGCACCGCCCCCTCGCTCGAGGCTGCGCTGGACAAGCTGGCCGCCGACTTTGACGGCCAGGGTACGGTGCTGATCACCGGCTCGCTCTACCTCGCCGGCCAGGTGCTCAAGGCCAACGGCGAGATCCCGGACTAGTCCCGCTGCCTCAGTGCGGCGTATCGACGTTCCCGTCCTCACCTCCGCCGGCGGTGCCCATTGCGGCATCGACCAGCCCGGTGCGCATCATCCACCAGAACAGCACGATGCCCGGGAGCGCCAGTACGGTGGTGAGGACATAGAAGTTGAAATAGCCCATGTCCTCGATCAGCGTGCCCGCCGTGGTGCCGGTGATGAACCGGCCAACGATGCTGGAACCTGCCGAGATCAGCGCATACTGCGCCGCCGTGAACCTGAGGTCGCACAGCGCCGAGAAATAGGCCACCACCACCACTCCGCCGTAACCGCTGGCGAAGTTTTCGAAGCCGATCGCGGCGGCCATGCCCAGGTTGCTCTTGCCCGCCGCCGCCAGGAAGGCGAACGACAGGTTGGACACCGCCATCAGCACCAGGCTGATCAGCACCGATTTCTTCAGGCCCAGCCGGGCATAGATCACCCCGCCCACGAACACCCCGATGATTAGCGCCCAGAAGCCCACGCCAATGTCATAGATGGCGATCTCGTCATTGGTGAAGCCAAGGTCGTCGAACAGCAGCCGGAACGTAAGGTTAGCCAGCGTGTCGCCGATCTTATGGACCAGGATGAACAGCAGCACCATCAAAGCCCCGCTGCGACGGAAGAACTCCACGAACGGCCCGGAAACGGATTGCCACATCTCGGCCATACCCTTGCGGGCAATTTCCACCTTGCGGCGCGGAGGCTCACCCAGCACCAGCGCGGTGATCATCGCCGGCAGGGCAAAACCGGCGCAGGCGATATAGGCCGCCTGCCAGCCCATCCGGTCCGCCACCACCAGCGCCGTGGCGCCGGCCGCAGCAGCACCGATGCGCCAGCCGTATTGGCTCATCCCCGAGCCGGTGCCGAGTTGGTAGGGCTTCAGCGTTTCGATCCGGTAAGCATCGATAATGATGTCGAAGGTGGCCCCGGCGATCCCCACCAGCACGGCGGAAACGGCGGTCCACCAGATATCGTCCGCCGGGCGGGCCAGCGCGAGGTTGATGACAGCCGCCATGACCAGCAGGCCTACCACCAGCATCCACGAGACGCGCTGCCCCAGCCGGCCGATAACCGGCAGGCGCACGCCGTCTACCACCCAGGCCCACAGGAATTTGAGATTGTAGACCAGGAACGCCAGCGAGAAGGCGGTGACCGTGCTCTTGTCGATCCCGTCCTGCGCCAGCCGCGTGGTCAGCGTGGCGGCGATCATGGCGAAGGGGAAGCCCGACGAAATGCCCAGGAAGAAGGCCGCCAGCGATTCCTTTTCAAGGTACGGCTTGACCGACCGCCATGCCCCGCGCGGTTCAACCGCCACCCCGTCCACCATTCGCCGAACCCTCATTTGTAATCGGCAGCCACATTACCCGCATTGGCGGCCCTGGGAAGCTGCAAGTCGTGTTTTGGCATGCCTCCATGGTCCCGCAGAAGGCCAAATACGGTGAAGCGATGTGACCAAGGCAGATTCCCTACGTCGATACGAAGAGAATCATGGTAACAATACGTATGGCGGGAGGGCCTGGCTGGCTTGTCCACTTTTTGGGGAGCCTATCATGTTCGCAAAGGTTGTGTGCCGCACCCTGGGTCATCGCGTGAACAGGCGGCGGGTCAAGTTCAACGAGGGGACATTCACCGGCCATTGCCAACGGTGCGGGATGGCTATGGTGCGCGAACCGGAAGGCTGGCGCCCGGCGGCCGGGGGCGCTTGAACGCCGCCTATCGCCTGCTCAACGGCGTGTAACGTATCTTTATTGCTGGTAAGGTAACCCTGTCCCTTGGCGGTTGGTTCACAGCCCATCCCCAACGGGGATCGGCGGCAACGCGCCTGTTGGGGAGGCCTTTTAGAACCATGTTGAGCAAGTTTTTGTGCCTGGTCTCGGGTCATCGGGTGGAAAGCCGTAAGGTTCGTTACGATGGCCATACGTTCCATGGTCGCTGCCGCCGCTGCCAATGCCGCCTGGAGCGCGCACCAGCGGGCTGGGTGCCTGAACAGGACAAGGCCGGAGAAGCCATCTCCTGATCCATTGATCACGGGGGGCTTGCGCCAGCACACTTGCTGCATGGGTGCTGCGCCCCTAAGGCGCTGGGATGGCCCGCCCTCCTGCCAAACCGCCAGCCCGCCCCACCCGCCGCCCTGCCAGGCCCGCGCCGCGCAAAGCTGCACTCCCGCAGCCGGCTGCGCCATCGGGACCCCCGCGAGAGGGTGACCGCATTGCCAAGCTGCTCGCCCGGGCCGGGATTGCCAGCCGCCGCGAGGTGGAACGGATGATCGAGGCCCGGCGCATCAAGCTGGATGGCGAAGTGCTGACCACGCCCGCCACCGTGCTCACCAGCCTGAAGGGCGTCACGGTGGACGACAAGCCCGTGGCCAAGCCCGAACGCACTCGCCTGTTCGTGTTCCACAAGCCCGCCGGGCTGATCACCGCGGAGCGCGATCCCACGGGCCGCCCCACCATCTACACCGCGCTGCGCAATGCGCTGCCCGAGGGCACGCCGCGGGTGATGCCGGTGGGTCGCCTCGACTTCAACACCGAGGGCCTGCTGCTGCTGACCAACGATGGCGGGCTGAAGCGGGCGCTGGAACTGCCCAGCAGCGGGATCGAGCGGACCTATCGCGCACGCACGTTCGGCGAGATCAGCCAGGCCCAGCTCGAGGAACTGATCCACGGCATCGAGATCGAAGGCGTGCGCTATGGCAAGATCGACGCCAACATGGAACGGCGCACCGGCCGCAATCAGTGGATCGAACTGACGCTGACCGAAGGCAAGAACCGCGAAGTGCGCCGGGTGCTGGAACACTTCGGCCTGGAAGTCAGCCGCCTGCTGCGCACCGCCTATGGCCCCTACCAACTGGGTGATCTGCCGCGTGGCCAGGCCTACGAGCTGAAGAAGCACGAGATCGAGCCGTTCCTCTCGCAACTGAAGAAGCAGGGCCTGCTGTGAGAATCATCGCGGGCGAGTGGAAGCGCCGCCTGCTGCGCGCGCCGGAGGGTGATGCCACCCGCCCCACGGCGGACCGGGTGCGTGAAACGCTATTCTCCATGCTGGTCAGCCGGCTCGGCGATTTCGAGGGGCTGAAGGTGGCGGACCTGTTCGCCGGATCGGGCGCGCTGGGGCTGGAGGCACTCAGCCGCGGGGCCGCTTCATGCCTGTTCGTGGAGCAGGACGCTGCCGCCCTCCGTGCCCTGCGCGCCAACATCGCTGCCGTGCAGGCGCAAGCCCGGTGTGACGTGCGCGCGTCCTCGGTCCTCTCGCTCGGCCCGGCGAAGGAGCCGCTGGACCTGATCCTGCTGGATCCGCCCTATCACACCGGTGCGGGCAGCGTGGCGCTCGACAAGCTGGGCCGCCTGGGCTGGATCGGCCCCGCCACCTGGATCTCGCTGGAAACTGCCGCGAACGAGGACGTGAAGGTCAAGGGCCTGACGGTCCAAAGCGACCGCATCGTAGGCAAGGCCCGCCTGTGGCTGCTGCGGCAGGCGGAAGCCTAGGCCGGATCGGCCACCACCGCGCCCGCATGGCGATCTGCTTTCAGGGCCACCAGCCCGACCAGCGTAACCAGCCCGGCGGCTGACAGGATCAGGCCCGACAGGGCAATCTGCCCCTGCCCCGCCAGCGCCGCCGCGCCCAGCGGAGCCAGCGCCCCGCCAATCACCCCGCCGCAGTTGAAGCCGATGGAAATGCCGGTGTAGCGCACGTGGACAGGGAAAGCCGCGCTCATCCACGCGCCCAGCGGGCCATAGACCATGCCGGCCACGAACATCTGCACCGAAAGCAGGGCGAACAGCTCCGCCAGCCCCCCGTATGCCAGCACCGGGCCGAAGGCGAGGCCGGCCAGCGTGGTGACGATCGAGCCGATGATCAGCACCCGGCGGGGCGATGTCGCATCGGCCCACCATGCGGCCACGCCTATACCCACGGCCAGGAACACGTTGGCCACCAGCTGGATCAACAGCACGTCCTCACGTGCGAAGCCGCGCGCGCTGGTCATGTGGCCCAGGGTGAAGGTGGTGCCCAGGTAGAAGATCGCGAAGATCGCGATCACCCCGGCAATGGTGCCCAGCGCCGCGCCCAGGTGATCGCGCAGCAGCACGCCGATCGGCACGCCGGGGGGGTGATCTTTCTCGGCCGCGGCCTGGAAGGCGCTGGTTTCACTCACTTTCAGGCGTACCCACAGGCCCACGCCCACCAGCACGGCGGAAAGAATGAACGGGATGCGCCAGCCCCAGGCATTGAAGTCCTCCTCGGACAACCCCGCACCCAAGGCCAGGAACAGGCCGTTGGCCGCCATGAAGCCCAGCGGCGCGCCGAACTGCGGTGCGCTGGAGAAGCGCCCCACCCAGCCGGGCGGTGCATTTTCCACCGCCAGCAGGCTGGCCCCGCCCCACTCGCCGCCCAGCGCAAAGCCCTGCCCCAGCCGACACAGGCACAGCAGCAGCGCGGCCGGCCAGCCGATCACCTGGTAAGTGGGCAGGAAGCCGATCAGCAGGGTCGAGATGCCCATCAGCAGCAGCGAGGCCACTAGCGTGGACTTGCGGCCCAACCGGTCACCATAGTGGCCGAAGATGATCGCCCCCACCGGCCGCGCCACGAAAGCCAGGCCAAAGCTCATCAGGCTGAACAGCAACTGCGCGCTGGCGCTTTCCGCCGGGAAGAACAGCGGGCCGAATACCAGGGCAGCCGCCGTTGCGTATATGTAGAAGTCGTAGAATTCGACTGTGGTGCCTACCAGCGAGGCGAGCAGGATGCGGCGGTTCTGGCGGATGGGGCTCATGAGGCGCGAGGGGTATGGTCACCTCACCGCACTGTCAAAGGTTTCACCAGATACGACTCGCGGCCCGGCGACTGCTGCCGCCGGGCCCGTATACGCCCGGCCGATCCATCAGCCTGCCGGGTTGGCCGCGCCACTCCTTCGCGTCTCGCTTGCCGGGCGGCCCGGCCAGTGATCCAGCGGCACGTTGCCGAAGTTCAGGCCCGCCTCGCGCGGGTTGATGCAGCCATCGGTCAGGCCTTGCCGGCACACTTCATAAGTGCGGCCTTCTACGGAAACCCTGGTTGCGCGACCGCGTGCGTCTCGCTCCACCACCGATGCGGTGGCCGTGGTGGTCGTGGCGGTCTGGGCGATGGCGGGCGCTATAGCGATTGACGCCAGCAGGGCGGTAGCAATCAGGGTACGCATGGGTTTGTCTCCTCCAGCTTCCCGTCCGAAGGGTAACCCGACAACGGGCGGTTCCGGCAATCGGTTCCACCGCCTCGGCACACCGCACCGCCCTTGCACGAGGGGCCAGCGTTCCCTAGTTGTTCACGGGTGAACCAGCCCCCTGCCCTGCCCGATTCCGCCGTCCCAGACTGGTTGCAGCGCCTCAACCCGCCGCAGCGCGAGGCGGTGCTGACAACCGAAGGCCCGGTGCTGATGTTGGCCGGGGCCGGCACAGGCAAGACGGCGGCGCTGACCCACCGGCTGGCCCACCTCGTCCGCCAACGGCTCGCCTGGCCCAGCGAGATCCTGTGCGTCACCTTCACCAACCGCGCCGCGCGCGAGATGCGGCACCGCGTAGGGCAACTGATCGGCGATGCGGTGGAAGGGATGCCGTGGCTTGGCACCTTCCATTCCATCTGCGCCCGGATGCTGCGCCGCCACGCCGAACTGGCAGGCCTGCAAAGCAACTTCACCATCATTGACACCGATGACCAGTTGCGGGTGCTGAAGGCGCTGGTCACCGAACTTGGGCTGGACGAGAAGCGCTGGCCCGCCCGCCAGCTTGCCGGCCTGATCGACGGGTGGAAGAACCGCGGCCTCAACCCGGCGGACCTGACGCCGGTGGACAACGAAAGCTACGCCAACGGGCGCGGCCAGCAGGTTTACGAAGCCTACCAGGCGCGGCTGAAGGCACTCAACGCGTGCGATTTCGGTGACCTGATGCTGCACATGCTGAATGTGTTCCGCCAGCACCGCGACGTGCTGGAGCAGTACCAGAACCGCTTCAAGTACATCATGGTGGACGAATACCAGGACACCAATGCCGTCCAGTACCTTTGGCTGCGCCTGCTGGCCCAGAACCGCAAGAACATCTGCGTGGTGGGCGATGATGACCAGTCAATCTATTCGTGGCGCGGGGCGGAAGTGGCCAACATCCTGCGGTTCGAAAAGGACTTTCCCGGCGCGAAAGTGATCCGGCTGGAGCAGAACTATCGCTCCACCCCGCAGATCCTCGCTGCCGCATCGGGCCTAATCGCCAGCAACAGCCAGCGGCTGGGCAAGACGCTGTGGACCGAGCTGAACGCGGGCGAAAAAGTCCGCGTGATCGGCGTGTGGGACGCGCCCGAGGAAGCGCGCCGCGTGGGCGAGGAGATCGAGCGGCTGGAGCGCGAGGGCGCGCCACTGGACGAGGTCGCCATTCTGGTGCGCGCCCAGTACCAGACGCGCGAGTTCGAGGACCGTTTCATCCAGATCGGCCTCAACTATCGCATCGTCGGCGGTTTCCGCTTCTACGAGCGGGCGGAAATCCGCGACGCGCTGGCCTATCTGCGGGTAATCGCCCAGCCGGCCGACGACCTGGCCTTCGAGCGTATCTATAACCAGCCCAAGCGCGGGCTTGGGGCCAAGGCGCTGGAGACGATGTATTCCCATGCGCGGCGCACCGGCATGCCGCTGGCCGCCGCTGCGCTGGACCTGGCCGACAGCGACGAGTTCACCGCCCGCGCCCGCTCGACCGTTGCCGCGCTGATGCAGGATTTCCTGCGTTGGCGACAGATGAGCGAGACGGTGAGCCCGGCCGAACTGCTGCGCACCGTGCTGGCGGAAAGCGGCTATGACGCGATGCTGAAGGCCGACCGCAGCGCCGAGAGCGCCGGGCGCGCCGACAACCTGGTGGAACTGGCGCGCGCGATGGAAGATTATGCCACGCTCAGCGACTTCCTCGAGCATGTCTCCCTCATCATGGACAATGACCGGGCGGACGATGGCGAGAAAGTCACCATCATGACCATGCACGCCGCCAAGGGCCTGGAGTTCAACTACGTCTTCCTGCCCGGGTGGGAGGAAGGCGTATTCCCCAGCCAGCGCGCGCTGGACGAAGGGGGGCTGGCCAGCCTGGAGGAAGAGCGCCGCCTGGCCTATGTCGGCATCACCCGGGCGCGGCGGCGCTGCACCGTGCTGCACGCCGCCAACCGGCGCATCTATGGCCAGTGGACCAGTTCTATCCCCAGCCGCTTCATCGAGGAACTGCCGCCCGAGGCAATCAACCAGGAAACCACGCTGACCGGCGGGGCCAGCCTGTGGCGCGCCAACTGGAGCGAGCAGGAAGACCCCTTCGCCCACGTGGCGCGCGACCGGCCCGACCGGTCATCCAGCCGCGGCCCCGGCTGGCAGCGGGCGCTCTCGACCGGTTACGAAACGAAGCCAGCCCGCGTTCCCGAAACCACCCGCAGCGCCGCCAGCTTCGCCGCGAAGGCACGGACCGACATCACGCTGGGCGCCCAGGTGTTCCACGACAAGTTCGGCGAAGGCACGGTGACAGGACAGGAAGGCAACAAGCTGACCATCCAGTTCGAGACCGCCGGGGAAAAGCGGGTGATCGACAGCTTTGTCCGGCTAGTGGGGTAACAGCCGCTACCGCGCGACGCGGTCAGTTGAAGCCCACGCCCAGGAAACCCGGCATCGGGCCATTCCATTCGCCCGGCTTGGTGGGTGGATCGTTGTCCGCATAGCGGGGGCGGCGATCCTCGCGGGCCGAGGTCTCAACACGCTCGCGGCGCGGTTCGCGCTCACGGCGGGGGGCGGCTTCCACCACCTCCTCCTGCTCCTCCCTCTCTTCCCTGCGCGGACGGCGTTCGCGCTTCGGGCGCTCCTCGCGGGCTTCCTCGCGCGGCGCCTCCTCGCGCTCCTCGCTGCGCCGGCGGCTGGAACGACCCTTGGGGGCAGCCTCCTCGGCCGCTTCGGGCGAAACGCTCGCCCAGTCGAACGGCGGAACCTTCATCTGGGTGAGCTTTTCGACGTTCTCCATCGCCTCGGCATCGGCGGGCGATACCAGGGTGATGGCCCGGCCCTTGGCCCCGGCGCGGCCCGTGCGGCCGATGCGGTGGACGTAATCGTCCGGGTGCCACGGCGTGTCGTAATTGAAGACGTGGCTCACGCCCTTGATGTCAAGCCCGCGCGCGGCGACGTCGGAACAGACGAGAATGTTGACCTCGCCACTCTTGAACAGGTCAAGCTCGGCGATGCGGTTGGCCTGGTCCATGTCGCCGTGGATTTCACCGCTGCGGAAACCGGCCTTGCGCAGGCTCTTGTTAAGGTCGCGCACGGTGGTCTTGCGGTTGGCGAAGATCATCGCCGTCTGCACGTTGTCCACCTGCAGCAGATACTTCAGCGCATCGAGCTTCTTTTTGGCAGAAATCTCCACCTTGAACTGGGCGATGTTGACGTTGGCACTGGCCGCGCGCGCCACTTCGATGCGCTTGGGATTGTCCAGGAACTTGTCCGCCAGCTTCTTGATCGGCGGCGGCATCGTGGCGCTGAACAGCAGCGTCTGGCGCGGCGTGGGCAGCTTTTCGCAGATGAATTCGATATCGGGGATGAACCCCATGTCGAGCATGCGGTCCGCCTCGTCGATCACCAGCAGGTCGCAACCATTCAGCATGATCTTGCCGCGTTCGAACAGGTCCATCAGGCGGCCCGGGGTGGCGATCAGCACGTCCACGCCCTCGTCCAGCGCCTTGACCTGGTCACCCATCTGCACGCCGCCGATCAGCAGCGCCATCTTCAGGTCGTGGTTCTTGCCGTACTTCTCGAAGTTTTCCGACACCTGCATGGCCAGCTCGCGCGTAGGCTCAAGGATGAGCGAACGCGGCATCCGCGCGCGGCGGCGGCCGTTCGCCAGAATGTCGATCATCGGCAGCACGAAGCTGGCCGTCTTGCCCGTGCCGGTCTGCGCGATTGCAATCAGGTCGCGCATCATCTGCACCTGCGGGATCGCTTCTGCCTGGATCGGCGTCGGCTCGGTATAGCCGGCAGATTCCACTGCTTGCAGCAATTCGGGTGACAGGCCGAGATCGGCGAACTTCATAGGCGGCGGGTTTCCGGTAACTGGCCCGCAGCACGACCCGCGGACAGGGGTTGGCATGATCAGGCTTGCAGCCCGACACGCACGATTGCGGCCCTCAAGCACTGCAAGGCGAAAAAGTCAAGAAAATGCCCTGGGGACGATCAGTCGTCCTCGTCCAGCGGCACGATGCGGCGCAAGGTATCGAGCGAACACGAAGCCCCGGCGCGCGATTGCAGCCGGTCACGGTCTACGCACAGGCGCCCGTCATCGCTGGGTTCGAGGTAGAAACCGGAGTAGAATGCCCGGGCATCGCAGCCGCGTTCAAGCGAGGCGGCCAGCACTCGCCGGTTCTCCATGAACAGCAGCAGGCGGTTGTCCGCCGTGGGCATAACGCCCTGAATATTGCCTACCCTGATGCAGCCGGTATGCGATGTTTCGCGCCAGCCCCCCTGGCTGGCACGGCGAGGTACCAGATCCTGCAGCCGCTGGCGCACTTCAGGCGGACTGGGGGAGATGCGGATGATCACCCGCTCCTCGATCCGCACCTGGCCCCAGCTTTCGGGGCGGGCCGCATCCTCCAGCACGCGCAGGGCGGGCGAGGCGACATCGCTGAAGCCAAGTGGAACGCCCACGCCGCGATCCTGCGCCAGCAAGGCGGTGCCGACCAGCAGGGTCGGGGCAAGCATGGCCGTGGCGGCCGCGGTGAGGATAAGCTGCTTCTTCAACGGTCCCACTGTTCCGGCAGGCCCCCCTCGGTCTGCAATACCCCCTTTAGGGGCGGAGCTTGAATAGTGGCTTAACCCGCAGATTGCCCTTGGCAAGCCTGCTGCGCCGCTGGCATGAGCCGGCATCATGCAAGGACACGAGGAATTCACCGCTGCCGCCGCCAGCCTGCTGGGCCCGCGCGGCTTCACGCAAGACCCGGATCTGGTTGATCCGTGGCTGACCGACTGGCGCGGGCGTTATACCGGGCGAGCGCTGGGCCTGGCGTCTCCCGCCTCCACGGCCGAGGTCGCCGCGCTGGTCAAGCTGTGCTCGGCTCAAGGTGTTCCGCTTGTGCCTCAGGGGGGCAATTCGGGCATGAGCGGCGGAGCGACGCCCGATGCCAGCGGCCATGCGCTGGTCGTCTCCCTGCGCCGGATGAATGCCATTACGCGGATTGACGAGCAGGCGCGCGAGATTACCTGCCAGGCGGGCGTGATCCTGCAGGCACTGCACGAGGCAGTCGCCCCGCTGGGCTTGCGTTTCCCGCTGACCCTGGGGGGCAAGGGATCGGCCACGATCGGCGGGCTGATCTCCACCAATGCGGGCGGCACGCAGGTGCTGCGCCACGGATCGATGCGCGCGCAGGTGCTGGGGATCGAGGCCGTGCTGGCCGACGGTTCCGTGTTCGACGCCCTGGTCCCGCTGAAGAAGGACAACCGCGGGTTTGACCTGAAGCAGTTGCTGATCGGTTCGGAGGGGACGCTGGGCGTGATCACCGGGGCCACCTTGCGTCTGCTTCCCGCCCTGGCGGACCGGGCCGTGCTGTGGGCGGGCCTCAACGACATCCGCGCTGCCCGCAAGTTGCTGGTACACACCGAAACGCTGGCGGGTGACGCGCTGGAAGGGTTCGAGGTGATGCCCCGCCACAGTCTCAACGCGGTGCTGGACCACAACCCGCGCGCCCGCAATCCGCTGGCCGGCGATCATGCATGGTACGCCCTGATCGAACTGGTGGCCGATGCCGCCGGTGCAGCCGCCCTGCCCGATCGGGCACAAACCCTGCTGGAGAGTGCCTTTGCCGCAGGGCTGGTGGAAGACGCCACCATCGCCATGAACGAAACCCAGGCCGAGGAATTCTGGGCACTGCGGGACGAGATTGCCCCGGCCGAACGGGCGCTTGGCCCCGCCATGCAGCACGACATTTCCGTGCCGGTGGCGCGCATGGCGGACTTTGTGGCCGAGACACTGCCGCAGGTGGAGGCACGGTTCCCCGGCTGCACCGCAGTGGCCTTCGGTCACCTAGGCGATGGCAATGTCCACTATCACGTACTGGCGCCGCAGGGCGCCGTTCGCGGCGATTGGGAAGCCAGAGAAGGTAAGGAAATCAGTGCCTTCATCCACGATTTGGTGACCGCATGGCAAGGATCGATCAGTGCGGAGCACGGCATTGGCCAGATGAAGGTTGGTGAACTGGCTCGCCTGGCAGATCCGGTGCATCTGGCCATCCTGGCCAGCGTCAAGCGCGCGCTGGACCCCAGGGGGCTGCTCAATCCGGGCAAGCTGATCCCCTCTTCCTAGGGGGGCCTTGCCTAGGACAAGCGGGGGCAGTAAAGCCCGCCGCCTGTCAATTCGGGGGTCCGCCATGCGGCCGGACCGCCTCAATCTTGCGAAATTGGAGAGAATGCTATGGCCAGCGCGCCGAAGTCCGGTCTGCCGATGTGCTACAATGACCTGATGCCCCTCAACTCACAGGAGCATGCCAAGTGGACCGCCCGGCAGGTGGACAAGGCCCCGTGGATTGCCAGCCAGCACGTGGTGCCGTTGACGGTTGAGGAGTTCCCGATGGCGCAGCGCGATTTCCCGATCGTGTTCTCCACCGGCGACAATCCCGTGCCGCTGGCTGTGATGGGTTTGAACGAAGGGACCAACACCTTCTTCGAAAAGGACGGCACGCTGATCGGCATGCCCTACATCCCGGCCTACATTCGCCGCTACCCCTTCCTGCTGGTGAAGATGCGCCAGGACGATGAGAACCTGTCGCTGTGCTTTGATCCCACCAGCGGCCTGCTGGGTGCGTTCGACGACGGTTCGGCGCTGTTCAATGACGATGCCACCCCCACCGCCCACACCCAGGAACTGCTCAACTTCTGCCAGAAGTTCGAGGAAGCGGGCCTGCGCACCAAGGCCTTCGTGGACGAGCTCAACGCACTGGAGCTGCTGATGGAAGGCGAAGTGGCCATCAACCGCGCCGACGGCACCGGCCAGCCCTTCATCTACCGCGGCTTCAAGATGGTCGACGAGAACAAGCTGCGTGAACTGCGCGGTGACCAACTGCGCAAGATGAACGAGAGCGGCATGCTGGGCCTGATCTACGCCCACCTGATGTCGCTGGACCTTCTGCGCGTGGTTTTCGCCCGCGCGACCGACCAGGGTACCGGCCCGGCGCTGGCCTGATCAACCCGCAGATTGCGGACAGATTAACCGGAAGGGCGGCATCGCAGGGTGCCGCCCTTTTTGTATCTGTGCGCGACAATTCTGCCCTTGATTTGCAATGAAGGACGATTACGTCAGGTGCGTCCCCCGGCTCCCCTCATGGTCGGTGGTGACGGATGCACCCAGTGCATTCCTCCCTGAACCTTGGCCGCCTCGTGCCCACAAGCGCGAGGCGGCTTTTTTATGTCCGCGCTATTCGGCCGCCAGGGCCTGGGCCGGACCGGCAAGCTCGTCCACCAGCCGCCGCACCAGCCCGGTGAGCACGTCCACCACCGCCTCCAGCCCGTCGCCCGGCTGGCTCAGCGCGGGGTCGAGATAGGCGGCGCGGCATACTTCCACCTGCAGGGCATGGATCCGCCGCTGCGGCGCGCCATGGCGATCGAGCACGTAGCCGCCCGCATAGGGCCGGTTGTGCGCCGCCCGCCAGCCGTTGCGGGCAAAGTGATCACCCGCCGCCAGCGTCAACCCTGCGGCACAGGAAGAGCCATAGCGGTCTCCGGTGACGAAATCGGGTGCCGGATCGCGCCCGGTCTTCGGTCCCAGCGGCGGCATGGAATGCAGGTCCAGCAGCAGGGCCGCACCCCAGCGGTCGCGCAGCTCTTCCAGCGCCTGGCCCAGTGCGCGATGATAGGGACGGTGGACCAGGTCGATCCTGGCCTCCAGTTCCGCAGCCGGCAACTGCGCGCGCCACAATTCCCCCAGCCCCTGCAGACGGCGCGGAACCAACCCCAGCCCGCTGCGCGCGCGCCGTCCGGCGGCAAGGCGCGGGGTGCCCGCAGGGGGCGCGCCCGCGACCATCTCCCAGTCCATGTCTTCCGGCGCGCGGTTGAGATCGATCAGGGCACGCGGTGCATGGGCCGCCAGCAGTGCCGCCCCGCTGGCCTGCGCAACCCGTGCGGCCAGCAGGTCGGCCAGCCGGTCTTCCAGCCGCAGTGGAGCCTGTTGCGGATGCCGCATCGCGGCCAGCAGCGGCGCGGGATAGGCCCTGCCGGCATGGGGCACCGCGATCAGCACGGGAATTGTCGCCGCGCGTGGCGGGCTGAGCGTAAAGGCGGGCAGGCCTCCCCCATCCGGCAGCACGCCGCCGGGAATGCCTGACGAATCGGGTGATCCTGCCGCTTTCCTGACCATCGCCCCGGTGCTGCAGCCAATCATCCACCAAGTCAAAGGCTGGTGTTCCAAAGCTGGTCACCCGGAAAATCACGCGTGGCGGGAAACAGAAAGTGAATTAGGTCGCTGTCACGCAACACCGAGAGGGGGAAACACGCGATGATCCGGATCCTGCTGGCAGAAGACGATGCAGCCATGCGCGGCTACATCTGCCGCGCACTGGAAAATGCGGGCTATTCCGTGGTGGCGGTCGGCAGTGGCACGGCCGCGCTGCCCCACCTGAAGACCGAGATCTTCGACCTGCTGCTGTCCGACATCGTGATGCCGGAAATGGATGGCATCGAGCTTGCACAATACTGCAATGAAATCAGCCCCACCACCAAGGTGATGTTCATCACCGGCTTCGCGGCGGTTACCCTGCGGGCCAGCCGCGATGCCCCGCACGCCAAGATGCTGTCCAAGCCGTTCCACCTGCGCGATCTGGTGCTTGAAGTGGAGCGGATGTTCGCGGATGCTGTGCCGATGCGCGTCTGAGCGCGCGTAAACCCCTTGAAAGCTGCGGCAGGCGGCGCTAATGGCCCGCCTCTCGAATGGTGCGGGCGTATAGCTCAGTGGTAGAGCACTATGTTGACATCGTAGGGGTCGCAAGTTCAATCCTTGCTACGCCCACCATTCGCTGAACGCTAAAAGCCCGCCTTCTCCGGCGGGTTTTTTGTTGGCCTTCATGGACCTTTTCCACCGGTCACCGGTTCCCTATCAAGAGCCATGGTGTCGCACCCCCCAAAACCGCGGATAACCGCGCTGGCCAGCGCCGTTCCCGCCGGGCAAATCGAAAGCGTGTTTCACGATTGGGCTGCAGGGCAGATCGGCGATGGCCGGCAGCGGACAATTTTTGCCCGCATGGCTGACAGGGCTGGCATTTCCCATCGTTTCAGCGTCCTGGACGGAAGGGAAGGCCGCCCCACAGCGGCAGACTTTTACGCTTCCGACCATTTCCCCACCACGGCAACGCGGATGGCCGTATTTGCCACCGAGGCACCTCGGCTGGCCTTGGATGCCATCGAGGGCCTGGGCGATCTGGGGGGAATCACCCATCTGGTGGTGGCCAGCTGCACCGGCTTCATGGCCCCCGGTCTAGACCAAGTGATTGCCCGGCGGCTTGGCCTTGCGCCAGACGTGGAGCGCGTCTCGATCGGCTTCATGGGTTGCTATGCCGGGATCACCGCGCTGCGCACGGCGGGGCACATTGTCCGCTCCCAGCGGCAGGCTCGCGTGCTGGTGGTGGCCGTGGAACTGTGCACCCTGCACCTGCAACAGACCGACAGTCTTGAAGGCCTGCTGGCCATGCGCCAATTTGCTGACGGGGCGGCTGCAGCGCTGGTCTGTGCCGAGGGGCCTGGCCTGGGCCTTGGTGCCGGCATCAGCCGGGTGCTGGAGGACAGCGCCGACCTGATCACCTGGACCCTGGGCGACACCGGCTTCGCCATGCACTTGTCGGGCGCCGTCCCTGCCCTGCTCGCCAATGCGCTGGACGATGCCAACCTTGCGCCAATTCTGGCCCCTGATGGAGTGACCAGCTTTGCCGTCCACCCCGGGGGCCGCTCGATCCTCGATGCGGTCGAACGCGGCTTGCGCCTGGAAGCAGATTCGCTGATCGTGTCACGCAGCGTTCTCGAGCGCTATGGCAACATGTCGTCGGCCAGTGTGATGTTCGTCCTGCAAGACATGTGGGACCAGCAGCCGCCGGACGGCGTGGCAATCGCGTTCGGGCCCGGTCTGGCGCTTGAGGGGGTTCGGTTTGGCTGGAACGCAGCAAATGCTGGCTGAGCGCCGGCAGACCAATGAATTGATGGACGCAGCGGACCTGCCGCCTGCCACATACGATGCCGTGCTGAGAAGCCTGGCCAGGGTCAACACGATAACCATGGCCGCACGCCCGACCTTTGCATTCCTCGAGCGTGCCCTTGCGCACCGGAATGACTTTTCCCTGCTCGATGTCGGGTTCGGTCATGGCGACATGTTGCGCCGCATCGCCGAATGGGGCCGACGCAAGGGCAAGTCCATGCGACTCGTCGGGGTGGACCTCAACCCCCGCAGCGAGGATGCCGCCCGTGCCGCAACCAATTCGTGGTCGCCCATAACCTTTGTCACCGGCGACTATGCCGAACTGGCCGGCCAGGGCTGGGATTGCATCGTCTCAAGCCTGGTCGCCCATCATATGACGCACGAGCAGCTGGTGGCCTTCCTGCGCTTCATGGAAGCCGAGGCCCGGGCTGGCTGGCTGGTCAACGACCTGCACCGGCACGTCCTCGCCTATTACGGCTATCCCGTGCTGGCCCGGCTGATGGCCTGCCACCCGATCGTGCGGCAGGATGGCCAGACCTCGATCGCCCGTTCCTACCGGCCCGACGAGTGGCCCCCGATCCTGGCTGAAGCCGGGGTTGCCGGTGCCAGCATCAAGCGCGTCTTTCCTTTCCGGCTATGCGTCACCAAGGTCCGCTGATCCTGGGCGCAGGCCCGGCGGGTTGCGCCTGTGCCATCGTCTTGGCACGCGCTGGGGCGCGACCGCTGCTGCTCGACCGTCACGCCGACGCTGGCGATGCCCTGTGCGGCGGCTTCCTGTCATGGCGCAGCGCCAGGCAATTGCAGGCGCTTGACCTGTCGCCCGAGGCACTGGGGGCCCATCGGGTCACGCGCCTGCGCCTGTTTGCCGGCAGGCGCCGGGCCGACGCCCCGCTACCCGCTCCGGCCTGGGGGCTTTCGCGGTACGCGCTGGACAATGCCCTGCGGCAGCGTGCCCTGGCTGCCGGGGCAGACCTGGCGGTGGAGCACGTGCGCGAGGTGGAGAGACTGATGGCCCGGGGCCGCCGGGACTGGCAGGGCTCCGCCCTGTTGTTGGCCACCGGGAAGCATGACGTGCGCGGCCTGCCCCGTCCGCGCACGGCCAGCGATCCGGCGCTGGGCCTGCGCCTGCGACTGTCCCCCTCGGCCACGCTGTCCCGCGAACTGACCGGCATGATCGAGTTGCATCTGTTCAAGGGCGGCTATGCCGGGATCGTCCTGCAGGAGGATGGCACTGCAAACATTTGCCTGGCCGTCAGGAAATCGCTGCTGGCAGGCGCCGGCGGATCGCCGGCAAGGCTGCTTGAGCAACTCGCCAGACAGCACCGCAACTTCGGCGATCGACTGGAGGCGGGCTGGCAGGCAGCGCCCTTGGACAGCGTGGGGAGCGTACCCTACCGCTTCATCGCGCGCGAGACGGTCCCCGGTCTGTTCCGGCTGGGGGACCAGGCGGCGGTCATCCCCTCGCTGGCAGGGGAAGGCATGGGCATTGCTCTCGCCAGCGGCCAGCTTGCGGCGCAGCACTTGCTGGGCGGAGGCGCTGCGGCTGCCCCGGCCTACCAGACCGCCCTCGCCCGCGCCGCATGCCCGCCGCTGGCAGTGGCTGCCGCCGCCCGGGCACTGGCTGAAAATCCGTTGGTCCAGCCGCTGGCGCTCGCCGCCGTACACATCGTGCCCGGCCTGGCCGAACTGCTGATGGCCCGCACGCGGATCGCGCTTCCCCACCTCTCTTGCGCCTGACGGTGCCCCTGCTAAGAGGCGGCCACACCTGTTCAGCCTCTTTCAGCCAAGGACCCGCGCATGGCCAAGATCAAAGTCCAGACCCCGATCGTCGAACTCGACGGCGACGAAATGACCCGCATCATCTGGGAGTGGATCCGCGAACGGCTGATCCTCCCATACCTGGACGTTGAGCTGAAGTATTACGACCTGTCCGTCCAGAAGCGTGACGAGACGGACGACCAGATCACCATCGATGCCGCCAATGCCATCAAGCAGTACGGCGTGGGCGTGAAGTGCGCCACCATCACGCCGGACGAAGCCCGCGTGAAGGAATTCAACCTGAAGGAGATGTACAAGTCTCCCAACGGCACCATCCGCAACATCCTGGGCGGCACCATCTTCCGCGAACCGATCGTGATTTCCAACGTGCCTCGCCTGGTGCCGGGCTGGACCGATCCCATCGTGGTTGGCCGCCATGCCTTCGGCGACCAGTACCGCGCCACCGACTTCCTGGTCCCTAGCCCCGGCAAGCTGCGCCTGGTGTGGGAAGGCGACAACGGCGAAGTTATCGACCGCGAAGTCTACCAGTTCAAGGCCCCCGGCGTGGCCATGTCGATGTACAACCTCGACGATTCGATCCGGGATTTCGCCCGCGCCAGCTTCAACTATGGCATCGACCGCAATTGGCCGGTGTACCTCAGCACCAAGAACACCATCATCAAGAAGTACGATGGCCGCTTCAAGGACCTGTTCGAGGAAGTGTTCAACACCGAGGGCTTCAAGGAGAAGTTCGAGGAATTGGGCATCATATACGAACACCGCCTGATCGACGACATGGTCGCCAGTGCCCTGAAGTGGAGCGGCAAGTTCGTCTGGGCCTGCAAGAACTACGACGGTGACGTGCAGAGCGACGTCGTGGCGCAGGGCTTCGGTTCGCTGGGCCTGATGACCAGCGTGCTGATGACCCCGGACGGCAAGACCGTGGAAGCCGAGGCCGCCCACGGCACCGTTACCCGCCACTATCGCCAGCACCAGCAGGGCAAGGCGACCAGCACCAACCCGATCGCCAGCATCTTCGCCTGGACCCGCGGCCTGATCTATCGTGGCCGGTTCGACAACACGCCGGATGTGGTGGCCTTTGCCGAAACGCTGGAGCGGGTCTGCATCCAGTGCGTGGAAGACGGCAAGATGACCAAGGACCTGGCCCTGCTGATCGGCCCGGACCAGGCCTGGATGACCACGGAGCAGTTCTTCGAGGCAATCCGCGTTGCCCTGGAAGAGGAAATGAAGGCCCAGGGCCTGGGCTGATTCCGGCCCGCCAACCGGCAGACTAACATTCGGGGCGGGAGCTGTTGATCAGCTTCCGCCCTGTTCATTTGTGCATTGCGGCAAGCGGTTGGTCCCTGCCATAGTCGGCGAGCGATGCACGCCGATACCATATCCCCGCTGATGTCCGACGCGCTGGTGATCCTGGGCGCGGCGGGGATTGTCATCCCGCTGTTCGCCCGCTTCCGCATCACGCCGATCATTGGGTTCATCCTGGTAGGCGTGCTTGTGGGGCCCTTCGGCCTGGGTCGCCTGGTGCCGGAGATGCCCTGGCTTTACTGGGTGACAATCAGCAGCACCGAGAGCCTGGCCCCGTTTGCCGAATTCGGCATCATCCTGTTGCTGTTCACGATCGGTCTGGAATTATCCTTCAACCGGTTATGGCAGCTCAGGAAGCTGGTCTTCGGCCTCGGCGCTCTCGAATTGCTGATAATCGGTTCGCTGCTGGCGCTGGCTTTCTTTGCCAACGGCCAGCCGCTGGTGGCCGCTGCTGCCTTGGGCTTTGCCCTGGCCTTCTCCTCCACCGCGCTGGTGCTGCCCATTTCCGGCACCCGCACCCCGGTGGGCCGGGCGGCGCTGTCGATGCTGCTGTTCGAGGATATTATGATCGTGCCGATCATCTTCATCCTCGGCGCGCTTGCTCCCTATGCCGATGCCGAAGGTTTTTCCGGCTTGCTCACCACCCTGTGGCAGGGCGCGCTGGTGGTGCTGGTAATGATGGTGGCAGGACGGTTTTTCCTGCCACGCCTGTTCGCCTCCGCCGCGCGGGCCAAGAGCAGCGAATTGTTCATGGCCGCCAGCCTGCTGGTGGTGCTCACCTCGGCCCTTGCGACCCAGCTCGTCGGCCTGTCGCCCATCGTGGGTGCCCTGATCGCCGGCCTGCTGATCGCCGAGACCGAGTATCATTCCGAGGTCGAGGCAATCATTGATCCGTTCAAGGGCCTGGCCCTGGGCATCTTCCTGATCACCGTGGGCATGGCGATCGACGTCACCATGCTGTGGAGCAACCTGTGGGCCATTGCCGGGGCCGTAGTGGGCGTGCTGGCGCTGAAGGCGGTGGTGACCGGCGTGCTATTGCGCCTGATGGGTGCGCGTGCCGGAACCGCGACCGAGACCGGTATCCTGATGGCCAGCCCTTCCGAAACCTCCCTGATCGTGCTTGCCGCCGCCGCACAGGCCAGCATCGTTAGCGCGGCAACTGCGCAATTCTGGCAGGTGGTGATCGCGCTGGGACTTACCGTCACTCCGCTGCTGGCGCGCCTTGGCAGGGTGGCGGGCCGCAGGGTCGAACCGGCCCCAAGCCTAGACGATGCCGACCATCGCGATGCGACGCCGCGGGTGATCGTGATCGGCCTTGGCCGAGTGGGCCGGCTGGTGGCGGAAATGCTGGACCGCCACGGCAAACCTTACGTCGGCATCGATTCTGATTCAGACATCATCGACCACGCGCGCAACGCCGGTTTCAAGGCGCTCTATGGCAACGCCGCACGCGGTGACCTGCTCGACAAACTGGGCATGGCAGAATGCCCGGCGGTGATCCTGACGATGGACGAGCATGTGCTGGCCCAGCAACTGGTCAGGAAACTGCGCGCTGCCTATCCGGATCTGCCGATCATCGCCCGCGCCCGCGATACATTCCACGCGACTGAACTCTACAAAGCTGGTGCAACCGTGGCCGTGCCGGAGACGTTGGAAAGCAGCCTGCAATTGTCGGAAGCAGCATTGGTGGAGCTGGGCGTAGCCATGGGGCCGGTGATTGCCAGCATCCACGAGAAGCGCGACGAATTCCGCGAACGCATCCAGCAGGACGCCGCCCTGGACGAGAAACCCAAGCTGCGCACCAGTACGGCTGAAAGCTGAAGCCCCGTAATCAGCCGGCGATCAGCGCGCGCACGGCGGCAATGGCCATTTCGGCCTTGTCGCCATCCGGGCCGCCGCCCTGCGCCATGTCGGGACGGCCACCACCACCCTTGCCGCCAAGCGCTTCTACGCCTGCGCGGACCAGGTCCACGGCAGAGAAGCGGCTGGTAAGGTCATCGGTGACGGCGGCGGCAAAGGCCGCCTTGCCATCGTTGACCGCGCAGATCGCAGCCACGCCGCTGCCCATGCGCTTCTTGGCATCGTCCAGCAGGCCGCGCAGATCCTTGGGATCAAGGCCGTGAAGCACCTGGCCGGAGAACATGACCCCGCCAACGTCTTCGTCAGCTGCCGGGGCAGCGCCGCTGCCGCCGCCCGAGAGCGCAAGCTGCTTCTTGGCTTCTGCCAGTTCGCGTTCCAGCCCGCGCCGCTCGTCGACCAGCGCAGCGACCCGCTCCAGCACCTCGTCGGGCGCAGTGCGGAGGGTGGCGGCAACCGCCTTCAGTGCCTCCTCGCGTGCGACCAGCCACTGGCGCGCGCCTTCGCCGGTCAGCGCCTCGATCCGCCGGACGCCGCTGGAAACGGCGCTTTCCGAAACGATGCGGAATACCCCGATGTCGCCGGTGGCGTTGACGTGAGTGCCGCCGCATAGCTCCACCGAATAGTTGCGCCCGCCGGCACCGGTGCGGCCCATGCTGAGGACGCGCACCTCCTCGCCGTACTTCTCACCGAACAGCGCCATGGCACCGGCGGCAATGGCGTCGTCGGGGCTCATCAGCCGGGTCGAGACAGCAGCATTGTGGCGGATCTCGGCATTCACCTCCGCCTCGATTGCTGCAATGTCATCGGCAGACAGCGGCTTGGGGTGCGAGAAGTCAAACCGCAGGCGATCAGCGGCAACCAGGCTGCCCTTCTGAGTCACATGGTCACCCAGGCGGTTGCGCAGCGCCGCGTGCAGGAGGTGCGTTGCCGAGTGGTTGGCGCGGATCGCGTCACGGCGCGCGGCATCGATCTTGAGGTGGACGGTATCGCCAACCTCAACCGAGCCGTGCGTGATCGTGCCCTGGTGGGCGTGCAGGCGGCCCAGCGGCTTGGAGGTATCGCTGACCACCATTTGCAGCCGCCGGTCACCCGTGATGCTGCCGGCGTCACCGGTCTGGCCGCCACTTTCGCCGTAGAAAGGGGTCTGGTTGGCGATCAGCGTCACCTGCTGGCCGCTTTCGGCGCGGGTCACTTCCTTGCCATCCACCACCAGCGCCACCACCCGGCCTTCGCCCTCGGTGCTGGCATAGCCGGTGAACTCGGTTGCACCCTCGCGTTCGGCGATGTCGAACCACAGTTCACCGTCGGCCGACGCACCGCTGCCTTTCCAGGCAGCGCGGGCGGCAGCCTTCTGCTGGGCCATCGCGGTATCGAACCCGGCTCGGTCAACCCCGATGCCCCGGGTGCGCAGGGCATCCTCGGTCAGGTCATAGGGGAAGCCGTAGGTGTCGTAGAGCCTGAACGCGGTTTCACCCGGCAGGCTGGCCCCCTCGCCCATGCCGGCGGTTTCCTCGTCCAGCAGCTTCAGCCCCTTGTCCAGCGTCTGCCGGAAGCGGGTTTCCTCGCGCTCCAGCACTTCGCGGATCAGGGCATCGGCGCGCGGGAGTTCGGGATAAGCCTGGCCCATTTCCTGCACCAGCGCGGGCACCAGCCGGTGCATCAGCGGCTCCTTCGCACCCAGCAGGTGGGCATGGCGCATGGCGCGGCGCATGATCCGGCGCAGGACGTACCCGCGGCCTTCGTTGCTGGGCAGCACGCCATCGGCAATCAGGAAGCTGGTAGAACGCAGGTGATCGGCGATCACGCGATGGCTGGCAGCGGTCTCATCGGTCGCCTTCGCGCCCACCTTGTCCTCGCTGGCCTCGATCAGCGCGCGGAAGGTGTCGGTCTCGAACACCGAGTGGACGCCCTGCAGCACGGTGGAGATGCGCTCCAGGCCCATGCCCGTATCGATGCTGGGGCGCGGCAGGTTGCCCACGATCTTGTCGGCTTCCTGCACGTGCTGCATGAACACAAGGTTCCACACTTCCACGAAGCGGTCGCCATCCTCGTCTGGCGAACCGGGAGGGCCACCGGCAATCGACGGACCGTGGTCCCAGAAGATTTCGGAACACGGGCCGCACGGACCATCCGCGCCCATCGCCCAGAAGTTGTCCTTGGTGGCGATGCGGATGATGCGATCTTCCGGCAGCCCGGCGATTTTCTTCCAGAACCCGGCCGCCTCGTCATCGGTGTGATAGACGGTCACGCACAGCCGGTCTGCCGCGAGGCCCAGCTCCTTGGTGACCATGCCCCAAGCCAGCTCGATCGCGCGTTCCTTGAAATAATCACCGAAACTGAAGTTGCCGAGCATCTCGAACAGCGTCAGGTGGCGTGCGGTGTAGCCAACATTATCCAGGTCGTTGTGCTTGCCCCCGGCGCGCACGCACTTCTGGCTGCTTGCGGCCCGCGGGGCGGGCGGCGTTTCCAGGCCGGTGAACACGTTCTTGAACGGCACCATGCCCGCATTGACGAACATCAGCGTCGGATCGTTGTACGGCACCAGGGGCGCGGAGGGCATCACCTGGTGATCGTTGGCCGCGAAATAATCGAGGAAGGCCCGGCGGATGTCGTTGGTCGAGTGCATGGGAGGCAGTTAGTTCCTGCGAAGGGCCGCGACAAGCGGATAAAGGCGAAAATGGGGCGCCACGACCCGCTCGGAACCGGCCGATCAGCCTGCCTTGCGCGCACTGACGATCCAGGCCGCAGCAGCAAGCGACACGACACCATCGCGCAGGTTATCCTCGCACAATCGGCGGAGGCGCTCGAAAAAGGGGTCCCTTGCATCAGCTTCGAGTTCCTTCGCGACGCGGGCAGCGGGGCCGATAGAGGTGAAATAGGCCATTGCCTCATCCACCGCGTCATCTCCGGCCCCGGCAACCATGGGGAAATCGAAGGCGTCGATGGCGACCGCTTCCCAGCCGGCACCTTCCAGGATCTGGGCTATGCGCTCGCGGCGGGCAAAACCGAAGGGGCCTGGTGCGTCGGCTGGCGGTGGCGGAGGGACCTGGGGCAGCAAGCGCCCCACCTCGGTGAAGAAGGGATTGTCGAGCGGGTCGCGGAAACAAGAGAAGAGCAGCTGGGCACCGCTATCGGCAATGTCGGCCAGATGGCGGAAAGCTGCCGTGGGGTCGGCAAAGAACATCACCCCGTGGCGCGAAACGAGCATTTGCGGGGCAATGCCGGCCGGCGGCTGCCAGGCGGCGGCATCGGCGAGGTCGAATGCCACATTGGGAAGATTGCTGGCGCGACCACGGGCTGCATTGACCAGTGCTGGCGACACGTCGACCCCGACCACCCGCGCATCCGGCCTGCCCCGGGCAATGGCCAGTGACAGTTCGCCCGCACCGCAACCGATGTCGATCGCCTGGGTGAACCGCTGCCCGCGCAGGCGCGACAGCAGGCGTTCCGTCAGCACCGCAAAGCTGCGATCGGTCCGGCGCCATTCGGCGGCCCAGCTATTGCCCGAGGGGCCTTCCCATTCGCTCTTGTCCACGCACGATACTCCCTTGTCCGGTGAACCTTATCAGCAGCGACCGGCGGTCACGCAAGTCTCGCGGAAGACTATCCGCAAAACGAAACCGGCGCCCTGCCGCACAGGGCAGGACGCCGGTCCTTGTCGTCAAGCGCCGGCTCCGGTCGGGATTGGGAGCCGTGGCTGCGCTTCTTGAGGATCAGTCGTCGGAGTCCGCGTCCGGCCCCGTCATCATCTCCTCGGCAACCTGATCGGTGCGGCCGCGAATGGCGGCTTCCAACCGGTCGCAAACTTCCTTGTTGTCACGCAGGTACTGCTTGGCGTTCTCGCGGCCCTGGCCGATGCGGATCGAATCGTAGCTGAACCACGAACCCGACTTCTCCACCACGCCGGCCTTCACGCCCAGGTCGAGGATCTCGCCGATCTTGGAGATGCCCTCGCCATACATGATGTCGAATTCCACCTGCTTGAACGGCGGGGCGACCTTGTTCTTCACCACCTTCACGCGGGTGGCGTTGCCGATGATCTCGTCGCCGTCCTTGATCTGGCCGGTGCGGCGGATATCGAGACGGACCGAGGCGTAGAACTTGAGCGCGTTGCCGCCGGTGGTCGTTTCCGGGTTGCCGTACATCACGCCGATCTTCATGCGCAGCTGGTTGATGAAGATCACCATGCACTTGGAGCGGCTGATCGAGCCGGTCAGCTTGCGCAGGCTCTGACTCATCAGGCGGGCCTGCAGGCCCACGTGGCTATCACCCATCTCGCCCTCGATCTCGGCCCGCGGCACCAGCGCCGCAACCGAGTCGACCACCAGCACGTCGATCGCGTTGGAGCGGACCAGGGTGTCGGTGATCTCCAGCGCCTGCTCACCCGTGTCAGGCTGCGAGACGATCAGTTCGTCGATATCGACGCCCAGCTTCCTGGCATAGACCGGATCGAGAGCGTGCTCGGCATCCACGAAAGCGGCGGTGCCACCCATCTTCTGCGCCTCGGCAATCACGTGCAGGGCCAGCGTGGTCTTGCCCGAGCTCTCCGGGCCATAGACCTCGATCACGCGGCCCTTGGGCAGGCCGCCCACGCCCAGCGCGATGTCCAGCCCCAGCGAACCCGTGGAAATGGCTTCCACCTGCATGGCTTCCTTCTGGCCCAGCTTCATCGCCGAGCCCTTGCCGAACGCGCGATCAATCTGTGCGAGGGCAGCTTCGAGCGCCTTCTGACGGTCCACGTTGGATTCCTTCCCTACCAGCTTCAGTCCGGCTGCCATGACACGGTGCTCCCCACGTTCCAAGAGTTGTGGTCAATTCATCAACTGGAACAGCTTGTACCGCGTTTGTTCACGTAGAACAAGAGTGGAACAGGATTTTCTGCAACAGGGCGGAAACGGACAGATTTCTGCTCTTTTCCCGGACTATCGGCCGCCCTGCCCAGCCTGCCGGACCTGCCAGGTTATGACGCGCCGGCCATTGACGGGAACAGTCACTTCGGCGATTCGCTGCCCGTCCTTCACCGTGGTGCGCTGGCCACGGATGTCCCACTCGGCCGGGGAGCCCATGAGGATACGGGCGGTGATCGGCGCATCATTGGCGTTGGTAAGCGTAGCGCGCATCTGGGCCCAGGGTCCGTCATTCGGATCGTTGCGGGAGGTCAGTTCGCAGGCGGCAAGCACCTGCGGGCTGTAGCCAAGCGCCAGCTCCACTTCCTGCCCTTCGGCATGATCGCGCATGGATGGCGCTGCCACCAGCAGTTCGCCCGCCGAGCTCGGCTCGAACACCGCGAGGCTGCCGGATGGCAGCGGCATTCCCAGGCCATGCTCCTCATCATTGCGGGTGGCGAGGAACAGCTCGGTCTGGCGTGGCTGCGGTTCATCCCCGTCGTAGACTTCGGTATAGTCGTCGTAGCCGCCCGTGCAGCGGGCGCGATAGACGAACCTCCCGCGCACCTCCTGCTGATCGAGGAAAGCCACTTGCTTCAGGCCCTTGGCACTCACCGTCACGGCCTCGGGGAAACGATAGAGCTTCAGGTCACCCAATTGCTCCTGTTCGGCCACGCGCGCGCCGGTGACTACGATGGCGGACTCCTCAGAGGCCATCCGCATCATCATCGGGGCAGGTGGAGGCGGCGGCGGCGGAGCGCCCGGGTAGCGGCCATAACCAAGCGCGTCGGCAAGCCCGCCCGAAAAGTCCGGAACCGGCGATCCCGTCGCCGTGCTGCCCAGCGGATAGCAGGTGAGTTGCAGCGGCCGGGCATCGGGCGGATCGGCCAGCCCCTGAAAATCGCTGACCACTTCAAGTGTTCCGGCCACGGCCATCAGTTCGGCATCAGGGAACGCCTGGTTGTTGTCGTTGAGGATGGTAAGCCAGCTCAGCAGCCGCAGCGAAACCTCATCGCCCGTGCCCCCATCGGCCAGCGTGGCGACATAATTGGCCTGCCAGTCGAACCCCCAGGCGAGATAGGTCAGGGTGACGGTGTAGATCCCCCCGCGATCATCGCGCGTATTGATGGAATAGACTGGCTGGGCAGACAGGCCCTCCGGCACGCGGGTGAATTCCAGCCGCTCCGGCACGCCGGCGCAGCGGACTGCCTCGAAGCCCTGGTCGGTCTGCAACACCAGCCCGCCATCGGCGCGGGTGCGGACTATGGCGGATTGCACCTCCTGCGCGCCAGTGGCCGGATTCGTCCTGCGCACGGTGACGCGGTTGCCCAGCGTGCCATCGACCAGTGCGGCGGGACTGAGCAGGTCGGCGTTGCGGTTCTTCTCGATCGTGCCGCCCGGCAGGCCGGTGACGATGGCGGACACGGCCACCATCCCTTCGGCCACGCCCTCGAAGCGGATCGTCGATTCGCCGGGCGGCAGCGTCACCTGGCGCGTCTCCGAGATCATCGCGAAGCCGCGCGGCCAGTTGCGGTCCATCTGCCCGCCCTCGCCCCGGTTGGGATCGCGATAGACGGTGACTGCCAGGCCGGTTGGCTCGCTGGCATCCACCGTTGCCCGCTCCTGCGCCAATGCCGGCAAGGCTGCCAGCAGCAGCGGCACGGCAAGCAGCGGAGTTAGGCGCAAGGGCATCGCCCGCCTCCTCAGTACCGCGTCTCATAGGTTACGCGCACCACGCGGGTTCCGTTGGCGGGCACCTCCACGCGGTAGCGACGGTTGCCGGCGTTGAGCTGTTCGCCCGGTACGTCTTCGCTGGTGACGCGGAAGTCGCGGCCCCACCAGCCATAGTCGAGTCCGCCCTGGGTCAGGTCCACGGTCACGGCTTCCGGCTTGGCGTTGGTGAAGGTGTAGCGCATGACGGTGCGATAGTATTCGACCGGTCGTTCCACCTCCACGGTCTGCTTCACCTCGCCGTCCACGAGCACGCGATAGCGGACCGAGCGTTCGTATTCGGCCGAAGTAATGGTGGCGCGGCTTTCCACTTCGGCCTGCACGAACACGTCGAAGGCATCGCCGGTACGCAGCGAGATGGCACTGCCCATCGGGGTATGGCCGATCTGGTTCTCGCCGATGAACTGCGGTGTGCCTTGGGCATCACGCTGGTAGAACCGCACCGTGCCGGCCGGCATGGCATCGCCCAGTCCGCCTTCGCGGCTGGAGGAAAAGGCAATGGCGCTGGAGACGTTCATCGGCCGGTCGTCGCTTTGCAGCCAGCCGACTTCGCGCGAGTAGACGCGGGAGGATGGCACTCCCTGCACATCGAGAAAACTAACCTGCTTGGTCTGGTTGTTGGAGATCGTCGTGCGCCCGCTGATCGGGTAGAGGTAGAAATCCCCCAGCCGCTCGCGGTCGGCGGTCTCGGTGCCGGGGCGCACCAGGCCTCCGCCGCGCGGTGGAGGCGGGGCATAGGCGTTGTAGCCGCCCCCGCCCACGGTGCCCGCCACCAGCAGCGTGCTGGCCTGGTTGAACGTGGTGCCGGTGGTATTGGTCAGCGTGACCCAGCCCTGCATGTCCACCGTGCCGCGCTGCTCGTCGAACAGGGCAACATAGTCCGCCGACCAGCCAAGGCCCGGGGTGAGGTAGCGGATCGAAGCGGGGCGCGCGCCGTTCTGGGTGCTGTCCAGCGTGACCGAAAGCGTGGGCCGCGCACGCAGGCCGGGCGGCACTTCGTCGAAGATCACCCGCACGGGCAGGCCATCGTCGCGCAGCACCTCGATATGGTCGCCCACGCGGATCACCACGCCGCCGAAGGTTGAGAGGACCTCCGCCCGCTGGGTCGTCTCGGCGCCGGTGGCGGGATTGGTGCGGATCAGGGTGACGGTCTGCCCCACGGCCTTTTCCATCAGCTTCTGCGGGGTCAGCAGGTCAAAATCGAAATTCTGTTCGATGATGCTGGTGCCGGCAGCATTGAAGCTGAGCGTTTCGGGCCGGATCATGGCCGATACGTCGGGAAAGGTGATCGTGGTGCGGCCCTGGCGGATATTGAGCTGGCGCACGTCCTGGATCAGGCTCTGGCCGCTGTTGTAGATCGTCACCGAAAGGTCACCCTGGGCGCTCGCCCCCGTCGGGTCACTGGAGTCCTGTGCGCTGGCAGCCAGAGGAAGCAAGGCAGCGCAAGCCAGCAGGGCAGCGGCAAGCGGACGGGTGCAGGTCATCGGTTGGTCTCCCCCACGGAACGGTTCGTGGGCGTGTGATAGTGTCACATTGCCTGTATGCGGGCTGAACGGCTGGACAGCCCCCGTGTTCCACAATCAGCCAGCCCGCGCCTTGCCCGCCAGCACACCCGCCACCTTGTCGGCAATCTGCTGTACGCTGAACGGCTTGGCGATGAAATGCATGCCTTCGATGTCGATATCCTTGCGGAGCTGTTCTTCAGCATAGCCGGACATGAACAGCACCGGCAGGCGCGGAGCCAGCTTGCGGATTTCGCGGGCCATCGCCGGGCCATCCATGCTGGGCATGACCACGTCGCTGACGACAAGGTCGAACTTGCCGCCCTCGCGCACGCGTTCCAGCCCCTCGTCGCCGTCGCTGGCGGTGACAACTTCATAACCGGCGCGCGAAAGGGCGCGTTCGGCCACGGCGCGGACCATGTCCTCGTCCTCCACCAGCAGGATGCGCCCGCCGCCAGACCAGCTTTGCGCTGCGGCCTGCTGCTTCTCCTCCGCCTCGGCGCGCGCCAGCTCCTCCTCTGTCGCGGTGTGCACCGGCAGGTAGATGGTAAAGCGTGCGCCGCGCGTCCTGCCGTCAGCCGACTTGGCATTGCTGGCAAAGATGAAGCCGCCCGATTGCTTGACGATGCCGTAAACGGTGCTGAGGCCCAGGCCAGTGCCCTTGCCCATCTCCTTGGTGGTGAAGAAGGGCTCGAAGATCTTGGGCAGGATTTCGGCCGGAATGCCGCCGCCGGTATCCTCGGCGATCAGCACGGTGTAATCGCCCGCCGGAATGATTTCAGAGCCCATCCGGCGGATGTCCTGCGCCTGCACGCGCCGGGTGACGAAGCTGAGCGTGCCGGTTGCCCCCTCCCCGCCCCGCGCCTGGATGGCATCACGGGCGTTCACTGCCAGGTTGATGATCACCTGCTCCAGCTGGGCGGGGTCCGCGCGCACCGGGCCCAGGTCACGGTCGTGATGGGTGCGCAGGGTGATCTTTGCCCCCAGCAGCCGCTTCATGAGCTGACTGACTTCCGAAATGATATCCGGCAACTGGATCACTTCGGGCTGGAGCGTCTGCTGGCGGCTGAAGGCAAGTAGTTGCCGCGTCAGGCTGGCGGCGCGGTTGGAGTTGGCCTTGATCTGCTGGATATCGTCATAGTCGCTGTCACCCGGCGTATGGCGCAGCAGCATCAGGTCGCAATAGCCGATGATGGCGGTCAGCACGTTGTTGAAATCGTGCGCCACGCCGCCGGCGAGCTGGCCCACGGCCTGCATCTTGGTGGCCTGCGCCACCTGGCGCTTCAGGCGGGTCTCCTCGGTGGTGTCGGCAAGCGAGAGCAGCACTGCCGCCTCCCCCAGCCCGCGCACGCCGGCCAGGCCCAGGCTGACCGGCTCCTCCGGATCGCCGCGCAGGCGCACGGCAATGTCGCCGCTGTTGGCTGGGCCCTGCCCGAAGCGGCGCACGGCATCGGACATGGCAGTCTTGTCGCGCGCGATGACCAAGTCCGACGGATAGGGCGGCAGGTCGGGCCCCTCGATCCCGGCGGCGCGGCGGAAGGCAGGGTTGGCGAACAGGAAATGCCCGTCGCGATCGGTCATCGCCAGGCCCAGCGGCAATTGCTCCAACAGGGCTTCCAGTTGCGGGGTCTGCCCGCGCGCCTCGGCGCCCCAGCCGCCCAGGCCAACCGCCGTGTCGAGCAGCAGCATAAGCGCAGGAGCTTCGGCGCTGGCGGCAGGGCCGGCGTGGTCGGCAGGGTCGAGCAGCGGAATGCTGACCAGCGTCTGCGGGCTGCCCTGCTTGCCTTCGCGGGCAAAGAATATGCGATCACGCTCGTCGGTGCGCAGCAGGCTGGTGAAATCCATGCCCACCATGCTGGCATGCTCGTCCCCCGCCGCACGGCGCGCCAGGCCGGGATTGACCGCGCGGATTGCCCCATCCGGCCCCACCAGCGCCACGGCGAGGCCCGCCGCGTCGATCATCCGGCCCAGCGGCCCCGCCATGGCACGGGCCACTGCCTGCACCGGCTCGTTCTTCAGGATCGGGGTGAAGCGCCAGACAAGGTATTCGTCGGAGCGGCCCGCCACCTGCGCTTCGGCCGTCCAGTTGTGCTCCTCGTCACTTATCGTCACCACCTCGCCGCCGTTGCCGTCGCGCCAGGCGGTGCGCGCCACGCGGGCGAGCACTTCGGCACTGATGCCGTCCACTGGCAGGCGGGGCGGAGCATGGCTGGAGCCGAACCACAGCTCGTAGGCGGCATTGGCGCAGACCAGGCGGTTGGCTCGGTCGGTAATGGCTACCGCTTCGCCAGGATGTTCGATTGCCGCCACCGTCACCGACCAGTCGGGTGTGGCCGCTTCCACATCGGCCGGCGTGCGCGAGGAATAGCGGGCGGCAACGAAAGAGAGCAGGCCCAGCACGGTCAGACCGCCGGCATAGGCCAGCGTCACCGTGGCATTGCCGGTGGCATATTGCACCAGCGCCACGCTGGCGAGCACGGCAGCGACCACCGCCAGCGTGTCCACCATATGCCGCGATTGTTGCAATGGCTGCCCGCTCACTGCGCTGAAATCCTGCCGAAACGCCTCATGCAGGGTGGCGTAGCACTTTCCTTCGCGCAGGTCGCCTGGTCCATTTGCGGCCGACCAGAAGGCGCCATACCAGTCCCGACAGGAAATAGCCGATCGCCGCAGACAGCAGCGCCAGGACGATGAAGCCGAAAGCGGTCACCCCCACCCCTTCCAGCAACTGGAACCAGCCGAATTCCGCCCAGCGCCCACTGGCAAGCTGTTCGTTGGCAAAGCCCGTGGTGGCAGAATCCACCCGCAGCACGAAGGCGCCCAGCCGGTTGGCAAGCAAGAGCCAGAAAGGCAACGTGAAAGGGTTGGTCAGAAATGTCAGGAGCGCCGCCACCGGCACGTTGGCCCGCAGCGGCAGGGCCAGGAAGGCAGCCAGGAAGATCTGTCCGACGGGAATGATGAAGCCCGCGAACAGGCCCAAGGCCACCCCGCGCGGAACAGACCGGCGGGTGAAGCGCCAAAGCTCCGACCGGCCGAAACGATGGGCGATGGGAGCAAGATACTTGTTCTGCTCCATTTCCTCACGGGTCGGCATGGTCGGCCATTGCCGCTTCAGCCACCCGATGATTCCGCCCTTCGCCATGGCCGCGTCAATACACCTTTCCGCATTGCGTTGAAGTGACAGATAGGTTCGATTCGACGAACAGCGGCTTAACGGCGACAGCTTGGAAAGACCTGTTGCAGGATTGCTTCGGTTCAGCCCTTGTCGCGCATGATGCGTGCCTTATCGCGCTTCCAGTCCTGTTCCTTCAGGTGCTGGCGCTTGTCGTGGCTCTGCCGGCCCTTGGCCAGCGCCAGTTCCACTTTTGCCCGCCCCTTCGCATTGAAATAGATCGTCAGCGGGATCAGAGTCATCCCCTTGCGCTCCACCGCACCGACGAACTTGTCGATCTCGCGCGCGTGCAGCAGCAGCTTCCTGGGGCGCTTCGGCTCATGGTTGAAGCGGTTGCCGTGGCTGAATTCGGGAATGTTGGCGTTGACCAGCCACACTTGCCCGTCGCGCACCTCGGCATAGCTTTCGGCAATGCTGCCCTCGCCGAAGCGCAGGCTCTTTACCTCGGTGCCGCTGAGCGCCAGCCCGGCCTCGAACTTCTCCTCCACGGCATAGTCGAACCGCGCCTTGCGGTTTTCGGCGACGATCTTCTGCTTGTCGAAAGTGGCGGGTTTGGGTCGGGCCATGATGGAGCGCCATGTAGGCACTTGCGGCCACAAGCGAAAGGGCCGCGATGAACTGCGGGAACATGCGGCGCAATGCCGGCTGACACGCCTGCCTATTCCATACGCAATTCAGCCGCTTGCATCGTTCCCAAGGCTGGGCAACAGTGCTGGCGGGGCGTGTGACGAACAGGGGGCGAAGCCGCAATGCTCAAGTCGATCCGGCAGGTTGCCGTTGCTGCCGTGCTGGCCGTTTGTGTGCCTGTCATGCCGGGAGAGGTCCAGGCGCAGGCTTCGGCCCAAACGCCGGCCATGCCGCCTCTGTCAGCCTACGGAGAGCTGCCGGGGGTCGAGGCGATGGCCATATCGCCGTCCGGCAATTCGCTGGCGGTCCTGCTGACGATGGACGGCCAGCGCCAGATCATGGTGTTTGACCGGGACTTTGCCCTCGTCAACCGGATCGAGCTGACCACCGAGAAGTTCCGCCGCCTGTCATTCGTCGGCGATCGCGCGATCCTTTTCGCCTACAGCACGACCGTGGACCTGATCGACTTCACGGTCGACCAGTTCGAACTCTGGCAAGCCGTGGTCATTCCCGTGGACCCCACGCAGCCGGCCCACCGCGTGTTTGCCGACGATCGCGGCATCGTCAACGGCATCTTCGGCATGCACGGCGTGCGCGAGACGCCGGCCGGCTGGCGCGGCTATTTCGGGGCCGTGGAATTCGGCCGCACATCCTTCGGCGCTTATCGCTTCGACCACGGCCGCCCTGCCCTATACGAGGTCGATCTCGCCACGATGGAAATTCGCCGGGTGGCCGAATCCGCGCGCGAGAACCACGAGCTGGACTGGCTGCTCGATGAGGCGGGCCAGGTGGTGGCTGCCTTCGACGTGCATACCGAAACCGGTGCCTGGACGATCGAGAACGTGGCGGGCCGCGTGATCGCCAGCGGCAGCAACCCCAGCGGCCGCGCCGGCGTGATGGGTCTTGGTGCAGACGGCCAGAGTGTCATCTACTTCGCCATCGATCCCGCCACCGAATCGCCCGAATGGTTCGAGGTGCCGCTGGCCGGTGGCGCCAGCATGCCCTTCCTGCCCGACGTGGACGTTGACCGCCTGCTGTGGAACCCGCTCAACGGCCGGTTGCTGGGCTATATTCCGGATAGCGAGGAGGACAGCCGCCCCGTGCTGTACGATCGCGAAATCCAGGGCCGCGCAAGACTGGCCGTGCGCTCGCTGACCGAGCGCAACGGCGAACTGGCCGGCTGGGCCAGCGATTTCAACCGGGTGCTGATGCATACCAGCGGCTCGTCCGACAGCGGGACCTGGATCTTCATGGACCTGGCCGGGCGGTCGGCACGCGAGATCGGCTATGACCGACCGCGCATCGCCCCGGCCAGCGTCGGCCCGGTATCGGTCGTCAACTACGCCGCCGCAGACGGCCTGGAACTCGACGGGGTGCTGACCCTGCCGCCGGGCCGCGAGCCGCGCAACCTGCCGGTGATCATGATGCCGCACGGCGGGCCAATCGGCCATGACGAACCGGGCTTCGACTGGTGGGCCCAGGCTTTTGCCGCGCGCGGTTATGCCGTGTTCCAGCCCAACTTCCGCGGTTCCAGCGGGCGCGGCGATGCCTTCATCCGTGCCGGTTTCGGCCAGTGGGGGCGCTTGATGCAGACCGACATCAGCGATGGACTGGCCCACCTCGCCGCGCAGGGCACGGTGGACCCGGCGCGCGCCTGCATCGTCGGGGCCAGCTATGGCGGCTATGCAGCGCTGGCCGGCGTCACCGTCCAGCAGGGCCTCTATCGCTGCGCTGCCGCAGTGGCCGGGGTCAGCGACATCGCGGCCATGTACGCGGCGGAATACCGCGAGACGGGCCGCATGCGCACCGTGCGCGCATCGCTGCTTGACCAGTTGGGCCCACGTGAGACCTGGGCGGCAGTGAGCCCGCGCCGCCTGGCCTCACGCGCCGATGCGCCGGTGCTGCTGGTCCACGGGCGGGACGACACCGTGGTACCCTACAGCCACTCCACCGCCATGGCGGATGCCCTGCGCGATGCCGGCAAGAGCGTGCAACTGGTGGAGCTGGAGGGCGAGGATCACTGGCTCTCGCGCTCGGAGACCCGCCAACAGATGCTGCAGGCCACGATGGACTTCGTACTGCAGCACAATCCGCCGGATTGAACCGCAAGCCGGCTAGCTCAGACCAGCCCCAGCCCCTCCAGCGCGGCGTCCACGGCGGCCTTGGCTGCTTCGGAACAGTTGACCAGCGGCAGGCGCACGTCGGGGCCGAACCAGTCGTGCAGGCGGCTCAAGGCGTACTTGGCCGGCGCCGGACTGGCATCGGCGAACATGGAGCGGTGCAGGGGGTAGAGCTTCTCGTTCAGCGCGCGGGCCGTGTCCCAGGCGCCCGCCAGCGCGGCTGCGTGGAACTCGGCGCACAGCTTGGGGGCCACGTTGGCGGTAACGGAGATGCAGCCACGCTGGCCCAGGATGTAGCCGGCCAGCGCCAGCGGATCGTCACCGCTGATCTGGTTGAAGTCCGGCCCCGCACCCATGCGGTGGGTGACAACGCGGCTCAGGTCGCCGCTGGCGTCCTTGATGGACACGATCTTGCCCGGAAAGCGGCGGTGCAGCTCAATCACCGTCTCCGGCAGGATATCTGTCACCGTGCGGCCGGGCACGTTGTAGAGCATGATCGGCAGTTCGCTGCGCTCGGCCAGATAGCTGTAGTGCGCCAGCAGCCCCGCCTGGCTGGGGCGGTTGTAGTAGGGGGCCACCAGCAGCACGGCATCGGCCCCGGCCACTTGCGCCTCCTTGATGTGCCACAGCGCGGTCTGCGTATCGTTGCTGCCGGCACCCGCGATCACCGGAACGCGGCCCGCCGCCTGCTCGGCGCAGGCCCGGATGATGCGGTGGTGCTCGTCGTTATCCAGCGTGGCGCTTTCGCCCGTTGTGCCGCAGGGGACGAGGCCCGACGAGCCGTTGTCGATCTGCCAGTCGACAAAGCGCCGGAAGGCAGCCTCGTCGAACGCCCCATCGCGAAAAGGAGTCGCCAGAGCGGGAATCGAGCCAGAAAACATTGTGTCACCCCTTGCACTGTCCCGCCAAATCAGGGACTCATGGCGCCATCCCGCCACCGTTCAGCGCCTGATAAGGAGAGCCCCGCCACAATGTCCAGCATGGTTCGTTCGATTGCCCTTGCCGTGCTGTTTGGCTCCACTCTTGTCGCCCCCGCCTATGCGCAGGAGGCTGGCGAGTGGGAAACCGCGCGGGCACAACTGGTGGCGCAGGGCCCGGGGCCGATGGCACGCGAAATTGCCACCTGGCAGCGCCTGTACGAAGATCGCAGCGGCCAGCAGCCATTTGCCAGCTATGCCACCTTCCTGGTCAGCAACCCCGGCTTTCCGGACGAGGCCGCGCTGCGTTCTCGGGCGGAGGAGCGCCTGCGCCGCGAATTCGTGCCCAACGAAACCTTGCTGGCCTTCTTCGACCGCTTCCCACCGGTTACCAACTTCGCCCGTGCGCACTATGCGATGGCATTGGTGGCCACCGATCCTGCTCGCGCTGAAAGCACCGCACTGGCAGCCTGGCGCGGGGGCGACATGAGCGAGGTATCCGAAGCCTCGATCGCCACCATGTTCGCCGACAAACTGACCCCGGATGACCACGACGCACGGATGGATGCCCTCCTCTGGCAGCGCGAGGCCGAGGCCGCCGCCCGCCAGATGGGGCGCACTTCCCTTGCCCGCCGTGGCCTGTTCACTACGCGCCTCGCCATCCTGCAGGGCGGCGACGGAGCGAGCAGCGACCCGGCAGCGCGGACAGATCCGGGCTACCTCTACAACCGCTCGCGCGAACTGCGGCAGGAAGGCCGCGCGGGTGAGGCGGTCGCACTGCTGGGCCAGCGCCCGCCCCTTGCCGAACGCCCGCGCGATGCCACCGCCTGGGTGGCCGAACTGCTCACCACCGCGCGCCTAGCGGATGCCCGCGGTGCCCAGCGCATCGCCGCCGCTGCTCTCGACGCCTTTGCGCCGGGCGAGGACATCTCGCAGCGCGAGTTCAAGCTGCGGGATGACTACACCTCGCTGATGTGGCTGGGCGGCACCCGCGCGCTGTGGGACCTTGGCGACGGCGCTGCCGCCGCGCCGCTGTTCTACCAGTATGGCGCTGCGGCGCGCACCCCGCAGACCCGCTCCAAGGGCTTCTACTGGGCGGGTCTTGCCTCGCAGCGCGCCGGCAATACGGCGGAAGCCAACCGCTATTACGAGATGGCCGCCGCCTATCCTGACCGGTTCTACGGGCAGATGGCGCTCGATGCCCTGGGTCGCGAACTGCCGGCCTTTGCCGCCACCCCGCAGGTCGAACCCTCGACGGAGGCGCGCGCCGCCTTCCTCAACCAGCCGCTGACCCAGGCGGTCTCGGAAGTGGCCCGCGATGCCCCCTGGGCCGTGGGCATCCGCTTCTACCGCGAGATCGCCGCCCAGGCGCAGACGGTGGAAGACCACCTGCTGGTAGCAGAGCTCGCCCGCCAGATCGGCCGACGCGACCTGGCGGTGAACCTGGCCGATGCCGCGGGTTCGGACGGGTTCGACGGCTTCACCCGCATCGGCTATCCGCGCCTCTCCACGCCGCCGGGGACGAACTGGACGATGATCCATGCCCTGGCCCGGCAGGAAAGCCAGTTTGCCCAGAACGCCGTCAGCCACGCCGGGGCACGCGGGCTGATGCAGTTCATGCCGGCCACCGCGCAGGAAGAATCCCGGCGGGCCAACATGTCCTATTCCCCCAGCCGGCTGATCGATGACCCGGCCTATTCGATGCAGCTTGGCTCCAATCACATCGAGCGGCTGTTGCGGACCTACAACGGCTCGTTCCCGCTGGCCGTGGCGGCCTACAACGCCGGGCCGGGCAACGTGAACCGCTGGCTGCGCGAGAATGGCGATCCCCGCACCGGGGCGATCAGCTGGGTGGACTGGATCGAGAAGATCAGCTTCTCGGAAACCAAGAACTATGTCCAACGCGTGCTGGAAAACGCGGTGGTCTACGAGCACCTCTATCCGGACGAAGCCGGGCAGAGCCGCCACCTGCGCCACTTCCTGCGCTGACATGTCCGGCAAGCCGCCGAGCAATCCGATCACCCCGGCTGGGCTGGCGGCGCTGCGGGCCCGCTATGACCACCTGCTGGGCACCGAAAGGCCGGCGATCGTCGAGATCGTGAGCTGGGCGGCCGGCAACGGCGACCGCAGCGAGAACGGCGACTATCTCTACGGCCGCAAGCGGATGCGGGAGATCGACCGGGAACTGGCGCACCTGGCCCGCCGGATGAAGGCTGCCAAGGTGATCGAACCGGCCGACCAGCCCGACCGCACCCGCGCCTGGTTCGGCGCCACGATCCTGATGGTGGACGAGGATGACCGCGAAACCACCGTAACCCTGGTGGGCGATGACGAGCAGGACCCGTCCCGCGGCCTCATCGGCTGGAGCGCGCCCATCGCCCGGGCCCTGCGCGGCGCTGCCGTCGGCGACCTGCGCACCGTTCGCCTGCCCGGCGGCGAGCGGGAATGGGAATTGCTGGCCATCACCTATCCCGAGAAGGCGCCTGAAAGGACCGGCGCCTGATGGCCGAGGTGGTCAACCTGCGGCTGGCGCGCAAGGCAAAGGCCCGAGCCGAGAAGGCCAGCCAGGCCGCGGCCAATCGCGCGGCTTTCGGCGAAAGCAAGGCCGCGAAGGCCGCCCGCAAGGCAGAAGCGGAGCGCACCGGCCGCCAGATCGACGGTCACAAGCGGGAGCCGGACTGATGCGCAGCACATTCGGCGAGGCGTCGGTGCGGCTCTATTTCCTGGACCATGAGGCCGAAGGCGGCGCGGCGGAAACGGTGTTCTACGGGCCGCTGTCCGAAGCCATGCGGTTGGCCGGGCAGCAGCCTGAGGAGGTGCAGGCCGGCCTGTTCATTGCCACCGACAACGACGTGGTGGCCTGGCTGGATCTGGTTGACGACGCGGGAGTTTAGTTGATGAAGTACATGCGGCAGGCACCGCTTGTGCAAGTCCCTTAAGCGGTTCGGCCTGGCAGGCCAAAAGGGGCGAATCGACGGGTTCAAGGAGCCGGTGCAGGCTGGCACGATCCCGCCCCTGTAGGACAGCGCGAAAATCCCGCCCCTATTCATCCCACAGGCCATAGGCCCATTCGTAAATCGCCGCCGGAGATTCACCGGGCCACTGCAGGTAGAGCCAGAAACGCTGCGTCTCGACCACCTCGCACGTCTGCGGATCCTTGTGCCAGCCGAGCATGTCCGCCGCCACCTTGCTCGCCGCGCGGTCGATCGATCCGCACGGCACCAGCGCCCCGTCATCTCTGGGCCTGTCAGTTGCCCTGGGCAAGGGCCCGAGGGCCACGCATACGCCGGCGGCCGCCGAGCCCTTTGGCCGCACGCGGATGCAATCCAGCTCAGGGTCCACCGCCAGCAGCAGGGCAGCGCCAGCTTCCACGGGCGGATCGTCCGCAGCCAGGCGATCGATCGCCGTTGCCAGCACAGTGGCCAGTTCACGCCACTCGGCAGGCAGGGCACGGCGCACCATGGCCTGACTCCTGCACTGGCCTGGCGCCGGCGTCATCCCCCTCACCCGTGGGGACAGGTCCGCACACGGTGCTGCCGATCCTTGTCCTGCCCACTTCCGGCGCTATGCAGGGGCCATGATGCGCCGCCCTGCTCTCCTTCTGCTGTGTTCGCTGGCGCTGATCGCCGTGCCGGCAATGGCGCGCGACAGCCTGGGCGTGTTCGAGCGCTGGGCCGCGTTCCGCGATCCGCAGGTGCCGCGCTGCTATGCCATCGCGGCGGCGCAGGAACGGGCATCGGAAGGATCGGCCAGCGTGGCCACCTGGCCCGCCCGGCGGGTGCGCGGGCAGGTGCATTTCCGCCTCTCGCGGGCAATTGCCCCGGGATCGGCGGTAAGCGTGGCGATCGGCAGGGAACGCTTTACGCTGACCGCTTCGGCGCGCAACGCCTGGGCCACCGATGCGGCGGGGGATGCGGCGATCATCGCCGCCATGCGCGGGGCCAGCGTGATGCAGGTACGCGCCCGGGACCGCGACGGGCGGGTATTCACCGACAGTTACCCGCTGGCCGGGGTGGCCACCGCCGTCGATGCGGCGGATATCGGGTGCCGCAGCACGGGATAGGGGCGCGGTCCGGATAGCGAAACGGGCCGGCAGGATTGCTCCCGCCGGCCCGTCCCGCTGCGAAATCGCGCCGCTTAGAAGCGCGCGCCCACGCCCACCATCACCTGGTGACGGTCGAGGTCCACGCCGAACCGGTCGCTTTCCAGGCCGCTGGGGGCTTCGAATTCGCCTTCCTCGTAGTTCGAGTAGCCGTATTCCACCTTGGCAAACAGGCCGGGGCTGATGGCCTGCTCCACACCGGCGCCCACGCGCCAGCCGTCGAGGTCGACGTTGGTGCCGGTGTCGGTGGTGTTGTCGGTGCTGATCACGTTCAGGCGGGTGTTGGTATAGCCGCCCTTGCCGTAGATCAGGGTCTGCTCGCCCATCGGCACGCCCACGCGGGCCCCGAAATAGAGGTCACGGCCCACGTCAACATTCGAGACGCCGAAGCCGGTGAAACCGGTGGTGTCATATTCGGTGCTGGCTTCGGAGCGGATGTACTGCGCCTCGGCACCCACAACCACGCTGCCCAGGTCGGCATCGAAGCCGATGCCGGCACCATAGGCGATATCGTCGATGGTCTGGTCCACATCGTCGTTGTTGTCGATGTCGGTGGTGCTGCCGGGGCGCATGATGTCGTAGCCGGCCAGGGCTTCCACGCGCAGGCCGTCGAAGTTCGAATCCGACTGGGCAAAGGCCGGGGTGGCCATGGCCGCCGCCGAGACGGTGGCGAGGATGAGTGCGATACCCTTGGTCATTGTAATCTCCATTCACTAACTCCCCGGGGCGTACCTGCTTGGTATCTGGCCGCTGCCGGGAAAGGGGGAATGGGCAGAAAGGCGGGCAGTTTCCTGAACCTCACACAACGGAAAAAGCGTGGTATTTGCGCAACATTGTTATCGACCAGATGCTGGTTTGTTGCGATGAACCGCAGGAACGTGTCGCCCGTTCCGGCGTGGCGTGCGCGCGAAGCTGATCGGGCAGACGCTCCCACTGGCCAAATTGCCCTCGATCCCCTATGTGCCCGCCATGCCCGATACAGCCCTGATGCCCATCCCCGGACAGATCGATCCGGTTCCCGTTGCGCGTGACATCACGCCGCGCGCCGATGGGCGGGTGGACCTGATCGGGCTGCCGAAAAGGCGCATTGCCGAACTGTTCGAAGCCGCCGGGCTGGATGCCAAGGCCGCCAAGCTGCGCGCCAAGCAGGTGTTCCACTGGCTGTATCATCGCGGCGTCACCGATTTCGACGCGATGACCGACATCGCCAAGACCATGCGCCCGTGGCTGGCGGAACGCTTCGTGATCGGCCGCCCGCAGGTGGTGGAGGCGCAGCACAGCACCGATGGCACCCGCAAGTGGCTGCTGCGGACCGACGATGGCCACGATTTCGAGATGGTCTTCATCCCCGATGCCGATCGCGGTACGCTGTGCGTTTCTAGCCAGGTGGGCTGCACGCTCAACTGCCGCTTCTGCCACACGGGCACCATGCGGCTGGTGCGCAACCTCACTCCCGGCGAAATCGTGGGCCAGGTGATGCTGGCGCGCGACACGCTGGGCGAATGGCCCAAGAGCGGCCAGGCCGACCTGTCTGCCCTGGGCGATGACCTGGTGGATGACGAGGGTGGCTATTCATCCGATGGTCGGCTGCTGACCAACATCGTGATGATGGGCATGGGCGAGCCGCTGTACAACTTCGACAACGTGAAGGGCGCGCTGCAACTGGTGATGGACGGTGACGGGCTGGCCCTGTCCAAGCGGCGCATCACGCTCTCCACCAGCGGCGTGGTGCCGATGATGGACCGCTGCGGCGAGGAGATCGGCGTGAACCTGGCCGTCAGCCTCCACGCGGTGACCAAGGAGGTGCGCGACGAAATCGTGCCGATCAACCGCAAGTACGGCATCGAGGACCTGTTGCAGGCCTGCGCCGACTATCCCGGTGCCTCGAACGCGCGGCGCATCACCTTTGAATACGTGATGCTGAAGGACAAGAACGACAGCGACGAGGACGCGCGCGAGCTGGTGCGGCTGATCCGCAAGTACAACCTGCCCGCCAAGGTCAACCTGATCCCGTTCAACCCGTGGCCGGGCGCGCCTTACGAGTGCTCCACGCCGGAACGGATCAGGGCCTTCTCCAACATCGTGTTCGAAGCCGGCATCTCCGCCCCCGTCCGCACGCCGCGCGGCCGCGACATCGATGCCGCCTGCGGCCAGTTGAAGACAGCGGCGGAGAAGAAGAGCCGGGCCGAACTGGACCGGCTCTACGCGGAAAAGCAGGCTGCGCTGGAGACCGAATGAGCTGGCGGGTTGCGGCCCTTCTGGGCGGACAGCCCCGACCGTTCCGCGACAGCGAGCCCAGCGCGATCGCCAAGCAGCCGCTGCCCGGCCCCGTGCGCATCACCCGTCTGGGGCTGGCGGGTGACGAACAGGCCGACCGGGTTCACCACGGCGGGCCGGACATGGCGGTGCACCTTTATCCGCTGGATCATCACGAATTCTGGCGCGGCGAACTGGGCGACCATCCGCTGCTTGACGATCCCGGCGCTTTCGGCAGCAACCTGGCCATCGGCGGCATCAGCGAAGCAGACCTTGCCATCGGCGACCGCTTCCGGCTGGGCACTGCGCTGCTGGAAGTTTCCCGCCCGCGCCAGCCATGCTGGAAGATCGAGCACCGCTTCGGCCACAAGGGCATGGTCAAGACCATCCTCCAGTCCGGGCGCGCCGGGTGGTATTTCCGCGTGCTGGAGGAAGGCAGCGCCGAAGCGGGTGACGCGCTGGAACCGGTCGAGCGGTCAGGCAGTGCATGGACGGTAGCACGGACCTTTGCCGCCTTGTGGAACCCGGCATTCGAAGATCGCGAGAAGGCCTTGCGCCAACTGGTCCTGCTGGCCCCGCTCGCCCACGGCCTGCGCGCGCAGATTGCCGCGCGGCTCTAGACTGCGTCCACCTGCCCGCCCTGCGAAACCATGGCGCAGCGCCCGCCGACCCACACCGTGCCATTGGCATCCCGCGTCAGCTCCACCAGCCCGTCCGCCCCGGTCCTGCGCCCTTGCGCCGCGCGATAGAATCCTTTGGCCAGGCCGCTGGCGAACAGGTGCATGGCCAGCCCGGCGTTGAAGCTGCCGGTAACGGGATCCTCGGTCACCTTGCCGTGCTGGTTGGCGAAGAAGGCGCGCAGTTCCCAGTCTGCCCCGCTGGCGGGATCGGCCGGCGCGGCCACGCCCACATCGGTGCCGATTGGCGCTTCCGGCGCAGGCCTGGCCGCCAGCACCGCACTTGCGCTGGCCAGCCGCAGCAATTGCCATTGCGGCCCGTTGGCAATGTGCACCGCCTCAACCACGTCGGCGGGATCGACCCCCGCCACGCGCACCGCCTCGGCCAGCTCGGCCGCGTCCAGGGGCCCGCTGCGGGTCAGCGGCGGGGCAGCGAAGGCCAGCCGGTCACCGGCCGCCTTCACCGGGATCAACCCAACCGCGCATTCCTGCACCACCACGCCCGCCTGCCGTGGCACTCCTCCGGAGGCGAGCCATGCAAAGGCCGAACCCAGCGTCGGGTGCCCGGCAAAGGGCAATTCGCCCGCCGGATAGAATATCCGCACCCGGTAATCCGCGGCGGGATCGGTGGGCGGCAGCAGGAAAGTGGTCTCGGAAAAGCCCAGCCACCGGGTCAGCCGCAGCATCTGGCCCTCGTCCAGCCCCTCGCCGCCATGCACCACGGCCAGCGGATTGCCGCTGAGCGGGCCGGAGCCGAACACGTCCACCAGGTCGAGGTACATGGTCATTCTCGGTATCATGGCTACCAAATGCAAAACGTCAATTCGGCGCTTCCGTCGCACAACTCGTCGCACCTTACGGATTCCAACGAGCCGTTCATCTGAGGTTGGGGATCGCTGAACAATTCTGCCCGTTATCCACTCGCAACGCTTACTGGATCAAGGAGCAGACCAATGCGCAAGACCATCCTTTCGATCATCGCCGCGGGCATTGCTGTTACCGCCGTGCCGGCCGCCGCTGATCCGCCCCGCTGGGCACCGGCCCACGGCCATCGTGCCCACAGCGACAACGGCTATTACGAGCGCGTCTCGGACCGCCGCAATTATCGCGAACGCCGCGTCTATGACGACCGGGGCCGCTATTACGAGCCGCGCCGCGTGACCCGCCGCGACCAGGTATGGCGCGGTGACGATGGTCGCTATTACTGCCGTCGCGACAACGGCACCACGGGCCTGATCATCGGCGCTGCCGGCGGTGCGCTGATCGGCCGCGAGGTGGACAGCCAGGGCAGCCGCACCGTCGGCACCGTGCTGGGCGCGGCCATCGGCGGCCTGCTGGGTCGCGAAATCGACCGTGGCGGGGCCCGCTGCCGCTAGCCGATCCGGTCCCGCCTTCCCCCCTTCGGGCGGGACAAAGACAATGCCGTCTGCCCTTGCGGGTGGGCGGCATTGCCACATCCGGACGGGACCAAAAGTGGTGGTGGCCAAACCCTCCGCAATCCATTACGGACAAAGTCAAACAAGCCTGAGGATCGGATTGCCATGATCGAAGCCGCCCTGGTGTCGGGGGATGACCACCTTGACCTGAACATGCTCCCCGCAGACGTGTGGACCGCCCGGCTGGCCAGCACCTGGGGTGATCGCACGCCGCGCCCGGTGGAGCAGGCCAACGGGTCCGCCCTGTGGCTGGCGGACGGCCAGAGCTGGGGCCTGTGGCACGGGCGCCCGTCCGGCTTTTCCGGCCCCAAGCCGCTGCACACCGCGTTCGACCGCGGCGGGGTGGAGGACCTGACCACGTTGCGCGCCTCCAATCCTGCGCTGCGCCTGGAGGACATGGACCGTGACCACGTGTGGGGCCACGTGATCTTCGGCCCCGTCACCTCGATCCGCACCGACGACCATGCCTTCATGAAGGCCTGCTATGCCGCCTATAACGACTGGCTGTACGAGGATTTCTGCGTGGCCGCGCCCGAGCGGCTGATCGGCGTGGCCATGCTGCCGCCGCATCCCGAAGCGGCTTACGAGGAACTGCAGCGCCTGGCCAAGGGGGGCCGCTGCCGCCAGGCCAACCTGCAGATCGCTGTGGCCGAACCGCGCCTGGAGGATCCGCGCTGGAACCCGCTGTGGAAGCTGCTGGAGGAAAGCGGCATCGTGCTGTCGTTCCACGTCACCGTGTTCCCGGGCGTGTCGAAGGCGTTCGACAAGTACAAGGGCAGCCCCGGCGCCACGTTCCTGCACGCCAAGATGTTCATCGAGCAGTTCCTCGATCCCTTCGTGGACCTGTTCGCCTGGGGCATCCTGGAGCGCCATCCGGGCCTGAAGCTGGTGATTGCCGAATGCGGCGCCGGCTGGGTGCCGTGGGTGGTGGAAGAGCTGGACTATCGCCACTATCGCCTGCACGAATGCGGCGATTACTGGGACGACAAGGGCGGCATCCCGCACAAGATGAAGCCCAGCGAGCTGTTCAAGCGGCAGATTTACGGCACCTTCCAGCAAAGCCCGACCACCATGGCGCTGACCGAATTCTGGGGGCCGGATAACCTGCTGTGGGCCAGCGACTATCCGCACCCCGATTCGATCTGGCCCCATTCGGTGAACAAGATTGCCGAATACATGGGCCACATGCCGCCCGAACAGGTGCGCGGCATCGTGGGCGGCAACGCGGCCAAGCTCTACGGGCTGGACCTGGCCAAGGCGACGGTGAAGGCGCGCATCCCGATGGGGGCCAACCGCGCGGCAGCGTGAGCCTGGCTGTCTGGCTCGCACCCCCCGTCAACCGACCAGAACGTCGAGTAGATATGGTGCGCGGGGCCGTGGTCAGCGTGAAACGTGTGCCTTAAGCTGGCGCTGACAAGTACCGGTGCGTCCGTCCCCGGTTTGACAAGCGCAAAGCGGCACCGAGCGCTGTTGTGGTGGCGGTTGGTGTAGGTGCAATCGACCTGATCGACCGTGTATTGCGGCAGCGGATCGCCACCCATTGGAATGCCGGCTTCATCGCGTTCGGGCCAGCGGTAGGCAGGATCCCGTAAGGCATCTGCTACGGCACAGCCGCGCGCGAGTTCATCTGACGTGGGCAGGGCACAGGCCGGCGGATATTCGCGGTATTCGTCCCGGACACCGATGCGCAAGGCCGCTGTCGGCCCGCAACCAACCAGGGATCGCTCGACACGAACACCGCCATCGGGGGTCGGCGCGCAGCCAGCTCCCAGCAGCAGCAGCGCAAAAACTCCGAACTGTCGCATTGGCACCCCCTATCTGTGCGCCGGCATCGGCAGCACCAGCCCCAGTAGCGGTAACACCAACATGGCCGCACCGCTGGCCATAAAGGCCGTGGTTATGCCGAAGCTCTCCCCCGCGTGGCCCCACAGCCACGAACCGATGGCGATGCCCCCGAAGGTCACGCCGCTGATCATCGAGGACACCCGCCCCACCACGTCTTGCGTGGCCCACAACTGGCCGGCCACGGCGAAGCCGCTGAGGGCCTGCACCCAGCCCGCCCCCGCGAACACCAGCAGCACCAGGGTCGCGGGAAGGCCCGGTTGCAGCGCCACCAGCAACACGCCCGCGCCATAGATCAGCCCCGCCGCACGGATGATCGCCTCTGACGAATAGCGGCTGCGGAACCAGGTGGCGGTGCCTGCGCCGATCACCGCGCCCACCCCCAGCGCGGCCAGCAGCAGTCCATAGACAGCAGGCCCCGCCTCCAGCACCTCGGCGGCGAACAGCGGCATCACCGCCCAGGCCGCCGCCCCGGCGATGGTGAAGGTGACCGCGCGGATCATGATCGTGCGCAGTTGCGGCGAGTGGAAGGCAAAGCGCAGGCCCTCTGCCATCATCGGCATGATCGGACGCCGCGTCAGGTTCTGCGCGAACGGCACGCGCCAGCGCCACAGCAGGGCAATGACCAGCGCATAGGCCAGCGCGCTGACGGTGAAGGCCCCGCTGGCCCCAGCAAGCGAGGTGATCCCCCCGCCCAGCGCCGGCCCGAAGCTGCGCGCCACGTTGAAGCCCAGGATGTTCAGCGCCACGGCCGCCGCCAGCTCGCTGCGCGGGACCGAGAAATTGACCGACGATGCAGCCGCCGGGATCACGCAACCCACCCCGCAGGCCAGTGCCGCCGTGAGGCCAAGCACCACCACCGGCCCTGCCGCGCCCGCCTGCACCAGCCCTGCCAGCAGCACGGACACCGCCAGCATCCCTGCCAGCGCCAGCAGCAGCATCCTGCGCTTGTCGACCATGTCGGACCAGGCCCCTGCGGGCAGGCCCAGCAGCATGATGGGCAGGTTGTAGAACGTCTGCACCAGCGCCACCACGTCCGCCGGATAGCCCAGCTCGGTCAGGTGCCAGCTAGCGCCAACCGACTGGATGGTATTGCCCAGGTTGGCCAGCAGGCTGGCGAAAACCACGATAGCGAAGGACCGGTGCCGCAGCGGGCCGAAAGTAGCGGTGTTGAGCATGTCAAAATGCCTCTAGCGCCCGCCCGATCGCCGTCGCAAGCGGCAATGCTGCTTGCAGCAAGTATCCTTTTCGGATACCACCTTTGGCCATGCACCGCGCAGGCCAGATGATCCGCCGGTGGCGCGACAGCCACCAGCCACCCCTTTCCGCCGGGGAGTTCGGCCGCCTGTATGGCGCGCCCGAAGCCTGGCCCAGCCGCACCGTCTATGGCTGGGAGGCGAAAGGCAAGATCCCCCGCCCCCCGGTGCAGAAACGGCTGGCGGAACTGGGCATCTGTGGCCCACAGGATTGGCTGGAGCCGATCACGCCCCCAGCCGTTGACACCACATCCCCCCGGAAAGCCCCTGCCGCCGCCATGCACCCCTTCTTCGACCTGCACACCCACCACTTCATCCGCGCCGCCGCCTCCACCCCGCAGGTGCGCACGGCAGACGTGGCCTATAACGCCGCCGGCATCCTGGCCGAGGCGCGCCGCGCGCACGATGCCGGGGTGGACCTGCTGGTCTATCCCGAACTCAGCCTGTCCAGCTACATGCTCGACGACCTGGTGATGCAGGATGCCCTGTTGCGGCGAGTGGAGGCGGAACTGGCCGCCATCGTCCTGGCCAGTGCGGGCCTGTCGCCCATCCTGGTGATCGGCGCTCCGCTGCGGCACAACCACCAGTTGTTCAACTGCGCGCTGGTGATCGCCGATGGCCGCCTGCTGGGCGCCGTACCCAAGAGCTACCTGCCCAACTATCGCGAGTTCTACGAAAAGCGCTGGTTCGCCCACGGGCGAGACGTGCGCGGCGAAACGATCCGCGTGGCCGGCAGCGATGTGCCGTTCGGCGTGGACCTGGTCTTCGCCAGCACGGTGAACCCGCATTTCGTGCTGCACGTGGAAATCTGCGAGGACATGTGGAGCCCCGTCCCGCCCGCCATTGCCGGGGCGCTGGCCGGGGCCACGGTGTGCGCCAACCTGTCCGCCAGCAACATCGTGATCGGCAAGAGCGACGAGCGCCACCTGCTGGCCCGCAGCCATTCGGCCCGCACCGGCACCGCCTATATCTACTCCGCCGCCGGGCATGGCGAGAGCACCACCGACCATGCGTGGGACGGCCAGGGCTTCATCTACGAACAGGGTGACCTGCTGGTGGAGAGCGAGCGCTTTTCCCGCGATGCCGAGCTGGCCATTGCCGATATCGACTGCGCCCGGCTGGCCGGGGATCGCCTGCGCAACAAGACCTTCGACGACGGCGTCACCGCCGCAGGACGCCCGGCCCAGCAGTTCCGCCGCGTGGCCATGCCGCACCGCCCGCAGCAGGGCGACCTTGGCCTGATCCGCCCCGTCGCCCGCTTCCCCTTTGTGCCCGATCGCCCGCACAAGCTGGACGAGGACTGCTACGAGGCGTTCAACATCCAGGTGGACGGGCTGATGCGTCGGCTGGAATCAACCCGCTCGCAAGCGCTGGTAATCGGCATTTCCGGCGGCCTCGATTCCACCCATGCCCTGATCGTGGCGGCCAAGTGCTGCGACCGGCTGGGCCTGCCGCGCTCCATGATCCGCGGCTATACCATGCCCGGTTTCGGCACCACCGAGCATACCAGGGGCAATGCCTGGAAGCTGATGGAGGCCTTCGGCATCACGGCGGAGGAAATCGACATCCGCCCCACGGCCACCACCATGCTGCACAACATCGGCCACGCCTTCGCCAATGGCGAGCCGGTGTACGATGTGGTGTTCGAGAACGTGCAGGCGGGCCTGCGCACCGATTACCTGTTCCGGCTGGCCGGGCAGCACAAGGGCTTCGTGGTCGGCACGGGCGACCTGTCAGAACTGGCGCTGGGCTGGTGCACCTATGGCGTGGGCGACCACATGAGCCACTATGGCGTCAACTCCGGCGTGCCCAAGACGCTGATCCAGCACCTGATCCGCTGGACGATCCGCAGCGAGCAGTTCAGCCACGATACCGACGCCGTGCTCCAGGCAATCCTCGACACCGAGATAAGCCCGGAACTGGTGCCGGTAGGGGCCGATGGCGCTGTGCAGAGCACGGAAGCCGCGGTCGGGCCTTACGAGCTGAATGACTTCTTCCTGCACTATACCGCCCGCTATGGCCTGGCCCCATCGCACGTAGCCTTCCTGGCCTGGCATGCCTGGCGCGACGCGGCGGCTGGCAACTGGCCGCCGTTCTTCGCACAAAACGCGCGCAACCGCTATGACCTGGCGACCATCGCCAAGTGGCTGGAGAATTTCCTGCGGCGCTTCTTCCAGTTCAGCCAGTTCAAGCGCAGCGCCCTGCCCAACGGCCCCAAGGTGTCCAGCGGCGGCGCCCTGTCCCCGCGCGGCGACTGGCGCGCCCCCAGCGATGCCGTGGCCGACCTGTGGCTGGACGAGTTGCAGGCCGCCCTGCCGCCGCTCTGATTGCCGCCACCCTGATTGCGCTGCGGGTTGCAGTGGAGTATCTGGAGGGCCTGTGAAACCGGGGCAGCGGCAAGGATTTTTGGCCATGAACAAGTCAGCTCGCGTGCTCGTCAGCAGCGCCCTCGTCGCCGGCCTGATGGCCCCGATGGTGGCCCATGCCCAGTTCGGCGGCATCCTGCGCCGGGCGCGCGGGGCCACCAATGCCGCCGCCTCCAGCGATGGCTGCGCCACCGGCAGTTCCAGCAATGCGGGCAGCCGGGCGCTGGGCAATATCTTCAGTGGTCTGGCCAACGATGCGGCCAGCCGCTCGGGCGTATCGTCCTGGGTGCCCTCGGCCGAATTTGCCGACCAGCTCGATGCCAGCATCGCCTGCAAGCTCGATCCGGAGGAGCAGAAGAAGGCCGCCGATGCCACGCTGGCAGCCGTCCGCAGCGCCGACGGGGATGAGGCCGGCCGGCCCGAAGTGGGCCAGATGGCGGCCTGGACCAGCGATACCCGGCGCGACGTGTCCGGCACCTCCACCGTCAGCGGGGTGGAACAGCCGGGCAACGACGGGCGTGACTGCATTACGGTGACCGACGTGATCATCGTGGATGGCGAGGAAACCCGCGCCGACAAGCGCATGTGCCGCCTGCCGCCCGCCGTGCGCTACGCCATCGTCGCCTGAGGGTGTCGATGCGCGCTGCCCGGGCCTTTGCCGCCGTCACCTGCGCGCTGGCGCTCTCTGCCCAGAGCGCGCCGCCGATGGACCCGGCCAATCCCACCTGCCCCGCCACCATCGACTGGGGCCCCAGCACCCGCATGACGCTGACCCCGCGCGACGTGGGCGGGATGCGCGTGCTGGTGGCTGAAGGGATCATCGATGCCACCCTGCCCGATCGCCTGCGCGCGGCGATCGATGCGGACGAGCAGATTGCCGAGGTGTGGCTGAAATCGCAGGGCGGCGATGCCACGGCGGGCAATGCAGCGGGCCGGGTGATCCGTTCCTACCCCGGCCTGCTCACCCGCATCCCCGCGGGCTGGACCTGCTTTTCCGCCTGCAACTTCGTGTTCATGGGCGGCCGTCCGCGGGTGGTGGAACCGGGCGGCCTGTTCATGGTGCACATGTTCACCCACACCAATGACCGCACGGTGATCAGCGAAAGCGTGCTGGACGGAACCCAGGCGACCACCGAACTGATCGTCAGCATCGAACAGTCGAGCGCCCTGCTGGCCAGCGAGGACAACGATTTCCTGATCCGCATGGGCATCAGCCGCCGCCTGCTGACCGAGGTGATGTACCGCCAGCAGTCCGTGGGCAACGTGGACGATCCCAGCACCCGCTATTGCCTGACGCAGGACGAGGTGCAGCGCTACAACGTGGCGGCCAGCGCGCAGTGAGGCGTGGCCGGCCCGGTCAGGCGGCGGGCTTGCGAGCAATCACCAGATAGGCGTGATCCCAGATGATCGGCGCGGCAGCCTGTGCCCGCTCGGCTTCCAGCGCGGTGACGAAGCCCTCGCCATCGAACGTGTCCTGCGCGATCAGGCCAGCCGCCACCATGCGCGGCAACATCATCCGCGCCATCGCCGCCGCGCCGCCCGGAGCATCGGGCTCGATGACGATGGCTTCCACCCGCAGGGGGCCAGGCACAAGACCGCAGTCGCGCAGCATCGCCGGCAGGCACAGCGCGGTGCCGGGCCGGCCGCCTTCCAGCGCGATGGTCTGCCAGATCAGGTCGGCCAGGCGGGCATGCTGCGGCAGAGGGACCGTCGAGAACGGCTGGCTCGCGCCGCAATGCTCGTGCCAGGCCATGGTCCCGCCGGGCCGCAGCAGCCGGGCCAGTTTCGCCAGCACCGCAGCGGGGTCAGGCAGATACATCAGCACCCTGCGGCCCACGATCACGTCAAACAGGCCAAGGTCCGGCAGGTCCTCGCCAAGGTCTGCTTGCCGGTAGGTGATCGGTGCCGCGCTTTCGCCTGGCTCCTCTGCCCGCGCCTGCTCCAGCCGGGCCGCGTCCATGTCTATCCCGACAACCTCGCCGGAAGGACCTGCTCGCACGGCCAGCTCGCGCGTCAGCAGCCCCATGGCGCATCCCACATCAAGGATCCGCATACCGGGGCGGATGTCAGCCTCGTCAAGCAGGCGCGGCGTGGGGGTATTGGCATTGGCCATAGCAATCTCCTTCGCTATGTAACATTGTTACATTATGGGGCGATTGCAAGGCCCGGTGCGGCCTTATTCTCCCGGCGTGATCTTCAGCAGCACCCCGTCGGCCATGTCGCTTATCAGGTAGAGCGCGCCATCCGGTCCGGTGCGCACGTCGCGCCAGCGCTGGCCCAGGTCATGCAGCATGTGTTCCGGCTCGCCCACCGGCGTGCCGCTGACATCCGTGTCATAGCGCAGCAGCCCCTGCGTGAAGCTGGCCAGGAACAAGTCACCCCGCCATTGCGGGAACAGCGCGCCATCGTAGAAGGCCAGGTTACCCGGGTTGAGCGACGGCGGGCCGAAGGCCAGCACCGGATCGATCTTGCCGGGGCGGTTGCGCACGAATTCCTGCTGCGCGCCGTTGTAGTGGAAGCCCTGCGTCACGCTCATCCAGCCATAGTCCCCGCCGCGCTGGATGCGGTTCACCTCGTCACCCCCGCGCGGGCCGAACTCGCTTTCCCAGAGCTGGCCGGTGAGGGTGTTATAGGTGAGGCCAAGTGGGTTGCGGTGGCCGGTGGACCACACCTCTGGCGCGTGGCCTGCCATGCCCACCCACGGGTTGCCGGCGGGCACGCTGCCATCGGCGTTGAGGCGCAGGATCTTGCCGATGTGGTTGCCGGGATCGGCCACCAGTTCGCCATAGTTGCGATCGCCGCTGGTGACGTAGAGGTAGCCGTCCGGATCGAACAGGATGCGCCCGCCAAAGCTGCCGAAGGCCGGGCCCTGCCCGCAGCACCGCGTGGGCGCATCGTTGGCGCCGTACCAGGGGCTGGCGGTGAAGATGACCTCCCAGTTGGTCAGCGCCCCGCCGCCATCCCAGCGGGCGCGGGCGACCTGCAGCGCCTGCTGCTCTGCATTGTCCGGGTTGTTGGCCGAATAGGCGAAATAGACCAGCCGGTTGCGGGCAAAATCGGGATGCAGGACAATGTCGTTAAGCCCCGCGATGCCGGTGTTGAAAATGTCCGGAAAGCCGGCGAGCGGCGCGGGATCGAGCACGCCGTTGCGGATCACCCGCACGCGGCCAAGTCGCTCGGTCACCAGGATCGCGCCGTCCGGGGCAAAAGCCATGCCCCACGGATGGTCCAGCCCGCGCACCACGATTTCCGCGCGCACCGGGCCAGCGTGCGTCTGGTAGGTCCACGGTCCGGCGCCCAGGGCGGGCGGCGGCGCGGGCCGGGCGGGTGCGGCAGCAGGCGGCGGCGCGGCCTGTGCCAGCGCCACCGCTGGCAGGGCAGCCGCCAGCGCCCATGCCGAAGCCACAGCCAGAACCTTGTTGCCGATCATTGCAGAATCCCCACGCCCATTTGATTTTGTCCTTCCCTATTGCCGATTTTTCCGGCGCACAATGACTCTGTCCGAGATTCTTGAGGTTGATTTCGGGGTTACTTTGGTCGGCCTCGCCATCGCCGGGCCCGTGGCCTAGTATCGCCGGTTCATGCCGCAGGAGCACGCCCGACCATCCGTCCTCATCACCGGGGCCGCCCATCGCCTCGGCGCGGCAATGGCGCGCGCCTTTGCCAAGGCTGGCTGGCATGTAGTGATCCACTACGGCACCTCGGGCGAGGCGGCTGATGCACTGGCGGCTGAATTGCCCGCGGCCGAAACCGTGCAGTGCGACCTGGCCGATGCCGATGCGGCAGAAGCCATGGTGCGCGCGCTGGCGGCCCGCCTGCCGGACTGGCGGGTGCTGGTCAGCAATGCCTCGATCTTCGTGGAGGATACCACCCGCGCGCCCGATCCGGCGGTCTTCGCCCGGTCGATGGCGATCAACGCCGCCACCCCGGCGCGCATGGCCCGCAGCTTCCTGTCGCACGCCCGCTCTGCCGCAGGCCGCCGCTTCATCCAGGTGACCGACCAGAAGCTGGCCAACCCCAATCCCGATTTCTACAGCTACACCATCAGCAAGCACGCGGTGGACGCGGCCATGGCCCTGCTGGCGATGGACTGCACTGGAGGCGACAAGGTGCTGCGGCTGGCCCCCGGCGCGATCCTGCCCAGTCATGACCAGACGGCCGAGGAGGCGGAAATCTCGCACCGCATGAACCTGCTGCAGCGGCGCACGGGGGCGGAGGAAATCGCGCAAGGGGCGCTGTTCCTGGCCACCGGCCCGGTGGCAAGCGGCCAGCACCTGTTCGTCGATTCCGGCCAGCATCTGGTGGCCCAGCGGCGCGATGTGCTGTATCTGGCGCGGGAGGAGACCGCCGGTTGATGGCCACACAGCGAAAACGTCACGCCCTCAGCACCCGGATGTGGCACTGGATCAACCTCGTCTCGCTGGTGATCCTGTTCATGAGCGGCCTGGGCATCTCCAACGCCCACCGGCGGCTCTATTGGGGGGACTGGGGGTTCGACAAGGCGGATGCCTGGCTGCACGTGCCGTTCTTTCCCGGCTGGATGACCATACCCAGCACCTACAGCCTGGCCCAGTCGCGGGACTGGCACGTACTGTTCGCGCTGGTCTTCGCCTTTTCGCTGGCCGCCTTCATGCTGGCATCGGTGCTGAACGGCCACTTCCGGCGTGACCTGACAACGCGGCTGGCGGATTACCGCCCTGCCCACGTCTGGGCCGATATCCGCGCGCACCTGAAGCTGAAGTTCGAACACGCCGGATCGAAGTTCAATTTCCTGCAGAAGGTCGCCTACGCCAAGGTGATCTTCATCCTGCTGCCGCTGATGATCTTCACCGGCATGGCGATCAGCCCCGGAATGAACGCGGCGTTCCCCTGGCTGCTTGACCTGCTGGGCGGGCGGCAGTCTGCGCGCTCCATCCATTTCCTGTGTGCCTGGGCGCTGGTCATCTTCATGATCGGCCATGTTCTGCTGGTGCTGCTGTCCGGCCCGCTGAAGCAGATGCGCGCGATGATTACCGGAGGGGCCGACGATGCAGCGGCGTAACCTGCTGGCCGCCATGGCCGCGGCTTTCCTCACCGGCTGCAGCAAGATCGGGGAGAGCGCCTGGTTTGGCGCGCTGGTCGATGGGGCGGAAAGCTGGCACCGCGGCCTGCACCGGGGCCTGGGCTTCGGCCGCATCCAGATGGCGCCGGAATTCGACCGCAGCGAGGTAAGCCCGTTCTTCCGCGGTAACGGCAATACCGAAGTCGATTCAGACGATTACCGCGCGCACCTGGCCAACGGCTTTACAGACTGGCGCTTTACCGTCACCGGCCTTGTCGACAACCCGCTGGCCCTGTCGCTGGCCGAGATGAAGGCCCTGCGCCAGCGCACCCAGGTGACCCGGCACGATTGCGTGGAAGGGTGGAGCGCGATTGCCGAGTGGACCGGCCCGCAACTGTCGGAAATCCTCGCGCTCGCCGGTGTGCAGCCGGGTGCCCGCTATGTCGTGTTCCGCTGCGCCGACAGCTTCCGGCAGGGACCGTACTACGAAAGCTGCGACATGGACGATGCCCTGCACCCGCAGACGATCCTGGCCCACACGATGAACGGGGCCGACCTGCCGGAACTCAACGGCGCCCCGCTGCGCCTGCGGATCGAGCGGCAACTGGGCTACAAGCACGCCAAGTACCTGACCGGGATCGAACTCGTCACCAGCCTCGACGATATCGGCCTTGGCCAGGGCGGCTACTGGGAAGACCACGTGGGCTACCAGTGGTACGCGGGGATCTGACGGCCTAATCCGGCCACTTCTCGAACGAGCGGTGCCAGCCAAGCGCCACCATCTCCTCCAGCACGGCCAGGTCCACATCGGCCAGCTTGTTGACGTAGAGGCAGGCCTTGCCCCGCGAATGCTTGCCAAGGCGCGCCAGCAGCGGGGCAAAGGCGGCCTCCTCGCTCTCGTCCCCGCAGGCCATCACATAAAACGAATGCCTGGCGGATCGCGGCGAGAAGCCCACCCGGCACATGTCCCCTTCGTGGCCGCTCTCGTAGCGGTAGTGGTATTGGCCATAACCCACGATGCTGGGCCCCCACATTACCGGCGGCTGCCCGGTCAGGCGGCGGAACAGCGCATCCAGTACCGCCGCATCGGCGCGCTTGCCGGGGTGGTCCACGGCGGCGATGAACTGCGCAGCCGTCACGGGCGTGGGCCTGGTCTTGCTCTGTGCCATGCCCCGCAATGTCAGCCAAAGATTGACACGCGGCAAGCCTGCCGTTCAAACTCCCGCCTCGATATTGGGTGAATGGGGAGCAGAGCCGCATGTGGCTGTTGGACAAGTTTCTGGGCAAGGCAATCACCGTGGGCAAGCTCGTGGTGCACGACCACGATGGCAAGGTCTACGAATACGGTCCGGGCGCGGAAACGATGGACAAGGGGCCGATGCACATCCGCCTCACCAATCCCAAGGCCAGCGCGCACATCGCCCGCTATCCGCAGGTGGGCGCGGGCGAGGCCTACATGTGGGGCTGGCTTGAGGTCGACGAGCCCTATGACATCCGCGACATGGTGCTGTTCGTCACCATGAACGCCAAGGGCCGCAAGAGCGCCAGCCTGAAGCCCAAGGGCCCCTGGCGCAAGTTCGCGCAGAAGACCCTCGCCCGGATCGACAGCGTCAACCTGAAGGGCAAGGCGCGCAAGAACGCCGAGCACACCTACAACCTCACCCGCCGCCTGTACGAGCTGTTCCTGGACGAGGACCGTCAGTACACCATGGCCTATTACCGCGATGCGGATCCCACCAAGACCAGCCTGGAACAGGCGCAGGTGGACAAGAAGGCCCACATGGCGGCCAAGATGTACATGCAGAAGGCGCGGGAGATGGACCGGCCCATGCGTGTGCTGGATATCGGCTGCGGCTGGGGCGGTTTCGCCCTCTACCTCAACAAGCATTATGGCTGCGAAGTGCTGGGCGTGGCCCTGGCGCCGGACCAGATCGCCTTCTGCAAGGAGCGCGCAAAGCAGCTTGGCGTGGACGACAAGGTCAAGTTCAAGCTGATGGACTATCGCGACGTGGAGGGCACGTTCGACCGGATCAGCTCGGTCGGCCTGCTCGAGCATGTCGGCACGCCGCATTACCCGCAGTTCTATGAACACACGCACAAGCTGCTGGCCGATGACGGGGTGATGTTCAGCCACTGCTGCGGGCGCGCCAACGGCCCCGGCTTCACCGATGCCTGGACGCGCAAGTACATCTTCCCCGGCGGCTATATCCCCGCCCTGTCCGAACTGGTGACGCAGAGCGAGAAGTTCGGCTTCCAGATCATGGACGTGGAGGCGATGCGCTTCCACTACAGCTACACGCTGGAGGAATGGTACAAGCGCACCGTGATGCACAAGGACGAGATCGTCGAGATGTACGACGAGCAGTTCTACCGCATGTGGCTGTTCTACCTGGCCGGCGCGGAGCAGAGCTTCCGCCACGGCAACCTGGTCAACTGGCAGATCCAGTACGTGAAGCAGCGCGACGCAATCCCGATGACCGGCGAATACGTGTTCGAGGAAAGCGCCCGCCTGCGCGCGGCGGACACGGTGCCGCAATGGCACCTGGACCCGGCGCTGAAGGTGGCGGCGGAGTGATCCGGCGGCGGGTGGCCGCGGCTGCACTGGCGCTGCTTGCGGTCACCCCCGCCCTTGCCCAGGAGGCCCGACCGCCCGGCGTAACCCCGGCTCCACTGGCCGACAGCTACACTTTCGACACGGCCGAGCAGCACGGCGTGGCGGCAACCGTGGTGGCGCGGGGCCTCCCGCGCAGCTTTGCCCTGGCCTTCCTGCCCGATGGCGACCTGCTGGTGGCAGAGCGGGGCGGCAACCTGCGGCTGGTGCGCGGGGCCACCGGCCCGTCGCCCGAACTTCTGGCCCAGCCGGTGGCAGGGATGCCGCTGCCATCGGCCACCAACCGCAGTTTCGGCCTGAACGACGTGTCGGTTGACCCGGATTTCGCCGGCACGGGCCTGGTCTACTGGACATGGAACACGGTGGAGCCCAATACCGCCCAGCCCGACCAGCCGCCGCAGACCGGCCGCTTCACCATTATGCGTGCGCGCCTGTCCGGCACGGCGCTGACGCAAATCGAAACGGTCTTCACCGCCGAACAGCCCGGCTATCCCGGCGGCGCGCGGGTGGATCTGGATGCCAGCGGACACCTGTGGGCGACCACCGGCAGCCCGTTCGGTGCCGAGGCACAGGACCCGGCCAGCCCCTATGGCAAGGTGCTGCGGCTGAATGCCGATGGCTCTATCCCGGCGGACAATCCGTTTGCCGGCCAGCCGGGTGCCCACCCGGCCGTGTGGAGCCTGGGCCACCGCGACCAGCACGCCCTCGCCCTGCTGCCTGACGGCACTATCCTCACCGCCGAGCACGGGCCTAACGGGGGTGACGAACTCAACCGCATCGAACGCGGGGCCAACTATGGCTGGCCCGTGGTTTCGCTGGGCCGCAACTATGATGGCAGCGGGATCGACACTGCCCGCCGCCACGTGGATGGCATGGCCGATCCGCTGGTCGCCTGGCTCCCCTCCATTGCGCCATCGGGCATGGTGGTCTATTCGGGGGAGGCCTTCCCCGCCTGGCTCGGCAACGTGTTCATCGGCAGCGGGCGGCGCGGCAGCATCGCCAACACCGGCGGGCTGGAGCGCGTGGTATTCAACGCCGATTGGGGCGAACTGCGGCGCGAGACGCTGCTGACCGGCCTCAACCAGCGCGTGCGTGACGTGGCGCAGGGGCCGGATGGCCTGCTCTACGTGCTGCTGGACGGGCCGGATACCGCCGTGCTGCGCCTTTCTCCCGCACCTCTGCCATAGCGCAGGGGCCGCCGCACGGCTAAGCGCCGCGACATGACCGCTGCGGCCCAGCCCCCTCTCACGCGCAAGGCCGTTTGGGCACAGGCCTGGCCGATCATGCTGGGCCAGGCAGCGATCCCGCTGGTCGGTGTGGTCGATGCCGCAGTGATCGGACGCACCGGCACGGCGGCAGACCTGGCTGGCGTGGCGCTGGGGGCATCGGTCATCAGCATGGTGTTCTGGGCCTTCGGCTTCCTGCGCATGGGCATGTCCGGCATGGCGGCGCAGGCATTGGGCCGGGGTGACAGGGACGAGAGCCGCGCCCTGCTGCTGCGGGGGCTATTGCTGGGCTTCGCCCTGGGCGGAGGGCTGCTGGCCTTGTCCGTGCCGCTGCAACAGGCCGCCTTCGCGCTGTTGGCGGGTGAGCCCGAGGTGACGCGGCAGGCGGGCCACTATGCCACGGCCCGCTTCCTTGGCGCACCAGCGGCGCTGGCCACCTATGCCCTTACCGGCTGGCTGATCGGCCTTGGCCGCACCCGCCCGGCGCTGGTCCTGCAACTGGTGCTGAACCTGGTGAACGCCGCCGCCAGCATTGCGCTGGTCTGGGGCCTCGGCCTGGGGCCCTTCGGGGCGGGGCTGGGCACGGCGATCGCCGACTGGCTGGCGCTGGGCGTGGGCCTGCTGCTGGCGGGTCATGTGCTGGGCGAAAGCCTGCCGGCCACCTGGCGGCGGCTGGCGCCTGGCACCCTGACCGACCGCACGGCCCTGGCCCGCATCATCCGGGTCAATGCCGATATCATGGCCCGCACCCTGGCCCTGCTGGCCATGTTCACCTGGTTCACCAATGCCGGGGCGCGGCTGGGGGCGGTGGAGCTGGCGGCCAACCATGTGCTGCTGCAATTCATCGCCATGGCCGCCTTCGTGCTGGATGCCTTCGCCTTCACGGCAGAGAGCCACGTGGGCCAGGCCGTGGGTGCGCGCGACCACGCCGCCTTCCGCCGGGCCGTGCGGCTGACGGCAGAGTTCTCGGCGGTCGCGGGGCTGATGCTTGCACTGGCCTTCCTCGCGCTGGGCCAGCCGCTGGTGGCGCTGATCGCCACCGATCCCGGCGTGCGGGCGGAAGCCGCGCGGATGCTGCCCTTTGCCGCCGCCGTGCCCTTGCTGGGGATGCCGAGCTGGCTGCTGGACGGGGTGTTCATCGGTGCCACGCAGGGGCGCGCGCTGCGCAATGCCGCCGTGGCGGCCACCCTCGCCTATCTCGCGCTCGACCTGGCGCTGCGACCCTATGCCAACCTTGGCGCGTGGAGCGCCTTTGCCGCCAGCTACCTGCTGCGCGCCGGGGCCCTGAGCGCGCACTGGCCGACGCTGGTGCGGAGCCTGCGCTGAGCATCGGTTCCCCGCAAGTTGCTTGACCTGGCCACCGGGCGAGGCCCCATTACCGGCATGGTTCCTCTCTCCGGATTCGTTGCGCGGGCACTTGCCAGCCTACTCGCCAGCGCGCTGCTGCTGCTTGCCAGCCCGGCGCTGGCGCAGGTGACGATCCACTTCCACAGCTTCAACGGTTCGGTGCTGTTCGGCCGCTTTCCGCACACCTTCGTGGTGTTCGAAGGCACGCTGGAGGCCACCGGCGAGAGGATCGACGAGAACTTCGGCTTCGGCGCCGCCTCGGTTACTGCCGCCGCCAGCCGCGGTCCGGCGCGACACGTCATCTATTCGGAAGAGGCCCGCCAGGTATCCCGCACCAACCGCCATTTCAGCATGCCGCTGACCGATGCGCAGTACCGCACCCTGCGGGCCGAGGTGGAGACCTGGCGCAACCAGCCGAGCCGCTATCACGAGCTGGACCGGTGCAACTGCATCCACTTCGTCGCCCGCCTGGCGCAGTTGCTGGGCCTGCGCGCCGACGTGCCACACGACCTGGTGCGGCGGCCACGGACCTGGCTCAACCAGGTTGTGCGCCTGAACCCGCACGTGGGCGGGCGCGAGTTCGAATGACGGGCAAGTGCGGGCACAGGCCCATTGTCCGTTGCCTACATCCCCCCCGCCTGTTAGGCGCGCGCCACTTCCAGCGGGAGCGATTCCATGTCCGATATCAAGCGCGTTGTCCTGGCCTACTCCGGCGGTCTCGATACCTCCGTCATTGCCAAGTGGCTGAGCGTGGAGCGCGGGCTGGAAGTGGTCACCTTCACCGCCGACCTCGGCCAGGGCGAGGAGATCGAGCCCGCCCGCGCCAAGGCCCGCGCCATGGGCATTCCGGACGAGCACATCTTCATCGAGGACCTGCGCGAAGAGTTCGTGCGTGATTTCGTGTTCCCGATGATGCGCGCCAATGCCCGGTATGAAGGCGACTACCTGCTGGGCACCTCCATTGCCCGCCCGCTGATCTCCAAGCGACTCGTGGAGATCGCCCACCAGACCGGCGCCGATGCCGTGGCCCACGGCGCCACCGGCAAGGGCAACGACCAGGTGCGCTTCGAGCTGTCGGCCTATGCGCTGGACCCGGACATCAAGGTGATCGCTCCGTGGCGCGAGTGGGATCTGACCAGCCGCACCGCCCTGATCGCCTGGGCCGAAGCGCACCAGATCAAGGTGCCGGTGGACAAGCGGGGGGACAGCCCCTTCTCCACCGATGCCAACCTGCTGCACACCTCTTCCGAGGGCAAGGTGCTGGAAGACCCGTGGCAGGAGACGCCCGACTATGTCTACTCGCGCACCGTGGACCCGGAGAACGCCCCGGACACGCCCGAGTACATCGAGATCGACTTCGAAAAGGGCGATGGCGTCGCCCTCAACGGCGAGGCCATGAGCCCTGCCACCCTGCTCGCCGCGCTCAACGACCTGGGCCGCAAGCACGGCATCGGCCGGCTGGATCTGGTCGAGAACCGCTTCGTGGGCATGAAGAGCCGCGGCATGTACGAGACCCCGGGGGGCGAGATCTACGCCCGCGCCCATCGCGGGATCGAGCAGATTACGCTCGATCGCGGTGCCGCGCACCTCAAGGACGAGCTGATGCCCAAGTATGCCGAGCTCATCTACAACGGCTTTTGGTTCAGCCCGGAGCGCGAGATGCTGCAGGCCGCCATCGACCTCAGCCAGGAGCGCGTGGCCGGCACCGTGCGGCTAAAGCTGTACAAGGGCCAGGCCAGCGTGGTCGGCCGCAAGAGCCCCAACAGCCTCTATTCCGAAGCCCACGTCACCTTCGAGGATGACGCCGGGGCCTATGACCAGAAGGACGCGGCGGGCTTCATCAAGCTCAACGCCCTGCGCCTGCGCCTGCTCGCCCAGCGCGACCGCCGCCGCTGATCCGGCCGCACACCCGGCTTTATGCACTGCAACCTGGCGGTTTGCGGTGAAGCGTGGACTTATCCACCCTTGTCCACTGGCCTTTGCGCTAGAAGTGGATAAGTGCCACGCTGCCCGTCTTGCCCGACTCAGTCCAGGCGCGCATTCTCCACCTATCGACACGCACGAAGCGAGCGACACCGAAGCGAAGGACCGCCCTGGCGATCCAAGGCAACGGACCACTCACGGAACGCGAGTCGAAGCGAAGGTGTGGCACAATGCGACGCCTGTAGGACAGAGGGTAGCATCCGCAAGGTGTGATCCCGACGAAGCACAGCGCATCCCATCGGGCACCACCCCAGCGACACGGCCGGACCGCCAAGCGTCCAGCCACCGATGGCAACGCCGATGCCCCCTGGCACAGGCGGAGCCGCTCGAGGTGGCGGGAACCGCAAGGCCCCGGTCGCGGACCTGCCGGACGGCAAGGGACAGGTGCCTGCACCATACCCGGCCAACCGGCGGATCCGGCACCGGCGCGAGCGCCGGGAAGCGTGCCGCAGCCTGCCTGCGGTGATGCGCCGGGCGTCAAGCACCAGTCCCTCCGGGGATCGGTCCACACGTCGGTGAGAGTGGGGTCGGCAGCGATGCCGGCCCCATTTCCGTTGCTGCCCCCGCTCCCCCGTCCCGCACCCGTTCCACCCCCGCGCAAGCCCCGTTTCTGCTCCGCAATGCGGTGAGTTGCGCCTGCAACACGGTGGCTGGAGCCTGCCGGTATGGCCTTGGCAACCCCTTCCGGCCTAGAGCCTCGCGCCATGACGGGCCTCCCGACACCATACCGCCGCACCCGTGCGGTCGCGCTTGCCACCCTGGCGCTGCTGGCCCTGCCGGCCACCGCGGGCCGTGCGGAGCAGCCCGCCGCCAGCACCGTGGCCGCCGCCTTCGCCGACCTTGGCCCCGCCCAGACCGAGCCGTTTGCCCAAGGCCACGCGGTCGACGTCACCGAGGTTGCCCCCGCCCCCATCCCCGCCGAGGCCCCCCTCTCCGCGCAGGTCGCCACCATGCTCGATACCGGCATGGCCAGCTACTACGGGCGCGAGCTGGCCGGCAACCGCACCGCCAGCGGCGAGGCGTTCGACCCTACCGACCTGACCGCCGCGCACCGCACTCTGCCCTTCGGCACGCGCCTGCGCGTCACCAACCAGCGCACCGGCCTCAGCGTGATCGTGCGGGTGAACGACCGCGGGCCCTATGCGCGCGGACGGGTGCTCGACATCTCGCACGCCGCGGCCCAGCAGATCGGCATGGTCCGCACCGGCCACGCCCCTGTCAGCATCGAGCTGGTCCAGGGCTGATCGCGTCCCCTTCCGCGCCCTTGGCGGAAGGCGCTTCCGGCTCTCCCCCACCCTGCTGCGCCTCCCACGCTGCCCGCCGTGCCTGCCAGCGCGCCCGGTCGGCGGCCAGTTCGGCCTCGCTGCCGGTCCAGCCGAACAGCCGCAGGGCCGAACCTGGAACACCTGGAACAGTGTGCAGGAGATGGAAAATCTCCTCCTCCTCGGTCAGGTCGCCGTGGTGCTCCTCCAGCCAGCAGAGCTGCGCTTCCAGCAGCGGCACGCCGGGTTCTGGCGCGCCATCCCCGGCGGCTGGCGTCTCCGCCTGCGCAAGGGTCTCGCCATCGCCAGTCACCACGCCGGAGACGCTCGCCACCGCCGCCTCGGCCGGGTCCAGCACCAGCGCCTCGTCGGCCGAGAGGGCTTCCAGCGCCGCGTCAAACCGCTCCACCACGCCCCCGGCGGCGCGCTCGGCCAGCCGGTCCAGCCGCGCCAGGTGGGCCAGCAGCAGGCGGCTGTCATAGCGCCGCCGCCGCGCCACCTCCTCGCCGTGATAGAACACCGCTTCTTCCCAGCCGTGCACCGCGCGATCGGCCAGCACGTCCTCCACCTGGTCCCGCGCGATCACCAGCGCGGCATCCCATAGCGCGCGGAACTGCCCGCAGGCGCGGCGCATGCGATAGGCCGTCTGGGCGGAAACCCGCGCCGCCCGGCAGGCGAGCCGCACGTTGCCATGCCGCGCCAGGTGCTCGCAGAACACCGCCTGCAGAGGGCGGGTGAGCAGGGGTTCGGGGCCGGGGCGAGCTGGGGGGCGGGTTTGCGGCGAGAAGTCGGCGGCACCGCCCCCACCCCTAACCCCTCCCGCAGGCGGGAGGGGGACAACTTCGCGCGACGATCCCCCCTCCCGTGAACGGGAGGGGCCGGGGGTGGGCGCGGCGCCACCACCCTCGAATGCAGGCGCAACGCCCCCCTCCCCCTCGTCCAGCCCCGGCCCGAAATACTCCGCCGCCTCCAGCAGGCACCCGGCCACGGCATCGTCGGCCAGGAGGCCGTATTCGCTCTCGTAATCCACCCGCTCGATGCCGGGGAGACTGTCGCGCCAGTTGCGGTCCATGCTCAGCGCCCCCACCGGCGGCGCGGCGGCTGCGGCGCGGGCAGATCGAGGAAACTGGGCGTGCGCCCCAGCACGGCCATCTCGTTGGCGCGCTGCACGGCGAGTTCTTCGGGGGGCATGGGAGTCCGGTTACCGATACGGCCCGCTTCGACATGCGCGAGCCACGAAGCGACAAACGCCGCCTCCGCCGCAGGATTGCTCGGACGGTCGATGGCAGGCACCGCCGCCGGGCGGCGCGAGGGATAGGGGGACATGGGACTGGTCCTTTCCGGTCAGGGTTTACCGGGAGGACTGAGGCATGGATTGGGGTGTGTAGGAAAGAAAAATCGTGGAAATGTAGACGGAAACGAATATATCCGAAAGCAGAGGAGACCTTAAGCAGATGGCAAGCATCCAAAGAATAGCGCTGTTCATCCTGTTTGACGCACTAGAAACTGATCTCTCGTCTTATATTAGGAGCATTCCAGACGATAGTTTAGTGCTTACAGAAGACGAGACAACAAAATCTCGTCTCATTTTGTCACAAAACAGCGCAAAAACCTTCGATGCGGAGAGCACTTTTGATCTTGTTCATGCACTCGATTTAGGTCAAAAATTTTCTATAACACTTCGACATAAGGAGTATTTTTCCGAATCGTTTATAAATTATATCAAAAATATATCTGGCAAATTGGGGCGAATTATAGGCGTTCGCAATTCCGTAATGCACGGCCGACCACTCACAGTCGATGAATACGTTATCGGTTTTGCGTTTGCATCAGACCTGCTGAATAAGCCAAATTTCTGGCCAAATTTGGCGCGGACCTATGCCGAGTATAGTAAAGATCCAGAGCGACTAGCGAACCGATCAATATCTGTACTTGAGAATCCACCCGATTTTGGAGCATTGAATAACCTACCGATACCTGACTACGAGGACACAGGGTTTCTTCGACGCCCAGAACTTGAGTCGGAATTAAAAAAGAAAATTCTCGGTCGCTACCCAGTTATTACCGTTTTGGGGGACGGAGGTAATGGAAAAACGGCACTAACATTGCATACGCTGTGGAATCTTATTGATTCAGATGACCACAACTTCGACTTAATATTATGGTATTCTGCAAAGACCGCTACACTCACTGAACGCGGTATAAAGGATATATCATCATCCTATACAGATTCGTTGCGCATCATTGAAGATGCATCATCGTTTGGGCGGGAGGGCAAAGATTCGTTTGAGAGTCTTTTATTATTGCTAGAAGAAAACAAGGTTCTTCTTGTAATTGATAATCTTGAAACTATAACAGGACCCTACATTGAGCGTTTAGTTCAAGACGTGCCAGGTGATAGCAAGGTATTGCTTACTTCTCGCGTTCCTATTAGTGGCGATTTACCGATTTCTGTTCCGCAATTTTCAGAGTCTGAGAGTCTAAAATATCTACGAATACTTTCTAAATCTGATTCTATAAAGACTTTAAATGACAAGACGGACGCTGAGCTTACGAAGTATTGCCGCAGGCTTGGCTTTAAACCGCTGTTGATAAAATGGCTTGCACTAGCTGTCAAAAGTGGCGCGTCACCAGAAAGAATCGTCAGTGACCCAAAAGATGCACTCAGATTCTGCCTCGAAAATGTCCTTGATCGATTACAAGGTCAGGCCATCAAGGTTGCGCAATGCCTAGTCTCAGTATCTGAGTCCATCGCTGCTTCTGTAGTTGAAGAGATTTCTGGTTTAAGCGCGGTAGAGGTCGAATCGGGACTATTGGAACTCTCACGGTTCGCGCTTGTTGAATTTTCTGATCTTCCCAACTCAGAACGAACCTTTAGACTTCGTCCGTCTGTGCGGTCGTATATCGTTAGAATATCGAATCCCGCCAAGGATGAAATGGAAATCTATCAGCGCCGTTTCCAAAAAATTCAAAGCCGTTTTGAGATTCGAAGAGCTAATCAAGATTTTAATCGATATGAAATCCGAAATTATGTCGTTCGGACGAAAGGCGAGGCTGTCGCAGAAGCAAAACTGCGCGATCTTCATCGATCTTTACAGCGTGGCTTAACGGAGGAAGTTGAGAAGGGGATCGAAGAACTCAAAATTTCAGCACCTGGATATTTTGAAGTCTATAGATTTGAGGGCTATGCTGCCTACGTCTGGTCCGACTTGCCTCGCTCTATTGAGGCCTATGAAGCTGCTTTGGAATATGGGCCGAAGCAACCGCAATTACACTTCTTTCTCGGCGGCATGCTTCTCCGAGCAGGTTATGCAGCAGATGCCGCGTTGCAATTTGCAGAAGCTCTGACGCTCGACCCAGATGCAGCACCAGTCCTTCGTGAAGCCGCAAGAGCCGAGATGCGTGAGTGCAGATTTGACATTGCAAAGAGTTATTTGACGAGGGCAGATGCACTAAGTGGTCCAACCTTCAAAGAGACGGCCCTGATTATAGATCTTTGGGTTCAGTTTTATCAGAGAAAGATCGATTTTTTTGTTGGAAATGAGGCTTTGTCTTTAGCTGAAGATGAGTGTGGTAACTTTGTGAGCTATTTGGAGAGCGAGGGAACCCGTGCATTTGACGATACCATCGTCGACCATGTTCTTAAGGTTCTCCCCTGTTTGAAGGCTTTAATTTCGGATCGTCGGATCGACGCCGTCAACGCGCGTCGTCTTCAAGAATGGATTAACAACGAAATTTATCACGAGAATCCGCATAGTTTCGAGGATGGCCGCTTCTTCGGTGGTTTGAAACTCAGGGGAAGACAGGAGAATTTTGGATTCTTGGAAGTTCGAGATGGCAGAGAGTTCTTCATTGCCAGACAAAATGTTACGCCGGATGTGTGGGGTTGGCTACTTCAGGGAGGAGCCGTCGAGTTTAGTGTCCGAAATAAACCAGATGGCCGGACTGAAGCGTACGATGTAGAAAAGTTTGAGAGATAGCGTGGCGCAGCAACCGGTCATCTTTCTCCGTCAACGCCCCAACAACGGCCCCAGATACCGCCCCGTATAAGACCGCTCCTCCTTCACCACCTGCTCAGGGGTACCCGAAGCAATGATCTCCCCGCCCCGCACGCCGCGTTGTGGCTGCGCCACGTCTTCGACTCCCGGCCCCAGATCAGGACTGAGCGCGGGTCAGGAGCGGGGCAAGGTATTTGCCGGTATAGCTGCGCTCAACGGTGACCACGGCTTCCGGCGTACCGGAAGCGATGATTTCCCCGCCCCTGACTCCGCCCTCAGGGCCTAAATCTATGATCCAGTCCGCGGTCTTGATCACGTCCAGATTGTGTTCGATCACCACCACGGAATTGCCCTGGTCAACCAGCCGGTGGAGCACTTCCAGCAGCTTGCGCACGTCCTCGAAGTGCAGGCCGGTGGTCGGCTCGTCCAGGATATACAGCGTCTGCCCGGTGCTGCGGCGGCTGAGTTCCTTGGCCAGCTTCACCCGCTGCGCCTCACCGCCGGATAGCGTGGTGGCCTGCTGGCCCACCTTGACGTAGCCCAGCCCCACCTCGTTCAGCATGTGCATCTTGTCACGGATGGGGGGCACGGCCTTGAAGAACTCCTCCGCGTCCTCGATCGTCATGTCGAGCACGTCGGCGATGGAGTGGCCCTTGAACTTCACCTCCAGCGTCTCGCGGTTGTAGCGCTTGCCGTGGCATTCCTCGCACGTCACGTAAACGTCGGGCAGGAAGTGCATCTCGATCTTGATCAGGCCATCGCCCTGGCACGCCTCGCACCGGCCGCCCTTGACGTTGAAGCTGAAGCGCCCCGCCTTGTAGCCGCGCGCGGCGCTTTCGGGCAGGCCGGCAAACCAGTCACGGATCTGGGTGAAGGCGCCGGTATAGGTGGCGGGGTTGCTGCGCGGGGTGCGGCCGATGGGGCTCTGGTCGATCTCGATCACCTTGTCGCAGAATTCCAGGCCGGTGATCCTGTCATGCGCCCCGGCGATGACGCGGGCGTTGTTGAGCTGGCGGGATGCGCCGGCCTGCAGGGTGTCGATCGTCAGGCTGCTCTTGCCGCTGCCCGATACGCCGGTGATGCAGGTGAAGGTGCCCAGCGGGATGGAGGCGGTCACATCCTTCAGGTTGTTGGCCCGTGCGCCGTGGACCGTCAGTTTGTGGCCGTTGCCCTTGCGGCGCGTGGCCGGCACCTCGATCCGGCGGCTGCCGTTGAGGTAGGCGGCAGTGAGGCTCTTCTTGCTCTTCAGGATGTCCTTCAGCGAGCCCTGCGCCACCACCTCGCCGCCGTGGACGCCCGCGCCCGGCCCCAGATCCACCACGTGGTCCGCCGCGCGGATGGCGTCCTCGTCATGCTCAACCACGATCACGGTATTGCCCAGGTCGCGCAGGCGCTTCAGCGTGGCCAGCAGCATGTCGTTATCGCGCTGGTGCAGGCCGATGCTCGGCTCGTCCAGCACGTAGAGCACGCCGCTGAGGCCGCTGCCGATCTGGCTGGCCAGGCGGATGCGCTGGCTTTCCCCGCCGCTCAGCGTGCCGCTGGTGCGATCGAGGTTGAGGTAATCCAGCCCCACGTTGTTGAGGAAGCCGAGGCGTTCCACGATCTCCTTCAGGATGGCGCGGGCGATCTGGTTCTGGGTGTCGGTCAGCTTCTCCGGCAGTTGCGTGAAGAAGGCCAGCGAGTCCGAGACGGACAGGCGCACCGGCCCGCTGATGTCGCTGCCGGCGACCTTTACGGAGAGGGCCTTGTCGTTCAGGCGCGCGCCGTGGCAGGTTTCGCACGGCTGCGCGGTCTGGAAGCGGCTCAGCTCCTCGCGCATCCAGGCACTGTCGGTTTGCAGCAGGCGGCGGTTGAGGTTGCCGATGACGCCTTCGAACGCCTTGTCGACCGTGTATTCCTTGCGCCCGTCCTTGAACGTCAAGGGCACGCGCTTGCCGCCGGTGCCATAGAGCACGATCAGCTGCACCTCGCCCGGCAGGTCGGTCCAGGGGGTTTCCAGGCTGAAGCCATAGGCCTTGGCGAGGCTGGCCAGCACCTGCATGTAATAGGGGCTTGGCGGGTTGCTCTTGGCCCAGGGCACCACCGCGCCCTGCTTCAGGCTGAGCGTTTCGTTGGGCACGACGAGCTGCGGATCGAACAGCATCTTCTCGCCCAGCCCGTCGCAGGTCGGGCAGGCCCCCTGCGGCGCGTTGAAGGAGAACAGGCGGGGCTCCACCTCCTCGATGGTGAAGCCGCTGACGGGGCAGGCGAACTTCTCGCTGAACACGATGCGGTTGGCGGGCAGGCCGGCGCCCTTCAGGTTGCCGCCGCCCGCCGCCTCGTCCTCGCGGCCCGGCACCACGCCATCGGCCAGGTCCACGTAGGCCAGCCCCTCGGCCAGCTTCAGCGCCTGCTCGAAGCTGTCGGCCAGCCGCGTCTCGATGCCTTCGCGCACGGTCAGGCGATCGACCACCACCTCGATATCGTGTTTCAGCTTCTTGTCGAGGGCTGGCGCGTCCTGGATCTCCATCATCTCGCCGTCGATCCGCACGCGGGTGAAGCCGGCCTTCTGCCATTCGGCCAGTTCGCGCCGGTATTCACCCTTGCGGCCGCGCACGACCGGGGCCAGCAGGTAGATGCGCGTGCCCTCGGGCAGGGCCATCACCCGGTCGACCATGTTGGACACGGTCTGCGCCTCGATCGGCAGGCCGGTGGCGGGCGAATAGGGCGTGCCCACCCGCGCCCACAGCAGGCGCATGTAGTCGTAGATCTCGGTGACGGTGGCGACGGTGGAGCGCGGGTTGCGGCTGGTGGTCTTCTGCTCGATGGAAATGGCGGGCGACAGGCCGTCGATATGCTCCACGTCCGGCTTGTGCATCATCTCAAGGAACTGGCGCGCATAGGCGCTGAGGCTCTCGACATAGCGCCGCTGCCCCTCGGCATAGATGGTATCGAACGCCAGGCTCGACTTGCCGGAGCCTGACAGGCCGGTGATCACGATCAGCGCATCGCGCGGCAGATCGATGTCGATACCCTTGAGATTGTGCTCACGGGCACCGCGGACGGAAATCTGGGAGAGAGCCATGGCGGGCGATATGGGCCTTTGCGGATAAGAGTCCAGTGGGCCGAAGGTCCAGCCCGTCGGAAACCTGTGTTCCGCAAATGTTCCCGTGGGTCAAGGGGCGGGCAAGCAGAGTCCCGCGATTAAACCAGCCCCTCAGGAACGGGACCGCCGAGCTGGGGGCACGCCGTTAACCCGAGTTTAGCGATGATTGCCTAACGGTGCTCAAATGGTCCGCGAAAGATTCCTAGATCGCCCCATGTCCATCGCGCTAGATGGAATCCGGGGCGGAGCAGCACTGGTGGTGCTCGTCGGCCATGCCGTGCAGCAGGAACTTTACACTGGACCCTTCGGGTTCGACACAAGTCTTCAGCACAATGCGGTAATCGTATTCTTCGTCCTTTCTGGCCTGGTCATTGCGAATTCTGCCTGGTGCCGCCCGTCCAGCCTGCCACATTATGCGATTGCGCGCTTCGCCCGCGTGGCCCCCCTGGTTCCGGTAGCGATCGGCCTTGGCCTGGTGGCTTGGGCGATCGGGCAGATTGGCCAGATCGACGTTATCGAGCAGAGCCGTGCCTACACGACACCCAGCGTGGCAGCAGTGGTGCTTCCGGCATTTTTCCTGAGCGAAACGTCCTTTGGGGTGGGTCCGCTATGGAACCCCCCCTACTGGTCTCTGGCCGTGGAAGTCTGGTTCTATGTCCTGTTTGGCGCGGCCTTCTACCTGCGGGGGTGGCGACGAATGGCAGTGCTGGCTTTTGCCGCAGCGGTCGCCGGCATCACAGTGCTGTTGCTGCTCCCCATCTGGCTGCTGGGTGTAGCGCTGGCCCGCTTCGGCCCCGGGAAGACCCTTCCGGCCGATACAGGCTTTATTGCGATCTTGTCTGGCCTGGCAACAATCCTGCTGTCCGTGAAGTTCGAAACGACGCTGAACATGTTGATGTTCAGTGCTCTGAACACGACTCCTGCAGAATTGGGCTTCGCCCAGCTTGCTGCTTCGGATTTCGTGTTCGGGCTGGGTGTAGCACTGTGCTTCCTGGGCATGAAGCCGCTGGTACAGTCCCGCGCAGCCTTGCTGGAGAGATTTCACCCGCAGATTTCGTGGCTCGCGGAATGTTCATTTACGCTCTATCTGATTCATTGGCCCCTGCTGACCTTAGCTCGCGGCTATGGCCTAAGCGCGGGCGACAACCTGCTGCTGTTTGCCGCCGGGCTGGCACTGATCGTGGCGCTGGCGGGGCAGGTGGCGAAGCTGACCGAGCATCGCCGGCCGCAGGTGCGCCGCTGGCTGGCGGACCGCTGGGCCGCCCGTTCCGCCTCCCGCCAGCCGCAACCTGTCGCAAGCCCGCTGCGCCGGCTCTTGCGCTGGGGCGGCATCGGCGTGCTGGGGGTCTATGTCTTTGCCGGCTGGCTGGTGGCCCCCACCCCCTTGGAGCCGACCGTATCACCACGCACCGTGGGCACCCTGGCGCAGGCCCCGCTGGCCAGCCGCATCGTGATCGGTGACAGCCGGCTGACCGGCATTCCATCGGGCCAGGGGGTGCTGTTTGCCGGCTATCCCGGCGCCACCATCGGCGACATGACGCGCATGGCGCGCACGCTGTGCCTGCTGTCCGATGCCGAGATCGTGATTGCGCTGGGCACCAACGATGCCAAGCCGGACATGCGCCGCCCCGCGGCCTCGCTGGCCAACCTGCGCCGGATGGTGGCCGCTTGCGGACCGGAGCGGGTATGGGTGTCCGAAGTGTGGCCCGCCGAGCAGGCAAAGATGCCCACCGGGCCGGATTTCGATGCCGCCACCATCGCCGCGCTCAACCGGGGCATCCGCCAGCTTACCGCCCACGGCGTGGGTCGCCTGATCCCGCAACCGGTGCTGGCCGACCATACATCGGACGGGGTCCACTTCAACGAGGCGACCGCGCTGCGCTATGGCCGGATCCTGCGAACCTACGGGGCCACCTGACGGGCGTTCGCAAGGCCATCGCAACGGGGCGGCAAACGTGGCACAGGTTTTGTGATGCCCCGCCTGTTCACCGCCCTGACCCTGCCGGAACCGGTCAGCGACCTGCTGCTCGATACGATGGAGGGCCTGGCCGATGCCCGCTGGCAGGATGCCGAACAATTGCACCTGACGCTGACCTTCCTGGGCGACGTGCCGCAGCCTGCGGTGGACGATCTGGTGCTGGCCCTGTCCCGTGTGCCGGTTACGCCATTCACCCTGACCCTGTCCGGCGTGGGCCACTTCGAACACAAGGGCCGCGCCAAGGCGCTGTGGGCCGGTGTCGCCCCCAGCGAGCCGTTGCATGCGCTGCAGGCGCGCGTGGCCCAGGCCTGCGCCATGGCCGGCTTCCCGCCCGAAGCGCGGCGCTTCCTGCCGCACGTCACCCTCGCCCGCCTCGGCGGCCAGGTGCCCGGCGTGCCCCAATGGCTGGCGGCCCATGCCCTTCTGGCCGCCCCGCCCTGCACGGTGGACAGCTTCACGCTGTTCGCCAGCACCTTGTCGCCGGTCGGATCGCATTATACGCCGGTCGAACAATTTCCCGTGGGCTGAGGTCGTCCGCTTTGTTCATTGCCCTGCCATGATGGTTTCACTAGAGAGCAGTTCCGTTTCAATGGTAACCGGGCGCGCGGGGTCGCGCCTGCTTGCCTGCCTTGTCAGGAGAATCCATGTCCGTTCGCCTTCTCGCCGGGGTTGCCGCCGCCGCCCTGCTCAGCGCCTGCACCACCATGTCTGACAGCGCCGCCGCTCCCGCCACCGCGCAGGCCCTGCCCCCGATCCCCGTGGGCACCGGCATTTTCGCAGCTCCCAGCACCCTGCCCTTCGGCGCGCCCGATTTCAGCCGCATCCAGGACAGCGACTACCAGCCGGCGATCGAGCAGGGCATCGCCATCAAGCTGGCCGAGATCGAGCACATCGCCCGCAATCCGGAAGCGCCCACGTTCCAGAACACCATCGTGGCGATGGAGCGCACCGGCCAGATGCTGAACCGCGCCGCCGCCGCCTTCTACCAGGTGCAGGGCGCCAACACCAACGACACGCTGGACGCGATCGACAGCGCCGTGGCCCCGCAACTGGCGGCCATGAACGATGCGATCTACCTCAACGATGCGCTCTTCGCCCGGGTGAAGGCGGTGTACGACAACCGCGCCGCCATGAGCATGACCGCCGAGGACGCGATGCTGCTGGACATCTATTATCAGGAGTTCGTCCATCGCGGCGCGCTGCTGGATGCCGATGCCAAGGCGGATCTGCGCCAGATCAACACCCGCCTCTCCAGCCTGGAGAGCGAGTTCGGCCAGAAGCTGACCCAGGGCACCGCCGCCGCCGCCGTGCTGGTCGAGACCCGCGCCGAACTGGCGGGCCTTACCGAAGGCCAGATCGAGGCCGCCGCCCGCCTTGCCACCGAACGCGGCCATCCCGGCAAGTTCATGCTCGCGCTTATCAACACCACCCAGCAGCCGCTGCTGGCCGCGCTGGAAAACCGCGAGACGCGCCGCCGCCTCTACGAAGCCAGCATCAACCGCACCTCGTCGGGCGGCGAGTATGACACCACCGGCATCGTGCGCGAGGTGATGGAACTGCGCGCCCGCAAGGCGCAACTGATGGGCGCGCCGGACTATGCCACCTGGCAGATGTACGACCGCATGGCCGCCACCCCGGCCCGCGCCGAGCAGTTCCTGCGCGACATGGTGCCCGCCATCGCCGCCACCCAGGCACGCGAGGCCGAGGTGCTGAACGAGCGCATCCGGGCAGACGGCCACAACTTCACCGTGCAGCCGTGGGACTGGGCCTTCTATGCCGAGAAGGTGCGGGCCGAACGCTACAACCTTGATGAAAGCCGCATCCGGCAGTATTTCGAGGTGACCAACGTGCTTGAAAACGGCGTGTTCTACATGGCCGAGCAGCTTTACGGGATGACCTTCCGCAAGCGGACCGACATCCCCGTCTATCACCCGGACATGACCGTCTATACCGTGATCGACAAGGACGGGACCGAGATGGGCCTGTTCTATTTCGATCCCTTCGCCCGCGGCAACAAGAACGGCGGCGCGTGGATGAACAACTTCGTGGAGCAGAGCTACCTGCTGGGCAACAAGCCGGTGGTGTCGAACACGCTCAACATCGCCCCGCCCGCCCCGGGCGAGCCGGCGCTGGCCAGCTTCGACGACGTGACCACGATGTTCCACGAATTCGGCCATGCCCTGCACGGCCTATTCGCCAGCCAGCAGTATCCCAGCATCAGCGGCACCAACACCGCGCGCGACTGGGTGGAATTCCCCAGCCAGTTTCACGAGAACTTCGCCACCATCCCGGCCGTGCTGAACAACTATGCCAAGCACTACCAGACCGGCGAGACGATCCCCGCCGAGCTGATCGAGGCGATCGAGCGCGCCAGCAAGTTCGATCAGGGCTATGCCTTTGGCGAGCTGATCTCGGCCTCGCTGGTGGACCTTGACTGGCACCGCCTGCAACCGGGCCAGATCCCCGCTGACGTGGTGGCTTTCGAGAACGCCTCGCTGGCGCGCACCGGCCTCAACACCGCGCTGGTGCCGCCGCGCTATCGTACGCCCTACTTCCGGCACATCGTCTCCAACGGCTATTCGTCGGGCTACCATGCCTACCAGTGGACCGAGATGCTTCACCACGATGCCTACACCTATGTGGAGGCAAACGGCGGCATGACGCGGGCCATGGGTGACCGGATCCGCGCCACCTTCCTGGGCCAGGGCCATTCGAAGAGCTACGAGCAGATGTATCGTGACTTCACCGGCCACGATCCGCGGGCGGAGCCGATGCTGCGCGCGCGCGGCCTGATGGACTGATTGCGGACGGGCCGGGGCGTTAACCCCCCGGCCCGCACCGTCCCGTTACGGGACGTGGCGTTAGCTGGTGCGGAATCGGTAAGGAATTCGCGCTAGGCGCCTGTGGCGCATCGGAATTGCCCGGTGTCGCACGCGGGAATCGAACGCTGGCCTACTGGCATGACATGGACGAGCTGCAACCGGGGGACTTTTCCGCCCGGGTGACGCGGCGCGCCCGCAGCCACGGCCTGACCCGGCCGGCCAGCCGCCGCCTGCTGCGCCGCCGGATCGGCGTGCTGGCGCTGGCCGTGGCCGTGCCCGCCATGGCCGCCCCCGGCGTGGGCGATGTTGCGGAAAAGCCCGCCACCATTGCAACCGCCGCACCCGCGATCCAGCCGCTCGATCCCGAGTTCGCCGCCTGGCGCCCCGCCGATGGTGCGCCGGCCGTGGCCCTGGCCAGCGGCGAGGAAGCCGCTGCCCTTACCCCTGCGGTGGACGAGGCTTCGCTGACCACCCCCGCCCTGCCGCAACGCGGCCCCGCTGCCCGCGCCTTCTCCATGGGCGGCAGCTTCACCGACAAGCTGCGGGCCGAGGAATGCCTGACCATGGCCATCTATTACGAGGCCGCCAGCGAAAGCCTGGAAGGCCAGCAGGCCGTGGCCCAGGTGGTGATGAACCGCGTGCGCCACCCCAGCTATCCCAACACGGTGTGCGGCGTGGTCTTCCAGGGATCGCAGCGCAGCACCGGCTGCCAGTTCAGCTTCACTTGCGATGGGTCGCTGGCCCGCCGCCCGTCCGTGGCGGCGTGGAACAAGGCGCGCCGCGTGGCCAGCGCCGCGCTGGGCGGCTTCGTGTTCGCGCCAGTGGGACTGGCCACGCACTATCACACCACCGCGATCTATCCCTACTGGGCCCCCAGCCTGACTCCGGTGGGCACCATCGGCGCGCACCGCTTCTACCGCTTCGGCGGCATGGCGGGACGGGCCAGCGCCTTCACCGCCGCCTATGCCGGGGTGGAGCCGCTGCCGGTGCGGAGCACCTCGGGCGCGGTCATGCCGCTGGCGGGCGAACTGGGCGTGCCCGCCGTGCCACTGCCGGTGATCGTGGCCGGCACTGCGGGCGGAAGCGGCGACGGTGCGGCCCTTACGCCCCCCGCTCCGGTTCCCGCCACCAGCGCGGCACCGCAGACCCAGCTGTTCCCGCAATCGGGCCAGGTGCGCAAGGAATACGAGAGCAGCGGAACCTGGCTGGCGCAGCCCTAGCCTGCGCCAAGCGGCAGCAAAGGTTCTGGAAACCATTTTGCCAAACTCCTGCTTAGCGTGGGCCAGCTAGAGCACGGCCCAGCGGTGCCGTGGTGGCATCGCCCCGGCAGCCGCAGGAGCCTTTACCCCCATGTCGATCCGCTTTGCCGCTGCCACCCGCACCCCCGGCCCGCGCATGCGCCCGCTGCAGGTGCGCGCGCTGGCCCGCCGCCAGGCCGCCAACGACAACACGCTGCACCAGATCCGCTCGGCCGTGCTGCATGCGGCGCTGGGCCACTTTGCCCTGCATGGCCTGGCCGCTCCGCGAATCGCCGCCGAACTGGCCTGCGCCGCGCGGGTGGCGGGTGACGCGGACGGCCACGCCTGGTGGCTCGACATCTGTCGCACGCTGGACCGGCGGCTGGCCGCGCGGATCGAGAAGGATGCCGCCAACGGGTTGTAGGGCCCGCTAGGTAGAACGCTGTATCGTCGGGCTTAACCAAAAATTTCAAAGCCCTGCCTAAAGCTCCACCGTCGCAACGGAGCAGGTCCGATCAAAAACCTGGAGAACATCCTCGCCGACCTGTTCGGCTTTGAACGGCAGGAGCTGCGCGTCCGCGCGGAGCTGGCGCGCTCGATGCACAACCGGCCCACCGGCCTGTTGATCAACTGCCTGTGTGCGCTGCTGGTGGCGCAGGCGATCATTGCCAGCACGAATAACGACCATCTCCGCGCCGCCGGCGGGACGCTGGCGCTGATTACCGCGCTGCGCGTGTTCCTGGCGCTGGCCCATCTTGGCACCGAAGGCCGCACGGCCCAGGTGCTGCGGCAGATTTTCCCGGCAACATCGCTGATCTTCGCCGGCCTTGTTGGCCTGTGTGCCACGCTGGCCGTGCTGACTGGCACGCCGGACAGTCTGACAGTGCTGGTGGTGGGCTACGCCATGACCGTCGGCGCGGGCATCGCCGTGGGCAATGCCGCGCGCCCTCCGGTGGTGATCGGGCAGATGCTGCTGACCTTCACCCCCTTGACGGTGGCCTGCTTCATCGAAGGCAGCCCGCCGCTGGTGGCGCTGGGCCTGATCCTGCCGTGCATGAGCGTTGCGCTGACATTCGTCACCATGGCCATGTTTACCGCCCTGGGGCGGCAGGTCCGGCTGGCGGCGGAGAGCGAGCGGCTGGCCCACGCCATGCGCGTCCAGTCGCTGACTGACGGTGTCACCGGCCTCAACAACCGGACCGGCTTTACCGAGGCGAGCCAGGCCCTGATTGCCAGCCGCGCCTCTGGCCAGCAGGTCGCGCTGTTCTGGATCGACCTGCGTCGCTTCAAGGAAGTGAACGACATGCTGGGTCACCACGTGGGCGACGAGGTGCTGCGCTTGGTGGCCGACCGGCTGGTGATCCGCGCGCCGGACGATGCCGTGCTGGCCCGCTTCGGCAGCGACGAGTTCCTGCTGGCCGTCCCGCTGGCCACCCGCATCGAGGCCGAAATCCTGGCGGGCGCGCTCAGCGCCGAACTGGCCGCACCGATGCGGGTCAGCGGCCAGCGGATCGAAAGCGGTGCCTCGCTGGGGGTTGCCCTGCTCGACCCCGACCAGCCGGACCTGGAACACCTGATGCAGCACGCCGGGCTGGCGCTCTACTATGCCAAGGCCGCCGGGCAGCACCAGGTGTGCTTCTTCAACCACGCGATGACGCGCAACCTGGTACGCCGCAAGGAGATCGAGGCGGAACTGCGCGGGGCGATCCAGCGTGACGAACTGTCGATCTATTTCCAGCCGATCGTGGACCTCAAGACCGGCCGCATCCGCGCGTTCGAGGCGCTGGTCCGCTGGTTCCACCCGGAACGGGGCGAGATTCCCCCGCAGGATTTCATCCCCGTGGCCGAGGATACCGGCCTGATCATCACCCTGGGCAACTGGATCACCCGCATGGCGGCGCGCACAGCGGTCAACTGGCCCGAAGACGTGACCCTGGCGGTCAACCTCTCGCCGGTGCAGATCCACGCCCCCGGCGCGGCGCTGGGCATCCTGGCGGCGCTGCGTGACGCCGGCCTGCCCGCGCGGCGGCTGGAACTGGAAGTGACCGAGAACCTGTTCGTGGCCGACAACGCCGCCACCGCGCAGTTCATGGACATGCTGGCAGTCGAAGGCGTGCGCTTCGCGCTCGACGACTTCGGCACCGGCTATTCTTCGCTGCACTACATCAACAAGTACCCGTTCCGCACGATCAAGGTGGATCGCAGCTTCGTCTCCGGCCCCAACACCGGCCGCAAGAGCGATGCTATCATCCGCGCCGTGGCCGAGATGGGGGCAACGCTGGAGATGGAGATCGTGGCCGAGGGCCTGGAAACCGCCGAGCAGGTGGAAACCGTGCGCCGCGCCGGGTGCACGCTGGGCCAGGGTTACCACTTCAGCCGCGCGGTCCCCGCCCACCTGGCGCTGCGCCTGCTGCAGGACGAGCGCGAGGGAGCCAACCTGCGGCTTGTGGGCTGATTGTCATGGGCCATTCATCGAACGTTGCCACAAGGCATTCGGGCGGATCTTGCCAGACAAAGTCACCTTGAAACCCGCATTATTGCTACTGCGAACTGTTATCACAAATAACCCGCAAATACGGGCTTTTGGCGGTTGCCAACCCCTGCCCGCAGGCGTAGGGCCGATGCCGGTATTCTGACGGTCCCTCCCCCATGGCGGTGCGCGGGGCGGGCCATCACGGACTTTTCTTTCGCGCCCGCGCTGCAATGCAAGGAACGGCATTCAATGGCACGCAAGAAGATCGCCCTCATCGGCGCCGGCATGATCGGCGGCACCCTGGCCCACCTCGCCGCGAAGAAGGAAATGGGCGACATAGTCCTGTTCGACATTGCCGAGGGCATTCCCCAGGGCAAGGCGCTGGATCTGGCCCAGTGTGGCCCGATCGAAGGCTTTGACGCGCAGATCAAGGGCACCAACGACTATGCGGACATCGCGGGCGCCGATGTGATCATCGTCACCGCCGGTGTCCCCCGCAAGCCGGGGATGAGCCGCGACGACCTGCTGGGCATCAACCTCAGCGTGATGAAGGCCGTGGGCGAAGGCATCAAGAACCACGCGCCCGACGCTTTCGTGATCTGCATCACCAACCCGCTCGACGCGATGGTGTGGGCGCTGCGCGAGTTCTCCGGCCTGCCGCACAACAAGGTGGTGGGCATGGCCGGCGTGCTGGATTCGGCGCGCTTCGCCACGTTCCTGGCGTGGGAATTCGGCGTTTCGGTGAAGGACGTGAACGCCTTCGTGCTGGGCGGCCACGGCGATACCATGGTGCCCGTGCTCGAATACTCGACCATCAGCGGCATTCCGGTCACCGACCTCGTCAAGATGGGCAAGAGCAGCACCGAACGCCTGAACGAGATCGTCGCCCGCACCCGCAGCGGCGGCGGCGAAATCGTCGCCCTGCTGAAGACCGGCAGCGCCTATTACGCCCCCGCCACCAGCGCCATCGCCATGGCTGAAGCCTACCTGGGCGACCAGAAGCGCATCCTGCCCTGCGCGGTCTACGTTGACGGCCAGTACGGCCTCGACGGGCTGTATGTCGGCGTGCCGGTGGTGATCGGCGCGGGCGGCGCGGAAGAGGTGGTCGAGATCGCCCTCGACGCCGAAGCCAAGGCCAACTTCCAGGTCAGCGTCGATGCGGTCAAGGAACTGCTGGTGGCGTGCCGCGCGATTGACGGCTCGCTCGCATGAATTCGTGAGTCCCGGCGCAGGCCGGGATCTCCTGCGGCCTATCGCTGCATTGCCTGAGGTCCCGGCCTTCGCAGGGACTCACTCCCAAGGGAAGATTTGAATGTCCATCCTCGTCAACAAGAACACCAAGGTCATCACGCAAGGCATGACCGGTGAAACCGGCACTTTCCATACCGAGCAGGCGCTCGCCTATGGCACGCAGATGGTCGCCGGCGTGACTCCTGGCAAGGGTGGCTCCACCCACATCGGCCTGCCGGTGTTCAACACCGTGCGCGAGGCGAAGGAAGCTACCGGGGCCACCGCATCGGTGATCTACGTGCCGCCGCCCTTCGCTGCGGACTCGATCCTGGAAGCCATCGAGGCCGAGGTGGAACTGATCGTGGCGATCACCGAGGGCATTCCGGTGATGGACATGGTCAAGGTGAAGCGCGCGCTTTCCGGCACCAAGAGCCGCCTGATCGGCCCCAACTGCCCTGGCGTGCTCACGCCGGACGAGTGCAAGATCGGCATCATGCCGGGCAAGATCTTCAAGAAGGGCAGCGTGGGCGTGGTCAGCCGGTCGGGCACCCTCACCTATGAAGCCGTGTTCCAGACCACCCAGATCGGCCTGGGCCAGACCACCGCGGTCGGCATCGGCGGCGATCCGGTGAACGGCACCAACTTCATCGACGTGCTGGACCTGTTCCTGGACGATCCGGAAACCGAGAGCATCATCATGATCGGTGAAATCGGCGGGTCTGCCGAGGAAGAGGCGGCCGAGTTCCTGAAGCAGGAAGCCGCCAAGGGCCGCAAGAAGCCGATGGTGGGCTTCATCGCCGGCCGCACGGCTCCTCCGGGCCGCCGCATGGGCCACGCGGGCGCGATCGTTTCGGGCGGCCAGGGCGGCGCGGACGACAAGATCGCGGCGATGGAAGCTGCGGGCATCCGCGTTTCCCCCTCGCCCAGCCTGCTGGGTGAAACGCTCGACGCGCTGCTCAAAGAGCTCGCCTGAAACCGCACACGGGATTAGCCGCCATGGGTAACGACGCGCACAATTTCCTCCCCGAGCTGGACGGCCAGGATGGCCCCCAGCCCGGTCCTTCGTGGGCCAATCCGCGCTGGCCGCTGACCGACGGGGCCGACCTTTCGGGGGCGATGGACCCCACGGCCATGCGCATCGCGGTGGAAAAGGCTGCCGCCAAGGCTGGCCAGGCGATGGACCCGGCGGCGATCACCCAGGCCGCCGATGCCTCAATCCGGGCGATGATGCTGGTGCGCACCTATCGCGTGCGTGGCCACCTGGCGGCCAACCTGGACCCGCTGGGCCTGACCAAGCAGGACATCCCCGCCGACCTGACGCCCGAATACCACGGTTTTTCCGGCGCTGCGCTGGACCAGAAGGTCTACCTTGGCGGCACGCTGGGCTTCGAATGGGCCACTGTGCGCGAACTGGTGGAGACGCTGCGCAAGAACTATTGCGGCCATGTCGGCTGCGAATACATGCACATCGCCGACGTGGAGGAGCGCCGCTTCCTGCAGGAGCGGATCGAGGGCCCGGACAAGGTGATCCAGTTCACCAACGAGGGCAAGAAGGCCATCCTGGGCGCGGTGATCCGCGGCGAGGAATACGAGAAGTTCCTGGGCAAGAAGTACGTCGGCACCAAGCGTTTCGGCCTGGATGGCGGCGAGTCCATGATCCCCGCTCTGGAAGCGGTGATCAAGTATGGCGGCGCCATGGGCGTGCGCGAGATCGTGTACGGCATGGCCCACCGCGGCCGCCTGAACGTGCTGGCCAACGTGATGGCCAAGCCCTACCGCGTGATCTTCCACGAATTCTCCGGCGGCAGCGCCAACCCGGATGACGTGGGCGGATCGGGTGACGTGAAGTACCACCTGGGCACCAGCACCGATCGCGAGTTTGACGGCATCAAGGTGCACATGAGCCTGGTCCCCAACCCCAGCCACCTGGAAGCGGTCAACCCCGTGGTGCTGGGAAAGGTGCGCGCGCAACAGGCGATCCACGATGATCTGTCCAAGCACGAGAAGGTGCTGCCGGTCCTCCTCCACGGCGATGCCGCCTTTGCGGGGCAAGGCGTGGTGTGGGAGTGCCTGGGCCTGTCCGGCGTGCGCGGCTACAACACCGGTGGCTGCCTGCACTTCGTGATCAATAACCAGATCGGTTTCACTACTAGCCCGCAGTTCGCCAGATCGTCCCCCTATCCCAGCGATGTGGCCAAGGGCGTGCAGGCCCCGATCCTGCACGTCAACGGCGACAACCCGGAAGCCGTGACCTTCGCCTGCAAGCTGGCCATCGAATACCGCCAGACCTTCAAGCGCGACATCGTGATCGACATGTGGTGCTATCGCCGCTTCGGCCACAACGAGGGCGACGAGCCGGGCTTCACCCAGCCGCTGATGTACGAGCGCATCCGCGCGCACGACCGGGTGAGCGAGGTCTATGCCAAGCGCCTGGCGGCGGAAGGCGTGATCAGCCCCGACGATGCCGATCACATGCGCTATGATTTCAATGCCCTGCTGGAGCAGGAGTTCGAGGCGGGCAAGGGCTACAAGGCCAACGAGGCCGACTGGTTCGGCGGCCGCTGGTCCGGCCTGCACAAGCCGGCGGATCCGGAAACCGCGCGCCGCAACGTGGATACCGCGATCAGCCCCAAGCTGTTCGAAAGCCTGGGCCGCACGCTGACCACCATCCCCGAAGGCCTCACCGTCCACAAGACCTTGGCCCGCGTGCTCGATGCCAAGCGCGAGATGTTCGCCAGCGGCACGGGCTTCGACTGGGCCACGGCGGAAGCACTCGCTTTCGGCAGCCTTGTTTCCGAAGGCTTCGGCGTGCGCCTGTCCGGGCAGGATAGCGGGCGCGGCACCTTCAGCCAGCGCCACGCCATCTGGGTCGACCAGAAGGACGAGCACAAGTACATCCCCCTCACCACCCTGCCCCACGGCAAGTTCGAGGTGTATGACAGCGTCCTCAGCGAATTCGGCGTGCTGGGTTTCGAATACGGTTTTGCCGGGGCCGATCCCAAGACGCTGGTGATGTGGGAGGCGCAGTTCGGCGACTTTGCCAACGGCGCGCAGATCATGATTGACCAGTTCATCGCCAGCGGCGAAGCCAAGTGGCTGCGCGCCAACGGCTTGGTGATGCTGCTGCCGCACGGCTTCGAGGGCCAGGGGCCGGAACACTCGTCAGCGCGCCTCGAACGGTTCCTGCAACTGTGTGCCGATGACAACATCCAGGTGTGCAACATCACCAGCCCGGCCAACTATTTCCACGTGCTGCGCCGGCAGATGCTGCGCCCGTTCCGCAAGCCGCTGGTCATCATGACGCCCAAGAGCCTGCTGCGCCATCCGATGGCCAAAAGCGATGCGGCCCGCTTCCAGGTTGACAGCCACTTCATGCGGATCCTCTCGGACAAAACCGAGATCGCCGATGCCAAGGTGGAGCGGCTGGTGCTGTGCAGCGGCAAGGTCGCCTATGACCTGATGGAAAAGCGCGATGCCGAGGGGCTGGAGAACGTCTCCGTGGTCCGGCTGGAACAGCTCTATCCCTTCCCGGGTGAGCCGCTGGCCGCGCGCCTGCAGAAGATGACCGGCCTCAAGGACGTGATCTGGTGCCAGGAGGAGCCGAAGAACAACGGCGCCTGGTTCTTCGTCGAGAGCCGCATCGAGCAAGCCCTGACCGCCGCCGGCCATGCCGGCATGCGCCCGCGCTATGCCGGGCGCAATGCCAGCGCATCGCCCGCCACCGGCTTTGCCAAGACCCACCTTGCCCAGCAGAACGCGCTTGTCGCCGATGCGCTGGGCCTTACCCCTGCCGCGAAGGCCTGAGGAAACACGAAGATGGCCACTGAAGTCAAAGTCCCCGTGCTGGGCGAATCCGTTACCGAAGCCACCCTTGGCGAATGGCTGAAGAAGCCCGGCGATGCCGTGAAGGCGGACGAGCCGATTGCCAGCCTGGAAACCGACAAGGTGGCGATCGAAGTGCCCGCCCCGGTGGCCGGCGTGCTGAGCGAACAGCTTGTGCAGGTTGGCGCCACGGTGAACGTGGGCGCGGTGATCGCCATGGTGGAAGCTGGTGCCACCGCAGCCGCCAAGCCTGCCGCTGCCCCGGCGGCTCCGGCTGCACCGGCTGCGCCTGCTGCTCCCGCCCCTGCTCCGGCCCCGGCAGCCCCCGCCGCTCCCGCTCCCGCAGCCGAGGCTGACCTGACCCTGTCCCCCGCCGTGCGCCGCGCGGTGCTGGAAGCGGGCCTTGACCCTTCCACCATCAAGGGCACCGGCAAGGATGGCCGCCTGACCAAGGAAGACGTGCTGGCAGCCGCGCAAGCCAAGAAGGCCGCCCCTGCGGCCACGGCTTCGGCCCCCGCCTCTGCCGCCCCCGCCGCAGCGGGCGAGCGCCGCGAGGAACGCGTGAAGATGACGCGCCTCAGGCAGACCATCGCCAAGCGGCTGAAGAGCGCGCAGGAAGAAGCCGCCCTGCTGACCACGTTCAACGACGTGGACATGTCCGCCGTGATCGAGGCGCGCGAGGCCTATAAGGACCTGTTCGCCAAGAAGCACGGCATCAAGCTGGGCTTCATGTCGTTCTTCGCCAAGGCGGCCACGCTGGCGCTGAAGGACGTGCCCGCGGTCAACGCCAAGATCGAAGGCGACGAGATCGTCTATCACGATTACGTCGACCTATCAGTGGCCGTGTCCGCCCCCAACGGCCTCGTCGTGCCGGTGGTGCGCAACGTGGACGCCATGAGCTTTGCCGAGATCGAGCAGGCCATCGCCGCCTATGGCCAGAAGGCCAAGGATGGCGCGCTGACCATGGCCGACATGACCGGCGGCACCTTCACCATCAGCAACGGCGGCGTGTTCGGCAGCCTGATGAGCACGCCGATCATCAACCCGCCGCAGAGCGCCGTGCTGGGCCTGCACCGCATCGAGGACCGCCCCGTGGCCCGCAATGGCCAGGTGGTGATCCGCCCGATGATGTATATTGCGCTCAGCTACGACCACCGCATCATCGACGGGCGCGAGGCCGTTACCGCGCTGAAGATCATCAAGGAAGCCATCGAGGATCCGATGCGCCTGCTGATCGATCTCTGATCGCCGTGTCGAGCCGGACGGCCGAAGATTTCCACGAACTGCGCTTTGCGCAGCGCATCGAGGCCGGAGTGGACCACTTCTGGCAGCGGTTTGGTGGAATGCCCGATGTCGCCGGCAAGCGCGTACTCGATTTCGGCTGCTCGCGCGGGGCAATGATCGAACGGCTGATGCGCGCCGGAGCCCGCTCGGCCATTGGGTTTGACCTGAACCGGGGGACCACGGACTTTGCCCGGCGCAAGGTAGCCTCGCGTTGGCCCGGGCAAGTGGAGATTGTCTGCGGCGACATTTGCGAACTGGCATTCGCGCAAGTCGACCTCGTTGTCTCGTCCGATACGATGGAGCACGTGATGGATGTGGACGCCGCCTTGCGATCGGTGGTCGCCGCCTGCCGGCCGGGGGGCGAACTGTTCATCGGCTTTGGGCCACTGTGGCATTCCCCTTTCGGCCATCACCGGATGATTGCCGCCCGCCTGCCCTGGGCGCACCTTGCGCGGGAAAACCGCGCCTTCCTTGAGCAATTCCAGACCGGCGACGGCAGGACCGTGGCCACCATCGGTCAACTGGGCTTCAACGGCGCAACGCCGGCCGACTTCCGCCGGGCGCTGGCCCCCTTGCCGGTGGAGGTGATTTCCGCCAGGCGCAACCAGTCGCACCCTTGGCTGCGCAGCGCAGTGATGAAGGCCATGCTTGTGCCCGCCAGCATCCCGCCCCTGGAAAAGTATCTGGTAAGTTCGATCTACTGGCATCTGCGCAAGCGCGCGCACTGAGGAAAGACACATGTACGATTTCGACGTGATCATCATCGGCGCAGGCCCCGGCGGCTATGTAGCGGCCATCCGCGCGGCGCAGCTTGGCCTGCGCACGGCCTGCGTGGAAAGCCGCGAGACGCTGGGCGGCACCTGCCTCAACGTCGGCTGCATTCCCAGCAAGGCCATGCTGCACGCGAGCGAATTCTTCGATGCCGCCGCCAACGGATCGATGGCGAAGATGGGCGTGGAGGTAACGCCGAAGCTGAACCTCCCCGCCATGCACGCCCAGCGGATCGACGCGGTGGGCAGCCTAACCAAGGGCATCGAGTTCCTGTTCAAGAAGAACAAGGTCACCTGGCTGAAGGGCCATGCCAGCTTCGTGGATGCGCACACGGTCGAAGTGGCGGGTGCCAGACACTCGGCGCACGAAATCGTTATCGCCACCGGCTCCAGCGTTACACAGCTTCCCGGCGTGGAGATCGATAATGCCAAGGCCGTGGTGGTGGACAGCACCGGCGCGCTGGAACTGCCCGCTGTCCCGAAAACGATGGTCGTCATCGGCGGTGGCGTGATCGGGCTGGAACTGGGCAGCGTGTGGCGCCGGCTGGGATCGCAGGTGACGGTGGTCGAATACCTCGACCAGTTGCTCCCCGGCATGGACATGGACGTGCGCAAGGAAGCCGCCAAGATCTTCGCCAAACAGGGCATGGAACTGAAGCTCTCCACCAAGGTGACCGGCTGCACCGTCAAGGGCAAGAAGGCCACCCTGACCGTGGAGCCCGCCGCCGGTGGCGCGGCGGACACGCTCACCGCGGATTGCGTGCTGGTGGCCATCGGCCGCCGCCCCAACACTGCGGGCCTCAACCTGGAAGCTATCGGCCTTGAGGTGAACCAGCGCGGGCAGATCGACATCGATCATGAGTTCCGCACCAGCGTGGACGGTGTGCGCGCCATCGGTGACGTGGTGCCCGGCCCGATGCTGGCCCACAAGGCCGAGGACGAGGGCATTGCCGTGGCCGAATGGATCGCGGGCGAGATCGGCTTGGTGAACCACGCCGTGATCCCCGGCGTCGTCTATACCTGGCCCGAATTCGCCGGCGTGGGCCTGACCGAGGAGCAGGCGCGCGAGAAGGGCGAGGTCAAGGTATCAAAGTTCCCCATGGCCGCCAACAGCCGCGCCAAGACCAACCATGAGCCGGACGGCTTCGTGAAGGTGATTGCCGACGCGCAGACCGACCGTGTGCTGGGCGTGTGGGCAATCGCCAGCGTGGCCGGCACAATGATTGCCCAGGCCGCGCAGGCGATGGAATTCGGCGCGACCTCCGAAGACATCGCCTACACCTGCCACGCGCACCCCACCCATTCCGAGGCGATCAAGGAAGCGGCGATGGGCGTGCGGGGCAAGCCGATCCACATGTGATCATGCCGGTGCGGGCCCGCCTGCACCACTGCGCCCCGGCGCTGCTGGCGCTGGGCCTGCCCGTGCTTGCAGGAGTGGCCTGCCTTGTCGCGCTGGGGGCACCGGCCAGCTACTGGCAGGTCAACCTGGGTGCGCTGGTGCTCGTCTGCGGTCTGATCGCGTTGCTGCCCCCGCTGACCGGGAAGCGGAACCGCCTGCTGGCGGGCGTGCTGCTGGCGCTGCTGCTGCTCGCCGCAGTCATCGGCCCGGAATACAACGGCGTGCAGCGTTGGCTGGCGCTGGGGCCGCTGCGCCTGAACGCCGGGTTCCTGGCCATTCCCGCCCTTGCCGTCCTCGCCGCGCGGATGCCCGGGCGCGGGCCGCACCTACTGGCCGCAGCCCTTATCGCCGCGCTGCTGATGCCCGATGCGGGGGCCGGCGCGGCCATCACTTTTGCCGCCGTGGGCCTGCACCAGGTGACGCGCGACTTCCGCATGGGCCTGCTGGTGATCGCGGGCTTCATGCTCAGCCTGTGGATGGCGGTAAATGGCGAACTGCCGCCCGCGCCCTTCGTGGAGCAGGTGACCACACAGTATGCCGCCGCCGGTCTGGCCTGGCCCTCCGTGGTCCTGCTGGCGCTGGCGCTGGGTTTTGCCCTGTTGCTGTTCACCCTGCCGCTGGAGGCGCCGGCGCGCTATGCCTTGGCCGGATCGCTGTTCGGCTTTGCCATGATGGCCCTGATGAACACCTACCCTTTCCCGCTGGTGGCCTATGGCGCGGGGCCGATCCTGGGCTATGGGCTGGCGCTGGCCTTGCACAGGAGCCCCGCACCATGACCACGCTGTCTCCCTTCCACCTCGCCTTCCCGGTGCATGACCTGGCCGCGGCGCGGGCTTTCTGGGGCGGCGTAATGGGCTGCCCGGAGGGGCGCAGCAGCGATCACTGGGTGGACTTCGATCTTCTCGGCCACCAGATTGTCGTCCACCTCGTCCCCGGCTGCGAACGGCGCGACCAGGCGAGCAGCCCGGTAGACGGCCACGGCGTGCCCGTGCCGCACTTCGGGCTGGTGCTGGGAATCGACGAATGGCAGGCCCTGGCCGACCGGCTGGTGGCGGCCGGCACCGAATTCGGCATCGCCCCCACCATCCGCTTCAGGGGCCAGCCGGGCGAGCAGGCGACGATGTTCTTTCGCGATCCCAGCGGCAACGCCATTGAAATGAAGGCCTTTGCCGACCGCTCCAAGCTGTTCGCCACGAGTTGAAAGCGCTAAAGCCGGGTCATGGCCCGCAAGACCATCATGCAACGCCTCGCAAAGTGGCACATCTGGCTGGGCTGGCTGGTGGGCGTGCCGCTGGTGCTGTGGACGCTGAGCGGCCTGGTCATGGCGCTCAAGCCCATCGAGGAGACGCGCGGCGAGGCCCTGCGCGCTTCCCCGCCCCTGCTGCGCGAGTTCGGGGTGGATCTGGTGATGCCGAGGGTTGCCCCGCATGATGTGATATCAGGGATGCACCTGGTGCAGCAGGCTGACGGACCCGTGTGGATCGTCGAGACCGAGGGGGGCGGCACCTACCGCTATTCGGCCCGCGACGGCTCGCTGGTCCCGCCCCTCATCGAAAGCGAAGCCCGCGCCATCGCCGTGGCGAGCTGGGGTGGCGATGCAGCGCTGGACAGCGTCACCTATCTTCCTGCCGATATGTCCCCGCCGGACCTGCGCGCGCGCATTGACACCTGGCAGGCGCACTTTGCCGATGGCACCAACCTGTACATCCGCGCCGACAGCGGGGAAGTGCTGGCCCTGCGCACCGGCTGGTGGCGCTTCTATGACGTGATGTGGGGCCTGCACATCATGGACCTGGAAACGCGCGAGGACACCTCGCACCCCATTCTCATCCTGTTTGCCGCGCTGGCCCTGGCGGGATCGCTGCTGGGCTGCGCGCTGCTGTTCCGCCGGCGCAAGGCCAGGGTCTCGGGAGGCGTGAAAGCGTCATGATCGCGGTCGTCCCCGTACTGCCCACCTGGCTTGACCTTGGGGCCACGGCGATATTCGCCCTCTCCGGCGCGCTGATGGCCGCGCGCCTGAGGCAGACGCTGGTTACCGCCACCTTCTTCGCCGTGGTGACGGGCGTTGGCGGCGGCACGATCCGCGACCTGATGCTGGACGCCCCGGTGTTCTGGCTGCGCGACCCGTGGATCGCGCCGATGGCGCTGGCGACGGCCCTGCTCGCCTGGTTCACCCCGCGCCAATGGTGGGAACGCCAGATCCTGGAATGGCTGGACGCGGCGGGCCTGGCCATGTTCAGCGTGCTGGGCACGGCCAAGGCGCTGAGTTACGGCGTGGCCCCGGTGCCGGCCATGGTGCTGGGAATCATCTCGGGCTGCGCCGGCGGCATCGTGCGCGACATGGTGGCCGGTGTGCCATCGATCATCATGCGGCCCGAGCTTTACGTCACCGCCGCCGCCCTGTCCGCCGGCCTTACCGCCACCTTCGCCTGGGCCGGCCTGCCCAACCTGGCCGCATGGACAATCGCCGCCGGGGCAGGCTTCGGCCTGCGCCTGGCGGCGATCGTGTGGAACATCAAGCTACCCGGCTACTCGCGCGGGAAGGAATGAGGGCGGCGGTTCAGCCGCCCAGATCGGCGTCGATGTCTTCGCCCCAGTTTTCTCCGGGCAACGGCCCGCCCGGATAGGCGGGCTGCGGCTCACTGGCCGGTGCTGCGGCATAGCCGTCAGCGGCATCCGGCTTGTCGTCGATGGCGGTGCGGGTGCTCGCCCTTGCGCTCAGGTAGGCCTGGTCATCCCACTGGCCGCCAGCGGCGGGCGCAGCCTGGGCATAGCCATCGTTGCCGATGTCGATCGCGCGGATGCGGCCTTCGTTGTCCAGCCGGCACGAGAAGCCCGCGCCATCGCTCAGCGTGCCCTGCACCTGCCAGCCGCTGCCATCACGCGTGGCGTTGTCCACCGTGTCGACCCGATCATCGCCGCGCTCCACCTGGTTCACGCACAGGTCGACCGCGCCGGTGATCCCGCCACGGTTCCAGTCATTGCGCCGGTTGTCATTGTAGCGCCACGTGTCGCGCTCGCGCGGGGGCTCGCGATAGACTTCGCGGCTGCGGTTGCGATCGTTGTTCGCGGCACTGGCGATGGCCGCCACGGCGCCAAGGATGGCGATACCGGCAATGGCATCGCCGGTGCGGATGTGCGCGCCCGAATGGCGGCGATAGCGCGGATAGCGCCAGCCCTGGGCATTGCCCGCCTCGGCATCGTAGGCGGCGGGCGCATGGTGCGCCGGAACGGAAAGCTGCGCGGCAGCCACCGGGGTGGCGACCATGCCGAACGCGGCAAGCGAGGCGGAAACACAAGCCAGACGACCAAGACCGATCATTGGCAGAAATCCCTTATGCGAAAGGCCCCGCATGGCAGGGCTGTGGGAGAGTGGCGTGGCAACGACTAGGCGGTCCAGGCTTGCATGAACCTGAACCGCCCATCGTCGTCTGGCTACGCCCTGCCGCGTCTAGCGGTAGCGGTTGTTCAGGCCGTTGAAGTCGATGTCGACCACCTGGCCACGGCGATAGTCGCAGTAGAAGCGGGCCGAATCGGTGTTGCGGCGGTTGTTGTTCCACACGCCCCGGTTGTTGCCCCAGCCACGCTGGCTGACCTGGATCGTGCCGGTCACCTCGAAGCCGTTGCGCTCGCGGTCGATATCGCGAATGCGGGTCACATCGGCCCGGCCACCGCCATAGCGTTCGGCTTCACGTTCGGCAGCGCGGATGCACTGGCTGACGGCACGCTCGGGGTTGTTGCTGCCCCGGCCATAACGGCGATTGCTGTCATAGTTGTACCAGCCCGATCCGCGCCCGTCCCAGTTGCGGTCGCGATAGTCTCGGTCGCGGTAATCGCGATCGTCGTAGCCATAGCGGTTGCGATCGTTGCTGGCCGCAGCCGCCACGGCGGCAATGCCGCCCAGCACCACGGCACCGGCGATCACTTCGCCGGTGCTGATCCCGCCGCGGTCGCGGTCGCGATAGCGATCCTGCGCTGCTGCCGGTGCCACCGAGCCCACCGCCATCGCCAGGGTAGCGGCGGTCCCGACCAGAGTCTTGGTAATCGTCTTCATGAGGTCTCTCCTCTCGTCAGGGGCGGCGGAATGGCCGTCCATGTGAGAGGATCTACCCGAGTCGGCGTGATGCGAGCCTGAACCTGGCCGTTAGGTTCTGTTCAGGATTATCGCTTGGCAGCTTAACGACAATTCCGGAGTGCGAAGTCCGGTCCAGAAGGCCAGGAAGCCCATCACGTCCGCCGCCTCGGCAATCGCCTTGTCGGTCGGCTTGCCCGATCCGTGGCCGGCGCGCGTCTCGATGCGGATCAGTTGCGGCCGCTCGCCCAGCCCCGCCGCCTGTAACGCGGCGGTGTACTTGAAGCTGTGGCCGGGCACCACGCGGTCATCGGTATCGGCCGTGGTCACCAGCAGCGCGGGATAGTCCACCCCGCTCCGGATGTTGTGCAGCGGGCTATATGCGCGCAGCACGCGGAAATCCGCCTCGCGGTCGGGATAGCCGTAATCGTCCACCCAATAACGGCCAGCAGTCCAGCGGTCGAAGCGCAGCATGTCCATCACGCCCACGGCGGCATTGCCGGCGGCGAACAGGTCGGGCCGCTGGTTGGCTACTGCGCCCACCAGCAGGCCCCCGTTGGAGCCACCCTGGATGGCGAGGCCACCCGCCGGGGTCACGCCCTCGGCAATCAGGAACTCGCCCGCCGCGATGAAATCATCGAATACATTCTGCTTGTTGCCCAGGCGACCACCATCGTGCCAGGCCTTGCCGTATTCGCCGCCGCCGCGGATGTTGGCCAGGGCATAGGCCCCGCCCGCTTCCACCCAGGCGATGCGGCTGGCCGAGAAGCCGGGGGTGAGCGAGACGTCGAACCCGCCGTAGCCGTACAGCAGCGTAGGCACCGCCTGCCCGCTTTCCGCAATATCACGCCGACGCATCAGGAACATCGGCACGCGGGTGCCGTCCTTGCTGGTGTAGAAGCGCTGCTCCACCACGAAGCAGTCGGGATCGAAGGCGAGCTGGGCTTCCGCAAAGGTGCTGCCTTCGCCGGTCGCCATGTCCAGGCGATAGATCGTGGGCGGGCGGTTGAAACTGGTGAAGCTGTAGAAGGTTTCCGGATCACCCGGCGATCCACTGAAGCCGCCCACGCTGCCGATGCCGCCCAGTTCCACCTCGCCTGCCGGCGCGCCATCCAGAGAGAATATCCGCGCCACGCTGCTGGCATCGCGCAGGTAGCTGACCACCAGCTTGTCGCCCACGATGCTGGCCCCGTCGATCGGTTGCTCGCCTTGCGCGATGCCCTCGGTCCACTGCGGCTCGGCCGCGTCAAGGTCGATCGCGGCGATGCGATAGAGCGGCGCGTCGGCATTGGTCTGGAACCACAGCTTGCCGCCGATGGCATCGATCACGCCCCAGGCATTGTCGAACCCGGTCACCAACTCGCGCGTTGCCCAGCCCTGCGTGGCCCGGGCGGCGAGGTCGATCACCCGCACTTCATAGCGCGCATCGGTGCCCTTGTGGCTGGTGATGACCGCCCAGCGCCCGTCGCTGGTCACGCTGGCGCTGTGGCCCACCACCGGATCGGCCGGGGTGGCATAGACCAACTCGTCTTCGCTCTGCGGCGTGCCCAGGCGGTGGAAATAGATCGCCTGGTTGTAGTTGAGCGCCTGGAAATCCGCGCCTTCCTCCGGTTCGGGGAAACGAGAGTAAAGGAAACCCTCCTCGCCCACCCACGCCAGGCCGGTGAACTTGGCCCAGCGCACCTCGTCCGGCAGCGGCTGGCCGGTGTTCACGTCCAGCACCCGCAGGATCTTCCAGTCGGTGCCGCCGTCCTGCACGCTGTAGAGCAGCTTGCTGCCATCGTAGCTGGGCAGCCAGCCATCCAGCGCGGTCGCGCCATCCTGCGCCCAGGCATTGGGGTCGAGCAGCAGGCGCTGCTCACCGTTCAGGCCATCCCGGACATAGAGCGGGCTCTGGTTCTGCAAGCCGGTGTTGAAGGTGTAGAAATAGCGCCCACCCCGCTCGTATGGCGTGGAATAGCGGGCGAAGTCGAAGATCTGGCCCACGCGGGTGCGGAACCAGTCACGCCCCGGCAATTGTGCCAGGTAGGCATCGGTCACCGCATTCTGCCGCTCCACCCAGTCCGCCACTTCCGGGTTGTTGCGGACATCGTCCTCCAGCCAGCGATAGGGGTCGGCAATCTGCTTGCCAAACAGGGTTTCAACCTGCGCCTCGTCGCGGCGCGTCTCGGGATAGGTGGGTGCAGTCATGTCCCGGGCGATAGCAGGCCCAAAAGGCGCGGCAAGGCTACTTGCGGCAAGCAGGCAAACGGCGGCGGACAGCCGGGCAAGGAACGACATGCGGGGGAATTACTCTCTGCGACCAAAGCGGTTGCAGATGTAAGCATCAATCGGCCGCGTGCAAGTGAAAGGGCCGGAGCATTGCTGCCCCGGCCCCTTGTTTTTGTTCGTCTATTGCCGCGCTCAGGCGTCGGCGAAGTCCGCATTCACCGGGCCCGAATCCTGGCCCTTGGCGCTCTCGTCACGGTCGACCAGCTCGATCACGGCGATCGGGGCGGCGTCCGAGGCGCGGTAGCCGGCCTTGATGATGCGGGTGTAGCCGCCTTCACGGTTGGCATAGCGGGTGGCCAGCGTATCGAACAGCTTCACCAGCTGGGCATCGTCCAGCAGGCGGGCATGGGCCAGGCGGCGGTTCGACAGGCCGCCACGCTTGGCCAGCGTGATCAGCTTCTCGACATAGGGGCGCAGTTCCTTGGCCTTGGCCACCGTGGTGGTGATCTGCTCGTGCTTGATCAGCGCGGCAGCCATGTTGCGGAACAGGGCCGTACGGTGGCCCGACTTGCGGCTGAGCTTGCGGCCCGAAATACCGTGACGCATATTCTTTACTCCAGTTCGAAAGGGGCCCGTGTCAGGTAGCCCGGTGCAGGCCGGAAGAAGGGGTCCGGCCCAAGCCCCGTTGAGTGGCTGTTAGCCGAGCAGTTCCTGCTCCAGCTTCTTGGCCATTTCCTCGATGTTTTCCGGCGGCCAGCCAGGGATGTCCATGCCCAGGCGCAGGCCCATGGAGCTGAGGACTTCCTTGATCTCGTTGAGCGACTTGCGGCCGAAGTTCGGCGTGCGCAGCATCTCGGCCTCGGTCTTCTGGACCAGGTCGCCGATGTAGATGATGTTGTCGTTCTTGAGGCAGTTCGCCGAACGCACCGACAGCTCCAGTTCGTCCACCTTCTTGAGGAGGTAGCGGTTGAGCTGGTTGGTGTCCGATTCCTGCGGCTCGGCAGCCATGCCGATCATCGGGCCCGACGAGGTGGGGATGCCATCCTCGAAGTGCACGAACAGGCTCAACTGGTCCTGCAGGATGCGCGCGGCATAGGCCACGGCGTCTTCCGGGGTCACGGTGCCATCGGTCTCGACCGACAGGCTCAGCTTGTCGAAGTCCAGCTCCTGGCCGACGCGGGCGTTCTCGACCTTGTAGCTCACCTGCTTGATCGGCGAGTACAGCGAGTCCACCGGGATCAGGCCGATCGGGGCATCGACCGGACGGTTCGACACGGCCGGGACATAACCCTTGCCCGTATCGGCGGTCAGTTCCATGTTCAGCGTGGCGCCGTCGTCCAGGTGGCAGATCACCAGATCGGGGTTGAGCACTTCGATGTCACCGGTAACGGCGATGTCGCCGGCCTTCACCTCGGCCGGGCCGGTGGCGGAAAGCTGCAGGCGCTTGGGGCCTTCGCCTTCCATCTTCAGCGCGATCTGCTTCACGTTCAGGACGATGTCGGTCACGTCCTCGCGCACGCCAGCCAGGCTGGAGAACTCGTGCAGCACGTTCTCGATGCGGATCGAGGTGATCGCTGCGCCCTGCAGCGAGGAGAGCAGCACGCGGCGCAGCGCGTTGCCGAGCGTCAGGCCGAAGCCGCGCTCCAGCGGTTCGGCCACGAAGGTCGCCTTGCGCTTCTTGTCGCCGCCTTCCTTCATTTCGAGGCTGCTGGGCTTCTTGAGTTCCTGCCAGTTCTTGATGTTGACGGACATGGACTTCCCCTTGGGACTTTAGTTTAGGCGGCAAAAGCCACAGCGTTTTGGGGACGCTGCGGCCGATGCGAATGACTTTGCGATCGTGGCCGGAGAGCTCTTCCGGCCACCATCGCGGAAGGCTCGATCAGACGCGGCGACGCTTGGACGGGCGCACGCCGTTGTGCGGGATCGGGGTCACGTCGCGGATCGAGGTGATGGTGAAACCCACCGCCTGCAGGGCGCGCAACGCGCTCTCGCGACCCGAACCCGGGCCCTTGATCTCCACTTCCAGGGTCCGCACGCCGTGTTCGGCGGCCTTCTTGCCGGCGTCGTCCGCAGCCACCTGGGCGGCATAGGGGGTCGACTTGCGGCTGCCCTTGAAGCCCATCATGCCGGCGGACGACCACGAAATGGCGTTGCCCTGGGCATCGGTGATGGTGATCATGGTGTTGTTGAAGCTGGCGTTGACGTGCGCAACACCGCTGGAAATGTTCTTCTTGTCGCGGCGCCGAATGCGGCCTGGTTCGCGTGCCATGTCTCGTAATCCTTGTATCTACGGAAGAAGGGAAAAGCGGCCAGAGGACCTGGTTTTCGCTTACTTCTTCTTGCCGGCGATCGGCTTGGCCTTGCCCTTGCGGGTGCGGGCGTTGGTGTGCGTGCGCTGGCCGCGGACCGGCAGGCCCTTACGGTGACGCAGGCCGCGATAGCAGGCCAGGTCCATCAGGCGCTTGATGTTCATCGCGGTATCGCGACGCAGGTCGCCTTCCACGGTGTGATCGGCGTCGATGGTCTCACGGATCTGCAGCACTTCGGCGTCCGACAGGTCCTGCACGCGGCGGGATTCGTCGATGCCCAGCTTGGCAGCGATCTTCTTCGCCGTGGCGGGGCCGATACCGTGAATGTAGGTGAGCGCGATGATCACGCGCTTGTTGGTGGGGATATTGACCCCGGCAATACGAGCCACTTAAATCTCCTGCTCCACAGGGGCCAGAACGCCCCTATCTCATAGCGTTGAAACATTCGCCGGAACGGCAAAAAGCCCGGATGGCGCGCTTCGAAGGCTGCCACCTGCCGGACAAGGTGCGGTTAGACGAATGAACGGGCCACGTAGGGCGATTCGCCCAATACGTCAAGCACACAAGGGAGTCGCAGGAAAATTCCCCCGACCCGGCCAGTGCAACCCTCTTATCCGGATATTATTAACGCGTTTTGCAGGGCGCGTCAAAAGCTACTCATCAGCAGGTAGACCGGCGTAGCGAACCTAGGGTTGGACAGCCTGCCTGGCCCTTAGCTGGCGAGCACCTTTTCGATGGCGGCGGTCACCTGATCGATGTCGGCCATGCCATCGACGCGGGCGACCAGGTCACGCGCTTCGTAATAGGGCAGGATCGGCGCGGTCTTGGCGCGGTATTCGGCCATGCGGGTGCGCACGGTGTCCTCGTTGTCGTCAGGACGGCGCTTGAATTCGGTTCTGCCGCACTTGTCGCAGGTGCCGGCCACGGCGGGCTGCTTGAACACGTCGTGATAGCCCTCACCACACTGGGCGCAGGTGAAGCGGCCGGTGATGCGTTCAACCAGCGCGTCCTCGTCCACTGCCAGCTCGATCACATGGTCGAGCGAGCGGCCATGCTTCGCCAGCAGCGCGTCGAGCGCCACGGCCTGGGCCTCGGTGCGGGGATAGCCGTCGAAGATGGCGCCGGTCTCAGGGCCCATGGCGGCCAGTTCGGCGTCGATAAGGTCGGACACGATCTCGTCACTGACGAGCTGGCCCGCTTCCATCACTGCCTTGGCGCGCAGACCCACAGGGGTCCCGGCCTTCACTGCGGCGCGCAGCATGTCGCCGGTGGAAAGCTGGCGCATGCCATGCCGATCTACCAAGCGACCCGATTGCGTGCCCTTGCCTGCGCCCGGAGGCCCCAGAAGGATGATATTCATGGCGTCCCCAACCCCTTCAATGCGCTGACCCGCACAAGCGGAAATCAGCGCAGCCGGCCCTTCAGCTTGGCCTTCTTGATCAGGTCACCATACTGGTGCGCGAGCAAATGCGACTGGATCTGGCTTATGGTATCCACAGTCACGTTGACCACGATCAGCAGGCTGGTGCCGCCGATGAACTGGTTGAAGCCACCTTCGCTGAGGAACAGCTGCGGCACCACGCAGACCACCGTGATGTAGATCGCGCCGATCACCGTGATGCGGGTGAGCACATAATCCAGGTATTCGGCGGTGCGCTTGCCCGGGCGGATACCGGGGATGAAGCCGCCGTTCTTCTTCAGGTTCTCTGCCGTATCCTCCGGGTTGAACACCACGGCGGTGTAGAAGAAGCAGAAGAAGATGATGCCGGCGGCATAAAGGCTCTCGTAGAACCAGCTGCCGGGTGCGAGATACTCGTTGATCGTCTGGATCGTCGAGAAGGCGGTGCTGTCGGTTTGCACCGAGGTGCCGGCAAACTGGGTGATCGTCAGCGGCAGCAGCAACAGCGAGCTGGCGAAGATCGGCGGGATCACGCCTGCGGTGTTGACCTTCAACGGCAGGTGGCTGCGCTCGGCCTGCATCCCGGCGTTCTGCGTGGCCCGCTTGGGATACTGGATCAGCAACCTGCGCTGTGCGCGCTCCATGAAGCAGATCAGCAGGATCAGCGCGATGATCGTCACCACGATGGCCAGCACCGTGGGCAGCGTGATGTTGCCTTCGGCATAGCCGGTGAACATGTTGCTGGTGAAGGTCGGGAACTGGGCGACGATACCGGCCATGATGATCAGCGAGGTGCCGTTGCCGATGCCCCGGCTGGTGATCTGCTCACCCAGCCACAGCAGGAACATGGTGCCGCCGGTCACGTTGATGATCGTCGTCACATAGAACATGGTGCCGGGATCGACGGCGAAAGCCTGCGCCTCGGCATTGCGGGCGACGATATAGCCCTGCACGATGCACAGCAGCACGGTGCCATAGCGGGTGTACTGGTTGAGCTTCTTGCGCCCCGCCTCACCTTCCTTCTTGATGGCGATCAGCGCCGGATGGAGGCTGGCGGCAAGCTGCACCACGATCGACGCCGTGATGTAGGGCATGATGCCCACGGCGATCAGGCTCATGCGTTCCAGCGCGCCGCCGGAGAACATGTTGATCAGGTCCAGCATACCGCCACTGGTCCGCTCGTTGAACGCCTGCAGCGCGGTGGCATCGATGCCGGGCAGCGGCACGAAGCTGAGGAACCGGAACACGATCAGCGCACCGATCGTAAACCAGATGCGCTGCTTGAGCTCGGTCGCCTTGCCGAAATTGGCAAAGCTCAGCGAGCTGGCGAGATTGTCGGCGCGTGATGCCATGATGGACTTGTTACCCTGACCTGGATGCCGCCTCAGCGGCCGTCACGGGGATGTAGGGTGCGCCGGGCCCTTTGTCGAACCCGGCGCGGGACAAATATGTCCGCCCTACCCGATTACTTCTTGGCCGCAGCCTTGTTGGCGTCGCGGCGGGCGAGCTTCTTCTCGTGCTCGCTGGGCTGCGGCGCGGGCAGTTCGACCGAACCACCAGCCTTCTCCACCGCCGCCTGGGCGCCCTTGGAGACCCCGGCCACGGCGAACTTCACCTTCGCGGTGAACTCACCCTTGCCCAGCAGCCGGACGCCATCCTTGCCGCCACGGGCCACACCGGCAGCCTGCAGCGCGGCGTGATCGATCACGGCCTTGGCATCGAGCTTGCCGGCATCGATCAGCTTCTGGACCATGCCCAGGTTGACCTCGGCATAGTCCTTGCCGAACGGGTTGTTGAAGCCGCGCTTCGGCAGGCGCATGTGCAGCGGCATCTGGCCGCCTTCGAAGCCCTTGATGGCCACGCCCGAACGGCTCTTCTGGCCCTTCTGGCCACGGCCGCTGGTCTTGCCCTTGCCGGAGCCGATGCCCCGGCCGACCCGGATACGGGTCTTGCGGGCGCCGGCGTTGTCGCGGATGTCGTTCAGTTTCATAGTGTGCACTCGCTTTCGCTATGTTCGCGCTGGAAATGGAAGGTGGCCCGGTACGCGCCCGGGCCACCTGATGTCAATGGAGCAACCGGCCCGGAGGGCTCAGTCGACGATCTTGACCATGTGCGGCAGCTTGGCGATCGCACCGCGCACCTCGGGGGTGTCCTGGCGTTCGACAATCTTGTTCATCTTGTTCAGCCCCAGGCCGATCAGGATTTCACGCTGCTTCGAAGGGCGGCGGATCGGGCTGCCGATCTGCTGGATCTTGATGGTAGCCATCGTGTCTTACTCCGCAATCGCTTCAGCGGCGGCCTCGGCCTCCGCTGCGCTCGCGCCGCCGCGACCCAGCAGGTCGGCGACCTTCTTGCCGCGACGCTGGGCAACCGACTTCGGCGAAGTCTGGGTGGCCAGCGCGTCGAAGGTGGCGCGGATCATGTTGTAGGGGTTGCTGGTGCCGATCGACTTGGTGACCACGTCGGCCACGCCCAGGCTCTCGAACACGGCGCGCATCGGACCGCCGGCGATGATGCCGGTACCCGGAGGCGCCGAGCGAACATTCACCAGGCCGGCACCGAAGTGGCCCTTGCCATCGTGATGCAGCGTGCGGCCTTCCTTCAGCGGCACGCGGATCATCTTCTTCTTGGCAGCAGCGGTAGCCTTGTTGATGGCTTCCGGCACTTCGCGAGCCTTGCCGTGGCCGAAGCCCACGCGGCCCTTGCCGTCACCCACCACGACCAGCGCGGCGAAACCGAAGCGCTTGCCGCCCTTCACGGTCTTGGAGACGCGGTTGATGTGGACGAGCTTTTCGATCAGCTCCTCGCCACCATCCTCGTCGCCACGACCACGGCGGTCATCGCGGCCACGGCCACGGCCACCACGATCGCCGCGTTCACCGCCACGATCGTTGCCGCCACGGCCACGGCCACCACGACCACGGCCTTCGCGCTGCTCGCCACCTTCGGCGGGAGCGGCGACGGCTTCAGCGTTCTCGACCACGGGGGTCTCGGCGTTGTTGTTCTCGTCAGCCATAATCAGAACTCCAGCCCGCCTTCGCGGGCGGCATCGGCCAGCGCCTTGACGCGGCCATGGAACAGGAACCCGCCGCGATCGAACACAACGGTGGTCACGCCGGCCTTCTTGGCGGCGGCGGCGATGTCCTTGCCAACCTGGGCAGCGGCATCGACGTTCGCGCCGCTGGACTTGGCGCCCAGGGTGCTGGCAGCGGCCACGGTGCGGCCCGCCTTGTCGTCGATGATCTGCGCATAGATGTGGCGACCGGTGCGGTGCACCGACAGGCGCGGCTTGCCACCGGCACGGGCGCGCAGCGCAGTACGCACGCGGCGGCGACGGCGTTCAAAGAGAGAAAGCTTGGCCATCTTACTTCTTCTTCCCTTCCTTGCGGAAGATAAACTCGCCGCGATAACGGACACCCTTGCCCTTGTAGGGCTCGGGCTTGCGCCATTCACGGATCTCGGCAGCGAACTGCCCGACCTTCTGCTTGTCGATCCCGGAGATCTCGATCGTGGTCTGGTCCGGGGTCTTCACCTCCAGGCCTTCCGGCACCGGCAGGTCGACATCGTGGCTGAAGCCGAGCTGCAGCTTGATGGACTTGCCCTGCGCGGCGGCACGGTAGCCGACGCCGGTGATGTCGAGCGTCTTGGTGAAGCCCTGGGTCACGCCTTCAACCAGGTTGGACACCAGCGTACGCTGCATGCCCCAATGGCTGCGGGCGGCCTTGCCGTCGTTGGCCGGCTTCACCGAGATGGTGCCGTCCTCGATGCTGTAGGTCACCAGGTCCGACAGGCCCATGGTCAGGGTGCCCTTGGGCCCCTTCACGCTGAGCGCGCCGTTGTTGATCTCTGCGGTCACGCCACCGGGGATGGCGACCGGCTTCTTGCCGATGCGGCTCATCAGAACACCTCCGCCAGCACTTCGCCGCCGACGTTCTGCTGACGGGCTTCCGCGTCGGAAAGCACGCCCTTCGGCGTCGAGACGATGGTGATGCCCAGGCCGTTGCGCACCACCGGCAGCTCCTTGGAGCCCGAGTAGACGCGGCGGCCCGGCTTCGAAACGCGGGCGACGTACTTGATCGCCGGCTCGCCTTCGAAATACTTCAGTTCGATGCGCAGCGCCTTGTGCGGGCCCGAGTTGTCCTCGGTGTAGCCACGGATGTAGCCTTCACGCTGGAGCACTTCGAGCACGTTGGCGCGCAGGTTGCTGGCCGGCGTGAGGACAGAGTCCTTCTTCGCCTGCTGGCCGTTGCGGATGCGGGTGAGCATATCACCCAGGGGATCGGTCATAGCCATCTGTCAGATCCTCACCAGCTCGACTTCGTGACACCGGGGATCATGCCATGGTTGGCGAGATCGCGGAGCTCGATGCGGCACAGGCCGAACTTGCGGTAGTAGCCGCGCGGGCGGCCGGTGGTGGCGCAGCGGTTACGCACGCGCGTGGGATTGCCGTTACGCGGAATCTCGGCCAGCTTCAGGCGGGCGATCAGCCGCTCGTTGTCATCGAGCGCCTCGTTATCGGCAATCGCCTTCAGCTTGGCATACTTGCCAGCGTACTTCTTCACGAGCTTCTTGCGCCGCTCGTTCTTGTTGATGGAACTCAGTTTCGCCATTGGACTTAAGCTCTCCTAGGGCCGCTTACGCGGCTGCTTTCTCGGCGGCTTCTTCAGCCGGGAACGGGAAACCGAAGAGGCGCAGCAGCTCGCGCGCTTCCTCGTCGGTCTTTGCGGTGGTGGTCACGATGATATCCATCCCGCGCACCTTCTCGATCTTGTCGTAGCTGATCTCCGGGAAGATGATCTGCTCCTTGATGCCCATGGCATAGTTGCCATTGCCATCGAAGCTCTTCGGATTCAGGCCACGGAAGTCGCGGATGCGGGGCATGGCGATCGTCACCAGGCGGTCGAGGAATTCGTACATCCGGTCACGGCGCAGGTTGACCTTGCACCCGATCGGCATGCCATCACGCAGCTTGAACTGCGCGATCGACTTCTTCGCCTTGGTGATGACCGGCTTCTGGCCGGCAATCAGTTCCATTTCCTCGGCGGCGGTCTGGACCTTCTTCTTGTCCTGGCTCGCCTCGCCCACGCCCATGTTGAGCGTGATCTTTTCCAGCTTGGGAACCTCCATGTGGTTCTTGTAGCCGAACTTCTCGGTCATCGCCTTGACGATCTTCTCGTTGTAGATCGTCTTCATGCGCGGCGTATAATCAGCCATCGATAGTCTCCCCGGACTTGACGGCAACGCGCACCTTCTTGCCGTCCTTGGTTTCGAACCGGACGCGGGTGGGCTTGCCATCCTTGGGATCGACAACGGCGACCTTGGCGATCGCCATCGGAGCGGGGGCACGATCGATGCCACCCTGCGGATTGGCCTGGCTGGGCTTGCGGTGGCGGGCAGCCACGTTCACGCCTTCAACCACGACCTTGCCTTCCTTGGGCAGGACCTGCGACACGGTGCCCGTGCGGCCCTTGTCCTTGCCCGAAAGCACGACGACCTTGTCGCCCTTCTTGATCTTCGCGGCAGCCATCACAGCACCTCCGGAGCGAGCGAGATGATCTTCATGAAGCCCTTGGAGCGCAGCTCGCGCACCACCGGGCCGAAGATACGGGTGCCGATCGGCTCCTCGTTCTTGTTGACGAGTACGGCGGCGTTGCTGTCGAAGCGGATCACCGAACCGTCGGGACGGCGCACGTCCTTGCGGGTGCGGACGATCACGGCGCGGTGCACGTCGCCCTTCTTCACGCGGGCGCGCGGCTGGGCTTCCTTCACGGAAACCACGATCACGTCCCCGACCGAAGCGGTCCGGCGCTTAGAGCCACCCAGCACCTTGATGCACTGGACGCGCTTGGCGCCGCTGTTGTCCGCGACGTCGAGATTGGATTGCATCTGGATCATTGATCCGTCTTCCTTCTCATTGGCTTGCCGGAACGCGTCCGGCAGTTCCTAAAACGTCCCCCCGCGAAACCAGGCCCGCGGGGCTCACTACTCAGTTGCCGGCTTCGGCCACGTCCAGATCCGCCTCGATCGCCACGCCCTTGCTGGCCACGACCCGATCCAGCACGCGCCAGGTCTTGGTCTTGGAAATCGGACGGGTTTCCTCGATGCGGACGGTGTCGCCCACGGTGTACTCGTTCGCTTCGTCGTGCGCGTGATACTTCTTCGAACGGCGGATGATCTTCCCGTACAGCGGGTGCTTCACCTTACGTTCGACCTTCACGGTCACGGTCTTGTCGGTCTTGTCGGAGGTGACGGTCCCGATCAGGATACGCTTGGGCATAGTCTAGCTCCTCAAGCCTTGGCCGCTGCCTGGGTGCGTTGACCCTGGAGCGTCTTGATGCGGGCAATCTGGCGGCGGACCTCACGCACCCGGGCCGGACGCTCGAGCTGGTTGGTCGCAGCCTGGAACCGCAGGTTGTACTGTTCGCGCTTGAGCTCGGTCAGAGCCTCCACGAGCTGGTCGTCGGTCTTCTGCTGAAGATCTTCGTAAATCTTCTGGGCCATCATTCGCCTCCCAGGTGCGAGGTGTCGCCCAGACGGGCCACGACCTTGGTCTTGATCGGCAGCTTCATCGCTGCACGGCTGAAGGCTTCGGCGGCCAACGGGCCGGGAACGCCATCGAGCTCGAACAGGATGCGGCCGGGCTTCACGCGGGCGGCCCAGTATTCGATCGAGCCCTTGCCCTTGCCCTGGCGGACTTCGGCCGGCTTCTTCGACACCGGCAGGTCCGGGAACACGCGGATCCACAGGCGGCCCTGACGGCGGATGTGGCGGGTGATCGCACGGCGGGCCGCTTCGATCTGGCGCGCGGTCAGCCTTTCGGGTTCCATAGCCTTCAGGCCGTAGGAGCCGAAATTCAGCGCCGAGCCACCCTTGGCATCGCCCTTGATCCGGCCCTTGAAGGCCTTGCGGAACTTGGTCTTTTTCGGTTGCAGCATGGTCTATACTCTACCTTAGCGCCGATCGTTGACCGGACGGACGCCCGAAGTCTGGGCCTCCATCATCAGCCGGTCCTGCGCCATCGGGTCATGGCCGAGGATCTCGCCCTTGAAGACCCAGCACTTGATGCCGATGATGCCATAGGCGGTCAGCGCCTCGGCCTCGGCATAGTCCACGTTGGCGCGCAGGGTGTGCAGCGGCACGCGGCCTTCGCGGTACTGTTCGACACGGGCGATTTCGGCGCCGCCCAGACGGCCCGAGCACATGATCTTGATGCCTTCGGCACCCAGACGCATGGCGGACTGCATGGCGCGCTTCATCGCACGGCGGAAGGCCACGCGGCGGATCAGCTGGTCGGCGATGCCCTGGGCAACGAGCTTGGCATCGATTTCCGGCTTGCGGATCTCGACGATGTTCAGCTTCACCTCGCTGGCGGTCAGCTTGGCGATCTGGCCGCGCAGCTTCTCGATGTCGGCGCCCTTCTTGCCGATGATCACGCCCGGACGGGCGGCGAAGATCGACACGCGGCACAGCTTGGCGGGACGTTCGATCACCACCTTCGAGATGGCGGCCTGCGGCAGGCTTTCCATCACGAACTTGCGGATCTTGAGGTCTTCCTCGAGCAGCTTGGCGTAGTCGGCGCCTTCGGCGTACCAGCGGCTGTCCCAGGTGCGGTTGATCTGCAGGCGCAGGCCGATCGGATTGGACTTATGACCCATGATCAGGCCTCCTCGACTTCGCGGACGACGATACGCAGCCGGCTGAACGGCTTGAGGATGCGCGTGGACTTGCCACGGCCCCGCGTCGCGAAACGCTTCATGGTGACGGACTTGCCAACGCTGGCTTCGGCCACCACGAGGGCGTCCACATCCAGATTGTGGTTGTTTTCCGCGTTGGCGATGGCCGAGGCCAGCACCTTCTTGGCATCGACCGCCATCGCCCGCTTGGAGAAGGACAGGATGTTCAACGCATCCTCGGCCTTCTTGCCACGGATCAGGGCGGCTACCAGGTTCAGCTTCTGGGCCGAACCACGGATGGTGGTGCCAACGGCCAGCGCCTCGTTATCGGCGACGCGGCGGGGAGCTTTCTGCTTGCTCATCAGCGCTTACCCTTCTTGTCGGCGGCGTGGCCGGGGAAGCTGCGCGTGGGCGCGAACTCGCCAAGCTTGTGGCCGACCATCTCTTCCGAGACGGATACCGGAATGAACTTCTGGCCGTTGTAGACGTTGAACGTCAGGCCGACGAAATCGGGAAGCACGGTGGAGCGGCGCGACCAGGTCTTGATCGGCTTGCTGCTGGTAGCTTCCTGGGCTTCCTGCGCCTTCTTCAGCAGGTGAAGATCGACGAACGGACCCTTCCAGACGGAACGTGCCATCGCTGCTTACCTCTTCTTCTTGGCGTGACGCGAACGGATGATCATCTTGTCCGTCTGCTTGTTGTGGCGAGTACGGGCGCCCTTGGTCGGCTTGCCCCACGGGGTCACGGGGTGACGGCCACCGCTGGTGCGGCCTTCACCACCACCGTGCGGGTGGTCGACCGGGTTCTTGGCGACGCCACGGCTGAGCGGGCGCTTGCCCATCCAGCGACCGCGACCGGCCTTGCCCAGGTTCTGGTTCTGGTTGTCGGGGTTCGACACGGCGCCCACGGTGCCCATGCAGTCGGCGCGCAGGTAACGCTGCTCGCCGCTGTTCAGGCGCACGATCACCAGGCCGCGGTCACGACCGACCAGCTGCACATAGGTGCCGGCCGAACGGGCGATCTGGCCGCCCTTGCCCGGCTTCATCTCCACGTTGTGGCAGATGGTGCCCACCGGCATCTGGCCCAGCAGCATCGCGTTGCCGACCTTGGTGTCGACGCGCTCACCGGCCACCACCTGGTCACCCACCGACAGGCGGTTGGGGGCGATGATGTAGCTCAGCTCGCCATCGGCGTACTTCAGCAGGGCGATGAAGGCCGTGCGGTTGGGATCGTACTCGATCCGCTCCACGGTGGCCGGCACGTCCCACTTGCGACGCTTGAAGTCGATGAACCGGTACTTCTGCTTGTGACCGCCACCAATGCCGCGCGAAGTCACGTGGCCCTTGTTGTTGCGGCCGCCGGTGCGGCTCTTGCCTTCGGTCAGCGCCTTGACGGGCTTGCCCTTGTAGAGCTGCGACTTGTCGACGAGGACCAGGCCACGACGGGCCGGGCTGGTCGGGTTATAGTTCTTCAGTGCCATCGGATCAGCTCACGCCTTCGGTGATGTCGATCATCTGGCCTTCAGCCAGCGTCACCACCGCCTTCTTCACATCGGAGCGCGTGTAGGGCTTGCCCTTCCAGCGCTTGCTCTTGCCCTTTTGGGTCAGCGTGTTCACGCCGACGACCTTGACGTCGTACAGCGCTTCGATCGCTTCCTTGATCTGGGGCTTGGTGGCGTCGTTGGCCACCTTGAACACCACCGCGTTGTTCTCCGAGAGAAGCGTAGCCTTCTCGGTGATGTGCGGGGCCACGATCACGTCATAGTGACGCGCGTCGATCTGCTTCTTAGCCATTGAACCGGGCCTCCAGCTTTTCGACCGCAGCCTTGGTCAGGACCAGCGTGTCGTGCTTCAGGATGTCGTAGACGTTGGCACCCACGGCCGGCAGCACGTTGACTCCCGGCAGGTTGCCGACGGCGCGCTTGAAGCCGGCGTCCACGGCGTCACCGTCGATCACCAGCACCTTGCCGGTCCAGCCATTCTTGCCGAAGGTAGCAGCCATGGCCTTGGTCTTGGCGTCCTTCAGCTCGAGGCTGTCGACGATCACCAGGCCGTTCTGGGCCTTGCTCGACAGGGCCATCTTCAGGCCGAGCGCGCGCAGCTTCTTGTTCAGCGACTGGCCGAAGTCACGCTTGCGCGCGCCGTGGGCCTTACCACCACCGATGAAGATGGGGGCGCTGCGATCACCGTGACGGGCGGTACCGCCACCCTTCTGGCGGCCGAACTTCTTGCCGGTGCGGGCAACGTCGGCACGCTCACGCGTGGGACGGGCAGTGCCGCGACGGTTCTCGAGCTGCCAGGTGACGATGCGGTGCAGGATGTCTGCCCGCGGCTCGATGCCGAACACGTCGTCGCTCAGCTCGATGTCGCCCGACGCCTTGCCGTCGATCTTCTGGACCTTCACCTTCACGGATCAGCCCTCCTTGTTCTCGTCGGTGGCGACATCGGTCGCCTCGACAGCGGTGGTTTCTTCCACGGCGACGCCAGCATCGGCCTGGTCGGCCAGCTTGGGTTCGTCAGCCTGCGGGGCGGCGTTCTTGCTCAGCACGGCGCCGGGGAACGGCAGGCCTTCGGGAGCGGCGACCTTCACGGAGTCACGGACCAGCAGCCAGCCATTCTTCGAGCCGGGCACCGAGCCCTTGACGAAGATCAGGCCGCGGTCGGCATCCGTGCGAACCACTTCCAGGTTCTGCTGGGTGCGCTGGCGATCGCCCATGTGGCCGGCCATCTTCTTGTTCTTGAAGACCTTGCCCGGATCCTGGCGATTACCGGTCGAACCGTGCGAACGGTGGCTGACCGACACGCCGTGGGTGGCGCGCAGACCACCGAAGCCCCAGCGCTTCATGGCGCCGGCAAAGCCCTTGCCCTGCGTGTGACCGGTGATGTCGACAAGCTGGCCGGCAATGAAGTGCTCGGCGCTGATGGTCGAGCCCACCGGCAGCAGCGCATCTTCGCTGTCCACGCGGAATTCGGCGACCTTCTGCTTCAGGCCCACTTCGGCCTTGGCAAAAGCTTCGCGCTGCGGCTTGTTGACGTTCTTCTGCTTGGCATCGCCAGCACCGACCTGCACCGAGAGATAACCGTCACGCTCGACGGTCCGGTGGGCAGTAACCTGGCAGCCTTCAAGCGCCAGAACGGTGACGGGCACGTGCCGGCCATCCTCCTGGAACAGGCGGGTCATCCCGACTTTCTTGGCGATCACGCCAGTGCGCATCGTCCATACTCCTCAACAGAGGCACAAGGGGACCATCCCCAGGTGCATGCTCAGCCCTATGTGTGATGCGAGCCCCGTCCGGGCTGAAGCGCCCTTCCCCTTTTTGGGAGGAAGGACTGAGACGGGGGACGCAAGCCCGGAAGAATTCCTCCGGTGGTATCCCTTGTGTCCCGGTGAATTTGCACCGGGCTCTGTCTTCACGGTCCCTTTCCGGAACCGGTTTGCCCCGGCGTTCAGGCCGGGGCGGTACTGGCTCAGGCCAGCTTGATTTCCACGTTCACGCCGGCAGCCAAGTCCAGCTTCATCAGCGCGTCCACGGTCTGGGCGTTGGGCTGCACGATGTCGAGCAGCCGCTTGTAGGTGCGCACCTCGAACTGCTCGCGCGACTTCTTGTCGACGTGCGGACCGCGGTTCACGGTGAACTTCTCGATGCGCGTCGGCAGCGGAATGGGGCCACGAATAAGCGCACCGGTCCGGCGAGCCGTATCAGCGATTTCGCCAGTTGCCTGGTCGAGAACGCGATGGTCGAACGCCTTGAGACGAATGCGGATATTCTGTGCTTCCATGTCCACTTACCGATGCGAAAGAGCCAAGAGACGGTTGCCCGCCCCAAAAAACAAAGGCCCGCCCCGCTGCTGTCCGGTTTCCCGGGAACGGGCGGCCTTCACTGAATTTCGTTTCGAACGGGACGAATCTCGTTCGGAGCCGCGCCTATACGGGTGACCCGGCAGTCTGACAACCCCGAAAGTAGCGGAAAACCGCGAGTCCCGAATTTGCCCCACACGTAAAGGAAAAGGCCCGGCTCTCCGAAGAGAACCGGGCCCGAATCCTTGTCAGCCGAAGCTGGCGGCAGTCACCTTACTTGGTGATGCTGGCCACCACGCCCGAACCCACGGTGCGGCCGCCTTCGCGGATAGCGAAGCGCAGGCCTTCGTCCATGGCGATCGGAGCGATCAGCTTCACGCCGATGGTCACGTTGTCGCCCGGCATCACCATCTCGGTGCCTTCCGGCAGGATCACTTCGCCGGTCACGTCGGTGGTGCGGAAGTAGAACTGCGGACGGTAGTTGGCGAAGAACGGCGTGTGACGGCCACCCTCGTCCTTCGACAGCACGTAGACCTCGGCCGAGAACTCGGTGTGCGGCTTCACCGAACCCGGCTTGCACAGCACCTGGCCACGCTCCACGGCTTCGCGGGCGATACCGCGCAGCAGGGCACCGACGTTGTCGCCGGCTTCACCGCGATCGAGCAGCTTGCGGAACATTTCCACGCCGGTCACGGTCGACTTCTGGGTGTCCTTGATGCCGACGATCTCGACTTCGTCACCCACGTTCACGACGCCGGTTTCGATACGGCCGGTCACCACGGTGCCGCGACCCGAGATCGAGAACACGTCTTCGATCGGCATCAGGAAGGGCTTGTCAACCGGTCGGTCGGGCTGCGGGATGTAGCTGTCGACGGCATCCATCAGGGCCTTGATCGAGCTTTCGCCGATCTCGGGGTTGCGGCCTTCCAGAGCAGCAAGGGCCGAGCCCTTGATGATCGGAATGTCGTCGCCCGGGAAGTCGTACGAGCTCAGCAGCTCGCGCACTTCCAGTTCCACCAGCTCGAGGATTTCCTCGTCGTCAACCTGGTCGACCTTGTTCATGTAGACCACGAGGGCGGGCACGCCGACCTGGCGGGCCAGCAGGATGTGCTCGCGGGTCTGCGGCATCGGGCCGTCAGCAGCGTTCACCACCAGGATCGCGCCGTCCATCTGGGCGGCACCGGTGATCATGTTCTTCACGTAGTCGGCGTGGCCCGGGCAGTCGACGTGCGCGTAGTGGCGGGCGTCGGTCTCGTATTCCACGTGGGCGGTCGAGATGGTGATGCCGCGCTCGCGCTCTTCCGGAGCCTTGTCGATGTTGGCGAAATCCACCGGGGCGCCCTGCACCTTGGTGATCGCCGCGGTCAGCGTGGTCTTGCCGTGGTCGACGTGACCGATGGTGCCGATGTTGCAGTGCGGCTTGTTCCGCTCGAATTTTGCCTTAGCCATTTTCCAATAACCTTCTTGTTCAAATCTGATTGCTTAACGATCAGGCGGGCGCGCTGAATCAGGCGCCCGCCCCTAGACGTTGGCCGTGCCTTACGCAAGCTTCTCCTTGACCTCGGCCGCCACATTCGCGGGGACCTCGTCATAGTGTGAGAACTGCATCGAGTACTGCGCGCGGCCCTGGGTGAACGAGCGCAGTTCGTTGACGTAGCCGAACATGTTGGCCAGCGGTACATTGGCCTCGACCACCTGGGCGTTGCCGCGGCTGTCGGTGCCCTGGATCATGCCACGACGGGAGTTCAGGTCGCCGATCACGTCGCCCATGTACTCTTCCGGGGTCACCACCTCGACCTTCATGATCGGCTCAAGCAGCTTGATGCCGGCCTTCTCGGCCACTTCACGCATGGCGCCGCGGCCGCAGATCTCGAACGCGATCGCGCTGGAGTCCACGTCGTGGTAGGCGCCGTCCGTCAGGCGGATGGTGAAGTCGATGATCGGGAAGCCGATCAGGTGACCGCTTTCGGCCTGCTCGCGCATGCCCTTCTCGATGGCGGGGATGTATTCCTTCGGAATGTTGCCGCCCTTCACCTCGTCGGAGAACAGGATGCCCTGGCCGCGTTCGCCGGGTTCCACCGTCACCTTGGCGCGGCCGAACTGGCCCGAGCCGCCCGACTGCTTCTTGTGGGTGTAGTCCACGTCCACCTTGCGGGCGAGCGATTCACGGTAAGCCACCTGCGGCGCGCCGACGTTGGCTTCCACCTTGAATTCGCGACGCATGCGGTCGACCAGGATGTCGAGGTGCAGTTCGCCCATGCCCTTGATGATGGTCTGGCCGCTCTCGTGGTCGGTCGACACGCGGAAGCTGGGATCCTCGGCAGCCAGGCGCGACAGGGCGATGCCCATCTTTTCCTGGTCGGCCTTGGTCTTCGGCTCCACGCTCAGTTCGATCACGGGCTCGGGGAACTCCATCCGCTCCAGCACGATCGGCTTCAGCGGATCGCACAGGGTATCACCGGTGGTGGTCTCCTTGAGGCCGGCTAGCGCCACGATGTCGCCGGCGAAGGCTTCTTCGATGTCCTCGCGGTTGTTGGAGTGCATCAGCAGCATGCGGCCGATCTTCTCGCGCTTGTCCTTCACCGAGTTCAGGTAGCTGCCCTTGGTCAGCTTGCCGGAATAGATGCGGGTGAAGGTCAGCGAGCCCACGAACGGGTCGTTCATGATCTTGAAGGCCAGCGCGGCAAACGGCGCGTCGTCGCTCGACGGACGGCTGTCTTCCTCGTCACTGTCCGGCTTCACGCCCTTGATGGCGGGAACGTCCAACGGGCTCGGCAAATAGTCGACCACGGCGTCGAGCAGGGGCTGCACGCCCTTGTTCTTGAACGCCGAACCGCAGCAGACGGGCACGAAGCTCTGGTTCAGCGTGCCCTTGCGGATCAGCGCCTTCAGGGTCGCCACGTCCGGCTCGTTGCCTTCCAGGTAGGCTTCCATGGCGGCATCGTCCTGCTCCACGGCCAGCTCGATCAGCTTTTCGCGGTAGTCGGCGGCTTCGGCAGCCAGATCGGCCGGGATCTCTTCGTAGAAGAACTCTGCGCCCAGGCTTTCGTCCTTCCAGATGATCGCGCGGTTCTCGACCAGGTCGACCAGGCCCTTCAGATCGGATTCAAGGCCGATCGGAATGTACAGCACGGCCGGCTTGGCGCCGAGGCGGTCGATGATCGACTGCACGCAGTACTTGAAGTTGGCACCCGTGCGGTCGAGCTTGTTGATGAAGCACATCCGGGGAACACCGTACTTGTCGGCCTGGCGCCATACGGTTTCGGACTGGGGCTCCACGCCCGCGACCCCGTCGAAGCAGGCGACGGCGCCGTCGAGCACGCGCAGCGAGCGTTCCACCTCGATGGTGAAGTCCACGTGGCCGGGGGTGTCGATGATGTTGATGCGGTGGTCGTTCCAGAAGCAGGTGGTGGCCGCCGAGGTGATCGTGATCCCGCGTTCCTGTTCCTGTTCCATCCAGTCCATCGTGGCCGCGCCATCGTGCACTTCACCGATCTTGTAGGACTTGCCGGTGTAGAACAGGATGCGTTCGGTCGTGGTGGTCTTGCCGGCATCGATGTGCGCCATGATGCCGATATTGCGATAGCGCTCCAGCGGATACTCGCGGGCCATGTGGTGTTCCTTGGGTTGTCAGGGGACGAGCAATGTCTCGCCGCCCATATAGTATGAAATGTGACCACTTGAAGACCGGAACCCCGATGGCCCCGGCCTCCAGATGGCCAGGCCCTTACCAGCGGTAGTGCGAGAAGGCGCGGTTCGCGTCCGCCATGCGGTGCGTGTCCTCGCGCTTCTTCACGGCGGTGCCGCGGTTGTTGGCGGCATCCATCAGCTCGCCCGAGAGACGGGCGGCCATGGTGGTTTCCGCACGGCCGCGAGCGGCGGTGATCAGCCAGCGGATGGCCAGCGCCTGGGCGCGTTCCGGACGCACTTCCACCGGCACCTGGTAGGTGGCACCACCCACGCGGCGGCTGCGGACTTCCACCTGCGGCTTGATGTTGTCGAGCGCGGCGTGGAACACCTCGATCGGGTTGGTCTTGGCCCGGCTCTCCACGGTTTCCATGGCGCCATAGACGATCTTCTCGGCCACGGCCTTCTTCCCGTCCAGCATGAGGTTGTTCATGAACTTGGACAGCACGATGTCCCCGTACTGGGGATCAGGCAGGATTTCCCGCTTTTCGGGACGACGACGACGAGACATTTCTTAACTCCTTCGGAGTGCGGTCGGCCCATCCGGGCCACCCTTGCGGCTCCGGCCCACTCCCCCTCCCGGCCACCCAGATGCTACCTTCGCAAAGGTGGCCGGGAGGGGGAGCGGTCCTGCGCCGCAGCGTTGAAACCTTACTTCGGACGCTTGGCGCCGTACTTCGAGCGGCTCTGGCGGCGATCCTTCACGCCCTGCGTGTCGAGCACGCCGCGCAGCACGTGGTAGCGCACGCCGGGAAGGTCGCGCACACGGCCGCCGCGGATCAGCACAACGCTGTGCTCCTGCAGGTTGTGGCCCTCGCCCGGGATATAGGCGATCACTTCGCGCTTGTTGGTCAGGCGGATCTTGGCCACCTTGCGCAGAGCGGAGTTCGGCTTCTTCGGGGTGGTGGTGTACACGCGGGTGCAGACGCCGCGCTTCTGCGGGTTCTGCTCCAAGGCCGGCACCTTGCTCTTCACCTTTACGGGATTGCGCGGCTTGCGGACCAACTGGTTGATCGTGGGCATTAGGGTTTTTCACCTTCGTTCAAAAGGTGCCCGCCTGGCCAGGGATGGAGTGATTGAGGACCGTTCCAGAAAACCGCTCGCCCTGAGCCTGTCGAAGGGCAGAAGCCCCTCAGGCCAGCGAAGGTCCTGACACGAGCCTGAAACGCTCCACCCGATGGCCGATAAAGGCACCGGGTTACTTTGACGGCTGCCATTCCGTTAGGGGAGTGACGACACCGGCAATGTTCAGCTCTATTGGCCCGGGATCAGGCAAGCCCTCACCCGGAAGAGCGCGCCCTTAGCGGGGTGCGGGGGTGGGGTCAAGGGTTGGGGAGCACCTATTAGTCTACGATCCTTATCTTGTCCTTTTCGGCAAGCCTACGAGCAAGCCTCATCTTCGCCCGACTTGACGGGCTGGTAAGCCCCAACCTTCTGAAAAGCGGCAAATTCCGAATCTCCGCATCCCGAAGCATCTTTCGGAAAGAAACAACTCGGATCGCCGCGTTATGCTCCTTTGACCACCCATAATACCCTTCACCGTCTGGTGTTGGGCTTTGAGCTAAGGAACGCTCCAACTTCTTTCTTACAGCAGAAGTCAATTCACATACTATAATACATTCAAATCTAGTTTGCTTACCTATATCCGCAATAACTTCACCATCAAAGCCCCGTGCTTTCGAATCTCTCAATTTTTCGATATAATTTAGGACCTGATCAACAGGATCAGATGTTGCTCGCTCATCGCCAGGCCGTTTAAATTCGAGGATCGTAATGGTGCCTTGTCGCCCCTCCTCACAGAACCCAAGGGGATTGAAGAAAATTCCGTCAGGTTCCTTCTTGCCATCCTTGGCGTCGGTGAAGGCTCCGATTGGTTTATCAGATGCAAAGAACCCATAATGCGCCAGGGCATCATCAATGATCCACAAGTTGTGGTCGGCCATGTCGCCACTCTTAAACATTTTGCCCATCGGCAAAATCAAGTCGTGAATGGCCTGCTCTTTCGCGTAGGTTCCGACCTCAGCATCCTCGAACTTGAGTAACATGTTTGCAATCTCAAGAACCTGATGCCTTTTGACGACTAACTCAGCAAGGCGGTGTTTTTCCTGATTTTCCGCCTCTGCCAAAATCTGCTCAGCCCTTTCTCGCGCCTCTTCAGTAAGATTATCCAAATCACAAAGTTTTTGGAATTCCCTTCTGACCTCCTCTTCGTCTCGAACTAAAAGGACAAAAAGATTCTGGGCAATTTTCTCCCGATCCATGTCAGGTGAAATTTGACGAACATACTCGTCCAAGTCAGCCACCTGAGTTGCCAATTGAGGATGCTCAAACAGTATTTCTCTAACAGTATTTTTTTGCTTTTCACGGACAACCGCAAGGTGATCCTCCAGAAAGCTCTCGGCAGATTTAAGGACCGCCGTTTCGAGCAGCTTTCTCGCTTCTGTAGGCATTCGAAAGCTCAGTCGCTCCTGATCGACCCTTTCGTCAAGGTAGGAGCCAGTTACCACCAAAGAGTAAGCCTTGTCGCCATCAAGCGATCCAAGATCGAACTTGGCCGCAAGCGAAATCGGGTCTCCGACCAATCTTCCGTGTCCGGTCAACATGTAGGAGTTTTTGACGCCCGGCGGCATTGTGCCTGAAACGAATAAGTGATGAAAATCAAAACCGTAAGACACGCCACCTATTTCGATACTCACTTTCTGCGACGTAACATTTCCGACCCGGGCTGCAATAAAATCGTTCAATGACTCTTCTTCGTCGCCATGCTCTATGGTGATTTTAGGCAACCGCCCTGTAATGAATTGCGGAAAAAAATGTAAACAGAGGTCTTTGAGATACGAGCTAACTCGAATCTGTCCTTTCTGCTCGGTACGCAATCCAGACAACTCGACAGTCGTCTCATAGTCCTCGCCAGAAGCGCTAGTTACGCGCTTGTAAGCAATCGAATTAGGTTTTTCCGGCATGAACCGAAAGCGGACTCTTTCTTTAGCGCGACCATTCTTAGTTACACTATCCACGCGGATTTTATTGAATGTTTTTATCCAAATAAATCGCCCAACACCTTTGCCGCCCCGGACATATTTATGCCTACTATCGCTAGTCTCAAAGGACTCAAGATTTTCTTCGTTGAACCCGATACCATTGTCTGTGATGCTTATCTTGTCGACATCTCCATCATTATCGGTGGCGATGGACACGTGTATCCAGCCTTTTTTTGCGGCCTCAGAACCAAATCGATCTTCTATCGAATGAAGCGAGTTACTCACAGCTTCATATATTGAATAAAGGATCGCTGTCTTGCCATCGGGGAGGCGCATGTTTTGAATGCGTCCTACAATATCAAACTTCATTCTGACCTCAAATCCGCTGCAGTTTGTGTATCTTAGTGTCTACACGAAATTCCTCTTTCCTACACCCCCACCCCCATGCTCTGCCGAGTCGCATGACCCAGCCGAGCACCCGCGCCACTCCTCGCCAGGCCACCAGCTAAAGCCCCGCGCGCAACGGGCCGAAGCCCTCGCCCGATGATCCGCTGTTGCAGCATGCGCTCCGCCGCGCCCAGGCCGGGCTACCGGCGGTTCAGCACTGTTCGAGATAGCGCCCCACGGCCAGCACGCCCGTATCGGTCAGGCTGACCAGCATCACGCGCCCATCCATCTCCGACGGTCTGCGGGCGACGTAGCCCTTGTCCTCAAGCAGCGTGATATAGCGCAGCGCCGTGGTGCCGGGCACGCGCGAGGCGATGCACAGGCTGGTGGTGGAGACGCTGGCCCCGCCGGCAAACTGCATGAACAGGTCAAGCAGCATATCCCACGCGGGTTCGCCAAGCAGGTCCCCATCGATGTAATCGCGGCGGCGGCCGCGCTGCTCGGTGATCAGGCGCGCCTTCATCGCCAGTTGCATCGCATTGCGCTCGATCCTGGCCAGCGCCGAGGGCCAGCGGAAAATGGACTGCACGTTGGACCCGTCCCATCCCTGGTCCAGCGAATCCGCCAGCCGCAGCAGCGTGGCGGCCAGGCTGCGTATGTCCTGCGGCTTCCAGTCCGTCGCCAGGCGATTGATGATGTCTTGCCGTGCAGCGCCTGCCGTCATCCCCGTCCGCCCCCGTGATTGCGCCGCCGGGCTAGTAGCCATTGGCGTATCATGGATGGACGATACGTTTGCCTGTGTCAAATTTGGCGCAGGACTTCTCCTATAAAAGTCGCTGTTTTTACGGGATAAATTTGTATCAAAGTGTGATCCATGTATTTTTCCTATGATTGTGCGACGAACGGTTCCGAAGCGGTTGCCAATTTCTCATCCAGTGGGTCGCGCTAGCGTATTCAGGCTACAAAAGCCCTTTCCTGCACACCCCCACCCATGCTCTGCCGAGTCGCATGACCCAGCCGAGCACCCGCGCCACTCCTCGCCAGGCCACCAGCTACATGACCGTGCGCGACGGGCCCGCGCCATCGCCCGATGATCCGCTGTTGCAGTTTGCGCCCGTTCCCCATGTGGCCCCGCGGCGCAATTCGATCACGCCCGATCGCCAGCGCGCCTTCATCGCCCACCTGGCCGCCACCGGCATCGTTTCCGAAGCCGCGCGCGAGATCGGGGCGAGCATGGAGGCGCTTTACAAGCTGCGCCACAAGGCGGGGGCCGAGGAGTTCAGTGCCGCGTGGGAGGCCGCCGTGGATCGCGGGATCGAGCGGCTGGAGGACGGGGCGCTGGCCCGCGCCATCCGGGGGGAGGAGCGGATGGTCGTCTCCGGCGGCCAGGTGCTGGGCACCGAGATCCGCTACAACGATGCGCTGGTGATGTTCTTCCTGAAGAACCGTCGCGCGGGCCGCTATGGCGCCGCCGAGGTGAAGGCGGGCCACCCCCTCTATGAACGCATCAGGGCCGAGGTGCTGGCCGACCGGTACGAGGATGGCGAGCGCGAACTCTACGAGTTCATGGTGGCGCTGCGCGGGCGCAGGGCCAAGGCGCAGGCCCATGCCGACCAGATCCGCGAGCGCTACCTGGCCGAGGGCCACGCGCCCGACTATGCCGATTTCCTGACCGAGCGCGAGCTCGCCAAGCGGGCGATTGACAGCGAGAGCTATCCCGATCCGGCGCAGGGCCTGCCGCCGCTTGAGGGGGACAGCGGAGCGGGGGGCTGAGTGGTACCCTGACCCGCCCCACCCCGCCGCGACTGCACCCACCCCCACCCGCTGTGCCTGCGGCACACCTTCGGTTCCCCGCAAGCGGGAGGGGAGCGAGACTTGTCCGAACGCAGTGAGGCTAGTCGCAGCGGGGTGGGCTTAGCCAAGGTTCGATGCAGGCTCCACCGGACCTGCAAGGTCCGCAAGTGCGAACGCACGCCCGCAGCGGAGGCCGCCAGGCCGGGAGCGAGGATAGCCTAGCGGGCGGATGCCCGCGCCGGCGCCTGAGGCCAATTACAATTCATTACAGACATTATCAACTTGGCCACTGGCGCGTGTCCGAAAATGCTCCTAGTTTCGCGGACAAAATCCGCTTTCGGGAAATGGGAGACCCCTGATGTTCCGCACGTTCGCCTCTGCCGTGGCGCTGGCCGCCATGGCCCTTGCCACCCCCCTCGCCTCCAGCACCGCTTTCGCCCAGCCGCGCCCTGCCAACCTGGAGGAGCTGCCGCCCGTCCCTACCGATTTCACGCCGGACCGGCTGCCGTGGGGTGACTGGGACTTTACCGGCACCTGGCCGATCGAGCGGCTGAACGAGGGACGCATCCTGTTCCAGCGCCCGGCCCACTATGGCAACCGCTTCTGGGTGACCGACGAGGAGTTCCAGCGCCGCCTTGATGCCGCGCGGGGCAACGATGGCAACTTCACCCAGGCGAACGAGAACGGCGTGGGCGCTTCGGGCACCGAGGGGCTGGCCGAATGGTTCGAGACGCACGATTTCGGCAAGCGCACCTCGATGCTCGTCTCGCCCGCCGACGGCCAGTTGCCGCCGCTGACCCCGCAGGCGATGGAACTGTTCCGCGCCGGCCGCAGCGGTTGGGTGCCCGGCCAGGCCTATAACTGGGTGAGCGACTTCGACAGCTGGGACCGCTGCGTATCCCGCGGCTTCCCCGCCAGCATGTACCCGTTCCGCTACAACAACGGCATCCGCGTGTTCCAGAGCCCCGGCTACATGACCATCGTGCTGGAGATGCTGGGCACCCGCGTGGTCAAGATCTATCCTTCCGCCGAGGAAGCCCGCGCCGCCAAGTGGGCCGAGCCGGTGGAAGCCTGGATGGGCAACAGCCGCGGCTGGTGGGAAGGCAAGACGCTGGTGATCGAGACGACCAACATCGTTTCCGGTGACAGCGCCACGCAGGATACCTTCCGCCGCGCCGCCAGCCCGCTGAACATGGCCACCCAGTTCACCGGCACCCTCACCGTCCCCGCCTTCAACACCGTGCCGATGAGCACCGAGGCGATGACCGTGGAGCGCCTGACGATGACCGGGCCGGACACCATCGTCCACGAGCTGACCTATTCCGACCCGCAGGTCTATACCCAGCCGTGGACCACCCGGATCGAGTGGACGCGGGACGATGACTACCAGTTCTTCGAATACGCCTGCCACGAGGGCAACTACATGCCGCGTGACTACATCAGCGCCAGCCGCGCCCAGCAGGAGCGCGTGCGCCGGGGCGAGGAAGCGCCGGTGACCGCCGAGAACGACGACCGCAGCCGCTTTGCCCAGCCGTTCGACTGGGATCCCGGCACCGGCCCGCGCCCCGGCCCGGGCGGCGCCAGCGCGCCGATCCCCACGCCGCGCCCCACGCCGACGGCCAGCAGCGGGAGCTGAGACGTGCGGGGGATGACGGAGCCTAGCGCCCCGTCATCCCGCCCACCAGGCGGTCCAGCCCCTGCGTCATGATGTCGTTCACCCCGTCCTTCCAGCGGGCGGGATCGGCGGTCATGGCCATCTTGCGGCTGGAATTGGTGCCCACCCCGCCCAGCAGGCCGATCACGTTGGCTACCCCCTGGCCGATGCGGTCGGCGGTGGTGTTGGTGTTCTCGTAGGTGCCGAAGTCCCCGGCGGAGGCGACCGCCTCGCGCAGGGACACCTCGCCCACGCGGCCGTTGGCATAGACCGACAGCAGGCTCCTCTCCGGCAGCAGGGCCAGCGCCGCATCGGTGCTGACGGACGAGGTGTTGCGGAAGGCCCCGCCATAGGTCTCGGCCTCGGCAAAGCTCACCACCAGCAGCGTGGACACCACCGGAATGCCCGTGCTGCGCGCCCAGGCCGCCGCGCCCTGGTTGGCGTTGACCGAGTGCATCGTGCCGTTGAACCCCGCGCCCGATACCCAGCCCATCCATTCCTGCATGATCACCGGCGTGCCGAGGGCAGTGGGCGCGAACAGCCGCGCCTTGCTGCTTTCGTTGCGGCTTTCCACCACGTCGCGCTCCACCCCCTGCTCCAGCGGGCGATAACGGCTGGGCAGCGAGGCGATCAGCCCGGCGCGATCCGCCAGCGTAACGCCGCTGGCCGCCAGCCGCGCCTGGAACACGGCCCAGGCGGCATCGGTGGCGGCCTGGAAATCGGCATCGCCCACCCCCACCAGTTCCGAGCGCACGGTTGAGCGCCCGCCGAAGCCGCCGCCCAGCAGGCCGCCCCCGGCGCGGGCCGAGGCGCGGCTTTCGGTCATGAAGGCGACGGTGAAGGCGAACGGCGTCACCTGCGTCATCCCCGCCATCAGCTCGGGCCGCTCGATCTCCACCGGCCCTTCGTTGCGCCCGCGGCGCTGGGCCAGCGCGGGGGCTGGCAGGCTGGTAACGGCAGCAGCGGCCACGGCCCCCGCAATCAGGTCACGGCGCGACAGTGTCATGGCAATCCCCTTCCCCAAGTCAGGGCCGGGACAATGCCCCGGCTGCCATGACGCTAGGAAAACGGGCGCGCCGCCACCAATGACAAGCCTTGTCAGATCAATGACCTGTGCGGTCACGAAAAGCGGGGCGCAGCCCTGAAGCCGCGCCCCGCGTCACTTTCCGGCGGGATATTCGCCAGCCGGGCCGTTACTCGGCGGCGTTCTCCACCGCCTCGGCGGCGTCCTCCACCGCCTCGGCCGCAGCCTCGATCGCGTATTCATCCCAGGAAGGGGCCACCACTTCCTGCAGGCCCGGCACGGCCTCGATCGAGAAGCCCCCGGCCTCGCCGATGCTGGTGGCACGCAGGCGCAGGCGTTCCAGCCAGTCGCCATCGGCGGCAATGGCCGAAAGGTCGATGGGGATGCGGGCGTTCAGCTCGCCGCCGCTGTCATCGTCGCTCTTCATCGTGGCGAAGCCCAGCGGGGTTTCGAAACCCAGTTCCAGCATCGGGTCAACGCCGCCGGGGAAATCCGGGTCTTCCGACAGCGGCTTGGTAAGGTTGAAGGTCACCTCGCCCTGCCCGCCACGGATCGCGGCGATCAGGTCCGGCGACAGCGAGTAGATGGCGGCTGGCGGCTGCTCATCCCCCTCCAGTTCGCCATAGGCGGCCTGCACGAATCCCGCCAGCGGCGCGCCGAAGGCCAATTGCGTCTCGCCGTCCACGTGAGTCTCCCGCGGAGCAGCCACGCGCAGGGTGAACTCGCCCGCGGTATCGCCATAGGGGCTGGCTTCCAGCGTGTAGATGCCATCCTCCGGCAGGGTATAGCGGATAAGGCTGTTGAGATTGCTGCCGTTGTCGTCGTTCTCGCTCAGCAGCTCACCGTCGATCCCCTCGCCCTTGTAGAGCTTCAGGTACGGGTCGAAGGCGCTCTCGGTCACCTCCTCGTCAGACTGCTGCGCGGCCACGAGAGCCACTTCCAGCACCTGCCCGGCCCGCCCTTCAATGGTGAACAACTGGGTGCCCCCCACGCTCAGCCTGCCCGTGGTATCGCTGCCGGTGGTCACGCGGCGCGTGACGGGCCGCACCCAGGCCCGCGGGCGCAGTTCCAGGGTGAAGGCCCCGGCGGTCTCGTTTTCCTCCAGAAAGCCGAACGGGCTGACGGTGATTTCCACCTGCTGCCCGCGTTCGGACAGGATATTGGCGCGCGCGGCCAGGTTGCCGCCGCTGTCATCATCCTCGGCCAGCACCTCGCCGGTGCGCACGTCGGTGATGGTCAGCGTGGGATCGAGCGACGAGCCTTCCGCCGGGATCACGTCCACCTGCAGGCGGGTGCGTGCGGGGATGGTATAGCGATACTTCAGCGGCGTGGTGGTCACCTCGCCCTCGAAGATCAGCACGTCACTGGTGGCGCGGTCAAGGTTGCGGGCCTCCTGCGCGGTGGCCACGGCGGGCACAAGTGCGGATACGATGGCAGCCCCGGCCAGCAACGCGGCCTTGCCAAGCGGCAAATTCATGGATGTTCCCCTTCATCAAGCGGCCCAGCGGGCTCGTCCCCAGTGGCACCACATTGCTGGTATCAGGTCAAAGCTTAATGCTGGCTGCCAGCCGATTATCGCGGGCCGTCAGGTGGGTGACAATTGCTGTTAGGGAGAGGGGAGAAATGATCCCGAGGGGGGCGCCGGACTGATCGACCGCAATGGGGCCGTTTGCCGAGCGTCCGGTTTCAGGCTGACGCTTGACCGCCGGAAATGGCGAGATTGGGGGTGGGAAGCAGACATTTGCTTCAAGTCCCTCCGGTGCTAGAGCTGACATCAGTTTACCTCGCGCTAGTGATTGGAGAGGGTGGCTTGCTGGCTCCAAGGACGCCTCAGGAGGCTCTTGAAATATTTAGGAACCCCGACGCGAATGACTGGGAGCGGGATTATGCCGCTCTCATGATCGACTCGCTCGACGAAGCCTTACCTGAGCTTGAAAAGGTGGCGCGCGACGCAAGCGCAAGCGAAATGCTTCAACAAAGGGCGGCAGAAGTTCTTGGGTGCGCTTGGAGGGACCGCGGCATCCTTCTGACTGCGGACATCACCGGTTTCACGCCGATCGCCAGGCAGGAGATTCTATTTCACCGGGGCGAAGGTCTGCCATACCCGGATTAGCATCGATGTCCGCAATTGGGTCGTTTGCTGACAGGCAGCTTTTGTTCAAAGTTTCCCAATAGCTGCCGCCCGCCTCAGCCCCGCAGGAACTCCACCAGCTCGCGCACCTTTTTCTGCCGCCATTGCGGGCGCGGGGCGACCAGCCAATAGGCGTGGCGGCATTCCTCGGGGCCGTCCAGCACCACCAGCCTGCCGCTGCCCACCGCGTCGGCCACCAGCGGCAGCGGCATGGATGTGCGGCCAAGGCCGGCCACGGCGGAAGATAGCGCCTGGCCCGCATTGCCCACCTGCAGCAGGGCATCCTCGCCGTCCGGCGCGGCGAAACCGGGCCAGCTTATCCACCCTTGCGTATCCACGCTGGCGGCCACGGTGACGCGGGCACCGGGGGCCAGTTGCACGCCCTCCAGTTCGCCCGGCCCTTCGGTGAGGCGGATGGCGACATCGAGGTTGGCCTCGGTAAAGTCGGCATCTTCATCGGCGATCAGCTGGAAGCGCACATCGGGGTGCAGGCTGCGGAACGTGGCCAGGCGCGGGGCCAGCCACTGGGCGTAGAACTCGCGCGGGACGGCGATGGTATAGTTGCTGCTGGACTGGCCCGCCTGCATCGCCTGCACGCTTTCCTCGAACCGCAGGAACCCTTCACGCAAGGGATCGAGCCCGGCCACCGCCTCGTCAGTCAGTTCCAGGCCCTTGCTGGTGCGGCGGAACAGGACCACGCCCAGCACATCCTCCAGCGCGCGTATCTGCTGGCCCACGGCGGCGGGGGTGACAGCCAACTCGTCCGCCGCGCGGGTGAAGCTGAGGTGCCGGGCAGCGGCATCGAATACGCGCAGGGCGTTGAGGGGCAGATGGGTGCGCTTCATGGGTGGCCCCGCGTGTAATGCCCCATGCTGCGGCGGGCAAGCTTGCGGTCGATTAATGGCCCCGTCGATAATGGCTTGACCGATTGCAGGTGAAACCACAGGACTGCGGCAGACCGCTGTTCTGCCGGAGATTTCCATGCGCCGCCTGTTTGCCGCCCTTGCGCTGATGCTTGCTCCTGTTGCCGCGCCCGTTGCCGCGCAAAGCATGGTGGAAGGCACCTTCCGGGCTGACGTGCCGACGCTGGAGCAGGTGGTGGGCCACCGCAGCGGCACGCGCATCTCCAGCCCGGAGCAGGCGCTCACCTATATGCGCGCCCTGGCCGAGGCCGAGCCGGAACGGATGCGGCTGGTGGAATATGCGCGCAGTTGGGAAGGCCGCCCGCTGGTCTATGCGGTGATTTCCAGCCCGGCCAACATGGCGCGGATCGAGGCGGTGCAGGCCGACCTGGCGCAACTGGCGCAAGGGGCCGCGCCCTCTTCCCTCGGAAACGTGCTCCCGGTCACCTGGCTGGGCTATGGCGTGCATGGTGACGAGATTTCCAGCACCGATGCCGCGCTCAGCCTCGCTTATCACCTGCTGGCTGCGCAGAACGATACGGCGGTGGACCGGATCCTCAACAACACCGTGGTGGTGATCGACCCCAGCCAGAACCCGGACGGGCGCGCCCGTTTCGTCAACAGCTTCATGGCGCAGAGCGGCATCGCCGCATCGGGCGACCGGTACAGCGCGGCGGCGGACCAGCCGTGGCCGGGCGGGCGCTTCAACCACTACCTGTTCGACCTCAACCGTGACTGGTTCGCCGTCACCCAGCCGGAAACCCGCGGCCGCATCGCCGCCGTGCGCCAGTGGCAGCCGGTGGTGGTGGTGGACGCGCACGAGATGGGCGGGGACGACAGCTATTTCTTCCCCCCCGTGGCCGATCCCATCAACCCCAACGTAACCCAGGGCCAGCGCGACCTGATGGGCCTGCTGGGCCGCAACAACGCCGCCGCGATGGACCGCATCGGCCAGCCCTATTTCACCCGCGAGGTGTTCGACCTGTTCTACCCCGGCTACGGTGACAGCTGGCCCACCCACAACGGCGCGGTGGGCATGACGTTCGAGCAGGCATCGGCGCGCGGGCTGGCGTGGGAGCGCAAGGACGGCAGCGTGCTGACCTATGCCGACGGGGTGAGGAACCACTTCACCACCACCTTTGCTACCGCGCTGACCGTGGCCGACAACGCCCAGCGCTTCCTGACCGAATATGCCGCCTATCGCCGCAGCGCGGTGGCCGGGCAGGTGGGCGGCAGCGGCGGCTATGTGATCGACCTGGCGCAGCGCCCGTGGAACGCCGAACAGCTTGCCCGCCGCCTGGTGACGCAGGGCATCGCCGTGCGCCGCGTGGCAGGCCCCGCCACCGTGTGCGGCCGCTCCTATCCCGCAGGCTACCTGTCGGTCTCCACCGCACAGGCCAGCGGCCGGCTGATCCGCAGCCTGCTGGATGCCGATACCCCCCTGCCAACCCAGTTCGTGCAGGCCCAGGAAAGCCGCCGCGACCGCGGGCTGGCGCACGAGCTGTACGATACCACCGCCTGGTCGGTGGGGCAGATGTCGGGCCTGGCCGTGCGCGAATGCGCGGTGACCGGGGCCGGCACGCTGGTGGGGGCAGACGATCCCCTGCCCGCGCGCGCCGAAGCCCCCGGCGCTTTCGGCCTGGCCGTGCCGTGGACCGACAGCGGCCAGGTCCGCCTGGTGACCGAGGCGCTTGCCGCCGGGCTGGTGGGCCGCGCCACCAACGAAGCCTTTACCATGGGCAGCCGCACCTTCCCGCGCGGCACCGTGGTGTTCGCCCGCGGTGACAACCCGGAGAAGCTGGACGAGCTGACTGCCATCGCCACCCGCATCGGGGCGGAAACCGTGGCCCTCGGCTCCGGCTGGACCGACAGCGGGCCCAACATGGGCAGCGATGCCTTCGTGCGCCTTTCGCGCAACCCGCGCGTGGCCATGCTGTGGGATGATGGGGTGGACCCGACCAGCGCCGGCGCGCTGCGCTATACGCTGGAGCAGCGGCTGGGCATCCCCGTCACCGCCATCCGCACCGGCACCGTGGGCCAGGCGAACCTGGGCCGGTATGACGTGCTGCTGGTGCCCGATGGCTATTACAGCGAGGCGCTGGGCAGCGGCGCGCGCGCAGCCATCGCCACCTATGCTCGCAGCGGCGGCGTGGTGGTGGCCATCGGCAACGCGCTGACCGCATTCAACAGCGGCGACAACGCGCTGTTCGCCCTGCAGCGCGAAACCGTGCTGGGCGGCGAACCGGCCAAGGACGACGAGGACGAGAAGGACGGCGCCGCCGGCGAAGCCATCGGCTCCGAAGCCGACTACCTGGCCGCCATTGCCGATCCGCACCGCTCGCCCGACGTGCTGCCGGGTGCCCTGCTCAACACCGCCATCGATGCCGACAGCTTCCTGTCTGCCGGCTACGACCAGGCCGCCCCGGTGGTCTTCGCCGCCGGTGACCTGGTATTCGCCCCGATGGGCCGCGCGGACGGGACCAACGTGGTCCGCTATGCCGCCGCGCCGGATCTGGTCGCCAGCGGCTATGTATGGGCGGAAAACCGCCGGCAGATGGCCTTTAAGCCCTTCATGGTGGCCCAGGGCACCGGCGGCGGCCTGGCGATCGGCTTCACGCAGGACCCGGCCATGCGCGGTTACCTGGACGGGCTGGACCTGCTGTTGGCCAACGCCGTGCTGATGGCCCCGGCACGGGTGCGGTGAGCCTTCGCCTGGGATTGGTGAGAATTCGCTCAAACTGGAGCGAGAATGGGTGATTTCGAGAACCGGCGCGCAGCGGCCTTTCCGGCCGTGAGCACCGGAGCGGAGAAAGCGCCTGTTCGCAGCCCGGTTTCAGCGAATTATCGCCGATCTCTATCGCCGCGCTTCGTCTTCCTCGGTCACGGCCAGCCCGAAATGCGGGATCGCCACCTCAAAGTGGCTGCCGTCCTGCCGGGTGAAGGTGTAGTAGCCTTCCATCGCCCCGCTGGGCACGGTCAGCTCGCAGCCGGACACATAGTCATGGCTTTGCCCCGGCAGCAGCAGCGGGGTTTCGCCCACCACGCCTTCTCCGTCGACCAGGTTCACCATGCCGCGCGAGTCGGTGATCCGCCAGTGGCGGGTGCGCAGCTGCACCGCGTCCTCGCGGTGGTTCTCAAGCCGGATGTGATAAACCCAGAACCAGCGGCCCGCTTCTACCCGGCTCTGTTCGGGCATGAAGTTGACCGAGACGCGCACCGTCACGCCATTGGTGGTGGCGACATGCTGGAACAGGGCCCTCATGGCATCGGCAATGGTCATGAGTCGGCAGCGTAACGGGTTTGCGGTGGCGGGCAAGGGCCATGCGGCGGAATGCGACGCCGCGCGTTGGCCTGTGGTGCGGGCGCATCAGCGCCCGCGCGCTCAGGCCTCCGGTTCCGGCTCGTGCCCCGGCGTTACCATGGCCACCGGTGCCACCAGCCGCCACGTGACGCCGCCGGGCGCATAGTCGATATCGGCGCTGCCGCCGAAATAGCGCCGCGGCACGTCGCTGATCAGCGTGGTGCCAAAGCCCTTGCGGGTGGGTGGGCTGACCGGCGGGCCGCCGCTTTCGGTCCAGCTGAGGTGCAGGTTGCCATCTTCCACCCGCGCGGCAATCTGCACCACGCCTTCGGCCACGCTGAGCGCGCCGTACTTCAGCGAATTGGTGGCCAGTTCGTGCAGCGCCATGCCGATGGTTTCTGCGGCCCGCGGGCCGATGGACAGGTCCGGCAGGTCCGTCTGCAGCGATCCCGCCGCCCCTTCCACCAGCTTCAGCTGCCCGGCCACCAGTTCGTCCAGCGGCACTTCGCGCCAGGCGCGGCGCACCAGGATGTCCTGGCTGGCTGCCAGCGAGCGGATGCGTTCGGAGAAGCGGGCGACGAATTCCTCGTTGCCCTCAATGCTCCGGCGCAGCAGGGCCTGGATGGTGGTGAGCATGTTCTTGCTGCGGTGGTTCACCTCCAGCAGCAGCAGGCGGATCTGCTCGGCCTGCTGGAGCTGCTCGGTGATATCGGTGTTGGTGCCGAACCAGCGGATGATCTCGCCCGCCTCATTGCGGATCGGCTTGGCACGGCTGAGGAACCAGCGCCACTCGCCGTCCTTGCCCCGCAGCGGGAAGGTGTCCTCCCACTCGTCGCCCGATTGCAGGTGCTTGATCCACAGCTCCTTCACCCGCGGCAGGTGGTCGGGATGCTGGACCTTCTCCCAGCCCCAGCCGTCCATCTCCTCCCAGGTCGTGCCGGTGAAGTCATACCAGCGCTGGTTGTACCAGAACAGGTGTCCGTCCGCGTTGGCCATCCAGCACAGCGGGGCGATATTGTTGGCCAGCGTCTCAAAGCGCGCCTTGCTGACCAGCAGTTCCGCCTGCTGCTTCAGGTACGGTCCGGCATCGCGGGCGATCTTGCTGGCGCCAACAACGGTGCCCATTTCGTCCCGCACAGGCGAAACGGTGACCGAAATGTCCAGCTCGTGGCCGTCCTTGTGCAGGCGCTTGGTCAGGAACTGCCCCACCCGCTCACCCCGGCCGATGCGGGCGAGGATATCGTCTTCCTCGTGCTGGCGGTCGGGCGGCAGCAGGCGGCGGATCGAGTAGCCGACCATTTCGGCGGAGCTCCAGCCGAACAGCCGCTCGGCCGCTGGGTTCCACGAGATGACCACGCCGTTCACATCCTTGGCGACGATGGCATCGTCCGAGGATTCGACCAGCGCAGCGTAGAAGTCGAAGATCCCGATCAAACCCTATCACCTTGAAAACATTGAACAAAATCTTCAATGTGCGGCCAATACACCATTTCTGGCCGATTGGCGAGTGATTATCGGGAACCGCATTGCGGGCTGACCATTGCGCCGCGGCTGCCGTAAAACCGCGCGGTCAATATGGACCTTGGTCCATTGCATGTCAAAGGCGGCCGCACCGGCCAGCCTGGCGGCGTCCGGTGGCTAGATGCCGGCCTTGCTGAACGCCTGGTCCAGGTCCTCGATCACGTCGAGCGGATCTTCCAGCCCCACGTTGATGCGGATCATCCCTTCGTCCACGCCCATGTCGGCGCGGCCCTCCGGCCCCATGTTGTGGTGCGTGGTGCTGGCCGGGTGGCAAGCCAGCGACTTGGAATCGCCGATGTTGTTGGAGATATCGACCAGCTCCAGCGCATCGAGCACGGCAAAGGCCTTTTCCCGCCCGCCATCGACCACGAAGCTGAAGATCGGCCCGAAGGCGTCCATCTGCTTTGCCGCCAGTTCGTGCTGGGCAAAGCTGGGCAGGCCCGGGTGCAACACGCGGGCCACGCGGCTTTCCACGAAGCGGCCCACGGCCAGCGCGTTCTCGCTCTGCTTGTGGGCGCGCAGGTCCAGCGTCTCCAGCCCCTTCAGCACCACCCAGGCATTGAACGGCGAGAGCACAGGGCCGGTGTTCCGCTGAAACGGACTCAGCACTTCGTTGATCCACTGGCTGGACCCGCACAGCGCCCCCGCCAGCACGCGGCCTTGCCCGTCCATCAGCTTGGTGGCCGAATAGGCGACCACGTCTGCCCCGAATTCCAGCGGCCGTTGCAGGCTGGCGGTGGCAAAGGCGTTGTCCACCACGGTGGTGATGCCGTGTGCGCGGGCCAGGCCGCAGACATAGGCCAGGTCAACGATATCCAGCGTGGGGTTGGCCGGCGTTTCGAAGAAAAACACCTTGGTGTTGGGCTGGATCGCCGCTTCCCACTCGGCATTGTTGCGCCCGTCCACGATGGTGTGGGTGATGCCGAAGCGGTTGAGCACGTTGGCCAGGATCCACCGGCAGCTGCCGAACGCCGCCTTGCCCGCCACCACGTGATCGCCGGCGCTGAGCATGCACAGCAACGCACTCGTCATCGCCGCCATGCCGCTGGCCTGCACCTTGCACGCCTCGGCCCCTTCCATCGCGGCGATGCGTTCTTCCAGCATGGCCACGGTGGGGTTCTGGAAGCGCGAATACTGCATGCCGCTGGCATCGCCCCGGAAGCGCGCGGCCACCGTCTCGGCGCTGTCATAGGTATAGCCGCTGGTCAGGAACAGCGCCTCGCTCGTCTCGCCGTGCTCGCTGCGCATGGTGCCCGCGCGCACGGCACGGGTGGCAGGGCGCCACTTGGAAGTCAGCGAGCGATCGGAGCCGGAGGTTCTCTTCATGAGCGCAGCGTTTAGGAGCGTGGGGGGCCCAGAGCAAGTGGCGCGGGGCAAGTGTTGCGCGGCCTGTCATCGCAGCCTAATCGTGGCCTGGCATGAGCCAGCCGCCGCACCACCCTGCCGATCCGATCTGCTGGCACATCGTCATCACCGCGTTGTTCGCCGTGCTGGCCTGCGTGCGGCTGACGATTCCGTCCGGCCCGATGTTCGACGAGGTGCATTACATGCCCGCCGCGCGCAACCTGCTGGCGCTGTCCGATGCGGTAAACCTGGAACATCCGCCGCTGGGGAAGGAACTGATCGCGCTTGGCATGCTGCTGTTCGGAGACGAGCCGCTGGGCTGGCGGATCATGCCGCTGCTGTTTGGTATCCTGGCGCTGTTTGGCGCCGTGCGCGCCATGTGGTTCCTCAGCCTCAGCCGCGCGGCCAGCCTGCTGACGGGCCTGTTCCTCGTCACCGGCTTTCCGCTGCTGCTCCAGGCGCGGATCGCCATGCTGGACGTGTTCATGCTGTCATTCGTGATGCTGGGCCTGTGGCAGTGCGCCGGGGCCTACCGCGAGCCGGAGACGGCGCGCTGGCGGCTGGCCCTGGGCGGCGCGGCGCTGGGGCTGGCGATGGCCGCCAAGTGGAACGCCATCCCCATTGCCATGCTGCCGGGGCTGGCCTTCTTCATCGCCCGCGCCTGGCAGGGCCGCGCGCACTTCCTCACCAGCAACCGGGGCTGGCCGATCGGCGGCATGACGCTGGCCGAGGCGGCGCTGTGGCTGGCCGTGGTGCCGCTGCTGGCCTATGCGGCAACCTATTGGCCGTTCCCGTTCTATGCCACGGTGCCGGGCAACCCTACCGGCCTGATTGCGCTCCACCGGCAGATGCTGGACCTGCAGACGCAGGTGCTGCCGCCGCATCCCTACCAGAGCCAATGGTGGCAATGGGCCAGCAACACGCGGGCGATCTGGTATCTCTACGAGGTGACCGACGGGGCCCAGCGCGGGGTGCTGATGATGGGCAATCCGCTCAGCTCGCTGGCGGCCCTGCCCGCGCTGCTGTGGTGTGGCTGGGCCTGGTGGAAGCAGGGGCGGCGCGACTGTGCGGCGCTGCTGGTGCTCTACCTTGTCAGCATGGCGCTGTGGGTGCTGGCCCCCAAGCCGGTGCAGTTCTACTATCATTACGTTTTGCCGCACTGCTTCGCCATGGCCGCATTGGCGCTTGGGGTGGAGAAGCTGTGGCAGAACGGCGAACGGCTGACCCCGGCCGCGATCGTGCTGGGGTCGACCGGCGTGTTCGTGTGGTTCTACCCGATCCTGACCGCCGCGCCGCTGGCGGGCGAGCAGGCGTTCCTGGATTATGCCTGGCTGGTTGGCTGGCGCTAAACGCCTAGCGCATCCTGGACGATGAGCGGCGCGGGGCCGGGGCCAGGAACCAGGCCCCTGCACCCAGGACCGGCAGCAGGATCACGGCAACAATCCACAGCGCCTTGGCCGGGGGCCGGGCCACGCTCTGCACGATGTTGATGATCGCCATCAGGTCGATCACGAAGATTACTATGGCCAGGGCCATCATCTGCCTGCTCCTTGCGACACCGGGACGGTGCCGGGGCACCGTCCATCGCAACCAGCGGCAGGTTTTTCCCGGGTTTGTCCCGGGTTCTAGCGGTAGCGACCCCAGACAAACTTGCTGGAGAGCGCATAGTTCCACACCGATGCCAGCACCACGCCGATCAAGGCGGCCGCCCACCAGCGCCAGCCGTGGCCCTGGAGATAGCTGCTCACCGCCACGTTGGCGAAAGCGCCCACGGCGCTGGTGGCGCAAAAGCCCATCCAGCCATAGAACATCGCCTTGGCCCCGGTCAGCTTCTTGTCGCGATATGTGAGCAGGTTGTTGAGCCAGAAGTTGAACGTCATCGCCACGATGGTGGCGGCGGCGGTGGCCAGGGTGAAGGTGGTCAGGCCCGTGCGGAACAGCGCCGCCAGCACCGCCATGTGGACGAATACGCCCAGCCCCCCCACGGTGCCGAACAGGGCAAAGCGGGTGGGAATGTACCTGCCGAGGTAGCGTTCATACAGCCCGGCCAGGAAATCCAGCACCACGGCATGGTCCAGCTTGCTCTCGCCCGAGAGCCGTTCGGCAAATTTCAGGGGGAATTCCTTCACGCGGAGTTGCGGGGAAGCTGTGGCAAGAATGTCCAGCATGATCTTGAAACCGATGCCGGAAAGATCCTGCGCTTGGCTACGGAGCTGGTCGGTTCGCAGCAGGAAGAAGCCGCTCATGGCATCCGACAGCTCGGTGCCGGTCAGTTTGCGGGCAACGGCATTGGCAAAGCGGCTGCCGTTCTCGCGGCCCTTGCTGGTCAGGCCATCGGCGTTGCCGCCCACGGCGAAACGGCTGGCATAGGCCAGGTCAGCCTCGCCGCTCTTCACCGCTTCCAGCATATGCCTTAGCAGCGCGGGATCGTGCTGGTGGTCGGCATCCATCACCGCCACGAAGGGGGCGGCGGTGGCGCACATGCCTTCGATCGCGGCGCTGGCCAGCCCCCGGCGGCCGATGCGCTGGATCACCCGAATGCGCGGATCGGTGCGGCCGATGCGGCGGGCCTCGTCGGCCGTGCCATCGCGGCTGTTATCGTCCACGAACACGGCTTCCCAGCCGGTAGGGCCCAGCGCCTCTTCCAGGCGTGCCACCATCGGCGCAATGTTCCCGCGCTCGTTCAGGGTGGGCATCACCACGGCCAGTTCGAGCGGCGCAGCACCCGACGGAGCGGCGACTTCGGCAGCGGGAGTAAAGTGCGACTGCGTCATATCCATGCCCCGGGGCGATACATGGTTAAGGCTAACAAGAGGTTTACGGTTTATGGGAGGTTTACGGGTCTATAGGCGGCTGGCGACCGCGTCCCCGATCGCCGCAGTGCCGTGGCTGCCGCCGAGGTCCGCACCCTTGATGCCGTCGGCCAGCGCCTGCGCGACCGCAGCCTCCACCCGCGCGGCCTGTGCCTCCAGCCCCAGCGAGTGGCGCAGCAGCATGGCCAGCGACAGGATCATGGCCATCGGGTTGGCCTTGCCCTGCCCGGCAATGTCCGGCGCGGAACCGTGGATCGGCTCGTACAGGCCCAGCGTGCCGTACTGCGTCTGCTTCTCGCCCAGGCTGGCGCTGGCGAGCAGGCCGATCGAGCCCACGCACATGCTGGCCTGGTCCGACAGGATATCGCCGAACAGGTTGCCGGTGACCACCACGTCGAACTGGCCGGGGTTGCGGACGAGCTGCATGGCGGCATTGTCCACGTACATGTGGCTCAGCGCCACGTCGGGGTATTCGGCGCTCACCTCGATCACCACGTCGCGCCACAACTGGCTGGTTTCCAGCACGTTGGCCTTGTCCACGCTGCACAGCGTCTTCTTGCGGCCCTGCGCGGCGCGGAAGGCCACATGGGCGATGCGGCGCACCTCGTCCTCGGCATAGGACATGAAGTCATAGCCCTGGCGGCGGCCATCGGGCAGCGTGCGGATGGCCTTTTCGCCGAAGTAGACGTCACCGTTCAGTTCGCGCACGATCAGCAGGTCGATCTGCCGGGCCACTTCGGGGCGCAGGGCGGAAAGGTCTTCCAGGCCGGCAAACATCGTGGCGGGGCGCAGGTTGGCAAACAGCGTCAGCGCCTGGCGCAGGCCCAGGATGGCCTGTTCAGGGCGCAGGTGCCGCTCCAGGGCGTCGCAGGTGGGATCGCCCACCGCGCCGAACAGCACCGCATCGCTCGCCTGGCACAGGGCCAGCGTTTCCGGCGGCAGCGGGTGGCCGTGCTTGTGATAGGCGGTGCCGCCCACGTCGGCGTGGCCCAGCTCCAGACCCTCGATGGCCAGAACGTCCAGCACCTTCAGCGCTTCCGCCATGATTTCGGGGCCGATCCCGTCACCGGCCAGACATGCAATCTTCATTGTTCCATACGCCCCAGCAGTTCGCGCAACCGCGCGCGCGCCGCCATAACGTCTGCGCGGGCGTGGGCAAGCAGGTAGTGGGCGATCTGCGGCCCCTGCCGGTCCATCAGCGCCAGCAGGGCGGCCAGATCGCCCTCCGGCCGCGCACCCTGCCCGCCATAGCCCAGCTCGCGCAGCAGCAGCAGTTCATAGCCCAGCAGCGCCCCCAGCCAGCCGCGCGCCGAGGGGGCATGGCACACGGCATCGAGCAGAGCGTCGAGTGCAGGATAAAGCGAGGGATAGGCCTGGCGTTCGGGCAAGGCGCTGGCGGTAACCGCGCAGGCCCAGCCGATCGCGGCGGCGGCCAGCGGCTCGGCCAGGAACGGCGCGCGGCTGGTGACGAGTTCCGGTTTGGCAAAGGGCAACTGGCTGTCGCCGCGGGCGCTGATCGCCAGGTCCACCCCGTTGCCGGGGATCAGCACCGGGCGCAGGGTGCGCCCCCGCCCGCCGGCGACATAGCCGGCGACAAGGCCGTGATCGGCTGTCAGGAAGCGGGCCACCACCGCCGTCTCGCCATGCGGGCGTGCGGCAAGGCACACGGCGGGGGTGCGGAGTTGCATCGGGTATCACTGCCGTGCGACTGCGACGGCGGCAAGCCTACTTCGGCTGGGCAGCTTCCAGCGCCGCCAGGCGGGCTTCCAGCGCCTCCACCTTCTCGCGCGCGGTGGCGGCCATTTGCTTCACCGTGTCGAATTCCTCGCGGGTGACGAAATCCATGCCACCCAGCGCGTCCTTCATCCGCTCGCGCGCGGAATCCCGCGCCTCGCGGGTCATGCCGGCAAGGGTTCCGGCGGCGGAGTTGGCCAGCTTGACGAAGTCGGCGATGATCGGGTTTTCGCTTTGCATGGGGGCTATGTGGTCCTGTCGCTGCGTCAGATCAATAGGGCAAACGGGCCAAAGGCCCGCAAGGTCGAACGACCGCCCGCAGGTGCCGCGCAACGAAGTGGAGCTACCAGCACCGAGGATCGCGCGCCCGAATGGGCGTGCGGACAATCAGAGTTCGATCACCTGCACCGCGTTGTTCGCATCGATCTCCTTGGCATCGGGGTTCAGTTGCAGGAACTGCCAGTTGAGCACGCTGGCGAACAGGATCCACGCCATATAGGGCACCAGCAGCCAGGCCGCTGCCTTGCGGACCCTGGCGAACAGCCAGATCGTTACCGCCACGGCCAGGACCAGCGCCAGCAGGATCGCCTGGGCCAGCGGAATATCATGCGCGCCGAAGAACACCGGCGACCAGGTGAGGTTGAGCGCCAGTTGCACCACGAAGGCGGCAATCGCCCAAGGTCGCCAGCGCGCGCCCCAGGCGGCGCAGACCATCGCCAGCGCCAGCCCCATCATGAAATAGAGCGCCGACCAGACGATGCCGAAGGTCACCGGCGGGGGGAAGATGGCGGGCTTTTCCAGCGCCATGAACCACGGGCTGGTGGCATCGCCGCCCACCCGGCCAGAGAGGAACCCCAGCAGCATCACCAGCGGGATCAGGAACAGCGCCCAGCGCAGCAGGCTGGCACGCAACTGGGCGGGGCTGGCAAGCCGGTTCATCTATCGTCCCCAAGCATGGGCGGTAAAACGGGTACCGCGCCGGAATCGTTCCGCCCGATAGTGGCGAGCCGCCGCGCCGGGCGCAAGCGGCCCGAAGGTCCGCAACGGATCAATCCCCCGAACGCCAGGCCGAAACAAGGAATTCCACGTTGCCTTCCGTCCCGGTGATCGGGCTCGGTGCCAGGTTCTCGACCGTCCAGCCACTGGCTTCCAGCCAGGCGGTTACCTCGTCGCACACTCGGCTATGAACTGCGGGATCGCGGATAATGCCGCCCTTGCCCACTTCCTCGCGCCGGGCCTCGAACTGGGGCTTGATCAGCGCCACCAGTCGGCAGGTCGGCGCGGCCAGTTTCAGCGGCACTTCCAGCACCTTGGCCAGCGAAATGAAGGACGCATCGCACACCACCCAGTTGCACGGCCGGTCGATCAACGCAGGCGTCAACTCGCGGGCGTTGGTCTGTTCCAGCACGGCGATGCGCGGATCGTTGCGCAGCCGCCAATCGAGCTGGTTGGTGCCTACGTCCACCGCGTAAACATGCTCCGCCCCGTGGTGCAGCAGCACCTGGGTAAAGCCGCCGGTGGAACTGCCGATGTCCATCGCCACCGCGCCCGTGGGGTCCAGGCCGAACAGCCTGATCGCCCCGTCCAGCTTCACTCCGCCGCGCCCCACCCAGGGGTGATCGCGGCCTTTCACCTCGATCGGCGCGTCCGACGGCACCTTCTGCCCCGGCTTGTCGACGCGCGTGCCGCCCACGAATACCAGCCCCGCCATCAGCAGCGCCTGCGCGCGGGCGCGGCTTTCCGCCTCGCCCCGCTCCACCAGCAACTGGTCGATCCGCTGCTTGCTGCTCTTGCCCTCAGCCATGCCAGCGGCGATAGGATGGCGGCGATTGGCGCGCCAGAGGCAATTGTGTGACGCGCTGTCACATTTGCCGGCCAGGGGCGGAACCACCGATTCGCCGCTGACGTTGAGAGGATCCATGTTGCACCAACCCCACCGCCTGTTTCCCCTGCTGGCCGCCGCCGTGCTGGCAGGGTGCAGTTCGGCAGAAGATGCGCCCGCTGCTGCGGCCTCGGCTGCCGCCGCCCAGATCCCGGCTGCTGCGGGCGCGCCTGCTGAGGCCCCTGGCGAATGGCAGGTGAACGAGGATGCCAGCGGGGTGAAGGCCAGCTTTGTCGGGACCGACGGCAAGAGCCTGCTGGCGATGAACTGCGACATGGCCACCACGGCGGTTACGCTCGCCATCGCCAACCCCACGCCGGGCAACACGGCCTTCGTGCTGCAGGCCGGCGGCACCGCCGCGCGGCTGGACACCGTGGCCGATGGCAATACCGCCGATCCGCACCAGGTTGCCGCCATCGAACGGCAAGCGCCGGTCTTCGTCGGCTTCATCCAGCCCGGCGGCACGATCACCGTGACCCAGCCGGGCGGGCCTTCCATTACCGTGCCATCAACCAGCGGCCTCGGCCGCGTGCTGGAGGGCTGCCAGTGAAGCACCGCCTGATGATCCGTTCCGCTCCCGCTGCGCTAGTCCTGCTGCTGGCTGGCTGCGTGCCGCCGCCAACCACCGCGCCCGCTCCCGCCCCTGCCCCGGCCCCCGCGCCTGCCCCCAACCCGGCCCCCGCGCCCGTCGCCAGCGCCGCGCCGGTGGCCCAGCCGGTATGGACCGACTGGGTGCACGCACCGCTCACCTCGGGCGACTGGACCTGGCGCAGCGAGGGCGGTGACAGCATTGCCGAGTTCCGCAGCCCGCAGGGGCGAATGGTGGCGCAGGTGGCTTGCACCGCCGCGCCCCGGCAGGTGTTCGTCTCCGCCTATGGGTGGAATGCCGGCACGCTGACGATCCGCACCGAAACCGCCGAGCGGCAGGTGGTGGCCAACCTCAGCGGCATGGCAGCGCGAATGGTCTTCCAGCCTGCCGACAGCCTGCTGGACGCGATCGCCTTTTCGCGCGGCCGCTTCGCCGTGGAGGACGGGCGGCAGGCGCTGTACCTGCCCAGCTATCCGGAAATTACCCGGGTGATCGAGGATTGCCGCTGAGGGGGACGGCGGGTGCTTCAGCACCAGGCCGGAAGCCCGCAATTCTGACGTGGAAAAAGATTATTACAAGTCTTGCGTTGCGCCGCACAAAGACTCACATTCCCTCCCAAGGCCAGCGGTTAACGCGGTCTTCGCCCGCAGGGCTACCTTCGGGTGTAGGCTCAACAGCGCGAAAGGAGGTGATCCGATGTCTCATGGTTCAGCAAGGGGGTCGGTAAGTTTCCGCACGGAGCATTATCGCGCGTAACCGCACGGTAGAGGCTTTCGTGGCGGCCCTTCCGGCCGCTGACCATGCGAAAGGCGGTTCCCGGTTTGCCGGGGCCGCCTTTCTCATTTTTTCTGCCTCAGGCGTCGGCGCGGGCATCCGCCCGCTTGGCTATCCTCGCTACCGGTCGGCTTCGCCTCCCTTCGCTGCGGACGCGCGTTCGCGCTTGCGAGCCTGCGGCCCGTTGGAGATCGCCTGAAAAGCACTGGTCCGCTTCGCGAGCCGCGAACCGCAAGGCCGAACGTCCGCCCGCAGGTGGCCCGTAGCGTAGCGGAGGGAACAGCACCGAGGACGAGAGCGCGGATGCGCGCTCGCAATCAGGAGGTCTTCTTTTCCAGCACCGGCGGGTTGTTGCCGGCCTTCTTGGCGGCAATGGCTTCGGCTTCCTTCTTGGCGGCGATGATCTTTGGATCGGTTTCGGCCATCTCTGGGCTCCTCTCTTCTGGCGAGTCGCGTCGACTTGCGGCGGCCATCCTACACCCTTGTACCGGCGGCAGAAGTGCCACCGGGCGCACCGTGCAAGTGCCCCCTTCCCCTGCACCGCTTAGGCAGCTAGCAATGAAGCGAAAACTCGTTGCGAAAGATATAATATTTCGATCTTTCATTGTGCATTGAAATTTTATATCGCGCACTCCGCTCAATTTGTAAGGATTCGCACCCATGGCGACTCTCGCCGAAAATCCGCTGGCCATCACCACGCTGCCCCACCTCGCACCGGCTCTGGCCGATGTGCGCGCGGCGGCGATTGCGGAGCCGGGTTTCGGCAGGGTGTTCACCGATCACATGGTGGTGATCGACTATGACGAGGGCACCGGGTGGCACAATGCCGTGCTGGGCCCGCGCGGCCCCATCCCGCTCGATCCCGCCGCATCGGTGCTGCACTATGCGCAGGAGATCTTCGAAGGGCTGAAGGCCTATCGCCTGGCCGATGGCACGATGGCGCTGTTCCGGCCGGACCAGAACGCCCGCCGCTTCAACGAAAGCGCCAAGCGGCTGGCCATGCCGGAAATCCCCGAGGACCTGTTCATCGAGGCGGTGCGCCAGCTGGTGCTGGCCGATGCCGACTGGTTCCCACAGGTCGACGGCGGATCGCTCTATATCCGCCCCTTCATGTTCGCCAGCGAGCCCTTCCTGGGCGTGCGGCCGGCCAGGCAGTACAAGTTCGTCGTGATCCTTTCCCCTGCGGGCAATTACTTCAAGTCTGGCGCTCCGGCAGTTTCCGTGTGGGTCAGCGACTATACCCGCGCCGCCCCCGGCGGCACCGGTGCTGCCAAGTGCGGCGGCAACTATGCCGCCAGCCTGGTGCCCACGGGCGAGGCGTTCCAGCACGGGCACGACCAGGTGGTCTTCCTTGACGCGGCCGAGCGCAAGTGGATCGAGGAGCTGGGCGGCATGAACCTGTTTTTCGTGTTCGACGATGGCAGCCTGCTGACCCCGCCGCTGACCGGCACGATCCTGCCCGGCATCACCCGCGACAGCCTGCTGACGCTGGCGCGCGAGGAAGGGCTGACCGTGCGCGAGGAGCGCTACAGCATCGACCAGTGGCGCGATGACAGCGCCTCTGGCCGCCTGGTGGAAACCTTCGCCTGCGGCACCGCCGCCGTGGTCACCCCCGTTGGCCGCGTGGCCGGGCGGGCGCACGATTTCACCATCGGCAGCGGCGGCCCCGGCCAGTTGACCGGCAAGCTGAAGCAGCGGCTGGTGGATATCCAGCGCGGCACCGCGGCAGACACCCACGGCTGGGTGATGAAGCTGTAATGCTGAAACTGTTCCGGGGCGTGGCGCTGGTGGAAGGCGTCACCACGCTGGCCCTGTTCCTTGTCGCCATGCCGCTGAAATACTGGGGCGATAACCCCGTGCTGGTGCCGCCGGTGGGCATGGCCCACGGCGTGGCCTGGGTGGCCTATATGCTGGCCATGGTGATCTGCCTGCCGGGCAAGGGTTTCTCGCTGCTGGACCTGCTGCGCACCTTCGTAGCCGGGCTGGTGCCCTTCGGCACGTTCCTGAACGACGGGCTGATCCGGCGGAAGATGGCGGCGCTGCCCGCCTGATCGCTATTTGCCGCGCTGGAAAAGCTGCCGCCCGGTAATTGCGGTCTGCCACAGGAAGATCAGGCACATGGCCGTGCCCAGCACCACCACATAGCCATCGAACCAGGTGAACGGCAGTTCGGCAAAGGGCTGGCCCACCGGTCCCTGCGGCCCCACCACGTACATCGCCACGCACAGCACGATCAGCATCATGCGCATCTCGGTGGGGCCACTGCCCAGATAAGTCAGACGGAACACCCCCAGCACGCGCGCGGAAATGAAGGTGTGGACCGAAAGCAGCAGGTAGCCCACCAGCCCGAACAACGCGGTATCCATCCGCAGGTAGGGGCTGAGGCCCATGCCCAGCACCAGCATGGCCTGCGACAGCGCATCAAGGCTGTGATCGATGAAATAGCCATAGTCCGGCCGCTCGATCTTGCGATGGCGGGCAATGGACCCGTCCAGCGAATCGCCGAACCAGTTAACCACGAAACCCAGCATGGCGAGGAACAGCCAGTCGCGACCCCAGTGGCTCAGGACGAAGCCCAGCGCCACCATGAACGACCCGAGCATGCCCAGCGCGGTCAGCCGGTCTGGCGTCCACCAGTGAGGCAGGCGCGGGCACAGCCACGCGATCAGCGCCTGCTCGGCGCGGCTGGTAATGCTCGTCTGGATACGAACGGGTGAACTCAAGGCGCCTCTCTCCTCCCGGGCGGCGGCTCTCTTGTCACACAACCGTAGCAATCGCCAAGGCTTTAGACCTGCCGCGGATAGACCGGGCGGATGTCCACCGGGATGTGCGCCATGGTGGCGATCACCGCGCGGCCGTGGTCGTCCAGCTTGCCATAGCGGTCGAAGAAGGCCGTGGTACCCTCGTAATCGCCGGTGGCCTGCAGCATCAGTTCGGTCCGCAGCAGCTCGCGAACGCCGCTTTCCATCTTCGCCGCGTCGATCACGTAGCGGCCTGCATCGGCATCGAAGCGGAACGCGCCATGTTCCTGCAGGAAGGCATATTGCACCGCCGCCCCCTTGGCGTGGGCTTCCTCCAGCCCGAAGCGCATGGCGCGGAACATGCCGGCAAGGTAGGTGGCGAACAACTGGTCCTTTTCCGCCGCCGGCAGCACGCCGCGGTCCATCAGGTAGAGGATGTTGTAGACCCCCATCACGTCGGCCTTGCTCTCCTCCAGCGCGGAGTGGAGCTCGCGCAGCTCGGCATCCACCGTGGTCTGCCGCCCGTCGACCGTGATGGAGCCCGGCCCCAGGCTGTGCGCCAGTTCGTGGAACAGGGTTTCCATTTCCATGTACTTCTTCTGCACCAGCAGAGCCTGGCTTTCGGTCAGCACCAGCGCGCCCATCGGTTGCAGGATCATGTCGAACTTGGCCCCCAGCACGTTGGCCAGGATCACCTTCTTGGCGCCCTTCGCCTCGCGCACCCGCTCGTCATTGGGCAGGTTGAAGGCGATGGTCTGCACGCCGGGCACGTTGTCGCCGCCGCCCTGGATCTGGTCGGCCACGGCAATGGGGCTTTCGAACCCGCGGCGGAAGTTCTTGTGCTCGTCCGGGATCGGCAGGTTGCCTTCCATGTCGCGCAGATAGCCGACATACTGGCGCAGGGCCTCGCTCTCGGCCGGATTGCGCAAGGTGACGAAGCTTTCGAAGGCGGTCTTCACCCCCATCAGCCGGTCGGTATAGACCTCATAGGGCCCGATGGCGACTTCGATGGGCGTGCCGGACAGGTCCATCCACGCCATCTCGCTGTCGAAATAGTCGTCGGACCGGAAGCTGTCGGCCCGCAGGGTCAGGAAGCGCTTGAGGCTGGGGTTGGTGGTAATTTCCGCTGCTTCGCGCAGCAGGCGGGCGGCGGGTTCCAGGAACTCGCGGTATTCGACCGAATAGGGCACGGCCACCAGGCTATCGCCCTCCCGCTTGACCACGGTGTAGGGGCTGAGGATCGCCTCGCGCTGGTCCGGGTGGGCCGCAAGGTATGCGTCCAGTTCCTCGCGCGTCAGGTCGGCCGGCCAGAAGCCCGCGCCTTCGGGCATCGCCGCATCGCCGTGGAACGGTCGCATGTCCGCGCCGGCATCCCAGGGGCCGAAGTTGCGGTCGAACATGTCGAGCAGGTCGGCATCGCCGGTGGCTGCGATTTCCGCCCGGATCGCGGGATTGTCCGGGCTGCGCTGGCGCAGATAGATCTCGCTCATCAGCGCGCTCGCCGCGATCAGCTTGTTGACCACCTGCCGTTCCTCGGCGGTCAGGTAGCTGGTGTCCACCTGCATCTCCACCGTGGCGAACTGGTCGCGGCTGGCGGCCAGGTCATAGCCATCGGCAGGCGCGTCCGCTCCCGGCGAGCAGGCGGCGAGGACTAGTGAGAGTGGCAGCAAGGCCTTGGCAAGAGCGCGCATGAGCATCCGATCCGGGAACAGGTGAAACTTGTTCCCCGGTGCCTAGCGGCTGGATGAGAGGCTGTCAGCCGGTAATGTCGGCCAGCGGGCGGGCGGGCAGGTCGGCGCTTTCGGCCAGCAGGCGGGCGGCCTGGCGGCGCACTTCGGCCAGGGCTGCCCCGCTGTCGGCCATGGACACTTCGCCGGTCACCCGCGTGCGGGCAGCGGCAGAGAGGAGAAACAGGTTGCGCCGCACGGTGCCTTCGGCGGGGACGACCACGGCGACGGCCTGCGATCCGGCCTGCACGCGATGTTCCCCGGCAGCCACATCGGCGAACACGTAACGGCCGTCAGCCCCGGTTACCGCCTGCTGCGCGCCGAGCGCCAGTTCCACGCCCGCGACGGGGTTGCCGCGCGCGTCGAACACGGTTCCCGCCACCTCACCCGCCTGCACAGGGAGAGAGGAGCAAAGGCCAAGCAAGGCGGCGAGGATGGCGGTGGTACGCAAGTGGCAAATCCGGCTGGCCGCGCGAGTCGGTCTGCCCGCGCACCTTCACCGCCGCCAAAGCCGCGCTTTGTGACGGTGCGATTACAGCGGTGTCACAAATGGGACTTCAGGCGATGGCCCGCAGCACCAGGTCGCTCGCCCGCTCGCCGATCATGATGCTGGTGGCATTGGTGTTGCCCTGCGGGATCGTGGGCATGATCGAGGCATCGGCCACCCACAGGCCCGCCACGCCCTTCAACCGGCAATCAGCGGTCAGCGGGGCTTGGGGATCCTCCGCCGCGCCCATCTTCACCGTGCCCACCGGGTGATACATCGGCAGGGTGGCGAGGCCCACATAACCGCGCAGCGCTTCCGCCGTGTCGCAGGCGGCACCGGGGCGCACCTCTGCCGTCACCTGGCCGCCGATGGCCGGCTGGCCCATGATCTTGCGAGCGATCTGCAAGCCTTCCACCAGTTGCGCGGTATCGTCCTCCACGCCGAGGAGCTGGTGACTGATTACCGGCGGGGCGTCGGGATCGTTGGCCCGCAGCAGGATCTGCCCGCGCGCCGCCGGGCGCATCAGGGCAACGAAAGTCGATACGCTGCTTTCCTTGCGCAGCGCCAGGTTGCCCTGCGGGGTCACGTCAAAGGCGAAGGCACTGAAGGCCAGCTGGATGTTCGGCGCAGGCAGGCCATCGCGGCTGCGGACGAAAGCCTGCGCGTGGCCGATGCCGGTGGTCAGCGCACCGCTGCGGGCGAACAGCAGCTGGGCCAGGCTCTTCACCCCCGCCAGGCCGCGCCCGTCATCGTTAAGCGTATGGGCGGAAACCTCGTTCACCAGATGGACGCCGGGGTGTTCCTGCAGGTTCTGCCCCACGCCCGACGCGTCCACCGCCACGGCAATGCCGTGTTCGGCAAGATGCGCGGCGGGGCCGATGCCGCTCAGCATCAGCAGGCGCGGGCTGTTGAGCGCGCCTGCGCACAACACCACCCCGTCGCGAGCGGTCAGCGAGAGCACCTCGCCCCCGCGCCGCACGGTCACGCCTTTCGCCCTGCCATCGGCCAGGTCGATTTTCAGCACCTGCGCTTCCAGCATCAGGTCCAGGTTTACCGGCTTGTTGGCCAGATAGCCGCGCGCGGTGCTGCTCCGCAGGCCGTTCTTCTGGCTGAGCTGGATGTAGTCCACTCCTTCGGCCTGCTGGCCGTTCAGGTCCGGCGAGCGGGGGAAGCCCGCCTCCTGCACGGCGGTGATCCAGTCTGCCGTCACGCCATAGCGGCTGCGCACTTCCGAAACCGCGATCGGACCCCCGGTCCCGCGCCATTCGTCGGCCCCGCGCTCGTTGTCTTCCAATCGGCGGAAGTAGGGGAGCACGCTGGCATAGTCCCAGCCGCTCGCGCCGGCCTGCGCCCATTGGTCATAGTCCCAGGCGTGCCCGCGAATGAACATCATCCCATTGATGGAAGAGCCGCCCCCCAGCCGCTTGCCAGCGGGCCATACGTCGGGCCGCCCGCCGATGGTGGGATCGGGTTCCGCCGAATACATCCAGTCGAACTGCGGGGTGTGGACCATGCCCGCCATCAGCGCGGGAACATAGCTGCGAATGTCACGGTGGCTCTTGCCTGCTTCCACCAGCAGCACGCGCTTGCCGCCTTCGGCCAGTCGGGTGGCCATGGCCATGCCTGCGCTGCCGCCACCGATCACGATCAGGTCTGGAGTGATTGTCACGATCGTTACTCTCCCATCCGCCCTCGCCCTTTGGGCAGAACTGTGCTTTTGCGCAAGCGATGGATGACCGGGCGATGATGGAGGCGAGCGCGGGCACGCGCCTGGCGCTGCTGGGAGAGAGCTTCCGGCGGCTGACCGGGCGCGATCTTGGCCCGGATATCTGGAGCGCGGAGGCGGCCATCCTGGCCCACGATACCAGCACCCCGCCCCGCTTCATCTACGGCAATGCCCGCACCCTGGCACTGTTTCGCATGACACCCGCCCAATTCCTTGGCCTGCCCAGCCACCTGAGCGCCGAGCCCGCTCACCGCGAGGAGCGCGCCCGCATGTTCGCCAAGCTGGAGGCGGATGACGTGGTGTTCGGTTACGCCGGCGTCCGCATCGCCGCCGACGGCACCCGCTTCCGCATCAGCGACGCGGTGATCTGGAACCTGGTGGACGAAGCGGGAGTGCGCCACGGACAGGCGGCGTGGTTCGAGCGGGTGGAGATGCTCTAGGCTTCGCGCAACCACACGCCCTTCCCCGCCAGCCTCTCCCGGTCATGCGGCGTGCCCAGGTCCAGATCCGGCCCCACGCCCACGATGCCGTGCTTGTCGGCCAACTGGTAATACCCGGCCCGGATTTCATCGAGCTTCACCGTCTCGCTGATCCCCGGCCACTGGTACAGCTCGCGCAGGTAATTGCGCAGCGCCGGATAGTCCTCGATCCGCCGCCGGTTGCACTTGAAGGCACCGTGATAGCCGACATCGAACCGCACCAGCGTGGTGAAGGCGCGCCAGTCGGCCTCGGTCAGGTACTCGCCCGCCAGGTAGCGGTGCTGCGCCAGATGCGCCTCCATCTGGTCAAGCATGGCGAAGACTCCCGCCACCGCCTGGTCATAGGCGTGCTGGCTTATGGCAAACCCGGCGCGGTAAACGCCGTTGTTGAGCGCGGGGTAGATCGCCGCGTTCCAGCGGTCGATCTCGGGGCGCAGGGCTTCAGGGTAGAAATCCTGCCGGTCACCGGTCAGCCCGTCAAAGGCCGCGTTGAACAGGCGGATGATCTCGCTGCTCTCGTTGTTGACGATGCGCTGGCTGCGATCATCCCACAGGGTCGGCACGGTAACCTTGCCGGTCATCTGCGGATCGTGCGCGGTATAGAGCCGGTGCAGCGGAAAGCCGCCTTCCGCCGTGTCGCCGAACTGGTCGCGCGGGAAGATCCAGCCCTGCCCCGGAAGGCCGGGCAGCGCCCATTCGATCGCGACGATATCCTGCAATCCCTTGAGAACGCGCAAGGCCGTGGTCCGCCCGGCCCAGGGACATACCGCCGCCACCCACAGGCGATAACGGCCAGCCTCGGCGGGGAACTCTGCCCCCGGCTCGGCTGAAATGGCCGAGCGGAACTGGGCATCCTGCCGCCGGAACTGCCCGTCGGCGCCGATTTCCTCGGCCGCCGGTGCGCTGTCGCGCCAGACGCCGTTATAAAGTTGTGCCACTGCGTTCTCCCGTTGGCCCGCCGGCCTAGCGGGCAGCCGGACCGAAGGCTAGGCCACCAGCAGTTCGCGCGCTGCCGGGGCTTCCTCCAGGTGCGCCAGCAGGCCGCGCTCGTACCGGTCGAGCCAGCGGGTTGCGCGCGGCAATTGCAGGCTTTCGCGCCATTCCTCCTGCTCCCCCACCAAGGCGATCACCGCCGGGTGGACATAGGCCTTGCGGGTCACGGCCGGGGTATTGCCCAAGTGCGCCGCCACGTCTTCCAGCAGGGACTTCAGCGGCACCTTGCCGTCCGCCCCGGCCAGCAGGCGAAAGCCCATGACGCTGGCGTGCCAGGTGCGGAAGTTCTTGGCGGTGAACGGCTCGCCCATCGTTTCGGCCAGCCACTGGTTGACGCAGGTGGAGTTGACCTCATGGCACTGCGCATCGTCATCCAGCCACTGGAACAGGTGCTGGCCGGGCAGGTCCTGCATCTTGCGCACGGTCGCTGCCAGCCGTTTGTCGGTAAAGGTCACTTCGTGCAGCTTGCCGTGCTTGCCGCGGTACTTCAGCAAGACCTTGCTGCCGCTGACCGCCGCATGGCGATTGCGCAGGGTGGTGGCGCCGAACGATCTGTTGGCCCGCGCATAGCTTTCGTTGCCGATCCTCAGCGCCCCCAGGTCCAGCAGGCGCACCACGCTGGCGATCGCCTTGTCGCGGCCCATGCCCCGGGTGGTCAGGTCGCTCTCCACCCGGCGGCGCACCAGCGGCAGCAGCTTGCCGAACGACAGGCAGCCGTCGAACTTCTCGCTTTCGCGCGCCACGCGGAAATCTGGGTGATAGCGATACTGCTTGCGCCCCCTGGCATCCACGCCGGTGGCCAGGATGTGGCCGTTGGGCGCGGGACAGAACCAGGCATCGGTGTAGGCTGGCGGGAGCGCGATGGCATTCAGCCGGTCGATCTCGGCGCGATCGGTAATCCGCTCACCCTTGGCGTCGCAATAGGCCCAGCCGTGGCCGGACTTGCGGCGGGTGATGCCGGGAAGGTCGTCGTCGACGAAGATCAGCGCCTTGGAGTGCTTTGCCATAGGCCCGCAACGGCCGGGCAGCGGCGGCGTTCCGCCTCAGACGGGGCATACCTCGATGACGCTGTGGCCGGCAGGGTTGCGGCTGACCCGTTCGATCGCAAAGCCGGTGGCGGCAAACAGGGCGGCGAATTCGGCCAGCTTGCGCTCGCGCCCACCGGCCCAGGCCATCATCGCCAGGTCCGTGCTCTGCGCCTCGTCAGGCGCGGGCGGGTCGGACAGGATATGGTCGATCACCACCAGCCGGCCGCGGGCCGGGATGACGCGGCGCACGGTGGCCAGGATCGTGCGGCATTCCTCGTCGGTCCAGTCATGCAGGATCTGCTTCATCAGGTAGAGATCGGCCACCGGCACGGCCTCGAAGAAGGTTCCCTCCACCAGGTCCACCCGCTCGGCCAGCGGGCTGGCGGCAATGACCGGTCGGGCCAGCGCCAGCGTTTCCGGCAGGTCAAACAGCACTCCGCGCGTGCCCGGGTATTCGGCCAGCACGGCCAGCAGCAGGTCACCCATGCTGCCGCCGATATCGGCCACCGTGACGAACGGCTGGAAGCGGTGACTGGCAAACAGGAAGCGGATGACCCGCCGCGTCATCCAGCCCATGAATTCGCCGAACAGCGCACCCCGCTCAGGGTTGGCCGCGAAGTAGGCGAACACCGGCTGGCCGAAATACTCCGCAAAGTTGCTGTGCCCCGCCCGCAGCGCCGGCAACCAGGCGGAATTCATCAGCGCCGAGCTTTCGCAATTGGCCAGGTAGCCGCGCGCCTCGAACAGGCGGGCGGTGCGCGGCGTGGCCAGCCAATGGCCATCGTCCTGCCGCGCCAGCACCGCATGGCCAACCAAGAAGTCCAGCACCCGCGCCAGTTCGCCCTGCGGCACCTGGCCAAGCGCGGCCAGCTCCTCCGTGGTGGCCGGCCCCGCCAACAGCCGCTCCACGATCCCCGCCCGCAGCACCAGATTGGCCGCGCCCATGCCGAACAGCACTGTATGCAGGCTGGTGAACAGCCGGTCCGGATCATCCAGCAGGTCTCCGAAAACGATGCTCTCCGCCACGCGCCACTCCTCTCGCCGCCATGCCTAAGAGCACCGGGCGCGCGCGCCAAAGCAAAACCGTGCCTTTTCCCAAGTTTCGCTTGCTTGCCGCGCCATCGCGCGCCAGCCATCGTGCCGCCGACACAGTCTCAGGAGAGTGCGCCCATGTCCGATGTCTATGTTCCGCCCAAGGTCTGGACCAACGAAGCCGACAACGGCGGCCAGTTCTCGGCCATCAACCGCCCCACCGCCGGCGCGCGCGAGGAAAAGGAACTGCCGCAGGGCGAGCATCCGTTCCAGCTCTATTCGCTGGGCACGCCCAACGGGGTGAAGGTGACAATCATGCTGGAGGAGCTGCTGGAAGCCGGCTTTTCCGAGGCGGAATACGATGCCTGGATGATCCGCATCTTTGCCGGGGACCAGTTCTGGTCGGGCTTCGTGGACCTCAACCCCAACAGCAAGATCCCCGCCCTGCTGGACAGGAGCGGGCCAGAGCCGTTCCGCGTGTTCGAAAGCGGCGCGATCCTGCTGCACCTGGCCGAGAAGTTCGACTTCCTGCTGCCCCGGGCCAACCCGGCGCGGGCGGAAACCTTCAGCTGGCTGATGTGGCAGATGGGCAGCGCCCCCTTCATCGGCGGCGGGTTCGGGCACTTCTATGTCTATGCGCCGGAACGCTACAAGTACCCGATCGACCGCTATGCGATGGAAACCAAGCGGCTGTTCGACGTGGCCAACCGGCAGCTTGGCAAGACCGAGTTCCTGGCCGGCAATGATTACACGATTGCCGATATTGCCGCCTACACCTGGCTGGGGAACCTGTTCCACGGGGCCTACAACCGGTGTGACGTGTTCCTGGGCCTGGACGAATATACGAACGTGGCCCGTTGGGTGCGGCAGATCGACCGGCGGCCCGGCGCCATCCGCGGGCGCATCGTCAACACCCAGGCCATGCCCGAGCGGCACAGCGCCGCCGACTTCGACAAGGTGGAGGACCGCACGCTGTTCAACCCGGTACGCACGCGGCCGGATGCGCTGTAACCCGCCAGCGTGAATGCTCTTGCCACCACCCGCCGCCTGCTGGGCGAGGCGCCTGCGGGGCACACGGCCCTGCTGCTGGCGCTGATGCTGGCCGCGCGGCTGACCGAAGGCGTGGGCGTGCTGCTGCTGGTGCCGATCCTCGATTCGCTGGGCGGCATGGCCAGCCCGGCCACCCCCGGGTGGATCGCCGCACTGCTGCCGCAGGAAACGGGCTTCGGCCCGCTGCTGGCGCTGTTCGTGGTGCTGGTGGCGCTGCGATCGGCGCTGGTGTTCGCCCAGCAGGTCGTCACCGTGCGCTACCAGATCCAGGTGGTCGATACCCTGCGCGAGCGGTGCTTCGACCTGCTGTTGCGAGCCGAATGGCGCTGGCTGTCGCAACAGCGGGCATCGGACCAGGCGAACGTGCTGACGGTGGGCATCAACCGCGTGGCCACCGGCCTCAGCAACCTGCTGACCCTGGCAGCCACGCTGGTCACCACCGTCACCTACCTGGGCGTGGCGCTGTTGCTGTCGTGGCGGATTACCCTGCTGGCCATTGCCCTGGGGCTGCTGGCCCACCTGCTGATGACCGGCATCCGCCGCAGCGCGGGCGATATCGGGCACAAGCTGGGGGTGGCCAACCGCGCGGTGCAGGCCAGCATCCAGGAAGGGCTGGCGGGCGTGCGCCTGACCAAGATCCTGCGCAACGAGGGCCGCCACCTGACCAGCTTCAGCAGCACGGTATCGGCCCTGCGCGGCGAACAGGTGCGCTTTGCCCGCAGTTCCGGGGCCACGCAGCGGGTGGTGGAGACCGGCGGCGCGCTGGTGCTGGCGCTGCTGGTCTATGCCGGAATCACCTGGTGGGCGGTGCCCGTGGCCACACTGCTGACGCTGGTGCTGGTCTTCGCCCGGCTGATGCCGCAGTTTGCCGGCGCCCAGCAGAGCCTAAACCTGTGGCTCAACGCCGCCCCCGCCCTGGCCGATCTCGACGCGGTGATGGACCAGGCCCGCGCCCACGCCGAGCCGCCGCACCCCCCTGCCGTTGTGCCCCTGCCGGTTGCCCAGGGCATCGAACTGCGCAACGTGAGCGTGATCTACGAAGGCCGGCCACGGGCAGCGCTGGACGGAATCGGCGTGACGATCCGCGCGCGCGAGACCACCGCGCTGATCGGGCAATCGGGCGCAGGCAAGAGCACGCTGGCCGACGTGCTGATGGCGCTGGTGACGCCCGATAAGGGCCAGGTGCTGGTGGACGGCCAGCCGCTGGCCGAGGGCAACCGCCATGCCCTGCGCGCGGCCATATCCTATGTCCAGCAGGACCCGTTCCTGTTCAACGACACGGTGCGCGCCAACCTTGTCTGGGCGCGGCCAGAGGCAAGCGAAGCGGAGATTGCCGCCGCCCTGTCAGCCGCCGCGGCCGATTTCGTCCATGCCCTGCCGCACGGGCTGGAGACCACGGTGGGCGATGGCGGTGTGCGGCTGTCGGGCGGCGAGCGCCAGCGGATCGCGCTGGCCCGGGCGCTGCTGGGCCAGCCATCGGTGCTGATTCTGGACGAGGCGACCAGCGCGCTCGACCCGGAGAACGAGGCCCTGGTGCGCGCGGCGATCCGCCGGCTGCACGGCAGCCTCACCATCGTGCTGATCGGCCACCGCCTGTCGCAACTGGACGAAGTCGACCAGGTGATCGAACTGGCGAACGGCAAGGTGGTTCGCAGCGGTCCGCCCGTGACGCCAGAGGCTTGAAGAGGCAGAAAGCTGGCTGGGGCGGCAGGATTCGAACCTGCGAATGCCGGTACCAAAAACCGGTGCCTTACCACTTGGCGACGCCCCAGCAGATCCCGCATTCGGGCGGGTGGGAGGCGCCCATATAGCGGGCCTTCCGCGTATGGAAAGAGGCTGCGGACACGCAGGTGCCGCAAACCTGCCGGTCAGGTCGCCGGCTTCGCCTGGGCGGGCGGAACCCCGGTGTCCTTGCGCGTGACGAGGTACAATCCGGTCACCGTCGCCACGCTGGCTCCCAGCACGGCCATGCCGGCACCCGCCGGGCCGTGGATGTCGATCAGCCACACCAGCGCACCCAGCGCGCAGGCCGTGGGCACGGCCCGCAGCAGGAAGTTGGTCACCGCCCGGCCGCGCGCCACCATCAGCGCTTCCAGGCTGGCCCCGCCCAGCTCGATGGCAGCGGCGGCGGACAGCAGGATCATCGGCGTATAGGCGCTGAGGAAGTCCTTCCCTGCGATAAGCTGGATCACGGGGCGGCCGAACAGCAGCGAAAGGACCACGGCGACAAGGCCGGTGGCGACGGCAATCTTGGCAATCCGCCCGGCGATGGACTTGGCCACATCGGGAGAACGGACCAGTTCCGGATAGGTCGCGCGCAGCAGCGCCTGGGCCAGCTTCAGCAGCCCCTCGCCCAGTTGCGCGGCCACGCGGTAGATGCCAGCCAGCGCCGGGCCGCCCAGCCCGCCGATCAGCAGCACCAGCACCTGGCGTGACGAGATCGACAGCATGCCCGACAGGCTGGTGCCGATCACGAAGGCCCAGGCTTTCTCATTACGGGCGGGAATCTTGCGCAGGCTGATGTGCTTCCAGAAAATCGGCTGCGTCTGCCGGGCGAAATACCAGTAGGTGGCCGAGGTGACGATCTCTGCCGCCGCCCAGGCCAGCAGGAAGCCCTCGATGGTGCGGGCGAAGAAGAAGGCCAGCGCCGCGCCCGCGATCCGCACCACGGAGGTGACGGCATCGGCCACCGCCGCCTTGCCGTACTTGTCGTGCAGGCGCAGGATGCCGGTGGGCGTTGAGCGGATGCACAGCAGCGCCACACAGGTATAGGCGAAGGTCTCCAGCCGCAGCCAGCCGGGCAGCGGCAACCAGTCTCCCGCGAACCACAGGATCAGCCCGGCGGTGATGATGCCCAGCGTGATCGTCAGTGCATCCAGCGCCAGGGCGAAGCCGGTGGCATCGGGCAGGGTTTCCTTGCTCTGCCCCCAGCGCACCACGGTCTGCCAGGTCTGGAACTGCGAGATGCCCGCCAGGGCATTGGCAAAGGTGACCGCCAGGGTGAACTGGCCGAAATCCGATACGCCCAGCGCGCGGGTGGCCAGGGCCAGATAGCCCAGGCTCAGCACGCCATTGATGCCGCGCGCGCCCATCAGCCAGCCGGTATTCTGCAACGCACGCTTGATCATCGTTGGCCCCACTGCCCCAGAAAACGCAGAATTGCAAAAGCGCTTTGTGGCGCTAGGTCTCAAATCGGAGAGGAAAACACCTGATGACTGAAAATTCGCCCGCCGCTGCGATCCGCTTCGCCTTCGTCAAACTCAATACGAACGACATGGACGGGGCGCTGGCCTTCTGGCGCGATGCCTTCGGCTTCCGGGTGCGGCAAACCTATGACGAGCCGGCGTTCCTGGAACATATCCTGGAGATTCCCGGGCAGGATGGCGGCCTGTCGCTGATGCTGGTGCAGCCCAAGGTGGCTGCGGTGATCGCACCAGGCACCGCGCACGGCCCGGTGGGCTTCCAGTGCAGCGATATCGTGACCACGCTGGAACACGCCTTGGCCGCGGGCGGCCGCAAGACGATGGACATCACCGAAGTCGCGCCAGGGGTAAAGGTGTGCCTGCTGGTCAGCCCGCAGGGGCACGAGATCGAGCTGGTGCAGGCGGGGTGAGCCTTTCCGTGACCGCGCGACCCAACTTCGTCTTCATCATGGCCGACGACCTCGGCTGGGCAGACCTGTCGTGTTACGGGCGGCAGGAATATGCCACCCCGGTGCTCGACGGGCTGGCAGCGCAGGGGATGCGGTTCACGCAGGCCTATGCCAATTCCGCCGTCTGCACCGCCACCCGCGTGGCATTGATGACGGGGCGCTACCAGTATCGCCTGCCGATCGGGCTGGAGGAGCCGCTGCAGGGCCGCGCGATCGGCCTGCCTCCCGAGCATCCGACGATTGCCTCGCTGCTACGCGATGCGGGCTATCACACGGCGCTGGTGGGGAAATGGCACCTGGGCGACCTGCCCCATTATTGCCCGCTGAAAAGCGGGTTCGAGCAGTTCTGGGGCATCCGTGGCGGCGGGGTGGACTATTTCACCCATGAACTGAACGGCGTGAACGACCTGTGGGACGGCGAGACCAACATCGACCGCGTGGGCTACCTGACCAACCTGCTGGGTGACCGCGCGGTAGAAGTGCTGGAAGGGTATGCGGCAGGAACCGCGCCGTTCTTCCTCAACCTCAACTTCACCGCCCCGCACTGGCCCTGGATCGGCCCGAACGACGAAGCGGAATCGCGCCGTCTGCAGGCCAAGACCGGCGATCCCATGCCGATCACCCACTACGATGGCGGTGACCTGGCCACCTATGCCGCGATGATGGGCAACCTGGACGAGAACGTGGGCAAGGTGCTGGCCGCGCTGGACCGGCTGGGGCTGGCAGACAACACTGCGGTAGTCTTCACCAGCGACAACGGCGGCGAGCGCTTTTCCCGCATGTTCCCCCTGACGGGGCGCAAGACCGAACTGCTGGAAGGCGGCCTGCGCGTGCCGCTGATCGTCCGCTGGCCGGGCCTGACCGCGTCGGGCAGCGAAAACAGCGCACAGGTGATGACGATGGACTGGCTGCCCACGTTCCTGGCTGCCGCCGGCAAGCCGCCCGATCAGGCGCACCCCAGTGACGGGATCGACGTGCGGCCTGCGCTGGCGGGGGAGCCCCTACCCCCGCGCGACCTGTTCTGGCGCTTCAGCCACAACAGCCAGCGGGCCGTGCGGCGCGGGGCGCTCAAGTATTTCAGCGCGGGCGGGCACGATTTCCTGTTCGACGTCGAAGCCGATCCGATGGAGCGGGGCAACCTGAAGGCGCGCCGCCCGGCCGACTTCGCCGCGCTGGTGGCGGCGTGGGAGGCCTGGAACGCCACCATGCTGCCGCCCGACCCGGCAGCGGGGCGGCACTATTTCACGGCAGACAAGCTGGCCGAATACTTCGGGGTGGACAGCTAGGTCACGCTGGCGGGCACCGCGTTCCAGTCGACCGCGATGGCCGGATAATCGGGATCCTGCAGCAGGCTGCCCACCAGGAACCGCTCCACCTGGTCCGCCGCTTCCCCGTCGCACCCCTCCTTGCGGGCATAGAGTAGCCGCCAGTCGTCCAGCGGATAGAGCAGCACCACATCCTTGCGCAGCGCGGCCGGCAGGATGGCGGCGGAAAAGCTGGCCACACCAAGGCCGCGATCGAGCATTGCGCCCATCACGTCATAGTACTGGGTATGAGCGACCACATGGCGTGGAAAGATGCCATGCCGCTCGTAGCTCTGCAGCGCCTCGCGTTCTTGCTCGCTGGTGGACTTGGGCAGGATGAATGGCAGGCTGTTCACCTGATCGGCCGCCAGCGGCAGTTCGCGGCCCTCGGCAAACTTGACGTGCCCGTAGATGCCACCGCGCACCATCGCAAGTTGCCGGCAGCCTTCGGCGACGGGGCGATCGGCCCGCTGGTTGATCAGCGCGAAATCATAGCGGCCCTGGGCGATCTGGCGGATCAGTTCGCCGAACGGCCACTTGGTCTCGAACTCCAGGTCGATGTGGGGATAGAGATCGTAGAAGGCATCCAGCTTGCGGCGGATATAGCCGTCGAACATGCCTTGCCCAACCAGCAGGCGGAAACGGCGCTTCTGAGCGGGCAGTGTCGGCACCTGGCGGCGGTGCGCAGCCAGCGCTGCCGCGGCGCGCTCGAACTCGCGCAGGTCCTCCAGGAAGGCCACCCCTTCGGGCCGCAGGCCGGGGCGCTGGCCAGGTTTGCGATCGAACAGTTCGACACCCAGTTGCTCCTCCAGCGTGCGGATCTGGTTGCTTACCGATGCCTGTGAGATGCCCATCTCCTCGGCACACTGGCGAAAGCTGCTGGTAGCGCACAGGGCCGCAAAAACCTCGAGCTGCCGCAAGGTGAAAGGAAGGCTCGGCATTATCGGTTCCCGCGTTGCTATAACCTGTGAGTTATGGGGTTATCACTTTGGAGTGTGTTGCTTCAAGTCCTCCGGCAGGGGCATCCTCGGCGGCATAAAACATGAGGGGAGATCTGGAAGTGACAACTGCGACGCATTCTGCGCGCCCGCTTGGGCGTACCCGGAACCGCTGGCTGGCCTGTGGTGCCAGCGCCCTGGCCCTGGTCATGGGCAGCACCGCCGCCCAGGCACAGGATGATGCCGCCGACGCCGAAGAGGACGTGATCACCGTCACCGGCTCGCGCATCCGCACCGATGGCATGCAGGCCCCCGTGCCGGTGACCGTGGTGGCGGCCGAGGAGATCGAATCGCTCTCCCCCGGCGCGCTGATTACCGGCGTTTCGCAGCTTCCGCAGTTCTACGGCAACCAGACCCCCAACAGCGGCAACTTCTTCCTGCGGTCCGGCTATGGCGCGCTCAACATGCGCGGGCTTGGCACAAACCGCACGCTGACGCTGCTCAACGGCCGCCGCGTGCCCAGCACAAGCGCCTTTGGCGGCGTGGACATCAACCTGTTCCCCGAAGCCATGCTGCGGAGCGTGGAGACCACCACCGGCGGCGCATCGGCGGCCTATGGTTCCGACGCCGTGGCGGGCGTGGTCAACTTCATCCTCGATACCGATTACGACGGGCTGGAGATCAACGTCCAGGGTGGCATCACCGATCGGAATGACGGCGAGAACTACGAAGTCTCGGCCGCATGGGGCAGCGATTTCGCGGGCGGCCGTGGCCATATCCTGGCCTCGGGCGAATACTACAACCAGGAAGGCATCTTCACCTACGAAGGGCGTGACTGGTACCAGAGCTGGGCCCCCTACGGCGCAGGCACGGTGGCCGATCCGATCAAGTTCGCACCCGGTTTCGTTTCTTCGAACTCCACGCCTAACGGCCTGATCAACGCGCCGGGCACCGCCATCCACGGCTGGCGCTTCAATCCCGATGGCACCGTGGGTCCGGGCGTGACCGGGTCCATCCTGCAGAACGCCGTGGGCACGGCCGGATCGCGCACTGCCGGCACCGGCATCCCCGGCACGGCCGCCTATGCCGACAACAACGCCGAAGTGGCCAGCCTGTACCCGGACCTGGAGCGCTATTCGGCGTTCGTCTATGCCGACTTCGACCTGACCGACAACCTGACGGTGTTCGGCCAGTACCTGCACGGCAAGACCTCGATCTTCCAGTACAGCAACACCCGCGGCTCGTTCGGCGTGCCGCAGACGGCGCTGACCATCTTCAGCGGCAACCCCTATCTGCCGGCCAACCTGCAGACGCTGATGACGCAGAACAACATCGCCAGCTTCCAGCTGCGCCGGCAGGGCACCTTTGCCGACGTCGGGCAGATGTATATCGACGACCAGACCACGCAGCACATCGGCACCGCCGGCTTCCAGTACAACGTTCCCGGCGACGGGTTCATGAGCGACTGGAACATCGACGGCTTCTACCAGTATGGCCGGTCGCACCGGAACTGGCGCCAGCTTGGCCTGCGGGTTGACCGCATCTTTGCGGCGGTTGACGCGGTGCGCGATCCCAACAACTCCAACAACATCGTCTGCCGCGTATCGACCACGGCGGGCGGCGCAGCGGCCTTCCCGGGGTGCCAGCCGGTCAACCTGTTCGGTGCCGGGGGCGGCAGTATGCCCACTCCGGCCGGCTATGACTACGTGGTGGGCTTCGAGCCCGGGGTGTCGGTCACCGCGCCGGTCTATTACGCCAGCGACGGCTTCGCCTCCGGCGAGACGCGGACCTACGAGACCGAGGAGGAGAAGGTCTACAACACCATCTTCACCCAGCACTTTGCCGAACTGGCCTTCTCGGGTGACATCATAGACCTGTGGGCCGGCACCCTGGCGGGCGCCTTCGGCGGCTCGTACCGCCGTGATGGCGTGCGGCAACTGGTGAACGACATCACCAACCCGTCGGCCAACAACGATACCTTCCGTCCTGTGCGCTGTAACGATGCCAGCATCGGCCTGCGCGGGGTGAACCAGGGCGATTGCACCAACACCGTGGGCGTGCAGTTCTCCAAGGTTTCCAACATCCGCGGCAATGCGGAAGTGTGGGAAGCCTTCGGCGAACTGCTGCTGCCGCTGTACGACAGCGACAACTTCACCGCCAACGCCAGCGGCGCCTTCCGCTGGGCGGACTATTCGGGTTCGGGCCAGATCTGGGCCTACAAGGGCGGCCTGGAATTCGGCTTCCTGCAGGACCAGTTGCGCCTGCGCAGCACCTATTCGATCGACGTGCGCGCCGGCAACCTGTCCGAGCGCTTCGACAAGACCGGCGGCGTGGCCAACATCGACGATCCGCGCACCACGGGCACGGTGGAATCGATCGGCATCACCCGCTTCTCCGGCGGCAACCCGCTGGTGCGGCCGGAGGAGGCGGAAACCTTCACCGCCGGGCTGGTGTTCCGGCCCGACTGGTTGAGCGGCTTCTCGTTCAGCCTCGACTATTACAACATCCGCATCCAGGACGCGATCAGCCAGGTGGGCACCCAGTCGGTGGTCGACCGCTGCTTCAAGGACCAGGCGCAGGAATTCTGCGACCTGATCACCCTGGGCGACGGTTCCACCGCCACGCCGACCAGCACGGCCACCTTCACCGGCGCGCTGGTGGGGGACCTGTTCGTCAACGTGGCCCGCGCCACGGTGGAAGGGCTGGACGTGGAAAGCAGCTACAACACCGACCTGACCTTGTTCGGCGGTGACGAGACGCTGGGCGTGCGCGCCCTTGGATCGTGGCTGATCAGCCGCACCGAAACCAACAGTGCGGGCGTTACGTCCAATCTGGCGGGGCAACTGGGCTTCGGCGGCGGTGCCTACCAGCCTTATGCCGACTTCAAGATGACCGGCAGCGTGACCTATCGCAACGGTCCGTTCAACGCGATGCTGCAGGCCCGCTATACCGATGACGGGCTCCAGAACGCCTGCGGCCAGCCGGGTCGCTGCTCGTTCGCCACCTACAGCACCAGCGTCCATGCCGACAACCACGTGCCTTCGGTCACCTACCTGGACCTGCGGGTGGGTTACGACTTCGAGATTGCCGGGACCGAGGCGGCCGTCTCCTTCAACATCACCAACCTGACCGACGAGGATCCGCCGGTCACCCCGTCGTGGACGGCCTTGGCGGACAGCTCCACCCAGTACAACTCGGCCGTCTATGACGTGCTGGGCCGCCGCTACACCCTTGGCTTGCGGGTCAAGATGTAACACCTTGCGCGCGGCATCCTCCGCCGCGCCATGCGGCAGGACCGGTGTTTCCACCACCAACGGCACCGGTCCTGCCAACCCCGCAATCCTGAAGGAACCATGCACATGACACTGACCAGACCATCGGACACCAGCGGCATCACCCGGCGCGAAGCGCTGGCAGGAGCCCTTGGCACGGTGGCTGTCGCCAGTGCCGGAACGGCTGCCGGCGCAGTTCCGGCACAGGCGCATGACCCTTCCCGCAAGCCCAACTTCCTGTTCATCATGGCCGATGACATGGGTTACGCCGACCTCTCCTGCTATGGCCGGCGCGAATATGATACGCCGGTGCTGGACAGCCTGGCCGCGCAAGGCATGCAGTTCATGCACGGCTATGCCAACAGCGCGGTGTGCTCGTCCACACGCGCCGGCCTGATCACCGGGCGTTACCAGTACCGCACCCGCGCCGGGCTGGAGGAGCCGATCTCGGGCGCCGACATGGGGCTGGACCCGGCGCATCCCACCCTGCCCTCGCTGCTGAAGGCGCAGGGCTATCACACCGGCCTGATCGGCAAATGGCACCTGGGCGGCCTGCCGCAGTTCGGCCCGCTGAAAAGCGGGTATGACGAGTTCTGGGGCAATCGCGGCGGCGGGGTGGACTATTTCACCCACAAGATCGCCGGCCGGTCCGACCTGTGGGATGGCGATGTGGAGGTGGAAGCCATCGGCTATTACACCAACCTGCTGGCCGATCGGGCGCTGGAATTCCTGGATGACCGCGCGGCCGAAGCCGAGAAGCCCTGGCTGCTATCCCTGCACTTCACCGCGCCGCACTGGCCGTGGGAAGGGAATGACGCGATGGGCCAGTCGGAAAGCGCGCGGCTGGATGCCCTGCCCGCCAGCAGCGACCTCAACATCGTGCACTACGATGGCGGCAGCATGGAAACCTATGCCGCCATGGTCACCAACCTGGATGCCAACATCGGCCGGGTGCTGATGCGCCTGCGCGATCACGGGATGGACCCCAACACCGTGGTGGTCTTCACCAGTGACAACGGGGGGGAGCGGTTTGCCGACACCTGGCCGTTCTCCGGCCGCAAGACGCAGCTGCTGGAAGGCGGCATCCGCGTGCCGCTGATCGTGCGCTGGCCGGGCCTGACGGCGCCGGGATCGAAGACCGATGCCCCCGTGATGAGCATGGATTTCCTGCCCACCTTCGTGGGCGCCGCCGGCGGCACGCCCGACCTGCCGCCCGACGGGGTGGACATCCGCCCCGCGTTGATGGGTTCTGAGTTGGCCGAACGGCCGATGTTCTGGCGCTACTGGGACCGCGACCAGCGCGCGCTGCGCCGGGGCCGATACAAGTACCTGAAGATCAACGAGAACGAATTCCTGTTCGACGTGATCGCCGACCCGATGGAGCGCGGCAACCTGAAGGACCGCATGCCCGACGTGTTCGCTTCGCTGAAGGCCGATTGGGAAGCAATCGACAGCGAGATGCTGCAATTCCCGGATTCACGCAGCTACGGGTTCAGTCCGTCGCAACTGGCCGACCATTTCGGGCCGGAGGTAGATTGAGGGGTTTGCTTGGGAGAAGGCGCAGAGTTTAACTGACAGGCAGCTATTGCGGCGACCCGCGCCGAAAGCTGCCTGTCCACTTGCGACCCCATTGCGGACATCTGTCGTCCGCAAGTCCATCAGGCCTCCAGTTCGCGAAGCGATCGGCCTCGCGTCTCGCGCCCGGCCCAGGCGATAAGCACGGCAGAGGCACCCATCGGGACAAGCAGGGCCAGCGCCGCACCGCCTAGCGTGGGGATCAGGCCCACCAGGGCAAAACCCTGCACTGCGACCCCGCCAAACTTGCTACTGGCCGCCACCAGCCCGGTGGCCCGGCCGCGCACGCCGAGCGGATAGTTCTCCGCCGTATAAGGCAGCAGCACCGCTATCATTCCATTGGTCCCCACGATCAGCATGGCGATCACCCCCACCAACAGCGGTGGCCAAGAGAGGGTGGCAGCGGGCAGCAGTGCGCCGACCAGGCCGGCCAATGTCAGCACAACAGTGCCCACCAGCGTCCCCTTGCTGCTCCACCGGGCATAGAGCCAGGCTGCCACAGCGATGGTCGGCAAAGCAAGCAGGGCCGAGCTGGCAAGGATGCCGCTGGCAAGTTCGGACGAATAACCACGTGCCTGCAGGTCGGTCGGCAGCCACAGCAGCAGGCCGAAATTGACGAAGCTCCATGCCAGTGCGGCGATAGTCAGCGCAGCGGTCAGGCCCTTGTGCCGATCATGCGCCAGAGGTGCATCTTGGGGTGCGGCCACGCGCGGGCGCGGCAAGATACCGAACCGCTCCTGCATCTGCTCCAGCTCGACCTCACGGCCCTGCTCGGCAAGAAAGCGGGGCGATTCAGGGATAAGCCGGGCCAGCGCAAGCAGCAGAAGCGCGCTGGGGAATCCCTGCAACCACAGCACGCGCCAGCCGTATAGCGGCTCGAACGCATGGGCAGCCGCGCTGGCGGCGAGGTAGCCGCCGATCAGACCCGTGCCGCCGACCAGCACCAGCACCCAAGAGCGGTGGCGGGGGGGCATGACCTCGGCCAGCAGGGTGTAGACTACCGGCAGCATGCCACCCGCAGATACGCCCATCAGGAAGCACATCACGAGATTCCACGCGAACAGCGGCATGGCCCCGCAGATCGCGGTGGATGCGAACAGAATTGTCGAGAGAAGGATCGAAACACGACGCCCGTAAACATCGGCCAGCCAGCCCCACAAGAACGAGCCGACCGTGGTGCCGGTCAACGCAATGAACGGTAGCAGTGCAGCGGTACTACGCTCGATGCCATATTCCTGCGTGAGCCCCGGCAGCACGAAACCCAATGTGGCGGGCTTCATAACGTCGATCACCAAGCCAACGGTAAGGACCAGGAGCACGCCCGCGTGCCAACGATTGAGCGGCGTGGTGTCGGGCGCTTCATAGCTGGTGCCGGCGCTGTTGGCGTGACCGACGCGATTGCGCGGCAGCGCGCCCCAGCAGGCCAGCGGCACGCCCAGCATGATCAGAGCCATACCAATTATCATCCAGCCGTCCATCGGCATACCCACCAGCCGGTTGTCCATCATGTGATGGGCATGGGCCAGCATCGGCAGGTGCAGGACGATGCCCGCGCTGATGGCGAGGCAGCCCAGCCAAAACCAAATTGCCCTTTCCCCCACAACGGACATCCGTTGAAGACGTGCTTGTCCCGGCATAACGATCCTCTGCCTTCGTGTTATCGCTATCATCGATAGAGGGGGCCGCATCGCCTGACAAATGCCTTTCCTCTGATGACCCCGATGTCAGCTTTCCACCCCCCATTCCGACCGTTCCGGCCTGTATTAAAGTCGACAATACCAGTCACTATCGCGAGCGAAGGTAAACCCCGCCGGCCTCAGTGTCCGCGCACAGGCGCCTCGCCCTCCACCTCAGTCGCGCTGATCTTGCCGCCGTTCACCTTGCCCAGCACCGTGATCAGCACTGCGATCACCAGCGCGGGAGCGGCGGTGGCGAGCAGGATCTGGTCGAGCGGCAATTCGGCGGCCAGCGCCAGCCCGCCCAGGAAGGGGAACAGCACGCCGCCGAGACGACCCACGGCCCCCGCCCAGCCGATGCCCGAGCTGCGCATCTCGGGCGGATAGCCCAGCGTGGCCAGGTTGTTGATCCCGGTCTGTCCGCCCACCTGGCAGAAGTTCCACACGATCAGCGCGGTGACGAACATCACCACCGTTTCCGGCGCGATATGGCCCAGCGACATGATCGCGATGGCATCGACCACGAAATAGAGGGCGATGATCTTGTACGGGCTGATCCGGTCCATCAGCCAGCCCATCACCAAAGTGCCGCAGGCCCCGCCGAAATAGCCGTAGATCATGTACAGCGCGAAAGTCTGGATCGGCACATCGGCCAGTTCGTGCATGAAGGTGGGCAGCCAGTTGGCCATCAGCGCGATGTTACCCAGCGACATGAAGCAGATGCACCACAGCAGGATCGTCTGCATCCGGAAGCGCGGGCCGAACATGGCCAGCGGGCCTGCTTTTTCCACGGTGAGCTGGTTGCCCATGTGGAACTGCTCGTCCCCCTCGAACATCAGCGTGCGGTCCATGCGCCGCAGCGCGCGGGGAATTGCCGGGTCCTTGGCATCGCGGTTAACGCGGAAAGCCACGCTTTCCGGGATCAGCAGCAGCAGCGCCATGGCCGCCAGCGGCACCACGCCGCCAGCGATGAAGAAGCCCTGCCAACCCAGTTCGTCCAGCCACCAGGCGGTCATCGCCCCGCTGGCCAAGTTCCCGCCCGAATAGCAGACCAGCGCAATCGACATGAACAGCGCGCGCCGCCGCTTGGGTGTGCTTTCCGACAGCATGGCCAGCCCCACCGGCAGCATGGCCGAGAAGAAGATGCCGGAGAAACCGCGGAATAGCGCCAGCATGTCGAAGCTGGTGGCATAGGCGCAGGCGAGCGATCCGCCGCCAAAGCCCAGCAGGCACAACGCCAGCACCGGCTTGCGGCCGATCCTGTCGGCCAGCGGCGGCATCACGATGGCCCCTGCCACCATGCCCCACTGCTGCCAGGTGACCACCGGGGCCATGTCCACCGGCGTGCCGCCCAGCCCTTCGGCAATGGCGGGCAGGATCTTGCCCAGGAAATAAGTGTCGAACCCGTCCAGGAACAGCACCGTGGCGACGATCACCAGGGTGAGGATTTCGCGCGCGCCGATGTCGCGGGCATCGATGAACGCAGCCACGTCAAACCGGCGGACCGGCACTGCCGAACCTGTCATGAGTCCCTCTCCCCCGGACATTATTCGGCCGGCAGAGTGGCGGTCACCGGGCTACCCGTCAATGGCGGCCCGGTGACAATTTGTAACGGCTCGCCGCGTTTCAGGCCGCCTGGGCGTGCTGCTGGGCGCGTTCCAGGTTGAGCATCTCGGCCAGCGTGAAGGCCATCTCCAGCGACTGCGCGGCGTTGAGGCGCGGGTCGCAATGGGTGTGATAGCGATCGGCCAGGCCGGCATCGGTGATAGCCACGGCGCCGCCGGTGCATTCGGTCACGTCCTGCCCGGTCATCTCCAGGTGGATGCCGCCCGCATGGGTGCCTTCGGCCCGGTGCACGGCGAAGAAGCCCTTCACCTCGGCCAGGATGCGGTCGAACGGGCGGGTCTTGTAGCCGCTGTCGCTCTTGATCACGTTGCCGTGCATCGGATCGCAGCTCCACAGCACCGGATGCCCTTCACGCTCGACGGCGCGCAGCAGCGGCGGCAGGCCGGCTTCCACCTTGTCGTGGCCGAAGCGGGCGATCAGCGTCATGCGGCCGGCTTCGCGGCCGGGGTTCAGCATGTCGAGCATCCGCAGCAGCGCGTCCGGCTCAAGGCTGGGGCCACACTTCACGCCGATGGGGTTGTTGATGCCACGCAGGAATTCCACGTGGGCGCTTTCCACAAAGCGGGTGCGGTCACCGATCCACAGCATGTGCGCGCTGGTGTCGTACCATTCGCCGGTCAGCGAATCCCGCCGCGTCATCGCTTCCTCGTAAGGCAGTAGCAGCGCCTCGTGGCTGGTGTAGAGCGTCGCCATCTTCAACTGCGGCTGGTCTTCGATGTCGATCCCGCAGGCTTCCATGAAATCCAGCGATTCCCCGATCCGGTCGGCAATGGACTTGTACTGGTCGGCCCAGGCACTGCGGCCCATGAAGTCCAGCGTCCACTGGTGCACCTGGCGCAGGTTGGCATAGCCGCCCGTCGTGAAGGCGCGCAGCAGGTTGAGCGTGGCCGCCGCCTGGCTGTAGGCGCGGATCATGCGCTGCGGATCGTTGCGGCGGCTTTCCGGCGTAAAGTCGATGCCGTTGATGTTGTCACCCAGGTAGCTGGGCAGTTCCACGCCGCCGATGGTCTCGGTCGGCGCGCTGCGCGGCTTGGCGAACTGGCCGGCCATGCGCGCCACCTTCACCACCGGCTGCTTGCTGGCGAAAGTGAGCACGGCAGCCATCTGCAGGATCACGCGCAGCGTATCGCGGATGTTGTTGGGGCCGAATTCGGCAAAGCTTTCGGCGCAGTCGCCGCCCTGGAGCAGGAAACCACGGCCCTCGACCACCTCGCCCAGCTTGGCCTTCAGCGCGCGTGCCTCACCGGCAAACACCAGCGGCGGGAACCCGGCGAGCGTCTTTTCCGCATCGGCCAGGCCGCCTGCGTCCTCGTAAACGGGCAGGTGCTTGGCGACGAACTTGTCCTGCTTCCAGCTTTCGGGGGTCCAGTTGTTTGCCACGATCAAGTCTTCCAATAGGCGCTGTGGCCGCCCCAGGCCGGCCGTGCGCGAGTGCTGAGATATGGGGATGGCTCCCTCTAATCGTGAGTCGCGCCTGACGCAAAGGTTACATGCGTTATGGTTACAGGGCGCAACCAGTGTGGCGCGCAGGCCACCTCAGCATGGCCTGCGCCTCAGCGTGACGGGGCTTCCACCCCGCCGCCGCGCGGCAGCACCACGATGCGTCGCGCCTGCCGGTCGGCCAGGAAGCGCTGGGCCAGCATCCGGATCTCCTCCGGCGTGGTGCCCAGGTAATCGGTGCCGAGCGTGGGCAGGTGGCGCAACCGTTCGTCATCGAAGGTGCCGCCCTGCAACTGCCCCAGCCAGAATCCGTGGCTGGGCTCGGCGCGCAGGATGTTCTGGCGCACCGGCTCGACCACGCGGGCCAGTTCATCGGCGCTGGGGCCGTTGGCGGCCAGGTCAGCGACGATCTGGTCGACCAGGGTGAAGAAGGTGTCCACCGCGCCGGTCTGCATCTGCACCAGCGCCATGATGTAGCCGCCACTATCGTTGTCCCGCGGCCAGTCGCTGGCGGCGAAGGGGGTGTAGCTGGCCCCATCTGCCTCGCGCAGCCGTTCCAGCAGGCGGTTGCTGACAAGCTGGGCCAGCAGGTCCAGCTTGCGTGCCAGCGGCAGGCCGGCAGAGCCGCCACCGGTGGGCCAGGCTACCACGGCCGCCGCCTGGTTGGCATCGCCGGCATGGGTCAGGACCACGCGGTCGCCGCCTGTTTCCATGGCGCGGAACGGTTCGGGTTGCGGCCCGGTTGCCGCATCGTGGCGCGGTGGCAGCGCGCCGAAGGTGGCGGACAGCGCGGTGATGGTCGCCTCGGGATCGATGTCACCGAAAACGGACACTTCGACCGGCCCCTGCTGCAACATGCGCAACCACACCTCGCGGAAACCGCTGGCCGTGGTGCCGCGGATTGTGGCGGGATCGGGGGTGGCAAAGCGCGGATCGTTGCCGTGCAGCAAGGCCTCCAGGTCACGGTTGAGCACGCTGGTGGGATCGCCGTCCAGCGCGTCATAGCCCAGCACCATGCTGGCCTTCACCCGCTCCACCGGGGCCACGTCCCAGCGCGGCATGGCCAGCTTGGCGGCAAACAGGTAAAGCTGGTCGGCCAGGTCCTCGGCGCGGGTATCGCCGGTGAAGGTGAACACCCCGTCGCCCACGCTGAAGCCCAGGCCCAGCTTGCGGCCGGCACCCAGCCGGTCCAGCTCGTTCTGGCCCAGCTCGCCCATGCCCGATGCCATCAGCGCCCGCTCGCCAAGGTCGATATAGGGTGCCTCGGCCTCGCTGAAGGCGGCGCGGCCACGGCCAAAGCGCACCTGCACGGTCACACGGCCGGGTTCGTTGTCGCTGTCGCGGATCATGGCGCGTACGCCGTTGGCGAATTCGAGCTGCTCGGTGGTGGAGAACAGGCCGGTGCCCAGCGCCTGGCGGAACACCGGGCCGGCCGCCTGGCCGATGGGCGGCAGGGTGGCGATGGAAATGGGGGTCAGGTCCTGGCCGGCGCTGGCATCCACCGCTACCGGGGCCAGCAGCGCGGCGCGCAGTTGCCCGGCCGTCGCCTCGCCCGCCTCGGGCGTCAGGTAAAGGCCGCGCACCACCTGCCCGGTGAACAGCTTGCGGCTGTGCTCCAGCAGGGCTTGCGGGGTGATCCGGTCACGCATGCCGCGGAACACTTCCAGGAACGTTTCGGGCGAAGCCACCGCCTCGCGGATATTGACCGCGTTGACTATGGTATCGGCAAGCTGGTTGGTGGCCTGGATGCGCGACTGGGCCACCATGTCCACGAAGGTCACGTCAAGCCCGGCCACGGCGCGCTCTATCTCGTCCTCGGTCGGCGGGCTGGCCAGCGCGGCGGCAATCACCCCGCGCACTTCGGCCAGCGGCGTTTCCCAGTCTGCCGTCAACGGCGCGAAGGACACGAACGTGCTATCGGCCGAGCGGCTGACATCCTGCTGCTGCACCTGCGCGAACAGGTAGCTGGCCCCGGCCCGCGCCCGCTCTTCCAGCCGGCGGTTGATGATTGCCTGGGCCACGGCATCGATCAGCAGGCCGCGGTTGTATTCCAGGTTGTCGGTAATCTCCTCCCACGGGCGCATCACGGCATAGATCACGCCGCGCGCCTGGCCGGGCTCTACCACCACCGCGGTCTCGCCCACGGGATTGGCCGGATCGGCCCCTTCGGGCATCTGCGGATCGCCGAAATCCGGCGCGGGCGTGGCGGGGCCGGCCACCTGCCAGTCGGCAAAGGTCTGCTCCACCAGGGCTGCCAGGAACTGCGGATCGGCATCGCCCACCAGCACCACCACGGTGTTTTCCGGTCGATACCAGCGATCGTGGAACGCGCGCACGCTGGCCGGGGTCGCCGCTTCCAGCGCCTCCACGGTGCCGATGGGCGAGCGGTCGGCCAGCAACTGGCCGGCATAGAGCACTTCCTGCGTGGCCTGGGCGATGCGCTGGTCCGGCCCTTGCCGCTCGCGCCGTTCGGCTAGCACGATGGGCAGGTCCGCCGCCAGGTTCTCGGCGCTGAGAGCAGGCTCGCGCACCATGCCGGCCACGCGCAGCATCACGTCGCCCAGCTTGGGCCGGTCGGCACCGGGCAGGTCGATCTGGTAGATCGTTTGCGTGGGGCTGGTCTGGGCATTGGTGTCGATGCCGAAGCTGGTGCCCAGCCGCTGAAAATAGCCGATCGCCTCGCCACTGGCGAAGTTGCGGCTCTGGCGGAAGGTCAGGTGCTCGATCAGGTGGGCAAAGCCGCGCTCGCTCTCGGTCTCGTTGATCGCGCCGGCATCTATCGCCACGCGGATCGACACCTGGCACGGCGGCGCGCCGTTGCGGCGCACGGCATAGCGGACCCCGTTGGGCAGCTCGCCGAACAGCCAGTTCCTGTCCACCGGGATATCGGTGCCGCGATAGATCCACGGATCGTCCGGCCGGTCATACTGCGTGGCATCCTGCGCCGGATCGGCGGGGATCGTGCACATCTGCGCCATGGCAGGAACCGGCAGCAGGATCAGGGCAGGCAGGATGAGCGCGCGCAGGGAACGCAAGAAGACAGTCATGACCATGCATAGGGCCGTAAAGGGATGAAGGACCGGTGAACAGCGCGCAGTTGTTCTGCCTAAGCCAAACTTCACCCGGCAAAAGGCTTTGCCGCCTTGTGATGGCCTGCTGGGGAGCCTACATCCAAACCCATGTTCATCGAGACCGAAACCACGCCCAATCCCGCCACCCTGAAGTTCCTGCCGGGGCAGCGCTTGATGCCGTCCGGCACGCGCGACTTTTCCAGCCCCGAGGATGCCGAAGCCTCACCGCTGGCGCAGGCCCTGTTCGACACCGGCGAGGTGACCGGCGTGCTGTTCGGTGCGGACTTCGTGGCCGTCACCGCCGGGCCGGGGGCCGACTGGGGCACGCTGAAGCCGCAGGTGGTGGCCGTACTGCTTGACCATTTCATCAGCCAGGCCCCGCTGTTCGCCACGGCCGGCAACGGCATTGCGGTTCCGTCGGAGGATGACGGGGAAGGCCTGCTGTTCCCCGACGATCCCGCCCAGGCCGACGTGGTGGAGCAGATCAAGGAACTGATCGAAACCCGCGTGCGCCCCGCCGTGGCCAACGACGGCGGCGATATCCGTTACAAGGGTTTCCGCGAAGGCGTGGTGTACCTGCAGATGCAGGGGGCCTGCTCGGGCTGCCCCAGTTCAACCGCCACGCTGAAGAACGGCATCGAGGGCCTGTTGAAGCACTATGTGCCCGAGGTGACCGAAGTGCGGGCGGCCTGATCGGTGGCTGCCCCCCTTTCCGAAGCCGCCCTGGACCAGCTTTTCCGCGAGGCGCGCACCACCCAGTGGTTCGATGGCCGCCCGGTCAGCGAGGCGCAGATGGAGGCGATCTGGGAGCTGGCCAAGTTCGGCCCCACCTCCATGAACATGCTGCCTGCGCGCATCGTCTGGTGCCATTCCGCCGAGGCGAAGGAGCGGCTGGCCGGCCACGCCATGCAAGGCAACAAGGACAAGATCCGTGCCGCCCCAGTCTGCGCCATCCTGGCGATGGACACCGATTTCCACTTGCAGATGCCCATGCTGTTCCCCGTCAGCGATGTTCAGCCGATGTTCGCGGGCGATGACAAGGCCGCGCACCGCCACACGCAGGCGTTCCGCAATTCCTCGTTGCAAGGCGGCTATTTCATCATGGCCGCGCGCGCGCTGGGGCTGGACTGCGGCCCCATGTCGGGCTTCGACAATGCGGCAGTGGATGCCGATTTCCTTGCCGACACACCTTCGTGGAAGAGCAATTTCATCTGCTCGGTCGGCTACGGCGACCGGTCGAAGGTCCATGCCCGCCTGCCGCGGCCGGACTTTACCCTGTTCAACCGCGTGCTCTGACGCAGGGCCTGCCATGCGGACCCTCGCAATCGACTGTGCGACCGAGGCCTGCTCGGTGGCGCTGTTCGAACATGGGCATGAGCTGGCCCACTGGCACCGGCTGATCGGCCGCGGCCACGCCGAACACCTGGTGCCCGCCATTGCCGGCCTGCCCGACAAGGGGCGGGCCGATCGCATCCTCGTCTCGCTGGGCCCGGGCAGCTTTACCGGCGTGCGCATTGGCCTCGCCGCCGCCCGCGCGCTGGGGCTGGCCTGGGGGGTACCGGTGCTGGGCTATCCCACCCTCGCGCTGATCGCCGCCATGGCCCGCGCCGGGCAGGGTTGCGAGCCGGTGAGCGTGTGCATGACCGGCGGACATGGCGAATGGTTCGTCCAGCATTTCGACGCCGATGGCCTGCCGGAGGGGGAGCTTGCCTCGCTCCCGCCGGAGCAGGCCATGGGCCAGCATCATCACCCGCTGGTCGCCGGCAGCAAGGCAGCGGTCCTGGCGCAGGGCCACGGCATCGCGCTGGACCTGCTGCCCGATGCCCGCTGCACGCTGCTGGTACCGGAAGCCCTGCTGCTGGCCGACCTTGCCCCGCTCTATGGCCGCGCGCCAGATGCGCGCTTACCGCACGGGGCTGCCAGCGCATGATGGACGCGCTGGACGGGATCATGGCGGTGATGGAGGCCGCCTTCGATCCCAAGTACGGCGAGGCGTGGAACCGCCGCCAGGTGGGCGATGCGCTGGTCACCCCCAACACCCGGTTCGTGCTGCTCGATGTCGCCGGCGGCAGCCCTGACGATGCGGCGGATGCCGCGGGCTTCACCCTCTCGCGCCAGACGCTGGACGAAGAGGAGCTCCTGCTGATCGCGGTTGCCCCCTGGGCGCGGCGGCGCGGCGTGGGCCACGCGCTGATGCGCCAGTTCCTGGCCATTTCCGACGGCAACGGCGTCACCCGCCAGTTCCTCGAGATGCGCGCCGGCAATCCGGCCGAGGCGCTGTACCTGGCCCACGGTTTCGCGCCGGTGGGCCGCCGACCCAACTATTACCGGTCCGGCAATCTGGGTCCCTTCGACGCGATCACCTATTCGCGCACCAGTTCCTAAGTAAAATCGCAGGAAAAATCCTGCAAAACGGGAAAAGCCCCTCTTGCAACCCGCCTGCGATGGGTGCAGGGCTGATGCTGCGTATAAAGCAGGAAGGCGGCCAACGCCTAAAACATAACGCGTCGCAAGGTATTGGAAGGCTGTTGATCTATCATGACTGAGAACACCACCAACGAGATGCTGATCACCCTGACGGCAGATATCGTTACCGCCCATGTCGCCAACAACAACGTTGATGGCGCTTCCCTCCCGTCGCTGATTTCCAGCGTCTACGGTGCCCTGTCCGGCCTCGGCAGCCCCGTGGTGGCCGAAGCCCGCCCGGAACCCGCCGTTTCGGTCCGCTCCTCGGTGAAGAACGATCACATCGTCTGCCTGGAATGCGGCACCAAGATGAAGATGCTGAAGCGCCACCTGATGACCGATCACGGCCTGTCTCCGGAAGACTACAAGGCCCGCTTCGGCCTGTCGGCAGACTATCCGCTGGTCGCCCCCGACTATGCGGAAAAGCGCCGCGAACTGGCCAAGAAGATCGGCCTGGGCCGCAAGCCCGGCCAGCAGCGCGGCCGCCGCAAGAAGACCGTCTGAGGAATTACCCCCGATCATCGGTGGCGATCCCCGGGGACTTCCGGGCCAAAGCCGGTTGAAATGCCGCCCCGCCGCTTCCATAGTGGCGGGGCGTGCCATTTTGCGGAGCCTGACGTTTGCACCAGACGATCGACCTTGAAGCCCTGTGTGCGGAGCGCGGCCTGCGCATTACCGACCAGCGCCGGGTGATCGCCCGCGTGCTGTCCGACGCCACCGACCATCCGGACGTGGAGGCGCTGCATGAACGCGCCAGTGCCATCGATCCCAAGATCTCGATCGCCACGGTTTATCGCACCGTGCGCCTGTTCGAGGAAGCGGGCATCCTTGACCGGCACGATTTCGGCGATGGCCGCGCCCGCTATGAAGCCGCGCCCGAAGCGCACCACGATCACCTGATCGACGTGGAAACGGGCAAGGTGGTGGAATTCGTCGATCCCGAACTGGAAGCCCTGCAGAAGGTGATTGCCGAGAAGCTGGGCTATCGCCTGGTCGATCACCGCATGGAACTCTACGGCGTGCGGATCGACCGCGAGGGCTGACGCAGGCCTTGCCATGACCGCCGCAGCCGCCCCCATCCCCCGCGGCATTTCCCCCCTCGGCTGGGTCCTGATCGTCTTTCGGGTGACCCTGATGGTGCTGCTGCTGGTGGTCTGCGTGCCACTGCATTACCTTTGGCGGCTTGTGGGGCTGGACCGGATGTGGCCGCGCGTGTTCCTGACCGGGATCGGTGCCATCGCGGGGCTCCACATCCGCCGGAGCGGGCGGCGCGTGCCGGGCGCGCTGCTGCTGGCTAACCACGTGAGTTGGCTGGACATCCCCGCCCTGTCGCACACCGCCAACAGCGCCTTCGTGGGCCACGATGGCCTGGCCGGACACCCGTTCCTGCGCTGGTTGTGCGAGATGAACGAGACCGTGTTCATCGCCCGCCACGTGCGCTCCGACGTGTCGAACCAGACGGAGCAGATCCGCGCGGCGATGAATCACGGCGGCACCCTGACCCTGTTTCCCGAAGGCACCACCAGCGATGGCACCGGCCTGCTGCCGTTCAAGTCCTCGCTGCTGGGCGCGCTTGAGCCGCTACCCGATGGCGCCACCGTCCAGCCGGTGCTGTTGGCCTATGACGACGTGCCGCGCGTGTCCTGGGTGGGCGAGGAGCACGGCCTCGACAACTTCAAACGCATCCTCGCCCGCCTGCGCCCGGTGCGGCTGGACGTCCACTTCCTGCTGCCGCTGGCGGGGGATGACCTGGCCAACCGCAAGACCATGACGGCAGCGGCGCGCGAGCGGATTGCGCAGGCGATGCTTTAACTCTCTGGCCTTTTGCCCTAAGGGCGCGCGCTTATGACTACCCGCCCCGTCCCCAAGACGTACCGCGTCAAGAGCTTCGGCTGCCAGATGAACGTCTATGACGGCGAGCGCATGGCCGAGGTGCTGGCCACGCGCGGCATCACGCCTGCGGCGGAGGGCGAGGAGGCGGACCTGGTGGTGCTCAACACCTGCCACATCCGCGAGAAGGCGGCGGAGAAGGTCTATTCCGACATCGGCCGGCTGGTGAAGGCCGGGCGCGAGGCGGGCAAGGAACCGCTGATCGCCGTCGCAGGCTGCGTCGCCCAGGCCGAGGGCGAGGAAATCATGGCCCGCGCCCCCGCCGTCTCGATGGTGGTCGGCCCGCAGGCCTATCACCGCCTGCCGGGATTGCTCGATCGGGCCATTGCCGGCGAGCGGGCGACCGATACCGACATGCCGGAGAACGGCAAGTTCGACGACCTCCCCGCGCGGCGCAAGGTTGGCCCCGGCGCTTTCCTGACCATCCAGGAAGGGTGCGACAAGTTCTGCACCTATTGCGTGGTGCCCTATACTCGCGGTGCGGAAATCTCGCGTCCGTTCAGTGACCTGCTGCGGGAAGCCGAGACTCTGGTGGAAGCCGGGGCGAAGGAGATCACGCTGCTGGGCCAGAACGTCAACGCCTGGACCGGCGCTGACGATGCGGGCCGTGCCATCGGGTTCGACGGGCTGGTAAAGGCCCTGGCCAAACTGCCGGAATTGCACCGTATTCGCTACACCACCAGCCACCCGAACGACGTGACCGAGGGCATGATCGCCATGCACGGCGAAGTAGCAAAGCTGATGCCCTACCTGCACCTGCCGGTGCAGAGCGGCAGCGACCGGGTGCTGAAAGCGATGAACCGCAGCCACACGGCGGACAGTTACCTGAAGCTGCTGGAAGCGTTCCGCGCCGCGCGCCCCGACATTGCCCTGAGCGGCGATTTCATCGTCGGCTTCCCCGGCGAGACCGAGGCCGAATTCGCCGAGACCCTCGCGCTGGTCGATGCGGTGAAATACGCTGCTGCCTTCAGCTTCAAGTACAGCCCCCGCCCCGGCACCCCCGCCGCCAGCATGGACGGCCAGATTGCCCGGGAGGTGATGGAAGATCGCCTCGCCCGCCTGCAGGACGCGCTCAACCGCGACCAGTACGCCTTCAACCGGTACAGCGTGGGCCGCGAGTGCGAGGTGCTGGTGGAACGCAAGGGCAAGCTGCCTGGCCAGTGGCTGGGCAAGAGCCCGTGGCTGCAATCGGTGTTCTTTGAAGGTAACGCGCAGATCGGCGATCTCGTGTGTGTGGAGCTGGTTGAGGCCGGCCCCAATTCGCTGGCTGGCCGCGTGCTGGAACCCCTTCCCGCCTGAACGCATTGTTGCAGCACGGTGACTATCCACCGCTAGCTTGTCCTGCCCCGCTTGCCACGGATTGCGTGCCGCCTACATTCCGACTCGCAAGCCGAAAGGAGCTCATGGCCCGCAAATCCTCCAGTGCCGGATATCCGGCAGCCTTCGCCCACCCGGAAGACCACCGCGACCAGTCGCGTCGCGCCAGGGTGGAGGTGGAGTTTGACAACCAGGCCATCCTGGGCCGCCTGTTCGGTGAATTCGATGCCAACCTTGTCTTGATCGAGAACCGCCTGGGCGTGTACATCGCCGCGCGCGGCAACCGCGTGGTGATCGAGGGGGCCCAGGATGATGTGGCCCGCACCCGCGACGTGCTCGCCAAGATGCACGACCGGTTGCAGACCGGCCAGCACCTCGACACCGGCGAGATCGAGGCGATGATCGCCATGTCGAACGAGCCGACGCTGGACGGCATCATCACAGGCGATGCCAAGGCACCGCCGATCATGATCCGCACGCGCAAGAAGACCATCACCCCGCGCAGCGCCATGCAGGCGGATTACATGCGCCAGCTCGCCAGCCGCGACGTGATTTTCGCGCTGGGCCCGGCAGGCACCGGCAAGACCTATCTGGCCGTGGCGCAGGCCGTGGCACAGCTGATCACCGGCAGCGTGCAGCGGCTGATCCTGTCGCGCCCCGCCGTGGAAGCGGGCGAACGGCTGGGCTTCCTGCCAGGTGACATGAAGGAGAAGGTCGACCCCTATCTGCGCCCGCTCTACGATGCCCTGTACGATTGCATGCCGCCCGAGCAGGTGGAGCGGCGGCTGGCATCGGGCGAGATCGAGATCGCCCCCATCGCCTTCATGCGCGGCCGCACCCTGGCCGACAGCTTCATCATCCTGGACGAGGCGCAGAACACGACCAAGGAACAGATGAAGATGTTCCTCACCCGCTTCGGCCAGGGCAGCCGCATGGTGATCTGCGGCGATCCCCGGCAGGTGGACATTCCCGGCGGCCCGGCGATGAGCGGCCTGAACGATGCCGTGGCCCGGCTGGACGGGGTGGACGGCATCGGCGTGACGCGGTTCGGGATTGCCGACGTGGTCCGCCACCCCATCGTGGGCCGGATCGTCGAGGCCTACGAAGGAGAAGACCGGCTGATCCCCTAGGGGATCTCCGGCTCTGGTGCCCATGCAGCTTGATATCGACATCGAAGAGTGGCCAGACCGGGACTGGGCTGACCTGGCCGAGCGGGTAGCCGAAGCCGCCGGGCAGGTGGCGCCGGAACTGGCCAACGAACGGCTGGTCGCCTCCATCCTGTTCACCAGCGATTCCGAGGTTCACACCCTCAACCGCGAATGGCGCGCGCGCGACAAGCCAACCAACGTGCTCAGCTTCCCCATGCTGCCGCGCAAGCGCCTGCTGGCGCTTGCCCCCGACGGTCCGCCCGAGATGCTGGGCGATATTGCCCTGGCCCACGAGACCTGCGCCCGCGAGGCGGCGGAAAAGGGCGTGCCGCTGGAAGCCCATGCCGCGCACCTCATCTGCCACGGCCTACTGCACCTGGCTGGCCACGATCACGAATTGTCGGAGCAGGATGCCGAAAACATGGAGGCGCTGGAAGTAAAGGCGCTTGCGCTGATGGGCCTGGCAGACCCATATGGCGACCGGACCTGACCTGAACGGAGCAAGACGAGGCCGATGGCCGAGAATTCCAAGAACGGCGACTCCCAGCAGGGAGACGCGGACAGTAGTGGCGGTGGCGGCCTGTGGGGCGCCATCAAGAGTCTGTTCGACGAGGGCGAAGGCCCATCCTTGCGCGAACAGCTTGAAGAAGCAATCGACGAGCACGAGGACGAGGAAAGCAGCGAGGGCACGGATCGCTCGGCCAAGGGCGACTTGAACCCCACCGAGCGGATGATGATCCGCAACATGCTGCATTTCAGCGAGCACGACGCCGATGACGTGGCCGTGCCGCGCGGGCAGATCATCGCGCTGGATGCCGACAGCACCTGGACCGAAGTGGTCGCGCTGTTTGCCGAACACGGCCACAGCCGCGTGCCGGTCTACCGCGAGACGCTGGATGACGTGATCGGCATGATGCACATCAAGGATGTCTTCACCGTGCTGGCCACCGGCGCCCAGCCGCCCGAGGACTGGACCACCATGATGCGCCAGCCGCTCTATGTGCCGCAGGCGCGCGGGGCGCTGGACGTGCTGGCCGACATGCGCGCGCAAAAGGTGCACCTGGCGATCGTGCTCGACGAGTTTTCCGGCACCGACGGCCTCATCACCATCGAGGACCTGGTGGAGGAAATCGTCGGCGAGATCGAGGACGAGCATGACGAGGAACCGGTCCCTCTGGTTGTCTTGCTGGGCGATGGCATGTGGGATGCCGATGCCCGCGCCGAACTGGACGACGTGGCCGAGATCGTGGGTGACGAGCGGCTGGCCGAGGTGGAAGAGGCGGTCGACACGCTGGGCGGTCTAGCCTTCGTGCTGGCCGAGCAGGTGCCGCAGCCCGGTGCCATGCTGCTGCACCCGTCCGGCTGGCGGATCGAGGTGACCGAGGGCGATGATGCCCATGTCACCCGCCTGCGTCTGCACGCCCCGGTTCCCTCCGATCCGGATGCAGAAGCCGAGGAATAACCCGCAATACGCCATTTCGCACTTGCACAATCCCCCGAAAGCGGGTCACTCGCTCTCGACATGACTTGCAGATTTTAGAACATAACCCGGGATGAGACGCCTGCCCCCCCTGCGCGCCCTAGAGGCCTTCGTGCGAGTCGTGCGCCTCGGCTCGGCGCGCTCGGCTGCGCAGGAACTGGGGCTGAGCCCCTCGGCCCTCTCGCGCCGGGTGGCGAACCTGGAGGAATTTACCGGGCGCAAGCTGTTCTCCCGCTCGGGCCAGACCATGCGGCTGACCGATGAAGGACGCGCCTTCTATGATGCCGTGGCCCCGCACCTGGAATCGCTCGCCACCGCGGTGGAAGCGCAGAGCGAGAACCTGCAACTGCTGCGCCTGCGGCTGGGGGTGATGCCGCTGTTCGGCACCCAGCGGCTGTTCCCCCGCCTGCCCGAATTGCGCACGCTGCATCCCCGCCTGCACCTGGATATCGACACCGGCCCCCACCTGGATGACCGGGTGGGCGACACGCTGGACGCTGCCATCACACTGACCACCACGCCAGATGCCAGCTTCCACGCCGTCCAGCTGGACCAGAACACCGTCCACGCCATCTGCAGCAAGACGCTGGCGGAAAAGCTGGGCCCCAACCCCACCCAGGCCGAGCTGGAAAAGCAGACCTTCCTGGTCCACACCGACATGATGCTGAGCTTCGAGGCGTGGAAGAAGGCATTGGGCTTCCAGCGGCTGAACCCGGTGGCGCTGGATCACTACGATTCGGGCCAGTTGATCCTGGAAGCCGCCGCGCAAGGGCTGGGCATCGCCATCATGCACGACGATCACATGGTGCGGAACAACGATGCCCGCGTCACCAGCCTGTTCGACGTGCGCGTGGCCAGCCCCTACAGCTACTGGTTCCTGTGCAAGCCCAATGACCTGGAGCTGCGCCCTGTGCGCCTGTTCCATGACTGGCTGGTGCAAGCGAAGCTATAGCCTGCCCCCCGGATTTGCGGCACAAGTCTCCCGCTTGAGGGGATTCGCCAGACAGACCTTTTTGGGGGAGAGACCAATGAAAATCCGACATCTTCTGCTTGCCGCCGCGATGGTGGCCACAATGCCCGTTGCCGCACAGGCGCAGATGCGCGCACTCAGCGATCCGGTGGTGCCGCACCCGGATCCGGAAAGCCTGTTCACCAGCAGCGATCCGGTGCTTCACCGCAACAAGCAGGCCGCGCTGCACATCCAGCGCAACCTGCTGAAGTGCAACGAGTGGAGCCGCGCGGGCGAGTGGCTGACCGATGCCTACATCCAGCACAACCCGGTGGCGGCATCGGGCCTGGAAGGGGTGATCTACTACTTCACGCAGGTGGCCCGCCGCCCGGCTTTGAGCCCGTGCCCCTCGCTCAGCGCCAATGACCCCAACGGCGTGGTGGCCGTGCAGGCGGAAGGCGATTACGTCACCATCCTGACCCGCCGGATCGTGCCCTATGCCGACGATCCCACGCAGACCTATACCACCACCTGGTTCGACACCTGGCGCTTCGTGGACGGCAAGGCCGACGAGCACTGGGATCCCGCCACCCTGCCGCCGCCGGCCCCGCCCGCACTCGATCCCAGCCGCCTGCTGATGGAAAGCCAGGTGCGCGCCGAGGTGGAGCAACTGATGTGGGACTATGTCCGCGCGGCAGACACCCTCGATGCCGAAGCCTATGCCGCCGTGTTTACCCCGGACGGACGGTTCAACAACGTGCAGGGCCGCGATGCCCTGCGCGCCATGATCACCGGCATGGAGGAATCGATGCGGCCGCGCCGCGAATCGGGCGCCGTGCAGGGCAACATGCACCACATCATGTCGAACCAGACGATCGAGGTGCTCAGCCCCACCCGGGCGCGGGTCCACTATTACTGGATGACCGTGTTCGGCGGCCCCGGCACCAGCCCCGCTCCGCGCGTGGCCGCCGTGGGCAACGGGGTGGACGATGTGGTGAAGGTGGATGGCCGCTGGCTGATCCAGAGCCGCAACGTGCAGCCCAGCCGCGAGCAGGAATAGGGCCTAGAACGCGCCCCGGTTGTAGAAACGCGCGATGTCGAACCAGACATCGCGCGTTTCGCCCGTGCGCGGATTGAAGGCGGTGATCACGTCATAGGGCTGGCCGTTGATCACGTGCAGCGCCTGGCTGCGCGCCTCCAGCCCCAGTACCCGCAGCACCTCGTATTCCTGCGCCACGCTGGACACGCGATAGGCGTCTTGCGCGCTGGTGCCCGCGGCGCTGGCAATTACCGTGGGGGTATCGGGCGGCAGGACGCAAGCCGCCGTTCCGGCACACAGGGCCAGAACGGCAAGGCCAAGCGCCAGCCGCCCCTTCGGCATTACGACAAGGTGGCCTTGACGATCTTGCCGGGCGCGCGCGGCGGCTCGCCCTTGGGCAGCGCGTCGACATGTTCCATGCCGCTCTCCACCACGCCCCACACGGTGTACTGGCGATCGAGGAAGCGGGCATCGTCGAAGCAGATGAAGAACTGGCTGTTGGCGCTGTTGGGCGCGCTGGTGCGGGCCATCGAGCACACGCCGCGCACGTGCGGCTCGGCGTTGAATTCGGCCATCAGGTCGGGCTTGTCGCTGCCACCCATGCCGGTGCCGGTGGGATCGCCGCCCTGGGCCATGAAGCCCGGGATCACGCGGTGGAACACCACGCCGTCATAAAAGCCTTCGCCCACCAGTTCCTTGATGCGGGCCACGTGGCCGGGGGCGAGATCGGGGCGAAGCTGGATCACCACGTCACCACCCTGGCCATCGCCAGTGTCGAGGGTGAAAGTCAGCTTGTCATCGGCCATGGGTAGTCTCCTGCATTATGGTTGCAGGCACCTATAGGCACCGCCCCGCCAAAGTCACCCCTTCCGCTCCCGTTCGGCTTGCTTTTGCCCGTGACGGGGCTAGGCCAGCCGCATGAGCGAAGCCGACCTCCACCCCCTGCCTGCCGAGGAGCCTCTGGACGAGGACCTGGAGGAGCTGGACGAGGAGAACCGGCTGAAGAGCAGCTTCATCGACAAGGTGCGCGACGCGCTGGACGCGGGCGACACGGGGCGCGTTTACGATCTGGTCGAGCCGTTGCACCCGGCTGACGTGGCCGACCTGTTCGAACTGCTCGACGGAGACGAGCGCGGCCTACTCGCTTCCGCCATCACCGACCTGATGACCGGCGACGTGATCGCCGAACTGAACGACTACGTGCGCGACAGCATGGTGGAGGCCCTGCCCGCCGCCACCGTGGCCGAGATCGCCGAACAGCTCGATACCGACGACGCGGTGCAGCTGATCGAGGACCTCGACACCGAAGACCAGCAGGCGATCCTGGCCGAGATGGAGCCGGAGGACCGCGCCGCCATCGAAAGCGCTCTGTCCTACCCGGAAGAAACCGCCGGCCGCCTGATGCAGCGCGAACTGGTGGCAGTGCCCGAAACGATGACCGTGGGCGACCTGATCGACTATCTGCGCGAACAGGACGAGATGCCCACCGAGTTCTGGGAAGTGTTCGTGGTCGATCCGCGCCACTACCCCGTGGGCACCTGCCAGCTTTCGTGGATCCTGCGCACCCCCCGCCACATTGCGCTGACCGACGTGATGAAGCGCGACCAGACGCTGATCCCGGTGACCATGGACCAGGAGGAGGTGGCCCTCCGCTTCCAGAAATACGGCCTGATCTCCGCCGCCGTGGTGGACGAGAGCGGACGGCTGGTGGGCCAGCTCACGGTCGACGATATCGTCCACATCATCCAGGAAGAGGCAGGCGAGGACGCCCTGCTGATGAGCGGCGCGGGCGATGGCGACATCAACGAGCCGATCCGCGATGCCTATTCCGCCCGCGTAAGGTGGCTGGTGGCCAATCTGCTGACCGCCTCGGTTTCCGCCACCATCATCTCGCTGTTCGGCGGCACGATCGAGCAACTGGTGGTGCTGGCCGCGCTGGCCCCGGTGGTCGCCAGCATCGGCGGCAATGCGGGCACGCAGACCATGGCGGTCTCGGTGCGCGCATTGGCCATGAACCAGCTTACCCGCAGCAACACCCGCCGGATCATCTGGCGCGAAATGCGCGTGGCCCTGGCCAACGGCGCCACCATCGCCGCGCTGGCGGGACTGGCGGTTGCCGGCATCTTCAGCTTCTCGCTGGGTGGCCTGCTGGCCGTGCAACTGGGGCTGGTGATTGCCGCCGCCATGCTGATCAACATCATCACCGCCGGACTTGCCGGAGTGGCCGTGCCGGTGGCGCTGGACCGGATGGACCAGGACCCGGCAGTCGCCTCCAGCGTGTTCGTGACCATGATCACCGATTCGATGGGCTTCCTGGTATTCCTGGGCCTGGCCGTGGTTAGCGGGCTGGTGGGCTGAGGCCCCTTTCGCGCTAACTTCACAGTCCCTATCTTCCCCCCATGCCGCTGCACATGACCAAGATTGCCTATGGCGCCACGTCCTATGCCGACCTGGCCAGCTGGTTCGATGGCACCACGCCGCACAAGCGGCTGCGCACCCGCTACCTGCCCACACGGCACAAGGAGATGGAGGGCGGCTCGCTCTACTGGATCCACGAGCACGCGCTGGTCGCCCGGGCGGCGATCGTGGGGTTCGAGCAGCGGCCCGACGGGCACTGGGACATCATCGTCGAGAACCGCCTGGTCCGCGTCCACACCCGCCCCAAGCGCGCGCACCAGGGCTGGCGCTACCTGAAGGATGAGGATGCCCCGGCGGACCTGGCCGATGGCGACCTGGCGGGCGACCCCATGCCCGGCAGGCTGGTCAGCGAACTGGCCAAGCTGGGGCTGGTCTAGGCCTGCGACCCCGCCAGCATATGCGCCACCACCGCATTGGCGTGGCCGTGGCCCATGCCGTGGTGGTCCTTCAGCACTTTTACCAGGTCCATGTGCCTGGCCGGCTGCGCGGCTTCCACGATAGCGAACCAGTGGCTCTTCGGCTGGCCATAGGTCTTCTCGATCGCGGGAAAGTAGCTGGCCGGGCCTTTCACCTTGTCGTTCATGCCCCCATCCTCATGCCATCGCTTCCATGCTGGCGAGCTTCACCAGCGCCTGTTTGAAGTTCTCCGGCTCGCTGGAGCCTTGCAGGATGTACTTGCCGTTGACCACGAAGGTGGGGACGGAACGGATGCCGTTCTGCGCGGCGAAGGCCTCCTCGTGGCGGATCGCCTGCGACAGGGCCGGATCGTCCAGCGCGGCGGCAGCGGCAGCGCGGTCAAAGCCCTCGACTTCCGCAATGTCGAGCAGCACCGCCCGGTCGGACACGTTCAGCCGCTGCTGGAAATGGGCGCGCAGCAGGGCCTCCTTCAGCCGCACCTGCGCTGCCGGATCGGCCACCGCCAGCGCCCAGCGCAGCAGCATGTGCGCCTGGTGGGTATTCCACACGCGCTTGGCCGGCGCCTCCCCTTCGCCGCGCCAGTCCATCGGGAATCCGGCCTTGTTGGCCGCGTCTTCCACCACGCGGCCCATGGCGGCCACTTCCTCCAGGCTCTTGCCGTAATTGGCGGCCAGCACCTGCGCCTGGTCCTGCCCTTCGGGCGGGGCATCAGGGTTGAGCTCGAAGGGCATGAAGCGCGCGGTCACGTCCACATCGCCCTTCAGCTCCGCCACGGCCTTGCTGAACTGGGTCCAGCCGATGGCGCACCACGGGCACATCACATCGGACCACACATCCACTTGCAGTTGATCGGCCATCACTGTCTCTCCAGCCACCATTCCAGCAGGTTACGGGCAATAGCGGTGGGCGGTGGCGGAAGAAAGGCAAGCTGGCCCAGCTCGCCGCCCAGCCCCACGTCAACCGGCGCGGCCAGCGCGGCGGCAACCTCTTCGCGGGCGAACCAGCGGGCGTCGGCCAGTTCGCTGTAATCGACCACCAGATCGCGGCTGTCGGCCAGGGCGTGACAGCCGATCATCAGCTGGCTGGGGAATGGCCACGGCTGGCTGGCCACATAGCTGACCGAATGAACGCGCACGCCGGATTCCTCCAGCACTTCGCGGGCCACGGCATCCTCAACGCTCTCGCCCGGCTCGACGAAGCCGGCGAGCGCGGAATAGCGATGCTCGGGGAAGTTCTTCCCTCGCCCCAGCAGCAGCGCGCCATCGTTCTCCACCAGCATGATGGTGACCGGGTCCGTGCGCGGGAAGTGCATCGCCTGGCAGGTGCCGCAATCGCGCTGCCAGCCGCCCTTGGCCAGGTGCGTGGGCGCGCCGCAGCGGGCGCAGAAGCGGTGGCGGGCGTGCCAGTCCATCAGGCTGCGCGCGCCGCCATAAATCGCCAGGTCCGCTGCGGGGAGCAGGCTGATCTCCTTCCACGCGGGCCGCTGCAGATAGGCCGGGCGGTCGTCGCCCTCCGGAGGCACGGGGGCGAACAGCGGCGTACCGCCAGCCAGGCCGAGAAAGATCAGCTCACCATCATCGGCAGAAACGCCGCGCCAGACCAGCGCGTTGGCCGCATCCAGCACCGGTTGCAGGCCATCCAGCACCAAGACCCGCGCATCGTCCTGCCGCCGCGCCACCGCCAGCGCCGCCGCATCAACCCGCATGTGATCGGCCCGGTCAAGCCCGTGGCCGGTAAAGGCTATCCGCATCAGCCCGCCATCCGCGCCGCATCCGCCGCCACGGCCAGCGGAAAGTCGTTCTGCAGGGGATAGGCCTGGCTGGGCATGTACTGCGTCATGAGCGTCTGGCGCAGGCCATGGTGCATATTGACGAGGCCACAGGTGCCCGCCGCGCCGAACCAGCCGAACAGCCCCGCCGCATCACCCCGCCCTACCAGGCCGCCCGCGCCATAGCCGAATTCGCGCCCGCCGCTGGCAAAGCCGCCATCGGGGGCCAGAGTATCGGGCAGCAGGTCGCTGGTGGCCAGCGCCACGGTTTCGGGCTTCAGGATGCGCGCGCCGTCCAGCTCGCCGCCATTGCCCAGCATGGCCAGGAAACGATCATAGTCGCGCGCGCTGGAGACCAGCCCTGATCCGCCGAAGGGGAACGGCGGCGGATCGAGGAACACCGAATCCGCCGGCAGATCGATCGGCACCAGTGTATCGCCGGTCAGGAAATAGCTGGCGGTAAACCGCCCCGCCTCACCCTGCGGCACGCGGAAGAAGGTGCTGGCCATGCCCAGCGGATCAAAGAAATGCTGCTGGAGGAAGGCATCGAAGGCCGTGCCGCTGACCACTTCCACCACCCGGCCCAGCAGGTCGAGCCCGGTGGAATAGGACCACCGCGTGCCCGGCTGGTAAACCAGCGGCATCTCGGCCAGCCGGTCGGCAAACAGCTCCAGGCTGGGGACGGCGGTGCCGCGGAAACCGGGGAGGCTCTGCAACCGCGTGACCAGGCCGGGCACAACGCCGCGTTCCTGCATCGCCTCGGCCAGCGGACCCTGCTGAACGATGGAGTAGCCCAGCCCCGCCGTATGCGTCAGGCAATGGCGCACGGTGACCGGCCGCGCGGCAGGCTCCAGGTTGTCCGCCGTGATCGGCCCGTCATAGGTCTTTTGCACCTGCATCCGGGCAAAGGCGGGGATGATGTCGGCAATCGGCGTGTCGAGCGTGAGGAGACCATCCTCGATGCATTTCATCACCGCCATGCCGGTGATCGGCTTGGTCATCGAATAGATGCGATAGAGCGTGTCGCGATCAGCCGGCACGCCGCTGGTGAAGCTGGTGTTACCCAGCGCCATGAACTCGGGCCCAGCTACCTGCCAGCCCAGCGCGGCAACCATGTTGGCCACCTTTCCGCTGGTCACATAGTCCTGCATCATCGCAGACAGGGCCGGCCAGCGTCGCTCGAACGGAACAATCGGCGTCAGCGCCCGCGCGGCCTGCGGCAGGGCGATGAAGGCCGCCAGCGCGGCGGCCGATCCGCCGAACTGGCGGCGGGTGATGGGGGTTGTCACTGGCAGGCTCTCCCGGATGATCCGGCGCGAAACGTAGCACGATGCAACCGGCCATCAAGTCTTGCACTGCGGAGGTGACTTACCTAGATAAGACACATGCTGAACGCACTATCCATCCTCACCGGCCTGGTCTCACTCCTGATCGTGATCCCGTCACAGATCCCGCTGCTGGGCTGGGGCAACTGGCTGGCCCTGCCGATCGTGGCGATGGGCGTGGTGCTGGGGGCGCTCTCCAGCAAGAATACCGGGCGCAATTTCTGCCTGGTGATCCTGCTGGTCTGTGCGGTGCGCCTGTCGCTGGGCGGCGGGATTTTCTAGTCCCGCGCCAAGGCGAGCGCGGCGGCCTTGGCGAACAGGGTGGGCAGGCCCGCCTCCGCGATCCGCTCCACCGGCCACCACTCGCCTTCGCCCGCAGGCGTGGCTGATCCGGCATAGACCGCCACGGCCAGTTCGAGGTCGAAGTGGGTGAACCCGTGGCGCACCACGCCGCCCGGCTCCCAGGCACCAGTCACCGGCCCTTCCCCCGACCCGTCGCCGCGCGCCGACCAGCCATCGTCCGGCAGGGCGCGCATCCCGCCCAGCATCCCCTTGCCGGGGCGGGTGACCAGCCACACGGCATCATCCCGCTCGATCCAGAAAGCCGTGCCCCGGCGGGCGGGCCGGGGCTTCTTCGCCGCCTTCACCGGCAGCCGCACCGGATCGCCCTGCGCCCGCCCCGTGCACAGCGCCTGCAGGGGGCAGAGCAGGCAGCGGGCATCGCGCGCGGTGCAGATCGTGGCCCCCAGGTCCATCAAACCTTGCGCAAAGTCGCCTGCGTGTTCATCCGGCGTGATCGCATCGGCGGCCGCGCGGATGGCCTTGCGCGCGCCTGGCAGCGGTTCCTCGATGGCGAACAGCCGGGCCACCACCCGCTCCACATTGGAATCCACCACCACCGCGCGGCGGCCAAAGGCGATCGCGGCCACGGCGGCAGCGGTATAGGCCCCCAGCCCAGGCAGGGCGCGCAAGCCTTCCTCGGTATCCGGGAAACCGCCAAGTTCCGCCACGGCCCGGGCCGCCGCCACCAGGTTGCGGGCGCGGGAATAGTAGCCCAGCCCCGCCCACTCGGCCATCACGTCAGCCTCGGGTGCGGCGGCCAGCGTCTGCACCGTGGGCCAGCGCGCGGTGAAGCGCGCGAAATAGGGGGCAACGGCCGCCGTGGTGGTCTGTTGCAGCATGACTTCCGACAGCCACACGCGGTAGGGATCCGCGGTTCCTCCACCCGGCGCCACCCGCCACGGCAGCCGCCGCGCTTGCTTGCGGTACCAATCGAGCAGGAGCGGGGCCACCTGGCCCCTTGCGCTGTTGTCCATTGCTCCGCCTTGGCATAGGCACTGGCCTGATGAAAAGCGGCAGCGACAAATCCGGCAAGAAGCCAGGCTCCAAGCCAGCGTGGCGACCTTACGAACGCCCGCGTGGGGGCGAGGCGCGCGCGGTGAGCGACCTGGTGCCGCAGATCGGCCGCGCCGCCTTCCGCCGCTATGGCTTTATCCAGAGCAGCGTGGTCAGCCGCTGGGTGGAGATCGTGGGGCCCACCCATGCCCGCGTCTGCCAGCCGGAAGCGATCCGCTTCCCCCCGGGAGAGAAGGCCGGCGGCATCCTGCAACTGGTGGTCCTGCCTGCCCACGCCCCGCTGATCCAGCACGTGATCCCCGAGATTATCGAACGGGTGAACCGCTTCTTCGGCTACGGCGCGGTGGCCAAGGTTAAGCTGCGGCAAGGCGCGGTTCAGGCCAGCCCTGCTGAAGCACCGCGCGCCGCCCCGCCCAGCCTTAAGCCCATCCCCATGGAACTGGGCGACAGTTTGCGCGATATCGGCGACCCGGAACTAAGGGCCGTGCTCGAATCACTGGCCCAGTCGCTGGCCAAGAAAGACGACCAAACGTGAAGCTGAAAACCGCCCTCTCCACCCTCATGCTGGCCCTGGCCGCACTGGCCCTTGCCGCAGTTGCCGCCAGCCCCGCCGCCGCGCAGAGCCAGCCGCGCCGCAACTGGCTGACAACCATGACCGAAACCACCGGCGGCCACCTGCTGGGCAATCCGCAGGCAGCCACGAAGCTGACGGTGTTCATCTCTTATACCTGCCCGCACTGCGCTTCATTCGAAGCCGAATCCGATGGGCCCTTGCGGGCCGCCTACATCCAGCCCGGCAGGGTCAGCCTGGAAGTGCGCCCCTTCCTGCGCAACGTGCTGGACCTGGCCGCCACGCTGGCGGTGGAATGCGGGCCGGAAAGCCGCTTCTGGGGCAACCACCGCGCCATGCTGCGCGGGCAGGACGCCTGGATGCAGCGCGCCACGGGTGCCACCCAGGCCCAGCAACAGCGCTGGAGCACCGGCCCGGTGGGCCAGCGCCTGCGCGCCGTGGCGGGCGACATGGGCTGGTACGAACTGCTCGCCCCGCGCGGGTATTCCCGCGCCGACCTGGACCGCTGCCTGAATGACGAGGCCGCCGCGCGCGCCCTCTCAGCCCGCTCGCAGGCCGATGGCACGCGCTTCAACATCCCCGGCACCCCCGCCCTGCTGATCAACGACCGGTTGCAGGCGAATGTCTACGACTGGGCCGCCCTGCGCCCGCTGCTGGATGCCGCCACCCGCTGAACAGGAACGATTACGGGGCATATCCTGTGCAAAACAGCGCCTATCGCCCGGCACCCGATTGCACGGTCCCCCATCTGCATTAGCCTTCCCTCCAATACCTGACAGGATCCAAGCCATGACCACCCTTAGCCGCCGTTTCCATTCGCTGACCCTGGCTGCCCTTGCCGCCCCGCTGGCGCTGGGCCTGGCCGCGTGCAATTCCGGGTCCGCCGATGGCACCGGCACTTCGGGCGATCCGGTCGAAAACGTGGCCCCGCCCGCCGGCACCACCTGGTCGGAAACCGCCACGCGCACGCCGGAAGGCGGCTGGCTGGTCGGCAACCCCGATGCGCCGATCAAGCTGGTGGAATACGGATCGCTGACCTGCCCGGCCTGCGCGCTGTTCTCCACCGAGGGCTCCGCCAAGCTGCATGAGGAATACATCGACACCGGCCGCGTGTCCTATGAGTTCCGCACCGTGCTGATCCACGGCGTGGTCGACCTGCTGCTCAGCCGCGTGCTGGAATGCGCCCCGGTGGAAACCGCCGTGCCGCTGGCTGACCAGGTGTGGGCCAACCTCGATCAGGTGACCGGCCCGTTCCAGCAGAACCAGGCCGCGCTGGAGCAGGCGATTGCCCTGCCGGAAAACCAGCGCTTCGCGGCGATGGCGCAGGTCGGCCAGCTTGACCAGTTCTTCGCCGCGCGGGGCATCAGCACCGAGCAGACCCAGGCCTGCCTGGCCGACAGCGCCGCCGCCACCGCACTCGCCACCAAGAGCCAGGACATGTCCACCCAGGACGGCGTGACCGGCACGCCCACCTTCTTCCTCAACGGCACCAAGCTCGATTCCACCCGCTGGGCCGAGGTGGAAGGCGCATTGCAGCGCGCCGGCGCCCGCACCGAATAGCGGGATCGAAGGGGGGCCGGAGCAGCGATGGAGATCAGGCAGCTCAAACTGTCGGGCTTCAAGAGCTTCGTCGAACCCGCGACCTTGCGTATCGAGCCGGGGCTGACCGGCGTGGTCGGCCCCAACGGCTGCGGCAAGAGCAACCTCTTGGAAGCCATCCGCTGGGTGATGGGCGAGAACAGCCCCAAGTCCATGCGATCGGGCGGCATGGAGGACGTGATCTTCGCCGGCACGGCCACCCGCCCGCCGCGCGATTTTGCCGAAGTAATCCTCCACGCCGCCGATGCCGAGGGCGAGGAACTGTCCGTCACCCGCCGGATCGAGCGCGGTGCAGGCAGCGCCTACCGCGTCAACGGGCGCGATGTGCGGGCCAAGGACGTGGCGCTGGTGTTTGCTGATGCCGCCACCGGCGCGCACTCCCCCGCCCTCGTCAGCCAGGGCAAGATCGCCCAGGTGATCGCCGCCAGGCCGGACGAACGGCGCATGATGCTGGAGGAAGCGGCGGGCATTGCCGGCCTCCACGTGCGCCGCCGCGATGCCGAAACCAAGCTACGCGCCACCGAGAAGAACCTGGCCCGGCTGGAAGACCTGATGGCTGGCCTCGACAGCCAGATCGCCAGCCTGCGGCGGCAGGCCCGCCAGGCTGAACGCTACACCGCCCTGTCCGATCAGATCCGCCTGGCCGAAGCGCGTCTGGTCTTTGCCCGCTGGCGCGATGCCGCCGCTGCTGCCGAAGCCGCCCGCCAGCAGGCGCGCGAGGCCGATGGCACCGTGGCCGCTGCCCAGGCGGCGGCCCAGGCGGCGCAGAAGGCGCAGCACGCACTGGCCGAGAAGCTGGTGGAATTGCGCGATGAACTGGCCGACCGGCGCGACGATGCCAGCGCCCACGGCCACCGCATGGCTTCGCTCGCCAGCCAGCTTGAAGCTGCCCAGCAGCGGCTGGCCGATCTCGACCGGCAGCAGGCGCGGCTGGAGGAAGACCGGTTCGAGGCCGACCGCCTCACCCGCGATGCCGCGCAGGCGCTGAAGGATCTCGACAGCGCGCTCACTGCCAATATTGCCGCGCTGGCGGAGGCGGAGGCCGCCCGCCCCGGCTTCGCCCATCGCACCGAACAGGCCGAGGCCGCAGGGCGCGCTGCCGAACTGGCCCTTGCCCGTGCCACGGCGGACCACGCGGGCGTGGAAGCCGAATGGCGCGTGGCCGAGGCGGAACTGGCACAGGCGCGCGCGCGACTTGACCGGCTGGGAGCTGACGAGCGTCGCCTGGCCGACCAGCGCGCCGCCCTTGCCGCCGAGGGCGATCCGGCCCTTGCAGTCGATGCCACGCGCCAGGCCGCCGATGCCGCCGCCGCCCGGCGCGAGGAATTGCGCGCCGCGCTGGAAACCACCCGCGCCCGCAAGGACGAACTCACCCAGGCGCGCGATGATGCCGCCAGCGCCCTTTCCGCCGCCCGCGCCGACCTTTCCGGGGTGGAGCGTGAATGGCAGGCGCTCGACCGTGACCGGCAGGCCCGCGCCAAACAGGCCAGCGGCAAACACGGCCTGCCCGTGGCGCTGGACAGGCTGGCGGCGGAACCGGGCTATGAACGCGCCCTTGCCGCCGTGCTGGGCCGCGATGCCAAGGCCCCGCTGGGCATGCCGGACCGGGCGGCGGAAGGCCGCTTCTGGACCGGAGCGCCCCTTCCCGCCAAGGTGGCGGACAGCCTGGCCGATCACGTCCGCGTGTGCCCGGACGAGCTGAAGGCCCGCATTGCGCTGGTCCACGTGGTCGATGCGGATGACGCTCGCCCGCTCGGCCCTGGCGAATGGCTGGTCACCCGCGATGGCCTGCTGCGCCGGTGGGACGGCTTCGTCGCGCGCGGCGAAGGTGCGGCGGAAGCGGCGCGGCTGGAAGCCGACAACCGGCTGGCCGACCTCGAAACGCGCCTGCCCGCCTTGCGCGAAGCGGCTGCGACGGCGCTGGCCACGCACGAGGCGCTGGCCGCCGAGGCGGGCGAGCTGGCGCGCGCCCTGATCGCCCAGGAACGCGCCGTCAACGAGGCGGCCGAGGCCGAACGCCAGGCCCTGCGCGCGCTCGACCAGGCCGAAGCGCGGCGGGAGCGGCTGGCCACGCGTCTGGCCGAGCTTGATGCCGCCGCAGCCGATCAGGCCAACCAGCGCAAGCAGGCAGAGGGCGAGGTCCGCGCGGCAGAGGATCGCCGCGCCCTCCTGCCCGATCCCGCCGCCGGCCGCCTGGCCCTGGAAGCGGCGCAGGCCAAGCACGAAGCAGCGCGCGAAACGCTGCAGGCCGCCATCGCCGCCCTCGCGGCACACGATCAGGGCTTGGCCGTGGCGCGCGAGCGGGTGTCGGCCCAGCGCAGCGACAAGGCCAACTGGGAAGCCCGCGCGGGCGAAGCCGCCCAGCGGCTTGCGGGCATGGCCGCGCGCTTCGAGGAAATCGCGCAGGAACGGGCCGTCACCGCCGCCAAGCCCGCCGGGCTGATGCGCGAGATCGAGGGTGGCGAGGCCTTGCGCGCCCGCCTGACCGAAGACCTGCGCGCTGCCGAAACCGCCGTGGCCGAAGCCACCGAGGAAGCGCGTAAGGCCGATGCCGCGCTGGCCACCGCTACCGAGGTGCTCTCCACCGCGCGCGAGCTGCGCGCCACCTTGGCCACCCGCGCCGAGAACGAGGAGCAGCGCCGCGAGGAGATGGCGCGCCTGTCCGGTGAACGCTTCCAGTGCCCCCCGCCCCTGCTGGCCGAGCGTTTCGGCTTCGACGAAGGCACCGTGGGCCACTCCGGCCCCGAGAGCGAGGAGATGGACAAGCTGGTAGCGAGCCGCGAGCGGATCGGCCCGGTCAACCTGGTCGCCGCCGACGAACTGGCGCGGATCGAAGGCGAATACGGTGCCGGTGCTGCCGAGCAGGAGGAGTTGAAGGAAGCGGTCAACCGCCTGCGCGGCTCCATCGGCAACCTCAACCGCGAAGGCCGCGAGCGCCTGCGCGCCGCCTTCGAGGCGGTCAACGAGCACTTCAAGCGCCTGTTCACCCGCCTTTTCGAAGGCGGCGCGGCGCACCTGGCGCTGGTCGACAGCGACGATCCGCTGGAGGCGGGCCTGGAAATCTACGCCCAGCCGCCCGGCAAGCGGCTGCAATCGCTCAGCCTGCTGTCCGGCGGCGAACAGGCGCTGACCGCCACGGCGCTGATCTTCGCGCTGTTCCTGACCAACCCCGCCCCGATCTGCGTGCTGGACGAAGTGGATGCCCCGCTGGACGATGCCAACATCGACCGCTTCTGCGACCTGCTCGACTCGATGGTGCAGGAAACGAAGACCCGCTACCTGATCGTCACCCACAACGCCGTGACCATGAGCCGGATGCACCGCCTGTTCGGCGTGACCATGGTGGAACGCGGGATATCCCGGCTGGTCAGTGTGGACCTGGGCGAGGCGGAGAAGCTGGCGGCGGAGTAGGGCCGCAATGGTGACACTCGGTTGGTCGCTAAACGCTTGATCCTGCTGGAATCATGTCGATAGTCCCTGTCACAAGATAATGAAGCAGGGGGATCAAGGATGAACAAGTGGGTGTGGGCCGTGCTGGCCCTCGTCGTCGTTGCAGGTATCGGAATCCTCATAAAGCAGGACATGGATTACGAAGCCGCGCTGACCGGGCAGACAACAGCAACGATTACGCGAACAGAACTCATAACTGGTGCCGGGGACGACGACAGCGAGTCCACCCATGTCTATTACAGCTTTGCGGCGAACGGGCAGCAGTGGGAGGAATTCTCGATCCTCGACGATAACCAGACCGCGCAGTTCACGGCCGGCCAGCAATATCCGCTGTGCTACAACCCGGAAGACCCGAGCCAGACCCGCCTGGCCCTGCAACTGGGCGGTCAGTGCCCTGCCGCAGGGGGTTAACGCACCCCGAACCAGATCACGTGGCGCGGGCCCTTGCCGTTGCTGCGCGCCCGCACCACCACCTCATCCACCACGAAGCCCGCCTTCCTGATCCGCGAGGCAAAGGCCGGGTCCGGCCCGGCGGACCACACCGCCAGCACCCCGCCGGGTTTCAGCGCGGCGCGGGCGGCGGCCAGCCCCTCGCGAGTGTAGAGGCGGTTGTTGTCGGCGCGCACCAGCCCGTCGGGGCCGTTGTCGACATCGAGCAGGATGGCATCATAGGTGCCCCTCGCTCCGGCAATGGCCAGCGCCACGTCCTTGTGTTGCAGGTCTACCCGCCGGTCATCCAGGCATCCGGCCGTCAGTTCGGCCATCGGCCCCCTGGCCCATTCTACAATCTCCGGCACCAGTTCGGCCACGGTCAGCCGCGCATCGGGCGGGGCAACGGCCAGCGCCTTCCTCAGCGTGAAGCCCATGCCATAGCCGCCGATCAGCCAGTGCTGTTTTGCCCGGCCCTCCAGCCGCTCCGCCGTCATCTCGGCCAGCGCTTCTTCCGATCCGCTCATCCGGCTGTTCATCAGCTCGTTACGGTCGAGCACGATCATGAAATCGGCCCCGCGCCGCATCAGGCGCAGTTCCTCGCCGCCGGGGACCTGGGCAGAGGCGAGATGTTCGAGCGGGATCATGCGCGGCCTATGCACCGCAAGCACGGCAAAAGCTAACCGAGAATGGCGCGCGGACCCGGCCCCTTCAGGCCCATCCGGTCATCCTTGTTGTAAAGGCGGCACTTGTCGAGGCTGAGACAGCCGCAGCCGATGCACTGGTCAAGCTGGTTGCGGGTGCGGGTCAGCAGGGTCATCTTCTCGTCGATCGCCGCGCGCATTGACCGGCTGATGCGCTGCCAGTCACTCAGGTTGGGCGTGCGCTCGTTGGGCAGCGCCTTCAGTTGTTCCTCGATCTCCGAGAGGGCCAGGCCCAGCTTCTGCGCGATCAGGATGAAGCTGACGCGGCGGATATCGCTACGCATGAAACGCCGCTGGTTGCCGCTGGTGCGCAGCGACTGAAGCAGCCCCCGCTCCTCGTAGAAGCGCAGCGCGGACACCGCCACGCCGGTGCGTGCGGAAAGTTGCCCGATGGTGATGAAGTTCCCGACCGTCACAATTTTTATCCCCAGACCCTTGACCTCGACTTAGCTTGAGATTGCACAATTGGCAAATCGCGAGTCGGGGCTGGACCATTCTCCGTCGAGATAGAGACGCTATATCAGATATTTATGACAGGATTTTGCCATATGACCGAAGCCTTGATCGAACACGTCAATCTGACCGTTACCGACATCGAGAGATCGGCCCGGCTGCTCGAGTCGCTGTGCGGGTGGCGCGTCCGCTGGCGGGGGCCGTCGCAGATGGGTGGCGAAACGATCCATGTGGGATCGGACGCCGCTTATCTGGCAGTCTACAGCGATGGCCGCAACCACTCCGGGCAGCGCAAGGGCCGGCCGCTGAACCATGTCGGTTTGCTGGTGGCTGATCTCGATGCGGCGGAAGAGGTGGTCTACGCCCACGGCTTGCTGCCGTTCGGCCATGACGATTATCAGCCGGGCCGGCGGTTCTACTTCTTCGACTGGGACGGGATCGAGTTCGAGGTGGTCAGCTATGCGCCGCCTCAGAAGGCCTCGTCGTAAACCCGCGAGATGTCGCCGCCCCAGGCCCCGTGGAACTTGTCGAGCAGGACTTCCGCCGGGCTCTTGCCGCTGGCCACGATCTCGCGCAGCGGATCGAGATAACCGGTCTCGTCATCGCCCGCGCCGTTCAGGCGCTGGCGGCTGGCGAGACCGCGATGGGCAATTTCCAGCACTTCGCGCGCCAGGTCCTGCAGCTTGCCACCGCCCGGAATGGGCGCATGCAGGGCCTGGGCGGGCACGGCATTGCGCAGGGCCTCGCGCTGGTCCATCGACCAGCCCTTGACCAGGTCCCAGGCGGCATCGCGCGCCGGCGTATCGTAGAGCAGGCCGACCCAGAAGGCGGGCAGCGCGCAGATGCGGTTCCACGGGCCGCCATCGGCGCCGCGCATTTCCAGGAAGCTTTTCAGGCGCACTTCGGGGAAAGCGGTGGAGAGGTGGTCCTCCCAGTCGCTCGGCCCCGGCAGTTCGCCCGGCAGCGCGGGCAGTTCGCCCTTCAGGAAATCGCGAAAGCTCTGCCCGGCGGCATCAATGTAGCGCCCGTCGCGGAACACGAAATACATCGGTACGTCGAGCATGTAGTCGACATAGCGTTCGTAGCCGAAGCCGTCCTCGAACACGAAAGGCAGCATGCCGGTGCGCTGCGGATCGGTATCGCTCCAGATATGGCTGCGATAGCTGAGCTTGCCGTTGGGCTTGCCTTCGGTGAACGGTGAATTGGCAAAAAGGGCCGTGGCCAGCGGCTGCAGCGCCAGGCTGGTGCGGAACATGGCCACCATGTCCGCCTCGCTGGCATAGTCCAGGTTCACCTGGATGGTGCAGGTCCGCAGCATCATGTCCAGCCCCATGCTGCCCACGCGCGGCATGTGCCGCAGCATGATGTCATAGCGGCCCTTGGGCATGATCGGCAGTTCGGCGCGGGTCTTGTCGGGCCACATGCCCAGGCCCAGGAAGCCCACGCCCAGTTCGTCGCCCACTTCGCGGCACTGCTTCAGGTGCCGGCCGGTTTCGGCGCAGGTCTGGTGCAGGTTGCCCAGCGGTGCGCCGCTCAGTTCAAGCTGGCCGGCGGGTTCCAGGCTGATGGTGCCGTCAGCGCCGGACATGGCAATGACCTTGCCACCCTCTTCCACCGGCTCCCAGCCGAAGCGCTGCATGGCCAGCAGGATGTCGCGGATGCCGCCGGGCTCGTCATAGCTGGGGGCGCGGTGATCGGCATGGCGGAAGACCAGCTTTTCGTGCTCGGTGCCGATCTTCCAGCGCTCGCGCGGCTTCTCGCCCGCCTGCATCGGCAGGACCAGCTCCTCGCGGCTCGCGATCGGCCGCTCCTCCCCGTCAGACGCCTTGCGCGTGCTCATGGGGAGCGCCGTTAGTGGGTTCGCAGGCGGCGCGCCAGTAGCAAAATGCAATCGGACGAGAATTATCTACCAAAGAGTAGGGAACGCACGGACGGCCCCTCAGGGCCAGTCCCCGGCCACCCCCATCCACAGCGCCGTGGCGGCCAGGGCGGCAGTTTCACCGCGCAGGATGCGCGGGCCAAGGCTGATGGCGCGCGCCGCCGGATGGGCGCGGATGGCGGCGCGTTCGGCCTCGTCGAAGCCACCTTCGGGGCCGGTGACAAGGGCGGCAGGGCCGGTGTGGGCGGCAAAGGCAGCGGCGGCCGGCTGCCCGCCCTGCTCGTCGGCAAAGAACAGCGCGCGGCCTTCCGGCCAGTCGCGCAGCAAGGCGTCGAGTTTCGTCACCTCGACCAGTTCGGGCAAGGCGGTGCGGGCGCACTGTTCGGCGGCTTCGGTCAGGATTGTGCGGGCGCGATCAGGGTTAAGCTTGTCGGCCACGCAGCGGCGGGTGAGCAAGGGCACGACGCGGGCCACCCCCAGTTCGCTGGCCTTTTCCAGCACCAGGTCGAACCGGTCCTTTTTCAGCAGCGCGGGGCACAGCCAGAAATCCGGCACCTGTTCACGCGGGCGGAGCTGGTCGGCGGCTTCGAGGATAATGGTGCGCTTGCCCACTTCGACCACGCGAGCGGCCCATTCGCCGGTCACATCGTCGCACAGGATAACGATATCGCCCTCGCCCACCCGCATCACTCGGGCGAGGTAATGGGCCTGCGGGCCATCGATGGTAACCGCTGCGCCCTCAGCCAGCGTCTGTTTGATGAACAGGCGGGGCGCAGATCGCGGGGGCCAGGCGGGAGTGGCGGGCATAATAATCCCTCTAGACAATTCGTCACCCCAGCGAAAGCTGGGGTCGCTGGCAACGTAGCGCGAGGTCGAGGGCGATCCCAGCTTTCGCTGGGATGACGGGGGAGGTAGGGAAGCGAGGATGACCGCCGACCAGATCACCCCGGACAGCCAGCATCGCGGCCTTGTCGGTGCCTTGCCGCCGGGCGTGCGCGATTATGCCCTGCTGGCGCGGTTCGACCGGCCGATTGGCTGGTGGCTGCTGTTCTGGCCGTGCGCCTGGGGCGTGTGGCTGGCGGGTGCCGGGTGGCAGATCGGCCTGGTGCTGTGGATGCTGCTCGGCTCGATCGCCATGCGCGGGGCGGGCTGTGTTTACAACGATGTGGTCGATGCCGATCTGGACCGGCAAGTGGCGCGCACCGCCAGCCGCCCCATCGCCAGCGGGCGGGTGAGCGTAAAGGCCGCATGGGCCTGGCTGCTGGCGCTGGCCGCCGTAGGGTTGGTCGTGCTGCTGCAACTGCGATGGCAGGCGCAACTGGTGGCGCTGGGCAGCCTGGCGCTGGTAGCCGCCTATCCCTTCATGAAGCGGATCACCAACTGGCCGCAGGCGTGGCTGGGGCTGGTGTTCACCTGGGGCGTGCCGGTTGGCTGGGTGGCGCTGCGCGGCGACTACCTGGGGGCCATGCTGGCGCTCTATGCCGCGGCCTTCTTCTGGTGCCTGGCTTATGACACCATCTACGCCCTGCAAGATCGTGAAGACGATGCGCTAGTGGGCATCCGGTCCAGCGCGCTGACGCTGGGCGGCAGGGTGAAGCAGGGTGTGGGCCTGTTCTATGCCGCCAGCGTGGTGTGCCTTGCCCTGGCCTTCTGGCAGGTGCGGCCCGATCCGCTGGCACTGCTGGCGCTGCTGCCGGTGGCAGCGCATTTCGCGTGGCAGGTGCTGACGCTGGACCCGGCGGACGGGGCAAACCCCCTCGCCCGTTTCCGCAGCAACCGCATGGCAGGCGCGCTGGTTGCAGCGGCCTGCTTTGTGGTGGGAAACGCCTGAGCCCTACTCCGCCGGTTGCAGGCTGGCGGAAGGCACTGGCCGCGGGTTAACCCGACGGAGCAGCCTGGCCAGCCGGCTGGTGATCAGCCCGTGCTGGGCCATCCAGGCATAATATTCGCGGTACTTGGCATCCTCGCCCAGCAGGTGCGCCTCCTCGGTCCGCGCACGCCAGTAGTAGATGGCCGAGACACAGCCGAGGAAGAAGGTGTTGCGGACCACGTCCACCAGCGAGCCGCTGGTGACCATGAACGGCATGACTGACAGCCACCAGAACGCGTTCTTCGACAGGTAGGCCGGATGGCGCGTGTAGCGGTAGGGGCCGTTGGTCAGCACCCCGCGATAGGTGAGGTTGGAGAAGCGGATGCCGAAAGCCACCGTGGCCCAGGCGTAAACCGCCGTCAGGGCCACCAGGACCGCCGCCCACAGCCACAGCAGCGCGGGATAGCCGGTAAACCAGTAGGCCCAGCCCGCCGTGTTGTATTCGTACTGCAGCACCCCGCCGCCGCCCATGAAGCCGAATACGAATGGCGGATAGCACAGCAGCGCCGCCAGCCAGCCGGCCAGGTACGGGTTGCCGCTCCGGATATGCGCATCCAGCGGGCGGAAGGTGCAGAGGTAGCCCACGGTGCCGATCTGCACGTCGATCACGAACATCAGTTCCAGCAGCAGCGCGGCGACGGCCACGGGATTGCTCGCCACCTGGCCCAGGTCCGTCTCCACCACGCTGGCAAAGCCGGGCGGCAGGATCGAGATCATGAAGGCGCTGAAGAAGCCCTTGATGATCCACGCGCGCCAGTGCTTCTTCACCTCGTGCATGTCCCAGGCCTCGCGGCCCAGCAGCAGGGCACCGAAGTGCCAAGCATGGTCACGCGGGTTGACCAGGTAGCGGTCAAGCCAGATGACGTAGGGTACGCTCAGCACGAAGACCGGGATGGCCGCCGCGCCGATCACTTCCATGGCGAACAGGTATTGCCCGTCCCAGTACCAGCGGCCCAGGCAATAGAGCCCGCCGATAACCGCCCAGGTGGCCCACAGCCCGGCGATCTTGGTGGCGGAAACGTGGATCACCTCGCCCACGGCACGCTTCAGGCCCCAGTCGATGCCGTTGGACGGGTTGAGGTGGACCTTCTCCACCAGCACGGACCACAGGGCCATGGCAGTGCCGCTGAGCACCATGGCCAGCAGCGCGGCATAGGGGCCGGACATCACTTCCTGCGGGCCGGGCAGGCCATAGCGGGCGACCAAATCCGGCCACGAGCGGCACAGCGCGATCCACGCCAGCAGGGTAACCAGGCCCACCAGCCCGACGCGCGCGGGCACGTCGCTGGCGGGGGGCGGCGGAACGGTGGGGCGGGACGCGCTCATGCGCCCGGCCATAGCGGGAAAGGGTTAAGCGGCAGGTAACGGGACGATCTGCCCCATTATCTCCAGGCGGTGATGCGCCCGTTGTCGTCCAGAATATACATCGTCCCGCCGGCAACCACGGGGGGCAGCGAGACACCGTCCGACAGTTCGGCAAACGGGCTGGCGACGCCGGTGGTCACATCCACCGATTGCACCTGGCCGCGGCTGCTGGCGATCCACAGGCGGTTGCCGGCCAGTACCGGGCCGGTCCAGAAGATCGGGCCTTCGCGGTCTTCCGGATTGCGATAACGGGCAAGCTGGGTGATCCAGCGCACGCGGCCCGTGTTACGGGCGATGGCCAGCAAGCGGGCATCGTCGGTAAGGGCGAAAATCCACTCGCCGGCAAGCGCCGGGGTGGAAATGCCGGCCACGGTCAGTTCCCAGATGCGCTGGCCGGTGGTCAGTTCATAGGCTGCCATGCGCCCGGCCACGCCCAGCGCGAAGACCTGGCCGTTGGCCACGATGGGATCGGCGTCAACGTCGGTCAGCGCGCCCACCTCGGTGGAAATCGAGGTGCGGGCCAGCGCATCGGACCACAGCACGCGGCCGTTCTCGTAACGATAGGCAACCACTTCGCCCGAGGAATAGCCGGCCACCACGGTGCCCTGCCCCGCGCCGGGAGCAGCCACGCCGAACACGCCCTGCTGGCCGATCGCCGCCGCATCCTGCCAGATGGGTGTGCCATCGGTCAGGTTGAGCGCGTGGATCTGGTTGTCCTGCGTCATCACATAGACCGCGTTGAACGCCACGGTGGGCGAGCCGCGCAGCGGGCCAGCGGGCTTCTTGCGCCACACCTCGGCGCCGGTGGCGGCATCCAGCGCCACCACGTCACCCGTGCCGCTGGTGGCATAGACCTTGCCGTCGAAATAGGTCGCGCCGCCGCCGAAGGTGGCATCGCGCAGGTCACCCGAAACCTGGATCGTGTGGGTCCAGACCGAGCGGCCGCTGTCGGCCGCGAAAGCGCGGACCACGCCAGCGGTGTCGACTGCATAGACCCGGCCATCGCCAACCACGGGCGCTGCGGCCAGACGGCGGGTCGGGGTGGTGCCGGAAATGCTGGCGGTCCAGGCGCGTGCGGGGGCGGCGGCCAGGGCGACATGGCCGGTGGCCTTGGCGGCGTTGCGCCCGCTCTGCGGCCAGTCGGCGTTGCTTTCGGCCGGCGGGACCACCACGGTCACGCCCGCAAGCTGGGGGTCCACCGCCACTTCGGCCGAAATGCGCGACAGGATCGGCGTGCGGTTGCCCACGGTGGGGGTCACCGCCGCATCGTCGCCGCCGCCGCCCAGCAGCTTGCAGCCCGACAGGCCACCCAGCGCCAGGGCGGAGGCCAGCGTCAGCGAAACGATACGCGGGAAACGGCGGGTCTGCGGCATCATCCGGAAATTCCTGTCTTATTCGGCCGGCGCGGCGGCCGGAGCAGCACTTGGGGCAGCACCTTCGGCAGCACCGGCAGCGGGGTTCGCGCCGCGCAGCAGCGAGTTGACATCGTCGATCGCATCGAAGCCGTAGCGACCGGCAAGCTGGCGAACCCGGGCACGCACGGTTTCGGGCACGTCTTCGTCCTTGGCAATCTGCACCAGCAGCGGACCGGCCTGGTCGGGCTTGTTCTGCTCGAGGTAGGCGTGGGCCACCAGTTCGCCCGCGCTGCCGAACCAGGGGTTACCCGGGGTGGCCAGCGGGCGCAGGCGGTCGATCACCTGCTGCTTGTCCATGTTGTCGAAATTGGCCGAAACCAGCCGCACCAGGCTGGCATCGCGCAGCGGGGCGGGCGCGTCCTCGTCGTTGACCACGCGGTCATAGAGGGCGACGGCATCGTTCACCCGGTCCTGCTCCAGCGCGATGGCCGCACGCAGCATCAGGGCGGAGGCGCGGGTGCCGGGCGCGCTGCCGTCATCGTCACCCACCACGGCCAGCTCGCGATCGGCCACGTCGAAGTTGCCGGCAGTCAGCTCGTCCATCGCCTGGACCAGCGCTTCGGACTGTTCTTCCTTCGCCGCTTCCTGCCGGCCCTGCCAGAACAGGTAGCCACCGAAGGCCGCCAGCCCCAGGACCACGCCGGCGATCAGCGGCTTGCCGTACTGCTTCCAGGCGTTGGCCACCTCGTCGTTGCGGACGGCTTCGTCCACCTCGCGCATCAGCACCTGCTGTTCGCGCAGGCGCTGCTCTTCGGCCTTGCTTGGCTGGGCGGGATCGTTGGGTGTTGTTGCCACGTTCGTCTGCAAAATAGGGAAAATCGGTTCGTCGCGCTGTTACGGGTTGGCGCGCTGTTATTCAATTGATGAATCGAACCTGTCCCCGAAAGGGTGAACCGCCGATGAAGTGGCCTCAGGCCCCGGGGGTGGCCGGCCGGTTGCGGCCCATCAGGCCCCAGTAGAGTGCCCGATAGCGGTCGCTCATCCCCTGCTGGTCGAATTCGGCACGGGCCTTGGCGCGGTTGGCCTGGCCGATGCGCTTCATCTCCCTGGGCAGGCCGGTGACCTTCCACAACACCTGGAACAGCTCCTCCTCGTCGCCCGGGGTATAGAGCAGCGGGCCGTTGTCGCTGGCAACCATGTCGGCAATGTCACCCACGCGGGGGGCCACCACCGGCAGGCCCGCGGCCATCGCCTCCACCACGCTGATCGGGAACTGTTCGGAGTGGGATGACAGCGCGAACAGGTCGAACAGGCCCACCAGCTTGGCCGGATCCCTGACGAAGCCGGGCAGGTGGACGCGGTCCTCCACCTTCATCTCGATGGCGAGCTGTTCCAGGTGCGCGCGCTCCGGCCCTTCCCCGGCGATCACCAGATGCCAGTCCGGCTCCAGCCGGGGCATCACGCGGATCAGGGCATCGAGGTTCTTGACTGCCCGCAGGCCCGCCAGCGAACCAATCCAGAATTCGTCCTTGCGCTTGATGAGGCCCGGCAGCACGTCCCGCGCCACTGGGGCGGCAAAGGCGCGGGTGTCGATGCCGTTGGCGATGCGGCGCACACGGGCGCGCGGCTGCACCCAGGTTTCCAGCGCGATCCGCTCCAGCGTCTTGCTTGGCACCACCAGCGCCCCGCTGCGGCCCAGGGCGATGCGGCGATACCAGTTGCGCCGCCGCTTGAGGCCGCCCGCCTCGTCCTCGTTGAAGCCGTCCTCGTGGTGGACCAGCGGGGGCAGCTTGAACATGTCGGCAAACAGCGTGTGGGCCATCACCGCGTCCATCGCGCCCCAGTTGTAGGTGCAGATCAGGTCATACCCGGCCATCGCCTGCCCGATCGCCTTCAGCCGGCCCAGCGACAGGCCCCCGCTCAACGGCGGAAACTTGGGCCAGCGGACCTTGATCTTAGGGCTGAGCAGCGCCGCCGCGCCGCGCCGGTCAAGATCGCCCGAGACGATGGCGTGCTCGGCCGCCTTCCCCCACATGTTGATCAGGCGCACGGTGCGCACTTCCTTGCCCCCGGGATCGAAGGTGGAATGGATGTGCAGGATGCGCGGGGTCTGCTCGCTCATTGTGCGACCAGCACCTTTTCGAGCAGGTCGGCGATGGCGGCCTGCACTTCGGGTTCTTCCAGTGTGGGCACGTGGCCCACGCGCTTCACCGTAAGCACCTGCGTCTGCCCCATCGCCTTGGGCATGGCCTTCAGCGTCTCGGCAGAGAGCAGGTCGGACAGGGCACCACGCAGCACAAGCTTGGGCACGGGCGGCAGGTTGCCGAACATCGGCCACAGATCCACCGGCGGCTGGTCCGCCGCCGCCGCGAACGGCTCGGCAATGCGCATGTCGTAATCCAGGCCGATGCGCCCGCCATTGGTGATCACCATCAGCCGCTTGGCGAAGCGCAGCCAGTCGGCCACGCCATAGTCGGGGTAGATCTCGCCGCTCATCTCCTTCAGCGCGCGGGCGGCGTGCATCCAGGTGGGATAGCTGCGCCCCTGCCCCACGTGATCGCGGATCCGGTCCAGTCCCGCCGGTTCGATCACCGGGCCGATGTCGTTGATGATCATGCCGGCAAAGTGCTGCGGGGCGACATTGGCCAGCAGCACAGAGACGATCCCGCCCAGCGATGTCCCCACCGTCACCACCGGGCCGGGCTGCACCTGCTCCATGAAGGCCAGCATGTCGGCTACATAGGTTGCCGGGACATAGGTGGCGGTGTCCTTGGCATAGTCACTGTCACCCCGCCCGCGAAAGTCCACCGCGATGATCCGCCATTCGCCCGCGAAGCGTTCCGCCAGCGGCTCGAAATCGCGGGCATTGCGGGTCAGTCCCGGCAGGCACAGCAGTGCGGGCCGGTCTGCCGGGCCGGCATAGTCACGGTAATGCAGCTTGAGGCCGTCGGCACTGGTCCAGTGGCCGTCTTGCCAGGGCTGGTCGGTCATGCGGGTAATCTTGCGCCCTTCCTGACGGCCAGCCTTGCGCCGCGCCGCTTGCGCCCCCACTAATGCCAGATGCGCGCCGAACCGCAAGCCGCCCCCTACGCGCCCGATCCGCAAATTCTGGCTGTCGCGCCATGGCTGGGCGATGCCGTGCCACCGGCCCGGTTTCCGCAGGCCACGCTGCGCTTCCGCAATGCCCGGTGGGACAAGGCGGTGGGCCTGGCGGGCCTGCCCGATGCCGATTTCACCCGCCATTTCAGCGCCTTCGATCCGCTTCCCGACAACCTGCCGCAGCCGCTGGCGCTGCGCTATCACGGGCATCAGTTCCGCGTGTACAACCCCGATCTGGGGGACGGACGCGGGTTCCTCTATGCCCAGATGCGTGATGGTGACGGTCGGTTGCTGGACCTCGGCACCAAAGGTTCGGGCCGCACCCCTTACAGCCGCACGGCGGACGGGCGGCTGACGCTGAAGGGCGCAGTGCGCGAAATTCTGGCCACCGAGATGCTCGAAGCGCTGGGCGTCTATACCAGCAAGACCTTTGCCGTGATCGAAACGGGCGAGGAGCTGGTGCGCGGGGACGAGCCCAGCCCCACCCGCTCCGCCGTGCTCACCCGCCTGTCGCACGGCCATATCCGCATCGGCAGCTTCCAGCGACTGGCCGCACTGGGCCAGAACGAGCACCTGGCCCTGCTGGTGGACTATGCCCTGCAGCAATACCCCGGCCCGCCCCCGCCCGCCGATGCGCCCGATGGTGACCAGCCGGCGGTGCGCCTGATGCACCTGGCGGTGGAGCGGATGGCCGACCTTGCCGCCAGCTACATGGTGGCAGGCTTCGTCCACGGCGTGCTCAACACCGACAACATGAACATTTCGGGCGAGAGTTTCGACTATGGCCCGTGGCGCTGGCTGCCCCGGTGGGAGCCGGAGTTTACCGCCGCCTATTTCGACGATCACGGCCTCTATGCCTTTGGCCGGCAGCCGGGCGCGATCCGCTGGAACCTGAGGCAACTGGCCATTGCCCTGCGCCCGCTGGTGGAGGCCGAAGGGCTGATTGCCGCGCTCGACCGCTTCGGCCCACTGTACGAGGCAGCCATGATGCGCCGCTTCCTGTGGCGGCTGGGCCGCGCCAGCCAGGGGCCGGAGGCTGACGCCGCCCTGGTTGCCAGCGCCGAGGTAGAAATGCGCGAACAGGGCATCGGGCCGGACCTGTGGTTCCACCGCCAGCGGGGCATGTCGGGCGAACCCGAAGCCATGCTGATCGACGAAGTGGAAACCATCTGGGCCGCCATCGCCGAACAGGACGACTGGGAGCCCCTGCACGCCAAGGTCGCCCGCCTGCACGCGCTGGGCCGCGACCTGGGCGAACCGCCCGTCCCGGCAGGCCACCTGTGGCCACAGCAGATGGAAAGTATCTCTTAACCCAGCTTTCACACCATATTGACGCAAGCGCCAACTAGTGGTGTCTGGCCATGCAAACCGTTACCGCTGTAACTTCCGCCACATCCAGTAAAGGTCTCCGCCCCTTGTCCACTCCAGAGCTGGTGTCCTACGAACCCGCCAACGGGGATGAACTGTGGCGCGGCAAGTATGGCGATGTCGATGCCACCGTGGGCCGCGCGCGCCGCGCCTGGCCGCAATGGGCGGCCAAGCCGCTGGCCAACCGCATCGAACTGGTCCGCCGCTTCGCCAACGAAGTGCGCAAGGAGCAGGAAGACTTTGCCCAGCTGATCGCGCGGGAAACCGGCAAGCCCCTGTGGGAAGCCCGCACCGAGGTGGAATCGGTGATCAACAAGGTGGAAATCTCCGTTTCCGCCTATGTCGAGCGGACCGGACAGAAGCGGCTGGATGCAGGGCTGCAGGGCAGCGCTGCCGTGCGCCACAAGCCGCACGGGGTGATGGCCGTGCTGGGGCCGTACAACTTCCCCGCGCACCTGCCCAACGGCCACATCGTACCCGCACTGATCGCCGGCAACGTGGTGATCCTGAAGCCATCCGAGAAGACACCTGCCGTGGGCGAGCGGCTGATGCTGTATTTCAATCGCGCCGGCATTCCCGCAGCCTGCGTGCAACTGCTGATTGGCGGGCCGGAGGAAGGCAAGGCGCTGGTCGCCCATCCCGACGTGGACGGGGTGCTGTTCACCGGCTCGGCCCAGGTCGGCATCGCCATCAACAAGCGGCTGGCCACCGATCCGGGCAAGATCCTGGCGCTGGAAATGGGCGGCAACAACCCGCTGGTGGTGTGGGACACGCCGCTGGTCAAGGATGCCGCCGCCTTGGTGATGCAGAGCGCCTTTACCAGTGCCGGCCAGCGCTGCACCGCCGCGCGCCGCCTGGTCATCAAGGCAGACATGTACGATGCCGTGATGGGCGAGGTGAAAACGCTGGTCGATCGCATGATCATCGGCGGCCCGTTCGATGATCCGCAGCCCTTCATGGGTCCGGTGATCGACAACCAGGCCGCCGACCAGTTGACCGAGAGCTTCCTCTACTTCCTGTCCAACGGCGGCCGTCCGATCACCCACCTGCGCCGCCCGCATGACAGCCTGCCGTTCCTGACCCCCGGCATCGTCGATATTACCGGCATGGCCGAGCGGCCCGACGTTGAACTGTTCGGCCCGCTGTTGCAGGTGATCAGGGTGGACGATTTCGACCAGGCGATTGCCGAGGCCAACCGCACCCGCTTCGGCCTGTCCGCCAGCCTGGTGGGCGGCACGCCGGACCAGTACAACCGCTTCTGGGCCAATATCCGCGCCGGGATCGTCAACTGGAACCGGCCCACCAACGGGGCCAGCAGCAATGCCCCCTTCGGCGGGGTAGGCTTTTCGGGCAACCACCGCCCGGCGGCCTTCTATGCGGCAGACTATTGCGCCTATCCGGTGGCCAGCAGCGAGATGGAGCAGCCGCGCGCCATGGTTGGCGTGGGCTTCAGGGAATAGGTCTCAGCTCTCCAGCGTGACCAGGTCCACCTCGGTCAGGCCGCCCTCGCCCGCGCGCACCCGCACCTGCAGCCGCCCATCGGAGCCGCCGCCTGCCAGCACGTTTTCCCCGTCATGGCTGGTGTGCTGCACGCCATATCCCGAAGCCGAGGCTCGGGTGGCATAGAAGGCCAGCACGTCCTCCACTGCAACAGCCGTGGCAAAGCTGACCGCGCGGAAGCGACAGCCGGGGGCATCGCTGCCTGCCGCTTCCAGCACCGCGCCTTGCGGATAGACGGGGAAGGCCTGCGGCATCACCGCCGCCCAGCGGAAGCCGGGGCGCGCCTGTCCGGCGCAGCGGGCCAGCGCGGGATCGGCAGCAGGGGCACCATCGGCCGGTTCCGGCACAGGGCGCAAGGCCACGCTGCCGCCGACCAGTTCCAGCGCCTGAGCCCGCGCCCGTGCCGCCGCTTCCGGCCCAACGTCAGGGCGCGGCATCGAGCCGTCGGCATCGGCAAAGCTGGCGAGCTGGTTGGCGCCGTTACGATCGACCATGTCGGCATCGATCATGATCGGACCGGCCAGCGCAGCGGCCATCAGGGGATCGGAGTGGTCTGCCACCGCGCCCGTCTCCTCCGCCCCGCCGCTGCACCCGGCAAGCACCAGGGCAAGCGCAGGCATCAGGCAGCAAGGAAAGGCGCGGCGCGGGTTCATGGCCCATCGCCCTAGCAGGCAATTGCCAAGGCCCGCTTAACGCGCCTAGCAGGGGTGTGATGAGCAGCACCGCCGCCCCCGCCCCGCCCGTCTCGCAGCAACGTGGACTCGTTTACTCGCTGATCGCCCACGGCTTCTGGGGGCTGATGCCGCTGTACCTGCTGCTGGTGCACGATGTGCCGGCGCTGGAATTCGTCGCATGGCGGCTGGTCTTCACCCTGCCGCTGTGCCTGATCGCGCTGTGGTGGACCGGCACTTTCGCGGAACTGCGCGCCGTGGTGCGCGACCGGCGGGCGATGCTGACCTTGCTGGGCACGGCGGCGCTGATCGGGGTCAACTGGTTCCTCTATGTGCAGGCGATCCAGACCGGCCACGTCTATGCCGCCAGCCTGGGCTATTACATCCTGCCGCTGGTGATGATGCTGCTGGGCATGGTGTTCCTGGGTGAGCGGCTGAACCGCCTGCAATGGGGCGCGGTCCTGCTGGCCGGGGTGGGCGTGGGCGCGCTGGCGCTGGGCGCGCTGACGACGCTGTGGCTGAGCCTGGCGATGGCGCTGACTTTCGGCACCTATGGCCTGTTGCGCAAGACCGTGCAGGCCGGCCCGGTGGTGGGCCTGACGCTGGAGACGCTGATCCTGATGCCGCTGTCGCTGGCCGTGGTCGGCTGGTACGCCGCTGGCCCCCAAGGCAGCGCGCTGGAGCAAGGCCCGCTGGTGGCTACGGCCGTGGCAGGCAGCGGGATCATGACTGCCGTCCCGCTGATCATGTTCGCCACCGCCGCCCGCGCCCTGCCCTATACCGTGATCGGCTTCCTCCAGTTCCTCAGTCCCACGCTGGTGTTCATTCTGGGCCTGACCGTGTTCGGCGAACCGCTAAAACCCGCACAGGCAGCGTGTTACGTGATGATCTGGCTGGCGGCGGGGCTGTTTACCTGGGCGATGCTGCGGGGGCGGAGGGCCAATCAGCCCACTCCTGACAATCCAATTGCCGATTGAAGCTGGGCGTGTGAGGATGCGGCATGACCCCTGCGGCACGCATCAGTTCACTCGACATAGCTGGAGCTATAAGTGAGCACATCGGCTCATACGTCGATATGAGCTTCGTGGAGTTTGTAGCGGTCGAGGGGAATCGCATCCACTGTTGGTATATGAATAGCGGCGGAAAGGGCCCTAGCTTTCATATTCAGCTCATTTCGAACGATGACGGGTGGACGATGGACTTGACAGAGCATCCACCAGGCACCGAGCAAAACATCGAAATTCCCTAGCGCTGGCTCTTCAAACCAGCCGCCACCCCAGCGTCTCTCCCGCATGGAACGGCACCAGTTCCGCCCCGCCCGCGCTGATGCAGGCCGGCACCACATGCTCCACCCGCTCCAGCGTCACCGTGTCCTCGTTGACGGCTAAGCCGTAGAACGCCGGGCCGAAGCGCGAAGCGAAGTCCTCGAAGCGGCCGATCGCGCCTTCCTGTTCGAACACCACCAGGTAGCTTTCCAGCGCATAGGGGGCGTTGAAAATGCCCGCGCAGCCGCAGGCGCTTTCCTTGGTTTCGCGGGCGTGCGGGGCGCTGTCGGTGCCCAGGAAGAACTTGGGATTGCCGCTGACGGCCGCCTTCCTCAGCGCCAGCCGGTGTGTCTCGCGCTTGGCGACGGGCAGGCAATAGGCGTGCGGGCGGATGCCGCCCACCAGCATCGCATTGCGGTTGATGTGCAGGTGCTGCGGGGTGATCGTGGCGGCCACGTTGGCCCCGGCGCTTTCCACGAACTGCACCGCTTCGGCCGTGGTGATATGCTCGAAAATCACCCTCAGGCCGGGGATGCGCGCCAGCAGCGGCTCCAGCACCTGCTCGATAAACACCGCCTCGCGGTCGAACACGTCGACATCGGCATGGGTCACCTCGCCGTGGACGCACAGCGGCATCCCGGCTGCGGCCATCGCTTCCAGCACGCTATCGATATTGCGGATATCGGTCACGCCCTTGTCGGAATTGGTCGTGGCCCCGGCGGGATAGAGCTTGGCGGCGGTGAACACGCCTTCCGCGTGCCCGCGCACCAGCTCCGCCGGATCGCTGCGGTCGGTCAGGTAGGCGGTCAGCAGCGGGGTGAAGGTCATGCCCGCAGGCACGGCGGCGAGGATGCGATCCCGATAGGCGACCGCGCTGGCCACATCGGTCACCGGCGGGGTCAGGTTGGGCATCACGATGGCGCGGGCAAACTGGCGCGCCGTGTGGCCCACCACGCCTGCAAGCATGGCGCCATCGCGCAGGTGCACGTGCCAGTCATCGGGGCGGCGGATGGTGATGCTCGTCGTCATGCGCGTTCCCATGGCATAGCCCGCGAGTCGGGGACAGTCCCCGATTTAAGGCCTTGCCGCGCTTGATTTGGCGGGCGCACCTGCCACCTTGGCAGGCATGAGCCGCCCCCTCCTGAAGCGCGCCCTGGTGCGCATCGTCCCGCTTGATCCGTCCGAAGATGCCGTGGCCTTCCTGCAGGGCCTGGTAACCAACGATGTTGCCGCGCTGAAGCCGGGTTACTGCGTCTATGCCGGGCTGCTGACGGCGCAGGGCAAAACGCTGTTCGACCTGTTCGTGTGGCCGCTGGAAACGCCCAATGGCCCCGGCCTGCTGCTGGATTGCGAGGCGCAGCTGGCCGATGAACTGGTAGCCACGCTCAGCAAATATCGCTTGCGCCGCAAGCTGGAGATCGCGGTGGAGCCCAATGCCCACGTTTCCTGGGCGCGGCCGGAAACCGAGGAGGAAGAGGCCAAGGGCACCGATCCGCGCCTGCCTGAGCTTGGCTTCCGCTCGCTGTTGCACCTGCCCCCAACCGGCGAAGGCATCGATGACGAATACCTCGCCCACCGGCTGGCGCTGGGCGTGCCCGAAGGCCGCGCCGAAATGGGTGACCTGCTGTGGCTGGAAACCAACGCGGGCGAACTGAACGGCGTCAGCTTCACCAAGGGCTGCTATATCGGGCAGGAAAACACCGCGCGGATGAACTGGCGCAGCAAGGTGAACCGGCGGCTGGTGGTGGTGCCGCTGGCGTTCTCCAACCCTGAGCGCAACAAGGCGATCTATCGCGACCTCGAGCTGGCGGTGGATCACCTGCGGGTGGAGGATATTCCCGCCGGGGTGCTGCCGCACTGGGTGACGCGGGGGGCGGAGGGCGAGAGCGCCTAACCCCGCCCCTGCATCTTCGCCAGCGAGGCCAGCACCATCGCGGTCGCCCGCTCGCGGCCTGTGGCCCGATCCACCTTTAGTGATTCGGCCAGCCGCTCGCCCATCAAGGCATCGCCCAGCGCCAGCAGCACCAGCGTATAGGTCGCCTCATGCATCGTGCGGTCGGCGCTGTGGCCGCCTTCGGCCGGGTGCAGTTCATCCACCAGTTGATGGATCGTCTCCACGATCGGGTCCAGCGCGTCCTCGTTGCCGGACAGCAGCATCCAGCTTGCCAGCGCGCCGCCACCTTCCTTGTCGAAGGCATCGAAGGCCAGGTCCACCGCCTGGCGCTGGGTACTCTTGCCGGTCCGCTCGCCGCGCACCGCCTCGCCGATGGCATCGCACACCGTACCGGCGATGTGGGCGGCCAGCGCTTTCTGCAGGCCCGATGCCGAGCCGAAGTGGTGCAGCAGGTTGGCGTGGGTGCGCCCGATCCGCGCCGCCACGGCCTTCAGCGTAACCGCCTGCGGCCCCGCCTCCATCAGCAATTGGCGCGCTGCCTCCAGCGCGGCCGCGCGGCTTTCCTCGGGGCTAAGTCTGCGCCTTATTGACATCTATGTCAGTTAAATCCATATCGACCACATGACAGCAGCCATCCATGCCGACCTACGGGCAGCCGCCAGTCCCCGCAAGCCATCTGGCCTGACCGTGCGCGACCGGCGCTTCCGACGGGAGGGGGCCGAGCGCCACTGGCTGGACGGCGATCCTGTTGCCACCGCCTGGTTCACCGCCCTTTCCGCCAGCTTCCCGCGCGGCGAGGCGATGTTCATCGATGCGGTGAAAGCCCATCGTGATGGCGTGCCGCCTGTGCTGGCGGAGGAGATTCGCGATTTTATCCGCCAGGAAGTGAACCACAGCCGCGAGCACCTGGCCTTCAACCGCGCGGCGGTGGAGGCCGGCTATGCCCTGGCCGCCATCGATGCCCGCGTGGCCGCGCTGGTGGCGATGACGCAAAGCCTGCCGCCGCTGGTACAACTGACCATCACTTGCGCGCTGGAGCATTTCACGGCGATCTTCGCGCACCAGTTCCTGGCCCACCCCGACCATTTCGGCACGGCAGACGAGGAGACGGTGGCCCTGTGGCAATGGCATGCGGTGGAGGAGATCGAGCACAAGGCGGTGGCCTTCGATACCTGGGTCCACGCCACCCGCAGCCTGCCACCCTTCCGCCGCTGGCTGATGCGCGCGGTGGTAATGGGCGATGTGACCTGCCGCTTCCTGCGCAACCGCTGGATCGACGCGCTGGAACTGCTGGCGCAGGATGGCATCACCGGCTGGCGCGCCCGCTGGCGGCTGGCGGCCTACCTGTGGGGCAGGCCCGGCATCCTGCGCCGCACCTTCCCCGCGTGGGCGACCTGGTTCAGGCCCGGGTTCCACCCATGGCAGGTGGATGACCGGGCGCTGATCCAGTCGGCGCGCTAGGGCCGTTCACGCCGGTTTGCGCACGTCTTCGCGGCAACCGTCCATGTCGCCTTCCGGCTCTCCGCCACCAAGGTCGATCGCATAGCGCCGCGCGAGCACCAGTTGCCCGCCCCGGCCCAGGGCATGGGTGGGGCGAACCTCGCCCGTCTCCACGAAACCGGCCTTGCGCAGCACCGCGCCGCTGGCGGGATTGTCCAGGTAATGCCCGGCTTCCACCCGCCGCACGCCCAGCGCCCGTGCCATCTGCAGCACCCCGTGCAAGGCCTCGGTAGCATAGCCCTGCCCGCGATAGCCACGCGCGATCCAATAGCCGACTTCCGGCACCTCCGCCCCGCAGTCCAGTCCGATCTGCCCGATCAGCGGTGCGCCGTCATGCCCCGGCAGGGCTATTGCCAGCCGCAGGTCCTGCGGATCGCGCGCGGCGGAGCAATAGTCCTGCGCGTCTTCCGGCATGTAGGGCCACGGAGCACGGGCCAGCATCCGCACCACGCCGGCATCGTTGATGCCACGGTAAACCTCGCGCCAGTCCTCCGGGAACGGGGGGCGCAGGAACAGTCTCTGCGTGCGGTGGAACATGGGTCTTCTCCTGGCTCAGGCCCCCGGCGCGGCTCCTACTCACCCCGGATGACATTGATGTTGCGAAGGAGAATCAAAAAAGGAGACGGGGCTGGCCCCATCTCCTTCTGAAAGCTTCCGGTCTTGCGAAGCCGGAAAGGGCCATCCCGGTGGATGACCCCATCATCGAGTCATCCGGTTATTCAGCAGCCTCGGCCGGCATGTCCACGGCGACGTACTGGCGGCCCAGCTTGCCAATGTGGAAGCGCACACGACCGGCCACCAGGGCAAACAGGGTGTGATCCTTGCCGATGCCCACGTTGGCGCCCGGGTAGAACTTGGTGCCGCGCTGACGCACGAGGATGTTGCCGCCGATCACTTCCTGGCCGCCGAACTTCTTCACGCCAAGACGACGGCCGGCCGAATCACGACCGTTACGCGAAGAACCGCCTGCTTTCTTGTGTGCCATGACGTACTACTCCGTATTCTGACCGGCGGGCATCAGCCGCGCACCGGGGTAAACTGTTACTCTGCAGCGGCCTTCTTGGCTGCCGGCTTCTTGGCGGCGGGCTTCTTGGCCGGGGCCTTCTCGGCAGCCGGAGCAGCCTCAACCTCGGCAGCAGCCTTCTTCGGCGCAGCCTTCTTGGCCTCGCCCACGCCGGTGATGCGCAACAGGGTCATCTGCTGGCGGTGGCCGTTCTTGCGGCGATAGTTGTGCCGGCGGCGCTTCTTGAACACGATGACCTTCTCGGTCTTCGCCTGGGCAATGATCTCGGCCGAGACGGTCACCTTCGACACGTCAGCCAGATCGCCGCCTTCGCCGGCCAGCAGGACATCGCCCAGGGTGATCGAATCGCCGGCTTCACCCGCCAGCTTCTCGACCGCGATCTTGTCTCCTTCGGCAACGCGATACTGCTTGCCGCCCGTGCGCACGACTGCGAACATGGTGCTCTCTTTTCGTTTCGTCTGGTGTCACGGCCTTGGGGCGGACCCCGCAACAATGACAAAAAAGGCGCCCACAAGGGCACCGCCAAGTGGGGCGCCGATACGTGAGGTGGCCCCTCCTGTCAACCGGCGAGAGGGGCAATTTGTGCCGCATTCCGCCGATTACCAGCCCCAAATCCAGTGCCCTGGCCCTCTCCGGCGCAGCCAAGCTGGCCAGACGGTTGCCGCAGGGCTAAGGCCCTGGGCGATGAATCGCCTTTTCGCCACCGTCCTCGCCCTTGTTCCTGCCGCGCTGGCCCTGGGCGGCTGCGCCTCCAGTTCGGGCGACTATCCCAGCCTGGCGATTCGCGATGCCGAACGGGTGTCGGGCACCATCGCCGCCCCGGCCACGCCCGCAGCACCCCCGCCCCCGGCCCCGGCAGCCGCCGATCTGGCAGCCCTGCTGGCCACCATCCGTGAAGGGCATGATCGCTTCACTGGACAAGCTCCTGCTGCCAACCGTGCTGTCTCCGCCGCGCGGGGCGCTGGCGTGGGAACGGATGCGTGGTCTGTGGCGCAGGTTGCCGTCGCCAATCTGGAGGCCCAGCGCAGCCAGGTGATGATCGCGCTGGCGGACCTTGACCGGATCTATGCCTCGGCCGCAATCGAAGGGGCCGACGTTACCGCCACCGCAGCGGCACTGGCGCAGGCCAACGCGCTGGTGGAACAGGAAAACGCCGAGATTGACCGCCTGCTGGGCGCGCTCGCCAACTAGATCCCGGCTCCGGAAACGTGTTGCGCGGGACCGGCCGAAACCGATCCCGCGCATTTACGGGGCACGATGTGGGTAAACCCGCTTCGCGTGCCGTGGGTTTACCGCACGAAGGCGGCAATGGTCACAACCGCCAGACCCCAGACGACGATCAGTGCCGGGAGGATCAGTACCTGCACTGTGGCTTCGCCTGCGGTGTTGTGCCCCGTAAGGGTGTTGATGCCGTCCCGCTGGAAACGGCTGTTGCTCTTGGCCTTGGCCGTCTTTGCCGGGTCCATGCTGACCCAGATCGTCGGCACGCCGAAACCGGCGATTATGAAGAAGGTGAAGATCGCCATCGGCAGGATCAGGCCGGGATTGCCGAACGCTGCCGCCGTGATGCCCAGGAACGCGAGGTAGCAGGCAACCGTGCCGGCATAGAGCGCAGGCGGCAGCTCGAACGTGCGGTCAACCTGGTGCGCCGCCGCAGTGGCGGGCATCTGCGCATGCACATCGGCCTGGGCGGCGATGGCTTCGCGGTTCAGTTTCTGGGCCATGATCCAATTCCTTCCGATCCAACTCGTGAAGGAAGAAATGCGGCGAATCGGGCGTAGCCGCCTTGATTTGGATCAAAGGCTGACGGGGAATTTCAGCCCCAGCGGGACAGGTCGGAATGGTCCTGTGCGCGCGGTTCGATCCAGGTCCAGTGCACGCCGCGCAGCTCGCGCTTCCAGAACCACGAATCGGACTTCAGGTGATCCATCGCGAAATCGACCGCCTCGATCGCTTCACGTCGGTGCCGGCCAGCGGCGGCGACCAGAACGATGGGATCGCCGGGGTGCATGATCCCCGCGCGGTGGATGATCAGCAGGCCCGCCACCCCGAAGCGTGCCAGCGCCTCGTCGGCGAGGGCCTCCATGCCGGGCAGGGTCATGGCTTCATAGTGGAGCAGCTCCAGCGCCTCCACGTCGCCGTCCAGCCGCACGGCGCCGATGAACGAGCACAGGCCGCCGAACCCGCGATGGGCAGCGCCGAAGGCGGCGATCTCGGTTGCCGGATCGAAAGGCGTGGTCAACAGGCGCACATCGCGGGACATGTCAGCCGCCGGAAACGGGCGGCAACAGCGCCACCTCGTCACCCTCGCCTGCCTGCAGCGTGGTCTTGTCAGCCAGCAGCGCGCCGTTGACGGCAATCCGGGTGCGATCCTGCCGGGCTGCCTCGCCCAGCGGTCCGGGCAGCGCGGCCAGCAGGCCGGCCCAGTCAAGTGGTGCGGAAACCTCGCGCTCGCCCACGCCGGCCAGGTCGGCCAGCTTGCCGAGGAAGACCAGCCTGACCGCCATGTCAGCCGCCCGTCATCGACATATGGCGCGGCTGGGCAGGCCCCTCCCCCGCGCCGATGCGGAAATGGTGGCGTTCCGGCTTGATCCGCATTGCCTCGTCGAGCGCGGCGGACAGGTTGCCGTCCGGGTCATCAGAGCGGAGCGCGGCGCGCAGGTCCACCTTTTCCGCCCCGCCCAGGCAGGCGTAGAGCTCGCCCGTGGCGGTCACCCGCACGCGGTTGCAACTGGCGCAGAAATTGCTGGTGAGCGGGGTGATGAAGCCCAGCAGGCCGCCGGTCTCGGCCACGCGGACATAGCGTGACGGGCCGCCGGTGCGGTGGTCGCTGTCTTCCAGCGTAAAGCGCTGTTCCAGCACATCGCGCACTGCGGGCAGCGGCAGGTAGTGGTCCACCCGGTCCCCCTCCACCTCGCCCAGCGGCATCACCTCGATCAGCGTCATGTCATGGCCCTGGGCATGCGCCCATTCGACCAGGAAGGGGATTTCCGCCTCGTTCAGCCCCTTCAGCGCCACGGTGTTGATCTTGACCTTCAGGCCCGCATCCTTCGCGGCGGCAATGCCCTGCAGCACAGCGCCCAGCTTGTCGCGGCGGGAGAGTTCGCGGAACAGGCCGGCATCCAGCGTATCCAGGCTGACGTTGATCCGCTTCACCCCCGCAGCGGCGATCTGCCCGGCGAATTCAGCCAGCCGGGTGCCGTTGGTGGTCAGCGTCAACTCGTCCAGCCCGTCGCCCAGCTTGCGGCCCAGCGCGGCGATCAGGTCCACCATGTCGCGCCGCACCAGCGGCTCGCCGCCGGTCAGACGGATCTTGCTGATGCCGCGATCGATCATGCCCAGCGCCAGCTTGTGCAGTTCTTCCAGGCTGAGCACGTCCTTCTTGGGCAGGAACTCCATCCGCTCAGGCATGCAATAGGTGCAGCGCAGGTCACACCGGTCGGTCACCGACAGGCGCAGGTAGGTTACCCGGCGGTTGAAGGCATCGACCAAGGGCTTGGAGCAGGACATGGGCCTAATCTAGGGACGCTTGCGCGCTATTGCCATCAAGTTCGAAGATCTGCCCGGTCACGCCCGGCGCATCGGCCAGATAGGCAAGCACGGTTGCCAGCGCCGCCGCATCCCCGTCGATCACGGCATTGACCCGCGCGGCGGGAGCAGCGTCGCGGGCCAGGTCGCGCACGGCGGCAAGGCGCCAGTCCTTGTGCGCAGTGCCGGCGGGCGGGAACACCAGCACGAGATCACCCGCATCCGGCGTGGTTGGCGGATTGGCGTAAAAGGCCGCGGCGGCGGCTTGCGGATCGGCCGGAAGGCTTTCCACCCTCACTACCGCCTGCCCCATCAGCGGCGATTCCGTGTGAGGGTGATGCCGATCTTCTCGTCCGCCTCGCTAAGCGCCAGCTTGACGATCTTCACGCTGACCTGCTCAACCCGGGCATCCTGCAGGAACAGCGTTTCGGCCACGTGATCGGCCACGGCCTCGATCAGCTTGTAGTGCGTGGTGCCCAGCGCATCCGAACAGGCAAACTTCAGGTCCATGTAGTTCTTGGACGCTTCCAGCGGCGTGTCGGGATCATAATGATCCTCCACCGCCAGGCGCACTTGCACGGTGAACTGCAAGGGCTGCGGCTGGCCGGTCTCTTCGGAATAGATGCCGGTATGCACCTGGTGCACGAAATCTGCCAGTTCGAGGATGAGGCTGTCGGCCATGCGCGCCCGATGGCAGCATGAATGGCGCTTGGCAAGCACCTGCCCTCAGGACCCGGTTGACCTTGTCCGGCGTTTGTGACCTTCTTGACGCTCGAAAACAGGGAAGGATCACCACTGATGGCCACCACCCCCGAAGACCTGCCGCCGGTCGCTCCGGCAGAGCCGATGACCGAACTGGCGCCCGAGCCCGCCAGGCCCGCCCCGCGCTGGCCCGGCTGGATCGGCAACTTCGCGCTGGGCGGGGCAATCCTGGCCGTGGTGATCGGCGTGGGCGCGCTAACGCTGGCCCGGTACGACCTGATCGACAAGCTGACCGGCTTCATCACCTTCATGTCGATGATGGTGCCTGCGGGCGTGATCGCGGTGATTGCCCTGGTGGGGCTGATCGTGGCCCGCAGGAAGCAGGTTTCCGGCATCACGTCCGGCCTTGGCCTGCTGGTGGCGCTGGTCTTGCTGGGGGCCATGTATTTCGCGGTGATCCGCCCGGCAGGGGCCGCCCCGGCGCTGCATGACATCACCACCAATGTCGACAATCCGCCGCAGTTCGCCACCCTGCCGTTGCGCGAGGACAACCTGATCCCGTTCAACAGCATCGAGGAATGGCGCGCCGCGCACCGCCAGGGTTATCCGGACATCCAGCCGGTGCTGATCAACAAGAATGCGAGCCAGGTGCTGGCCGATGCCCGCGCCCTGGCCGAAAGCAAGGGTTGGGAAATCGCCAATGTCGACCAGCAGAACCTGCAGATCGAGGCGACCGCCTATGCCGGCTACCTGCGCTTCCGCGATGACGTGATCATCAAGGTCTCGCCCGTGGTCGACGGGTCAAGCCGGGTGGACATGCGCAGCGTCAGCCGCGTGGGCCTGTCGGACCTGGGCTATAACGCCGCGCGCATCCGCGAATTCCTCGGCGAACTGCAGGCGCAGTAGGAAGCCAGTTCGGGCTATCAGACCACCCGCCGCCCCGCCCGGCCACCATAGCCTAATGGGATCATTGGTGGCCGGGCGGGGCGGCGGGTGGTCTGCACCTCGGAGGATGAGCCTTACTCGCAGAGCCCCGCTGCCCGTTCTGCCATCCCGCGCAAGCCACCTCGGCAGCGCGGCTTGGCGGGCGGCTGCTCGGGGGCACTCTCGGCCTGCTCTCCCCGACCGCTACCCAGCCCCATGTCCATTCCGGGGATGACCATGGCCATCGAGCGGAAGCGGACGCGGGCGATCCATTCGGGCCGCCAGCTTGCGGGCGCGTTGCGCGGGCGCTCCGGATACGAGAAATCCTGCTGCGGGCCATAGGCATAGAGGCTGGTCATCAGCGCCTCGCCCCCGGCCTGCTTCACCTCTGCCGGGATCACGCATTCGGTGGTGCCGGGTGCCATCAGCGTGCCGGCGCGGACATATTGCGCGGCGGCAGAGGGCGAGATCCAGCTTGCCATCGGCCCGCCAAAGGCCTGCGTGCGGCTGCTGGCCCACCACACCATGTCACGATCATTCCCGTTAGCCCCTGCGCCCACGGCCCAGGCGTAATAGCCGGTGGCCTTGGTCAGGTTGGCCCAGGTTAGGCGCACGGCCCCGCTGGGCATGGCCGCGCCCGAGGGGTTGAGCGCGGGCATGAAGTCTTCCGCCAGGGTGAAGCTGATCTCCGGCGAATAGTTGCCCGCCACACGGTGCGCGCCGAGCAGCGAGCTGGAGGATGTGAGGCTGCGTGATTCGCGGGCGTTCGGCCAGTCGCCATAAGTGGTGCTGTTGCTGACCAGCACCTCCCAGTCGTCCGGCAGGTCCAGCCCGCTGGCATAAAGCCCGGCCGGCACTTCGCCCCGCGCCAGGCGGCTGAAATCGATGATCACCGGCTGGCCCGCCGGAGCGTGTTCGCCACAGCCCCAGAACAGCAGCAGCCGGCCGCGCGGCATTTCCTGCTGGCCGGGCGTGCCGGGTTCCGGCGTGCCGCGCGGGCTGGGCGTGGGCGTAACCAGCGGCACCGATGCGCCCAGCCCCGCCCCTTGCGGCATGAAGTGATCGGCAGCGGGATTACCCGTGGGCGAGCGGCTGGAACCCAGGCGCAGCACCAGTTCGTGCGCCACCTGGTCACCGCCGCGCATCATGTTCATGATACCGCCAAGGCCGCCGCCCCCGCCCGCCGTCATCGCCGCCATGCCCGACAGGGTCCCGGCATCCATGGTATAGCGGGCCACGGTCTGGCTGTTGTTCTGCGAAAGGGCCGGAACCAGCGCCACGGTAGCGGCGGCAGCAAGGGCGGTGACTGCAAGAAGGCGGCGTTTCAGCATCGGTCGGTCCCCCAAGGTGCCGGACGCCTGTGCCGACTCAGCGGCAGCGAAAACCGGCCAGTGCTAACAGCATATGCTTGTGGACGCGCGCCCGGAAGCGGCAATTGTCCGCGATCAAGCCGCGCCTCAGTCTTGCCGCCAGCGGGCGAAGATGGCGGTGGGCAGCAGGCGGCCGTCCGGCCCGTCCTCGCGCACGGCAAGATCCCCGTGTTCGACTGTGCCGGGCAGTCCCGCCAGCGCCTCGGCCAGCAGGCCGCCGATCGCCAGCGAGCTCATCCGCACGGCATAGACCGTCAGGAACAGGAAGCGGCTGTCGCCATCGAGCAGTTTCGCGCAGTCAGCCACCAGGCCGGGCAGGCTTTCTTCCAGCCGCCACATCTCGCCCTCCGGCCCGCGGCCGAACTTGGGCGGATCGAGGATGATCCCGTCATACCGCCTGCCACGGCGCACCTCGCGCGCGGTGAACTTCGCGGCATCGTCCACCAGCCAGCGGATCGGCCGGTCGGCCATGCCGGAAAGGGCAGCATTCTCGCGCGCCTGGGCGACCGATTTCTTGCTGGCATCGACGTGCGTGACCGGGCCGCACTGGCTGAGCGCCAGGCTGCCGACGCCGGTATAGCCGAACAGGTTGAGGCTGGTTGCATCGGGCTTGCCGGCCAGTTGCCCGCGCATCCAGTCCCACACCGGGGCCATGTCCGGGAAAAAACCGAGGTGGCGGAAGGGGGTGCACTGGGCAGTGAACTTCGCCTCGTTCCAGGCCAGCGGCCAGCCTTCGCGCGGGACCGGCTTGGCGAACTGCCACCTGCCGCCGCCGTCCTCGTCGCTGCCGGGGACGAACTCGCCATGCGCCTGCCAGTCAACCTGCCCCCCTGAGTTCATTCGGGGCATCCACATCGCCTGCGGTTCGGGGCGGATGAACCGGTAGGGGCCATAGCGTTCCAGCTTGCGGCCATGACCGCTGTCCACCAGGCCATAGTCGGCCCAGCCCTCGCCCGCCATGACCAGCGGTTGCAGGGCAAGCGTAACCATCAGCGGCTCTGCGTGCCGTGGCTTTCCACGAAGGCGGCCACAGCGGCATAGTCACCCGGCAATTCGGCATAGCTTTCCTGCCGCTCGAACAGGTCACCCATGCGCGCGGGCAGCGCGGGGCGGTGGCCGGTGGCCCGCTCCACCGCATCGCGGAACTTGGCGGGGTGCGCCGTCGCCAGCGTGACCACGGGCACGGCGGGATCGATCCCGGCCACCTGCGCGGCGTGCAGGCCGATGGCGGTGTGCGGATCGATGATCTCGCCGCAATGCTCCTCGGCCCAGGCCATCGCCCGGTTCATCTGCTCGCCATCGCAGCGCACCGATGTGAACAGCGCCGCCGCGCCTTCGCGCTGGGCGTTGGTCAGCTGCATGGCCTTGCTGCCTTCGAACCCGGCCATCTGCTCGGCAAGCGCCTTGCCATCGCGACCGCCCACATCGAACAGCAGGCGCTCAAAGTTGCTGGACACCTGGATGTCCATGCTGGGGGCGGCGGTGGGGGTTACGGTGCCTGCCGAATAGTCACCCGTGGACAGCGCGCGGTGGAGGATATCGTTGACGTTGGTGGCCACGATCAGCCGCTCGATCGGCAGGCCCATCTGAGCGGCCACATAGCCGGCAAACACATCGCCGAAATTGCCGGTGGGCACGCTGAAGGCCACCTTGCGGTCAGGCCCGCCCAGTTGCAGCGCGGCGGCGAAGTAATAGACCACCTGCGCCATCAGCCGCGCCCAGTTGATCGAGTTGACCGCGGTGATGCGGAAGCGATCGGTCATCGCCGCATCGTTGAACATGCGCTTCACCATCGCCTGGGCATCATCGAAGGTGCCTTCGATGGCAATGTTGTGGACGTTGGGGCTGAGCACCGTGGTCATCTGCCGGCGCTGCACATCGGACACGCGGCCGTTGGGGTGCAGCATGAAGATGTCGATCCGGTCACGCCCGGCCACGGCATCGATCGCCGCGCTGCCGGTGTCGCCGCTGGTGGCCCCCACGATGGTGAGGTGGGCATCGCTCTGCGCCAGGAAGTGCTCGAACAGGCGGCCCAGCAGTTGCAGCGCGACATCCTTGAACGCCAGCGTGGGGCCGTGGAACAGCTCCAGCAGCCACTGCTGCTGGTCGAACTGCTTGAGCGGAGTAACGGCGGCGTGGGCAAAGCGGCCATAGGCGCCGCTGCAAAGCTCGCGCAGCTCATCCTCGGTCAGGCTCGGCTGCACGAACGGCAGCATCACCTTCACCGCCAATTCCACATAGGAAAGACCCCGCATGGCGCGGATCTCGTCCGTGGTGAAGCGCGGCCACTCGCGCGGCACATAGAGGCCGCCGTCGCTGGCGAGGCCCGCCAGCGTAACCCCGGCAAAATCGAGCGCGGGGGCGTTCCCCCTGGTGGAGATGTATTCCATGAGGCGTGCGCCTAGCGCCAGCGGCGGCGTAGGGCAAGGATGGCGGGCTATTCGCCCTGCAGCGCAGCTTCCCCCGCCTTCCACCGGCGGCGCAGGGCCAGCCCGTAGATCAGCAGCGCGGTAAGGGCGAAGAAGAACCACTGGCCGGCGTAGGCCAGGTTCTTGCCCGGCTGGTCGCTGTCGGGAGCCGGCAAGGCGTTCGCCTCCATCCCGGCAAGCGGCGGATCGGCCACCAGAACCGAGGAGCCATCACGGTTCGGGGCGATGATGCCGGTCACGTCACCGCCAGCCCATGGTGGCGGATCGAGACGGCGCGACCAGCCGGCCTGGACCTGCACGGTCCCGCCATCGGCCGTGCGGCATTCGACGATCTGGACATAACCCGCCTCGCCGCTGGCGCTGGACCCGGCCGTGCCGCGCCAGTTGCCGGGGGATTGGCAGGCGATCATGCTGCGCCGGTAATGCGCGCTGTCGGGAACGACACCCGCGGGAAAGGCGATCGGCTGCGGATCGGCCGCCGCTGCGGCGTGTTGCGCCAGCTTGCGCTCCTCCTCGGCCATGCGGTCGAGCTGCCAGAAACCAAGGCGGATCATCACCGCCACCGCCGCCAGCACCACCAGCGTGGCAACAACCGGAATACGCTGCTTGCCCATCAGTCTTGCCGAAAGTCGCTGTTGATCACTTCGCGCGCATCGGCCCGGTATTCGCGGATCAGCAGCGCCGCCTTGCTGACGCGCAGGCCGCCCAGCACCAGGGCGGTAGTCAACGGCAGCCACAGGATCACATGGACCCACCACGCCGGCTCCAACGCCAGCTCCAGCCACAGCGCCAGGATCGTGACCAGCCCGCCCACGCCCAGCGTCAGGAATGCCGCTGGCCCGTCACCCACGTTGAATCGGCTGAAGTCGAGCCCGCAGGCCGTGCAGCGCGGGGCAAACGACGCCAGCCCGGAAAACAGGGTGCGCGCGCCGCAGCGCGGGCAGCAACCGAAAAGGGCAGCCGCACCAGTGGTGGGCTGCCCCTTCGATGTATCAGGTGCGTCAGTCACCCGCCGTCCTTAATGGATCGGAGCGCCCCAGCCGCCCCACACGTAGACGGCGACGAACAGGAACAGCCACACCACGTCCACGAAGTGCCAGTACCAGGCAGCCGCTTCGAAGCCGAAGTGCTGCTTGGGGGTGAAGTGGCCCTTGTAGGTGCGGAACAGGCACACCGCCAGGAAGATGGTGCCCACCAGCACGTGGAAGCCGTGGAACCCGGTCGCCATGTAGAAGGCGCTGGAATAGGCCACGCCGCCGAAAGCGAACGGCGCATGGCCGTATTCGTAGGCCTGGATGGCGGTGAACAGCACGCCCAGGGCAACCGTCAGCCACAGGCCCTTCTTCAGGCCATCGCGATCGCCGTGGATCAGGCTGTGGTGCGCCCAGGTGACCGTGGTGCCCGAGGTGAGCAGGATCAGCGTGTTGAGCAGCGGCAGGTCGAACGGGTCGAGCACGTGGATGCCGGCGTTGGGAAACACGCGCGCGGCGGCCTCCCCTTCCTGGCCCACAATGTTGGTCCACAGGCCGGCCGCCTCGTCATAGGTCAGCGGGGCAGGGAACAGCGAGAAATCGAACCACGACCAGAACCAGCCGACGAAGAACATCACTTCCGAAGCGATGAACAGGATCATGCCGTAGCGCAGGTGCAGCTGCACGACCGGGGTGTGATCGCCCGCTTCGGCTTCCTTCACGATGTTCGAGAACCAGGCGAAGAAAGTGGCGATCAGGCCGGCGATGCCCAGGCCCAGCACCAGGTGGGCATTGGCCATCTCGTGCATGAGCAGCACCATGCCGCTGGTAAAGACGAGGCCCGACATGGCACCGACGAGCGGCCAGATATCGGGGGGAAGAATGTGATAATCGTGGTTCTTGGCGCCGGCCATGATCTCAAGTCCTGGTTAGAGCTTTGCTGATGCCCTTAGAGGGCGAATTGCCGAGGGTCCAGAGCCTATGAAGGCTGTTTTGCACGGTGGAATGTGTAGGACAGCGTGATCTGCTGCACGCCCGCCATGTTGGGATCGTCCAGCATCGCCGGATCGACGAAATAGATCACCGGCATGCGCACTTCCTGACCCGGCCGCAGGGTCTGCTCGGTGAAGCAGAAGCACTGGATCTTGTTGAAGTAGCGCCCGGCCTGTTCCGGCTCCACGTTGAAGGTGGCAGTGCCGGTGATGGTTTCGGTGGAGGTGTTGCGCGCGGTGTAGATCGCCATGTCGCGCTGGCCGATGGCGATGCGGTCGGTCGCGTTCACCGGCTCGAACCGCCACGGCATGTCCATGCCGGTGTTGGCATCGAAACGGATGGAAATGTCGCGCACGCCGCCGCTGTTGGCCATCTGGGCGGCCAGGTCAGCCTCCTGCTCGGTGGCGACCTGGGTGGTGCCGCCAAAGCCGGCCACCTGGCAGAACAGACGATAGAGTGGCACGGCCGCAAAGCCGAGACCGAGCATCCCGGCGGCTGCGGCAAAGGCCCACAGCATGGTCCGGCGGTTGCGCTTTTGCAGGGTTATCGTGTTCATCACAGCATCTTCGCAATGGTAATGAAGTAGAACAGGACGACGAAGCCCCCCAGCACCAGGCCAAGGACGACGTTGCGGCTCTTGCGGCGGCGGACGAATTCCGCCTCTTCTTCGGGGGTCATGCCAATATCAACCGATCTGCAACCAGCGCCGCGAACAGCGCGAAAAGATAGAATACCGAATAGGCGAACAGCCGCTTTTCCGGCTTCATCGCATCCTCGGCTGCCGCCATGCGGGTGGCGACCGGCACGGCCAGCGCCACGAATGTGCCCGACAGCGCCAGCGCGGCAATACCGTAGATCGTCCCGGTGCCGCCGATTGCCCAGGGCAGCAGGCTGACCAGCAGCAGCGCTATCGAGTAGCCGAAGATCTGCCGCCGCGTGCTCTTCTCGCCCGCCACCACCGGCATCATCGGGATGCCCACCTTGGCGTAATCGGTCTGCACGAACAGCGCCAGGGCCCAGAAATGCGGCGGGGTCCAGATGAAGATGATGGCGAACAGCAGCACCGGCATAAGCGTGACATCGCCCGTCACCGCCACCCAGCCGATCAGCGGCGGAAAGGCCCCTGCCCCGCCGCCGATCACGATGTTCTGCGGTGTGCGCGGCTTCAGCCAGATGGTGTAGATCACCGCGTAGTAGAAAATCGACAGCGCCAGGATGGCCGCCGCCAACCAGCCCACGGCCAGGCCCATGATGCCGACGGACACTGCGGACAGCAGCACGCCGAAATCGCGCGCATCGTCCTTGCCCAGCCGGCCCATCGGCAGCGGGCGCCTGGCGGTGCGCTTCATGCCCTTGTCGAGGTCGGCCTCCCACCACTGGTTGAGCGCCGCTGCCCCGCCCGCGCCCAGCGCGATGCACAGGATGGCGGTGAAGCCGAGAACCGGGTTGATCGAACCCGGCGCTGCCAGCAGGCCGCACAGCCCGGTGAAGACCACCAGGCTGATGACCCGCGGCTTGGTGAGCGCGAAGAAATCGCGCCACTCGGCAGGCATTCTTACAGCGGGGGCGGCGGGGGCATCCATGACAGCGACTTTATCGATCCCTCTTGCAAGCGGGGGCGCAACCGGTGCCCGGCGCGCCCCCCACTCCTGTTACTGCGGTCCGTCGGGACGGACCGGCAATCAATGCGCCGTCTTGGCGTCGTCGATCACCGGCAGCGTCTCGAACTGGTGGAACGGCGGCGGGCTGGACAGAGTCCATTCCAGCGTGGTCGCACCTTCGCCCCAGTAGTTGGCGGCGGCCTTCTTGCCCACGGTGAAGGCATAGAGGATGTTCAGGAAGAACACCACCAGCGATGCCGCCATGATCAGGTAGCCGATCGAGGCAACCTCGTTCCAGTAAGAGAAGGCCGGGGTGTAGTCAGGATAGCGGCGGGCCATGCCCTGTAGGCCCAGGAAGTGCATCGGGAAGAAGATCACGTTCACGCCGACGAAGAAGATCCAGAAGTGGACGTGGGCTAGGAACTCGCTGTGCATGCGGCCGCTCATCTTCGGGAACCAGTAGTACCAGCCCGCGAACATCGAGGTGACCGCACCCAGCGACAGCACGTAGTGGAAGTGGGCCACCACATAGTAGGTGTCGTGCATGTTGTCGTCGATGCCGCCGTTGGCCAGCACCACGCCGGTCACGCCGCCGACGGTGAACAGGAAGATGAAGCCCATCGCCCACACCATCGGGCTCTTGAACTCCAGGCTGCCGCCCCACATCGTGGCGATCCAGCTGAAGATCTTGATGCCGGTGGGCACCGCGATGACCATGGTGGCGGCGGTGAAGTACATCTTGGTGTTCACGTCCAGGCCCACGGTATACATGTGGTGCGCCCACACGATGAACCCGACCACGCCGATGGCGACCATCGCGTAGGCCATGCCCAGGTAACCGAACACCGGCTTCTTGGAGAAGGTGGAGATGATCTGGCTGATCATGCCGAAGCCCGGCAGGATCATGATGTACACCTCGGGGTGGCCGAAGAACCAGAACAGGTGCTGGTACAGGATCGGGTCGCCACCGCCGGCCGGATCGAAGAAGGTCGTGCCGAAGTTGCGGTCGGTGATCAGCATGGTGATGGCCGCGGCCAGCACTGGCAGCGCCAGCAGCAGCAGGAAGGCGGTGACCAGCACCGACCACACGAACAGCGGCATCTTGTGCAGGGTCATGCCCGGCGCGCGCATGTTGAAGATGGTGGTGATGAAGTTGGTCGCGCCCAGGATCGAGCCGGCACCGGCAAGGTGCAGCGAGAAGATCGCGAAGTCCACCGCCGGACCGACCGAGCCGCTGGTCGACAGCGGGGCATAGACCGTCCAGCCCACGCCCGCACCCATGCCCGTGCCGCCGGGCACGAACAGGCTGAAGCACAGCGACAGGAAGCCTGCCACGGTCAGCCAGAAGCTGATGTTGTTCATGCGCGGGAAAGCCATGTCCGGCGCGCCGATCATCAGCGGCACGAACCAGTTGCCGAAGCCGCCGATCATGGCCGGCATGACCATGAAGAACACCATGATCAGGCCGTGAGCCGTGATCATCACGTTCCACATGTGGCCCTGCTGGTCAAAGCTGGTGCCGTCACCGCCCATCATGTCCACGAACATGCCCAGCCACTGCAGGCCCGGCTCGGCCAGTTCCAGGCGCATGCCGCCCGAAAGGGCACCGCCCACGATCCCCGCGATGATCGAGAAGATCAGGTAGAGGGTGCCGATGTCCTTGTGGTTGGTCGACATGAACCAGCGGGCGAAGAAGCCCGGCTTGTGATCCGCGTCATGCGCGTGATCGTCGTGGTGGGCATCGAACCCTTCGGCGGTGGTGGTAGCCATGGTGTTTGCGGACCTTGCTCTAGCTATTCTGTATCAATCAGGCGGCGGGGGCGGCGCTGGCGGAAGCTTCCGGCGCGGGCGCGGCGGAGGCTTCGGCAGCGGGCGCCGCAGCGGCGGGAGCCGCAGCAGCCGGCGCGGCTTCCTCGGCCCCGGCGATGGAGCCGCCCTTCGACAGCACCCAGGCGTTGTATTCGTCCAGCGGGCGCGCCTCGATGGCGATCGGCATATAGCCGTGGCGCGCACCGCACAGTTCCATGCACTGGCCGTAGTAGATGCCCGGCTCGGTGATGGTCAGCATGCGCTCGTTGATGCGGCCGGGAACGGCGTCGATCTTGAACCACAGGCTGGGAATGCCGAACGAGTGGATCACGTCCGCGCCAAAGGTCTGGATGCGCAGCGGCACGCCCACGGGCACGACCATGCGGTTGTCCACCTCAAGCTGGTGCGGGAAGCCACCGGCAGCGGCATCGGCCTCGCTCATCATGTTCGAGATCACCTCGAACCCGCCGTTGTCGACGTAGGTGTAACCCCAGTACCACTGGTACCCGGTGGCCTTGATGGTGATGGCATCTTCCGGCGGCGCTTCATACTGGGCGGCCAGCAGGCGGATCGACGGAACCGCGATCACCAGCAGGATCAGCACGGGGATAACCGTCCAGATCACCTCGATCACGGTGTTGTGGCTGGTCTTCGAAGCCACCGGGTTGGCGCGCTTGTTGAAGCGCACGATCACCCACAGCAGCAGGGCCAGGACGAACAGGCTGATGACGGTGATGATCGGCATCAGGATGGCATCGTGCATCCACAGGCCTTCCTCACCGATCGGCGAGTACTGGTCCTGGAAGCCCAGCGCGCCATCGGTCGGCTGGCCCTTGATCATGTCAGCACCATAGTGCTGGAAAGCGGGAGCCTCGGCCGCGGGAGCTTCCGTGGCGGGGGCGGCATCGGTAGCGGCAACGGGTGCCTCGGCCTGCGCGCTCGGTTGCGGTGCGGCAGCCGATTCCTGCGCCAGCGAAGCGGCCGGAGCGGCGAACATGGTCAGAGCAGCAGCAACGAGAGTGAGGATTTGCAGCCGCTTGCGGGCGAATTCGCCGAAGATCATCTGTGCAACGCTTTCCGTTTTGTTACGGGCGCTCGAACGGCCCCATTGACCCTTTATCAGGGCATTTCGGGCGCGCCTATACGCCCGCTTGCCCCGTGCCTCAAGCGCTTCTAGGGAGATTTTTACAGATTGGCGAGGCGGGCTTTGGTCCGGCCCCGCCGCAATCCACCGAAAGGCTTGTTGCGCACCCATGACCGACGACGAGGTTCTGGCCGAATTCCGTTCCTGCCACGCCCTGCTGGAAGGGCATTTCAAGCTCTCCTCCGGCCGCCATTCGGCCCATTACCTGCAATGCGCCCGGGTGCTGATGAATCCCGAACGCGCCAGCCGCCTGGCGCTGGCGATGGCGCACAAGTTGCCGCGTGACCTGCGGGGCAAGATTGACCTGGTGGTCAGCCCCGCGATGGGCGGCCTGATCATCGGCCACGAGATGGGCCGCGCGCTGGGCAAGGATGCGATCTTCGTGGAACGGCCCACCGGCACGTTCGAGCTGCGGCGCGGCTTCGAGATCCAGCCCGGCGCCCAGGTGCTGATGGTGGAGGACGTGGTCACCACCGGCCTGTCGAGTCGCGAGGCGATGGACTGTGTGCGCGCGCTGGGCGGCGAGATCGTGGCCGAGGCCGCGCTGGTCGACCGCAGCGCCGGCACGGTGGACCTGGGGGTGCCCTTCTACCCGCTGGTGGCGCTCAACTTCCCGACTTATGCCGAGGCCGAGATTCCCGCCGAACTGGCCGCCGTGCCGGTAACCAAGCCGGGCAGCCGCGCCGAGAAGAAGTGACATGAACAGCGTCCTCACCCCCGGCCGCCTGCGCCTGGGCGTCAATATCGACCACGTGGCCACGATCCGCAACGCGCGCGGCGGGGACCATCCCGATCCGGTGCGTGCGGCGGAAATCGTCGCGGCGGTGGGCGGCGATGGCATTACCGCGCACCTGCGCGAAGACCGCCGCCATATCCGCGATGATGACCTGAAGCGCATCCAGGCGGCGACCGACCTGCCGCTGAACCTGGAAATGGCCGCGACCGAGGAAATGCTGGCCATTGCGCTGGCCCACAAGCCCCACGCCGCCTGCATCGTGCCCGAAAAGCGCGAGGAGCGGACCACCGAGGGCGGGCTGGACGCGGCGGGCCTGCACAACCAGCTTGCCCCGATCTGCGCCCGGCTGGCCGATGCGGGGATTCGCGTTTCGCTGTTCATCGAAGCTTCGGAGCGCCAGCTTGAGGCGGCCATGCGGTTGCAGGCCCCGGTGGTGGAATTCCACACCGGCGAATATGCCCACGCCTGGCTGGATGGCGACCGCGAGAAGGTCGCCCGCGAACTGAAGCGCGTGTCCGACATGGCCGCGCTGGCCGCCCGCAACGGCATCGAGCCGCACGCGGGGCATGGCCTCACCTATGACAACGTCCAGCCGATCGCCGCCATCCCGCAGCTGGCCGAACTGAACATCGGCCACTACCTGGTTGGCGAGGCGGTGTTCGTGGGGCTGGAGAGCGCCGTCCGCCGGATGCGCGAAATGATGGACGCGGCGCGGTGACCGCCAAGCCATGATCATCGGCCTCGGCTCCGACCTGTGCAATATCGAGCGGATCCAGAACTCGCTCGACCGTTATGGCGAGCGGTTCACCCAGCGCGTGTTCACCGATGTGGAGAACGCCAAGGCCGCGCGCCGGCCGCACACGCGGGCGGGCACCTACGCCAAGCGCTTCGCCGCCAAGGAGGCCTATTCCAAGGCGGTGGGAACCGGGTTCAAGCGCGGCGTGTTCATGAAGGACATCGGCGTGGTCAATGCCCCCTCGGGCGCGCCCACCCTCCACCTCACTGGCGGCGCGGCAGCGCGGCTGGCCGAACTGACACCGCCGGGGCATGACGTGGCCGTTCACCTTACCATGACCGACGATCATCCCTGGGCCCAGGCCTTCGTCATCATCGAGGCCCTGCCAAAATCGTCGGGGCCGCAATGAGCGAGGCCGATATCGCCACTCCCGCCCCTGCTGCGGTCCCCGCCGACAAGCCCCGGGCCAAGGTCAACTGGCTGGCCGAACTGCGCGGCCTGGTGCTGATGCTGCTGGGCGTGCTTGCCTTCCACAGCTTCGTGGCCAAGCCGTTCTACATCCCCAGCGGCAGCATGATCCCCACCCTGCTGGTGGGCGACCGGCTGGTGGTGAGCAAGTATCCCTATGGCTGGAACTGGTCGTCGCTGTCCTTCCACCCCATGCGCCGCGATACCTGGCGGATTGCCCCGGCCATGCCCGAATACGGTGATATCGTGGTCACCATGCCGCCCGAGGGTTCCTACCCCCTCACCGAATACATCAAGCGCGTGGTGGCCCTGCCGGGAGACCGGATCGCCGTGGTGGAAGGGCGCATCGTGCTCAACGGCCAGCCAATCAAGCGCGAGCTGGTGCCCCCGGTGCGCCTGCCTGCCGCCAACCAGAACCAGTGCGACGGCCGCCCGTGCCTTGACGTGTTCGCCGGCAGCCTGCGCCGGCTGGAAAGCGGCGAGCAGGTCTATGAGCCGCAGACCTGGCAGGAAACCCTGCCCAACGGGGCGACCTACCTGGTGATCGACCACGTCAACCAGCCGCTCGACACCTTTGGCGAGATGACCATTCCCGAAGGCTACGTGTTCCTGATGGGCGACAACCGCGACCATTCGGCCGACAGCCGCGCCCCCGGCCCGCCATTCGGCAACGGCCTGGGCGGCGCAGTGCCGATCAGCGACATCGGCGGGCGGGCCGAGTTCATCACCTTCAGCCTTGACGGCCAGTCCAGCTATAACCCGCTTACCTGGTTGCCGGCCTTGCGCCCGGATCGCGCCTGGACCAGCCTGCGACCACCCCTGAATCCTTCTGTGCAAGGGCCGAATCCGCTAACGCAAGGGAGTGCCGGGAATGAGTGACGAGACTGGCAGCCGCCCGCAGGACGAGGCCAAGCCGCTGGGCGCCAGCCCCGCCACCTTCACCAACCCCGCCGTGCGGCACGAAATCACCCGCGCCGGGGTGTGGATCGCCATGGTGGGGCTGGCCGTGCTGGCGGTCTACATCTCGCAAAGCCTGCTGGTGATCTTCGGCGCCATGGTTTTCGCCGCAATGATTGACGGCGGCGCGCGCCTGCTGGGCCGCGTGCTGCCGGTCGGACGCGGCTGGCGCATCGCCATCGTGGTGCTGGCCTCGATCGCCTTCATGGTCTGGCTGACGATGTTTGCCGGCAACCAGATCAGCCGCGAAGCCGCGCAACTGCCCATGTTGATCGAGGCACAGGCCCGCCGCGCGGCTGACTGGGCATCGTCGCAGGGCTTCGCGATGGAAATTGCCGACCTGCAGGGTTTCCTGGGCCAGGCAGCCAGCGGAGTCGGCACGGTTACGCGTGCGCTTGGTGGCATCCTGGGGGCGCTGACCACCGTTGTGCTGGTGCTTATCATGGGCCTCTACGTGGCTATGGAGCCGCGCCTCTACGAACGCGGCATGGCCTGGATGCTGCCGCAGAAGAAGCGCGCCGAATTCCACGATCTGATGAGCGACATGGCCTTCACCATGCGTCGCCTGATGTTCGGCCGCCTGGTGGGCATGGTCTTCGAAGGCATCCTGACCTATGCCATGCTGGCCATCTACGGCGTGCCGATGGCGGCGCTGCTTTCGATCCTGACCGGCCTGCTCGCCTTCATCCCCAATATCGGGGCCTTCATCTCCGGCATCCTGATGGTGCTGGTGGGCTTTTCCGGCGGCTACGAGATGGGGCTTTACACCATCCTCGTCTACTTCGTGGTGCAGACCTTCGACGGCTATGTGATCATCCCGCTGATCGCCAAGAAGACGGTGGACCTGGCCCCCGCGCTGGTGCTGGCCTTCCAGCTCATCATGGGCATCCTGTTCGGCATCATCGGCCTGTTCCTGGCAGATCCGCTGCTGGCAATGATCAAGGTGGCGCTGGAACACCGCGCCGCGCGCACCGCCGGACAGGGCGGGCACCCGCCGCACGAGGGCCGCGCGCCGGACCGGGTGGACCCGCCGCCGGGGCAGGTCCATGCGTAAGTTTCTCTATTTCATCGTCTTCGGCATCCTGCTGGCGCTGGGCGTGCTGCTGGCCTTGCGGCTTTACGGCGAGGAGCTGACCCGGCTGGCCATGGTCCCCTCGGCCGAGTTTACCGGACCGCAGGCTCTGGCCCACAACGCCTATGCCGATCCCGCCATGTGGATCAGCCGCCCCGGCATGGGCGCTGGCAACGATCCCGCCCTGTGGGAACCGCAGGTGCGCGAAGGCTTCACCGCCCCGCCCCAGCCGCCGGTAACCCCTCCCTTCGCGGTGTTCTTCGTCCACCCCACCAGCTTCTATTCGCGCGCCGCGTGGAACGCGCCGCTGGACGATGCGGACAGCCGCCGGATTGCCGAGACATTCGTGGCCGGCATGGCCAGCCCGTTCAACCGGGCGGCGGAAATCTGGGCGCCGCGCTACCGGCAGGCAACCTTCGGCTCGTTCCTGGCCGAGGAACCGGCTGCGGGCCAGTCGCTCGATGCGGCTTATGCCGATGTGGCGCTGGCCTTCGACTACTTCGTGGCCACCGTGGCGCAGGACCGGCCGATCGTGCTGGCCGGGCACAGCCAGGGGGCGGCCCACGTGCTGCGCCTGCTGCGCGAGAAGGTGGCCGGCACCCCGCTGCAGGGCCGCCTCGCCGCCGTCTATCCCGTCGGTTGGCCGATCAGCGTGGAGCATGACCTGCCGCGCCTGCCACTGCCCGCCTGCGCCGCGCCTGACCAGCCCGCCTGCCTCGTCTCCTGGGCCAGCTTCGCCAAGGAAGCCGAACCCGGCATGATGTTGGAACAGTACCGCGCCTCGCCCGGGCTTGATGGCGTGCTGCGGGGTGACAGCCCGATCCTGTGCGTCAACCCGCTCACCGGATCGGCCAACGGGCAGGCGGACATGGCGGCAAACCTGGGCACGCTGGTGCCCAATGCCGAGCTGACCTCGGGCGACCTGGTGCCGGGTGCGGTTCCTGCCGTCTGCGACCGCCAGGGCCTGCTGCTGATCGGCGACCCGCCCGAAATGGGCAGCTATGTGCTGCCGGGCAACAACTATCACGTGTACGATATCCCGCTGTTCTGGGCCAACCTGCGGGCCGACGTGGCGCGGCGGGTGAACGCCTGGCAGGCCGCCCGCCCATGATTACCGAGAACGCGGGCGAATTCCGCGCCGCCCTGCCCGATGGCGGGGCGCTGCTGGGCATGGACCTGGGCACCAAGACCATCGGCATCGCCACCTGCGATGCGCGCTGGTCCTTCGCCACGCCCGGCAAGACCCTCTCGCGCGGCAAGTTCACCCGCGACAAGGCCCTGATCGAGGAACTGGTCGCGGCCCGCCAGGTGAAGGGGCTGGTGATCGGGCTGCCGCTCAACATGGATGGCAGTTCCGGCCCGCGCGCCCAGGCCAGCCGCGCCTTTGCCCGCAACCTGGGGGTGCTGGGCCTGCCCGTGCTGCTGTGGGACGAGCGCTGGTCCACTACCAGCGCCGAGCGGGCGATGATCGACCAGGACATGAGCCGGGCCAAGCGGGCCGAGAAGATCGACAGCCACGCCGCCGCCGTGATCCTGCAGGGCGCGATCGACCGTCTGGCGGGTGGCATCCTGTAATTCGGGGCTTTCCTACAGCGGCCGGAACGTGCCAGCACCTTCCGGCTCTTTGACCCGTCCAGCCTTCCCCCGATGCCTCGCGCCGCCCGCGCGCCCTTTGGCTTGTACAAGCCCTGTCCCGGTATGTACTTCATCAACTAGCGCGGACGATCAGGCCGCCAGTTGCGCCCGCCGCCGCGTGGCCTCGCCCGCGATCAGCCGGCTGCCGTTGCCCTCCGCGCGCCGCCACAAGTCGTCCCGCGCCGCCAGGTCCAGCACCCCGGCCTGCGCCTCCAGCGCCACCAGCCGCATCCGGTCGCTCACGTGGTGGCGGGCGAAATGGTCAGCCAGGTCGTGCGCTTCGGGGTGGTCCAGCCCCACGGCCACGCGCAGGAAGATCTCGCTGCCCCCGGCGCTGATCACGCCGCTGATCGTGTCACGTTCCACGTCGAACCGGTACTGGTCCAGCCAGCCCTGGGCCCCACCTGCGTGCATGATGTTGACGCTGACCGACAGGCTTTCGGGCGGCAGTTGCGAGTGGACATCGCGGTGCGCGCGGTAATGCATCAGCTTGCCAGGCTCCAGCGTGGAGCGTTCGACGAAGCGCAGGTTGGCCTTCTCGCCCACTATCCCTTCGACGCTGTCATAGTCGAACTCGTAGTAGTCCGACGCATAGCCCGGCCCGAAATAGCCCACGGTGAGGAAGTCGAAGTTGTGGTCGTGCGGCAGTTCGTAGCTGAAGGCGTTCTGGCCCGATGCGCGGAAGCTGTGCTCGTCGCGGCTGGGCCAGAAATTGGCCCGCATGAAGTATTCGCCGCCCAGCGGGCTCAGCATCACCACCTGCGCGCCATAGGCGCTGGCTTCCTCCTGGCTGCCGCTGGAATCCTTGAGTTCGGCCAGCATGGCCTCGGCCAGGAAGTCGCGGTTGGCGTTCAGCCGCCCCAGCCAGCCGGCGGCGTGGAGCAGGCTTTCCTCGTCGCGCGGATCGAAGCCGCTGGCGTCCAGCGCCGCCAGGCAATCGCCCAGGGTGCAGGCGTGATAGTCGGCAGGGGAAATCACGCGGGGCATCGGTCATCCTCCAGGCTGGCGAGTTCGGGGTAGGTTTCCAGCAACTGGCTGCGCAGGGCACCAGCGGGGTGCCCCAGCGGGTCGGCCGGATTGCGGGCGATGGCGCACAGGGCCGCGAAGCCCGTTGCGGCATCCAGCGCCAGGCACTCGCGCAGGGCCTGCCAGCGCAGCGACTGTTCGTGCTCGGCCAGCGCCATGTCGGCCAGAGCCGGGGCAGCCTCCACCCGGCCCATGCGACCGAGCAGCGCCGCCATCATCTCGCGCCTGCTGCTGGCGAGCGAACCGGCGGCCTGGTGCAGCAGCCTGCCGGTCTGACGGCTGTATTCGCGGCTCGGCATGGGATGCTCCGCGCTTTGCAGCAGGCGCAGGGTGACCAGGCGGGTCTCCACCACCTCGGTCATCAGCGTCTCGCGGTTGCAGTCGAAGCCCAGCCTCACTCCGCGCTGCAGGACAATCGGCTCCTCGCTCATGCCCACCTGGTCATCGGGCCCGTGGATGCGCACGATCCGCGCCTGTGACCGGCCGGCCAGCACCGCATCATAGCGCAGCAGGTCGGCAAAAGTGACCGCCGAATCGGTGTAGGCTCCCGGCTCGCGCGCCTGGAGAACCAGTTGCGCGCGGCCTGCCTTGCCCAGCAGCATGGTAGAGGAACCTTCGTTGAAGGCGTTGCGGAACGGCGGATGGCCCAGCGGATTGGCGGCGATGGCGCGGCAGAAGTGGCCTGTCAGCGAAGCCGCCAGGGCCTCGGCCGTATCGGCACGGGTGAAGATGGCCTCCAGCGCCGGGCAGGCTTCGAGCGCCGCCCCTTCGCCGAAACGGCGGAAGTCGGCCAGCATGGCCGCCACGCCCTCTTCCGCCCGCCAGGCCTCGATGGCAGCGTGCATGGCCGTCTGGGCGTGACGCTGCGGAGCCCTGTCGCCCCGCAGCATCGCTATCTGGGGGTGAACACGCAAGGTCCGCGCCCCGGCTCAGATGATCCCGCCGCCCGGGGGCTGCGATTCGTAGACGATGGTCATCAGCACGATGAGGGTATCGTCGTGGCCCGGCCGGCGCTCCGCCAGAGAGCCGAACATGCCGGTAAGGGTGTGGAGATCGGGCAGGCTCGCCAGATCGATCTTGGGCAACTTCATCCCATCAGTCTCCTGTTGTCCGCGAAACGGGGATCGCCTCGCCGGCATAGAAGTGCCGAGCGGGCAGACAGGATTGAAGTTAAAAGACTGTAATGTGTTTTAGATCAAGGAATTGCGGACAGAAGGACAACCACTAGGCCAGCTCCTTCGGGCACTTCGGCCGGCAAGACCAACCGCTTCGCATCGGCCCGTGCCCGGGCCAGGATCGCAAGAGGTACCGCTGCATCGTGCAGGACCACATCGGCACTGCCCAGCAGCCGCGCAGTGCGCAGTGTCAGATCCTCCGGATCGTTGCTCGCCAGGCGTATTTCCACGCGTTGTCCGGCATCCTGCCGGAACGCGCCATCGAGCCAGGCCTCGGCCCTCTCATGCGCGCCGCTGGCCAGCGGATCGAGCGGGCCGCCGGCGGTGAGCGCCGCATCAAGCGCCTGCCGTCGCTCTGCGCCGGTCGGGTAGACTTGCCGCAGCCGCACCCGCAGCGCCTCCAGCTTGCTGGCCAGCAGCCCCAGGTCCGCAGGCAGCAGCGCCTCCAGGCGAAGGCGCAGCTGCTTGGCGAGGCCTGCCGAGGCACCCGAAGTGCCGATTGCCAACAGCACCGGATCGCGATCCAGGATGCTGGGCGTAGTGAAATCGCACAGCGCGGGCTGATCGACGACGTTGACCAGCAACCCGGCGCAGCGTGCGCGGATCGCATCCGCCTCGCACATTGCGGGGTCGTTGTGGGCGATGAAGGCCAGCCGTGCACCGCGATCAATGCCTTCGGCCAGGTCTGCGATGACCTCGCCGCCAGCCCGCTCGACCAGCCGCCGCTTGGGCTCGGCCATGTCCCCTTCGCCCAGCACCACCACCGGCTGGCCGGCAATGCGGTGAAACAGGGGGAGGCTGCGCATGGTCAGTCCAGCCAGTCAGGGACCCGCTCGGCAGCGGTGATCTCGGCCGGCAGGATGCGGTCGGCCACGCTGGCCACCTTGTCCCCGTCCACCATCACCTCGGCCACAAAACCGCGCGAGTTGTAGCTGCTGGCCATGGTCGCGCCATAGGCCCCGGCGGTACGGAAGACCGCCAGGTCACCCCGTTCCAGGGCATCGGTGGCCCGGTCCATGGCGAAGGTATCACCCGTTTCGCAGATCGGCCCGACGATGTTGGCCACCATGCGCTGGCCACTGGGCCGCACGGCATCGAAATCGTGCCACGAACCGTAGAGCGCCGGACGCGCCAGGTCATTCATCGCCGCATCGACGATCACGAATGGCACGCGGTTGCCGTTACGCTTCACCCGCACCACGCGGGTCAGCAGGACGCCGGCATTGCCCGCGATCACGCGGCCCGGCTCGAACATCAGGGTCACGTCCCAGCCGCGGGTGACGCGGGCGACCATGGAACCATAGTCCGCCGGGCTGGGCATTACCTCGCCCGCGCGGTAGGGCACGCCCAGGCCGCCGCCGAGGTCGACGTGGGTGACCGAACCGCCAGCGCCGCGAATCTGCTGCACCAGCGCGCCGATCTTCTCGAAGGCCAGCTCCAGCGGGCGCAGGTCGGAAAGCTGGCTGCCGATATGAACGGCTAGGCCGCGCATCTCCAGCCCGGGCAGCTTGGCCAGCCGCAGGTACATGGCCACGGCCATGTCGATCGGTACGCCGAACTTGTTGTCGGCCTTGCCGGTGCTGATCTTCTCGTGCGTCCCGGCGTCGATGTCGGGGTTCACCCGCAGCGCGCAGCGAGCCGTCTGGCCGCGTTCTGCCGCCAGTTCGGCCAGTTCGAGGCCTTCTTCCTCGCTCTCGATGTTGAACTGGCCGATGCCCTTTTCCAGGCCCAGCTCCAGCTCTGCCCAGGTCTTGCCGACGCCGGAAAAGACGATGTCCTCCGGCTTCATGCCCGCAGCCAGGGCCCGCGCCAGCTCGCCGCCCGAGACCACGTCGGCACCGAAGCCTTCGCGCGCCATCACCCGCAACACGGCCAGGTTGGGATTGGATTTGACCGCAAAGGCCAGGTGCGGTTTCTTCTCCAGGCCCGCCAGCCCTTCGCGGAACACGCGTGTGTGGCGTTCCAGCGTGGCGCGCGAGTAGATGTAGACCGGCGTGCCGAATTCCTCGGCAATGCGCGACAGGGGCACGTCTTCGGCGTGGAGTTCGCCGTTCTTGATCTGGAAATAGTCCATTGGTCAGCCTTCGGGCGGGAGATCGAAGGGATCGTCCTCGCGTTCTTCGGATCCTGAGCGCAGTTCCACGCTGCGTTCGGGCACGGCCTGCGGTTCGCTTTCCAGCAGGGTTTCGGCACTGGGAGGCTCGCTGGCACCATAAGGCGCGGGCGGCAGGGTGCGGCCGGGAGCAGGCTCAAGGTCTGCCGTGCGCGCGCAGGCAGCAAGGCTCAGCAACAGGCCGATGACCAGCAGTCGTTTCATCGGCCCTGCTCCAGTTCCTGCATGGCTTCCGCAACCCGGGCCCGCACCTGATCGGGCGCGGTGCCGCCATAGCTGGCCCGCGCGGCCACCGATGCCTCCACCGAAAGGGCCGCATAGACACGCTGGTCGATCCGCGTGTCGAAGGCCTGGAGGTCCTCAAGCGACAGTTCATCCAGCGCAATGCCCCGGCTCTCAGCCAGCTTCACGGCCGCGCCGGTGATATGGTGCGCCTCGCGGAAGGGGATATTGGCCTGCCGCACCAGCCAGTCGGCCAGGTCGGTGGCCGTGGCATAGCCCAGTTCGGCCGCTTGCCGCATCCGGTCGGTCCGAAAGGTGCTGTCAGCCACCATCCCGGTCATCGCGGCGATGGACAAGCCGAGCAGGTTGGCCGCCTCGAACACCGGCGGCTTGTCGTCCTGCATGTCCTTCGAATAGGCCAGCGGCAGGCCCTTCATGGTCACCATCAGGCTGGTGAGGCAGCCGACGATGCGCCCGGCGTGGCCGCGCACCAGTTCCGCGGCGTCGGGGTTCTTCTTCTGCGGCATGATGCTGGAACCGGTGGAAAGGCTGTCGGCCATGCGCACGAAGCCGAAAGGCTGGCTGGCCCAGATCACGAATTCCTCGGCCAGACGCGACAGGTGCAGGCTGCACTGGGCGGCGGCCTGGAGGTAATCGAGCGCAAAATCGCGGTCCGACACGCCATCGAGGCTGTTCCTCATCGGCGCGGCAAAGCCCAGTGCCTGCGCGGTCATGTGCCGGTCGATCGGAAAGCCTGTGCCGGCCAGCGCCGCGCTGCCCAGCGGGCTGACGTTCATCCGCGTGCGCGCATCGGCAAAGCGGCTGCGGTCGCGCGCGATCATCTCGTAATAGGCCAGCAGGTGATGGCCCAGCGTCACCGGCTGCGCGGTCTGCAGGTGGGTGAAGCCGGGCATGATGCTGTCCGCATGGGCCTGCGCCTGCATGACCAGCGCGCGTTGCAGCGCCGCAAGCCCTGCATCCACCTGGTCGATCGCATCGCGCACCCACAGGCGGAAGTCGGTCGCCACCTGGTCGTTGCGGCTGCGCGCGGTGTGCAGGCGCCCCGCCACAGGACCGATCAGCTCGGCCAGGCGGCTTTCGGTGGTCATGTGGATGTCTTCGAGATCCCAGTTCTCCGGTACCCCGTTTGCTTCGTATTCGGCGGCGACCTGCTCCAGCCCCGCCAGGATTGTCTCCGCATCGGCATCGGCCACGATCCCGCAGGCGGCCAGCATGGCCACGTGGGCACGACTGGCGGCGATGTCCTGGCGCCACAGTGCCTTGTCGAACGGAATCGACGCGTTAATCTCGCGCATGATGGCGGACGGCCCTTCGGCGAAACGTCCACCCCACATCGCGTTGGAGGCACTACCCTTGGTCAAGACCCAGTTCCGTATCCTGCTGCCGGCCATGCTGCTGGCGGCGCTTGTCGCGGGTTGCGATACGCAGGATGACCAAGGGGCGCAAGGCGGTGAAACGGTTACTGCCGAAACCACGGACGAGGCTCTTACCGGCTTTGTCGACCGCACGTTCGCCGGTGACGAGATGCCCGATGTGACCGTGACCGATCCCCAGGGTGCCACGCTGGCGCTGGGCGAGCCGACCGGCAAGCCGGTGCTGCTCAACCTGTGGGCCACATGGTGCGTGCCTTGCGTGACGGAGATGCCGATGCTCGAACGGATCGCGGGCGAGATGGGAGAGCGGCTGACCGTGCTGACCGTCAGCGAGGATCTGGAGGGGACCACCGCCGTTCCCGCCTTCTTCGCCGAGAAGGGCTTCGAGCACCTGCCGCAATGGCTGGACCAGAACAATGACCTGGCATTTGCTTTCGGCGGCGGCGGCAGCCTGCCGCTGACCGTACTGTACGATGCGCAGGGCAAGGAAGTGTGGCGGGTGATCGGCGCCTACGACTGGGAGAGCGAGGAAGCCCGCGCCCTGCTGGCCGAAGTGACGGCGGTAAATTGATTTGATCCGATAAGCATTCTAGACCTGCTGCCGGAAATAATGGGAGCGGGATGAACATGCGTTTGGGCCTTATGCTTACGGCAGGCTTCGCCGCCTTGCTGCCGCTGTCCGCAAAGGCTCAATCGGATGGCGACTGGCCCCGCTATGCCCGCGACGAGGCGGGCACGCGTTTCTCCCCGCTGGCCCAGATCGATCCCGGCAATGTCGACCAATTGCAGCGCGCCTGGAGCTTCCGCCTGCGCCCTGAAGGCGGGGCCGCGCTGCTGGGCGGCGCAGTGCCCATCGTAATCGACGGCACCATGTACCTGCCGCTGGGCAATGCCGTGGTGGCGCTGGAAGCGCATACCGGGCGGGAACTCTGGCGACACGAGGTGACTGGCGGGCTGGCGCGCCGCGCGGTGTCATGGTGGCCGGGCGACCGGCGGCACCGGCCGCGGCTGTTCTATTCGACCGGCGGCGCACTCCACGCGCTGGACCCGCGCACCGGCCAGCCCGATCCCGGCTTCGGGGAAGGCGGCACCGTGGCAATCGAGGGCACGCCTTATGCCTATCCCCCCAGCGTGTTCGGCAACGTGCTGGTGATCGGCGCCAGCACGGCCGAAACGCCGCGCGGGCCCAGCGGCAACACCCGCGCCTACGACGCCGTGACGGGGGCCAAGCTGTGGGAGTTCAATTCCGTACCCCAGCCGGGCGAAGTGGGCCACGAAACATGGGAAGGCGATGGCTGGCAGGGCCGCAGCGGCACCAACATGTGGATCTGGTACACCACCGCCGATGTGCCCGCCGGTATCGTCTACATCACCCTGGGCAGCCCCAGCCCCAACTATTACGGCGGTGACCGGCCGGGTGCCAACCTGTTCGGCAATTCCCTCGTCGCGCTGGACCTGCGGACAGGGGCCTACAAGTGGCATTTCCAGACCGTCCATCACGACCTGTGGGACTGGGATCTGCCCGCCCCGCCCGTGCTGCTTGACGTGACAAAGGACGGGCAGGCCGTCCCTGCTCTGGCCTTGACCGGGAAGAACAGCCTGATGTTCATTCTCGATCGCCGCAGCGGCGAGCCGATCCATGGCGTCAACGAGGTTCTGGCCGGCCCGGGTGACGTGCCGGGCGAATGGTACTCCCCCACCCAACCCATGCCCGTGGCCCCGCGCCCGCTCAGCCGCATGTGGTGGAACCCGCGCGACGTGGTGACGGCGGACGACACGACGCCCGAACATGCCGTCGCCTGCCGCGCGCTGCTGGACAGCTATGGCGGCAGCTTCTTCAACGCCGGGCCGTTCACCCCCTTCTTCTACCGGCGGGCGGGCGATCCGCCGCGCGCCTCGATCAACATGCCGCATAACGGCGGCAGCAACTGGGGCGGCAGCGCGGCCGACCCGGCGCACGCCATCGTCTACGTCAACACCACCGAGAGCGGAGCGATCGGCTGGGTGGAAGACCGCGTAGCCGGAGGCGACTATGGCCGGGCGACGGTGGGCACCAACCAGCCCTATGACCGAGGCAGCCTGGCAGGCCCCGGTGCCTATACCTCGTTCCAGGCCAGCTTCACCGCACCCGATGGCAGCCAGGCCACCCTGCCCTGCATCCGCCCGCCCTGGGGCAACCTCAACGCCGTGGATGCCAGCACGGGCGAGGTGCTGTGGTCGGTTCCGCTGGGCACCAGCAAGGCCCTGCCCGAAGGCCGTCGTGATACCGGATCGGACAACACCTTCGGCGGCCCGATCGTCACCGCCAGCGGGCTGGTGTTCATCGGCGGCACAACCGATGCCATGTTCCGCGCCTTCGACAGCCGTGACGGGCGGCTGCTGTGGAGCGAGCAGCTTGCCTATGCCGCGCAGTCCGTGCCCATTACCTACCAGGGGCGGGACGGGCGGCAGTATGTGGCCGTGGTTGCCGCCAGCGCCCCGGTGGGCGGCGTTCCGCGCGGGGCGGACGGGCGGCCCCTCAACGGCGAGGAACTGGTGACCTTCGCCCTGCCGCAATGACAGCCCCCCTTGACCGCGCTGCCAAAGGCGCACAAATGGCCCGCGTCTGGGGTCCGGGCGGTTAGCTCAGTTGGTAGAGCATCTCGTTTACACCGAGAGGGTCAGCGGTTCGAGCCCGTTACCGCCCACCACCCCGGTCCCCCACCGGGGGCATTTGCGGCGGAGCCTTGGGTGACATTCCGGTATCACTTCGGCGGCATCGCCATCACCTCCGACACGCCCTTTGCGCGCCTGCACGAGACTGTTCCCGGGGCCGTAACCCGCAGCGAACTGGCGATGACGCGCGCTGACGGAGCCGCTCCGCCCGAAGATACCTGCGTCTATGCCTTCATCGGCCGCTTCGGGATGCGCCTTGGCACCACCGGCAATGACTGGCGCGTGCACATCCCTGAAGGCGCCTTGCGCATCTCGCGCGACGGGCGCAGCCTGCACCTGTTCATCGAGGGGCAGGACGAGGTGTTCTTCAAGGATCTCGTCTCGCGCCGGGTCCTTCCGCGCGTGGTCAAGCTGCACGGCGGCCACACCTATCATGCGGGATCGCTGGTCCGAAACGGGCGCGGCATCCTGCTGATGGGGCATTCGGGTGCCGGCAAGTCCACCATGACCCTGGGCCTGGGCCTTACCGCAGGCTGGCGGATCCTGGGGGACGACATGGCGCTGGTCTGGCCCGACAACGGGCGCTGGCTGATCGAGCCCGCCGGATCGGACGTGGCCGTCTGGCCGCAAAGCAGTGACAACTTTGCCCTGCCGCCCGCCAGCTTCACCCCGCTGCAGGGCTACGCCGGGAAAAACGCAGTGCGGCTCGACTGCATGGCACGTCCCGGTGACGGGGAAGCTCCGGTGCGGGGGGTGTTCTTCGTGGAGCGGGCAGATTGTCCCGCGCCGGTGGCGATTCCCATCAGCCGGGGGGAAGCCATGCGCCAGGCGATGCAGCAACTGGTGCTGTTCAATCCCAGTGGATCGGGCAACGCGGAGCGGGTTTTCTCGCTTACCGAACTGAACAGCATGCTGGGCGCGGTGCCCGCCTTCACCCTGCGCTATCCGCCGGGCTTTGCAGGGTACGGGGCGGTGTCCGAAGCAATCGAGGCAGCGCTGGACGCGAACGCCTAGTTCTTCCGCCCGAATAACGCCCCAAGGGGTGTATGCCGCACCAGTTGTGCGCCTGCCCGCAGCGGCAGGTACAGCCAGCGCAATCCGCGTGGCAGGGGCATGGCCTGGTACATGTCCCACGACGGAGTGGCGCTGCGCACCAGCGCCCGCCCCTTGCGCACCAGCCCCTTGCGCTGGCGCCATTCGGTGGCAGTCTGGGCAAACCAGTAGCGCCAGCGGAAACCCTTGTCCTGCAATCGCAGGTTGTATTCCAGCAGCGGGGCCACGGCATCGGGCGCCAGGAAGGTCAGGCATTCCTGCACCATGGTGCCGGCCAGGCCGGCCAGCTGCGGCTGCTGGCCGTTGACGACCGCTGCCAGCAGCGGGATCATCGCCCGACAGGCCTCGACCAGCTCCTCCATCCCGCTGCGCGCGGCGCTCGCCCGCAGGGCCTCGGGCGCAATGTCCGGCGATCGGGCAACCTGTCCCATGTCCGACACCCAGTGCAGCCGCGTCCAGTTGTGGCGGCTGTGGTGATAGCACAGGTAAACCAGCAGGTCCGGCCCCGACAGGGTGAAGACCGGGGTGCCCAGCAGCGTCATCTGCTCCGCACCGGCCAGCAGGCGCGCGGTCGGGAAGTCAGCCCCGGTGAGGTCCAGCGTGGAATGCACATCCACCAGGTCGCCATCGGGCGAGCGCAGCGAAATCTCGCGGTTGAGATCGCACATGGCAACAATCTGGCGCTCGCGCTCAGCCCCCTCGCCGGTAACCTCCAGCGAGCCGACCAGGCGGAAGCCGTTGTCCAGCATCCAGCCGATGGTGGCCGGGCAGGCCGGCGGATCGACGAGCAGGTCAAGATCGCGGCAGGCGCGGGCCGGCAGGCCGCCGTAATAGCGCTGCGCCAGGGTCACCCCCTTGACTGCGGCATAGGCAATACCCTGCGGTACGAAGAGGGTCCGGTGCAGACGGACCAGCAGGGCCGCGATCCGCAGGTTCTGTGCCGCGCCCACGCGGAAGGCCCGCTCCAGCCGCTCGCTCCAGCCTTCCGGGGCAAGGTCCGCCAGTTCACCACGCCGGGCGTGGAGGAAGGGAATGGCAAGGTGCCCGCCGGCCCGGACAAGCAGGCTGTCCCAGTCGTCCACCTGCCCTGCCAGTTCGCGCAACCGGCCCGGCGCGAACAGGTCCTGCGGCAGCGAGCAGCCCAGCAGCAGCAGCGCCGCCGGATCGGCCACCGCAACCGGGCCTGCGTCCACTGGCACGCTCACGCCACGCGGCCTTCCGGTGCCGGGCGCTCACCGGCTGTCACCTGTACCAGGGTGCGCATGGCCGATGCCTCCCTAAACCCCACGATCGCGCGCTCGCCGTCCATCACCCACACGTGCGCGTCCAGGCTCGCTCCGGTGATCGAGGCGCCATAATAGAAGGTGCCTGCAATCCCCCGCCGTTGCAGCATCCACTGCGCGGCCAGGCCCTGCGGAAAGCAGGTCGCCCGCCAGGGCAGGCGCTTCGCCGCAGCAGGCACCGCCCAGCCGATCCGCGCGCCGACCGCCGCGCGCTCTGCGGCTGACAGCGCCGCAGCGGATGGGGCCCTGCCCATCGATTCAAGGATGCGGCTGAAGGACCATAACCGGATGGCCAGCCCCGCCAGCGTCACCGCAACCAGAGCTTCCGCCACCAGCGGCAGGTGGCGCCGCTGCGCGATCACGAGGGATAACAGGCCGGTACGGAACTTCATGAAAGGCTACAACCAATCGATCGGGCAGGCCTGCCGGATCGACCATTGGACCGGCGGTGTCAATGCGAGGGCATCCGGCGCAGCCCTAATGTCCCGTTGTCACGCCAGGTGCAGGACACGCCGCTGAGCCAAGTCAACCACGAAGCCGTGCACATCCTCTGCCAGCGCATCACCGGCACCGGGAAACTCCTGCTGCAGCGCGACGCACAGGTCGGCAAACGAGCGCGGCTCCTCGACCAGCCGCCAGATGCTGGCCGCCGTCCGGTTGAGCTGGAAGAAATACCCGCTGTCGACGTCGAGCAGGATCGCCTCCTCGGACACGTCGACGGCGGCGATATTGTCGCTGCGGCTGATTTGGGTGCCCGGGTTCAGGTCAATGGTATCTGTCATAATCTACCGCAGTATCAGATTGTTGAACCGAATGCCTGATCCAACCACATGTCGGCCGCAAGCACAAACCAGATCGGCCCATAAGGCGCCGATGGCAAGTTTGCCCGGTCACCGCCAGGATCCCAGGCCCGGACAGGTGCGTAGAGCGCCTCCAACTGCTTTGCATCGACCCAGCCCATCCTGGCCGGCAGGGTGTCTCGGAACGGCCGTTCGCGCAGGATGTCCTCCATGGCCGCTATCGTGTTGACGTAGAAGGCCGCCTTGTCCGAGCGCATGCGGACAACTTCCGGCAAGGTGCCGCGCATGGCTTCGCGCAGGATCATCTTGCGCGTTTCCCGGTTGCGCAGATGGTTGCCCGATGCGCCCATGCAAAAGCCCGTCAGGCGCGCATCGTGCAGCGGGTGGCGCCACTCAATCCCGAACTGCTCCATGTAGGCCACGACCGGCGCGGCGAGCATCTGGCGAACGCCATTGGCATAGGTGGAATAGCGGGAGCGCTGGGTAAACCCCTGCAGCCCGGGGCGGGTTGGGGTGCCCTGCAGCCGGTCGGCGAGGTCCGTGTTGCGGGTCCATTCCGGCCGTAGCCAGGGTGCGCTGGCCCGGTTCCAGTCGATTGCGGGATAGAGGATCTCGCGCCGGTATTCCGGGATTACCAGGGGCCGCCCGGCCAGGACCAGCGCCTTGGCCCATTGCACGGGCACCGAATCGCGCGGAAAATAGGTGCGACCGAACTCAGCCAGCCCGCCAAGCCGGCCGCGACGCAGCAGGTCGGGCAGGTGCGCCAGCGAACCGTTCAGCCAGTCATCCCCGCCCTCACCTCCCAGCAGCACCCGCCGGCCATCAGCGCGCATGATGTCGACGACCCCACCCATCGTGTCGAGGGCATTGGGCCGCAGCGGCAGGTGCCAGGTGCTGGCGGTCCATTGCCGCGCCGCTTCCAGCGAGAATGGCTTGGCCGTGGCGACCTCGGCCCTTATCCCCAGATGGTCCTCCACCGCCGACGACCAGCGCGTCTCGTCCTGCGGCATACCCGGGAAGCGGGCAGAGATTGCCCGCACCTGCCGGTCCAGCCGGCCTGCCCGGTAAAGCTCGGTGGCGCGGCACACGACCGAGGACGAATCGAGGCCGCCGGATAGTTGCGCGGAAACATCGCCATGGCTGCGAAATGCGGCCGCCACGGCCTGATCGAACAGCGCGTTGAAATGCTCGACGTGGTCCGCCATGCTCCGGCCGGTCCAGTCTTCGAACGGGCCATCGTGCCACAGCCACACGTCGGTCCGTTCGCCTTCAAAAAACACGGCCGAACCCTGCTCCACCCGCTCCACGCCAGCGAGGAAGGTCTCGGTTGGCGACATCATCACGCCGCTCATGAACTCGGCAAAGGCCCCCTCGTTCACCTGCCGCTGAAGCCCCAGGCCAAGCACCAGGGTGCGCATGTCGGTGGCAAAGGCGACCAGCGCGCCATGCCGGGTCCAGTGCAGCGGTCGCCAGTTGAGGGGGGATGTGAACAGGGCGAGGCGGCGTTCGAGCGGATGGCAAATAGCGATGGCGAAATCGCCCACCAGCGACCGCACAAAATCGCGGCCCAATTTCTCGTAAAGCGCCAGAACCAGCGCACCGTCGGGTGCTTCCGCCAGCCGCCCACCTGCCGGTCCCAGCAGGGCAAGGACATCGGACCGGTTGTCCAGCCGCCCGTCGAACATGACCACGGCCCCCGACGGACCCGTGAAGGGCTGCTGTTCGCCAACGGCTTGCGGCGTGGTGGCATTCGCCTGGCGGATCGTGCCGAAATTGGCCTCCAGCCACACCTGCGTGCCATCGAGTCCCCGGGGCGGGGCTGCGGCGCGCATCCGCGCCAGCATCTCCTGGCCGATGGGCCGCTCATCCAGTGCCAGGATCCCGGCGATCGCACTCATCCTGGCAAAACCCGGCCTTGTCTGGCTGTGGCGCACCGGCCTGCCGGGCGAAGCGGTAACCTATTCGGCAACGAGCAGCCCCTTGGCAAGCGCAGCGGTTGCGAAGTCCCCGATCGCTTCGGCAGCCTGATCGGCAGGCAAACCGTGATCGGCACCAAGCGCAGCCACGATCATCTCCTGCTCTTCCCCGGCGGCAAGCAAACGCCAGATGTGGGAAGCGGACTCGTTGAGCACATGGTAGCTTGAGTCGCGCTCGTCGAACAGCACAAGGCTGGCCGCGTCCGGTACCCAGCTTATCCAGGGTGCTACGCGAATCGTTTCCACCGTTTGCTCCCGTTCCGGCCAAGTCCGCCCGCATAAAGGCGAATCAGCCGCGCGCAACGACAAGGCGATCAATTTTCCAGCCTGCCAATATCTAGTGACAGAGTTGCCTTCTTACCTCGGCAGGAACCCTTAGGCACACTGCGCATTGACCCTAAATCGGAGCAATGCTAGTGCGATAGCCGAGACAAACTACTCCGGCCGGACATGAGTGCGGTTCGATAATGAGGTTTAATTGGGGAACCATGATGATCAAGAACAACCAACAGTCTGATTCGGCTCTGTGGGTGAAGCCCGAGATCGTTTCGCTGAAGCCGGTGGAAGCCGCTGAAGGCGACAACACCGGCAAGGTGGGCGACGGCACTGTGAACCTTACCGCCTGATTTTTGGATCAGGTTGCGAATACGTTGGTTTGAGTTTGTGATCATTGCTGTCGGAGTCCGGCTTTGGCAGCTGAAGCGCGCAAACATTACGATCTGACGTCTCGTGAACGGGATTATGCGGCGTGGAGGGGTCCTCCGCGCCGCAGTCTTGTTATCTGCACCCTACCGCGATCCGGCTCCACCCTGCTGGGCGAGGCCATGTACTTCGCTGGGGGCTTGGGCTGCCCGCTCGAATATCTCCATGCCGGCTTTCGGCCGCGCTTCGAGGAGATCTGGGATGTCACCGGGCTTGAGGGTCTGGTGGAAGCCCTGTGGCGCAACCGGACCGACCCTTCCGGGGTTCTCTCGGTAAAACTGATGTGGCGCGACGTGGTGGACGTTGCCTGCGAACTTGCTCCTGGCCGATTTGGTCACCTCGGGCAGGCCGACCCACAAACCCTGTCGCCCGAATCCTACCGCGATCTGCTGGCGCTGATCGGGCAATTGCTGCCCAATCCCGCCTTTATCCATCTCTACCGCCGCGACCGGGTGCGGCAGGCCGTGTCCGGGGTGGTGGCGGAGCAGACGGGACAATGGCGTTCAATTCCCGGTGCTGAAATGCAGCGGCGCGCCGATCCCGTCTACGATGCCGAAGCGATCAGCCGCCAGATCGCCTATGCCGACTGGAGCAACGCACATTGGCGCAATCTGCTGGCACATGCGGGATCATCCAGGGCGCTGGCTTATGAGGACCTGGTGCGCGACTTCAGCGGCACGCTGGTGCCTTTACTGCGCGAACTCGGCAGCAGCGGAGAACCGCCGCCGCCCAGGATGCAGCGGCAGGCAGACGGGCATTCGGAACAGTTCGTCCTGCGCTACCTGATGGAGCAGGCCAAGCCCGCCTGATCCGGCCTGCCGCCGGCCGGGCGCATAGGGCCCCGATCGCAAGGTAACTGCGCAACCGACCGAACAGGCAACGCGAATCGCCAATCGCGCCAGCGCAGGTCTCAACCACCCACCAGGAAGAACCGCGCGCTTCTCAGACCAGCGCGGCGGCACTCTTGCCCAGTTCGGCAAAGTAGCGAGCCATGCCGTCACAGGCCTTGTCGGTCAGCTGGATGAAGGCACGCCGCCGATCAGTCTCGTCCTCGACTCGCTCGAACAGCCCGGCCTCGGTCAACTGGCTGATCCAGCGCAGCGCCGTGGTGGGCGGCACGGACGAGGCGATGCACAGCGAGGTGACCGAAACCCGGGCGTGCTCCACGCGGGCGGCGGTCAGGTCGAGCAACATGTCCCAGGCGGGATCGGCAAACAGCTCGCCATCGAAGAACCGGGCGCGCAACTGGCGCTGGTGGATGATCCGCCGCACCAGCCGTGCATCAGGTAAGGCCGGCCGCGCTGCCCGCACCAGCCGATCACCCGGAGATGCCGCAGTCGCTGCGCCATCACCAAAGCGGAACGCAGTGGCAGGGCTGCGAACGGCAGCCTCATCAACCTCTTCTGACAGCCGCTCCAGCTTTTCGGAAATGGCATGGACCTGCTCGGTCAACCGCAGCAGGGTCAACCGGTCCTCGTCCGACAGCTCGCGCACCCTGTGCCCCCGACCACCGGCCAGGGCCTGTCCCAGGGCGATGACCCGATCTGCCCGCCGCGCGTTGACCAGGATTTGCGCACCCGACTGCGACAGGCAGCCGAACACGTCCTCCAGCCCGCCGACCGTGGTAGAAACCACCAGCGCCGCACCGGAGCGGGCCGCCCGCTCGTCCAGCCGCGCAAGCGCCGCCAGCCCCGATCCGTCCGGCGCCGGACAGTCGAGCAGCACCACGTCTCCCAACGGGCGGGGATCGTCAGCCAGCACGGCGTGCAATGACGCGCATTCGCGCAGGACCAGTCCGGAATCGAACGCATCGTCACGCATCTGGATACGAACATCGTCCCGATCTGCGAAGATCGAGGCAGCAAGGCCAAAGGCGGCATCCGGTGCCGTGTCGTACAGGAACTGTGCTTGGCCCATAATCATCCCCGCTGATTCGCTTGAACAGAATGAGAACATATAGAGATCGTGTCAAGAATGGAGTGGTGGCGCTCTGTTCACCGGCAGCCGGCATGATGGCGAGCCATGGCAATCGACCTGGAGTTCCCGGGCCCCTTCGCCGCCGCCGCGCTGGGCGGGTGGGCCACGCGTGCCTTCGCAAGGCGCTGGCTTGGCGAGCAGGAGCACCCCGCCGGCTGGGCGGTGATCCGCCCCGGCCAGATGCACTGGATCGGCCTGGTGGGAGCGGGAGCGATCGTCTCCCTGATGGCCTATGTCGGCCTGTTCATCGGCTCGTCACGGGCCGATGCCGTGTTCCAGATGCGGATGCCATGGCTGCTGGTAGCGGCCTTCTGGGTGAGCGCCGGGGTGTGCCTGTGGCACATGCGCCAGATCGTGCGCACCGATGCCCGCTGGTGCGGCACGCGGCTGAGATGGCAGCCCGTGGGAGGCGGCCCCCGCCTTGCCCGCGACCTGGCCAAGGTGGCCGGCATGCACCGCCCCTGATTCGGCCCGGTCCGCATCGGTTTCTTCGACGGGGCCGAACTGCGGATCGCCCCCTATGCCGCCAAGGTCCCCGAACTCTGGAACAGGATTGTCGGCTTCAACGGGCACTAGTCCGCGAAGGGATCGCGCACGAGGATGGTGTCATCCCGCTCCGGGCTGGTGGAGACGCTGGCCACCGGGCATTCGATCAGTTCCTCGATGCGGCGGATGTACTTGATCGCCTGGGCGGGCAGGTCCGCCCATGAGCGTGCGCCCACGGTGGTGCCTTCCCAGCCGGCCATCTCCTCGTAGACCGGCTCGCACGCGGCCTGGTCCTGCGCATTGGCGGGCAGGTAGTCGATCACTTCCCCGCGCAGGCGGTAGCCGGTGCAGATGCGGATCGTCTCGAACCCGTCGAGCACGTCGATCTTGGTAAGCGCAATGCCGGTGACGCCGGAGAGGGCGCAGGTCTGGCGCACCAGCACGGCATCGAACCAGCCGCAACGGCGCTTGCGCGCGGTGACTGTGCCGAACTCGTGGCCCCGCCGGCCCAGCGTCTCGCCGGTCTCGTCCTCCAGTTCGGTCGGGAACGGGCCGCTGCCCACGCGGGTGGTGTAGGCCTTGACGATCCCCAGCACGAAGCCCGCCGCGCCCGGCCCCATGCCGCTGCCGCTGGCCACCGTGCCGCTAACCGTGTTGGAGCTGGTGACGAACGGATAGGTGCCGTGGTCCACGTCCAGCAACACGCCCTGCGCGCCTTCGAACAGGATGCGGTTGCCAGCCTTCTTGGCGGCGTTGAGGCGGCGCCACACGGGCTGGGCGTATTGCAGCACGAAGCCGGCGATGGCGCGCAGTTCCTCCAGCAGGGCGGCGCGGTCCACCGGCGGCTCGCCGAACCCGGCGCGCAGCGCATCGTGGTGCGCGCACAGCCGGTCAAGCTGCGGGGTCAGGTCATCCAGATGGGCCAGGTCGCACACGCGGATAGCGCGGCGGCCCACCTTGTCCTCGTAAGCCGGGCCGATGCCGCGGCCAGTCGTGCCGATCTTGCCGGAGCCGGCCGCCGCCTCGCGCAGGCCGTCCAGCTCGCGGTGGACCGGCAGGATCAGCGGGCAGTTGTCGGCAATGCCGAAGTTCTCGGGAGTGATCGCCACCCCTTGCCCTTCCAGCCGCTCGATCTCGGCCTTCAGCGCCCACGGGTCCAGCACCACGCCATTGCCGATCAGGGACAGGGTACCGGTGACGATGCCGCTGGGCAGCAGCGAAAGCTTGTAGGTCGTCTCGCCCACCACCAGCGTGTGGCCGGCGTTGTGGCCGCCCTGGAAGCGCACCACCACGTCGGCCCGCGAGGCCAGCCAGTCGACGATCTTGCCCTTGCCCTCATCGCCCCACTGGGCGCCGATCACGGTCACATTGGCCATGGATGCGTGTCCTCACCTGCCCGATGGATCCGGCTTGCCCTTCGACAGGACTCGGCAAGCGGACTGGTCATGCAAGGGAGGCTTGCCCTTGCGGTGGCGCACCTAACGCCGTGGCCCCCAGAGTCAACCGGCGAGGTCGGTGGCACGGGGCAAATCCAACTAACCTGGAACACCTGGAACAAGGTCCGAACGGCAAAGCCGCCACGCCCGGCAAGACGCTCCCGGCACCATCCCTGCCGCCCCCGTATCGGCGTTTTCCGTACCGGCGAATCCTGCATCATCCGGCAGGTTAAAGGTGATTCGCTACGCTGTAGGACAGCGCGGCTTTGCGCCCGCCCGGCAAATTCACGCTGCGGGAATATTGACCTGAAAGGCAAGATTTCCCCATTGGAATCAAGCGACCTTTTGAAAAGGTTCCAGAATTCTTAAAAAATGCCTGAAGTTTCCGGCAGAACCTGTTACAACGGTGACCGGTTGTGGATGTTCCCACATATCGGCTTTTCGTGGTCCCGGTTTTTGCCCACGACCCGTCCGCTTCTCGCGATTTGCTGACAATCGGTTGCCACTCACGCCCTTTGGGGAGGGTAAGACTCCGGCGCCTGCAAAGGCCCTGCTTATGCGCACTTTCACTCTCACCTTCAGTTCCACCACCCCGCAGGACAACAACGCGATCCGCTTCACGGCCCACGATCCGCGCACCGCGCTGACCATCCTGGAGCAGCACCCCCAGCACGACCGCGCGACAGTGTGGGAGGGCACCCAGAAGCTGTGCTGCATCACCCGCAGCGGCGTGGACGTCTGGCACATCTCGTGATTTTCTGATTCCCGCGCAAAGGCTTTTCCGGCGTGCCGCGTCATGCCGGTAACAGTCCTTTGCCCGAGACCTTGTGCCATGCCCCGTCGCCACATCCTGATCCCGCTTATCGCCCTTGCCGTAACCGCGACCGGATTTGCCACCTTCGCCCAGGCGCAGGACCGTCTGCCGCGCGCCTGCCGGCAGGAAGTGCGCGCGCTGTGCGGCACCGATCGAGCCGCCGTGCGCGCCTGCCTGGTGGAGCAGCGGCAGAACCTCAGCGAGCCGTGCCGCCAGCAGATCGCCTCGCTGGTCCAGCAGCGGGCAGGAAACGATGGCGCGCGGCGCGCGGGACGCAGCGCGCCGGACCCGGCGATGCAGACCATGGCCTATGGCAACGATCCGCTGCAGGCGCTCGACTACTGGCCGGGTGCCAGCGCCGGTGCGCCGCTGGTGGTCTTCGTTCACGGCGGCGGCTGGAAGCGCGGCGACAAGCAGATGATGCGCGGATCGGCCAAGCTGGAGCATTGGCAGGCGGCGGGCTATGCGGTTGCCTCGATCAATTACCGGCTGGTCCCGGATGCCACGGTTGAGCAACAGGCTGCGGACGTGGCTGGGGCCGTGGCGTGGCTGCGCGCCAACGCCGCGCGGCTGGGCTTCGATGCGGATCGCATCGCGCTGGTGGGCCACAGCGCGGGCGCACACCTGGTGGCCCTGGTGGGGACGGACCCGCAATACTTTCGCGCCGCCGGGCTGCCGATGGATGCCGTGCGCGGGATCGTGCCGCTGGACGGTGCAGCATACAACGTGCCCGACCAGATGGACGAGAACGCCCGCCTGATGGGCGATACCTATGCCCAAGCCTTCGGCACCGATCCCGCGCGCCAGCGGGCGCTTTCCCCCACCTTCCACGCAGGCGGACCGAATGCACCGGAATTCCTGATTCTCCACGTTCAGCGCGCGGACGGCGCACGCCAGAGCCGTGAACTGGCCGCAGCGCTGGAGCGTGCGGGCACCCCCGCCATGGTGCAAGGATTCGATGGCCGGGGCCTGCGCGGCCACATGCAGATCAACCGCAACCTGGGCGAGGCGGACTATCCTGCAACGCCCGTGGTGGATGCCTTCCTGGCGCGCGTGCTGCGCCGCTGAACCTGTGCTAGGACGGGTAACATGCGCACCCGCCTCAGCATCTGCCGCAGAAAGGCCGCCTACGCTTCGGCAGCGGAAGCAATGGCAGTGGCCCAGGCGAGCGGTCTGATCCTGCGCCCCTATAAATGTGATCGCTGCCTCCAGTGGCACCTGACCAGCCGCACCAAGGGCCGCCGCGTGCCCTTGTGGGAACGCCTGCCCCTGCCCTAAAGGCTCCGCCTATGGACCCTGCCCCCATCCACGTTGCCGCGCTGTACCAGTTCACCCGCTTTCCTGATCGGGAGGCGGTGCGCGGGCCGCTGCTGGCGCTGGCGCTGGCGCAGGGCATCAAGGGCACGCTGCTGGTGGCCCACGAGGGGCTGAACGGCACCATCGCCGGGCCGAAGGAAGGGCTGGACGCGGTGATTGCCCATATCCGCGCCCTGCCCGGCTGCGCGGACATCGCGGTCAAGTGGTCCACCGCCGCTGCCATGCCCTTCGGCAAGATGCTGGTGAAGCTGAAGCGCGAGATCGTGACCATGGGCGTGCCGGACGTTGACCCCACCGCGCTGGTCGGCACCTATGTCCCGCCGGCGGAATGGAACGCCCTGATCAGCCAGCCCGACGTGGTGCTGATCGACACGCGCAACGATTACGAGGTGGTGCTGGGCCGGTTTGAGGGTGCGGTGGACCCGCAGACGCCAACCTTCCGCGATTTTCCCGCCTGGTTCCGCGCCAACCGCGATGCCCTTGGTCCCAACCCCAGGGTAGCCATGTACTGCACCGGCGGCATCCGGTGCGAAAAGAGCACCGCTTTCCTCAAGGCGGAAGGGGTAGAGGAGGTGTTCCACCTGGCTGGCGGCATCCTCAAGTACCTGGAAGACATCCCAGAGGAAGAGAGCCTGTGGCGCGGCGGCTGCTTCGTGTTCGACGAGCGGGTAAGCCTGGGGCACGGGCTGAGAACCCTGCCGGTGCCGGAAGGGTTCAAGGCCCAATCGCCTCCGTCAGCCGAATTCTGATCCGGCGCTAAAGCGCCTGCACCCCGCCATCGCGCAGCACATGGGTGCAGCCCAGCGCCGCCGCATCGTCGGCCTCGTCCAGCGCTTCCACCGTGCGCCAGCCCTCGCCCCGGGCCAGGGCGGCCAGGTGCCGGTCATGGCCCAGCGGCAGAAACACCTTGTGGCCCAGATCCTCAGCGGCCTTGACCGCTTCCACCAGTTCCTCGGGATAGAGCGAGAAGCCCGTCGCCACTTCGCCAGAGCCGCCGATGCGGTAGGTGCCGCCGCGGCCCAGCGCGCCGCGCACGCCTTCGGCAAACAGGGTGAAGGCAAACCAGGTCTGGTAGGTGATGTCGTGCCGCTCGCTGGGGTCCAGCGTCAGCCGGGCGCGGCCACCCACCCGGGCAGCGATTTCGCGCAGGCGGACGATACGGGTGGCGAGCACCCCGCTGGTATCGAGCGCCGCCAGCTTGGCCGCCGCCATCTCGAACTCGCCCGTGGCATAGAGCAGCGGCAGGTACGCCTCGCCCCCTGCCTCCTTCAGCCCACCGGCATCCTTGGCATCCAGCTCGCGCCGCACGGCATCGCGCTGGCTTTCGTCCAGCGGGAATTCCTCCGCCGCCAGCGTATCGACCAGGTCCGGCAGGGTAAAATCGACCGAGATATTGCACGCGCCCGCCGCTTCCAGCGCTGCGATGGCCAGTTCCACCATCTCGCCGGCAGCAGCCGCACTGTCATTGCCGATCAGTTCCGCGCCGATCTGCAGGTTCTCGCGCCGGGGCTCGAGCTGGTCACCCGCGATTTTCACCACCTGGCCCGAATAGCACAGCCGCAGCGGGCGCGCCGCTTGGCTGAGCGCGGTGGCGGCGATGCGGCTGACCTGCGCAGTCATGTCACTGCGCAGGGCCAGGGTCCGCAGGCTCTTGGGATCGACGAAGCGGAACATCGCCCGCGTCATCAGGCCGTCCATCCGCGCGGCCATGCTCTTCTCGAACTCGATCAGCGGCGGGCGCACCCGGTCGAACCCGTGGGCGTGCAGCACTGCCATAGCGGCGCGTTCGATGCGGGCGGCGGCCGCCGCGCTTTGCGGCAGCCGGTCCTCAAGCCCCTCGGGGAGCAGGTCTGACGTCGGATCGTTCATCCCTGCCCCCTAGCGGGTCACAATGCGGGGTGGAAGGGCTCAGAAGCTGAGCGGCTGCACCCGCTTGACGTTGCGGACCTGGCAGATCTTGTCGATCAGGTCCTGCGGCACCTTGCTGTCAACGCTCAGCAGCAGGATCGCCTCGCCACCGGCTTCGCGGCGACCCAGGTGGAAGGTGCCGATGTTGATGTTCGCCTCGCCCAGGATCGCGCCCACCGAGCCGATGAAGCCGGGCATGTCGAGGTTGGAGATGTACAGCATCTGCCCTTCGAGGTCGGCCTCGATCGAGATGCCGAACATTTCCACCAGGCGCGGCGCACCGTTGGCGAACAGCGTGCCGGCGACGGAGCGGCTGCCCTGGCTGGTTTCCACGGTCACGCGCACCAGCGTGTGATACACGCCTTCCCGCTCGTTGCGGATCTCGCGCACTTCCATGCCGCGTTCCTTGGCCAGGAACGGGGCGTTGACCATGTTCACCGTGGCCGAATAGCGCTTCATCAGGCCCGCCAGCACCGCGCCCACGATGGGCTTGTTGTTGAGCTGGGCGGCTGCGCCTTCGGTCTCGATGCTGATCTTGGGCAGGTCGCCATGGGCCAGCTGGCCCACCAGGCTGCCCAGCCGTTCGGCCAGCGCCATGTAGGGACGCAGCTTGGGCGCTTCCTCGGCCGAGAGCGAGGGCATGTTGAGCGCGTTGGTGACGCCGCCGTTGACCAGGAAATCGGCCATCTGCTCGGCCACCTGCAGGGCCACGTTGACCTGGGCTTCGGTGGTCGATGCACCAAGGTGCGGGGTGCAGATGAAGTTGGGGGTGCCGAACAGCGGGTGATCCTTGGCCGGCGGCTCCTGCTCGAACACGTCCAGCGCGGCACCTGCCACCTGGCCGGAATCGAGCGCTTCCTTCAGCGCCACCTCGTCAATCAGGCCACCACGCGCACAGTTGACGATGCGCACGCCCTTCTTGCACTGGGCCAGCCGTTCGCGGCTGAGGATGTTGCGCGTCTCGTCGGTCAGCGGGGTATGCAGGGTGATGAAATCGGCCCGCTCGATCAGCGCGCCCAGGTCCACCTTGTCCACGCCCATTTCCACGGCGCGTTCGTGCGTCAGGAACGGGTCATAGGCGATCACCTTCATGCGCAGGCCAATGGCCCGGCTGGCGACGATCGAGCCGATGTTGCCGGCACCGATCAGGCCCAGCGTCTTGTTGGTCACTTCCACGCCCATGAAATCGTTCTTGGGCCATTCGCCCGCCTGGGTGCGGCGGTCGGCGGCGGGGATCTGGCGGGCCAGCGCCATGATCATGGCAATGGCGTGTTCGGCCGTGGTGATCGAGTTGCCGAACGGCGTGTTCATCACCACGATGCCCTTGGACGATGCGTGGGGAATGTCGACGTTGTCCACGCCGATGCCGGCGCGGCCTATCACCTTAAGGTTGGTGGCGGCGTCCAGCACCTCGGCAGTGGCCTTGGTGGCGGAACGGATCGCCAGGCCATCGTACTGGCCGATGCAGGCGATCAGCTCGTCCTTGGTCATGCCGGGCTTCACGTCCACGTCGCAGCCGCGCTCCTGGAAGATGCGGGCGGCATTGGGATCCATCTTGTCGGAAATAAGAACCTTGGGCTTGGTCATGGTGACCTCCGTTAGATTGCCGGTGCGCGAAACGGTTTTCGGGCGTCGACCGGCAAGAATTAAGAAAAATGGAGAGCGTCGCCCCCGCCGCAGCGGGGGTGACAATTGCGGGCGAAGCTTAGAGCTTGCCGTCCTTCAGCTGGTGATAGGCCCAGTCGATCCACGGCAGCAGGCGCTTCACGTCCTCGGCTTCCACGGTCGCGCCGCACCAGATGCGCAGGCTCGGCGGGGCATCGCGGTAGCCGTTGAAGTCATAGCCGATGCCCATCTTCTCGAGCGTCGAGGCGATCTTCTTGGGCACATTGGCCTGGTCTTCGGCCGAGAGGCTCTCGTACCAGTCACCCTGGAACACCATGCACACGCCGGTGTTGGTCCGCATCGCGGGGTCCGCCACCATGTTGCGCAGGTAGTCCTTCTCCTCGATGAAATCGAACACGGCCTGGGCATTGGCGTTGGAACGGGCGAACAGCGCCTGGCGGCCGCCGAGGGCCTGGGCCCATTCCAGCGCGGCGATGTAGTCCTCGGTCGCCAGCATCGACGGGGTGTTGATGGTGCTGCCTTCGAAGATGGCGCGGTCCAGCTTGCCCTTCTTCTTGATGCGGAACAGCTTGGGCAGCGGCCACTCGGGGTCGTAGCTTTCGATCCGCTCGATCGCCTTGGGGCTGAGGATCAGCATGCCATGCTGCGCCTCGCTGCCCATCACCTTCTGCCACGAGTAGGTGGTGGCATCCAGCTTGGCCCAGTCCATCTCCATCGCGAAAACGGCGCTGGTGGCATCGTTGATCGCCAGGCCGGCGCGGCCGGGGGCCAGCCAGTCGGTGTTGGGGATCTTGGCGCCGGACGTGGTGCCGTTCCAAGTGAAGACAACGTCGTTGTCCTGCGGCACCTGCGACAGGTCGGGAATCTGGCCGTAGTCGGCATCGAGGATCTGCAGGTTCGGCAGCTTCAGCTGCTTGGCCGCATCCTGGATCCACACGTTGCCGAAGCTTTCCCAGGCGGCCACGGTCGCGCCGCGCGCGCCCAGCATGGTCCACATGGCGCATTCCAGCGCGCCGGTATCCGAACCCGGCATGATGCCCACCAGATAGTCATCCGGCACACCCAGCAATTCCTTGCTGAGGTCGATCGCATACTTCAGGCGACCCTTGGGATAGGACGCGCGGTGCGAACGGCCGAGGCTGCGGGTGTCGATCTTGTCCAGCGACCAGCCAGGAAACTTGGCGGTGGGGCCGGAGGAAAAGAAGGGGCGCTCCGGACGGAGCGTGGGTTCGGTAGTCATAACTGTATTCTCTCCTTTCAGAGAGCACGCGCGGCGTTGGGACCGCGTGGCCCGGCGGCGGCTCTAGTGGCAGCCACGGCTTAGTCAAGCGCGATTAAGGTGGGCCGCAGCATAACGGGGGACCAGGCACGGCAGAATTCTGCCGCTGCGGCAAATTGTTGCCGCACTGTTAACCATTTCGCTTCGACGAAGTTTAACCTTGAATACTTAGTCTTTCAGGCATGAAGAACCTCGCCCTCCTGCTCGCTGCAACCGGCCTGCTTTCCGCCTGTACCGTGGTGCCGGAAACCACCGCGCGGCGCGACTCGGGCTCGGCGCAGGTGGCTTCGGCCCCTGCCCCGCGTGGTCCGGCGCTGACCCAGCGGCCGCTGGCCGTGCGACCGGAAGCCGCGCAATGCCTGACCCAGCTCGACCAGGCCGGCGCGCAATTCACCCCGGTTAACGATGCCTACTTCGGCAACGGGTGCAGCACGGTGGGCACGGTGCAACTGGCGGCCCTCTCGGGCGACAATGCGCGCCTCGGCGTCAGCAACATCGGCCCGGTGCAGTGCGGCGTGGGCACCGCCTTTGCCGCCTGGGCGCGCTATGGCGTGGACCGCGCGGCGCGCCAGATCCTGGGATCGCCGCTGGCGCGGATCGAGACCTTCGGTTCCTATTCCTGCCGCACCGTGGCCGGATCGCAGCGCATGTCGGCCCATGCCACCGCAGGCGCGATCGATATCTCGGGCTTCGTGCTGGAGGACGGCCGCCGGATTGTCATCTCGCAGGACTGGAACAATGGCACGGCGGCGGAAAAGCAGTTCCTGCGCACCGTTCAGCAGAGCGCCTGCCGCCGGTTCGATACGGTGCTGGGCCCGGCCTACAACGCCGCCCACCATGACCACTTCCATGTGGAAGGGGTGCTGGAAGGCAATTCGTTCTGCCGGTGAAGCCAGGTGTAAACGGCTGCGGAACAGCCGTTTACCTTAGTTGCTTACCCTGAGCACAGGCGCGTTAACGGTATCCACGGTGCAGAGGATGCCGGCTTCCATCCGCAGGCGCACCGCGTCTGCCGCGTGGGTCGCCCCCAGCTTGTCCATCATGTTGGCGCGGTGGATTTCCACCGTGCGCGGGCTGATATCGAGCGCGCGGGCAATGGCCTTGTTCGAGCAGCCCTCGCTCAGCCAGTCGAGCACCTCGCGCTCGCGGCGGGACAGCAGGCCGATGCGCTGGCGCGCCTCGATCAGGCGGCGGCGGGCTTCGGCGTGGCGGCCGCCATCGGCAATCACGTGGGCGGCCATGCGGGCGAATTCCTCGCGCGTCAGCGGCAGGCGCAGGTAGTCCAGCGCACCGGCGCGGATCGCCTGGACCACGTCGTCAACATCCGGGTCCTGGCTGGCGGCGATTACCGGCAGCCACATGCCCGCTTCCCCCAGCCGGTCGAGCAGCCGGTCAACCCCGCCCACCAGCACGCTCTGGCAGGCGATGATCACCCCTTCCCGGGGTGAAGCATCGATCAGTTCCGCCAGGTCGGAATAGACTTCCGCGTGGTGCCCCATCTCGAACGCGAGGCGGGACTGTTCTGCGCGAAGGCGGCTGTCGCCACCGGTGATGTGAAGTTTGAGGCGCTGTTCCATGCTCATGACACTGCCTCATCACAGCGCCCGATGCATGCGGACATGCCGCCATTATAAAGCGAAATCAGGGGTTCAAACGGGGAAAGCGCTCGTAAAACCATGGCGAAATTCCATCCAGATTGGATCGGAATTGCGCAATATCACGCATGGCGAGATTACTTATGTTCCCGGAACTCTGTAGCAATACCTAGTATCACGGTATTATCCCCAGCTTTTCAGGGCGCCTTAATGGTTAATCCCTAGTTGACGAAAAGCTATAGTCCGGCAGCGAATGAAACGCATTGCGCAGCGCGTTACTCCAGCTGTTGGAGATCGAAACGAAGTATGGATCGTCATGTTCGATCCGCCGCTCGTGCACCGGCTCGAAATTATCGCGTTCCAGCACCAGGGTATCCAGCGGCAGACCGACGGAGAGGTTGGCCTTCAGCGTGGAATCGAAGCTGACCATCATCAGCTTCACCGCATCCTCGAAGCTCATGTCGCGGTCATAGCCGCGGATCAGGATCGGGCGGCCGTACTTGGTCTCGCCGATCTGGAAGAACGGGGTGTCGAAGCTGGCCTCGATGAAGTTGCCCTCCGGGTAGATCATGAACAGGCGCGGCTCCATGCCGGCGATCTGCCCGGCCAGGATCATGCTGGCCGTAAAGCGCCCGCTGGCTTCCTGCCCGTTGGCGGCCTGGGTCTGCTGCACCGTCTCACGCAGCAGCTTGCCGATTTCCGTCGCGGCCTGGAACATGGTGGGCAGTTCCAGCAGCGAGTTCTGCCGCTCGGCGGGAGCCTTGGTACGTTCCTGCAGCTTGCTGACCACGGCCTGGGTGGTGGCCAGGTTGCCCGCCGTCATCAGCGCGATCACCCGCTCGCCCGGCACGCTCCAGCGATACATCTTGCGGAACACCGAGATGTTGTCGACGCCCGAGTTGGTGCGGGTGTCGCTCATCAACACCAGCCCCTTGTCGAGGATCATGCCTACGCAATAGGTCATCGCTTGTCGTTCCGCTCCCCTCGCCGCGCGCTTCGCTTGCCGGCGCGGCTATTGTTCCACGAATTGCTGTTCCACCGCCAGCGCCACGTGCAGGTCTTCCATGGCCGCGCCGAAGCTGACGCCGGTGACAGGGGCGGCATCGCGATAATCGCGGCCCGTGGCAACCCGCACATAGCGCGGATCGGGTGAAATCTGGTTGGCGACATCGAAGCCGACCCAGCCCAGCCCCTCAACCCAGGCTTCGGCCCAGGCATGGGTGGCTTCCTGGTCCACCCGGTCATCCATCATCAGGTAGCCGCTGACATAGCGGGCCGGCACGTCCATCGCGCGGGCGGCGGCGATGAACACGTGGGCATGGTCCTGGCACACGCCCGCCCCGGCAGCCAGCGCCTCCTCGGCCGTGGTTTCGACCTGGGTTGCGCCCACCATGTAATCCACCTGGCCGCGCACCGCGGCGGACAACTGGTGCATCGCCGCCAGCACGTCCCCGCTGCGTCGGTCCACCTGGGCCAGTACCTGGCGCACGCGCGGACCGGGCCGGGTCAGGCGGGTATGGCTGAGAAACGACCACAGCGGCAGGTGACCGGCGTGATGGCCGATGACACCCGCCTTGTCCTCGGTCTCCACCACGCCCGAGCAGGAAATCACCACTTCGGCCGCACCCGGCACCACGGATACCAGCGTCACGTGATTGTGGTTCTGGTCATCGTAGGCCAGTTCCTCGTGCGCGCCGTCATAGGCCATGCGCCAGTCGATGATCTTCTGGCCCTGCGTGCTCTTTGGCGTCAGCCGCAGCCGCTGCACACCGTGCAGCACCGCCCCTTCGAAGCGATAACGCGTGGTGTGGCTGATGGCGAGGCGCATGGATCGGCTTTCCGGTCTAATCAGGCAATGAAACGGTATTCGCGCGCGATGGCATCGGCAATGCCGGCGTTGAGCCCGATGAACTTGACGATGAATTCGTGCAGCCCGTTGTCGAAGATCTCCTCCACCCGGCGGCCTTCCATCAGGGCATCGACCCGGTCCAGCGCAGCGTGCGGCAGCCCGTCGTGTCCGCGCAACCGGGCCAGCGCCGACAGGTTCTCGCGCAGGGCCAGGCGGCAGAATGCCAAGCTGCGCGGGAAGCGCTCGTCCAGGATAAGGAACTGGGCGATTCCCCGCGCATCCATGCGCCCGGCATTGAGCCAGGAATAGGCCCGCTCGCCAGATAGAGAGCGCAGCACGTTGTCCCACTGACCGGTATCAAGCGCGGTGCCGACGTAGGACAGGCTGGGCAGCAGCAGGAAATACTTCACATCGAGGATGCGGGCGGTGTTGTCGGCCCGTTCCAGGAACGTCCCCAGCCGCGCGAAAGCATAGATCTCGTTGCGCAGCATCGATCCGTGGGTGGCCCCGCGCGCCAGCGTCGATTCGCGGCGGATCGAGGCCAGAACCGTCTCCAGGTTGCCCTCGCGGATCGGGCGGCTGAGCTGCTCCTTCAGGTTCATCCAGCCTTCGTTGATCGCTTCCCACACCTCGCGCGTGATGGCGCTGCGGCAGGCGCGGGCATTGGTCCGCGCACGCTCGAACATCGACAGCACGCTTTGCGGGTTGCCGCGCGCGCGCAGCACGAAGTCGCACACCTGCGCGCCGCCGTAGACGGTGTACTGGTTGTCATAGGCCTGGAGCTGGCCCAGCGTGGTCAGGACAGACCGCCACTCCTGAGTCGCCTCGTCCGTCCCGCGGGTCAGCGCCATGCGGTGCGCGGCGGCCAGCAGGCGGGCGATGTTCTCCGCCCGCTCCAGATAGCGGTACATCCAGAAGATGCCGTGGGCCACGCGGCCCAGCATAGGGCGTTCGGCTTCAATCATCGAGCACCCAGCTATCCTTGGTCCCGCCGCCCTGGCTGGAATTGACCACCAGGCTGCCCTTCTTCAGCGCCACCCGCGTCAGGCCGCCGGGGGTGATCTCCACCCCATTGGGGCTGCACAGCACGAACGGGCGCAGGTCCACGTGGCGCGGGGCCAGGCCCTTGGCGGTGAAGATCGGGCAGGTGCTGAGCGCCAGCGTGGGCTGGGCGATGTAGTTTTCCGGCTTGGCCACCAGCTTGGCGCGGAAAGCCTCCAGTTCCTTCTTCGAGGAGGTGGGACCGATCAGCATGCCATAGCCGCCGGAGCCGTGGACTTCCTTGACCACCAGTTCCGACAGGTTCGCCAGCACATAGGCCAGGCTCTCCTTCTCGGCGCAGCGCCAGGTCTGCACGTTGGGCAGGATCGGCTGCTCGCCGGTATAGAACTGGACGATCTCGGGCATGAAGGAATAGATCGCCTTGTCGTCCGCCACCCCCGTGCCCGGCGCATTGGCAATGGTGATGCGGCCCGCGCGGTAGACGTCGAAAATGCCCGGCACGCCCAGCACGGAAGACGGGTTGAAGGTGAGCGGATCGAGATACTCGTCATCCACCCGGCGATAAAGCACGTCGATCGGGCGGAACCCGTCGGTGGTGCGCATTTGCACCCGGCCATCCACCACCCTCAGGTCGCTGCCTTCCACCAGTTCGGCGCCCATCTGGTCGGCCAGGAAGGCATGCTCGAAATAGGCGGAGTTGTAGATGCCCGGTGTCAGCACGGCGATGGTGGGGCGTGATCCGGAAAACTCCGGCGCGCAGGCCGCCAGGCTGGCCGCCAGGTTGCGCGGATAGTCGCTGATCGGCCGCACCTTGGCCCGGGTGAACAGTTCCGGGAACATGGCCATCATCGTTTCGCGGTTCTCCAGCATGTAGGAGACGCCGCTGGGGGTGCGGGCATTGTCCTCCAGCACCATGAAATCGTTGGGACCGGTACGCACCAGGTCGATGCCCACGATGTGGGTATAGACCCCGCCCGGCGGGGTGAAGCCGACCATCTGCGGCAGCCACACGGCGTTGTCGCGCAGCACCCGCAAGGGCAGTCGGCCCGAGCGGATGATTTCCTGCCGGTGATACAGGTCATGGATGAAAGCGTTGAGCGCCCTCACCCGCTGCTCGATCCCGCGCGAAACGCGCCGCCATTCGGCTGCGGTGATGATGCGCGGCACCATGTCGAACGGGATCAGCCGCTCTTCCGCGTCATCCTCGCCATAGACGTTGAAGGTGATGCCGGTGCGGCGGAACACGCTTTCCGCCTCCGCGCCCTTCTTGCGCAACTGGGCGGTATCCTGCTGGTCAAGCCAGCGGCAATATTCGTGATAAGCTGGCCGCACCGATCCATCGGGTGCATGCATCTCGTCGAACTTGTCTGCCGGTGGAAGGTTCATCGCGCCCTGTCTTTGCCGCAGTGCAACATGGCACGATTACAGCGCTTGTCAAACGGCAGATTTCACAGCCGCGCGGCAGGAGAATTGGCAGTCAGTCGGCGTCGAGTTCCTCGGCCACGGCCAGGATCGCTTCGCGCGAGTTGGAAAAGCCCATGTGCGAGCAACGCAGGGCGCGCGCCCGGTCCCGCTCTCCGCGCCGGCCGCAGGCGCTGCGCCAGGCCACCACGCCATCCCGCGGGCTCCACAGGGCAATGGTTTCCACTGGCGGCTTTGCCGCCAGGTTCAGCGGCAACGGAGGCTGCTCCACCGAATAGCCGGTGACGAGCTGGTACAGGCGCCAGACATTGTTGGAATAGGGCGTGTGGCTGAAGGGCGAACCCATGGTGATCACCCGCGCCACCGCTTCGGGGTGCAGCTTGGCCACTTCGCGCGCGAAGATGCCGCCCAGGCTCCAACCCACCAGCATCACCTGCTGGCCATAACGCTGATGCACGTCCACCACGCGCTGGGCCACCAGGGCAAAGTTTTCCGGCGTGGCCCCCATATTGAAGCCGGTGCCCCAGCGCTTGACCGTGTGGCCCGCCTCTTCCAGCCGCTCGGCCATGTAGCGCATGCGGACGGGGTGGGTGCCGAAGCCGGGCATCAGGATGACCACGCGCGGGTTGCGCGCCTGTGATAGGTGCAGCGCCGGGCGCATCTGGCGGATGGCCGGTTCCAGCACGCTGAGCGACTCGGCCAGGAACAGTTGCTGCGGCGGGCGCGAGGAATGCGCCGGCGGCTGGGCGCGCATCAGTACCACCCGGCGCTGGACGGCACCCGCCAGTTCCTGGGCCGTTGCCGAGGCGGCGGCGAACCTGGGGTGGCTGAGCCCGATCTGTTTCAGTTGCATGACGTTCATGGGCTGACTGTAACAAAACTGCCTTGTTCTGCCATGAACGATCGACCGGGGTCAAATTCCGGCCAGATCAACCGTCCGGCGCAGGACCAACCTGCGGGGCTGCCGGTGGTTCCGCCGGGCAGTCGCCCACCCGCTGGCTGGCAATGGCCATGCTGATCGTCTGCTCGCCGCCGGGGATGGCTTCGCCCTGCTGGACGATACGGATCTCCATAGTGCTGCTGGTGGTGCCGGCCGTTCCGGTCATCGCCATGCGGCTGGTGCCGCCGCCGGGGGCCTGGCAGGCGACACTGGCCTGCATTCCTTCACCATCGGCGGTGAAGCGCTCCACCTGGCAAGTCCCCTCGCCCAGGCTGCGGACCAGGGTAACCCAGCCCTCCTCCGCCTGTCGCGGGGTCAGGCACGATGTCGCAACCGCCGGTTCCAGCGTGGCAAACCGTTCACGCATGGCCGCCGCCTCCTGCGGGCTGGCCAGCGGCAGGTCATAGGCAGTCAGCCGCGTGGTGCTGCGATAGAGGCCGGGCTGCGGCTTCGGCAAGCTGGCGGCGCTGGCCAGAATCTCCTGCTCGTCAGGCGGATCGGGGGCGCACCCCGCCAGCGCGGCCAGCAGCAGCGCGGGCGGGACGCAAAGGCAAAGGCGCGGCCTTAGCTGCACTCTCCGATCCGTTCGGATACCATGCGCATCCGCATGGTCGCTTCGCCGGCCTGCGGGACCTGCATCTTGAAGCTCATCTCCATGTCGGATCCGGTTTCGGTCATCGTGCCGTTGAGCGTGACCTGGCCGTTCATCATGCCATCGCCCGAGCAGGTGAGCAGGGCATCGATATCCCCACCGGACTGGTTGAACTCGTCAACTGTGCAGTTGCTGTCGGCCAGGTTCTTCAGCACTTCCTCGCGGCTGGTGGACTGGGCGGCCTGTTCGGGCGTCACGCAATAGGTGTTGGCCTGCTGCGCCCCTTCGCCAAAGCCCTGCTGGAGCATCTGGGCCATCTCCGGCGGCGCATCGGGCACGCTGATCTCCAGCAGTTCCATTGTGGTGCGGTACTGGCCTGCCTGCGGGGTGGGGCCATCCTCGGCCGCGGCGGCCATTTCCTCGGCCTCGCTGCCACCGGCATCGGCGGCATCCTCGCTGCCCGAACAGCCGGCAATAACCAGCGCGGCGGCCAGCGGCAGGATATGGCAATAACGCATGTGATTTCCCCCCAAGGTTGCGAGGCACCGTCGGCCCCAAATCGATAAGATCAGGTTACCCGAGCGCCTGCGGCCTGCCAATCGCATTGCGTTGACTCGAGTCATTCCCCATATGTTCCGGCATGGCCGAACTCGTGATCCGCAGAGGGCTGGAAGAACCCGATACTTCCGGCAGCTTCACCCCGCACAAGCCGCTGCGCCCGGACAAGAGCATGGGCGGCCGGCCGTTCAAGCTGGTCAGCGAGTATCAGCCGGCGGGGGACCAGCCGGCTGCGATTGCGGACCTGGTGGCGGGCGCGCGGGCCGGCGACAAGACGCAGGTGCTGCTGGGTGTTACCGGCAGCGGCAAGACCTTCACCATGGCCAAGGTGATCGAGGAACTGCAGCGCCCGGCCCTGGTGCTGGCCCCCAACAAGATCCTGGCCGCCCAGCTTTATGGCGAGTTCAAGAGCTTCTTTCCCGAGAACGCGGTGGAGTATTTCGTCTCCTACTACGATTACTACCAGCCGGAAGCCTATGTGCCCCGGTCGGACACCTACATCGAGAAGGAAAGCTCGGTGAACGAGGCGATCGACCGGATGCGCCACAGCGCCACCCGGTCCCTGCTGGAGCGGGACGACGTGCTGATCGTGGCCTCGGTCTCGTGCCTTTACGGCATCGGCTCGGTGGAAACCTATTCCGCCATGATCTTCGACCTTAAGAAGGGCGACACGCAGGACCAGCGCGAGATCATCCGCAAGCTGGTGGCGCTGCAATACAAGCGCAACGATGCCGGCTTTGCGCGCGGCAACTTCCGCGTGCGGGGTGACAGCCTGGAGATATTCCCCAGCCATTACGAGGACATGGCCTGGCGGATCAGCTTCTTCGGTGACGAGATCGAGGAGATCTGTGAATTCGACCCGCTCACCGGCACCAAGGGGCAAAGCCTCGACAAGGTGCGCGTCTATGCCAACAGCCACTATGTCACCCCCGGCCCCACGATGAAGCAGGCGGCGGAGGCGATCCGCTTCGAGCTGACCGAGCGGCTGAAGGAGCTGCACGCCGAGGGCCGCCTGCTGGAAGCCCAGCGGCTGGAACAGCGGACCAACTTCGACCTGGAGATGATCGCCGCCACCGGTAGCTGCAACGGGATCGAGAACTACAGCCGCTTCCTGACTGGCCGCCTGCCCGGCGAACCGCCCCCCACCCTGTTCGAATACCTGCCTGAGAACGCGCTGCTGTTCGTCGACGAAAGCCACCAGACCATTCCCCAGGTGGGCGCGATGGCGCGCGGTGACCACCGGCGCAAGCTGACGCTGGCCGAATACGGCTTCCGCCTGCCAAGCTGCATCGACAACCGCCCGCTGCGCTTCAACGAGTGGGACGCGATGCGCCCGCAGACTTTTGCCGTATCCGCCACGCCCGGCGGGTGGGAGATGGAGCAGGCGGGCGGCGTGTTTGCCGAACAGGTGATCCGCCCCACCGGCCTGATCGACCCGCCGGTGGAAGTGCGCCCGGTGGAAGACCAGGTGCAGGATTGCATTGCCGAGGCCAAGGCCGCCGCCGCCAATGGCTATCGCACCCTCGTCACCACCCTGACCAAGCGCATGGCCGAGGATCTGACCGAGTTCATGCACGAACAGGGCGTGCGCGTGCGCTACATGCACAGTGACGTGGAGACGCTGGAGCGCATCGAACTGATCCGCGACCTGCGCATGGGCGTGTATGACGTGCTGATCGGCATCAACCTGCTGCGCGAGGGGCTGGATATTCCGGAGTGCGGCCTCGTCTGTATCCTCGATGCCGACAAGGAAGGCTTCCTGCGCAGCGAAACGTCGCTGATCCAGACCATCGGCCGCGCCGCGCGCAACGTCGATGGCAAGGTGATCCTCTATGCCGACCGCATCACCGGCAGCATGGAACGGGCGATGGCCGAGACCGACCGCCGCCGCGAAAAGCAGCGCGCCTATAACGAGGAGCACGGCATCACCCCGCAGACGATCAAGCGCGCCATCGCCGATATCGTCGCCCACACCGCCAGCCAGGATGGCGTGCTGGTGGACATCGATGCCGAAGGTGGCCGCAACAACATGGTCGGCCACAACCTGCGCAGCTACATCGAGGACCTGGAAAAGAAGATGCGCGCCGCCGCCGCCGACCTGGAGTTCGAGCTGGCCGGCAAGCTGCGCGACGAAATCCGCCGGCTGGAGAACGAGGAGCTGGGCCTGCCGGATGACCAGAAGAAGGCCCCCCTGGTGGGCCGCAGCAACGAAGGCCGCCCCGGCACCCGCAAGGGCCGCTTCGGCAAGGTGCAGAAGAAATGGGGCAAGTGAAGGCTGGAGCCGCGTTGACCCTCGCCCTCCTCCTCGCCGCCTGTGGCGAGCAGGGCGGGCCGGTGCAGCGGGTGGACCTGCAGGACAGCGGCACGGTGCTGCCGGTGGTGCTGCCCCGCTCGCCAGATACCTCGCAGGCCTTGTGGCTACCCTCGGCCGACCGGCAGGCGCTGGTCTATGGCAACCGCGGCGCGGCGCCTCTGCTGACGCTGGCCTGCGCGGCACGGACCACGCCGCCGCGCCTGACGATCATCCGCCACGCCCCGGCCCTGCCCGGCCAGACCGCACTGTTTCCCGTGATCGGCAATGGCGAGCGCAGCCGCTTCCCCGTCGATGCGCGCGAGGTGGCCGGCGAATGGCGCTGGCAGGTAGCGCTGCCCGCCGATGATGCGCGGTGGAACGTGTTTGCCGGTTCGCGCCAGTTGCTGGCTACCCTGCCCGGCGGCGGCACGCTGGATATTGCCGGCAGCCGGATGCCGGGGGCCTTCCTGGAGTGGTGCCGCGCGGGGGGAACGGGTTTGCTGCCGAGAGAGGAAGACCTGCCGCCGCCCGACGAAACGCGGCGCCCGCCCACGCGGCGCGAGATGGCCCGGCAGGCGGCAGCGGAGTCTGACGGGGGTTAGCCCTCGCTGCCCTCGGCCAGTTCCACCAGCATGTCCGGCGTCAGCACCTGCGGCAATTGCTGCGGTTCGCGGTTCGGATCATACCACAGGTACAGCGGCACGCCCGCCGCGCCGTGGCTGGTAAGGAAGCGGGTGATCGCCTCGTCGCGCACGGTCCAGTCGCCGCGCATCACCACCACGCCCGCGTCGCGGAACGCATCGCGCACCTCGTCGCGCTCGATCGCCACGCTTTCGTTGACCTTGCAGGTCAGGCACCAGTCGGCGGTGAAATAGAGGAACACGGGCTTTTGTGCCGCCTCGCGGGCCAGCGCGGCCTCGCTGAAGGCCACCGTGTCATGCACTGATTGCGCCTCTGTCGCGGGACGCTCGAACGACTGGTACGCCGACACCGCCAGCAGACCGGAGGCGACCAGCCCGCCGAAAGCTGAAGCGCGCAGGCCCTTGCGCCGCGACCATGCAGCCGAAATCAGCGCCAGCGCCGCGCCCAGCACCAGCAGGGCGAAGTTCGCACCTCCCAGCCGCCAGCACAGCCACACCAGCGCCAGCGCGGTCAGCCCCATCGGCACGGCCAGCACTTTGCGGAAGGTGTCCATCCACTTGCCCGGCTTCGGCAGGCGGCTGCGCAAGGCAGGCACGAAGCCCAGCAGCAGGAACGGCAGTGCCAGCCCCAGCCCCAGCAGGGCGAAGAGCAGCATCGCCTCCACCGGCGGCAGCAGCAGCGCGGCCCCCAGCGCGGCGGCCATGAACGGGCCGGTGCAGGGCGTCGCCACGAAGGCCGCCAGCAGGCCGGTGCCGAAGGCAGATGGCGCGCCGCCCGATCCGGCGAAGGACAGTGCCGGAAGCTCAAACAGCCCCAGGAAGTTGGCTGTGATCAGCACGGCCAGCCCAGTCAGCACGGCCACCACGCCCGGCTCCTGCAACTGGAAGGCCCAGCCCACCTGCTCGCCCCCGGCCCGCAGCACCAGCAGCAGGCCGCCGATGGCGAGGCACGCCAGCAGCACGCCTGCGGTATAGGCCAGCGCCTCGCGCTTCGCCCCCGCCGCACTCTCCCCGGCACGGGCCAGCGTCATCGCCTTCAGGCTCAGGATCGGGAACACGCAGGGCATCAGGTTCAGCAGCAGGCCGCCTGCCAGCGCGGCCAGCAGCAGGCTCCACAGGGGGGCCGAATCGCCCGGGCCAACACCGATCGGCCGGCCGCCGCCAGTGACATTGCCGGGCTCGGCCATGAAGCGGATACCTTCTCCCTCGGCCCCGAAAGCAAGTATCCCCTCGATGCGATCAGGCGGGGTGAACTGCGCCAGCGGCGATCCGGCGGGCAGCACCAGCGCTTTCAGTGGAATATCGGCGGTCACCACATTGCCATCGCGGGCAAAGGCCTGTGGCCGGGCATAGGCGACAGTGCGGTCGGCGCTCACCCGGTCCTGCCCAACAAACAGGTGCGGATCGGCCAGTTCCATGCTGGCAGGCAGCGGAATGGCGATGCGCAGCAGGTCGCCCTCGACCTCGAAAGTGGCCGTGCGATCGATCAGCGGCGGCAGCGCCGCGCGCCATGTATCGAACGGGTTCTGGCCCGGAGCCACATCGGGAAAGCGCAGCGTCAGGCTGGCCTGCTCCGGCACGCAGACCTTGTCGGTGCAGGCGAGCCATTGGGCAGCAAGTGTCACCGGTCCGGCCCCACCGCCCGCAGGCACCGTCAGCGGCACCAGGACGGCGTAATCGCCCTCGTACACGTGGTTCATCAGCCCGGCGATCAGCAGCCGGTGCGGCACCGGATAAAGCGGCTCGCCCGCCTGCCAGCCTGTAGGCAACTGCCAGTCCAGCCGCATCCCCAGACCCGCATCGCCGGGGTTCGACCAATAGCCGTGCCAGCCGGGCGCAGGGCGGAACACCAGCGCCGCCATCAGCGTCTCGCCTGGCACCGGCTGGTGCTCGGCCACCAGGTCGGCAGCGATGTTGTTCGCACGCCCAGAAACGCCTTGGGCCTGCGCGGCCGCCGCCGGGGCAAGAGCCACGGCCAGCACCAGCAGCAGATACCGATAAAAGGCCATGAGACTTGCGCGCATCGTGGCCCACGATCTAGGGACAATGGCCATGAGCGACAAGCGCGATCTCCTGATCCTGGGCGGCGGCCTGGTGGGCATGACCATGGCCCTGGCGGCAGCCCGGGCGGGCCTGTCCAGCCACGTGGTTGACCGGGCCGACCCGGCGGAACTGACGGCAGAGGGGTTCGACGGGCGGGCCAGCGCCATCTCCACCGCAAGCTGGAACCTGTTCACCAACATCGGCCTGGCCGATGCGCTGGAGCCGCATGGCTGCCCGATCGATGCCATTGCGGTCACCGACGGGATGAAGCCGGGCCGGATCGACTTCAAGCCACAGCCGCATGAAGGCAGCCTGGGCCGCATGTTTCACAACCGGCAATTGCGCCTGGCCCTGTTCGAAGCGGCAGCCAGCGAGCCGCTGATCACCCGGCACATGCTCGCCACGGTGATCGAGAGGCAGCGCGGGGAACACGGCGTTTCCGCCACGCTGGCCGATGGCACCGTGCTGCACGCCAGCCTGATGGTGGGGGCCGAAGGGCGAATGTCCCCCACGCGCGAGGAGGCGGGCATCACCATGGCGCAGTGGGACTATTCCCACCGCGCGCTGATCGTTGGGCTGACCCACGAGAAACCGCATGACAACACCGCGTGGGAAATCTTCTATCCCGCCGGTCCCTTCGCCCTGCTCCCGCTGCTTGATGCCGAAGATGGCACCCACCGCAGCGCACTGGTGTGGACCGTGGCGGAAAAGGATGCCGCCGGCGTGCTGGCCATGCCGCGCGCCATGTTCCTGGCCGAAGCGCAACAGCGCACCCACGGCGTGCTGGGCGGGCTGGCCCTGCATGGCGAGATCAGTTCCTGGCCGCTCAGCTTCCAGCACACGGTTACCCTCACCGCGCAGCGCCTGGCCCTGATCGGCGATGCGGCGCACGGCATGCACCCGATTGCGGGGCAGGGCCTGAACCTGGGCCTGCGCGATGTGGGCACGCTGGTAGAGGTGCTGGTGGAAGGCATGCGGCTGGGCCTTGATCCCGGCGATGCGCAACTGCTGGCCCGCTACCAGAAGTGGCGCGCGCTCGATTCGCTGATGGTGATGAGCGCCACCGATGGCCTGACGCGGCTGTTCGGCATTCCGGGCCGCCTGCCCAGCGCCGTGCGACGGCTGGGCATGGGCATCGTGCAGCGCACCCCGCCGCTGAAACGCTGGTTCATGGATGAGGCCCGCGGCGTATCCGGCCAGGTGCCGGCACTGCTGAAGGGCTAGAAACCACCCGTCCCGGCTGCCGCCTGCCCGCTCGCCGTCGCCGCCGTCGGCAAGGCACGCGGTTCGGCCACCGAGGCAGCCTCCAGCACCTCAAGCGCGCGCTGGGCATCGGCATAGGCCTGGGCCTGCATCAGCCAGTCAGCCGCGCGGGAGGAACCGGGCAGCGCCGCCACTTCCCTGATCGCGCGTTCCACCTGGCCGTTGGCCAGCGCCATCCGCGCGCGGGCCAGCCGCTGGTCTGCCTGTGGCGATGGGGTATCGGCGCTGCGGACCGAGAACAGCCGCGATGCCTGTCCCGTAATCCGCGCCAGCAGCCCCGCTTCTTGCGGTACCTGGCGCAACTGGCTGTCCAGCGCATCGAGCCGCACCAGCAGTTCGTCCAGCGAGACGGGGTTTTCAGAAGCCGCGATCACCGTCTGCACGGCATTGGGGTGCGTTTCCGAAAAGCGCAGGCGCAACTGATCGGTCAGATAGCCCAACGGCTGGCCCCGCTCCAGCGCCCGGCGCGAGGCGAAGGCGATCAGCAGGTTCTCCGAGCGCGCGGCAAAGCTGGCGGCGGCCTGCGATTGCATCTGCAGGTGCGAGAGCTGCTGCTCCAGCGCGGCCACGCGGGCATCGATCCCGCCAGCCTGCTGTTCCACCTGCTGCATCCGCTGCGCCACCTGCGCGGGCGATACCGGAGCAGCCGGAACGGTGGGCGTGGGGGTGACAGGGCCGGTCAGCGGGGCCTGCGACACGGGGGGATCGGCGCGATCCACGCTGATCAGGTCGCTTACGCGGAACTCGCCGCCGCGGACCAGCAGGAAGGTGATGCCGATGCCCAGCAGGAAGGCGACAAGCAGGCCCAGCAGCAGGCCGCGCAACGATCCGCGCCGGCGGGTGGCGGTCTGTCCGGGAGTATAGCGGGTTTCGTCCATCAATTACCCTTGCGAGCCCTGTGGTGCTGTTGGCCCGGTCCGGTTGGCCCAGCCCCAGGCTGGCGGTTTATTGGCACATCTCCCGCGCCAAGGCCAACAAATCGGCTTCGGCGGGTTTTGCGGCAGAGCGGACTTCGGCCCAGCCATCGCCCGCCGCCGCCACGATGCGCGGGCCCAGCGCGGCCAGGCTGATGAGCTGGCGGGCGATCCCCAGCCGGTCGCACTCGGCAACGAAATGGGTGGCCAAGCCGGCAGAATGGAGCAGCACCAGCGCGGGCGTGCGAAGCAGCTCGGCCAGACCGGGCGGTGCCGGCAGGTGCTGCGTTTCGTAGACGATCCGCGTGTCCATGCTGATCCCTGGAGGCAGGTCCAGCGTCACATGCTCACGCGCGGCCAGCCGCAGCAGCCGCGTATCGCGGTGGGGTACGGCGTCGATCACCTGTTGCAGGCCACCTTCGCCCGCCAGTTGCACGCGCAGGCCTGCCCGCCGCGCCGCCATGGCGGTGGTCGACCCCACCACGAAGGCTGGCTTGTCGCGGTAGAGTGCCAGCGCCGGACCTGCATGGCGCAGGGCATTGGCGCTGCCCAGCAGGAGGGCGTCGACGGTTTCCGGCGCAGGCGGATCCCAGGCAACCGGGTCGATCGTGGACAGGGGAAATGCGCGCACTTCCAGCCCCTGCGCCGCTGCCAGCCTGACCGTGCTGGCCGATCCCCGTGCGGGCCGCATGACTACGACCGGCTTCATCCGTGGTGCCCGAAATGGACAGTGATCGCCTCGCTGGCCCGCGCCAGCAGGTCGCGCGCCAGGCGAGCGGGTCCCTCACTGTCGGATGCGGAAAACCGTGCCTCGCCCGCCACCCGCTCTGCCCCGTCAGGACTGAACAACAAGACGCGCATCGCCAGCTCGCCATCGGCATGGTCGCACAGCACGGCAACAGCGGAATGGCAGTTGCCGCCAAGTTCGGCCAGCAAGGCCCGCTCGGCCATCACCTCGGCGCGGCTGGGGGCATGGTCTATGGCGGCGACCAGCGCGCGGGTGACGGCATCGTTGCTGCGGCATTCCACCGCGATTGCTCCCTGCGAGGGTGCGGGCAGCCAGTCCGCCGGATCGAGCGGGTGGCCGGTGCCGGTCTGCCCCAGCCGCTCCAGCCCCGCCGCCGCCAGGAAGGTGGCATCCGCCTCCCCCGCCGCCAGCTTGGCCAGGCGCGTGGCCACGTTGCCGCGGAACAGCACCACCCTGCAATCGGGCCGCAGGTTCAGCAGCTGCGCCGCCCGGCGCGGGGCGCTGGTGCCCACGGTGGCCCCTCGCGGAATCAGGGCGATGGAACTGGCACCTACCAGCCGGTCACGCTTGTCGGCGCGCGGCAGGATGGCACCCAGTTCGAAAACGTCCGGGCGCTGCGTTTCCACGTCCTTCAGCGAGTGGACCGAGATATCCGTCCGCCCCTCGCCCAGCCACTGGTCCAGTTCCTTGGTCCACAGCGCCTTGCCGCCGATCTCGGCCAGGGCGCGGTCCTGCACCTTGTCGCCGCTGGCGGTCACGGGGATCAGCTCGATCGCGCTCTCGTCCCAGCCGTGCGCGGCGCACAGGCGTGCGCGCACCTCGTGGGCCTGGGCCATGGCCAGGGGCGAATTGCGGGTGCCCAGCCTCAATTTCACATGTGCGGTCATAAGCGTCGGCCTTGCCCTAGACGGCGATTGCGTCCAGTGGAAGCGGCACGATGGTGCTGGTGCTGGGCATAGAGAGTTCGTGCGACGAAACCGCCGCCGCATTGGTAGACGGTGACCGGCGCATCCTGGCGCAGGCCATCGCCAGCCAGGAGGCCGAGCACGCGCCCTATGGTGGCGTGGTCCCCGAAATTGCCGCCCGCGCCCATGCCGAACGGCTTGTTCCGCTGGTCGAAAAGGTGCTGAACGAAGCCAAAGTTGGCTTGGACGAGCTTGACGCGATCGCCGCCACCGCCGGTCCGGGGCTGATCGGCGGAGTGATGGTCGGCCTGGTCACTGCCAAGGCGCTGGCCATGGCGGGGGACAAGCCGTTGCTGGCGATCAACCACCTGGAAGGCCATGCGCTGAGCCCGCGACTGGCCGATGCCTCTCTGCAATACCCCTATGCCCTGCTGCTCGTCTCCGGCGGGCACTGCCAGGTGCTGCGGGTGGCGGGCGTGGGGCAATACCAGCGCCTCGCCACCACGATCGACGATGCGCTGGGCGAAGCCTTCGACAAGAGCGCCAAGGTGCTGGGCCTGGGCTATCCCGGCGGTCCGGCGGTGGAGCGGCTGGCCGCCACCGGCAACCCCAGGGCCGTGCCCCTGCCCCGCCCGCTGGTGGGCAGCGGCGAGCCGCACTTCTCCTTCGCCGGCCTGAAAAGCGCGGTGCTGCGCGCGGTGGACAGCGGCCAGCACCGGCCCGAGGATATCGCCGCCAGCTTCCAGCAGGCCGCGATCGACTGCGTTCTGGATCGCACCCGCATTGCCCTTGCCACGATGGAACCGGTCACCGCGCTGGTGGTGGCAGGCGGCGTGGCGGCCAACAAGGCGGTGCGCGCCGCGCTGGAGGGGCTGGCGGCGGACCACGGCCTGCCGTTCATCGCCCCGCCGATGGCGCTGTGTACCGATAATGCCGCGATGATCGCCTGGGCGGGGATCGAGAAGCTGGCCGCGGGCCACGCGGCCGATCCGCTGGACGTATCCGCCCGCCCGCGCTGGCCACTCGATCCGGCAGCAGAACTGGTGCGCGGCGCGGGGTACAAGGCATGAATGCAGCATCGCAAATCGGCGTCATCGGCGCTGGCGCGTGGGGCACGGCGCTGGCGCAGATGCTGGCAGCAGACGGCACCCCGGTGCTGCTGTGGGCGCTGGAGGACGGGCTGGCCGGGGCGATCAACCGCACCCACCGCAACGAGCTGTTCCTGCCCTCTGCCACACTCTCGCCCGCCATCCGCGCCACGGCCGAACTGGCCGATCTTGCCGCGTGCGAGGTGCTGCTGGCGGTCACCCCCGCGCAGCACCTGGGCAGCGTCCTAGCCCGGCTGCCGCAGGCTCCGCGTGACCTGGTGCTGTGTTCCAAGGGGATCGAGGCCGGTACCGGCCGCCTGATGAACCACGTGGCCAGCGCCGCCTGCCCCGCCAGCTCCATCGCCGTCCTGTCCGGCCCCACCTTCGCGCATGAGGTGGCCGCCGGCCTGCCCACCGCCGTCACCCTGGCCTGCGGCGGCGGGGAGGAGCAGTGGCAACGGCTCGCCCCGCAGATCGCCCGGCCCGCCTTCCGGCCCTATTATTCGGATGACCTGACCGGCGCGGAAGTGGGCGGCTCGGTCAAGAACGTGCTGGCCATCGCCTGCGGCGTGGTGGAAGGCCTGAAGCTGGGCCAGAACGCCCGCGCCGCGCTGATCAGCCGCGGCTATGCCGAGATGCTGCGTTTTGGCGAGGCGCTGGGTGCGCGCCGCGACACGCTGTCGGGCCTGTGCGGGCTGGGTGACCTGGTGCTCACCTGCTCGTCCACTTCCAGCCGTAACTTCAGCCTGGGCAAGGCGCTGGGCGAAGGCCAGGCTGCCGAAGCCCTGATGCGCGACCGGCGCACCGTGGCCGAAGGCGCCTTTACCGCGCCGGTGCTGCAGCAGCTTGCCGCCGCCCAGGGCGTGGACATGCCCATCGTGGACGCGGTTTGCGCCATGCTGGCCGGGGCATCGGCCGCCCACGTGGTGCAGGACATGCTCACCCGGCCCCTGAAGGCCGAGAACCAGGCCGAAGGGGCGCCGCGTTGAGCCGCGCTTCGGACGAGGCAAAGGCCGGGCCACCACAGGGTGACATTGCCGCGCTGGCCAAGGGCGGGCGCACCAATGTCATGGGCTTCGTGCTGCGGCTGGTGGCGCGCATCCCGTTCCTGTTCGTGGCCGGGCGGTTGTATGGCGCGGAAAGCGTGGGCCGCTTTGCCTCCGCCCTGGTCATCGTGGAGCTGCTCGCGCTGGTTTGCTCGATCGGCGAGAAGCGCGGCCTCGCCCAGCGGCTGGCCGAGGGGGTGGCCCGGCCTGCCAACCTCATCGCCGATTCGGTGCTGGTTTGCCTGGTGCTGTCGGCCTTGTGCGGGCTGGCGCTGTTCTGGTTTCCCGCCCCGCTGTTTCCCAGCGGCATCTATACCCCGCTGGATCGCTGGGTGGTGCTGGCCCTGCCCGGCTTTGCCTTGACCGAGATCGTGCTGGCCGCGCAGGCCTACAAGTACGACGTGGGCACCACCGTGCGCGCACGGGCGGTGGTGGAGCCGTGGACCATCTCGATCCTGGCGGCGGTGTTCTTCTATATCCCGGCCACCAGCCAGTCAGGCCTGGTGCTGGCCTATGTCGCGTCGATCTATGCCGGCCTGCTGGCGGCGCTGTGGCCGTTCTTCCGCACCTACGGCCTGCCGCGCCGCTATCGCCCGCACCCGGCGCGCATCTGGCGCATGACGGTGCGCGCCCTGCCACTGGCCGTGGCCGATGCCATCGAATGGGGCACGCGGCGGCTGGATATCTTCATCCTGGGCCTGTTTGCCGGGCCGGTGGCCGTGGGCGTCTATTACATGGCCCAGCAGGTCGCCAGCCTGCCGCAGAAGCTGAAAACCAGTTTCGAGCCGGTGCTGGGCCCGGTGATCACCGCCCGGCTGAAGGAGAAGGACTATGCCGCCATTGCCCGGCAGGTGTGCCAGGTGGGCTTCTGGATCGTGGCCGCGCAGGCGGGCATCGGCCTGGCGCTGGGCATTCCGGGCGAAGGGCTGATGGGCCTGTTCGGCGCAGGCGGCACCTTCGTGCCCGGCACCGGGGCGCTGGCTTTCCTGCTGGCGGCCGAGGTGGTGGCGGCCACTGCCGTGGTGAGCGAGGCGGCGCTGGTCTATGTCGCGCGCCTGCGCAACCTGTGGGTCTCCATCGGCACCATCGTGCTGCAAGGCGTGCTGACCGTGGCCCTGATGCTGCTGGTGGAGCGGATCGAGTTCAACTCGCCCGAGCGGGTGGAGTATTTCCGCGCCGCTGCCGCCGCTGCCGCGCTGATGCTGGCACTGGGCGTGGCCTCCATCATCAAGGCGGTGATGCTCAGCCGCATCCTGGGCCACCCGGTCAACAACTGGCGCTGGCCGCTGGTCTGGGCCGTCGGTGCGGCGGTGCTGGTGGGCCAGGTGGCGATCCGCCTGCCCGAATGGCTGGAACTGGTGCTTGGCATCCCGGCGATCCTGGCCGTCTACGGCTGGGTGATATGGAAATGGGGCTTCGGCCCGGAAGACCGCGTGCTGTTCCGCCGCCAGATCAAGGCGGACGACGAGCCGGCGGCACCCGCTGCCCCCTGATCCTTGCAGGCTGGCGGCGCTGCCTCTAATTCCCTGCCCTGAACCGCGACGAGGGAGAGACGGCGATGGCCGATCTGGTGCAATCTAACATGGCGCTGCTGGTGGTGGCGCTGCTGGTGGCAGCCGTGGTGGTGCTGTGGCTGGTCATGGCCAACCGGCGCACGCGGATCGAGCTGACGCCCGACGAGGCTGACGGCCCCGCCCGCCGCAACCAGGCATTGATCGATGCCCCGCCTGCTGTCGTTCCCGGCGTAACACTTGCTCCGACCGATGTGGCTGCCGTCCCGCTGGTGGAACCCGATGCCACCCCGGTGACGCTGCCCGGACCGGAGGCCCCGACAGTTGCCACCGCGGCCCCTTCCGGCGGGGATGACCTGCTGCTGATCAAGGGCCTGGGGCCCAAGATCAAGGCTCTGCTGGCGGAACAGGGAGTCACCACCTTCGCCCAGATCGCCGCCTGGACCGATGCCGATATCGATCGGATCGACGCGCAGCTCGGCCGCTTTCAGGGCCGCATCCGGCGCGAAAGCTGGGTGGAGCAGGCGAAGCTGCTGGCCGCAGGAGACAAGGCCGCCTTCGCGCAGCGCTTCGGCAACAACTGACCTTTCAGCCCCATTGGCGCGGCGGATGGAGATCGCTAAAGGCGGTTTCAAAGGAGACTTTCTGCATGGCCGACATGGTGCCCTTCGACTGGGCCGATCCGCTGAACCTGGATGACCAGCTGACCGACGAGGAGCGGATGATCCGCGATGCCGCGCACGGCTTTGCGCAAGGCGTGCTGCAACCGCGCGTGATCGAGGACTTCGCGAAGGAGGCCGATGCCAGCGAGCTGTTCCCGCAGATGGGCGAGGCCGGGATGCTGGGCGTGACCATTCCGCCGGAATACGGCGGCGCGGGGGCCAGCTATGTTGCCTATGGCCTGGTGGCGCGCGAGATCGAGCGGGTGGATTCGGGCTATCGCTCCATGGCCAGCGTCCAGTCGAGCTTGGTGATGTACCCGATCCATGCCTACGGTTCGGAAGACCAGCGGCAGAAGTACCTGCCCGGCCTTGCCAGCGGCAAGCTGATCGGCTGCTTCGGGCTGACCGAGCCCGATGCCGGATCCGACCCCGCCGGGATGCGCACCGTGGCGAAGCAGGACGGCGATGGTTACCGGATCTCCGGCGCCAAGACCTGGATCAGTAATTCCCCGTTTGCCGATGTCTTCGTGGTCTGGGCCAAGAGCGAGGCCCACGGCGGCAAGGTGCGCGGCTTCGTGCTGGACAAGGGGATGAAGGGGCTGGAAGCGCCCAAGATCGGCGGCAAGCTTTCGCTGCGGGCCAGTACCACCGGCATGATCATGATGGACGATGTGGCCGTGCCGGGCGATGCCCTGCTGCCGGGCGTGGAAGGCATCAAGGGGCCCTTCGGCTGCCTCAACCGCGCGCGCTATGGCATTTCCTGGGGTGCCCTGGGCGCGGGCGAGTTCTGCTTCCACGCCGCGCGCCAGTATGGCCTGGACCGCAAGCAGTTCGGCAAGCCGCTGGCGGGCACCCAGCTCCACCAGTTGAAGCTGGCCAACATGCTGACCGAGCTGACGCTGGGCGCGCAGGCGTCTTTGCGGGTCGGCCGCCTGATGGACGAAGGCCGCTTCGCGCCCGAGATGATCTCGATCGTCAAGCGCAACAACGTGGGCAAGGCGCTCGATGTCGCCCGCCTGGCGCGTGACATGCACGGCGGCAACGGCATCTCCGAGGAATACCAGGTGATGCGCCACATGCTGAACCTGGAAACCGTCAACACCTATGAAGGCACGCACGATATCCACGCGCTGATCCTGGGCCGCGCGATTACCGGGCTGGCGGCGTTCTGAAATGGTTTTTTCTTGAAATGATCGCCTGATGGACTGATCCTCCCGCCCGATAACGGGACAAGGGGGAGAGACGATGTATTTCAGGACCATTGCCGGCGCCGTGGCCGGGCTGCTCGCGCTGGCCGCACCGGGTGCCGCCTCGGCCAGCGAATGCGACCGCACGTGCCTGGGCGGCCTGGTCACGCAGTATGTCGATGCCGTGCTGGCGCACGATCCCTCAGGCCTGCCGCTGGCAGACGCTCTGCGCGTGACCGAAGACGGCAACCCCTCCCGGCTGGGTGAAGGTTTCTGGCAGGGCGTGACCGGCAAGGGCACCTTCCGGCACGATTACCTCGACGTGGAACGGCAGGTGGCCGCTTCGCACGTGCACCTGTTGCAGGGCGACGTGCCGGTGCTGGTCAACCTGGCGCTGCACGTGGAGGACGGGCGCATCGCCGGGATCGAGACCGTGGTCCACCACGTGACGCCAGACAGCCCCTTCCAGCCGCGCGTGCTAGGCGAGCCGGTGCGCGGGATGGATGACCCGGTGCCGGCGGGCATGCAGATGTCGCGCGCCGACATGGTGGCCGTGGCCCTGCGCTATGCCGAAGGGCTGCGGACGGGCAACTTCATAGATGCGGGCGTGCCCTTTGCGCCCGAGACCTACCGGGTGGAGAACGGCGTGATCACCGCGGGACAGGGCTGCCGCGGGGCCGAATGCGGCCTAAACCTGCAGCGGATCATGGTCCACCCCGGCCTGATCCCCAGCGTGGTGGCAGTGGACGAGGAAAACGGCACCGTGCTGATGTGGATGAATTTCGGCTACACCGACAGCTATGGCCCTGGCCGGGCGCTGGTGACGATGGAAGCCTTCAAGGTGTGGGGCGGATCGATCCACGCGATCAACGCGATGTTCGATTTCCTGCCCATCGGCACCCCGCGCATGTGGCCCAGCGAGGAGCCGGTGCGCGGGCTTTAATGACCGGCCCTTGCTCCCCTCTCTCTGGTGTATTATCTGGGTAATGCACTGAGGGAGACTGCGGGCAAATGGGTGATACGGCGGGCGCGCAGGGCTGGCTGGAGGGGATGTTTGCCCGCTTCAGGGTGCCCGCCCTGTCGGCCGCAGTGGCCGGGACGCAGGGCATCGTGTGGCAGGGCGCACTGGGCACGGTCGACCTTGAGCATGACGTGGTGGCCATGCCGCACCACCGTTTCCGCCTCGCCTCGGTCAGCAAGCCGATCACCGCCACGCTGAGCGCCCTCCTGGCCGCGCGCGGGCTGGTCGATCTGGATACCCCCATTGCCTACTGGCTGCCGGACCTGCCCGCCCACCACCGCGCCACCACGCTGGCACAACTGCTGACCCATCGTGGCGGGGTGCGGCATTACCTGCCCAGGGATACCGACCCGGCACAGCCTTACGGCTCGATCCACACCCGCTCCACCTGGAACAGCGCGCAGGTGCTGGCCCTGTTCATCAACGATCCGCTGGTCGCACCTCCGGGCGCAGCCGTGCATTATTCCAGCTTCGGCTACTCGCTGGCCGCGATCGTGCTGGAGGCGGCAGCCGGGGCCAGTTTCCAGCAACTTGTGACCGACGAGATTGCCGGCCCCTTCGCCATGCCCAGCCTGGCGGCGGACGATCGCGCCCGCCTGCTGAAGCACCGCGCCCGCCCCTATTCCAGTGCGGCGGAGCGGGCGGCGTTGCAAAAGACGAACCCGCAGGCAAACTGGCCCGACGCGGTGGACGGCTTTGCCCCCGCCCTGCCGCTGAACCCCGGCTACAGCTGGGCGGGCGGGGGACTGATTGCGGCAATGCCGGACATTGCCTGCTTCGGCGCGGCCCACCTGCCCGGAGCGCACTCTCCCGTCAGCGATGCCCTGCGCCAGGTGCTGTTCACCTGTCGCACGCAGGCCGATGGCACCCACGCGGCAATGGGACTGGGCTGGCGGGTGGACACCGATTCGCGCGGGCGGCTGCGCTGGCACCACTGCGGCAGCATGATCGGCGCACGCGCCAGCCTGGTGGTCTATCCCGATCTGCACATTGCCCTGGCCTTCGCCACCAATGTCTCGGGTGTTATCGGCGACGTGCTGGGCCCCTCGGCTGACCTGGCGGACCTGTTCGCCTAGGCGGCGGGCTCCCGCTCTTGCTGCTGCGCCAGCCGCAAGACCTCGTCCCTCGCCCGGTCGAGCGCGGCGCGCATCACCGGGTTGCGGGCGGGCCAGGTTTCCAGCGCCAGGGCAATCTCGGCCAGATGGCACAGGTCATCTCCGGCGGTCACCTCCGGCCGGTTGTGGCCCATCGGCCAGCCATTCACCCTTTCGCCCGAATCTTGGCCCATGATCCCCGCCTGCCCCTCGTCCGTCTTCTGCGTGCGCCGCATCGATGACGCTTTGATGACAGTCAACGATCCCGCCCGGCCTGTCACGGAAAGGACGCGGCGCGGCAGCAATCCGGCAGCATTTCGCACAGATGGCGGTCAGGGAATCGACCCGAAGGTTTCACGCAGCCCCCCTAGTCCTCCCCCCGGCCCAACCGGCTTTTGATCAGGGGATTACAGACAATGGATCGCATCGTGACCGGCTATTCAGACGGCGATATCGACACCAACCGCTCGGCCCTGCCGACGCTCAACCAGCTCGCCGATGAGCGCTTTTCACGCCGCCAGACGATCATGGGCAGCATGAAGGCCAGCGCCATGGCCTTCCTGGGCACTTCGGTCCTGGCCGCCTGCGGCGATGACGGGCACGACCCGGCCAACGATCCCGCGGTCAACGCCGGGGCCGACGTGACGACCACTACCGGCAATCTGGTGACGCTGAACGCCACCAGCACCGGTGGCGCGACCGGCGGCACCACCTTCATCCAGATTGGCGGGCCTGCGGTTCCGCTGCTGACCAATACCCCCACCCAGCTCAGCTTCATCGCGCCGGCGGTCAGCGCCACCACCCAATTGACCTTCCAGATCCTCAGCGGCGGCGTCAGCGATACCACCGTGGTCACCGTCAACCCCGCGCAACTCAGCTTCGGCGCCGTGGCCAAGACGCTGAGCGACGTGGTCACCGTGCCCGCCGGCTACACCGCGATGGTGCTGACCGCGCTGGGTGATCCGCTGACCGCCAGCACTCCCGCCTACAAGAACGACGGCACCGATACCGACTTCGCCAACCGCATCGGCGACCATGGTGACGCGCTCTACTATTACGGCCTCAACGCCGCCGGCGCGCGCGACGATGGCAGCAACGTGCGCGGCCTGCTGGTGCAGAACCACGAGAACCTGAGCGTGCAGTACCTGCACCCCTCCGGCCCGACCAACGTGGCTGCCGGCCCGCGCCCTGCGGCCGAGGCGATCAAGGAGATCGAGGCGCACGGCGTGAGCATCATCGAAGTGCGCGATGCAGCCGCCAACCGCAACTGGGCGGTGGTCACCAACAGCAGCTTCAACCGCCGCATCACCCCCAACACCCCGGTGGACTTCAAGGGTCCGGTGCGCGGCACAAGCTTCCTGGTCACCAGGCATTCGACCAACGGAACGCAGGGCCGCGGCACCATCAACAATTGCGCCAACGGCCACAGCTTCTGGGGCACCAACCTGACCTGCGAGGAGAACTGGGCCGGCTACTTCCGCCGCGACAACTCTGGCGCCGGCACTGACAACGCCGCCCGCACCGCGCGCGAGCTGACGGCGCTGCGCCGCTATGGCATCAACAGCACCACCGGCAACTACGCCTGGTCCTCGACCACGCCCACGGCAGACCATTTCGCCCGCTGGGATGCCCGCGCCACGGGCGCCAGCGCCACGGCCGACTATCGCAACGAGCCGAACACCATGGGCTGGGTGGTCGAGATCGACCCCTACGATCCCTCGTCACGCCCGCGCAAGCGCACGGCGCTGGGCCGCTTCGGCCACGAGGGTGCCTGGCCCGGCCGCGCGATCCCCGGCCAGCGGCTGGCGATCTACATGGGCGACGATGCCCGCCGCGAGTACTTCTACAAGTTCGTCTCTGCCGCCCCCTGGGAAGCCGCCGACGCCACCCGCGCCGATCGCCTCGCCGTGGGTGACAAGTACCTCGACGAAGGCACGCTCTACGTGGCGAAGTTCAATGCCGATGGCACCGGCCAGTGGCTGCCGCTGGTCTATGGCCAGGTGCCCGATCGTCCTGCGGTAGGCAGCGAACCGGCCTATGTCTTCGCCAGCCAGGCCGATATCCTGGTCAACGCCCGCCTCGCCGCTGACGCGCTGGGCGCAACCCCGATGGACCGGCCGGAATGGACCGCGACCAACCCGGTGACCGGCGAAGTCTACCTCACCCTCACCAACAACAATGCCGGGGGCCGGCCGCTGGCGGGCACCGATGCAGCCAACCCGCGTCACTACGTTTCGCAGGTTGGCAGCGGCACCTCTGCCGGCAACCCCAATGGCCACATCGTCCGCATCCGCGAGGGCGGCGACAACCAGGCCGCCACCACCTTCCTGTGGGACATTTACCTGTTCGGGGCGGACAGCGCCGATGCCCCGGCGCAGGTGAACCTTTCGGGCCTGAATGCCGATAACGACTTCGCCAGCCCAGATGGCCTGTGGTTCGCCCGCAGCCAGAACGTGTCCGGCCAGGTCCGCCCGCTGCTGTGGCTCCAGACCGACGACGGTTCGTTCACCGACCGGACCAACAACCAGATGCTGGCGGCCCTGCCGGGTTTCGTGGGTGACGGGGCTGCGCGCACGATCACCAATACCGATGCCGGCGGCACCACCCGCCAGCAGGCGACCTTCATCGGCCAGGCGGCCACTGCCGCCAACCTGAAGCGCTTCCTGGTTGGCCCGAAGGAATGCGAGATCACCGGGGTGGACTCCACGCCCGATGGCCGCACCCTGTTCGTGGGTATCCAACACCCGGGCGAAGACGGTTCCGCCGCAGCACCCAGCAGCAACTGGCCGCAAAGCCAGGCCGGCACCGCCAGCGGCCGCCCGCGCTCGGGCGTGGTGGTGATCACCCGCGATGGTGGCGGGGTGGTGGGGCTCTAGGCCCCGCTACTCGCCGCTTGCAGAGGTGGCGCGGGCGAAGACACGCATCAGCGTGGCCCGCACCTCCTCCGGCAGCGGCGGACGCTGGATCGCGGCCAGGTTCTCGTCGAGGTGGGTGGTGCTGCCGGTGCCGGTCAGCACCACCTGCGCGCCGGGTTCGTGGCGGCAGAAGCGGTAGGCCAGGTCAAGCTGGCCGGCGATGTCGGGGTGTCGGGTGAAAGCGCCGAACGGGTCCGCCGGATCGAGCGCGCCTTCGTCCACCTCGCCCTTAGCCACCAGCTCGGCCACGGCTTGTGCCGCATGGGCCACGCTGTTGAGCCCCCGGCGCACGGCGAACATGATCAGCGTGCCCAGGTCCAGTGCCTGCGTTACCGGGAATACGGTAGCGCGCGCGGTCTGGTTCAGCAGGTTGAAGCCCACCATCACCACATCGAAATCACCCGTCGGCAGGGCCTCGCGCAGCATGGCGTGGCCGGTATCGAAGCGGAAGATCTCGGTCAGGCCGATATGCCGCACCTTGCCCAGTTCCTGCTGGCGGCGCACTGCGGGCAGCAGCACCTCGCGGACGTGGGGCAATTGCTCCAGGCTCACCCCGTGGAAGTGGAACAGGTCCACGTAATCGGTGCCAAGGCGGCGCAGGCTGTCTTCCAGGTTGGCGGTGAACTCTGCGGCCGAGTAAAGGCGCGGCCTTTCCTGCGAGCCGCCCTCGCCCACCCAGCTCTTGGTGGAGATGTAGAGGCTGGGGCGGTCGTGATCCGCAATGGCCCGGCCCACCGCGCCCTCGGTGCCATAGATGCGGGCGGTATCGATGAAGGTCACCCCGCGCTCTATCGCGTGGCTCACCACGCGGGCGGCCTCCCCCTCGCTGGCCCCGCGCGCCATCCCCAGGCGGCTGTGCCCCCCGCAGCCCAGGCCGGCGACGGAGACGAAGGCTTCGGTGCGGCCAAGGCGAACAGTCTGCATGGCCACAACCTAGCCAAGCGCGGCTATTTACGCCAGCGCGCGCCTGCCCTATCCCCCGCTCCCGAGCACCGCCCCTGTGAGCCTTCCCCAACCCGATCCGGACCTTGACCAGCCGCCTGCGCGTGGCCTTGCCGGCTTGCGGACCCGCTATGGCGACAGGGCGCTGGGCATTGCCTTGACGCTGTTGCTGGAACTGGCGCTGGTGGCGATCCTGCTGACGCTGGGGATGACGAAGCGCGAGGAGCCGCCGGTGTTCTCCTCGCTCACCACAATTGACGTGGGTGACCAGACCGAGAACCCAGATCCGGCCGACAGCGAGGAAGAACCCACGCCCGACAGCCCGGTGACGCCCGGTGCCGCGCCGGTGGAACAGCCGCTGCCATCGGCCCTGCCGCCGCTGCCCAGCCCCATCCGCACGCCCGCACCGCCGCCGCAACCGCCCGCCGAGGAACCCCAGCCGCAGCCGCAAGCCACGCCCACGCCCAACCGTCCGCGCGCCGTGATCCGCCAGGGTGGCGGCACCTATGGCCCGCCGGGCAGCGCCGCGCGCAACGAAGGCGACAGCCAGGTGGTCGGCACCGCGCCCGATGGCAGCCCGCTCTATGCCGCGCGCTGGTATCGCGAGCCGACCGATGCCCAGCTTGGCCCGGCGCTGTCCACCGTGGACCCGCCCGCCTGGGCGCTGATCGCCTGCAAGACAGCGCCGCGCTGGGCGGTGACGGATTGCGTGGGAATCGAGCAGTATCCCACCAGTTCCAACATGATGAACGCGGTTCTGGCCACCGCCTGGCAATTCCAGGTGCGCCCGCCGCGCAGGGGCAACCAGAGCCTGATCGGCGCCTGGGTGCGGATCAGGATCAGCTATACCGAAGGGCGGCGGGCAGCGCCGAACTAGAGCGTGCCCGCTTCCAGCCGCTCAAGGTAGCAGAACTCCGGTTCCTTCACCCCGGCGCGGCGGCGGACTTCGGCCACTACCTCGCTTTGGAAAAACGCCCGCGCGGCGGCAAGGCTGGTCCATTCCGAAAAATGGACCACCTTGTTGGCATCATCATCGAAGGCCAGCAGCTGATAACTCAGTTCACCCGCATCGCGGCGCAGGCCGACGGCGGCATCGAAGGCCGCTTTCCAGTGCGCGTATTCGGCGACCTCGTGGATGATGAGGACGCAGGGCAAGCCTCAATCCACCAACATCAGCGCATCCAGCGCGACCACGCCCTGACCCTTGGGATGCACGATCACCGGGTTGAGGTCGATCTCGCGGATCGAGGGGTTTCCCGCCATCACCTGGCCCACCTGCACAATAAGATCGGCCAGTGCTTCCACATCCAGCGCAGGGCTGCCGCGATAGCCCTTCAGGATCGGTGCCTGCTTCAGCGACAGCAGCCCTTCGACTACCTGGTCACGGCCGAGGTCGGTGGTGAACAGCTTCACGTCCTTCAGGATTTCCGCCGTCACGCCGCCGAAGCCGGCCAGCACCACCGGCCCCCATTCGGGATCGGACTTGGCACCCACGATCATCTCGGTGCCCATCTTGCCCATCGCCTCGATCAGCACGCCGTCGAGCGCGATGCTGGCGTTGTAGGCTGCCACGCTGGCATACATCCGCTCGAAGGCGGCGCGCACATCGTCAGGCGTCTTGAGGTTCAGGATCACCCCGCCCGCGTCGCTCTTGTGGCCGAGCGCGGCGGCTTGGGCCTTCATCACCACGGGATAGCCGACTGCCTCGGCGGCGGCCACGGCGGCATCGGCATCGGGGGCAAACTGGCTCTTGGGGAAGGCAATGCCGGCCGGGGCAAGCAGGGCCTTGGCCTTGTATTCCGGGATCACGCCGTGCTCGTCCGCCAATGCCGGCAGCACCACGGGTTCGCCCGAACGGTCGGTCAGATCGCGCTTGGACAGGTCAGCCAGCCGCGCGATGGCGCGATAGGCCCGCTCGGTGGAGCGGAAATAGGGAATGCCGGCAGCGGCCAGGCCGTCGATGTATTCCTGCGGCACGTTGGCGCCCTCGTCCACCCCGGCAAAGACCAGCGGCTTGGTCAGGTCACCATCGGCAATCGCTGCCTGGATCGGCGGGAACTTGATCTTGCTGGTGATCGGATCGGACTGGATGATGCTGGCCACCACGCTGCCGATCCGCTCGTCCTCCAGCAGCGCGCGCAGCAGGTTGGTGTAGATCACCGGCTCCGACAGGCCGATGGCGGTGATGTCGGTGGGGTTGGACACCGGCACGAAATCGGGCAGCACGGCGCGGATCTTCGGGCTGTTGGCATCGTTCAGGTCCACCAGGTCCAGCCCGATCTCGTCAGCGATGTCGAAGGCCAGGCCACGCAGCGCGCCGCTTTCGCCCAGCACCGCCATGTTGGCGCCCGGCAGGCTCTTGCAGGTGACGGCGATGGAGGCGATGTCGGCCAGCTCTTCCAGCGTATTGGCGAAGATCACCCCTTCGCGGGTCAGCTTGGCCTTCATCAGCGCATAGTCGCCCGCCATCGCACCGGTATGGGTGGCGGCCGATTCCTGCGCCTTGGCGCTCTTGCCCGGGTGCAGCAGCACGATCGGTTTGCCTGCCGCCCGCGCACGCCGCGCTGCCGCCAGGAAGGCGGCGGGGCGGCGGAAGTTCTCGACATACATGGCGATGACGTGGGTGGCGGGATCGTCAACCAGCCATTCGACATAGTCCTCCACGCCCGAAGCCGCCTCGTTGCCGGTGGAAACGGAGGTGGAGACATAGCAGCCGCGCGGGTGCAGGGTGGTGGCCAGCACCGCCGCCAGCGCGCCCGACTGGCTGGCAATGCCCACGGCACGCTGGCCGGGGCCGGGCTGCTTCATGTTAGTTTCCACGAAGGTCAGCGGGATGCCTTCGACATAGTTGGTGCAGCCCAGGCAGTTGGGCCCTTCGATCACGATGCCGTATTCCTGCGCGATGCGGGCCAGTTCGGCCTGGTCCTTCGCGCCTTCCTCGCCTGCTTCGGAGAACCCGGCGGCATAGATCACCACGGCGCCGCAGCCGTTCTTGGCCAGGTCGCGCACGGTCTCGATCACGAAGGGGCGCGGGATCGCCAGCACCGCGCAGTCCACGCCGTGCGGCAGGTCGTTGACGGTGTGATAGACCTTCAGGCCCTGCAACTCGTCGCGCTTGGGGTTCACCGGATAGATCGCCCCGTCGAACTTGTATTGCACCAGGTTGTTCAGCAGCGTGCAGCCAAGGGCCCCGTGCCGGTCCGATGCGCCGATAACCGCTACCGACTTGGGGCGCAGCAGGCGGTCGATCTGTTCATTAGTGAAGCGGCGGGTGGTCATCGGCGGTTCTCTTCCCTGGAATTGGCAGCGCGTCCTAAACCGGCACGCGAAAAACGTCACCCCCGCCTATGGGCAGGGGTGACGCTTCGTTCATTGATCAGGCTCAGTCCTTCTGCAGCTTCGTCTTGTCGAAGGTGCCAAGGCCCGGCTTGAAGGTCTTCTCGTCAAGGAACTGCTTGGTCGCTTCCTTGCGCGATTCCAGGCCGCCGAACTGGTTCAGCGCTTCCTGCGCGCGGATCAGGTAGTCCTCGGCGTTGTCATAGGTCATTTCCATGACCCGGCGCATGGCCCACTTGGTGGCGCGCACGGCCTGGCTGTCCTTCTTCTTCAGCACATCGCACACTTCCTGCACGCGGGCCTTCAGCTTGTCGGCCGGCAGCGATTCGTTGACCATGCGCAGCGCCGCGGCCTGCGGGCCGGTGAGGTTTTCACCCATCATCGCGTGATACATGGCATCGCGGAACGGCAGCAGCTCTGCCGCCACCTTGCTGGCCCCGCCGCCGGGCAGGATGGCCCAGTTGATTTCCGACAGGCCGAACTGGGCCTCGTCGGCGCAGAACGCCAGGTCGCAGGCATACAGCGGGCCGTAAGCGCCGCCGAAGCACCAGCCGTTGATCATCGCCACGGTGGGCTTCTCGTACCAGCGCAGGCGTTCCCACCACGAATAGGCTTCGCGCTGGTGCTGACGGACCTTGTGCAGGCCTTCCTGCTCGGCGTGGCGGAAGTATTCCAGCAGGTCCATGCCCGCCGACCACGAGGAGCCCTCGCCGGTCAGCACCAGCACCTGCACGTCATCGCGGAATTCCAGCTCTTCCAGCACGATCTTCATCTGCCGGTTGAGGTTGGGGCTCATGCAGTTGCGCTTGTCGGGGCGGTTGAAATAGACCCAGGCCACGCCATCGACGATCTCGTACTTGACGGTTTCGGATTGCGGGCGGGGATCGGGTTGCGACGGGGCTTTGGCCATGGTGCTCTCTCCTCATTGCGGCGGACACCCGGACCCGAGTCGCCGTCGCGGTGAATATTGTTATCATTCATAGCTATCGGGATTGCTATGGGCAACAGCAATTGTTAGCCTGCCTGCCATGCGTGATCCCCTGCCCCAGTATCCCGGCTATGCCCTGCGCCGCGCAGCCCACGCCACGGCGGCCCAGCTCAGCGCGCGGCTGGCGGACCTGGGGTTGAAGCAGGTGGACGCCTCCGTCCTGCTGCTGGTGGAAGCGAACCCCGCGATTACCGCCAGCGCCCTCGGCCGCCACCTGGATATCCAGCGGGCCAATATGGTGCCGCTGCTGAAGCGGCTGGAAGATGCCGGCTGGATCGACCGCACCCCGATCGACGGCAAGAGCCAGGGGCTGACGCTGACTGCCAGCGGCAAGACGCTGGTGGGCAAGGCTCACGCCATCATCGAGGAATTCGAGCAGAACCTGCTGGCCCGGGTTCCCGCCGAACACCGCGATCACCTGCTGCCCGCGCTGGATGCCCTCTGGCGCTAGGCCCGCAGATTTCCTACCAGTCCGCCCACAGGAATTGGGAGCCGATAATGCACGAACACGCCCTCCACCCGGTGCCGGCCGAATGGGCCTCCGGGGCGAAGATTACTGCCGACCGCTACACGCAGATGTACGCGCAGTCGGTCGCCGATCCGGAGGGGTTCTGGCGCAAGGAAATGCAGCGGCTGGACTGGCTGAAGCTCCCCACCCAGATCAAGGACACCAGCTTCGCGGCTGACGATTTCCGCATCCGCTGGTTCGCGGACGGCACGCTGAACCTGGCCGCCAACTGCCTTGACCGGCATTTGGCCGAGCGCGGCGATACCGTGGCGATCCTGTGGGAGCCGGACCATCCCGATACCCCCGCCCGCCAGCTCACCTATCGCGAACTCTACGAAGCGACCGGCAAGTTCGCCAACCTGCTGAAGAACCGCGGCGTGAAGCGCGGGGACCGGGTGACCATCTACCTGCCGATGGTGCCGGAAGCCGCCGTGGCGATGCTCGCCTGCGCCCGCATCGGCGCGGTCCATTCGATCGTCTTTGCCGGTTTCTCCCCCGACGCGCTGGCGGGCCGGATCGAGGACTGCGCCAGCACCGTCATCATCACCGCCGATGAAGGCCTGCGCGGCGGCAAGAAGGTACCGCTGAAGGCCAACGTGGATGCCTCTTGCGACAAGGTGCGGGTGGATACCGTGATCATGCTGCGCCACACCGGGGCGGACGTGCCCTTCGTGGCAGGCCGCGACGTGGACTGGGCCAAGGCCGTGGCAGACCTGCCCGCCGAGTGCCCGGCAGAGGAAATGAACGCCGAGGATCCGCTGTTCATCCTCTACACCAGCGGCTCCACCGGCAAGCCCAAGGGGGTGCTGCACACCAGCGGCGGCTATGCCGTGTGGGCCAGCATGACGCACGAATATACCTTCGATTACTCGCCCGGCCAGATCTACTGGTGCGCGGCGGATATCGGCTGGGTCACCGGCCACAGCTATGTGGTCTACGGCCCGCTGATGAACGGCGGCACCACGCTGATGTTCGAAGGCGTGCCCAACTATCCGGACTACTCCCGCTTCTGGCAGGTGGTGGACAAGTACCAGGTGGAGATCTTCTACGCTGCCCCCACGGCCCTGCGCGCGCTGATGCGCGAAGGGGATGACTGGGTGACAAGAACCAGCCGCAAGTCCCTGCGCCTGCTGGGTTCGGTCGGTGAGCCGATCAATCCCGAGGCGTGGGAATGGTACTACAACGTGGTGGGTGATGGCCGCTGCCCCATCGCCGATACCTGGTGGCAGACCGAAACCGGCGGCCACATGATCACCCCGCTGCCCGGTGCCCATGCGCTGAAGCCCGGCGCGGCCAGCTTCCCGCTGTTCGGCGTGCAGCCGCAGGTGGTCGATCCTGCCAACGGCCACGTGCTGGACGGCGCTACCGAAGGCGCGCTGGTCCTCACCGATAGCTGGCCCGGCCAGATGCGCACCGTCTATGGCGATCACGAGCGCTTCATCCAGACCTACTTCAGCCAGTATCCCGGCAAGTATTTCACCGGCGACGGCTGCCGCCGCGATGCCGATGGCTACTACTGGATCACTGGCCGGATCGACGATGTGATCAACGTGTCCGGCCACCGTATGGGCACGGCTGAGATCGAAAGCGCGCTGGTGGAGCATGACCTGGTGGCCGAAGCTGCCGTGGTCGGCATGCCGCACGATATCAAGGGCCAGGGCATCTATGCCTATGTCACCACGATGGACGGGGTGGAGGATACCGACGGGCTGCGCCGCGAGCTGATTGCCTGGGTGCGCAAGGAAATCGGCCCCATCGCGACGCCCGACGTGCTGCAATTCGCCCCCGCCCTGCCCAAGACCCGCAGCGGCAAGATCATGCGGCGCATCCTGCGCAAGATCGCCGAGAACGATGTGGGCAACCTGGGCGATACCAGCACCCTGGCCGACCCGAGTGTGGTGGACGACCTGCTGAAGAACAGCCCGCACGCAAAGGGGTAAGACGATGATCACCATCTATCACGTGCCCAGTTCGCGCAGCCAGCGGATCGTCTGGCTGATGGAGGAGATGGAGGAGCCCTACGCCCTCGAAAAGTTCGGCATTCCGGTGCCGGAGAGCTTCCTGGACATAAACCCGCTGGGCAGCGTCCCCACCATCGTTGACGACGATGCGGATGACCCGATCACCATGTTCGAGAGCATCGCCATCCTGCTCTACATCACCGGCCGGCGGCTGGTGGCGGGGAACGAGCGGGCCATTGCCCTCGCCGTCGGCCCCCGGCCCGATGCCGCGCACTATGCCCACCACCTGCAGTTCCTGCACTTCGGCGAGGCGGACCTGGCCACCCCCATCGGCACCATTTTCCGCACCCGCGTGTTCAGCGGCGAGCACACCAATGCCACCATCGCCGACCAGCTTGGCCAGGTGGAGAAGCGGCTGGCTTACCTCGACAGCGTGCTGGCCGATGGCCGCCCTTTCGTGACCGGGGAGCGGTTCACCATCGCCGACATCTCGATCGGCTATGCCTTCCTGCTGGCCGAGTTCACCCGGGTGGAAGTGGCCCTGCCGCCACATGTCGCCGCCTATTGGGCGCGGTTGCAGGCACGGCCCGCCTACCAGCGTTCCATCGCTGTCTGAGGGCCATCCGGACCGTTACAATTTGGTGCTGGCCAGCGCCCCCCGCGCGGCTAATCTCCCGGCCATAACAGCAATGGGGGAGAGCCATGACCACAACCATCCGCGCCGCGCTTGCGGCCACCTGCCTTGTCGCCCTGGCCGCACCGGCCCAGGCCCAGCCGGCCCACGTGGTCGCCGGGGTGCCGCTGGAGATGGAGCCCAACACTTGCGAGCGCGCCTGCCTGGAAGGCAAGCTGGAAGCCTATCTGACGGCGATGAGCGACGGGGTCGTTTCGGATGACCTGTTTGCCCGCCACGCCCGCTTTACCGAGAACGGGGTGGAGCTGCCGCTGGGCAACGAGGGGCTGTGGGCCACCACCGTCTCGCCGCAGGGCTATCGGCTGGTCGTGTCCGATGTCACCACCGGGCAGGTGGCCGCGCTGGTGACGGTGCAGGAACAGGCCAACAGCTCCGCCACCGGCCCGCAGCGTGCGCCCGAGCACGTGGGCCTGGCCCTGCGCCTGCGGGTGGGCCGTGATGGCAGGATCACCGAGGTGGAACATGTTGCCGCCCGCCCGGACCGGGCGCTGGGTGCCGCCTCCGGCCCATCCACCAACCCCTTCCCCGATATCGGCGGGGCGGTGCATGCGCTGGGCAGCCCCTGGGCCGGCTATGCCGAACCCGTGCCGGAAGGGCAGCGCCACACCCGCGCCGAACTGGTGGAAGTGGCCAACGCCTATTTCGAGGCGGTGGAGCGCAACACCGGCAACGATTACTACCCTTTCACCGACGATTGCCTGCGGCTGGAAAACGGCATGATCGCCGCCGCCTCCGACGCCGAGCGCGCCGCCCTGCCGGACCGGCCCGCCTTCGGTTCGATCCAGACCTGCCGCGGCCAGTTCGAAACCAGCCTGGTCGGCACCGTTACCGGCGTGCGCGAGCGGCGGGTGGTGGCGGTGGACGAGGAGCGCGGGGTGGTTTTCGCCTTCGCTTTCTTCGATCACCGGCCGATCAACTGGACCTGGGAACTGGGCGAGCTGTTCAAGGTGGAGAACGGGCAGATTTCCCGCATCGAGGCAATCTTCATCCGCAGCCCCTATGGCATGTGTTCCGGCTGGGGCACTTACCAGCAGTGCCGCAGCGAGGAAGTGCTCGACGTGCGCTGACAGGCGGGAACCTTAGGTAACCCTGCGCAGGGTATCCCTAACAGGCCGGTAGGCACGTTCTGCCATGATTGCTTCATGGACATGGGCTCCTCCTTCCCCTCGGCCACCGGCCGCCGGCGCGACAGCCGCCTGCGCATCCGGCAGGGCGTGCCGGCGCAGGCGATGACGCTGGACGGCCAGCTTTCGGCCAGCGTGCTGGACCTGTCGCAATCCGGCGCTCACCTGCGGCTGAGCGAACCCCTGCGGACCGGCCAGGACGTGATGCTGTGGTGGCTGGGCTTCGAGGCCTTCGGCCGCGTGGTCTGGGTAAGCGGTTCCGACGCAGGGCTGGAATTCTACGACCTGGTTCCCGCGCCCGTGCTGCTCCATACGCGCGAACAGGTTGATGCCGGCAGGGTCCGCAGCACTGACGAAGTCGCCATCGATGCTGCCCGCGCCTGGTACCAGGGCTGGCGATAGGGGCTGGGGCTGGCGCTGACGTGCCTGGCACGCAACAGCACGTGCATTAATCGCAATTGCCGGTGTATGGTGGTCCCGCCAAAGGGAGGCCCACTATGCCCCGCACCCGCCTCTATTCGCTCGACGAGCTGGACGACATTCCCGGCACGAAGGTCTTCCGCGCGCTGGAAAGCCGCCAGGCCTATCACCTGCACAAGTTCTGCATGAGCCTGATGAGCGAGGACAACCGTGCCGCCTTCCGGGCAGACGAGCGGGCCTATCTCGACCGCTACAAGATGACCGAGGAGCAGAAGCAGGCCGTGCTGGCGCGTGACCTGACGAAGTTGATCGAGCTGGGCGGCAACATGTATTTCCTGGTCAAGATCGCCAGCACCGACGGGTGGAGCGCGCAGAAGGCGGTCTCCTCCATGTCCGGCATGAGCGCCGAGGAATATGCCCAGATGATGAAGGACGGCGGCCGTTCGCCCGAAGGCCTGCGCTCGAAGAAGGACCAGAACTGATGGCCCGCATCTCCGCCGGCATCGCCACCAGCCACGTGCCCGCCATCGGCGCGGCGATCGACAACGGGCGCACCCGGGATGAATACTGGGCACCCGTTTTCGAAGGCTACGAATTCGTCAAGGAATGGGTGAAGGACAACACGCCCGACGTGGTGATCCTGGTCTATAACGATCACGCCTCTGCCCTGATGCTCGACATCGTGCCCACTTTCGCGCTGGGCTTTGCCGAGGAATTCCTGCCGGCCGACGAAGGCTGGGGCCGCCGCCCCGTGCCCACGGTGCACAACCACCTGGAGCTGGCCGCACACATTGCCGAGCAATTGGTGATCGACGAATTCGACATTACCCTGATCAACGAGATGGACGTGGACCACGGGCTGACCGTGCCCCTCTCCCTGGTCTTCGGCCAGCCGGAAGAATGGCCGTGCAAGGTGATCCCGCTGGCGGTCAACGTGACCCAGTTCCCCACCCCCAGCGGCGAACGCTGCTGGAAGCTGGGCGAGGCGCTGAGGAACGCGGTCAAGACCTTCCCGGAAGACCTGAACGTGCAGGTTTGGGGCACCGGGGGCATGAGCCACCAGCTCCAGGGCACCCGCGCCGGCCTGATCAACGCCGAGTTCGACCAGCGCTTCATCGACCTGCTGGCGCATGAGCCGGAAGAGCTGAAATACATCACCCGCATCGAATACCTGCGCGAGACCGGCACCGAAGGGATCGAGCTGATCATGTGGCTGATCATGCGCGCCGCGCTGGGCTATGGCGTGGAGGAGAAGCATCGCTTCTACCGCGTGCCCGCCAGCAACACCGCCGTGGGGCACGTGGTTTACGAGGCGCGGAGCTGACGCGCCGCTAGCCCGGCCAGCCTGCGGCTGCCGGGGTGGACGGGAAGAGCAAATGACCGGCGCGGGGTTGCCGCATTCTGTGCCCGGACTCGACGACGCTTCTTGTATTTGAGGTACGGTAATCGCGTCGAGATTTGTTGCCGCCGGCCCGCGGCCATCCTCCAGCTATTGACGCGACGGAGGGCAGCACTCGCGTGGCGGCCATGCCTGGTGCGAACGTTCGACATAATGCCGGGACGCCCGCGCCGGTCATTTCCTCCGCACGATTGCTCGCCGGAGGATGGCCCATCCGCTGCTCTGGCCAGACGCATCGGACGCGAGTCGGGCTGCACCATTTCCGGTGCTGTAGGAAAGTGAAAAGTGATGCCGCCAAAGGCACGACTACACGTTCCCCGCTCGTAACAGGGCTATGGGCTTTCCGCAGCAAATGTCCGCCGGTCGCCCGCCAGCACCAGATCGAGCGTCGCCAAAACGGCTTCCTGCTCCCGGGCAACACCAGCCAGGGCGCCGCCCAGCGCCTGAAACAGGTTGTCGTCGACCTGTGCCTCCTGCGCGTTCTGCGTTGCGGCGATACCGAAGGCGGTGGCCGCGCCCAGCGTCTGCGTGGCGGCATCGTATACGCTGACCGATGCCCATGCCTGCGATGTCGTGCCGTTCATGGCGCCGCCTCCGGCAAAACCCAGACCGGCACCGCGCGCGCGCAGGGCCCGGCACAAGGCATCGTAGCCGTCGAACTGCGGAAATCCGCCCCAGCGGTCGATCGCCTCGTTCATGTTGGCCGACCCGACATAAAGCAGGCGGCACGGCTCCGCGGTGTCCCGCACCAGTGGTGCGGCCGGCTCGCTGTACAGTGCGGCTAGCCGGGCCTTCTCGTTCCGGACAGAGGCGGTGAAAGTATCCAGTTGATCCGCCATATCCTGCAGCGCCCTGTCAAAGGCGTTCGACAGCGCTTCGACATTCGCGACCGCGTCGGTTCCGGTGACAACGGTAAGCGCAGAGGACGATTCCGGACCCCGCACCCCGGTGGCAAGGTCATACAGCCGCAAGGTCACGACAGCGGCTGTCTCGTCGAACTGCGGGCGGGCAAACTCAGCCACATCCACACCCATGTTGGCAGCGTTGAGCTGGGTGCAAAATGCCCCATAGCCGTCGATGACGGCCCCCTTATCGCGCAACACCGCATCCATTTGATCGGATGTGCTGTTGATGAATGCGCAGCCTTCAACCCCGCCTGCGGTCTCCTGTGCCTTGGCTGAAACGGTAAAACACTCCGCCGCGAGCAGCATAGCTGCGCCCGCCATGATACTGCGCAAAACCATGCTTCGTCCTCATCGCCCTTGTGCGGGGCAATCGTAGCAGCGGATCATGCCGCTGGCAGGTGACAAGCGTTGTTAGGTCTTGCGTGGCAGCATGGGCGATGCCTTGCCCAGCGCCAGATCCGCATCGGAAAAGCGGATGGGCGTCCTCAGCCCCCTGATCCCTCCCGGCAGGTCCACAACCATGCCGCGCGCCTGCACTTGCGGGTCGGCCAGCGCCTGCTCCACCGTGTTGATCGGCCCGGCAGGAATGCCCTCGCCCTCCAGCGCCTCCAGCAGGGCATCGCGCTCCCAGTCCTGCGTGCGCGAGGATACTGCGGCGGACACCGTCACCCTGTCAGCCACGCGGCCGGCATTGGTGGACCAGCCGGGGCGCGGGTTCAGGTCCAGCAGGTCGGACAGCCGCTGGAACTGGCTGTCGTTGCCCACGGCGATGATCGCCCAGCCATCGGCGCAGGGGAAGGCCTCGTAGGGCACGATATTGGGATGGGCATTGCCCAGCCGCGTGGGGGAAACGCCGCTGGCAAGGTAGTTCATCGCCTGGTTGGCCAACGTGCCCACCATCACGTCGAGCAGCGCCATGTCCACGAGCTGCCCTTTGCCGGTGCGCTGGCGCATGTGCAGCGCGGCCTGGATGCCGATCACGGCGTAGAGACCGGTCAGGATATCGGCATAGGCCACGCCGATCTTCTGCGGCGCGCCCGCCGGATCGCCGGTCAGGTCCATGATCCCGCCCATGCCCTGCACGATGAAATCGTAACCCGCGCGCGGCGCATAGGGGCCATTCTGCCCGAAGCCGGTGATCGAGCAGTAGACGAGGCCGGGGTTGGCTTCCTTGAGGCTGTCATAGTCGAGCCCAAACTTGGCAAGGCCGCCCAGCTTGAAGTTCTCGATCACCACGTCGGCGGTGCTGATCAGCTCCTTCACTTTCGCAAGGTCTGCCGGATCGCGGAAATCCGCCACCATGCCGGTCTTGCCGCGGTTGGCGGCGTGGAAATAGGCGGCGTCTTTCGACCCGTCCTCACGTTCGATAAACGGCGGCCCCCACCCGCGCGTATCGTCGCCCTCGGGGCTTTCGACCTTGATCACCTCGGCGCCAAGATCAGCCAGCACCTGCCCCGCCCAGGGACCGGCGAGGATGCGGGCGAGTTCGACGACTTTTACGCCTTCAAGGGGGCTCATCGGAACAGCCTCACTCCGCCGCAATCCGGAACACCCGCTCGGCATTGCCGTGGCACAGCGCGTGCATCTCAGCTTCGGTGCAGGCGAAGTTCTCGATGAAATCCACCGCCGGTTTCATCGGCTGATAGGGGTAGTCGATCGCCCAGATCACGTTCTCGATCCCCATCCGGTCAATCGCATATCGCAGCGTCAGCGGGTCTTCCACGCCGCTGGTGGTGAAGACGAAGTTGTCCTTGAAGTATTCCTCCATGCTCCGCTGCGTCTTGGGTGCGCGGCCCACCTTTTGCGCGCGGCTGTTCATGAAGTTGATGCGCCAGATGAAGAACGGCACCATTTCGCCCATGTGGCCCACGCAGATGCGCAGCTTGGGGAACCGGTCGAACACCCCGCCGGCCATCATCCGCAGCATGTTGGTGGCCACTTCCACGCCATAGGCCCACATGGCGCTGTCCATTGCATAGTCCATCAGCGGGCCTTTCAGGGTGTCCGAAGGCCCGCGCGGGTGGATGTAGATCGTGGCGTCGAGCGCCTCGGCCGCCTCGAAGATCGGCCAGAACTTGGGATCGTCGAAATATTCGCCGTTGGTGTGGCCGTTGACCACCAGGCCGTTCAGTTTCAGCTCGGTCATAACCCGGTCGATTTCCTTCGCCGCGCGCTTGGGGCTGTGCGGGGCGAAGCTGGCGAGGCCGGCGAAGCGGGTAGGGTACTTGGCGATAATTTCCGCCATCCGGTCATTGGAGAGCGCCGCAAGCTCGGTGGCAGTATCGGCATCGAACATCTGCACGCCCGGCGCGGTCAGGGTTAGGAGGTGCATGTCCACTCCGTACTGGTTCATCTCGGGCAGGCGGCGCTCCTCCACGTCCATCAGGCCGGAGAGGAACCCCATCTTGCCATAGCCGGTGGTGTCATGGTCCGCGTCGTAGATCCCGCCCACCAGCAGCTTGTCGCTGCTCTGCGACGGGCCGCGCGAGACGAGGCGCAATTCCTCGGCCACTTCGGGAATCGTCCAGGCTTCCTCGCAGGCGATCAGGCGGCACTTCTTTCCCATGGTGTCTCTCTCCCAGTAGTGTCCGCGCCTCAGCGCGGGGTAATCTCGGTCCACTCCACGCGCCGTTCCGGCGGCCTTCCGCTGACCGGGTTGGCATAGTGGAACGGCAGCGCCTCGATGGCGGGGAACGGCACGCCCGCTGCTCCCCGGATCGGGGCGGCCAGGCGATAGCGGGCCATCTGCTCCGCCGTAGGTTGCAAGGCCGCCGCCAGCGCCGGATCGGCCGCCGTCCACGCCCCGGCGTAGGGGGCCATCCACGTGTAGTCGAGGTCCATGCCGGCGAAGGCCCAGGCGCCATTGGCATCGCGCTGCACCTGCCATTCGTACACGCCCGCCATCCAGCTTCCCGGCCCGCTGGCGCTGGAATTCATCTGTACCAGCCGCGTGCGCATCTGCGCGCGCCATTCCCCCGTCGCCTCTTCCTGGCTGACGGTGACGTAGGGCTGGGTGAGCATGTGGACGGCCTGGAACGCGTTGCTTGGCCCCGCATCGCCATAGCGCACCCGCGCCGCATCGCGGATATGCTGGCGGCCCGCCACCACGCCGATAAACGGCAGCTCGCGCCAGCCATCCCGGGCGAACAGGGCAGCCATATCGTCCCACGCGAAAGCGTTGATATAGGCCCCATAGGCATTGCCCAGGTTCTCCGCCGCATCGAAGGCTTCCGCGCGGGTCAGCGCATCGGGGACCACTTCGGGGGCCGCCCCGGCCACCACGGCGGGGGCGAAAATGCCCAGTTCGCTGATCGGCTGGGTCACGCTGGCTTCGGGATAGGACATGGAGCGCTGCGGCTGGTCACGGTCCGGCGCGCCGCCTGCTGGGATGGCCGTGATAGCCGGCAGCGGCTGCACCCACCCGTCCGCCACGGTGCTGCGCATGATCGGGATGCGGTAGAGGCTGGCAATGCGCCAGCGCCCTTCCGCGTCGCGCATCAGCACGAAGTGGTTGAGCGTGGCGCTCCAGTATCCTGCGCCCTCGTGCTGCCCCGCCATGGCCAGTTCCACGGCCGAGACACTGGCCACGGTGCCATCGCGGCTCATGATCACCTTGGGCATCAGTTGCAGGTGGTCGTTCATCTCGCCCGGATCGAGACCCGGCGCACCGAACTGCGCCAGGAAGCGGCGCACCCCGTCCTGCCCCAGCCAGGTGCCACCCCCCTGCACCACCAGCCGGGCATCGGCATAGAACAGGTCCGCCACGTCATCGTACATTCCCCGGTCGAGGTAATAGCCGAAGGCGTTGGTCAGGTTCTGCGCGCGGCCGTGTTCGTAGAGCAGGCTGGCCTCGGCGGCGATCTGCTCTGCCGGCAGGGCAGCGGCAGCACGGCGTTGCGGCAGGATCGCGCCCGCTTCCTGCGGCGTGAAATGGAACGGCGCACGATAGAGATTGGCGGCATCGTGCCGCCAGCCTTCCGCATAGGGCCCTTCGAATTGCAGGAAATAGCCCATGGCCGAAATGCGCCAGTGGTCACCCTGCTTCAGGTAATGGACCACCCAGGTTCCGCCCGCCCAATCGGCTTCCTGGCGCACGGTGCCGGTCAGCGCCAGTTCCTGCCAGCGGCCGGTGGCGCTCTGCCCGTCCGGCGCCAGGGTGATGACGGGGCTGATCCACAGGTGCAGGTTGAGGCGGCCCGGTTGCAGTCCGTCGGCCCCGCCGCCCTGCGTTTCGCGCAGGTCCGCCAGGATGTCGGCCCGCCCCGCCAGCTCGCCATGCGGGAATGTCAGCACCGCGTCATCGGTCAACAGGTCGGCCATGGCCTGCCACTGGCCGCGCAGGGCCAGGTGCCCCCAATGGGCCTGCAGGTGCTTGATCTGGCGAATGGCGGCCAGGTCCTCCAGCCGCGCGGTCTCCACCGCCGGATCGGGCGGCGCGGGCTGTGCAGCCAGCGGCACGGCAACAAGCAAGGCGAACAGGGCAAGCAGGGCGCGCAACATCGTGCCAGCTTAGCGCCGCTTGCAGCAGCGGCAAGCGGCACCTACCCTTGTGGCATGGCCCGCCCCACCCCCGCCGATGACCAGAGCTGGACCAGCGCCGGCATCGCCCAGGCCGAGGCGATCCACGCCTGGCGCGAATGGGCCGCCAGCACCATCGCCCCGATCGAGGTGGAGGTATTCGACGCCGATGCCTTCGCCGCCCGCTGGGTCAGCCACGGCATCGGCCAGTTGCGCCTGCTGCACCTGCACGCCCCCGCCCAGCGCGTGACGCACACGGGGGCGGAAGGCACCAGCGGCCGCGCCGCGCCCTCCATCCAGCTTGTCTATTACATCTCCGGCCTGTGCCAGACGCGCATGGGCGGCAAGGAATTCACCCTGGGGGCGGGCGAGTTCGTGCTGCTGGACAACACCCGCTTCTACCAGATGGAGATGGTCACCCCGCATGAGGCGATCGACCTGATGATGCCGCTGGCCTGGCTGGAACGCTACCTGCCCGATGCCCGCAGCTACCTGGCGCGCCCGGTCGATACCCGCCAGGGTTGGGCCGCGCCACTGGGGGCGCTGCTGGATACCATCATCGCCGGCGGGCTGGACACCGCCCCGCTCCCCCGCCCCCTGGTGGCCGAACAGATCGGCAGCCTGCTGGCCCTGGCCATGGGGCAGGATCGCGATGGGGGCAGCGCGGCCGAGGAAGCACCGCGCCACCGCAACCAGTTGGCCAGCCGCATCCTGCGCCGGATCGAGGAGGACCATGCCGATCCCGACCTGTCACCCGAAGGGGTGGCGCGGCAGGTCGGTATTTCCAAGCGCTACCTGCAAACGCTGCTGGCGGCCAGCGGCACCAGCTTTGTCGCCGAGCTGAACGCCACCCGGCTTGAGCGCGCGAGCGAGATCCTGGCCGATCCGCGCCTGTCCGCCGTGCCGATTGCCGAGGTGGCTTTCCGCACCGGGTTCCTTGATCCCGCCTATTTCACCCGCCTGTTCCGCAAGCGCTTCGGCATTACCCCGCGCGAATGGCGCGGTGGCCACGCGCCGCAGAGTTGAAAGATCCGACCATGACCACGCTCCCCACCTACTACCTCAGCCACGGCGGCGGGCCATGGCCATGGATGATGGAGACCAGCCGGCACCTCTACCGCGTGCTCGATGCCTCGCTGAAGGACATGGCGCGGCAACTGGGGGACCGGCCCACGGCGATCCTGGTGGTCACCGCCCACTGGGAGACGCCGGTGTTCACCTTTTCCACGGCGGAACGGCCGGGAATGATCTACGACTATGGCGGTTTCCCACCGGAGACCTACCAGATCACCTATCCCGCCCCCGGCTTGCCGGCGTTGGGCGAACGGGCGGCGAAGCTGCTGACCGATGGCGGCATGGCCAGCGCCACCGACCCGGCGCGCGGCTTCGATCATGGCACCTTCAGCCTTATGCAGGCCCTGTGGCCCAGCGCGCATATCCCGGTGGTGCAGATGTCCATCCGGCGCGATTTCGATCCGGCGGCCCATATCGAAGCGGGGCGACTGCTGGCTCCCCTGCGGGACGAAGGCGTGCTGATCGTGGGCAGCGGCCTGTCATTCCACAACCTGCGGGCCATGCGCCACCCCGCCGCCCACGCGCCCAGCCATGCATTCGATCAGTGGTTGCAGGACAGCCTGGTGCGCCTGTCCGGGGCGCAGCGGAACGGGCGGCTGCTCAACTGGGAACAGGCCCCCGCCGCCCGCATCGTCCAACCGCGCGAGGACCACCTTATGCCGCTGCACGTGGCCGTGGGCGCGGCCGAGGGCGAGACCGGGCACCTGACCTATCACGAGGACGACTTCTTCGGCGGACTGGCCGCCAGCAGCTTCCAGTTCGGGGAACTGGCGACCTAGTCCTTCGCCAGCATCCGCTTCAGCTTGGGCGTCACCACCGGCACGGTCAGCATCGTGCTCATCACCGCCATCAGCAGCAGGGCGGTGAAGGTCTGGCCGGTGATGATCTCCTTATCAAGCAGCACGTTGGCGAAGATGATCATGATCAGCGCTTTGGTCTGCAACAGCCAGCCGATCACGCTGGCCTCGCCCGGCTGCCATTTCAGGATGCGGCCCGCAATATGCACGCCCAGCAGCTTGCCCGCCACCGATGCTGCCAGCAGCAGCAGGGCCACGGCAAACACCGCCACCCCGCCGCTGGAGAAATCGGTCCGCAGGCCGGTCGACAAGAAGAATACCGGCATCACGCACAGCAGTACCACACCGCGGAACTCGTCCAGCCGCTTCTCGCCAAACCATTCGCGGTCCAGCACGCAACCGGCCAGGAAGGCACCGACCATGTAGTGCAGGCCCGCCCAGTCGGCCACCAGCCCGCACAGCGCCAGCCACACCAGGCTGACATACCAGCGGTCGTTTTCCGAAATGCGCTGCATCAGGCGGCGCATGCCCCAGGCGAACACGGCAAAGAACAGCAGGAAGGCCCCCTGCCGGCTGATCCGTTCCCAATCCAGCAGGATCAGCGCCAGCACGCCCCAGATCGCCAGGTCATCAAGGCTGGCATAGCGCAGCAGCCGCTGGCCCAAGGGTTCGCGAAAAATGCCCAGTTTCTCCATCAGCAGCACCAGGATCGGCAGCGCGGTGACCGCGCAGGACATGCCGATGCCCAGCAACGCCTGGACATAGGTGCCCTGCGGCCCCAGCCAGCCGGGGAAGGCCAGGATGGCCATGCCCGCCAGCGCGCCCAGTGCCAGCGGGGTGAACAGCGCAAGCGCAGCGGTGGTCGTCGTCTCGCGCCGGTCCTTCCACGCGGCCGACAGGTCCAGTTCCACCCCGGCCACGAAGACGAACATCATCACCGCCCACCAGGCAATGCCGTTCAGCGCCGCGATCACCTCTGGCGCGAAAACGGTCTGGTAATAGGCGGGATAGGCCGCGCCCAGCACCCCGGGGCCAAGGATGATGCCGCCCACGATCTGCACCACCACCAGCGGGGCATAGTAGTCGGTCTTCAGCAGCCGCCAGAACAGGTAGGGCACGGCGAAGATGATTGTTAGCGCTATCAGAAATAGCTCGGTCGTCGTCATGGCCCCATCCTTCCCGCTCTGTCGGCAGGTTTGCTACATCGCACGAGCATGCGGGGAAGGACAATCAAGACAAATTGCCATGCGCTTTTGTCCGGTTTGTCATGCGCGCGAATCCTTGGGACAGAAGCGCACACGGGTTACCATGCCTGCGAATGATGTCGCCAAGCCCTTCGGCTCGCATAAGGCACACATTCACAGGCTCACCGAAAACGGGAGGACGCCTGGGCGCGCCGCCACCGCCAACCCTACCTGAGCGGGGCGGCGCGCCGAACACCAAACAAGAGAGGATTGCCAGCCGATGACCGACGCCGCAAAGGGCTTTCCCCTGCCCAGTTCGATCAAGGTCGTGCCCGGCACCGAAGCCGCCCAGGCCGCCTATCCCTATTACACCCAGTTCGTGCCGGAGGATGACGGCAAGTTCTGGTTCTACAACTCGATGCACTTCCCCGAGCCGATGCATCACTTCGACATGATCACGGCGGAAGCCGCCTATGTGGCGATGGGCGCGATGAACACCCGCATGCACGTGTTGCCCACGGCCAAGGGGGTGGATCACCGCATCATCAATGGCCGCGTCTACATCGGCGGCGTGGTCGTCACCGATCCGGACGAGATTGCCGAGCGAGTGGCCGAATTCACCAGCCGCGCCAACTTCTACTACGAGAACTGGGAACAGCTCTACGAGCAGTGGAAGGACAAGATGCGCGCCCTGATTGCCGAGGCGCAGGCGCTCCCCAGTCCCACCCTGCCCGCGTATGAACCGGAAGCCACGTTCCGCGAAGGCAACGCCGTTGCCGCCAGCCATGACCTGCTGAAGATCTACCAGCAGCAGGTGGAAGGCTACCACCGCATGTGGCACCACCACTTCGAATTCCTGCTGCTGGGTTATGGCGCCTACATGACCTTCTTCGGGTTCTGCAAGCAGGCCTTCCCGGAGATTTCCGACCAGGCGATCAGCCGCATGGTGGCGGGGATGGAGGCGGAGATCTTCCGCCCGGACGAAGAAGTGAAGCGCCTGGCCCGCCGCGCGGTGGAACTGGGGGTGGACCATCACTTCACCGACAACGTCGATATCGATGCCGTGCTGGCCGATCTCGACAAGGTGGCGGCAGGCAAGGACTGGCTGAACGAACTCGAAGTCAGCCGCAACCCGTGGTTCAACGTGTCCAGCGGCGATGGCTTCTACCACTATCACCGGTCCTGGCAGGATGACCTGTCGATGCCGTTCGCGGCGCTGCCCGGCTATATCGCCAAGGTGAAGGCGGGCGAGAACATCGAACGCCCCACCGAGCAGCTGATCGCCGAGCGCGAGGCGCTGGTGGCCGATTACCGCGAACTGCTGGATACCGAGGAGGACAAGGCCACCTACGACCAGCTCATCACGCTGGCGCACCGCGTGTTCCCCTATGTGGAAGGCCACAAGTTCTACTGCGAACATTGGTACACCAACCTGTTCTTCAACAAGATCAGGGAGTTTGGCCGCCTGCTGCTGGCCCACGGCTTCTTCGGGCCTGACGGGGTGGAGGAGGACGTTTTCCACCTGGCCCAGTACGAGCTGGAAAGCGCTATCGTGGACCTGATGCTGAGCTGGGGCGTGGGCGCGCCGCCGCGCGGCCCCGCTTACTGGCCGCCGATCGTGGCCCAGCGCAAGGCGGCTATCGAGGAGTGGGGCAAGCACCCCACTCCGCCTGCCCTCGGCAACGTGCCCGATGCAATCGATGATCCGGCCATCAACATGCTGTGGGGCATCACCCGCGAGAACCTGGATAGCTGGCTGGACGATGGCAGCGGCAACCCCAACGAACTGAAGGGCTTTGCCGCCTGTTCGGGCGTGGTCGAAGGCATTGCCCGCGTGGTCAAGTCCGTGGCCGAGATCAGCCGCATCCAGCAGGGCGATATCCTCGTCTGCCAGGTGACCAATCCCACCTGGTCGCCGCTGTTCCAGAAGATCAGCGCGGCCGTATCCGACATCGGCGGGTCGATGAGCCACATGGCCATCGTGGCGCGCGAATATGGCCTGCCCGCCGTGGTCGGCACCGGCGTTGCCACCCAGCGCATCAAGGACGGCCAGCGCATCCGCGTGGATGGCGGCAAGGGCACCGTCTCGATCCTGGAGGATGCATGAAACCCGTTGCCTGGTTCGCCGATGTCGGCATCCATGACCGGCCCACCGTGGGCGGCAAGGGCGGCTCGCTGGGAGAGCTGACCCGCGCCGGGATCGCCGTGCCGCCGGGCTTCGTGGTGACCACCGCCGCCTTCGAGCTGTTCCTGGCCGCGCTGGAAGCGCGCCAGCCGATCCGCCCGCTGGTGGAAGCGCTGGACCCCGACGACATGGACGCCGCCACCGCGCTGTCGCAGAAGCTGCGCGCCCGGGTGATGGCCGATCCCATGCCGCCGGAAGTGGAAGGCCCGATCATGGACGCCATGCGCACGCTGTGCCCCGATGGCCAACCGGTCGCCGTCCGCTCCAGCGCCACCACCGAGGATGCCGAGGACGCCAGCTTTGCCGGCCTGCAGGACACCTTCCTGTGGGTGCTGACGCCGGAAGACATGGCCCACAAGGTGCGCGAGTGCTGGGGCAGCCTCTATTCGGTGGAAAGCATGACCTATCGCCGCAAGCACGGCCTGCCCGAAGCGGGCGTGGCCATGGCGGTGGTGGTGCAGCAGATGGTGGATGCCCTGTGCGCCGGGGTGATGTTCACCCGCAGCCCCACCACGGGCGACAAGTCCGTCATCACCATCGAAGGGGCCTGGGGCCTCGGCTCGTCCGTCGTATCCGGCGAAGTCACGCCCGACAAATGGGTGCTGGGCAAGATAACCGGCGAGATCAGCCAGCGCGATATCTCCGACAAGCACGCCCGCCAGGTGCCTGCCGAACAGGGCGGCATCGTCGAGGTGGAGAACGAGGAGCCGATGCGCTCGCAGCCCTGCCTCACCGACGCGCAATTGCTGGCCTTGCGCGAGGTCGGCCGCAAGGTGGAGCGGCATTACGGCAAGCCGCAGGATATCGAATGGGCGCTGGACAAGGCGGGCAACGTGTTGCTGCTCCAGTCCAGACCAGAGACCGTATGGGCACAGAAGGATGCTGCTGCCAAACCGCTCGCGCCCGCGGGAGCCAGCACCATGGCCCACGTGATGAGCGTATTCGGAGGTCGCAAGTGAGCCGCCTGAGCCTGAAGGACATTGCCGAGATCACCAAGCTGCTGGACGAGAGCCAGTTCGGCAGCCTTGACCTCCAGATGGGCGAATTCCGCCTGAAGATCCGGCGCAATGGTGCCGGATTGGGCGGCTCGGGCGGCTGGGCGCGCGATGAAGACGAGGACTATACTCCCGCCCCCGTCCCGGCCCCTTCCTCCGCCAGCGCCCCGCCTCCGGCACCCGCCGCTGCCGCAGCGTCGGACGAGGTCGACGTCCCCGCGCCGCTGCTCGGCAACTTCTACGCCGCCCCGCGGCCGGGCGAGCCGGACTTCGTGGTTGTGGGCGATACCGTTGGCCCGGACACCACCATCGGCATCATCGAGGTAATGAAGCTGATGAACCCGATCCGCGCGGGCGTGTCCGGCACAATCACCGCCAAGCTGGCGGAAAACGGCAAGGCCGTCGAGCAGGGCCAGGCCCTGGTCCGTGTGAAGGTGGGCTGACATGGCCACCGTCCGCATCGTCGAAACCAGCTTGCGCGATGGCAACCAGTGCCTGTGGGGCGCGCTGGGCGTGGATACCGCCAAGACGCTGACCGTCGCGCCCGCCATGGAGCGCGCAGGTTACAAGGCGATTGACTTCACCACCTCCACCCACATGGGTGTGGCCGTGCGCTACAAGCAGCAGGACCCGTGGGAGCGCATCCGCGCCATGGCGGCGATCTGCAAGACCACGCCGCTGCAGTTCCTCTCCACCGGCTTCCGCTTCATTTCGTGGGAGACGGCCAGCCCGGAGTTCATGGAGCTGGCCTTCCGCACGCTGGCCACCAACGGCATCCGCCGCTTCGCCCTGGCCGATCCGATGAACGATGCCGCCAGCAACGTGGAAGTCGCCCGCCTGGTCAAGCGCGCGGGCGGCGAGCAGGTGGTGGGCGCACTCGTCTTCTCGATCAGTCCGATCCACGATGATGCGCACTATGCCGCCGCCGCAAAGCTGATGGCCGCCAGCCCCGATATTGACGCGCTCTACATCAAGGACCCCGGTGGCCTGCTCACCCCCAAGCGCGCCGCCACGCTGATCCCCGCCATCCTCGCTGAAATCGGCGACAAGGAGCTGGAGCTGCACAACCACTGCACCATTGGCCTGGCGGAACCCGCCTGCCTGGAAGCGGCGGACCTGGGCGTGGCCGCCGTGCAATGCGCCAGCGGCGGCGCTGCCGATGGCACCAGCAACCCGCCGATCATGCGCATGATCGCCAACCTACGCGCGCAGGGTCATGACGTTCCCATCGACGATGAAGCCGCGCAGGAAGTGGCCGACTTCTGGACCGCGATGGCAGAGGCGGAAGGCTTGCCCACCGGCAGCCCGATGGCCTTCGATGCCGCCTATTTCCACCACAACCTGCCCGGCGGCATGGTGGGCACCATGCGCCGTCACCTGGCCGACCAGCGCGTGCCCCACCTGGAAGGCGCGGTGGTGGAGGAACTGGGCCGCGTGCGGCAGGAACTGGGATGGCCCATCGTGATGACGCCGTTCGCGCAGATGCTGCAAACGCAGGCGGTGATGAACGTGACCGGCAAGGGCCGCTGGGAAGTTATCCCGGACGAGATCATCCGCTTCGCCATCGGCAAGTTCGGCCGCCCAAACGCGCCGGTCGACCCCGACGTGATGGACCGCATCATGGCCAACCCGCGCACGAAGGAGCTGCAGGCCGAAACCGGCATGGCCGACCTCAAGACGCTGCGCAGCCGCATTGGCGAAACGCTGTCGGACGAGGAATTCCTGCTGCGGGCCACCATGCCCGCCGGCCAGGTGGATGCCATGCAGGCCGCCGGCCCCGCCCCGCGCCACTACGATCCCGAAACGATCGCGGTGATGGAACTGGTCCGCACGGTCCTGAACAACCGCAGCGTGGATGCCTTCGCCATAGAGCGCGAGGATTTCAAACTGGAGGTTTCGGCCTGACCGTTTCTCCCCTCCCGCTCGCGGGAGGGGCCGGGGGTGGGCCGAGACTTGGCGCACCCCTGTCACCCACCCCTGACCCCTCCCGCAGTCGGGAGGGGAAATAGACAAGGCTTGTTCGATGACCCTCCTACGCCAGCCCAAAGGCTTCATGTTCGACCTCGACGGGACGCTGATCCTGTCGAACCGCAAGCTGGGGGCCTACGATGCCATTCCCGGCGCGGCGGAAGCCTTGCAGGAGTTGGATCGCCTCGGCATTCCCTGGCTCGCCCTCACCAACGGCAGCGCCTATGCCTCCCGTGTGCAGGGGCCGAAGCTGCGCGCTGCCGGAGTGCCCGTGCCGGACGAGAAGCTGTTCACCCCCAACTCCGCCGCTGCCCGCGTGATCAAGGCACGCGGTTACGAGAAAGTTCTGGTGCTGGGCACCAATGGCGTGGCCGATGCCCTGACCGAGCTTGGCATCAACTGCTACCTGCCGGCCGAGGCCCGCAGCGAGGAGTGCGACGCGGTCTATGTCGCCTGGCACCCGGACTGCGTGATGGACCACATCCACCTGGCCTGCGAGCGGGTGCTGGCGGGCGCGGCACTGCTCAGCGCTTCGGACGTGCCCTTCTTCGCCACCAAGGAAGGCCGCAGCTTCGGCTATTCGTGCGCCATCAACGGGGCGATTTCGCGCGTGACCGGGGTGGAGCCGGAACCCACCGGCAAGCCTTCGATGCACGCGATGGACATGATTGCCGAGGTGCTGGGCGTAGCGATGGAAGACGTTGGCGTGGTGGGTGACGATGCCGTGGCCGAAATGCTGATGGCCCACCAGTCCGGCGCCATCGGCATCGCGGTCACCAGCGGATCGACCAGCGCGGAAGAATGGGCCGCCCAGCCGCCCGAAAAACGGCCCCACCTGGTGATCCCCACAATTGGCGAACTGGTGGCCGCCTGCGGATTGGGCTAAGCCTCTCTCCAAAGGGAGAGAACAACAGATGCCCGATATCCTGGCCACCAGCGATGGTGCCGTCACCACCCTCACGCTCAACCGGCCGGACCGGCTGAACGCGCTGACGCCCGCCATGCTGGACGAGCTGCGCGCAGGCCTGGCCGCTGCCGTGGCGGGCGGCGCGCGGGCGCTGGTGCTGACGGGGGAAGGCCGCGCCTTCTGCTCGGGCGCGGACCTGGCCGCCGCTGGGGGAATGCCGGATGACCTCGGGGCAATCCTGGATGCCCATTACAATCCGTTGGCCCGCGCCATTGCCGACCTGCCGGTGCCGCTGGTGACGGCAGTCAACGGCCCGGCGGTGGGTGCCGGGATGGGCTTTGCCCTGTCCGGCGATATCGTGCTGGCCGCCCGCTCGGCCTATTTCATGCTGGCCTTTGCCAACATCGGGCTGGTGCCCGACGCCGGGGCAAGCTGGGTGGTCGCCCGCGCCGTGGGGCGGCCCCGCGCGATGGAGCTGGCCCTGCTGGGCGAGCAGGTGATGGCCGAGCAGGCGCTGGAAATGGGCCTGATCAACCGCGTGGTGCAAGACCAGGACGTGCTGGCCGAAGCGCAGGCCCTCGCCGCGAAACTGGCTGCCGGTCCCACCCTGGCGCTGGGCCTGATCCGCAAGCAGATGGCCGCAGCACTGGATACGCCGTTCAGCGAGATGCTGGACGTGGAGCACGCCAACCAGACCCTGGCCGGCCGCACCCGCGATTTCCGCGAAGCCGTCACCGCCTTCGCCCAGAAGCGCCCGCCGCAGTTCGAAGGCCGCTGAGGCCGCACAAGAGGACCCCCCGATGACCAACCCCAAGATCGAAACCCTAGCCGTCCACGCGGGCTGCGAGCCCGATCCCGTCACCAAGGCGCGGATCACGCCGATCTACCAGACCGCGAGCTATGTGTTCGACAGTGCCGAGCATGCCGCCAACCTGTTCGCGCTGAAGGAATTCGGCAACATCTACAGCCGCATCATGAACCCCACCGTGGATGCGCTGGAAAAGAAGATCGCCGCGCTGGAAGGCGGCGTGGCGGCGCTGGGGGTCGCATCGGGCCATGCCGCACAACTGATCACCTTCCACACGCTGATGGAACCGGGCTGCAACATCGTGGCCGCCCGCAAGCTCTATGGCGGATCGCTGAACCAGCTTGGCGAGGCGTTCCGCAAGTTTGCCTGGGAAGTGAAGTTCGTCGATGCCGACGATCCCGCCAATGTGGCCGCCGCCTGCGACGGCAAGACGCGCGCGGTGTTCATCGAAAGCCTGGCCAACCCCGGCGGCGTGGTCAGCGATATCGCCGCCATTGCCGAGGTGGCCCATGCCGCCGGCGTGCCGCTGGTGGTGGACAACACCATGGCCAGCCCCGCCCTGTGCCGTCCGATCGAACACGGCGCGGACATCGTGCTGCATTCGGCCACCAAGTTCCTCAACGGCCACGGCAATTCCATCGGCGGGCTGATCGTGGATTCCGGCCGGTTCGACTGGCGGGCGCAGGGCGACAAGTTCCCCAGCCTGACCCGGCCCAACGGATCGTACCACGGGGCCGTGCTGGTCGATGCGCTGGAGCCGGTGGGCCCCATCGCCTTCATCATCGGCTGCCGGGTGCTTGGTTTGCGCGACCTTGGGCCGGCAATGGCACCGATGAACGCTTTCCTGGCCTTGACCGGGATGGAGACGCTGGCCCTGCGGATGGACCGGCATTGCAGCAACGCCATGGCCGTGGCGCGGCACCTGGAAGCCCATCCCAAGGTCGACTGGGTGTTCTACGCCGGGCTGGAGAGCAATCCCTACCATGCGCTGGCGCAGAAGTACCTCGGCGGGCGCGGCGGGGCAGTGTTCACCTTTGGCCTGAAAGGCGGCTTCGATGCGGGCGTGAAGCTGGTATCCGGCGTGAAGCTGTTCAGCCACCTGGCCAATATCGGCGATACCCGCAGCCTGATCATCCACCCTGCCTCCACCACCCACAGCCAGCTTGGCGAGGCAGAGCTGGTGGCAGCCGGGGCAGGGCCGGACGTGGTGCGCCTGTCGGTGGGGATCGAGCATATCGACGACATCATCGCCGATCTCGATCAGGCCCTGGCGGCGATCTGAGGGGCGATGTCGTTCCTTTTCGCCATCGTCCTGTCACAGGCTGTCGCCGCCCCGGTCGATTGCGGCAAGGCGATCACCCAGATGGACATGAACCGCTGCGCCGGGGATGACTTTGCCGCCGCCGATGCCGCGCTGAACGCCCAGTGGGAGGTGACGGCGGCCGACATGCGCGAGCGTGATGCCCTGACGCAATCGCTCGACGACGGCCACCCCGGCTATTTCGCACAATTGCTGGCCGCCCAGCGCGCCTGGCTGGCCTTCCGCGATGCCCACTGTGCCAGCGCCTGTTACGCCGCACGGGGCGGATCGATGGAACCCATGCTGGTGGCCATGTGCCGCACCCAGCTTACCCGCCTGCGAACCAGCCAGTTACAGGACCTGATCGAACCATGAGCTTCGACTATCTCGCCTACCTTGACTGCTTCCTGACCGGCGACGATGACGCGCTGGTGGAGCGCTTCTTTGCCGAAGGGTGCGAGATGCACTCCTCCGGCGGCGTGCGCAGCGGCAAGCAGGGGATGAAGGAGTTCCTGGCCTGGGCACATGACGGGGTGCGCGAATGCCCGCGCCTGCAACGCCATGTGCAGGAAGAGGAGGTGGTGTTTGCGGACATCGACATGGACTTTCACTGCACCAGGCCGCGGCCAGACTTCCCCTTCGGCCCCCTGATGCCAGGAGATACCATAACGGTTAAATTTCTTGCCCGCTATGACCTGGATGGTGATGGGAAGGTCACGAAGCTGACCACCATGGCCTGGCCGCCCGAACAGGGCGTGACCAAGGCCCCGAGACTGGGCGCCCATCCGGGCCAGCTTGCCGCCTACGATGCCTATACCGCCGCCTTCTCATCGGGCGACGCGGACCGTTTCGCGAAGTTCTACACGCCCGATGTGGTGCTGGAACTGAGCTCGGTCGGCAGGATCGAGGGCTCGGACGGAATCGCCGGCTTCTACCGCGCAATGTTCAAGTCGGTGCGCGAGACGCTGACCATCCACCACCTCGACGCCACCGACGAGCGGCTGATCGTCGATTGCACCAGCCGCTTTACCGCCGTGCAGGACGCGCCCGATTTCGTGGTCGGGGCGCTAAAACAGGGCGAATGGATCGATGTGCGGGTGCAGGTAACCTATACCCTGCGCGATGGCCTTATCTGCCACATCGGCGTGAAGCGCGCGGGCCAGCCGGTGTTCAGCCGCGACCAGTAAGTAACTGTGCCGCGCGGGCCAGGTCCTCTGGCCGGTCGATGTCCAGCAGCATGCCGTTGGGTGCGGCCACGCGCGGATAACGGGCCAGCAGCGGCCCGGCCCCCGTTGGCCCGTCCAGCTCGGCCAGATGCGGCAGCAAGTCCGGCCCCACAAGCGCGGGCACGCCCGCCTTGCCATCCGGATAGGTCGTGGCCGCCGCCGGGTGCGCCAGCAGCGCTGCCAGATGCTCCGGCGTAACCAGCGGCATATCCGCCAGCAGCACCAGCAGCCTGCGCCCCTGACCCAGCGCCGCACTGGCGGCCAGCGCGATCGAGGTGCCGATGCCATCGCTGGCGCAAATGTTGGTCAGGGTGGGCCAGCCACTTTCTGCCGCGAAAGCGGGCACATGGCCGGGCACCACGATCACGCCCGGCGGCAGGCCCGCCTCGCCCACGGCATCCAGCACCCAGCGCCCCACCCGTTTGCCGGCAAGATCGGCATCCAGCTTGCCGCCGCCGAAGCGGCTGGCCGCGCCTGCCGCCAGCACGGCGACCAGCGGCGGCGGATCATCCGGCATGCGGATTCAGCGCCTCGTAGGCACCCACCACGCTGGCCAGGATGGACAGCGCCAGCGCCACCGGCTCGCGGCTGTGCTGCACCACGCCGATGGGGCTTTTCACCCGCGCCACCTGGTCGGGCGCAATCCCGGCCGACAACAACCGCGCCGTGCGCTCCTCGCGCGCCGGTCGGCCGCCCTGCGCGCCGATGAAGAAGGAGGGCGTGCCCAGCGCCCACTGCAGGATGGCCTGTTCCCATTCGTGATCGTGGAACAGCAGGATCACCGCCGTCCAGGCATCGGCGGCAACGCCCTGCGGTGCCTGGCCCAGCGACAGGCCCCCGCTTGATTCACTGGCACCCGCGTCCTTGCTGAACGTTTCCACCGTCAGGCCGGCGGTTCGGCCCAGCAGGGCCAGCGCATCAAGCTCTGGCCCCTCACCGAACAGGGCAAGCCGCAAGGCAGGAACAAAGAACCGGTGCGCCAGTGGCCCCGCCGGCAGGGCCAGGCTGGCCGCCTGCCGCCGGTCCAGCGCGGAAAGCGCGGCGCGGCAGGCGTCCCGGTCGGGCGCGGGATCCACCAGCACGTCCAGCCCGCTGCCGCAGGGCAGGCGGAAATCGATCAGCGGAGAGCCCGCGCCAAAGCGCAGCACGCGCCGCTCACCCCCTGCCAGCACTTCGGTGGCCAGTTGCCGCTCCAGGCAGCCATCGGCCAGGCTACCGGTTACCGTGCCATCGGGGGCCACCGCCAGTTGCGCGCCAAGCCGGCGCGAGAAGCTGCCCTCGATCCCCACGATGGTGCACAGCCCCGCGCCGGGCGTTGCCGCCACGGCGCGCAAGGCGGCCCGGTCATCCGCGAGAAACGGTCCCGTCAGCGCTTACTGCTCCTCGGGGGGCAGGTTCATGATCAGTTGCGGGGTTTCGCCGCGCAGTTCCTGAAACACTACCCTGAGGTTGATCAGCGCCCGGCTCCACGGCGTGCCGCCGTATTCCAGCCCCGGCTTGATGTTGTGATCCAGGAAGATCGCAAAGCTGGGATTGCGGTTCAATGCGTTCAGCGCGTCCTCGGGCGTGCCGCCCGTCAGCAGCGTCTGCTCGGCCTGGGCCACCAGCGCACGGTTGAACTGCATGAAGCTGCGGAACTCCTGCCAGGTGGACACACCGCCATGGCCCTGGATCACGTGGTCCACGTCCTTGATCGAGTAATAGGCGCGGGTCAGCGTGGTGGGCGTGGCCAGCATGGAGCCGCCCGAACCCGGATCGATCAGCGGGCTCATGTGCCAGGCATAGATGTCGCCCGCCGCCATCGTGCGCGCGGCGGGGAAGACGATGAAGGCATCGCCATCGGTGTGGCCCGCGCCGAAGTGGTATACGTCCACCCGGTCATCCCCCTCGCCCAGCGTCATGCTGGTGGTGAAGCTGGTATCCACCTGGCTGGCCCCGAACGGCCCGCCGCCAGCTTCCATCCGCCGTTCGCTGTTGGCGTGGGCGACCACCTGGATCGGGCTCCCTGCCTGCATCTCGCGAAGCTGGTTGTTGGACCCCATGTGATCGGGGTGCGAGTGGGTGTTGATGATCACGCCGATCGGCTTGTCGGTGATGGAGCGGACCTGCGCCAGGATTCCCTCGCCGCTGTTGGGCAGCTTGGTATCCACCAGCACCACATCATTGCTGCGGACGAACACCGTGGTGTTGCCGCCCGCGCCGAATACCTTGTAAACATTGCCGTTCACGTGCTCGATCTCGGTGATCGGCGGCAGGCCCTGGGCGGTGACCGCCACGGTTGCCACGCCCGCTGCCACCAGCGTGCCCAGCACCGCATATCGTATTGTTCCACTTGCGGCCATCTACCCTGCTCCCGTCAGAATGACTCTGTCCACGAACCAATAGGCACCTGCCACCGCTACGGCAAGCGAACCGATTGTCGCGATCTGTCGCGCCCTTGCGGGGCTGCGGCGGCGCGCCTGGTCAAGCAGGGCAGCCACCACCAGCACGATCAGCACCTGGCCGATCTCCACCCCCAGGTTGAAGCCGAACAGGCTGAGTGCCAGTTGCCCCTGCGGCAGGCCGAATTCCCTCAGGACATAGGCAAAGCCGAACCCGTGGATCAGGCCAAAGGCAAAGGCCATCACGGCGCGCAGGTCCCGCCCCGGCCGCTCGCCGTTACCGCGCAGCAGGTTGTCCACCGCCACCACCACGATGGAGAGCGCGATCAGCGGCTCGATCACTGCAGCGGGCAGCATCACCAGCCCCAGCGCCGCCAGGCTCAGCGTGACCGAATGGCCCAGGGTAAAGGCGGTGACGATCAGCGCCAGCCGCCGCCAGGTGCCCCCCAGCAGGATCAGCGCAATGATGAACAGGATGTGGTCCGGCCCGATCAGGATGTGGTGGATTCCGGAGGGGACGAAGGTCTTCAGCACCTCCCATGCCCCTGCCGCTGTGCCGGCAAAATGGGTGCGGGTGGTATCGCGATCGCTCAGGATCCACTGCTGCACCAGGCCGCCGCCTTCGTACACATTCACGAACGTCTGGTGCTGCGGATCGTAGGGGAACAGCCGCGCATCAAGCGCCAGCGCGGGCGGCGGCGCGGCAGGCACGATGAAGGCAAGGCGCACGGCCTGGTCCTGCGGCACCGGCGTGATGGATTGCCATTGCAGGGCTGGCGTTCCCTCTCCCCCGATCCGCAGCCGGCCTGCCAGAATTCTCTGGATATTGCCGTATTGCCCATCTAACACACCTTGGTCGAGCAAAGTCGTGGGTTGGTCAATTCGCAGTTCATGCGCCAGGTCGATCGCGTGCACGGTCAAGGTGCCTTCGATCGATCGGTCCTGCAGCCGCAGGTCAAGGTAGCTGAACGGCGCGGGATGGGCCGCCGCCGCCATGGAAACGAACAGCGCGGCCACGCCCGCAATAACGGCCAGCAGCCGGCGCCAGCCGGAAAATGGCCAAACGCTGCCGGAATGGAGGCAAAAAGGTTTCATGTTGAACAATGTTCGGTGCATAAGGGGGCAGGACTGGCTGTTACCCTTTGTTGCAAGCAGGCATTTGGTGCAAGCGCCGGACGGGTCTAGGCAGGCAAACGGAATCTTGCTTTGGGGATATTTGGGGTGAAGTCGGTTTCCGGCCAGGCAGCGCGCAACCTGACGCTGGCGTTGATAGCGCTAACCGCCGCCGGCTGCGCCGGGCCGCAGGTGGCCGCGCCACAGGCCAGCCTGCCCGTGCCCGCCGCCTGGGTTGAGAGCGATCCCGCCCCGATCAGCGTGGACATTGCCGAATACTGGCGCCTTTTGAACGACCCGCTGCTGACCGAGCTGGTCGAACGCAGCATCGCCGAGAACCGCGACCTGGCACAAAGCGCCGCGCGGCTGGACCTGGCGCGCAGCCAGTTGCGGCAGGCGCGCGCGGGCTATCTGCCATCCGTCACCGCCAGCGCCGGATCCGGGCGGGACCTTGGCACCAACAACCCGGGCCGCAACTCCGTATCCATCGGGGCCGACGCCCAGTGGGAGGCGGACCTGTTCGGCCGGGTCAGCAGCAATGTTGCCGCATCACAAGCCGACCTGGTGGCCGCCGGCTATTCGCTGGCCGACCTGCAGCGGGCCATCGTGGGCCAGGTGGCGATTTCCACCGTGCAGGCGCGGGCGCTGGCCTTGCAGTTGCAGATCGCGCGCGACACGCTGGCCTTCCAGGAGGACAACCTGCAGATTGCCCGCTGGCGCAACCAGGCGGGCCTGGTGGACAGCCTGGATGTGGAGCAGGCGCGCACCCAGCGGGCGCAGACCGCCGCCACCATCCCGCAACTGGAAAGCAGCCTGGCGGCCACCGCCAACGCCCTGTCTACCCTGGCGGGAGAGCCGCCGGGCCGCGTACTGGCCGCGCTGGCCGGCAGCGATGCCTTCGTGCCCAGCCCCGCCCCGCTGGCGGGTTGGGAGGCCCCGGCCGAAGTGCTGCGCCGCCGCCCCGACGTGCGCGGGGCCGAGGCCAGCCTTGTGGCCGCCGCTGCCCGCGTGGGTGTGGCCCGCACCCAGCTCCTGCCTGCCCTGCGCCTTACCGGCAGCGTGGGCACCGGCGCGCTGGGGATCGGCAGCCTGTTCGACATCCTGACAGCCAACGTCTTTGCCGGGGTTACGCAACTGCTGTTCGATGGCGGCCGCACCCGGGCCCAGATCGAAGGGGCAGAGGCCAGTGCCCGCGGTGCCCAAGCCGCGTGGGAGCAGGCGATCCTGCAGGCGCTGGAAGAGGTGGAGAGCGCCGCCGTTGACCAGCGCACCAGCGCCGAGCGGGTGGACCTTTCGGCCGAGGCGGTGGACGCGGCCAGCAATTCGGTGCTGCTCGCCCGCAGCCAGTACCAGGCCGGCCTGATAGATTTCCGCACGCTGCTGTCCGCCGAGAACCAGCTCCTGTCCGCCCGTAACCAGCTCGTGGGTGCCCAGGCCGACCGGGCCAGCGCCTTCGTGCGGCTGACCCAGGCCCTTGGCGGCGGCTGGAGCGGGACCGACTATGCCGCCGATCCTTCCCTGCTACCCGCCCAAGACGAGAGCGAGCGATGACCGATACGACTGCCGTCAACGGCCAAGACCTGGACGAATTTCTGGGCACCGGAAAGCAGCCTTTCTGGAAGCGGCGGATCGTGTGGATTCCGGCGCTGATCGCCGTGCTACTGCTCATCGCGTTCGTCATCTTCGGCCAAGGCGAGAAGCAGACCGAATACATCACCGAGGAAGTGACCACCCGCAGCCTTGACCTGGTGGTCACCGCCACCGGCAACCTGCGCCCCACCACCCAGGTGGATGTCGGCTCGGAAACCTCGGGCAAGATCGACATGATCTATGTCGATGTGAACGACCAGGTGGTGCGCGGGCAGGTGCTGGCGCGGATCAACACCGATATCATCGATGACCAGATCACCCAGGGCCGCGCCAGCGTGAACGCCGCGCAGGCCGCCGTGGAACAGGCGCGGGCCACGCTGGAAGTGGACACGGCGCAACTGGAGCGGTTGCGCGAAGTTCACCGCCAGTCGGGCGGCCGCGTGCCGAGCGCCCAGGAACTGACCGCCGCCGAAGGTGCCGTACGGCGCGGCCGGGCAACCCTCGCCTCGGCCCAGGCCAATGTCACTTCCGCGCAGGCCTCGCTCAATTCCGCGCTGACCCAGCGCGACCGGGCGGTGATCCGCAGCCCGATCACCGGCGTGGTGCTGGCCCGCCAGGTGGAACCGGGGCAGACCGTGGCCGCCAGCTTCAACACCCCCACCCTGTTCGTGCTGGCCGAGAACCTGTCGATCATGCAGCTCCGCGTGAAGGTGGACGAAGCAGACGTGGGCCAGGTGCGCGCCGGGCAGCCCGCCACCTTCACCGTCGATGCCTATCCCGGCCGCCGCTTCCCGGCGCGGGTGGAGCGGATCGACCTGGCCAGCGGCAGCATTTCCACCACCTCTGCCGACACGTCGGGCAGCAGCGGCAACGCCGTGGTGGAATACGAGGCACGCCTGACGGTCTCCAACACCGAAGGCCTGCTGCGCCCGGGCATGACCGCGAGCGCCAGCATCGAGACCCAGCGCACCGCTCGCCAGATGGTGGTGCCCAACGGCGCGCTGCGCTTCGAACCGCCGGAGGAGGATGACGCCGGCGGCATCGAGATGCGCAATGACGAGCAGTTCGGCCTCGAACGCGAGGAGGAACGTGCCACCATCAACGCCGGCAGCCGCCAGACGATCTATGTGCTGACGGCCGAGAACGAACTGCGCGAGGTGCTGGTGACGACCGGACTCAGCGACGGGCGCTATACCATCGTCACCTCGGAGGACCTGGAGCCGGGGATGAAGGTGGTGACCGCAATCAAGACCGCCGAGGGCGAGTGAGCGCCGCCCGATGTCCACCGGCCCCCTGATCGAACTGCGCGGCATCACCAAGACCTTTGGCGAGGGCGCGGCCGCTTTCCAGGCGCTGAAGGGGGTGAACCTTTCGATCGAGCGCGGCGATTTCGTGGCGGTGATGGGCCCTTCGGGCTCCGGCAAGAGCACGACGATGAACATCCTGGGCTGCCTGGACCAGCCGACCGGCGGCGTGTTCCGCTTCATGGGGCAGGAAGTGCAGTCGCTGACCAAGGACCAGCGCAGCCTGCTGCGGCGGCGCTACCTGGGCTTCGTGTTCCAGGGCTTCAACCTGCTGGCCCGCACCACCGCGCTGGAGAACGTGGAGCTGCCGCTACTCTATCGCGGCACACCCAAGGCGGAACGGCGCGCGGCGGCCATGCGCAGCCTGGAGCGGGTGGGCCTGGGCCCCTGGGCCGACCACACACCGGCGGAACTGTCGGGCGGCCAGCAACAGCGCGTGGCCATCGCCCGGGCCCTCGTCACCGATCCCGAGGTGCTGCTGGCGGACGAGCCCACCGGCAACCTCGATTCCGAACGCAGCATTGAAATCATGAAGTTCCTGCGCGAACTGAACCAGCAGGGCATCACCATCCTGATGGTGACGCACGAGCCGGAGATGGCCGCTTTTGCCAAGACCATCGTCCACTTCAAGGACGGACTGGTAGAGCGCATCGAGGCCGGTGAAGGGATTACGGCCTGATGCTGGGCACCTCGCTCCTCCTCGCCTTCCGCGAGATCCGCCGCCACCTGATGCGCAGCTTCCTGACCACGCTGGGCATCATCATCGGCGTGGCGGCGGTGATCACCATGGTCTCGCTGGGCCGCAGCGTCACCGCTGACATCAGCGACCAGATCAGCTCGCTGGGCTCCAACGTGTTCTTCGTGTTTCCCATCGAGGGCGACCGCGGCCAGTTCCGCCCGTTCGACGAGCGCGACGTGGTGGCCGTGCGCGAGCAGATTGCGGGGGTGAAGTCGGTCGCCGGCCAGGTGGAGGCGAACGTCACCGCGATCCACAACGGGCAGGACTGGGACAGCAAGGTGGAAGGCGTGAACAACGACTTCCTCGACGCGCGCGGCATCGAGATCGACGAGGGCCGCCGCTTCACCGAGGCCGAGATGGAAGCGGGCGCCAACGTGTGCATCATCGGCCCCACGGTGCAGGACGAGATCTTCCTGCCCAACCAGAGCCCGATCGGCGAGCGGCTGCGCCTCAACAACGTCGATTGCCAGGTGATCGGCGTGTTCGCCACGCGCGGCAGCGTGGGTGGCAACGGGGATGATGACAACTCGGTGCTGATGCCGCTGACCAATGTGCAGCGGCGCTTCACCGGCAATGACAACATCGGCTATATGTCGGTCAGCTACGATGCCTCGTATGACAGCGCGACGATGACCAACGCCATCGTCAACCTGATGCGGGAACGGCGCGTGCTGCTGGACGGGCAGGCGAACGACTTCGACATCGTCGATACCGCGCAGATCAACGAGACGGTGCAGGCCACCGTCGGCACCATGACCGTGATGGTGGCCGCCATTGCTGCCATCAGCCTGGTGGTGGGCGGCGTGGGCATCATGAACATCATGCTGGTGAGCGTGACTGAACGCACGCGCGAGATCGGCATCCGCCTGGCAATCGGCGCCCTGGCGCGCGAGGTGCGACTGCAGTTCCTGACCGAGGCCGTGGTATTGTGCTGCTTTGGCGGGCTGGTGGGCATCCTGCTGGGCTTCGTGCTCAGCTATTCGCTCGCCTCGGTGCTGGGTTTCGCCTTCATCTTCGATCCCGGCATCAACGTTCTCAGCTTCGTGGTTTCGGCGCTGATCGGCATCGTCTTCGGCTATTTCCCTGCGCGCCGTGCCAGCCAACTCGACCCGATTGAGGCGCTGCGGCACGAATAGGCCGCAGCGCCCCCAGATCGATCACGCGTCGACCAGCACCAGTTCGGCGTCTTCCAGCGCTTCCACCGTCAGCACATCGACATCGGCAATAGCCACGCCGTCGCGCGCGTTGGCTTCCTGCCCGTCGATCCGCACCCTGCCGGTGGCAGGGACCAGATAGGCCTTGCGCCCGTCCAGCCGGTAGCTGACCGTTTCGCCCGCCTTTACCGTAGCCCCCAGCACGCGGGCATCGGAATTGATGCGCAGGGCATCGGCATCCTCGGCCTCGTCACGCCCGCTGGCCAGCACCACGAAGCGCCCGTCCCGCGCCTCCTTCGGGAACGCCTTGTCGCCCCAGCGCGGGGCAATGCCCTTGCGATCGGACAGGATCCACAGCTGGAAAGACAGCAGTTCCTCGTCCTCCAGGTTGTATTCGGCATGGGTAATGCCGGTGCCGGCGCTCATCACCTGCACGTCTCCCGCGGCGGTGCGGCCCTGGTTGCCCAGGCTGTCGCGGTGGCTGATCGCGCCCTTGCGGACATAGGTGATGATTTCCATGTCGGCATGGGGATGGGGTGGAAAGCCGGTCTTGGGCGCAATCACATCATCGTTCCACACGCGCAGCTTGCCCCAGTGCATGCGGCGCTGGTCGAAGTAATCGGCAAACGAGAAATGGAAGTTGGCCTGCAGCCAGCCGTGATCGGCCTTGCCCAGGGTGGCAAAGGGACGCACTTCGATCATGTCGGTACTCCTCGCGGACCTTGCCCCTCCCGGGCCGTCCGCCGTCAGGGTGCCAGATAGGAAGTGTTCACCGGCGCGCAATGCCCCCGGCTTGACTCGCCGCGCAGCTATGGCAGTCTCGTGCCAGGGGACGCAGGATCGCAACCTATGACCGACCAGCACAAGGCCGGCGAGACAACCCGCAAAGGGGCCGCCCAGGGACAGCGGAGCATCGACAGGGAACGGGTGATCCTGGCCCTGATCGGCCTTGCCGGGGCCGCCTTCATCGTGGCGATGAACTTCCGCTAGCTCAGCCGGAACCCTTCGTAGCCAGCCTCGCGTACCGCGTCGCACTTCGCACGATAGGATCCCACCCCGCCCACGTAAGGCATGAACACCTGCCCGCCATCGCGGGTGCGGCCCATGTACCAGCTATCCGCACGCGGAAAGAGGGTGGTCTGCGCCACTTCGTCCACGTGGCGCATCCAGTCCTGCTCGGCATCCGCGTCGGCCTCGATCACCGCCTTGCCGCTGGCGCGCATGTCCGCCAGGCAGCGGGCCACCCATTCGACGTGCTGTTCGATGGAAATGATGACGTTGGACAGGACCGATGGGCTGCCCGGGCCGGTAATGGCGAACAGGTTGGGAAAGCCGGCCACGGCCAGCCCCAGGTAGGCACGCGGCCCATCGGCCCATTCCTCGGCGATCCGCTGCCCCCCGCGCCCAGTGATGGCGATGGCCTTTATCGCCCCGGTGCAGGCATCAAAGCCGGTCGCTACGGTGATGGCATCGGCCCGATGGCGCGCGCCGCTGGCGGTGATCACGGCATCGGCCTCAACGGCCACCACCGGATCCTGCCGCACATCGACCAGGTCCACGTGCGGGCGGTTGAACGTCTCGAAAAAGCCGATCTCCGAACAAAGCCGCCGCGATCCCAGCGGGTAATGGGGGGTGAGCGCGCGCGCCTTTGCCGGATCCTTCACCGTGGCGGCAATCTTGGCGCGGGCAAAGGCGGCGGCCTGCTCGTTTGAAACCTCGTCGAACAGCAGGTCCTCGAAGGCGTTGAGCAGGCCGGTGGTGCCCGCGTTCCACGCCTCCTCAAGCCGCTGCACACGGTCGCCTTCCGCAAATTCGCGCGCCTTGCCCGGGCGCGGCGGGGCGGCGAAGCCCAGCGGGGACTGGCGGGCCACAGCGCGCATCTGCTGGTAGGTGGCCTTGGCGCTGTCCTGCTCACCCGGCAGCAGCGGGCGGTTGTTGGCCGGCACGGCATAGCTGGGCGTGCGCTGGAACACGGTCAGGTGCCCGACATAGTCCGCCATCGTCGCCACCGCCTGGATACCGCTGGACCCGGTGCCGAAGTGGCACACGGCCTTGCCCGCCAGGTCCACGCCATCATCCCACTTCGCCGTGTAGAGCACCGGGCCGGCGAAATTTTCCAGGCCCGGCAGGTCGATGCCCCTGGGTTCGGATAAGGCGCCGGTGGCCAGGATCAGGAACTGCACGTCGAACTTATCGCCGGTGTCGGTATCCACCCGCCAGCGCCCGCGTTCCTCGTTCCACTCGGCGGCTGTCACCCGCGTGTTGAAGGCGATATCCCGCGCCAGGTCATAGCGCTCGGCCACGTGCTCGATATAGCGCAGGATTTCGGGCTGCGCGGCATAGCGCTCGGTCCATTCCCATTCCTGCTCCAGCGCCGGATCGAAGGAATAGGAATATTCCATGCTGGGAATGTCGCAGCGCGCGCCGGGATAGCGGTTCCAGTACCAGGTGCCGCCCACCCCGCTGCCCGCTTCCACCGCCGCGCAGGAAAAGCCGCCCTGCCGCAGCTTGACCAGCATGTAGAGGCCGGAGAAGCCTGCGCCGACGACCAGCGCGTCCAGCGCCCGCATGACCGTCAAGCCCCCAGCCGGGCGCGCAGGAACGTGCCTGCGGCATCCAGTGCCTGCCGCCCCTCCGGCAGCATGAAGTGGAAGCTGTGCCACACGTGGATCATGTCCGGCCACACCTCCAGTTGCACGTGGGTGCCCGCGTGGCCCGCCCGTTCGGCGATCAGCATACTGTCACCCAGCAGGATTTCGGCCGACCCCACCTGCACCAGCAAGGGCGGCAGGCCGGCAAGGTCCGCGTTGACGGGTGAGGCCAGCGGGTGCGCCGGGTCCTGTCCCGCCAGATAGGCCGCCGCGCCGCCGAGCAGGCCCGCCCGGTCAAGCGAGGGGTCTTCCGCCGCCTTGCTCTCCATCGTGGCGACCGAGCACGTGAGGTCCGCCCAGGGCGAGATCATGAAGCCCGCAGCCGGCAGCGGCATCCCTTCGGCGCGCAGCTTCACCAGCGTGGCCAGCGTCAAGCCGCCGCCTGCCGAATCGCCCGCGATGACGATGCGGCTGGCGGGAATGCCCTCGTCCAGTAGCGCCTGGTACACTGCCACGGCATCCTCCACCGCAGCGGGGAATGGCGCCTCGGGGGCCAGGCGATAGTCGGGTGCCACGGCGGGTAGGCCCAGCGCCTTGCCGATCTCGGCAATCAGGCCGCGGTAGCCCTGCGTTGACCCGGCGATATAGGCCCCGCCGTGCAGATACAGCATCGCCCCTGCCCCGGACGGGCCGGAATTGATCCGCAGCACCGGCACCCCGGCCAGCTCGCCCCGTTCGTAAGCCAGCCCCTCATCGGCCGGCATCCCCGCCAGCAACGCCTCCAGGTCGGCACGGCCTTTCTGGATATCGGAAAAATCCACCCCGCCCGCACGCATTGCGGCCACTAGTTCGGCCAGAACCTCGCTTGCCATTCACTCTCTCCCCTGTCGCGCGTGCTTGCGACGCGTCGCCTGCTGGACCATAGCGCAAACTGCTGCTCCGCAAAGCGGCAAGGTTGGGAGGGACACATGGACTGGGGAATCCTCGGCGGCTCGATCGGGCCACGGGTCAGACTGCTGCGAAACACGTTGAACGCCGGGTCGCTGGTCCAGTCGGAACCCTATGGCCTGCCCACCGGATCGCTGACCGTGATGGCGCTGATCGCCGCCAACCCCGGATGCAGCCAGGTGCAGCTTGCCGCGCTGGCCGGAATCACCGGCCCCAGCCTGGTGGGCATCATTGCCGAGCTGGAAGAGCGCGGCTTGCTGAGCCGCGAGCGTGACAGTGCCGACCGGCGGCGCAACATGGTGGTGCTGACCGCCGCCGGCCGCCAGACGATGGAAGCCCTGTTCGCCACCGTGACCGAGATCGAGAAGCCGGTACGTGATGCCCTGGGCCCGCAGGACATGGCCATGCTGATAGCATTGCTGGACCGGGCAATCGGTGCCCTGGGCGCGCGCGGCTCTGCCGACTGAGTTGATTTTGTCCGACCGTACTTGCGGCGGACGGTTCTTTCGCGGTAGCGTCCACAAGGGAAGATTTCCGGGGAGAGACATGCCGTCAACGCGCTTTGGCCGCGGCCTTGCTGCTGCGCTCCTGCTCGCCGCAGTTGCCCTTGCCGCGCCGCTGCAAGGCCGCGCACAGGGGCGTGCGGCTGCGGTTGACCATGCCGCGCTGGGCAATGTGGATGCCCCAGCGCAGGTGGGCAACTGGCTGAGCTATGGCCGCGACTGGGGCGAGCAGCGCTACAGCCCGCTGGCCCAGATCAACGCGGGCAATGTGGCAAGGCTGGGCCTGGCCTGGTTTGACGATCTGGACACCATGCGCGGCGTGCAGGGCACCCCGCTGGTGGTCGATGGCGTGCTGTACAACGTCAGTATCTACAACATCGTCACCGCCTATGATGCCGCAACCGGCCGCAAGCTGTGGACCTATGATCCGCAGGTGGGCGCGGAGTGGGCGCGGCTGGCCTGCTGCGGCCCCTCGGCGCGCGGCATCGCGGCGTGGAACGGCAAGATCTATATCGGCGCGCTGGATGGTCGCCTGATCGCGGTGGATGCGGCCTCCGGGCAGGAAGTGTGGACCACGCAGACTTTCGAGCGCGAAGGGCTGCTCAACGCCTACTCCATCACTGGGGCACCGCGCGTCTACGATGGCAAGGTGGTGATCGGCAACGGCGGCGCGGACTATGGCGTGCGCGGGTTCGTGGCTGCCTATGACGCGGAAACGGGCGAGCGGCTGTGGAAGTTCTACACGGTGCCCGGCAACCCCGCCGATGGCCCGGACGGGGCAGCCAGCGACAGCGCCATGCAGATTGCCCTCCCCACCTGGCACGGGGAATGGTGGCGCTGGGGCGGCGGCGGCACGGCGTGGGACAGCTTCGCCTATGATCCGGATCTCAACCTGGTCTACATCGGCACCGGCAACGGCACACCGCACATGTGGTCGATCCGCAGCAATGGCCAGGGGGACAACCTGTTCCTGTGCTCGATCGTCGCGGTTGACGCGACCAGCGGGGAGTACCGCTGGCACTACCAGATGGTGCCCGAGGAGGACTGGGACTACACCTGCACCCAGCCGATGGTTCTGGCCAACCTGCCGATCGCCGGGCGCACCCGGCAGGTGATCATGCAGGCACCGAAGAACGGGTTCTTCTACGTGCTGGACCGGGCCACCGGCGAGCTGCTGAGCGCCGAGACCTATGTCAGCCAGAACACCTGGGCCAGCCATATCGACATGGCCACCGGCCGCCCGGTGCTGCAACCCGGCGCCCACAACACTGCCACGCCGCACCTGATGAGCCCGAGCTGGATGGCGGCACACACCTGGCACCCGATGGCCTACAGCCCGCAGACGGGCCTCGTCTATTTCTCGGCGCAGGAGCAGGGCGATGTTTATGCGGCGATGGACGCCGGGGACTTCACCTTCGTGCGCCACCGCAGCAACAGCGGCCAGCAGCGCCGGAACGATCCGGAACTGCGCGCCCGGCTGATGGCGCAGGCGCGGGCCGAGGAGAAGGGCTATCTCCTCGCCTGGAACCCCGTGACGCAGACCGAGGCATGGCGCGTGCCCTATCGCGTGCCCGGCAGCGGCGGGGTGCTGGCGACGGCAGGCAACCTGGTGATCCAGGGCACGATCGACCAGACGCTGGCAATCTATCGCGCCGACAACGGCGAGAAGCTGTGGGAGATGGACATCGATCAGGCCCCGGTGGCGGGCGCGATCACCTATCTGGTCGATGGCGTGCAATATATCGCCATCAACGCCGGCTGGGGCGGATCACCGGTCTACAACCTGGGGCCATTTACCACGGGCACCGCCAAGCTGCTGGTGTTCCGGCTGGATGCCAGCGGCGTAACCCTGCCACCCCCGCCCCCGCCCGGCGATTTGCCGCGCCCGCCGTTCCTGACCGCGACGGAGGACCAGGTCGCCCGTGGCCGCGAACTCTATGGCGAAACCTGCGCCCGCTGCCACGGCCCCAACGCCGTGGGCGGGCTGAAGGATCTGCGCTGGATGACAGCCGAAACCCGCGCCCGCTTTGCCGATATCGTGCTGCGCGGCCTTTATGCCGAACGCGGCATGATCGGCTTTGCCGACGTGTTGGACGAAGACGGTGCCGCCGCGATCCACGCCTTCCTGATCGCCCGCGCTAACGAGGATTATGCCGATGCCAGCCCGGGCGCACCCGTGCTGCCGCCCAGGAGAGAACAATGAAGCTGCTGAAAGCCGCCACCGTCGCCCTGCTGCTGGGTGCATCCGTCCCGGCGCTTGCCCAGGCTCCCGGCGAGGCCAGTGCCGTGCAGGACCGGTCATGCCTTTACGAATGCCTGATCGCCACCGTGCGCGGGCACATGGCGGCACTGGAGGCGCGCGATCCGGCCAATCTCCAGCTTGCACCGGAAGTGCTGTTCACGGAGAACAACGTACCCTTGCCCGTGGGTCATGGCCTGTGGCGCACGGTGGTTGACATTGATGACAATGGCCTGGCTGTGGCTGACGAAACCACCGGCCATGCTGCCTGGTTCGGATCGGTGCGCGAGAACGACCATGCCGCCTTCTACGCCGTGCGCATCCACGTGGAGAACGGCCTGATCGACGAGATCGAGAGTGTGGTCCACCGCCGCACCGCCCTGCCCGCCCCGTTCGGGGACTGGCAGAATATGCAGCACTTCCCCGAATTCTACGAGGAACTGCCCGAGGCAGAGCGCCGCCCGCGCGAGCGTATGCTGGCCATAGCGGATGCCTATTTCGATACGGTGGAGCTGAACGACGGGCAGGTGTTCGCCCCGTTTACCGAGGATTGCAGCCGACTGGAAAACGGCATTTCCACCACCGCGCCGCTTCCTGGCCAGCAGCAGAGCGCCGCGGCCATTGCCAGCGGTTGCCGCGAGCAGTTCGAACTGGGCATCTACAAGATCAACAAGCGCGTGCGCCGCACCCTGCCGCTGGTGGACGAGCGGCGCGGTGTTGTGGTGGGCAGCGGCTTCTTCGACCATGCCAACGAGTGGGACCGCTATACGCTGACCGATGGGCGCGAGATGCGCACGGCGCTGAAGTGGCCCAATTCGATCACCCTGCTGGAAGCCTTCCGCATCCGGGACGGGGCGATCCAGCGGATCGAGGCGACCTTCACCTATGTGCCCTATTTCATGCACAACCCCTTCTGGGGAGAAGCCGCGCCGATGCCGCGCTTCTTTGTCGAACCGCTGGACTGCAATGCCGAGTGCCTGGCCGACCGCGCGACCATGGTGGTCGGCGCCATGCCAGGCAATCGCTGGGAGGAAGTCTATTGGGGCGATCGGGTGGGCTATTCCGAAAACTCGGTCGGGATTCGCGTGGGCGAGAGCATCTGGCGCAGCGTGACCGCAGTTGACGACAGCCCGCTGGTGGTGGCCGATGCCCAGATCGGCAAGGCGGTTTGGATCGGTCGGATCGAGGAACATGGCCAACCCGCCTGGGCTGCTGTGACCGTCGCGCCCGAGGGGCAGGCGGTTGGCAGCGTCGATGTCCTCGTCCGCCGCAGCAACTACAGCCCGCCGTTTGCGGAGCCGGTCTCCGCCACCGATTTCACCGAACTGCCCGAAGGCCGGCGCACCGGGCGCGATGCGATGATTGCCGCGGCCGAGCAGTTCATGCACGCGCTGGGATCGCGCGCCACCACCGCGCCCGACTTCCTTGCCGATGGCTGCGAATGGCTGGTCAACGGCATGGCCGTTGGCGGCTGCGCGGCATCGTTCGGCACCCCGCCGCTGCAACGCATCGAAGCGGTGCGCGACCGCGAGGTGCTGGCCGTGGACGAGGCGCGCGGCCTGGCCGTGGTGCGCTTCTTCGAGGACATTCCCGCCGCCGATGGGCAGGGCTATCCGCTGACTTATCAGGTAGTTGAGCTGTACCGCTTCGAGGAGGGCCGGATCACGCGGATCGAGGCGTTCACGGCCGAACTGCCGTACGGCATGCGCCCGCGCTGACCAAAAAAAACGGGCGCTGGCTTCCACCAGCGCCCGCTTGTTGTTCTGCCTGGCAACCCGATCAGATCGGGTAATGGCCCGGTTCGGTCTCGAAGGTGATCCAGCGGGTCTCGGTGAAGGCATCGATGCCCTGGCGGCCACCGAAGCGGCCATAGCCCGATGCCTTCATGCCGCCGAACGGCATCTGCGGCTCGTCGCTGACCGTGCTGGCGTTGACGTGGCAGATGCCGGCCTGGATCTGGCGGGCGACCTTCAGGCCGCGCGCGGTATCGCGGGTGAAGACTGCGCTGGACAGGCCATATTCGGTGTCGTTCGCCAGTTCGATGGCGTGCGCCTCGTCGCGTGCGCGGATGATGCCGACCACCGGGCCGAAGCTTTCGTCGCGGAACAGCTTCATGTCCGGCGTCACCTTGTCCACCAGGTGCGCGGGCATGACCACGTTCATGCTGGTATCGCCGCCCACCAGCAGTTCGGCACCCTTGGCCGTCGCGTCTGCGATCAGGCTGTAGCAGTGGTCCACGGTCTTGCGATCGACCACCGCACCCAGCGGGGTATTGCCCGCCGTTGGATCGCCCGCCGGCATGGACTTCACCTTGGCGGCGAACCTGGCGGCGAATTCATCGGCCACGGCTTCCACCACGATGATCCGCTCGGTGCTCATGCAGATCTGGCCCTGGTTCATGTAGGCGCCGAAAGCGGCGGCCTTCACTGCCTCGTCCAGGTCGGCATCTTCCAGCACCAGCATGGGGGCTTTGCCACCCAGTTCCAGCAGCACGGGCTTGAGGTGCTCGGCGGCGCGCTTGGCAATGATCTTGCCCACGGCGGTGGAGCCGGTGAAGTTGATCCGCTTTACCTGCGGCGCATCGATCAACGCGCCGACCACGGCACCGGCATCTTCCGGCGCATTGGTGACCACGTTGACCACGCCTTCGGGGAAGCCGGCTTCAGCAAAGGCCTCGATGATCAGCGCATGGGTGCGCGGGCAGGTTTCCGATGCCTTCAGAATCACCGCGTTACCGCAGGCGAGCGGCACGGCGATGGCGCGCACGCCCAGGATGATCGGCGCGTTCCACGGGGCAATGCCCAGCAGCACGCCCACCGGCTCCTTCACGGCCATGGCGATGGTGCCTTCATGGTCCGAAGGGATGACTTCGCCGGTAATCTGCGTGGTGATGGCGGCAGCTTCGCGCACCATGCCGGCTGCCAGCATCAGGTTGAACATGGCCCAGCCGGCAGTGGCGCCGATCTCGCCCATCATCGCGGCGACAAAATCATCCTTCTTGGCCACCAGTGCATCGGCCGCCTTCATCAGCACGGCGCGGCGGGCATTGGGACCCATCTTCGACCAGACGGCAAAGCCTTCCTGCGCGCGGGCGGCAATGGCGGGGATATCGCCCGCCTGCATGGCTTCGGCGCTGGACGCGACCTCACCGGTAATCGGGTTCAGGCGGTTGAACTGGGCCATCGGAATCTCTCCACGGATATTGCTATAGGCTATAACAGTATATGCCCAGTCCGGATGCCCGTGGCAAGAGGTTGCGACAGGCCGATCAGACTGGCAGGCCCACGTAGTTCTCGGCGATCACCAGTTGCGCGGCGCGGCTGCCCGCGATGTAGTCCAGCTCAGCCACCTGCATCGCGCGTTCGAACGGGCCATCTTCCGGGAAACGGTGCATCAGCTTGGTCAGTTGCCAGCTGAACCGCTCGCATTGCCACACGCGGGCCAGCGCCTTGGCGGAGTAACCGGCCACGGCATCGGCATCGCCACCCTTGAAATAGGCTACCAGCGCCGCGCTGGCATAGTGCACGTCCGATGCCGCCAGGTTCAGGCCCTTGGCTCCCGTGGGCGGCACGATGTGCGCCGCATCGCCGCACAGCAGCAGGCTGCCGTGGCGCATCGGCGTGAACACGAAGCTGCGTAAGGGAGCGATGGACTTTTCGATGGCCGGGCCGCGCGTCATGTTGGCGGCGGCATCGGGGCCCAGGCGGATCGCCAGTTCGTCCCACAGCCGCTCGTCCGGCCAGTCTTCCAGCTTCTCAGTCAGCGCCACGTCCACGTAATAGCGGCTGCGCGTGTGGCTGCGCATACTGGCGAGCGCAAAGCCGCGTTCATGGTTGGCATAGATCAGTTCATGGTTGCACGGCGGCACATCGGCCAGGATGCCCAGCCAACCGAACGGATAGACCCGCTCGAACACCTGCCCCACGCTGGCGGGCACGGCCTGGCGGCTGGGGCCGTGATAGCCATCGCAGCCGGCGATGAAGCGGCAGTCCACCCGCTGCTGTGCCCCGTCCTTGGTGTAGGTGACATAGGGCGCATCGCTGTCCACATCGTGCAGCGCAACGCCCTCGGCCTCGTAGATCACCTCCAGCCCACGTTCCGGGGCGGCGTCCATCAGGTCCTTGGTGATCTCGGTCTGGCCATAGACCCACACCTGCTGGCCGGTCAGCTCGCGGATCGGAATGCGGATCAGCCGTTCGCCATCGGCCAGGTTGAAGCCGTCCTCGGGCAACCCTTCGGCCTTCAGGCGGGCATCAAGCCCCAGCCGCTCCATCAGGCTGACGGTGATGTTTTCCAGCACGCCGGCGCGGATGCGGCCCAGCACATAGTCCGGATCGCGCTGTTCCAGCACCACGCAATCCACGCCTTCGGCCTTTAGCAGGTGGCCCAGCAGCAGCCCTGCGGGCCCTGCGCCGATGATGCAAACCTGGGTTTTCATGGAGCTGATCCTCTCGCCAATTTTGCGGCATGGCTTACGCGGCACGCCACGCGCGGCCAATGGCATTGCCAGCGACAGACTTGGACTATTCAACGGGAGGGCCTAAAGTGCCGACCACGATGACCGAGCAACCGCTGCCCCACTTCTTCCTCTATGGCGAGCCGAGCCAGGTGGCGGACCCGGATTTCCTGCATGTGGAGGATCTGGCTACCCGTAGCCGCCCCGGCAACTGGCGCATCGCCCCGCACAAGCACAGCGATCTCAACCACCTGCTGCTGATCGCCGAGGGCGGCGGCACGATCCAGTACGAGGCGGAAAGCTTCCCCTTCACCGCCCCCGCCCTGCTGGCGGTACCCGCGCGCTGCGTGCACGGCTTCACCTGGACCACCGAATCGAAGGGTCACGTATTAACCGTGGCCGAGGTGCAGTTGAGCCAGGTGCTGGCCACCTATCCCGAACTTGCCGCCCTGTTTGCCATGCCCAGTTGCATCGCGCTGGACGCGGACGATGCCGCCGAAATCGACCGGGCGATGGGCCGGATCGACCGCGAGCTGTCGTGGGCCGGACTGGGCCAGGCAGCCGCCCTCCACGCGGGGTTGCTCGCCGTGCTGGTGCTGGCCGCCCGCCGCCTGCAACGCGCCGCCGATCCGCCCGAGGGCACGGCGCGCCAGCGCGCGCTGCTGGCCCGCTATCGCGAGCTGGTGGAGCAGCGCTATCGCCTGCGCGAGCCGCTCTCGACCATCGCCCGTATGCTGGGGGTCAGCGAAACCTCGCTGCGGGAGGCCTGCGCCGTGACCGGCCAGTCACCCACCGCAATCCGTGACCAGCGCGCCATGCTGGAAGCGCAGCGGCTGCTGGCCTTTTCCGCCCTGTCGGTGGCGCAGGTGGGCGAGAGCGTGGGACTGGCGGACCCGGCCTACTTCTCGCGTTTCTTCACCCGCCATTTCGGGATTTCGCCGGCCCAGTGGCGGGCAGACCTGAAGCAGCGCAAGCGGGGCGGCGCGCTGGCGGAGGTGCAAGGCTAAGCCGCGCGGCCCAGCGCCCGCTGGCCCAGCATGGCGCCCGACACTTCCACCAGGTCGGCCCGCACCGCGGCCACTTTCGCGGGGTCGAAGCGCACCTGGTTCTGCGCCACGGCAGCGGCAAGCCCTTCGTAGAAGGCCAGCAAAGCGGGCGCGACGGGGTTTTGCCGGTCAACCCCCAGCCGCAGGGCACCGAGGCCGTTCTGCGCCCGCTCCAGCGCGCGGCGGCGCACGTCGGGCCGCTGGTTGTCCTGCGCCCACAGCGCCTGGCCCAGCGCCACGTCCACCTCGCGCAGGCACAGGCGGACAAGGTCGGCCCCGTGGGAACCGGACACGCGGGCATCCAGTTCCACGCGGCGATAGGCTTCGTGCGGGTCAACGGCGCGCAACACGTCAGTTCCCCGCATTGGTCCACATCGCCACTTGGTTCCTGATGAAGCTCAGGGTGCTTTGCGATGTGGCCACGTTGCGATCGGCCCAGGTAAACTGCCTGGCCAGTTGCTCGCGCAGCTTTTCCTGGCTCTCGGCAATGGTCGACAGTTTTTCGGTCAGTTGCGCCTTCTGGCTGGCGTAGCGCTCGATCGATCCGCCCAGCGACCCCGGATCACCCCTGGTGGAGGCGCTGCGGGCCAGGTTGTCGATCGTGGCGTAAACGCCCTTGAGGCCGGTGGTGAACATCGCCCCGGCGGCGGCCAGGTTGCTGGTCAGCGTGCTTTGCAGCCGCGCGGTATCGAGGCGGAAGGTGCCGTCGCGGTTCACCGCCAGGCCCAGGTCGGCCAGCGTGCTAGGCTCACCTTCGGCTGCGCCGGGCATGACCACCGCCGTGCTAAGGCCCGCCAGAGCGCGCTTTAGCGCCCGCGTACCCGGATCGCTGCCGAGGTCGCCACCCTTGGGATTGGCCAGTTCCGCCACGGTGCCAGCAATCTCGTTCAGCGCGGTGACGAAATCGCCCATCATCGCGGTGATCTGCTTGCTCTTGTCAGCAAAGGTGATGCTGGTCGGCGCACCGGGGTTCTCGCCGGTGAGGGTCAGCACCAGCGCGCCGGGCAGGCCGGTGACCTTGTTGCTGGCGCTGGTCATCGGCAGGCCGTCGAACACGAAATCGGCATCGCGGGCCGTAGCGGTGCGCTGGCCGCTGTCGGTGGCCGCGCCCCAGGCCAGGTAGTCGATCTGCCCCGCAGCAGGCGTGCCGCCGCTGGCGCTGGCCCCGCTGGCGCTGATCTCGAACCCGCTGGCCGCCCCGTCCGCTCCCTTCACCACCAGCCGCGCGCCGGTGGCCGTCTGCGCGACATAGGCGTTGAGACCGGCCCCGCTGGCGCGGATCCTGGTGGCCACATCGGCTAGGGTATCGGTTGCCGTCACGTCGATGTTCACCGGGGTGCGCGCCGCATCGGGGGTGAGCGTGGAGGTGCCGTTGAAATTGCCGAAGGTGATCGTCAGCTGCCCCTCGCCCACCAGGTCGGTGCCGGCGGCATAGGGCTTGCTGGCCAGCGTCTGCGCTGCGGCCAGGTGGTTCACCTCAAGGGTGTAGCTGCCAGAGCCGATCCCGCCGGGCAGAACGCCGGCTTGCGCAACCGAGGAATTGCCCAGCACGGCGGCTGGGGCCAGGTCGCCGTTGCGGATCCGGTCCCCTAGGGCGCTCGCCAACTGGGTCAGCTGGTTCCTGAGCGTGGAGGCACCGGAAATGCGCGCGTCGAGCAGTTCGCCCCGGCTTTCCAGCTGGGTCTTCTGGGTCAGGAAGCGGGCTTCGGCCAGGTCGCTCGCCAGCTTCTGCATGTCAACCCCGCTGCCCCCGCCGAAAGCCGCGACGAGGGAGGATGAGCCGGACGAGGTTGTTGCGCTTACCATGGCTGTCAGGACGGCCTGCGCTGGCCAGGATTAATGCCGTTCACCCGGCCATCGGCATCGAACCGCAGTTCCACCGGCACGGCCACCTGCGGCCGCTCCATGGGATCGCCGCGCTTCAGCGCCATGACGAAGGCCAGCACGCTGGCAATGGCGCCGTACAGCTCGCTGCGGACCATCTGGTTTTCGCGCGTGGTAAAATATACGGCGCGGGCAAGCTGCGGGTATTCCAGCGTGGGCAGGGCCATTTCGCGCGCCAGGTCCTTCATCGCCAGGGCCTTCTCGTCACGCCCCTTGGCCAGCACGTAAGGTGCCAGAGCCACGGCAGGGTCATAGGCCATGGCCACGGCGAAATGGCTGGGGTTGGTGATGACGAACTGGGCCTGCTTCATTGCGCCCGCCACCCCGCCGCGCGCCATGTCGCGCTGGCGCTGGCGGATGGCCTGCTTCTTTTCCGGGCTGCCTTCGGCTTCCTTGGCCTCGTCCTTCAGCTCCTGCATGGTCATCATCAGTTGCTGGCGGTGGCGGAAGAACTGGATCGGCCAGTCGATCATGGCGATCACGGCTAGGCCTGCGGCCAGCAGCAGCAGCAGGTCGGCAATCGCGGCCCAGGCGGCGGAAAGCTGGCCCGACAGTTCGCCCTGCCCCAGCACCAGCATGGCGGAAAGGTTGGCCGTGCCCCAGTACCACGCGATGGCGCCGAGAAGGCCCAGCTTGGCAAAGCTCTTGCCCAGTTCGATCAGGCTGGTGAGGCCGAACATCCGCTTAAAGCCTGCCAGCGGACTGAGCCGCTCGGCCTTGGGGGCAAGGTTCCCCAGGACCCAGCGCCCCTGCCCCACGGCAAGCTGCGCCACCATGGTCACGGCAATCACCGCCAGCCCCAGCGTGAACAGCGGCGGCAGGGCGGCATAGAGCAGGTCGGTCATGATCCGGCCGGGCTGGAAATCGGTCAGCGCCGAGCGGTCGAAGGTGAGCGAGCGTTCCGCCGTCCCCTCGATCACTGCCAGCATCCACGGGCCAGCCAGCTTCAGCCACAGCGCGCCAACCAGCATGGCGACGGCGGTGGCGACCTCCTTTGACCGCAGGACATTGCCCTTGTCGGCGGCGTCTTTCAGCTTCTTTTCGGTTGGCTCGAAACTCTTCTCGCCTGCGGCCTGCTCGCTCATGGCTGGACGGCTTCCCCTGCCTGTTCGATGGCCGTGGTGGCCAAGGCCACGAACTGGGCGTTGAGCACCGGCGCGGCCAGGATCAGAGCGGCGATGCCTGCCAGCACGCCCGCAGGCAGGCCCAGGGCAAACAGATTCAATGAGGGGGCGGAGCGGCTGATCACGCCGGTCACCAGTTGCACCAGCAGCAGCACCAGCGTGACTGGCAGGGCAATCGCCACTGCGGTTGCCAGCCCTTGCGTCAGGTAGCTGGCCACCAGCCAGCCGCGCTCGCCCACGTCCCAGCCGCTGCCGGGCGGGATCAGGCTATAGCTTTCCACCACCAGCCGCAACCAGAGGAGGTGCCCGCCCACGGCCAGGAACACCAGCGCCAGCACGATGCCGAACAACTGGCCGATGGCGCCGGACTGGTTGCCGCTGGTCGGGTCAACCGCCGTCACCATGGCCATGCCCATCGCGCCGCCGATCTGCTCGGCCGCCACCAGCGGCGCCGCAAAGGCCAGTTGCAGCACGAAGCCCAGCGTGAAGCCGATCACCGCCTCGGTGGCGATCGCCACTATGGTCGACAGGGCGGTCATGTCTTGTGGCAGGGAAACCGGCACCCAGTTGAGCACGAAGATGCCCACCACGGCGGCCAGCACAATGCGCACCTGCACCGGCACGCTGCGCGCGCCGAATATAGGGGCCGCCACCAGCGCAGCGCCCACGCGCACCATCACGAACAGCAGTTGCCACAGCTGCCCTTCCAGCACGCCGAGACCCAGGATCCCCAGGTTCATGCGGCGGAAATCCCGGCGATCTGGGCAAATATCTCCTCGGTAAAATCAACGATCAGGCCCATCATGCTGGCCCCCAGCACCACCAGCACCACGGCCACCACGGCCAGCTTGGGCACGAAGGTCAGCGTCTGCTCCTGGATCGACGTGGCGGCCTGCACCACGCCCACCACCAGGCCTACGGCCAGGGTGGCCAGCAGGATCGGCCCCACCACCAGTGCGGTGATCCACAGCGCCTGGTCGACCAGTGCGAAGAGGTTGGCGGACTGGTCCATGGCTCTACGCGAAACTCATCGCAAGGCTGCCCATCAGCAGCGCCCATCCGTCGACAAGAACGAACAGCAACAACTTGAACGGCAGGGATATGATCGTGGGGCTCAGCATCATCATGCCCAGGCTCATCAGCACCGATGCCACCACCAGGTCGATCACCAGGAAGGGCAGGAAGATCATGAAGCCGATCTGGAAGGCAGTCTTCAGCTCGCTGGTCACGAAGCTGGGGAGGAGGATCGAGAACGGCACGTCCTGCGGGCTGGCGAAAGGCTCGTCATGCCCGGCCATGTCGGCAAACATGGCCAGGTCCGTCTCGCGCGTCTGGCGCACCATGAAGGCGTGGAAAGCATCGCCGGCGTTGCTGATCGCGGCATCGGCCTCGATCTGGCCGGCGGCATAGGGTTCGATGGCGCTCTGGTTCACCTGCTCCAGCGTGGGGGCCATGATGAACAGGCTGAGGAACAGCGACAGGCCGATCAGCACCTGGTTGGGCGGCGATTGCTGCAGGCCCAGCGCCTGGCGCAGGATCGCCAGTACTATGATGATGCGGGTGAAGCTGGTCATCATCAGCACCAGCGCGGGCAAAATCGTCAGCAGGCCCATCAGCAGCAGCAGCTGCAGGCTCATGCTGAGCGGTGCCCCGCCGTTGGCGCCGCCCATCGCCCGCTCCAGCGCACCGCCCAATCCCGCTGCGGCTGGTCCGGCGGCCTCCGACGCAACGGGGGCCATCGCCTGGACAAATTCCGGAAGAAGCGCGGCCACCACAGCGAGTGCCAGCACGATCGCGCGGCGCATCACAGGTTCTCCTCAACCAGCGGGAAGCGGTCGGGCGGCGGCAGCGGCTCGCTCTCGGCCAGGCGCACCAGGCCGTTCTTGCTGGCGCCCACCAGGATCTCGCGACCGTGGAATTCGATTACCGCCAGCTTCAGGCCGGGGGCGAGCATGGTCGTCTCCACCAGCCGTGCGGCCTTGGTGCCGCTGCGGGCCACCATCTGGCCCTGCAGCTTGCGGGTCAGCCAAATACTGCCCCAGATCATGCCGGCCAGCAGCGGCAGCAGCACCAGCAGCTTGACCACGTACCAGACCATCAGGCGCGCTCCGCCATGCGGTTGTCGGTGGCCAGTTCCACGATGCGCAGGGCAAAGCGGTTGCCATCGGCCACCACCTCGCCGCGGGCGATCAGCTTGCCGTTGACCATCACGTCGAACAGCTCGTCCACCTGCCGCTCCAGCGGGACCACGGCGTCCTCCGCCAGTTCCAGCACGCGGGCCAGCGGCAGTTTGGCGCGGCCCAGTTCCACGGTCAGCGAGACGTCAACGTCGCGGATCAGGTCCAGCCCGGTAAATGCTTCAGCCATTGGTCATGTCCTTTTTGGTCCAGCCGGTAGAGGTGATGCGCAGGGCCATCTGCCCATCGGCGGAACCGGCCTGTCCGCGCGCGATTTCCCTGGTTCCCAGCTTCAGCGGCACGTCACGCGGCATCGGCAGGGCGATGATGTCGCCAGCCTTCAGCGCCGTGATGCGGCGCACCGGCAGCTTGATTTCGGCCAGCACAGCCACCAGCGGCAGGGGCACGCTGGCAAAGGGCTCGCTGGTTGCGGCATAGTCCGCCGTTGGTTTCAGCACCGGTGCGGCCACTGCCCCTCCAGCCAGCACGCGCGCGGCGTGCGACAGGCGCAGCACCAGCAGCAGGTCAACCGGCGCGGCTTCGCCCTGGGCCACCTGGGCGCGCACGGTCAGGAAGGTTTCCTCGTCGCGCGCGGGGACAAGCTTGCCCAGCACGTCATGGCGCGCGGCCAGGGCCAGCGACCCATCGCGCTCCAGCGCCTTGCCCAGTGCAATGCCCACGGCATCGGCGGCCCGCGCCAGCGCCAGGTCGGTAGACTTGGGCAGGCGTTCGGGCAGCACGGCGGGCACGGCACCGGGGCCGCCGAAGACCATGTCGGTCAGGGCCAGCGCCCCGCCCAGGCCCAGGCTGACCAGCAGTTCGCCCCCGGCGGCATCGGCAAACAGCCAGTTCACCGCCACGGCATCGATCATCTTGTGCAGGCGCGGGGCGGCGGCGCGTTCCACCTTGCCGCAGCTTACCTGCGGGCGATCGCCACCCAGCAGCGCGGCCAGGTCATCCGCCAGCGCCTGCTCCAGCCTGGATGCGGCGGCAACCAGCAGCGCGGCCAGTTCGTCCGGCTCGGGCGCGCGGCGGGCCAGCCGCTCGCTGTGCTGCGCCAGGGCCCGTTCGGCCTTCAGGTACCCTTCGGACCGCATTGCCTCACTGCACCAGGAAGCTGCGGAACAGCACTTCGTCGACGCCGCCGAAGCCCTCGTTTTCCTCCAGCACGCGGTTGACGGCATCCTTCAGCCGCTCAGCCAGGCGCTCCTTGCCTTCCACCGAATAGACATCGTCCTCCGGCGTGTTGGCCAGTTCCACTAGGATGGCGGAGCGGATTGCCAGGTCGTGCATCGCCAGCCACTGGATCACCCGCCCGTCGCGGTGGGTGGAAGCGGCCAGGCTGACCTGGACCAGACCGGCGCTATCCTTGAGGTTGGAGGTGAAGCCTTCCTCGAAGATGTAATAGAGCGTGCGGTATTCATTGCCGCCTTCGCCATAAACGGGGCTGGTGCCTTCGCCCTCACCCTCGCCGCCTTCCGCTGCGGGGGCATAGGGGTCTTCCTCGCCCTTGCGCACCAGTTCGGGCTCGTTCGGGCCTTCCTCCTCTTCGGTGTGCGGGCCAAGCAGGCCAGCCGCCACTGCGCCATAGGCACCCCCGGCACCGGCGGCGAGCAGCACCACCGCGCCGATAATCAGCTTCATCTTGCCCGACTTGGGCTTGGCCTCACCTTCGGCCTTGGCTTTACTCATGGGTCAACTCCTCAGGGGGTTGCAGAAAGGGACGATCAGGCGAACCGGCTGCCGTCGCGACCGGCGGCATGGCCGGTGCCGCTATCGCCATCGCCATCGGCCTGGCGGTGGACCACCTGCTGGCCGGGACGCGATTGCTGGGCGCGCTGCTGGTCCTGCCGTTGGCCATCGGCCTGCGCGCCAGCCTGCCACGAAGCGTTGGCGGCGTTCACGCTGTCGCCGCGCTGGGGCTGGCTGTCGGTCCGCGCGGGATCGGCCACTGCGGCGGCAGGACGGTCGGCCAGGGCGGCCTGCACCGCCGGGGCAAAGCCCGGATCAGCGCTGGTCATGGCCACCTTCAGAGCCTGGCCGGCCAGCTCGAACTGGACGGACACCTGGCCGAATTCGCGGTGGGCCAGATGCATGTCGGCCCGGCCGGGGCGGGACAGCTCGCGCGCCTCGCTCAGCTTGTCGATCACGGCGGAGAAATCGTGGCGCTCAGGGGTAGCCTCGGCGGCGGCAGGCGCAAGTTGCGCGCCTTGGACGGACTGAACCGGGGCGGCATCCGCTGCGGGGGCTGCAACCATCGCCGCGGCCGCTACCGGCAGGACCAGAGCGGGCGCGGCCGGTTCGGCATCCGCGATAGCGGCGGTTACCGCGGGCGTCAGCGTCACGACGGGCTCTTCCCCGCCCTTGCGCGGAGCAGCGCGCGGCGCGCCCTGAAGCAACTGGGCCAGCACCGGCTGGGCGGCGACCTGCTGCTGCACCAAGGGGGCCGCCGCCGGCGGCAGGGGCTGGGTACCAGGGGGCAGCACCAGTTCCACCTGCACACCGCCCTGCGGGTGCGGCGCGGGCTGCGGCTGCACCTTCGAAGCGGGGACAGCCCCGCCGGCCTCTTGCGGCAGGGACTGCGCGAGCGGACTGCCGACCGGTGCCTCTTCGGCCCGCAGCCACATGGCCACCGGCATGGTCTGCACCAGACCTTGCGGCAGTAACGCGGCCGGCATCTGCGGCACCACCGGCGCGCTGCCCGCCGCAACCGGGGCACCCGGTGCCGCCGGTGCTGCCGGCGCGGGATCGGTGAAACCGGCAGCAGCATCCGGCAGGACCGGCAAGGCAGGCGGCAAGATATTGCCGGTCGTGTCCGGCACAATTGCCGCCAGCATTGCCGGATCGGTCAGTGCCATGTCTGCCTCGGGCAGCTCGTCGCCATCGCTAGTAGCCAGCGGGGACAGGCCCATCAGCGAGAGAAAGTCCTGAAAAGAAGCCATTTCCGCCGGGCTTTGCCCTTGCACGACGGCGGCGCTGACAGGATTGGCCGGGGTATTGCCGGCGGGCATGTTGAGGATCAGCGAGAGGTTCACTTTGGGCAAGTCCCCGTTTGGAGTGGCGTTCCTCAGCGTCCTTTCAACTTCCGTGCCAGAATGGCACTGGCGGCGCTCTCCTTGGCCAGATTTGTTCGATCAGCCGCGCGCCGCTCCTCGCCCAGCCGCTCCGACACGCGCTCGCGCCGCCGGTCCGCCTCGCGCAGGCGCAGCAGGGCACGCTCCGCCGCAAGGGCAGCTTCCGCCTCGGCCTTGCGGGTATCGCGCATGATGGCGTTGAGGCCTGACAGGAACCCCAGTTGCCCTGCCAGTTCGGCCCCGTTGCCGGCATCCGACCGGGCCGCATGGCTGGCGGCAATCTCGCCGCTGCGGGTATAGAGCTGTTGCAACTTGCCGTGCGCGCCCTGCGCCTCGGCGGCAGAGCTGGCTGCGTGGCGCCGCTCCACCTCGCGCAACTGCACCAGCCGGCCCAGCAGGGCGATGCGGCGCTTGTGCCTATCCATCGCCCATCAGCGCCGCCAGCGCGTCCACGCTTGCAGGCAACGAGGCGAGTTCGTGCGTTTCCTGCATCAGGAAGCCCTGGATGCGGTCCTGCAAGGCCATCGCCCGGTCAAGCTGCGGATCGGTCCCCGCGCGATAGGCGCCCATCAGCAGGAAATCACGGTTGCTTTCCAGCGCGGCGATCAGCGCCCGCAGCGCACGCGCCTGCCTGCGGTGCGCGGGCGCGGCAACGTGCTCCATCACCCGGCTGAGCGAACCTGGCACGTCGATCGCCGGATAAAGCCCGCGCTGGGCAATCTCGCGGCTGAGGACGATGTGCCCGTCCAGGATGGCGCGTGCCGTATCCACCACGGGATCGGCCTGGTCATCGCCATCGGCCAGCACGGTGTAGAGCCCGGTGATCGAACCCCCGGTAGAGGCCGCATTGCCCGCCCGCTCCACCAGCTTGGTGATGGTCGCAAGTGCCGATGGCGGATAGCCGCGCGCCGCGCCGGGTTCGCCCAGCGACAGGGCAATCTCCCGCGCGGCGTGGGCCACGCGGGTCAGGCTGTCGAGCACCAGCATCACCTTGAGGCCCTGCGCGCGGAAATACTCGGCCAGCGCACAGGCGAACTGCGCGCCGCGCAGCCGCAGGTTGGCGGCATGGTCCGCCGGCACCGCGACAATGGCGGTCTTCATCTTCTTGGCACCCTGCATGTGCCGGCCAACAAAGTCCGACACTTCGCGCGCCCGTTCGCCGATCAGGCCGATCACCGCCACGTCGCAGTCCGCGCCCGAAACCATCATGTCCAGCAGGACGCTCTTGCCCACGCCGGACCCCGCCATCACGCCCACCCGCTGGCCCACGCCAAGCGTCATCAGCGCGTTGATGGTGCGCACGCCGCAATCGAAGGTTTCTTCCACCGAGGCGCGTTCCAGCGCACTTTCGCGCTTGCCGCCCAGTGGCCAGGGCTGGCCAGCGCGCACTGGCGGGCCGCCATCGATGGGGCTGCCGGTGCCATCAACGGCCCGGCCCAGGAATTCCTCGCCCACCATGACCATGCCGGGATGGCCCTCGGCCCGCACCAGCGTGCCGGGTTGCAGCCGCACGGTATCGCCCAGCAGCATCATCAGGCTGCGCCCGCCGCGGAAGCCCACCACCTCCGCTGCCGGGGCATGTTCACCTGCCGCCACCCGTGCGCGGCAAAGCGTGCCGATGGGGGCGTTGAGGCCGGACACCTCGATCATCCCGCCATCGCAGGAAACGATTCGACCCAACGGCACGGGTTCCAGCACCGGCGCGGCGCTGGCCATGCGGCGCAGTTCATGATCCAGCAGGTTCAGCACCGCAGCAGCGCTTCTTCCAGGGCGTCACGCCATTGCGCGGGCCCATCCTCGATCGCCCCCTCGGCCATGTCGAACACCACGCTGCCGCGTTCCAGCCCGGCATCGGGCACGATATGCCAAGTGGAGGCAAAGGCTGGATCGAGCAGGTCAATGTCAGCCGGGTGCAGCCGCAGGCTGGCATCGATAATGCCTTCGCCCACGCGGGCCGCCGCCACCACGCAGCGGCGCTGCAGGCTATCGGGATCGATGGCATAGGGGGCCATCGTCGCCTCGCACAGCGCCATCACGGCCTGCGCCAGCCGCGCGGCCAGGGCCTCGCCCAGTTCGTCGTCCAGCCGGGCAAGCGCAAGCCCCAACCCGGCACGGGCGGCAGCATTGGCAGCAGCCTCAGCCTCGGCCTCGGCGCGCCCTGCGGCCAGGCCATCGGCATAGGCCGCGTCCAGTTCGGCCCGGTCGAAAAGAAGGGCTTCGGGCGGAGCCGCAGCAGCCGCGCCGCCAAAGCGGGCATCGCCGGCAAAGCCACCCTGCCCGTCAGCCAGCGCGGCCAGCCATGCAGGCGTAGCGCCGCTGGCCGCAGGGGCGGCGAACAGCGGCTCAAACGAACTCGGCATCGCCGGCCCCCAGGCTGATTTCGCCAAGTTCTGCCAGTTCGCGCGCCTTGGCGATGATCTTGCGCTGCGCCGCGCGGACATCGTCCAGCTTCAGGCGGCCGCGCATGTCGATCTCGTCCTTCACGCCATCCGCCGCACGGCTGGACATCGCGCGGAAGAACGGGTCGCGCTGTTCCTCGGCGATGCCCTTGAGCGCGTCCACCAGCACTTCGCTTTCCACGTCGCGCAGCAGGCGGCCCATGGCCATCGGTTCCAGCGCGAACAGCATCTCGAAGGTGAACATCTCGGCCTCGATGGCCTTGGCGAGGTCTGCGTCGCGCTCGGTAATCACCGGCATCACCACCTTGCCCAGGTTGCCCGCAGCCAGGTTGATCAGTTCCGCCGCCTCGCGCGCGCCGCCCAGTTGCAGCGCGGCCTGGCCAAAGCGCTGGCCGATCCGGGCCGAGAGCATCTCGTCCAGCATCGCCATGGCATGGGCGGAAACGCGCCGCATCCGGGCGATCCGCTCGACCATCTCGGGCTGGAGCGCGGGCGGCAGCAGGCTTAGCAGTTCGGCAGCAGGTTCCGCATCCAGCAGCAGCAGCAGCGCGGCCACGGCCTGCGGATGCTCGCCTTCGACCAGCGGCAGCAGGACCTGCGGGGCCAGCCAGCGGGCCAGTTCCAGGCTGTGCGGGCGCACGTCGGGCGCGATCTTCTGCATGATCGAATCCGCCTTCACCTCGCCCAGGGCCAGGGTCATCCTCTGGCGCACAAGTGCGGGGCGGTCGCGATCGTCCAGCGTGGCGCTGTCGGCATGGGTCACGAAGCCTTCGATGGCCCCGGCAATCCGGTCAGGACCGACCTCGCCCAGCGCCAGCATTTTCTCGCCGATCACCTGCAGTTCGTCGGGCTCGAGTTGGCCCAGCAGGCGTGCGGCCTCGTCGTCATCCATCAGCATCAGGATCACGGCCGCGCGTTCGGCCTCGTTGACGGGTTGCATCAGGGTCATGCCACGGGTTCCACGGGTGCGGCCAGCATCCGGCGCAGCGCCGCCACGGCGCGGTCGGGCTGTTCGGCGGCCAGGCGGCGGGCAAGGTCAACCTGCTCGCGCAGCACATCGTTACCGTTGTCCACCGTCAGGTTGGCCACGGTCGCCTGCGGGCGGCCGGGTACCTGGAAGGCGTCCTCGCCCTCGGCGGCATCGGCGCCCTCCCCACCGGCGTCCTCGGCAGCGGCATCGGTCTGCTTGCCGCGGATGGCGTTGACGATCGGCCGCACGCCCAGCACCAGCGCCAGGACCAGGGCCAGCAGGCCACCGCCATAGCGCAACGCCATGGCAAACCAGCCGGTCTCGTAGAACGGCACTTCCACATCTTCCACCGCCTCGAAGGCACCGGCCACCACGGTGACCTGGTCGCCGCGCTGGGTGTTGGCGCCCACCGCGGCTGAGACGAGCTGCTGCACCTGCGCTGCCGTGGCAGGGCGGATCTTGTCGAGCGCTTCCTTGCTCAGCGCCACGGCCACCGACAAGCGACGCACGCCGCCCGGCCCGGTCGAGCTGACCGCCACTTCCCGCCCCAGTTCATAGGTGCGGGTAGTGCTGCGTGCGCCGTTGGCGGGCGTGGTTGCGGCATTGGCCGCATTGCCCTGTGGCGCACCCTCCTCCAGCGTGGCCGGCGGTGGTGGCGTGTTGGTGGTAGCGCCCGGCACGCCGCCGGCAAGCTGCTCACCTCCCTGGGAGGAGCTGGTTTCGCTTTCCGCCCTGATCGCGCCTTCGTTGTCATAGCTTTCGGTAGCCGAGGTGACTTCGGAACGGTTCAGTTCCACCTGCACTTCGGTCGAGAAGTTGCCTTCGCCGATCAGCGGGGTCAGCAGTTGGGCCACCTGCAGGCGCAGCTTGTCCTCGAACTGGCGTTGCAGTTCCAGCCCGTCGCCAGCGGAAGATCCGGAGGCGGAAAGAAGCCGACCCGACTGGTCGACCACCCTCACCGCCTCCGGAGCCAGGCCGGGTACCGAGCCGGCAACCAGATTGACGATCGCGCGCACCTGATCTTCCGACAGGCTGCGGCCGCGCGCCAGCCGCACCATCACCGATGCGCTGGGGGCCACGTTCTCGCGCACGAAGACGCTGCGTTCCGGGCTGGCCAGGTGCACGCGCACGCTTTCCACCCCGTCGATTTCCTGGATCGTCAGCATCAGCTCGCGCTCGCGCACGTTCTTCAGCCGCTCGCCTTCCAGTGTGCGGCTGGAGCCGAGCGGGATCGCGTCGAGCATCTCGCTGGTGCTGTCAGGGCTGGCCAGCGCGCCATCCGATGCCACCAGCATCCGCGCGCGGTAGAGATCGTCCTCGGCCACGGTCAGCGTGCCGCTGGCCGGATCGATGTCATAGGCGATGCCGCCGGTATCGAGCGCGGCGGTCACTCCGGCGCGCTCCTCGTCGGTCAGGCTGGCATAGAGCACGCGCTCCGGGCCGTTGGACAGCGAGAGATACAGCGCCCCCGCCACGCCCAGCATGCCAAGGCCCGCCAGCGCGGGCAGACTGCGGCGCACGGCAGGGTTGGCCATCAGGCCGTTGAGGCGCGCAGGGATAGCCCCGCCGCCGGGGAGCAGCGGGGTCGTGGTGGCGGGGAGAGCAGCATCAGCCATCTATCAAACCCCCATCCGCATGATGTCCTGGTAGGCGGACAGCAGCTTGTTCCTGACTTGCAGCGTTGCTTCGAACGCCACGCCCGCTTCCTGGCGGGCCAGCATCACCTGGGCGATATCGGTAACCTCGCCGCGTTCGTAGGCGGTCGACATCTGCTCCGACCGGGCCTGCATCTGGTTGACCTGGTCCAGCGTGGATTGCAGCGTATCGGCAAAGCCGCCGCCTGCAGCCGGGCGCGGCCCTTCGGCCTGTTCGCTGGCGCCGGCCTGGCGCAGGGTTTTTAAGGAGTCGCTCTGCTCCACCAGTTGACGGCGCAGGGCCATCACCTGCTGCAGGCTGCCTTGGGCTGCGCCCATCCCTGAGCCTATGGTACTCACCGCGCGCCTCCGGCGGCCACCAGGCCGGCTTCACGCATGGAGGCCAGGCGATAGCGCAGCGTGCGTTCGGAAATGCCCAGCTCGCGGGCCGTGGCCAGCCGGTTGCCGCCGTTGCGGTCCAGCGTATCGGCGATCACCTGGGCTTCGGACTGGCGGGCAACGGCGGACAGGGTCTTGCCGCCCTCGATCACGCTCAGGCCCTGCGACACGGGCGCAGCCTCGGCAACCGGGCGAACGGCATGGTCAAACACGATGTGCGCCGGGGTGATGGTCGCCTCGTCCCCCGCCAACAGCAACGCGCGGCGGACCACGTTCTCCAGCTCGCGCACGTTGCCCGGCCAGGAATGGGCGGCCAGCTTGGCCAGGGTATCGGCAGACAGCCACGGCACCACGGGTCCGGTCGCATGGCGAAGCACCATGGCCACGGCCAGCGGGGCAATATCGTCGCGGCGTTCACGCAGCGGCTCGATGCGCAGGGGAAACACGTTGAGGCGGTAATACAGGTCCTCGCGGAAACGACCGGCGGCCACCTCGCCCGGCAGGTCGCGGTTGGTACAGGCGACTACCCGCACGTCCACCGGCACAGGCTGGGTGGCGCCCAGCGGCAGCACCTCGCCTTCCTGCAGCGCACGCAGCAGCTTGGCCTGCAGCGGCAGCGGCATCTCGCCCAGTTCGTCGAGCAGCAGGGTGCCGCCGTCGGCCGCGCGGAACAGCCCCTCGGCCGCCTCCCCCGCACCGGTGAAAGCGCCCTTCTTGTGGCCGAACAGCAGCGCTTCCAGCATAGTTTCGGGCATGGCGGCGCAGTTGACCGCCACGAACGGGCCATCCTTGCGCGCGCTCGCGCGGTGGATGAAGCGGGCCAGCACTTCCTTGCCGGTGCCAGTCGGCCCCTCGATCAGCACCGGAATATCGGCGGAGGCCACGCGGGCGGCCAGGTTGAGGAGGGCAATGGCCCCGGTATCGGCATGCACCGGCTCGCCCGGCGCGGCCGCCATGGCCACCAGCGCAGCGCGGGCGGCGGGGCATTCGTCCCCCAGGCCGGCCAGCGTGAAGGCATTAGCTCCCAGCCGCTCGATGCGGGGCGCGGTGCCGTCGGCCAGAAGCAGCAGGCGATCGTCCCTGCGGCGGGCGGGCAGCGGGTCACCGGCCTGGGCCAGCAGCACTTCACCTTTGATTCCGGGCACCTGCGGCCAGGATCCGGCCACCGCCGCCACTTGCGCCGACAGCACGGGATGGGTTTTTTTCACCCCTGCCGAAGCCGTGATCGATGCCATGTCCCTTGCCCCTGTTAACCGTGTTGCAAGAGGGGAAATGCCGCTCCAACGGCCAAGGAAGCGGTAATGTAAGCCCCGGTAGAAACACCTATTTCCCGGCGCCGCACATTCGCCCGGCCAGGCTTAAACATTTCGCCGGGGGGTCGCTCTTTGCCCTGACAGCCGCGGCAATCCGCCAATCAGGCTGTGGCTTGAAGTGACCAGATCAACGAAGAACCAGGAGAACTATCATGGGCGTTATCAACACCAACATCAGCGCTCTGCGCGCCGCCAACGCTTCGGTCTCGGCCGAGAAGATGCAGGGCGTGGCCATGGAGCGCCTGTCGACCGGCAAGCGCATCAACGGCGCCAAGGACGACGCCGCCGGCCTTGCCATCAGCACCACTATGACCAGCGACATCCGCGCGATGAAGCAGGGCATCCGCAACGCCAACGACGGCATCTCGCTGGCCCAGACCGCCGAAGGCGCGCTGGACGAGGTGACCAACATGCTGCAGCGCGTCCGCGAACTGGCGGTGCAGTCGAAGAACGGCACCTACTCCACCTCGGACCGCACCTACATGGATGCCGAAGTGGACCAGCTGCAGGCCCAGATCGATGACGTGCTGACCAACACCAAGTTCAACGGCGTGACCTTGTTCAGCAAGACCAGCGGCACCGACGTGTCGGTCTCGGTCGCCACCGGTTCCACCGGCACGGTGACGCTGACCAGCAAGGGCATCGACGGCACCAAGCTGAGCACCACCGCGCTGGACGTGACGGATGCCACCAAGGCCGCCACCACGATCACCAACGTGGACGCCGCGCTGACCGCCATCAGCGATACCCGCGGCACGCTGGGCGCCGGCCAGAACCGCCTGGAATCGGCCATCGCCAACCTGACGACCAACAGCACCAACCTGTCGGACGCCCGTTCGCGGATCATGGATGCCGACTATTCGGCGGAAACGACCGCGCTCGCCAAGGCGCAGATCCTCAGCCAGGCGTCCACCGCGATGCTGGCCCAGGCCAACCAGAGCCAGCAGAACGTGCTGTCGCTGCTGCGCTAAGCCACCGGCTCTCCCCCCGGGAGGAGCCCCGTCCCCTCCCGCACAGCGGCCCGGAACTTCGGTTCCGGGCCGTTTTGGCGTTTGGGGGTGGGTTTAGTTGATGAAGTACATGCGGGGGGGCGGCGCATGTCGATACCAAAGGCGCGCGGGTGCGCGAGCGGCTGCCGCGCGCTGCGTTCCGGCGGCGCGGCTGCGAGAAAGGGGCTGGACGAGGGGAAAGAGCCTCCCTGACTTGGCACAGGTGGAAGGCTGTAGGAAAGGGGCTTTGTGACAGGAGGCGGGTAGAAAATCGAGAACGAGATATGCTCTTTTGATTTCCCACGAAATTGGAGACCTGCACTCGCGCGCAACTGAGATATTCGTCAAATATCACGTGGCTCCGAGTACAAGGGTATCCCAATCTGGGAATTCACCTCTGGCAAGAAGGCTCTTGATCAAGCGATCTATGAGCTGATCCCATTCGGCTAGGCGCCGCCGAAACTTCTTAGGGGTCTCGCCATCATGCACGGTCGCAGAACGAGCATTGTAGAGGTCCCGAAAGGATTCATACAACTTTCGTCTTTCAACGGGCTCACTGCTGAGCAGAAATGCGCCTCTCAATGCTGCACGCATCGAAATCTCTTGTCGTGAACCTTGCACTAGTAGGACCTCAATCGCGATGCCAAGATCGATTATCGAATCTTCAATTGTACTAAGCGACCGTGATTTTAGAAGTCTCATCGCGGCTAATTCGATTGCCCTAGGATACGAAAAATCAGAAAGTTTTTGAAGATATTTTGCTACCTCTGCTCCGTCTTTCAGTAGCTTATTCGACCCCTTCGGATATCGCGACGTCCCGCCGAATATCCCTTGGCCCATTAGGCCAAATAGCGAATCCTCTTCATAAGTGTAGGTTCGATTGCGAATACCGGAGAAGCCGCCTGTGACGAGCGATATCGAAAGCATCAGAAGTTGCGTCAGCCTGTGACGCTCATCCTCCCAAGCATGCGCCTCGTCATCGGTTCGTGCTTCTCCATCGACTAAAGCTGGAGAAACAACTCTCTCGATGATCAGGGCCGCATCTTCGCTTTTTCGAAATTCTCGATCACCAAACGGCGAGGGAAAGCGAAAATCGGTAAAAATATGATCGGTAAACCATCCCTTAGGCGCTTGGTCGTTCGGAACGATATAGATGTTGTCCGAGATTGAGATGCGGCGGTCTACCGAGACACCGGAAATGGCGTAAGTATCATAATAGGTGTATGAATTTTTTCCTATTTGTCGAACTAAGCTAACCGCGATATGCGCCGCGTCTCGACCAGCATCAGCTAACGACCTTACGAAGGTGCCTGCAAGCCCTGACCCGCTGGCTCCTCCATTGGCAGGCCCCATGGAAACTGTGGACTTTGCCAACCGACTGACGGGCTCAATCAATTCGATTTTGCTATTGAGGTATTGGCCAGGATGCTGCCCCTCCGGCACAGGTAGTGCACCCGATCTCATTGCAAGGTATTCGCCAATTAATTTCTCAAGTTCGTTGGTCATGCAGTCTCAGTCTGGTCTCTGAGCTACCTCTTAGTCAACCTGTCACGGATTGCTGCTATCTCCATGCTTTCAAGACAGCTGTGTGGAGTGTCCTCCCCTCACATCCCGCCCCCGCTTGCGCCCGTGCCCCACTTGATGCACCTTCGCCCCGGAGGATCGCTCTGGAGGGGGAAGAGACATGCATGTCTCGCAGCAAGAGCGCTTGCCGTCCGCGCGCGTTGCAGCCGATATTTCCGTGGCCGATCTTGGCCGGGCGCTGGCCGCGGGCTGGGCCGATTTCCGCGCCTGTCCGGCCTATGGCCTGTTCTTTGCCGGCATCTATGTGCTGGCAGGCCTTGGCCTCTATTACGCGCTGGTGGAGCGCGGGCAGTTCGTCTGGCTGGTTCCGGCAGCCGGGTTCCCGCTGCTGGCGCCATTCTCGGCCGTGGGCCTGTACGAGGTGAGCCGCCGCCGCGGGGCGGGGCTGCCGCCCGACTGGGGTGCCGTGCTGGGCGCGGTGCGCGGGCGGGGGGATGGCCAGGTGCTGGGCATCGGGGTGATCGCCTTCGTGATCTTCTGCTTCTGGGTGATCCTGGCCCACGCCATCTTCTATATCTTCCTGGGCCAGGCGGGCCTGAGGACCGAGAGCCTGGACTTCCTGGTCACGCCCTCGGGCATGGCGATGCTGCTGGTGGGCGGCGGCGTGGGTGGCGTGCTGGCCATGGCAATCTTCGCGATCACCCTGATCAGCCTGCCGATGCTGGTCGATCGCGATGTCGATTGCGTGTCAGCCATGATCGCCAGCGTAGCGCTGGTAAAGGCCAACCGGATGGTGCTGCTGGGCTGGGCCGCCTTCATCGCCATCACCCTGTTCGTGGCAATGCTGCCCCTGCTCACCGGCCTGCTGCTGGTGCTGCCGGTGTTCGCCCATGCAAGCTGGCACCTCTATCGCCGCGCGATCGGTTAGGGACGGCAACCAGCCAGGGCTGCCCGGCTGGCGGTCATGCCGCCGCACCCTGCTCCCGCTCGGCCTCGCGGTCCTGCCAGTCGATCACCGCCAGGTAGTTGCGCAGACGGTTCAGCTCCAGCGAGGCGATCAGGCCGTTGGCGTGATAGGGCAGCAGCATGCCGGCAAGGTCCTCGGCCCATTCAGCGCTGGCGTCCATCACCACGCCCAGGCCGAACACGGCGGGCACGTGGGCGAAGGCGAGCGGGCGCTGGGGCGTGTCGGCGCGGGCCAGGAAATCCTCCACCGCGGTCAGCACGCCATTCTCCGGGCCGCCCTGGTGCAACGCCCAGGCGAACTGGCCCATGCCGCGCCATCCGCGGCCCATGTGGATCGCGTCATCGTCGACATGCACCCCGGCCTTGTAGCTGTAGGGGTGGCGGTGGGCGGCGGGGATCCGGTCCGGCGCGTAATAGCAATCGCGCCGGGCGCAGGGCCACGAGATATCGTGCAGGAAGGCCAGCAGCGGCTTGCCTTCGCGCTGGCAGATCGCATCGATGTGCAGCAATTCGTTGAAAACGGTGTAATAATTGTGATCGCCATCAACCACCCAGGCATCCGGGCAGCGGGCCATCTGCGGCAGCGCTTCCAGGCTGGGCAATGCAACATGGGCGACGGCGGGATGGTCTGCCGCCCAGTCCAGGAATTCCTGCTTGGGCGCGGGGTCAACGCTGGTCAGCGTGCCGCCCACACTGGCGCACCAGTCACCCAGGACGTGGCTCATGCCGCCGAATTCGGCACCGATTTCCACCACGTCACGCACGCCGGCCCGTTCCAGGCAAGGGCGAATGATGGGGGCGAATTCCGCCATCGAGTGGATCAGCAGGTTGGTCATGCAACGGTCCTTTCGGCGGCGGGTGTGGTTTGCCCGGCAGCGGCGCGCGTTTGGCGCAGCACCAGCGGGCGGAAGGTCAGCGCCAGCAGCACGGGTTCATCCCGGCTGTCGGCAGGGGGCGGGAACAGCAGGTGGCCATCGGCGGCGGGACTGTGCCACAGGCGGTCGGCCATGCGACCGATCCCCTCGGGCGCGGCATGGGCCACGGTTTCGCGGCGCAGCGCCTCATGCTTGCCGGAGATGAAATCGGCCACCGGCACATGCACGGCACTTTCCACCTCGAACCATTCGGCAAGCTGGCCGATGTGGGCGGCCACGGCGAAGCGGCCCTCGCCCACGGGAATGGCGGCGGTGTAGAAGCCATCGTGCGTGGGGGTGGCCTGCACCTGGCGGCGGGCCACCTGGCCGCTGGCGGGATCCACCAGCGTGACATCCAGCGCCACCCCGCCCTGGCCGAAATCGCTGTAGGCAAACGGCGGATCGAACAGGCGGTGGACCATCAGCGACAGGCGCGTGGCCAGCCCTTCGCGGTCGATCTCGGCGGGCAGCAGCATCCGCTCGGCCCCGTTCATGTAGAACAGGCCGCGCTGCTTCAGGCCGCGGGCAGCCACGGCGCGGTCAAACAGCGGCACGGTCTGCTGGGTGCCCAGGTTCACATCGTGCTCGAAAGCTTCGACCACGGCCAGTTCGGCAGGCAGCGGCAGGAACATGGCGCGGGCGAGCACGCTGGCGGCGGCCTCGCGCCACATGGCTGGTGCGTGATCGCAAGGGGTGCGGACCACGGCATTACGGGCGGCGCGCTGGAAAGCCAGGCAGCCCTGCTGCACCGCCTCGCGGACCGCGCTCTGCTGCTGCTTGATGTCGTTCGGCCCGCGCAGGGGGGTGCCATCGGGCGTGTAGTCCACCACTGAACCTTGCGCCTTGGTGCAGAGCTGTTCCAGCAGGGCCACGTTGGCGCAGAAGCCCTCCAGCACCTCGGGCGCATAGTGGCGGGCATCGATCAGCCCGCGCTTGTCGAGGCCGGTTACCTCCTTCTCGCGCAGGACAAGATAGCGGCCGGCGACATGCACCTTCAGGCGGCTGGCCAGCAGCGCGGCCACGCGGTTCTGCACGGTGCCGTTATAGCCAAGGTCCACCAGCATCAGCGTATCGCCGGCCTGCGGCTTGCAGGTGGCGCGCAAATGGGCTTGCAGCCGGTCGGCAAAGGCGCGGCTGGCGCGCAGCAGGGCCTTGCGGAACGGGCCGGTGCGGGTTTCCTTCAGCAATGCCTGGGTGCCGTCCTCCATCGAAAGCGGTTCCAGCAGGCTGGCGATCCGCTCCTCCGGCAGCAGCATCTGGCGTGCCAGCGTGGTGGGGCGCAGGCCGATCTCGTCCTCGACGAAGGCGGTGATCGCGGCATCGCTGGTGAAATGCGCGGCGGTGGCGGTGAAACGGCTGATCTCCAGCTCGTGCCCGTCAGTCCCGCCCAGTTCGCGGTGAACGCGCAGCGGCAGGTAGCCGTCGCGCATCAGGAACAGCTTGTGCACCCGGCCACCGTGGGCCGCTTCCAGCGCCGCCGCCTCGCCATCCAACCAGTGGTGGAAGGCGTGGAACACCGGGCCGAGAACGCTGGCCCCCAGCCGTTCGGCAGCGTCGCCGCAGAGCGGCTCGGCCAGGGACAGGGCGGCACGGTGCGGTTGCAGCGCGCGGGCCTTGGGTGCGCAGTGCGGATGCAGCAGGGCATCGGCAGAGGCCTCCAGCCGCAGCCGCTGGCGCACCTCGTCGGCGAACTGCACCAGGTGGACGGCATTGACCCCCAGCGGGGCCACCCCTTCCACGTCGGCATGGAAATTGTCACCCAGGTGGACAATCTCGTGCGGCGCGTGGCGGAGCTTCTTCAGAACCTGACCATAAAGGCCCGCCCCCTTGGACAGGCCGAACTTGCTGGAGCAGAACACCTGGTCGATCAGCGCGGCGACATTTGCACCGGCAGCGGCGGCGATCAGGGCGCGCAACTGCGCGGCGTCGAGGTAGGTGTCGGACACGATCACCACCTCCATCCCGCGCGCCTTTGCCGCCTGCATCAGGGCCACCACGGGCGCAAAGCCATGGCAGTGGCGCGCCTCGGCAGCCAGTTCCTCCGCCGCAGACTGTGCCCGCCCGGCGGCCGAGCCGTTGGGGTGCAACCGCGCGTGGATCTCGGCCAGCGAGACTTCGGTCCCCTTGCCGGCCAGCGCCCGCGCCTTGCGGGCAGCGCCTTCCGCACCCACCCGCTGCGCCCGGGCCACGCCCGGCAGGGCCGTGAACAGGTCCACCGGCGCATGGCAATCGCGCCACAGCAGCGTATCGAAGCAATCGAGCGACAGGCACCGCGCATCCGGGAACCGGTCAAGCAGCGCGGGCACTTCGTGCGGCAGAACGGTATGGGTCAAGGCACACTCCTTCCCACGGCAGCGGGTCACCTGCCGGGGTGTAAAAACATCTGGTTAACCATGCGCCGAAGCCGGACTAGGGGTTGGCCCTCAGGACTTCAGCAGGATCGACATGCGCCGGTTGCGCGGATCGGCGGGGTCAGCGGGCACCAGCGGCTCGCGGTCGGCCACGCCCTCAATCCGGTCGAAGCGGGCATCGGTGAGGCCGTGGCGCAACATCTCCTGCCGCGTCGCCTCGGCCCGGGCGCTGGACAGCGACCAGTTGTTGGCCCCTGCCCCGCTGCGCCACGGCACGGCATCGGTGTGGCCGCGCACGATCAGTTGGCCGCCCTCGCCCGCCAGCGACTCGCCAATGATGCCCAGCAGTTCGCGCGCCTCGGGCACCAGCACGGTGGAGCCCAGGTGGAACATCGAGAAATCGGCATCGTCCACCAGGTCGATGCGGATGCCTTCGGGCGTGCGGGTCACCCGCACCTGGCGCGACAGGCGGCGCAGGCGCTCCACGCTGTCGATCCTGTCCTGGATCGCTTGCGCGATCTGCTGGCGGCGGCGCTCCTGCTCGGCCTCGCCGCCTTCCTGCGGGCCGCCCCTGGCGTCTCGCGGGATGGTGATGGCCATGTTGCCGGTCTGCCCGGCGGCATGGGGATAGTTGTCGGCATCGACGATGGACGATCCGCCCAGCATGCCATCGGCCCCGGCGCTTTGCTCGCGCATCTTGACCAGGGTGGGCGTGAAATAGTCGGCCAGGCCCTTCCTCTGGTCCTCGGTGGTCGCGCCCAGCAGCCACATCAGCAGGAAGAAGGCCATCATCGCGGTCACGAAGTCGGCATAGGCCACCTTCCAGGCACCGCCGTGATGGCCGCCGGCCACCACGGTAATCTTCTTGACGATGATCGGGGCCAGCGGCTCGTTGGGAACGGGGGCGGAGGCCATGTTACTTGCCCCGCAGCATGTCGAGCAGCTCGGTCAGCGCCGGGCGGTGCGCCGGCGGCAGGCCCGAGCGGGCGCTTTCCACCACCAGCGGCTGCGGATAGCCGTGGAGCGAGGCGATCAGCACCTGCTTCACCGAATGGAAGATCTGCGCATCGTGCGCGTTCACCTGCTTCAGGCGGCCGGCCAGCGGGCCCACAATGCCATAGGCCAGCAGCACGCCCAGGAAGGTGCCGACCAGGGCCGAACCGATCATGCCGCCCAGCACGGCAGGCGGCTCGTCAATCGAACCCATGGTCTTCACCACGCCCAGCACGGCGGCCACGATGCCCAGCGCGGGCAGGCCGTCGGCCAGCGTCTGCAGGGCATGGGCAGGCTCGTCCAGTTCGTGCAGCTGGCTCTTGATCGAATTGTCCATCACGTCCTCCACCGCATGGGTGTCCAGCGTGCCGGAGGAGACGACGATCAGCGTCAGCGTATCGCAGATCAGCCCGGTCAGGGCCTTGTCGGCCAGGATGCGGGGATATTCGGCAAAGATCGCCGAGTTTGCCGGATCGGTCACGTGGCTTTCCAGCGCCACCGGCCCTTCGGTCTTCATCATCCGCATCAGGCGGCTGGTTAGGGCAATGGCATCGATATGGTCCTGGTCGTTGTACCTGGGGCCCTTGAACACCTTGCCCATGCCCGCCCCCAGCAACTTCAGTTCGTGCATGGAATTGCCGGTGACGGTGGCGGCAATGGCCGCGCCGCCGATGATCAGCATTTCGTGCGGCAGGGCATGCATCACCGGGCCCAGCGCGCCGCCGGTAATGGCAAACCCGCCGAAGACGAACACGATCAACAGGACGATGCCGATGGCAGCAAACATGGTAAATCCCCGTAACTAAATAAAAAGCGGGCGAAGCAATCAGATCTTGTCGAACAGCGTCAGGCCGGCCAGCCGCGTGAAGCCGGCCTGGCTGGCTTCCAGCACGGTCAGCATCTGCTGCAGTTCGGCCACGGTCTGGGCAAAGGGCACGCCGCCGGCATCGCTGGTGCGCTGGGCGCGGGTCTGGCTCTGGTCGATCTGACGGTCCTGGATCACCTCGATCCAGGCGATGCGGGTGCCGGCCACGGTCTGCGCGCGGGTCAGCGCGTCGATCGCATCGTCCATGCCCGGCAGCGCATCGCGCGCGGCGGTGACCGGATCGGCCCCGGCCTGCAATTCGGTGCCAAGCGTGCCCAGGAAGGCGAACACATCGGTGGCCGTGCCGCCGGTGGTGAAGTTCAGCACTTCCGGCCCGGTCTGCCCGCGGCTGAGCATCTGCCCCTGCCCCAGGTCGATCTCGCCCGCGCTGGCCGTGCCGATATAGCTGACCACGCCCGCCCCGTTCATCTCGTAGGCGTTGCCGCTGGTCTCGCCGCCGAACAGCGCGTTGTCCCCGGCATCGCGGGCATTGGCGGCCGACATGATGCGGATGCGGAGCTGCTCCAGCTCCTCCCCGATGGCCTTGCGCTCGGTATTGCCTAGCGTCTCGCTGGCGGCCCACAGGGCCAGCTCGCGGGCGCGGATCAGATCGGAGGCGATCGATTCCAGCGCATTGCCGGCCAGTTCCAGGTTCTCTGCCGTGCGGCGCGCGTTGGTGGCATCGATCGTGGCCAGCCGCTCGTCGCGGGCCAGCATCCGCAGGCGCGAGGCGGCCACCGGATCGTCTGACGAACGGGTCAGCCGCTCACCGGTGGAAAGCTGGTTCTGCAGGTCCTCGGCGCTCCTGCGCAGGTCACCCATCTGCAGCGCGGCGCGGCGATAGAAGGCCAGCGTGCCGTTGGTTATCGTCGTCATCAGCCGATCCCCATAAGCGTGTCGAAGATGTCCGCCGCAGCCTGGATCACCTTGCCGGATGCCTGGAACATCTGCTGGTAGCGCAGCAGGTTGGTGGCTTCCTGGTCCAGGTCCACGCCGGTTTCGGCAGACAGGGCCACCCCCGCCGTCTGGCCGATGGTGGACAGGGCATCGCGGGTGACCGAGCGCGCGCTGATGCCGCTGGAAAGGCGGAACAGAAGGGCGTCGGCTTCCTTGGCGGGGCCATCCACGGCCATGCTGTCGCGCAGGGCCTGGAGGTTGGAAATGTCGCGGCTGCGCGCGCCCGAACCGGCGGGGGCGGTAGCGATGCCGTCACCGCTGGTCAGGGCCAGCGCGATGGTGCCCGCATCGGTGCCGGAGAAGAACGGCTGCGCGGGCGTGCCATCCAGCGCCGCGCCGGTGGCTTGCGCATCGTTGACCCTGTCGATCATCAGCGCGGCCAGATCGTCCAGCTCGCCTTCCAGCGTCACGATGCCCTGCAGGGCCTGGCTCTGCCCTTGCAGGCTGCCGCTGGTCACGGTGGTGGCGGCGCCGTTCACGGTGAAGGACAGGGTGCCGTTGGCATTGCCGGTCTTGGCCAGCGTGAAGGCGTCGACCCCGTCCACCAGCGTTTCGCTGCCCAGCTTCACGGTGGCGCGGCCAAGGGCATCGAAGGTGGTGGAAAGGCCCGCATAGCCGGACATTTCGCCCAGCAGGGCATCGCGCTGGTCGTGCAGCACGGCCATGTTGGCCGATCCCGGCCTGGCGCGGGCGATGCCGGCGTTGGTGCGGGCCAGTTCGCCCGCCAGCAGGTTGATCTGGTTTACGCCCTCGTCGGCGGAGAAGGTCAGGTCCGCGCGGGCCACGTCCAGCCCGTTCTTGGCGATGGCGAAGGTCTGCGCCACGCGGCGGCCTTCTTCCAGCACGGCGGCGCGCAAGCTGCCCGACAGCGGATCGCTGGCAAGCTGCGACAGGGCAGCTTCGAAATCGACGATGGAGGGATAGATACCGGCCTGCTCCACCGCGCTTTCGGCGTTGGTCAGCCCGGTCAGTTCGGCATTGGCGCGCGCCAGATCACTGCCGGTGCGGCGCGCTTCGGTCTGCAGGAACAGCGAATTGGTGCGGAGCACCTGATCGGGCCGCACGCCGGACAGCGCCGCGCCCGGCTCGTTGGCAATCCCGCCCTTGCTGGCCAGTTCCGCCATGCTCAGCGTGCGCCGGGCATAGGTGGGGTTGGCGGCATTGGCGATGTTCTGCGCGGTAACGTCAAGCGCCGCGCGGGCCGCCATCGCCCCGCTCTTGCCGATCAGGATCAGGTTGCCGGACATGGCCTAGCCGCCTCCCGTGGGATTGCTGGCGGGCGAAACGTAGGTCTGCGGCTGCATGGCCGTGACCTGCCGCTCGATCGCCTCGGCCAGGCCGAACACGCCCTGCCGGCTGGCCACATCGGCCAGGTGCTCGTCACGCATGGTTTCAAACTGTTCCAGGCCGGGCCCGCCGAACAGCTCGTCGCCGCCGAAGTCGGCCGCGCGGGCGCTGGCCAGCATCTGGCGCAGGAAGATCGCCTCGAAAGCCTGCGCGGCCTGCTTCAGCTCTTCGGACGAAGAACCGGCAGGCACCGCGATGGCGCCAGTGGCGATGGCGCCAGTGGAAAGGGACGAAATCAGTGTCACATCACCACCATCTCGGCCTGCAGGGCACCGGCCTGCTTCAGGGCTTCCAGGATCACCACCAGGTCCGATGCGCCCACGCCAAGCATGTTGAGCGCATCGACGATCTCGGACAGGTTGGCCGCGCCCGGCATGGCGACCACGCGGGCCTCCTCCTCCTCGATGCTGATTGTGCTTGCCTCCTCCTGCGCGGTTTCGCCGCGGCTGAAGGGTTCGGGCTGCACGATCAGCGGGTCTTCCTCGATCCGCACCACCAGCTTGCCGTGGCTGATCGCCGCGGGAGACAGGCGGACGGCGGAATTGATCACCACGGTGCCGGTGCGGCTGTTGACGATCACCCGTGCCGGGGTCTGCGCCGGGGTCACCTCGATCATCTCGATCCCGGCGATCATCTCGGCGCGCGCGTCGGAGCCGAAGGGCATGACGATGGACAGCGTCACCGCGTCCACCACCCGCGCCGCGCCGGCATAGCGGGCATTGATCGCATCGCGCATCCGCGCAGCGGTCTGGAAATCGGCGGTGTTCAGGTTGAAGCGCAGCTCGCCCAGCGTGTCGAACCCGGTCGCCACCTCGCGCTCCACGGTCGCGCCATCGGCGATGCGGCCCACGGTGGGCACGTTGACCGACAATTGCGAGCCATCGCGGCCCGACACGCCCAGCCCGCCCACGGCCAGGTTGCCCTGGGCCATCGAATAGATCTGCCCGTCCGCGCCATACAGTGGGGTCAGCACCAGCGACCCGCCGCGCAAGGACCGCGCCTTGCCGATGGCGGACACGGTCACGTCGATCGTCTGGCCCGGCTTGGCGAAGGGCGGCAGCTCGGCAGTTATCATTACCGCGGCGGCGTTCTTCAGGCCGGGGGAGACGCCGGGCGGCAGGGTCAGGCCCATGCGGCCCGACACGCCGCGCATCGCCTCGGTCAGGTATTCGAAGTTGTCATCGCCTGTGCCGTCCAGGCCCACCACGATGCCATAGCCGGTCAACTGGTTGGGCCGCACGCCATCGAAGCTGCCCAGGTCGCGCACGCGCTCGGCATGGGCGGGGGCGGCAGCGGCAAGGGCGGCCAGCACCAGCAGCAGGGCGGAGAGGAACCGGCGCATCAGAACGGGCTCACCATGTTGAAGAACCGGCTGAGCCAGCCCGGCCGGCTGGCCTGGGCAATGGCCCCACGCCCGCCGTGCAGGATCTGAGCGTCGGCAATCCGGCTGCTGGGCACGGTGTTGTCACTGTCGATGTCCGCCAGGCGGACAATGCCGGCAAACTGCACCCATTCCTGCCCCTGGCTCAGGCTCATTTGCCGTTCTCCGACCACCAGCGCGGTCCGGTTGGGCCGCACTTCGGCAATGGTCACCGACACGCTGCCTGCAAGCTGGCTGCGCTGGGTGGCATTGCCCTGCCCGTTGAACGACGCTTCCGCCTCGGCATTAAGGGCATCGGGATTGAGGAAGCCCAGCAGGCCCGCGCTGGGCGGGGTCAGGCTGGCACCGCCCTGGCGCTGGGTGCGCCCGCTGGTGGTGGTGCTGGAGCCGATGTTCTCCACCAGCCGGATCAGCACCACATCGCCCACGCGGCGGGCGCGGGTCCCTTCGTGCAGCGCGGCATAGCCAAGCTCGGCCTGGAAGATCGAGCCGTTCTGCGGGGTGACGATCGGCGGCGCAGGCGGCAGCACGGGATCGAACCCGGCCTGCGGGCGGCCGCCCTCCATGCCGCAGGCGGCAAGCGAGAGGCAGGCAATGGCGATGGTGGCTGAACGCATGGTCATGGAAAGCCTCACAGGGTCTGGTTGGCGTTGCGCAGCATCTCGTCGACGGCGCTGATCATCTTGGAATTGATCTCATAGGCGCGCTGCGCCTCGATCATCTCGACCAGTTCCTCCACCACGTTGACGTTGGAGGACTCCAGCATCCCCTGGCGGATCTGGCCGCGCCCGTTCTCGCCCGGCGCGCCCACGTCGGCGGCCCCGCTGGCGGCGGTTTCCAGCAACAGGTTGTCACCCGTGGCTTGCAGGCCCGCCGGGTTGACGAAGCTGGCCACGGTCAACTGGCCCAGTTCGGCGGGGGCGGCATCGCCTTCCACGATGGCGGTCACCGTGCCGTCCGGCCCGATGGCGATCGACTGCGCGCCCGCCGGCACCTGGATGGCAGGCACCACGGTATAGCCCTGCGCGGTCACCAGCGTGCCTTCGGCAGACAGGGTGAAGTTGCCGGCGCGGGTATAGGCAGTCTGTCCGCCGGGCAGCTCGATCTGGAAGAACCCGTCGCCATCCAGCGCCACGTCCAGGTTGTTGCCGGTGGTGGCCAGCGCGCCCTGCGTATCGACACGGGTGGTGCCCTGCACGGCTACGCCGGTGCCCAGGTTCAGGCCGATGGCATAGGCGGTCTGGTTGCTGCTGCGCTGCCCGGCCACGCGGGCATCGTCATAGGCCAGGGTCTGGAAATTGGCCCGGTCGCGCTTGAAGCCGGTGGTACCGATGTTGGCCAGGTTGTTGGCAATGACGCGCATCCGCGAGTCCTGCGCTTCAAGCCCGGTGCGGGCGACCTGGAGGGCGGAAGTGGGCATGGGGCAATCCTTTCGGGAGGGGTCAGCTCAGCGACATCAGGCGCGCGCTGGCCTGGTCGAGCTGGTCGGCGGTGGAAATCAGCTTGGCACGGCGTTCGAACCCGCGCTGGGCCTCGATCATGTCCACCAGCACGTCGCCGGTGTTCACGTTGCTCTGCTCCAGCGCGCCGACGCTGAGCTCGGCGGTGGGATCGGCGGGCAGTACGCCGCCATCGGGCACGCGCAACTGGCCATCCAGGCCCTTGATCACGGCAGAACCGGCAGGGCTGGCCAGCTTGATCCGGCCCACGGTCTCGGCGGGCGCATCGGGCGCGGCGGGATCGGCGGCAAACACGCTGCCATCGGTGCCGATGGAAACCTGCCAGCCGGGCGGCACCGCGATTGGCCCGCCCTCGCCCATCACCGGCAGGCCGTCGCCGTTGAGGAGGCGACCCGTGACATCGGTCATCAGGTCGCCCCTCCGGGTATAGCCTTCGCCGCCATCGGCAGTCTGCACCGCGATCAGCGCATCGCCGCGCACGGCCACGTCCAGCGGGCGGCCGGTGGGATTGATCTGGCTGGGCGACATGTCCGCCCCGCGCACCGACCCCTGCGCCATGCCGCGCACGTCGAAGGTATCGCCCACCACGCGCATGGCCTGGGTGCTGAAACTCTCCGCCCGGAAACCGGGGGTGCTGGCATTGGCCAGGTTGCTGGAAATGGCCCGCTGCCGGTCCATTGCCGAATTCATGCCGGAAAGGGCAGTGTAGATCAGGCGGTCCATGGCGGGTGCCTCCTCTCAGTCAGGATCAGCTGCGCAGGTTGATGATCGTCTGCGAGAACTGGGTGGCGGTATCGATCGCCTTGGCATTGGCCTGGAAGTTGCGCTGGGCGGTGATCAGGCCGACCATTTCCTCGGCCAGGTCCACATTCGACTTTTCCAGCGATCCGGCCAGCAACTGGCCATTCCGCCCGGTGCCGGGCAACTGGTAAGTGGCGCTGCCGGAAAAGCCGGTGGCCTCCCAGTTGGTGCTCCCCACTGGGCGCAGGCCCGTGGGCGCGGTGAAGGTGGCCAGCGCGGTGCGGCCCACCGAGGTAGTGGAGCCATCGGCATAGGCCGCGTTGATCAGGCCGTTCTTCTCGATGGTGATGCTGGCCAGCGCGGAACCCGCGCCATTGGTTGTGGGGATCACCGCATCCACCGTGGCGGGCACGTTGATCGCCGCCCCCGTGGCATCCACCTCGAACATCTGCAGGCGCTTGCCGGCAAAATCGGTCACCGTGCCGCTGTTGTCGATCTGGAAGCTGCCGTTGCGGGTGAACAGCACCTGGCCGCTTTCCGCGTTCCTGGTGGCAAAGAAGCCGTCGCCATCGATGGCCAGGTCCAGGCTGCGCCCGGTCTGCTCGATCGCGCCCAGGCCGAAGTTCTGGTTGATGCCGGCCACGGTGGCACCGATGCCCTGCGTCATGCGCGGGTTGGCGGCAGAGCCATTGGCGACAATATCCGCAAACTCCACGTTGCTCTTCTTGAAGCCAGTGGTCTCCGCGTTGGCGATGTTGTGGGCGATGGTGGAGAGATCGGTCTGCGAATTCTTCAGGCCGTTCAGCGAGGTGTAGAAGGACGTCATGGGTTCAGGCTCCTCAGGCGGTAGCGGAAGGGGTGGGATTGGCGGCGGTGGCGGCCTGCTGGGCGGCGATCAGCGCATCCATCTTGGCCGAGATGTCGGCCAGGGTGGCGTTGGTCTTGGTTGAGCCGGCGAGCGCGGAGAACTGTGCCATCTGGGCCAGCATGTCCTTGTTATCGACCGGCGAGAGCGGGTCCTGCTGCTGCAACTGGGTGGTCAGCAGCTTCAGGAAATCGCCTTGGTCCAGCGCGTCATTGCTGGTGGTGGGCTTGCCGGCAGCATTGAACTGCGCGAGCGTGGTGGGGGAAATGGTGGTCATCACTTGCTCCGGATGGTGTCGAGCATGAGCTGCTTGGCGGTCTGCATGGCCTCGACAAGGTTCTGGTACTGGCGGCTGGCTTCCATCACTTCGACCATCTCGGTCGTCTCATCGACGGGGGCCTCCCACACGTCGCCATTGGCATCGGCCAGCGGGTGGCCGGGATCATGGCGGCGGGTGGCGGACACATCGGCGCGGCGCACTTCGGCCACGCGCACGCTGCTGAGGCCGCTCTGCTGGTCCAGCTCTTGCTGGAACACCGGGCGCAGGGGGCGGTAGGCATCGGCTTCGTTGCCGGCGACCGACCCGGCATTGGCCAGGTTGGAGGCGGCGGCATTCATCCGCACCATCTGCGCGCTCATGCCGCGCTGGACGATGGAGAACAGCGAAGAAGGACCGGACATGGCTCTATCGTCCTATCGCGTTGCTACTTGAGGACATGGCTCTACTCCCCCTTCAGCGCGCGGGTGATGGTGTTCACCTTGCCCGTGAGGAAGCTGAGCGTGGCCGAATAGGCGACCGCGTTTTCGGCAAAGGCCATCTGCTCGTTGGCCAGTTCCACCGTGTTGCCATCCAGCGATGGCATGGTGGGAAGGCGGAAGCGGGTGGCACCATCGATGGCGGCATCGCGGCTGGCCCCGCCGGTGCGGGCGGCCAGCGCGGCACCAAAGTCGATATCGCGCGCCTTGTAGCCGGGGGTGGCGGCATTGGCGATGTTGGCGGTGATCAGCCCCATCCGCTGCGAGCGCAATTCCAGCGCTGCACCGTGGATGCCGAACAGACGATCGCTCATGGCTGCTTCCTTTTGCTCAGGTTGCGGTTTCTCGCGGTCCTTTCAGCAAGCAGCGTGCCAATTGCGCCTTTGCCGCCTTCATGCGCCCGGAAGCGCCCGCAACCGGCAGCCGCTTGCCGCCACCGGCAGCATATTGCCGCCCTTAATCCGCCCTGCCGGTGCGCCGTTCTGCGGGGACGCGAAGGAGTGGACGGATGGATCTTGCAGCCCTGTTGGACCCGGCCAGCGCCGCAATCGTGCTTGGCGGGACGCTGGCGGCGACCTTGCTGGGCAGCGGCCGGGGCGAGGTTGCGGCCAGCCTTGGAGCCGTGGCCAACCTGTTCCGGCGCCCGTTCGATTACGAACAGGCCCGGGCCGAGATTGCCCGTGACGTGGCGGCCATGCGCAAGGATGGCGTGGTCCGCGCCCACAGCGTCCACAGCACCGACCGCGAGATCCTGTCTGCCACCGAGGCGCTGATCCACGACCGGTCGCTGGCATCACTGGTCGCCACGCACGAGAAGTTTCGCGACGAGCGGATTGCCCGCCGCACCATGGCCATGCGCCCGGTGCTGCTGGCGGCGGAAATGGGGCCGGTGTTCGGCATGGTGGGCACGCTGGTCTCGCTCAGCCAGATGCCGCTGGCCGCGCCGGCCGGCGGATCGATGGTGGGCGGCATCGCCATGGCCGTGCTGACCACGCTCTATGGCCTGGTCCTGGCGCACCTGGCCTGCAACCCGCTGGCCCGGCTGATCGCCCGGCGCGGCGCGCACGAGGAAGCGCAACGGCAGATGCTGATCGACTGGCTGGCACGCCAGCTCGCCGCTGCCGTGCCGCCCGCTGCCCGGCCCCCGGAACCGCGCCTGGAACGGGTGGCATGAGCGATCATCCCGCCACCACCGGCGCGAGCTGGCTGGTGCCGCTGGCCGACCTGTCGATGATCCTGTTCGTGGTCACCGGCGCGGCGCTGGCGCAGCAGGCGGCGCCGGCCGTGCGTCCGCGCGAGGAGGATGGCCGGCCCACCGGCTTCGTCCAGACCGTGCCCGTGGCCATGCTGGCCGACACGCCCGGCGCGCCGCCGCTGGCCCGGTGGCTGGCAGGCCATGCCGGCGATGCCACCGGGCTGGTGACGATCGAAGGCCATTTTGCCGCCGCTGCCGACCGCCCGCAGATCGAGGCCAGGGTAAACACGCTGGCGACCGAGGCGCGTGCCGCCGGGGTGGAGCCGCGCGTGGTGCTGGAACCGGGGGCCGCCAGCCAGGTGGTGACCGTGTTCGCCTATGACCGCGACCCGCAATTGGCACGCGACTTGCTGGAGAACGCGCAACGCTGACAGTTCACAAGGAGCCTGTCCCATGTTGCGCTTTGCCGTTTTCCTGGCTGCCGTGGCCCTGCCCGCAGCCGCCCACGCCCAGTCCCTCGGCTATGCCGATCCCGCCGCCATCGATGCCGAGGTGGCCGCCTTCACCGGCGCTGCACCCGGCACCCCCGGCGGCGCGCGCGGCCCGGTGGACCGCCGCCTGCGGATGACCGCCTGCGGTGGCCCGCTGCAACTCGCCTGGCATGGCCGCGGGGCCAGCATGGTGCGGGTGGAATGCAATGCCACGCAGGCCCCCTGGCGCATCTTCGTGCCGGTCAACACCGGCGGCGAAGTCAACGCCGTTCGCTCGGCCGCCTCGCCCCTGCCGCCGGCCATTGCCCGCGGCCAGGTGCTGACGATCACGCTGCAGGGCCGGGGTTTCTCGATCACCCAGCAGGCCGAGGCGCTGGAGCAGGGGGCCGTGGGCCAGTGGATCCGGGTGCGCCCCGAAGGCAGCCGCGAGGAAGTGCGCGCCCGCGTGGACAGCCCGATCCGCGTCACCATTCCGCTGCACTGAGCGGTGCCCCGAATCCGCTTGGGCGAAAAAATAGCTGAAGCAATCCTTAAACCCGGGCACCGCACGCCGTCCTGCCCTCTGACAGATCAAGCGAAGGAGTGACGGTCATGTCTCTCTACGACGTATCCAGGCTGAATGGCGCCGCACCCTTGCGCCCCGTCAGCCGCGACAGTGCGGCGCGGACCACCGGTGCCCCGCGCCAATCCGGCATCGCCCCGGCCGACCAGGGCGTGACGGTGGAAACCGGCAACCGCGTTTCTGCCGGCAGCGTGCCGGTGGACGGCGACCGGGTGGCCACCATCCGCCAGGCGCTGCGCGACGGCAGCTATCCCATCGTGCCCGCCAGGATCACCGACGCGCTGATTGCCGCGCGCCTGATGTTGAGCACCAACTGATGGGCGAGGTTGTCCTGCACGAGAACGGCCTTGCCGCCAGCCTGCGGCAGATGGTTGCCGCCCTCGATGCCGAGCGGCAAGCCCTTGCCGCGATGAACATCGATGCCCTCGTACTGGCCACCGGCGACAAGCAGCGCCTGTGCGCCGCGCTTGAAGGCCACGCGGCGAACGACGTGGACGCCGAATGCCGAGGCCTGCTGGAAGCGGCCCGCCACCAGAACGAGGTGAACCGCAAGGTTCGCAACCTGCTGGCCGCCAACGTGGCCGCCCGGCTGGACGCGCTCACCCGCTCGCCTGGCCTCTACACAGGACCGCGCGCCCGCACGGCCTGAGTTTGGCACGCAACTTGCTGAATAGTCTGCAGAGACTTTTCGGCAAGGAACCCGCCACCAATGAGCAATCCGCTCGGCACCAACCAGGTCCTGCAAGGCGCGCAACCTGCGCGCAGCCAGCGCACGCAGGCGGCCATTGCCGATGCGGCGCAGCGCACCGGGGTGGATTTCGGCTACCTGCTGGCCCAGGCGCGCATCGAAAGCGGGCTGAACCCCGCCGCCCGCGCCCGCACCTCCAGCGCCACCGGCCTGTTCCAGTTCCTTGACCAGACCTGGCTCGCCACGCTTGACCGGCACGGCGAGCGGCTGGGCTTTGGCCAGCTGGCCCAGGCAATCGATACCAGCGGCGGGCGCGCCCGCATCACCGATCCGGCCATGCGCGAGGCGATCATGGGCCTGCGCTATGATCCCGGAGCCTCGGCCCTGATGGCTGGCGCGCTGGCGGGGGACAACACCGCCGCGCTGGAGCAGGTGCTGGGCCGCACGCCCGATGCCAGCGAGCTCTACCTTGCCCATTTCTTGGGTCCGGACGGGGCCAGCCGGATGCTGACCACTCTCCAGACCGCGCCCGATACGCCCGCCGCCAGCCTGCTGCCCAGCGCCGCGCACGCCAACCGCGGCATCTTCTATGGCGAAGGCGGTGCCGCCCGCTCGGTCGCGCAAGTGATGGGTGTGATCCGCAGCCGGATGGCGAATGCCATGGAACAGGGCTTCGAGCTGCCCGCCGGCTCGCTGGATACCGTCCCGCTGCCCGGCCAGCCCAATGGCCAGCCGCAACGCACGTTCTCCACCCCGGCCCTGCCGCAGGTGGCTTCCCTGCCGCCGCCCGGCAGCGGATCGATGGCCGACCTGATCGGCCAGACCTTCGGCAATAGCGGCAACTCACCCGCGCAGGCCCACGTGCGCCGCGCCTATGCCCGCCTTTCGGCGCTGGGGATGTAACCGATGAAGCTTCCGCTCCCCTCCGCCGCCCTGATCCTGCCGGCCGGCATCCTGGCGCTGATCGCCATGATGGTGCTGCCCATCCCCACGCTGCTGCTGGACATATTCTTCGTGTTCAATATCGCGCTGTCCATCGGCGTGCTGATGGCCGCGCTGAATGCGAGGAAGCCGCTCGATTTCTCGTCCTTCCCCACCGTCCTGCTGTTCGCCACCCTGCTGCGCCTGTCGCTGAACGTCGCTTCCACCCGCGTGGTGCTGGTCCACGGGCACGAGGGCGAAGCGGCCGCCGGCCACGTGATCGAGGCCTTTGCTGCCTTCCTGGTGGGCGGCAACTTTGCCGTGGGCCTGTTCGTCTTCGTGATCCTGCTGATCATCAACATGGTGGTGATCACCAAGGGCGCAGGCCGCGTGTCGGAAGTGTCCGCCCGCTTCACGCTGGATGCCCTGCCCGGCAAGCAGATGGCGATCGATGCCGATATCGCCGCCGGTTTGATGACGGCCGAGGAAGCCAAGGCTCGCCGCGCCGAAGTGGCGACCGAGGCGGATTTTTATGGCGCGATGGACGGCTCTTCCAAGTTCGTGAAGGGCGATGCCATTGCCGCGCTGCTGATCCTGTTCGTCAACGTGATCGGCGGCTTTGCCCTGGGCATGATCAGTCACGGCCTTTCTGCCGGCGATGCGGCGCAGACCTATATCTCGCTGGCCGTGGGCGATGCGCTGGTGGCGCAGGTGCCCGCGCTGCTGCTGTCGATTGCCGCTGCCGCCATCGTTACCCGCGTGTCCGACAGCAGCGACCTGGTCGGCCAGATCGGGCGGCAATTTGCCGATCCCGGCAGCTGGTTGCCGGTGGCGCTGGTGCTGGGCGCGGTGGGGCTGGTGCCGGCCATGCCGCAAATGATCTTCCTGCCCGCTGCCGGCCTTGCCTTCTGGCTCTATCGCACGCTCAAGAAAAAGCTGGCCGTGGCGCAGGTGGTGCAGGAACCCGCCCCGGTGGACGAGCCGCAGCGCATCGCCATCACCGATGTGATGGATGCCACGCTGGTCACGCTGGAAGTGGGCTTTGCCCTGGTCCACCTGGTGGAGGAAGCGCGCGGATCGCCGCTGGTCGCGCGAATCACCGGGGTCCGCAAGCAACTGAGCCAGAGCTTCGGCTTCGTGGTCCCGCAGTTCCGCATCCGCGACAGCCTGGACCTGCCGGCCAACACCTATCGCGTGCTGTTGGGCGGCGTGGAGCTGGCCCGGGCCGAGGCGCGCGCCGACATGATCCTGGCGATCGACACCGGCGAGGTCCGCCCCGGCCACCAGGTCCACGGCGAGCCCACGCGCGATCCCAGCTTCGGCTGCCCCGCCCTGTGGGTGCCTGCATCAGAGCGCGACCACGCGATTGCCGAGGGTTTCCTGACGGTGGAGGCCGACACGGTCATCGCCACCCACATCAACCAGCTCCTGTCCGCCCGGCCCGACCTGCTGCTGGGGCCGGAGGAAGTGCGCGCGATCATCGATGCCGTGCGCGACAAGGCCCCCGGCATTGCCGAGGCGATCCATCCCGATCCGCTGTCGCTGGCCGCGCTCACCCGCTTCCTGCGCGCGCTGCTGGCCGATGGCATATCGTTGGGCCACCCGCTGCCGATCCTTTCCAGCCTGGCGCTGGGGCTGCAGCGGACCAAGGATTTCGATGCGCTGATCGACCATGTCCGCGCCGACTTGGGCGGCTGGCTGGTGGGCCAGGTGTGCCCGCCCGGCGAGCGGCTGGGCGTGCTGACGCTGGATGCCGCGCTGGAAGGCGCGATCCTGGGCGGGATGAAGGATCCTGCCACCGGCCAGCCGATCATCGAGCCCGATTGCGCGCGCATGATCGCCGACGAGGTAGGCCGCCTGTGTTCCATGCAGGAGCCGGGCCGCAACCTGGCGCTGATCGTCCAGCCGCCGGCCCGCCGGTCGCTGGCCGCGCTGCTGCGCCAGCGGGTACCGCACTGCCTGGTGCTGTCGATTGCCGAACTGCCCGCCACCCAGCCGGTGGAGGTCGTCGCCGTGATCGGCGGCGAGCCGCGCCAGCTGGACCTCCAACCCCATGATCCCGAACCCGAGGTGCTGGCCGCATGAAACACGACCAATCCGCCTTTGCCGCCCCCCGCACTGCCGCTGCCGCCGCCTATGGCCGGCCGGTCCGCGACCTGGTGGAGGACCGCGTCCGCCGCTTCGTGCCGATGGTGCGCAAGGCCGCCTGGCACATCCACGGTGCCGGGCGTGACGGGCTGGAGATCGAGGACCTGATGCAGGCAGGCTACATCGCCCTCACCGAAGCGGCCCGCAACCACGAGGGGCCCAACGAGGACGGCTTTGCCGCCTATGCCAAGATCCGCGTGCGCGGGGCCATGTTCGACCTGGTGCGCAAGGCCATGCCCGAAAGCCGGGGCCAGGTGCGCCGCCGCCGCCAGCTTGAGGATGCGCGCGGGCGCCTGCGCCAGGAACTGGGCCGCGCGCCGACGATGGCCGAACTGGCCGCCCGGCTGGACGTGTCCGTGGCCGAGCTTGCCGGGTGGAGCGATGCCGAGGTGCAGATCGCCTCGCTTGATGAAAGCTATGACGATCGCAACGCCGCCTTCGCCAGCGACATGCCGGACCCCTTTGCCGTTCTGTGCGAGCTGCAGGACATCGAGCGGCTCGGCCGCGCGATGGTGGACCTGCCCGAACGGCTGCAACTGGTGCTGCAACTGTTCTTCGTGGAGGAACTGAACCTCACCGAGATTGCCGAGGTGCTGGAAGTCAGCGTGCCGCGCGTCCACCAGTTGAAGGCGCAGGCCATGCTGAAGCTGCGCGCGCTGATGGAGCGGGACGAGGCGGACTGAGCGACGCGCCGCTGCCAGCCCTGGCCAGCAAAAAGGGGGCTTTTGCCCCCTTTCCTAATGCCAGATCTCGTTCTCCCCGACCTGTTCGGGCGGGCTATCGGTATAGGCTTCAAGGTGCGCGAAGCGTTCGCGCAGGCTGTCCAGCCGCAGGCGGGCAATGCCGGTGGCGGGACTTTCCGCAGCCAGTAGGTCGGCCAGGCCGCACAGCTTCTGCGCCACCAGGTCGATGGCCTGCAGGCTGGGCATGTGCCCCTGCGCCAGCGCCGGATCCCGGCACAGCGCACTGCCCAGGGCTTCCACCTCATAGGACAGCTCGGCCAGCAGTTCTGCCGCTCCCAGGGCCAGCAGCCGGTGGGGCGTGACGTGGTTCACGCCGCCATGTCCAGCGGCTCGTCGCGGGCCAGGGTGGCCAGGTCCAGCACGATTACCATGTCATCGCCCAGCGGGGCCAGGCCTTCGATGAAGCGGTCGATGCCGTCGCTGGCGCCGCCTTCGGGCTGTTGCAGCGAATCCGCCGGCAGGGCCACGATGTCGTTCACGCTGTGGACGATCAGCCCGCGGGTCTGCCCGCCGATGCTGGTGACGATGATCGGATTGCGCGGGGTCGCCTGGGTGGGCCCCCAGCCCAGCCGCGCGGCGAGGTCGAAAACCGGCAGCACGGTGCCGCGCAGGTTGACCACGCCGGCGACGTAATCGGGCACCTGCGGCAGGCGGGTGACGGGCGACCAGGCGCGGATCTCGCGGATCGCCATGATGTCCAGGCCGAAGAGCTGGTCGGCAACCTGGAAGGTGATGAGTTCGCGGTGCGACATGGTGACGGTTACTCCTGTCTGGATCAGTGGGCCACGCGCCGCACGGCGCTGGCAAGCTTGGCGGCATCGAACGGCTTGACGATCCAGCCGGTGGCACCGGCCTGGCGGGCGCGCTGTTTCTTCTCGTCGGAACTTTCGGTGGTCAGCACGAGGATCGGCTTGTCCCGGTGCAGCGGGCCGGCGCGCAACTGCTCGATCAGGCCGAAGCCGTCCAGGCGGGGCATGTTGATGTCGGTGATCACCAGGTCGACCTCGTTGGTCTCCAGCCACTCCAGCGCCACCTGGCCGTCCTCGGCCTGCTCCACCTCGAAGCCGCTTTGCGTCAGTGCGTGCAACAGCAGCGCGCGCATCGATGCGCTGTCGTCCACGGTAAGGATGCGGGTTGTCTTGGTCATGGGTACGTACCTCGCTCAGAACAGTTCGACTTCGCCGAGCGCGGTGGGCGGGCGGCGGGTGGGTTGCGGCGCGGCGATGGCTTTCGCCTCAGTATTCTTGCAGCGGACCTGGCCGGATGCGGGGCGGAAATGGACCCGCCGGGCGCAGGTGCCGCCCAGGTCTGCATTGACCAGCCCGATCCCTTCCTGCTGCAGGAACCTGCGGGCAAATTCGGCATTTATCGCGCCGATCTGCTGGATCGTGTGGTAGAAGTTGGCCCCGCCGAACAGGCGCGCCTTCATCCGCCCCTTTACCGCGCCGCAGCCGATCATGCGGTTGATCAGCAGCTCCATCAGGTAGAGGCCATAGTGCTCGTCGAAATCGCCGCTGCTGCGCTGGTGTTCGGGCGGTTCGGCCAGCAGGAAATGGTTCATGCCGCCGATGCGGGCGACCGGATCGTACAGGCAGGTGGCCACGCAACTTCCCAGCACGGTCGTCAACTCTACATCGGGATCGGCCGAAGTGCGCACCTCGCCCTGGATCACCGCAATGCGCTTGACCGGTGAAGAGCGGGTTTCGAAGGGGGTCATTAGCGTCATCAGGCGGCCTTCCTGCCCAGAACATGATCGGCAATGCGGCCGAGCGGGGCGACGATCTCTGCCGCACCCAGCGATATGGCGGCGCGCGGCATACCGAAGACCACGCTGCTCGCCTCGTCCTGGGCGATGGTCAGCGCGCCCTTCTGCTGCATGGCCAGCAGGCCCTCGGCCCCGTCCTTGCCCATGCCGGTCAGCAACACGCCAACGGCATCGGGCACGTCCAGCGCGGCGATGGAATGGAACAGCGCATCCACGCTGGGCCGGTGGCCGCTGACCAGCCCGCCATCACGCAGCACGGTGCGATAGGAGCCGTTGCCGGCGCGGCCCAGCAGCAGGTGCCGGTCGCCACCGGGGGCGAGGTAGATCTTGCCGCGTTCCAGCCGGGTATCGCTGGTGGCCAGCACCACCTGGGCGCGGGTCACCTGGTCAAGCGATTCCGCGATGGCTGCGGCAAAGCGGGCGTTGACGTGCTGCACGATCAGCGTGGGCGGGCAATCGGTGCCGAATTCGGGCAGCAGGCTGCGCAGGGCCTCCACCCCGCCGGTGGACGAACCGATGGCGACCAGGCTGGTGGCCGTCTGCGTGGACTTGCGCACCTGGGCTTCCACCTGCGGCGAGACCGGCCAGGCCGGGCCGAACCTCACCTGTCCCGCCTCGCGCACCAGCGCGGCCAGCGCGCCCTGGTCGTGCAGCAGCAGGCTGCCCGAACGGTCTGCTTTGGCATAGCAACTGACCGCCCCCAGGGCGAGCGCGCGGGCCGCGTTGGCCGTTCCCGCCTGGGTGGACCCGGAGACGATGATCACCGGCATCGGCCGCAGCCGCATGATCTTTTCCAGGAAGGTGAGGCCGTCCATCCCCGGCATCTCGATGTCCAGCGTCAGCACGTCGGGGTCGAGCAGCTTGATCAGTTCGCGCGCTTCCACCGCGTTGCAGGCGCTGCCCACCACGCGAATATCCGGCTCGTCCTCCAGCCGCGCCTGCAACAGCGCGCGCATGGTGGCGGAATCGTCGACGATCAGGACGCGGATCATGCCGCCCTCCGGCGATAGACGGTGGGGCCGGCGATATCGAGCAGCGCGCTGCCCGGGCCGCTGACCCGTTCGGAGTGGCCGATGTAGAGGTAGCCGCCCGGTGCCAGTTGCTGCGCCAGGCGGTGGATCAGCCGCTCCTTGGTGGGCACATCAAAATAGATCATCACGTTGCGGCAGAAGATTGCATCGAACACGCCGCGCATCGGCCAGTCTCCCAGCAGATTGAGTTCGCGGAAGCTGACCAGCCGGCGCAGGTCATCGCTGATCGTGGCCACGCCGTCGCGTACCGCTACCCAGGTCTTGCGCAGATCGGCAGGCACCGGATCAAGCGCTGCGGGATCGTATTGCGCGGCCACGGCGCGGGCGACGGCGTGGGGCGCCAGGTCGGTGGCCAGGAACCGCAGGTTGCCGCCCGCCAGCTTCAGGCCGGGGCCCTTTTCCGGACCCAGCAGCGTCATGGCCAGGGTCCAGACTTCCTCGCCGCTGGAACACGCGGCCGACCACAGCCGCACCCGCTGGCCTGCGGCCAGGGCCTTCAGCAGGCCGGGCCGCACTTCCAGCCCGAAGTGCTCGTAATGGTGCGGCTCGCGATTGAAGTAGGTGTGGTTGGTGGTCAGCGCGGCAATCGTCCTGGCACGCCATTGCGGCTGCTGCGGCAGGCTGTCGAGGAACAGCGAGAAGGCACCCAGCCCGCTCTCCCGCACCAGCGGGGCCAGCCGGGAATAGACCAGCATGCGCTTGGCATCGCCGATCACGATGCCCGCTTCAGCATGGATCATGCGCGAGACGCGCTCGAAATCGGCGACCGAATAGATGTCCGGGCTGATCCCCGGAACGCACGGTTCACCGCCTGCAGCGCGGCCGGGAGCAATGGCGGGACCGGCGCTCATGCCGCCTCCAGTTGCGCGGGTGGCCGCGAATGGCTGGCGACAAGCTGGTCCACGTCCAGGATCAGGGCCACGCGGCCGTCACCCATGATCGTGGCCCCGGCCACGCCGTCGACATGGCAATAGTGCCGCTCCAGGCTCTTGATCACGAACTGGCGCTGGTCGGTAATGGCATCCACGGCCAGCGCGGCGCGGCCCGAGTTACCCGTTTCCACCACGATCAGGACACCCGCCTGCTTGTCCACCCCGGTGCGGTGGTCGCCCAGGGCCTGGCACAGGGGCACCACCGGGATGAACCGCCCGCGCACGTTCAACATCTGCCGCCCGCTGCCCACGCCTTTCAGCTCGGCCTCCGCCGGACGCAGGCTCTCCACCACGTGGGCCAGCGGCACCACCAGGGTCTGGTCACCCACCTCCACGATCATGCCATCGGAAATGGCCAGGGTCAGCGGCAGGGCCAGAACAAAGGCCGTGCCATGCTCCGGCACGCTCTCGATGGTGATGCGGCCGCCAAGGTCCTTCACGTTCTGGCGCACCACATCCATCCCCACGCCGCGGCCCGAGATGTTCGACACCGCCTGCGCTGTGGAGAACCCGGGGGCGAAGATCAGCAAGTCGATCTCTTCGTCGGACGGGGTAGCATTGGCGGCCACCAACCCGCGTTCGCGCGCCTTGGCCAGCACACGGGCCCGGTCGATCCCGCGCCCGTCATCGGCAATACGGATCAGCACGCGGCCGGCGCGCTGTTCGGCGGACAGGGTCAGCGTCCCCTCAGCGCTCTTGCCGGCGGCCAGCCGTTCCTCCGGCGTCTCGATACCGTGGTCAACGGCGTTGCGGATCAGGTGGGTCAGCGGCTCGCCCAGCCGCTCGATCACGGTCTTGTCCAGCTCGGTGGTCTCGCCGCTCACCTCCAGCCGGACCCGTTTGCCGGTGGAGCTGCCCAGTTCGCGCAGCAGGCGCGGCACACGGCCGAACACCGTGTCGATCGGCTGGGCCCGGAAGGCCATGGCGCTTTCCTGGATGTCGCGCACCAGCACGTCCAGCGTGCCCAGTTCCTCCACGTTGGCCAGGTTGGCATGGCCCAGCCGCTGGGCCAGCATGGCCTGGGCAATCACCAGCTCGCCCACCGTATCGATCAGCCGGTCCAGCTTGGCGAGGTCGATGCGGACCGACTGGCCGGGCGCAGCAGCGGCGGCACGCGGGGCAGCCGCAGCGGACGCGGCAGGCTTGTCCGGCCCACCTGCAGAGACACTCGCCACGGGCACCGGCGGCGGCGGGGCAGCCAGCCGCAGGGCCGGGCGCGGCGCATCTGCTCCGATGGCCAGATCGCAATCCTCGCCGAGGAAGTCGAATAGCTCGCGCAGGGCATCCTCGCTGACCGTGGCCGGCATGGCAAAGGTCCATACGAGGTAGCCCTGCGCCGGATCGAACTTGTCGAGATCGGGCAGGTCCGCCGTGTCGCAGGCCAGGCACTGGCCGCCCAGGGCCACCAACTCGCGCAGCAGCAGCACCGGCTCGCTGCCGTTCAGCATGGCCCCGGCGTGCGGGCGGACCTGGACCAGCCATTCTTTCTCCGGCACGGTTTCAGCCGGCTCGTCACCCAGTCCGTCGAGCAGGGCATCGAGGTCGAAATCGTCCGCCGCCGCAGGCGCCGGGGCAACAACCGGCACCGGCACCGCCGCAGCGAAGGCGGCTGCCTTGCCCTGGTTGGCCGCCATGGCCGCTTCCAGCTCGGCTAGCAGCGCGGCATCGGCCGGCGGATCGCCGCCTTCGCGCGCGGCCGTCACATGGTCGCTCACCGTGTCGAGCGCGCGCAGCAACAGGTCCACCAGGTGAGGCTCGATCGCCACCGTGCAGTCGCGCACGTCGCTCAACAGGGTTTCGAAAATGTGGGTGAAGCCCTGCAGCGGCCAATAGCCGAAGGCCCCGGCGCCGCCCTTGATCGAGTGCACGCCGCGGAACACGGCGTTGATCGTATCATCGTCGTGCGTGCCTTCCTGGCAGGCGGCAAGGCCCGCTTCAGCCAGTTGCAGCGATTCCTCGCACTCGACGAAGAAGATATCGGTCAGGTCCTTGGGAGTCATTGCGCGGCCCCTTCCAGCAGGCGCGGGCCAAGGCCCACCTTGCGCACCATGTCGGCCAGGGCGGCAGACGGGCTGCCCAGCGGTCGGCCGCCAAGCACCACCAGCAGCACCTGGAGCATCGCCTGGCCCACGGATTCAACCGCGATGCCATCGATGGCCAGGTCCGCCGTGCCCTGCTCGCGCGCTTGGGCAAGCACGGCGAGCGCGGCTTCGCGGGTACACTGGGGTGGCAGGGTAATCGTGGTCATGGGCATGCTCCCGATGGTTCGACCGGACGTCAGAACTCGCTCCAGTCGTCTTCGTCGGCGGCGTGGCTCAACGCCAGGTTGCCCACTACTGGCGGCACGGCGCTGCGCGGTGCCGTAGGGCGCGATGACGGCGCGCGGTGGGCGGCAGCACGGCGCACGGGGCCCGCGGCGGGAAGCGGCCCCGCGCTGCGTGCGCGGGACGGCTGCGTCCGGCCCGTCTCCCTGATCCGGAACTGCGAGACCAACTGGCCGAGCTCCGCGGCTTCCTCTGCCAGGCTGCGAGCGGCGGCGGTGGATTGCTCCACCATGGCAGCGTTTTGCTGGGTCATCCGGTCCATCTCGCGTACCGAGGTATTGACCTGCTCCAGGTTGGCGGCCTGCGACACGGCTGACTTGGCGATTGCCTGGACCTGGGCCGAAACCTGGCCCACGCGTTCAACGATGGCTTCCAGCAGCGTGCCGGTTTCGCCCACCAGGCCCACGCCCTGGCTGACCTGCTGGCTGGACGTATTGATCAGCGCCTTGATGTCGTTGGCGGCATCCGCGCTGCGCTGGGCCAGCGCGCGCACTTCGTTGGCGACCACCGCAAAGCCCTTGCCGGCATCGCCCGCACGGGCTGCTTCCACGCCGGCGTTGAGCGCCAGCAGGTTGGTCTGGAAGGCGATACCGTCGATCACGTCGATGATTTGGGTGATCTCCTTGGCCGACTTCTCGATCGCGGCCATGGCGGCCACGGCCTGGCGCACCACCCTGCCACCGTCGGTCGCCTTCGTGTGCGTTTCAGTGATCGAAGCCTGGGCTTCGGTGGCGCTGCTTGCGGACTCGCGCACCAGGCTGGTCACCTGGTCCATGGCGGCCGCTGTCTCTTCGAGGCTGGCGGCCTGCCGCTCGTTGCGGACCGAGAGGTCATCGGATGCTGCGCGGATTTCACGCGAACCAGTTTCCACCGCCAGCGCGGCGCTGTGGACACCCTCGATTGCGCCGGAAAGCTCGGCCAGCGATTGAAGCTGAGGCGCAGCGGCTCGTAGGTCGCGGGCAGGGGATCGGAAATGCGATAGTCCAGGTCCTTGTCGGCCAGATGTTCCAGGCCGATGCCCAGCGTCTTGACCAGGCTTTCCTGGATGGCGCCGGCTTCCCGGACGATTTCGGCGTTGTGGCGGAAGGTTGCCATCGCCTTGGTCATCCGGCCCACGCAATCGCTGAAGTCGGTATAGGTAATGTGGCTCCTGGTATCGCCGGCAGCCAGGGCTTCCATGCGCACGACCGTGTTGACGTAAGGCTCGCATATCAGCTGGCCGGCAACAATCACGGTTGCCACCGTGCCGGCCACAACGAAGGCACTTGTTGCCATGGCCAGGCCAGGGCCCACCACGCCAAGCGTCGCCAGCAGGGAACCGAGGAGGGAGAGCGAACCCATGCCCCCGATGACGAGGGCCAGCACCCTGAACTTTGTGCGGATGGGTGCGTACTTCTGGAACCAGGTAAACATGGGACCGAACTTCCTTCTCGGGCTACACTTTGGCCAAATAGTCGGAAGCGGCGAAGGCCGACTTGCGGATCGCTTAGGCACAACTCCCTAGATTAGAAGGTGGGTTCCATTTTCTGCTTGGGCTTAGATCGGAGCGGCAAACCTTCGGTGTGAAGGGAAGGACTGATCATGAAAGACGCACGTGTACTGGTGGTGGACGATTCAGCGGCCATGCGCGCGCTGTTCTGCGACATCCCCGATTCCGCCCGCAACGTCAGCGTCGTGGGCGTTGCAGCCAGCGCTGCCGAGGCGCGCGACAAGATCCGCGACCTGAAGCCCAACGTGTTGACGCTGGACGTGGAAATGCCCGGCATGAGCGGGATGGATTTCCTGGCCGAGCTCATGGCCGACAAGCCCATGCCGGTCGTGATGCTCTCCAGCGTCACCCAGATGGGCACCGGCACCGCCGCCAAGGCGATGGAGCTGGGCGCGATCGAGTGCTTTCCCAAGCCGCTGCACACCAGCCCGGAGGATTTCAACGCCACCGTCGGCAAGCTGGGCAAGATCGTGCTCGATGCCGCCAACACCGACATGGAGGCGCGCGCCACAGCGCTGGCCGAAGCGGCCGCCAACAGCAATGCAGCGGGCGGCGACTTCATGTGGAACGGCACCCTGGTAGCACTGAGCGGCGGCAATGGCGCGCTGGACGTGCTGAAAGGGCTGCTGGCCGCCTATCCGGCGGACTGCCCGCCTACAGTGGTCTGCCTGCCGGACGATCCCGGCCAGGCGCGCGACTTCGTCGCCCGCATGGCGCCCGCGGTGGCCTGCGGTCTGGTGGAGGCGAAGGACAATGCCGAGCTAAAGCCCGGCGTGATCCACGTGGCCTGCGATCCCGCATGCCATGCCATCGTCGAGAAGGGCACCCCGCCCCGCCTGCGGCTGATGGCGCGCGATCCCGTGGGCGGCGTGCGGCCTTCGGCAGAGCTGCTTTTCGGCAGCCTGGCCCGGGCCGAGACCCCCGCGCTGGGCGCGCTCCTGTCCGGCAAGGGCACCGATGGCGCGCGCGGGCTGGCCATGCTGAAAGGCACGGGCGCGACGACGATGGTGCAGGATCCGGCCAGCGCGCTGGCCGGCGAGGCCCCGCACGCGGCCGTGGCCGCCGGGGCCGGCGAACCTGTCCCCGGCGCGCAGCTTGGCGGCCGGATCATCGCTGCCTGCAATTTCCTCTAGGCGGCAGGTTCGATCAGCAGGGTGCTGGTGGCGCTGGCGTAGAGCCGTCCGGCATCATCCTCCAGCCGAGCCTCGGTAAAGGCAGTGCGGCGCCCGATCTTGAGCACGCGACCCCTGGCATGGACCGGTCCCGTATGGTCGGTCAGCGCCGCGTGATAGGCGACCTTGATCTCCAGCGTCAGGCAGCGCGAAGGCTCGCGCGTGGCAGCCACGGCGGCAAGGCCGCAAGCGCTGTCGAGCAAGGTCGCCGCAAAGCCGCCGTGGACCACGCCGATCAGGTTGTAATGTGCGCGGGTGGGCGTGGCGGTCAGCGTCACCTCGCCCTCCTCCGCTGCGGTCACCCGCATGTCGAGCAGTGCGGCCATGCCGTGCGGGGCTGCATCCAGCATCCGCGAACGGATGAGGTCCAGCCCGAACAACTCGCTCACAGCTTGGCCACCAGCTCCGGCACCACGGTGAACAGGTCACCCACCAGGCCCACATCGGCCACCTGGAAGATCGGCGCATCGGGATCCTTGTTGATCGCCACGATCACCTTGGAATCCTTCATGCCTGCCAGGTGCTGGATCGCCCCGGAGATGCCCACCGCCACATAGAGCGACGGGGCGACGATCTTGCCGGTCTGGCCCACCTGGTGATCGTTGCCGATATAGCCTGCATCCACCGCCGCGCGGCTGGCGCCGATGGCGGCCCCCAGCTTGTCGGCCAGCGGGGCGATGACCTGGGCAAAGGTGTCCGCATCCTTCAGCGCGCGGCCGCCGGAGACGACCGTGCCCGCGCTGGTCAGTTCGGGTCGCTCGCTCTTGCTGGCTTCGAGGCCGACGAAGCTGCTGAGGCCCGCATCAGCCGCGCCGCCCACGGCTTCCACCGCAGCGCTGCCGCCTTCGCCCGCCTTGTCGAACGCCGTCGCGCGCACGGTCAGCACCAGCTTCGGATCACTCGATTCAACTGTGGCGATGGCGTTGCCGGCATAGATCGGGCGGGTGAAGGTCTTGGGGCCCTCCACGCCGATCACTTCGGAAAGCTGCATTACGTCGAGCAGCGCAGCCACGCGCGGGGCCACGTTCTTGCCGGTGGTCGTCGCGGGAGCGAGGAACGCATCGTATGCGCCCATCAGGCCGGCCACCAGCGGGGCGACGTTTTCGGCCAGCTGATTGGCGACAGCGGCATCGGCGGCCACCAGCACCTTCTCAACACCGGCGATCTTGGCCGCCTGATCGGCCACGGCCTGCGGCCCGCAGACCAGCACGTGGACCGGACCGCCCAGCTTCGCAGCGGCGGTGACAATGGCATTGGTTGCGGCGCTGAGCTTCGCGCCATCGTGTTCAGCCAGAACCAGCGCGGTCATGCGACAGCTCCCATTTCCTTCAGTTTCGCCACCAGCTCGTCCACCGAGCCGACCATTACGCCCGCCTTGCGCACCGGCGGTTCGCTGACCTTGAGCACCTTCAGGCGCGGGGCAATGTCCACGCCCAGGTCTTCCGGCTTCTTCACCGCCAGCGGCTTGGACTTGGCCTTCATGATGTTGGGCAGGCTAGCATAGCGCGGCTCGTTCAGGCGCAGGTCGGTGGTGACGATGGCGGGAAGCTTCAGGCTGACCGTTTCAAGCCCCGCATCGACCTCGCGGGTCACCGCCACGCTGTCACCGGTTACGTCGACCTTGGAGGCAAAGGTGCCCTGGCCCCAGCCCAGCAGCGCGGCCAGCATCTGGCCGGTCTGGTTGCTGTCATCGTCGATTGCCTGCTTGCCCATCACCACCATGCCCGGCGCTTCCTCGGCCACGATGGCTTGCAGGATCTTGGCCACGGCCAGCGGTTCCACCTCCGCATCTGTTTCCACCAGGATCGCCCGGTCGGCACCCATCGCCAGCGCCGTGCGCAGCGTTTCCTGTGCCTTGGCCGGGCCGATGGACACGGCCACCACTTCGGTGGCGGCACCCTTCTCCTTCAGCCGCAGGGCCTCTTCCACCGCGATCTCGTCAAACGGGTTCATGCTCATCTTGACGTTGGCCAGGTCAACGCCCGTCCCATCCGCCTTCACCCGCGGCTTCAGGTTGTAATCAATCACCCGCTTCACGGGCACCAGGATCTTCATCGTGCAAATTCCTCCCGCGCCTGATTGTACTGGGCGATCAGCTCGCCCGCGATCTCAGCGGCGGGCCGTAGCGCATGGGTGGCCCCCACGCCATGCCCGGCCGACCAGATATTTTTCCACGCCTTGGCTTCGTCAGACAGGCTCATTTCGCCGTGCCCGTCGGGCAGGCTGGCGGCCTCAAGGCTCTGACGCAGAAAATTGGCACCAACGCCCGTCACCTTGTCGGTATAGACGATATCGGCGGCCTCGGCCTCCACCATCATCTGCTTTTGCCCCTCGCCTGCCATGCTTTCGTGCGTGGGGATGAAGTGGCTGCCGATATAGGCAAAGTCCGCCCCCATCACCTGCGCGGCCAGCACATGGTTACCTCGCGTCATCGCACCGGACAGGGCCAGCGGGCCTGCATGGAACTCGCGGATTTCGCTTACCAGCGCAAAGGGGCTGAGCGTGCCGGCGTGGCCGCCTGCGCCCGCCGCCACGGCGATCAGGCCATCGGCTCCCGCCCCCAGCGCCTTCTTCGCGTGGCGGATGGAAATCACGTCATGCAGCACCATGCCGCCATAGCTTTGCACCGCCTGCACCACATCGGGCACCGCGCCCAGCGACGTGATGACCAGCGGCACCTTGTGCTTCACCAGCAGCGCCAGGTCTTCCGCCACGCGCGGGTTGCTCTTGTGGACGATCAGGTTGGCACCGAAGGGCTTGTCGCCCAGCCGCTCGCGCATTTCGCCCAGCCACTGGTCCAGCGCCTCGGTGGTGCGGGCATTCAGCGTGGGGAACGTCCCCAGCAGCCCGGCCTGCGAGGTGGCGCAGACCAGCTCCACGCCGCTGACGAGGAACATGGGCGCGATGATGGCGGGGATCGCCAGCCCGGCCTTCAGATCATCGGCCCTGGTCGAAACGGGGTTCAAAACGCGTCCTCGGTCAGGGCCATCATGCTCTTCTTGCCGGCCTTGATCTGCAGGAACAGGGCCGAAACCTGCGGCAGGATGCGCTCGAAGTAGAACGTGGCGGTCTTGATCTTGTCTTCGTAGAACGCCTTGTCCTCGGCCCCGAAGGCGATCTTCATGCCGGAAAGCAGCGTGGCGCGGGCAAAGCAGTAGCCCATGGCCACCAGCCCGAACAGGCGCAGGTAGTCGCTGGCCGCCGCGCCCGCCTCCTCGGGGTCACTCAGGCCGCGCTGGGCGATGGTCGCGGTGCTCAGTTGCAGCGCGCCGAAGGCCTTTTCCAGCCCGTCGATCATCGGCTTCATCGGCCCGTCGCCCTTGTTCGCCTCGATGAAGGCGGACACCGGGTGGAAGAAGCTGCGCAGGAAGCGGCCGTTGTTGGCCCCCAGCTTGCGGCCCACCAGGTCCAGCGCCTGGATGCCGTTGGTGCCTTCATAGATCATGGCAATGCGGGCATCGCGGGCATACTGCTCCACCCCGCTTTCGCGGATATAGCCGTGGCCGCCATAGACCTGCACCGCCAGGTGCGCGGTTTCGTGCCCCAGGTCGGTGAACAGGGCCTTCACGATCGGGGTCATCAGGGCCACGAAGTCTTCCGCCCGCTGGCGAGCTTCGGGTTCCTCGGACAGCCGCTCGGCATCCAGCGCGCGACTTACCCAGCCGCCGAGCATCCGGCAGCCTTCGTTATAGGCGCGCATGGTCATCAGCATGCGCCGCACGTCCGGGTGGACGATGATCGGATCGGCTGCCTTGTCCGGATACTTGGGGCCGGAGAGCGCGCGGCCCTGCAGCCGGTCCTTGGCGTACCACACGGCAGACTGGTAGGCCGCCTCGCCCACGCCCAGCCCCTGTACGCCCACCGAAAGCCGCTCGGCATTCATCATGGTGAACATGGCGGCCAGGCCAGCGTTGGGCTCACCCACTATCCAGCCGGTGCTGTCCTCGAACTGCATCTGGCAGGTGGCCGATGCCTTCAGGCCCATCTTGTGTTCAAGGGCCGTGCACTGCACCCCGTTAGACGGACCCACGCTGCCATCGTCATTGGGCAGGAACTTGGGCACCAGGAACAGCGAGATGCCCTTCACCCCCTTGGGTGCATCGGGCAGGCGGGCCAGCACCAGGTGGATGATGTTCTCGGTCAGGTCATGGTCACCGGCGGAGATGAAGATCTTGGCCCCGCTGATCTTGTAGCTGCCATCCTCCTGTGGAACCGCCTTGGTTCGCAGAAGGCCAAGGTCGGTACCGCAATGGCTTTCTGTCAGGCACATGGTGCCCGACCATTCGCCGCTGGTCATCTTCGGCAGGTAGCGCTGCTTCAGGTCTTCCGACCCATGCGCTTCCAGCGCCAGCGCGCCGCCGTGGGTGAGGCCGGGATAGAGGCCGAAGGAAAGATTGGTGGAACAGGTCATCTCCTCCACCAGCTTGTTGACCCGTTCCGGCAGGCCCTGCCCGCCCCACTGCGGATCGGCGGCGAGCGCCGCCCAGCCGCTTTCGGTGAACTGCTTGTAGGCATCCTTGAACCCGGCTGGGGTGCGGACCACGCCGTTTTCCAGCACGCAGCCTTCCTCGTCACCGGTGCGGTTCAGCGGCAGCAGCACCTCGCGGGAAAAGCGGGCCGCTTCCTCCAGGATCGCGCTGGTCAGGTCAGCGTCGAATTCTGCCAGCGCGGGGAGATCGCCGAAGCCATCGTCCACCCACAGCTCGTCCAGCACGAAGCGCATATCGCGCAAGGGGGCTTCATAGACCTGCATTGTTCAGTCCTCTCTCGGGTCTATCTCGTCAGTTTCTCAGCGGCTTGCCGGTGGCCAGCATGTGTTCGATGCGCGCCTGGGTGCCGCTTTCGTGGACCAGGTGCATGAACTCGATCCGCTCCAGCTCCAGCATCCGCTCCTCGGTGATCACTTCGGTCGGGTCGGTGTCGCCTCCGGTCAGCACGGTGGCCAGCTTGCCGGCCACCACTTCGTCATAGGGGGTGGCGAGGCCACGGGCGCGGAAGCCTTGCACCGCCAGGTCCAGCGCCGCCTTGCCACTGGGTCCGGGCAGGCGGAATTCGGGCGGTGCGGGCGGCATGTAGCCTTCCGCCATGGCCAGCGCGCGGGCCTTGGCATCGGCCAGCAGCCGGTCACGGTTCATGGTCACGCCATCGGTATGGCGCAGGAAGCCCAGCTCCTTGGCCTCGGCAGCAGACTTGGCCACGGTGGCGGTGGAGACGATCTCGAACACCTTACCCACGGCGGGCATCGGCCCCTTGGGCATTCTGGGCATGTTGCGCCAGCGGTCGAGCATCTCGCCGCAGCCGCCCCAGCCGGGGATCAGGCCCACGCCCGGCTCCACCAGCCCGATATAGGTTTCCGCATGGGCCTGCGCCGCATCGGAATTGAGCACGATCTCACACCCGCCGCCCAGCGCCATGCCGGCGGGGGCAGCCACCACAGGGAACGGGGCATATTTCAGCGCCTTGAACGCCTGCTGCCCGCCGGCGATCAGCTTGTCGATCTCGCTCCACGCGGCAATGTTCACCGCGAACAGCGCCAGGCCCAGGTTGGCCCCGGCGGAGAAGTGGGTGCCTTCGTTATAGACCACCAGCGCCTTGTACTTCTCGGCAACCAGCGGGATCGCCTGTTCGATCAGCTTCATCACCTCTACGTCGAGGGCGTTCATCTTGCCGGTGAATTCCAGCGCCACCACGCCATCGCCGACGTCCCACAGCGCGGCGGAGGCGGTCTTCAGCAGCGGCTTGGATGCCAGCTTGATATCCGCCAGCAGCAGCACACCATCGGGGCGCACCACATCGTGATACTGGCCATCAAGGCCGAAGTACTGGCGCTTGCCGTTCTCGATCCGGTAGAACTTGCCATCGCCCACGGCTTCCAGGATCGGCGGCACGGGGATGCCGCTTTCCGCCAGGCTGGCGCGGAGCGCTGCGGGGCCGAAGGCGTCGATCATCTCGAACGGGCCGGCCTTCCAGTTATAGCCCAGCTTCATCGCGTCATCCACGCCCAGCACGCTCCTGGTGGCTTCGGGCACGATGCTGGCGGCATAGGCCAGCGTGGGGCCAAGCACGGCCCAGGCATAGGCGCCGGTCTTGCCCGGCAGGGCCACCAGCGCAGCCAGATCACCCTTGCCGGCGGGGCCGGAAATCTCCGGGGCCTTCGCCTGCGGGGCATATTCCCCCGTTTGCAGGTTGATCGCTTCCTTGGCCTTCTTCCCGCCTTCACGGTTGAGGCGATAGAACCCGCCCTTGCCCTTGCGACCGGTGTAGCCTTCGGCAATCAGACGCTCGATCAGCGGTTCGCTGCGGGCGATCTGCTGGTAGGCATCGCTGGCCGGCAGCGTGCTGGTCAGGCTCTTCTGCAGGTAGGGCATCAGGTCCAGCCCGATCAGGTCGATCAGCCCGAACACGCCGGTCTTGGGCACCCCCATCGGCTTGCCGCCGATGGCATCGGCCTCTTCCACCGAAACGCCCATGTCGAACGCCGCGTTCACCGCCGCCTGGATCCAGAAAGTTCCGATGCGGTTGGCGATGAAGCCGGGGCTGTCCTCGGCATCCACCGGGGTCTTGCCCAGCACGCGATCGGTAAAGTCGCGGATCTTCGCCACGGTGGCCGGATCGCTCTCCGGCCCCGCCACGATCTCGATCAGCCGCATGTAGCGCGGCGGATTGAAGAAGTGGGTGATCAGGAAGTCGCGCTTGAACGCATCGCTGCGGCCAGCGGTCAGTTGCGCCAGCGGGATGGTGCTGGTGTTCGAGGATACTGCCGTGCCGGGTTTACGCACCGCTTCCAGCTTTGCGTAGAGGTCCTGCTTCAGTTCCAGCTTCTCGATGATGGCTTCCACCACCCAGTCGCACTCGGCCACCCTGGCCAAGTCGTCCTCGATGTTGCCCACCTCGACCAGCCGCGCCGCGCCCTTGCCCATGAAGGGGGCGGGATCGGTCTTGAGCATCTTCTCCACCGCACCGCGCGCCACCGCATTGCGGTCCGCCGGATCGCGCACGATGTCGAGCAGCAGGACCGGCACCCCGGCGTTGGCCACCTGCGCGGCGATGCCGGCACCCATGGTGCCAGCGCCGATCACGCAGACCTTTTTCACCGAACCGTCTGCCATCAGATCGCCTCCAGCACCGTGGCAATGCCCTGCCCGCCGCCGATGCACTGGGTGGCGAGCGCGTATTTGCCGCCCTGGCGCTTGAGCAGCGCGGCCGCCTTGCCCACGATGCGCGCGCCGGTGGCCCCCAGCGGGTGGCCGATGGCGATGGCACCGCCATCAAGGTTCACCTTGGCGATATCGAGGCCCAGATCGCGGATCACGGCCAGGCTCTGGCTGGCAAACGCTTCGTTCAGTTCCACCACGTCCAGGTCGGCGGCGGTGATGCCCGCCCGCTCCAGCGCCTTGCGGCTGGAAGCAACCGGGCCGATGCCCATGATCTCCGGCGCGCAGCCGGAAATGGCCACCGACTTCACCTTGGCCAGAACCTCAAGGTTGTTGGCTGCGGCATAGTCCGCGCTGCAGACCAGCACCGCCGCCGCACCATCGGTAAGCGGCGAAGACGTGCCTGCCGTCACCGTGCCGTCAGCGCTGAAAGCGGGCTTCAGGCCGGCCAGCGTCTCCGCCGTGGTATCGGGGCGCGGGGTGCCATCGGCGGTCACGCCGGCCACGGGCACGATCTCGTCCATCAGCTTGCCAGCGGCAATCGCGTCGCGCGCCTTCTGCTGGCTGAGCACGGCGAATGCCTCCTGGTCGGCGCGGCTTAGCGAATAGGCCTTGGCCACGTTCTCCGCCGTGTCGCCCATGCCGATATAGGCATAGCTGGACTTGGCCAGCGAAGGATTGGGCATGGGATTGAAGCCCATCATCGGCACCCGGCTCATCGATTCCACGCCCGCGCAGATGAACGCCTCGCCCGCGCCAAGCTGGATCTGGCCGGCGGCATAGTGGACGCTGCTCATCGAACTGCCGCAGAAGCGGTTGATGGTCATCCCACCGATGCTGATCGGCAGGTCGGCCAGCAGCACCACCAGGCGGGCCAGGTTGAAGCCCTGCTCGCCTTCGGGGAAGGCGCAGCCCAGCACCAGGTCCTCGATATCCTCCGCATTCACGCCGGTGCGGGCGACCAGGCCCTTGACCACTTCGGCGGCCAGATCGTCCGGCCGCACCTTGGCCAGCGCGCCCTTGTTGGCCAGGGTAAAGGGGGACCGGGCATAGCCGGCAATCACGACATCGCGCATGATACAGTCTCTCCGCAGACCGGGACTCGGCAGGCCCGGCAGTTACTTTCCCTATAGGTGATACAAATTCCCTATACGTCAATCAAAAAATGTGCACTATGCGAATCAGATAGAACGGGCTTGCGGCAATTCCATGTCCGGCGGCCACGATGGAGAGAAAAGCCATGGGAAGCGGGCTGGCCCCACCCCCGCATGATCGGGCCTCGCAGAAGGCTGCAACCGCCACACTGGACGGCAAGTTTCCCGGCGCCATGTCCGACGTGCCCGTGCCCTGGCATTTCGACGAGAACGGCGAGCATGTCTTCCCCCCGCGCCTGCTAACCGACCTTATCGACCATGCGGTGGCCCGCTGGCCTGGGCGCAACGCGATCGACTATTACGGGCGCTGCTGGTCCTATGCCGAGATCGGTGCGCTGGTGGAACGTGCGGCGCGCGGGTTGCAGGACGCGGGTATGCAGCCCGGCGACAGGTTCGGCCTTTGCCTGGGCAACTCGCCCTATCACGTGGTGCTCTATTTCGCCGCGCTGCGGATCGGGCTGATCGTGGTCAACCTCAACCCGCTTTATACCGAGCCGGAGATGATCGAGCTCGCCCGCGATGCCGGCATCCGCATGGTCGCCGTGCCGGAAGTGCGCTTCGTGCACGAGAAGGTGGAGCAGCTGGCCGACGAGGCAGGGATCGAGAAGCTGCTGGTCTGCCGGATGCGCGACATCCTGCCCTGGCACCTGAACCTGGGCTTCCGCCTGCTGCGCCGCGCCGACCATATCCGCGTAACCCGGCCCGACCTGACGCTGGAACTGGCCGACCTGCTGGCCAATGCCGGCAAGCCCGATCCGGTGGAGCGGCATCCCGATGACGTGGCCGTGCTGCAATATACCGGCGGCACCACCGGCCTGCCCAAGGGTGCCATGCTGACCCACGCCAGCCTGGCCGCCAACTGCGCGCAGATGCTGGCCCATTTCGGCGGGCATCCGGTGGAGCAGCAGCGCACGCTGGGCGTGCTGCCGATGTTCCACGTCTTCGCGCTTACCTCGGTGCTCAACTTTACCATCGAGACAGGGGCCGAACTGGTTCTGCTGCCGCGCTTCGTGATGAAGGAAGTGCTGGCCGCAGCCAAGCGCAAGCCGCCCACGCAGATCTATGGCGTGCCGACCATGTGGGCTGCCTTCAATGCCCTGCCCGAAAACCAGGTGCCCGATTTCAGCTCGGTCTATTGCGCCATCTCCGGTGGTGCGCCGCTGCCGCTGGAAGTGCGCACCGTGTTCGAGGCGCGCACCAAGACGCGCGTGGTGGAAGGCTATGGCCTGTCCGAGGCCAGCCCTATCATCACCTGCAACCCGCTGTTCGGGCTGGTGAAGGCAGACAGCGCCGGGCCGCGCTTTCCCGGAACGATCATCGAGATCCGCGACCCCGAAAACCCCGCCCATGTCTGCTCGCAGGGCGAGCGTGGCGAAGTGATGGCACGCGGGCCGCAACTGATGAAGGGCTACTGGAACAACCCGCAGGCGACCGAGGCGACCTTCTATCACGGTGCCCTGCGCACGGGTGACATCGGTTATCTGGACGAGGACGGCTACCTGTTCCTGGTCGACCGGATCAAGGACCTGATCCTGCGCGGCGGCTACAACGTCTATCCCCGCGTGATCGAGGATGCCGCCTACGAACACCCCGATGTGCGCGAGGCAATTGCCATTGCCATCCCCCACCCGATGCTGGGCCAGGTGCCCAAGCTGTTCATCGCTGCCCGGCCGGGATCGGACCTGACGGTGGAGGGCTTGCGGGAATTCCTTGCCACGCGCATCAACAAGATAGAAATGCCCACCGAATTCGAGTTCCGCGACAGCCTGCCCAAGACCATGATCGGCAAGCTGTCGAAGAAGGAACTCGTCGAAGAGGAGAAGCGCAAGCGTGCCTGACAGCCAGCACAAGGGCATCCAGGAAGTGGCGAGCCAGTTGGGGGTAACCCCGCGGACCCTGCGCTTCTACGAGGACAACGGCCTGATCAGCCCGCAGCGGGTGGGCTCCACCCGTGTCTATTCGCGGCGCGATATCGGGCGGATGCAACTGATCCTGCGCGGCAAGCGGCTGGGCTTCACCATCCGCGAGATCCGCGAGTTCCTGGACCTCTACGACGCAGATCCCAGCCACCGCGAGCAGATGGAGCACCTGATCGGCCGGGTGGAGGAGCGGCTCGACAGCCTGCAGGCCCAGAAGACCGCGATCGAGGAAACCATCACCGAACTGGAACAGATCGTGCGCGAGGCCAACGAACGGCTGGTTACAGCCACGCGCGGCTAGGCCAACAGGCGATCCGTAAAGGGACAAGGGGGGCGGCCCTGCGGCCGCCCCCCTTTCCGATCAGTACTCCCAGCCGAACTTGATGCCCATTGTCGCGGGCTGGTTGGGCACCTGGTATACGATACCGGTGGTGGGATTGGCGCACACCGAGATGAAGCACTGGGTATACTGGTAATTGGTACCGCGTTCATCCAGCAGGTTGGTGATGTAGAACTCCAGGTTCCATCCGTCCTCCTCGCTTTCCACGCCCGCCGCGAAGTCGATCGTGCCATACCCGGCCTGGCGACCGATCAGCGCGTCGTCGGCGTCCTGCAACTCGGTGCGAATGCCCGTCTGGTAAACTCCCGCCAGCTGGATGTGGCCCAGCAGGTCCAGATCGGTTTCGAACTCGTAGCGGGCTACCACGTTGCCCTTGAAATCGGGCGATGCGGGAAGCTGGGTGCCACGCGCCGCCAGCGGGGCCCCGCAATTGGTAATCGGCACACCCTGAGCGTCCGTGGTGCCGCAGTAGTTGGCCGACAGCTTGGCATCAAGGTAGGTCCCGCCCACGCCGATGGTAAGCCCGTCGCCGGGCATGATCGTCACGTCGCTTTCGATGCCCCGGATACGGGCCTGGGCGGCGTTGCGGATCTCGGTCAGGCCGTTGGGACCAAGGATGGCAAACTGGAAGTTGTTCCAGTCCTGCTGGAAGACCGCCGTGTTCCACCGCACCATGCCATCGGCCAGGGTGTGCTTCATGCCTACTTCGTAGTTGGTCAGGAAGTCCGCCCCATAGGCAAAGCCGCCGCGCCGGTTGCTGCCGCCGGGACGGAACCCGCGCGACCAGGTGGCATAGAACATGTTGTCCGGAGTCGCATTCCAGGTGAGGTTGAGGCGGTGGATGTAGCCATCGTCCTTCGACCGCGCCGGGTTGACCACGCCGCCGCTTACCGAGCCGAGGTTGGTACAGGGCGAACCTTCCACCACCGGCCCGGCGAAGCACTGCTTTTCGCCGCTGGAGAAGGCGTTGCCGGTGGAATAGCCGAAGAAGCCCACCAGCGTGTTGTTGTAGCGGAAATAGCGCGCGCCGCCGGTCAGCGTCAGATCGTCGGTGAGGTCGAATTCGGCCTGGCCGAACACGGCAAAGTCGCGGTCCACGCGTTCCTGCTTGGTCAGCCAGATGGTATCGTCCCAACCGGTCACGCCCAGGAACTGGGCCAGGTTGTCGATGGTGTAGGCCTGCTCGATGTTGTGCGTCTGGCGCTGGAAGAACGCACCGCCGGTGAAGCGCAGCCGGTCCCCGATATCGGTCGACAGGCGCAGTTCCTGGCTCAGCTTGGTGAACCGGTCGCGGCCGCGGATGTATTGCGAGGGGTTGATCGGATCACACGAATAGTCGTTGGCCGGGCAATCGCCCACGAAGTAGGTGCCATAGCCCGCTTCGGTATCGTAGAAGTACGAGTAGTCCGAATAGTCGTTCAGGCTGTCGATCGCGCGATCAAGGTAGGCGCCCGAATAGACCAGATCGAAGTTGCCAATCTTGCCTTCCACCGCCAGCGATGCCTGATACCATTCATCTACGCCGTAATTGTCGCGATAGACGGCGGTATTGAGGTCACCCAAGCGCGGGTTCCACGCGAAGCTGCCGTTGGCGCGCTGGTGCTGGGCCATCACCGCCGGGGTCACGGTCCAGTTGTCGTCCAGATCGATGCCCAGCGCCGCGCGGGCACCATAGGTCTCGACGTTATTGAAGTTGTCTTCGGCCAGAAAGCCGTTGTCATCGGCTGCGCCGGACGTGGGATAGACCCGGCGTACGCGGACGTTGTCGATGTAGCCCGCGTCCTGCACGTACCAGCCCACCACGCGAAGTGCAGCCATGTCGTTCAGCGGCAGGTTGATCATGCCTTCCAGTGAGCCGCCCTCGGCGCCATGCGCCACGGTGTTGAGCTCTCCATCCAGGCTCATGTCAAAACCCGACGTGTCGGGCTTGTTGGTGATGATGCGGATGGTGCCAGCCTGGCTGCTGGCGCCGTAGAGGGTGCCCTGCGGCCCGGCCAGCGATTCCACGCGGGCGATATCGTAGAGGTGGACGTTGAGGTTGCCCTGCGCCGTGGTGATCGGCTGCTCGTCCAGATAAGTGCCGACCGAAGGCATCGGGCCGGAGTGGTTGCCGTCACCCCCGCTGGCGACGCCGCGCATGTAGACCAGCTGGTTGAACGGCCCGCCGAAGTTGGTGGTGGAAACGCTGGGCAGGAACTTCACATAGTCCTCGAAGTCGCTGACTTGGAGGTTGTCCATCTGCTCGGTGCCCAGCACCTGTACGGACAGCGGCACGTCCTGCAGGTCCTGCTCGCGCCGCTGCGAGGTCACGACGATCACGTCATCCTCTGCTTCGGTAGTGGCGGCATCCTGCGCCAGCGCGGGCACGCCCGCCAGAATGGTTGACCCCAGCAGCAGACCGCCCAGCGCCCTGCCGGTCCGCCCCGCTGCCATGCCAATGCGCACAGTACCCATATTGACCCCTTTTCTGTTCGCCATCGATCAAGGCGCCGGCGGCCTGTCCCCCGGCACGGCACCCAGTTTGACAGGTGTAAAAGAACTCCTCCGTCACCGAACTGTCAAGTTTGCGCTGAAACCATGTTGCGAAGGCGAGAGACTATGGCGCAAAGGCCACAGTCTCCCCACGGCTCAGGACTGGTGCGGATAGTCCGCGAGCGCCGGCCCGAGGGCCTGTTTCAGCGGATCGAGCCAGGGTTCGTAGTGCCGCCACTGGTCCAGCCCCTGGCGGAAGATCGGCTCGCGCACCTGTTCGGAACTGGCGGTGCGCACCGCCCGCTCGCTTTCGTAATAGCGCAGGCAGGCCGGATCGAACGGCAGGCCCAGGAAGGCCAGCATCCGGCGCACCTCGCCCTCAAGGTCCTCTACCACCCGCTCGTAGAACACGCGGTGCACCAGGCCGGGCTGCACCTCGTCGAAATGGGCCAGAAGCTCGGTATAGCGGCGGTAATAGTGGCCCATATCCTCCAGGCTGTAGGAGAAAGTCTGGCCCCGCGCGAAGTGCTGCTTGAAGTTGGAAAAACAGCAGGCCAGCGGGTGGCGGCGCGCATCGATGATCCGCGCATTGGGCAGGATCAGGCGGATCAGGCCCACGTGCAGCCAGTTGTTGGGCAGCTTGTCGATGAAATGCGGTGCATCGGTCTTGCGCTGCACGCGGGTGTTTTCCAGGTATTCCTCGCCCAGCGCCCGGGCATGCTCCGCCGTGAGGGCGGCCAACGCCTCGGGATAGGCGCTCGGCTCGCTGCGCAGCTTGCGGCCTGACACGCGGGTGACGAGCTGCGGGATATCGGGCAGTTCCATCGTGCCTTCCACCGCCGGATGGCTGGCCAGCACCTGTTCCAGCAGCGTCGATCCGGCGCGGGGCATCCCGAGGATGAAGATCGGGTCCGTCGCCTGGCAACCCCACCCCTGCCGTTGCGCGAGGAAGCTCGGGGTGAACAGCGCGCGCGCGCGTGCCACCTGGTCGTCCAGTTCTGCCGGATCGTGCCGGATCATCGTGCGGCGCAGGGCATTGCCGCGCGCATAGTGGGCGAACGAGGCGGGAAAATCGCCCGCGTCCTCCTCCGCCTTGCCCAGCGCGAATTCCAGGTGGAAGCGGTCTTCCTGCGACAGCTCCCCCGCCAGCGCCCGGCGCATGGCAGCGCGGTCCTCCGGCGCGAAGGCCACGCGCTTCAGGTTGGCGAGGCTCCACCAGGCCTCTCCCATGCCCGGCTGCAGTTCGATTGCCCGGCGATAGGCGGCCACGGCATCGGCCTGGCGGCCCACGGTCTTGAGAGCGTGGGCATAGCTCATCCAGGTCTTGGGCTGTGCGGGACGGCGATCCAGCGCCTCCTCGTAAAGGGCCAGGGCATCGCCATAGTCGCCGATGCGGCCCAGAGCCGCCGCCTTCAGGTTGGCCAAGGCGGCAGTGTCCTCGCCATCGGCTTCCAGCGCGGCAATCTCGTCCAGCGCCTCCACGCTGCGGCCCTGGCGGTGCAGCACCAGCGCCAGGTTGTGGCGGGCGACGCGGAAGCTGGGCGCCAGTTCCAGCGCGCGGCGCAACAGCTTCTCGGCATCGCCGAACCGGCCCAGGCGGCTGGCCAGTTCGGCCAGCATTCGGATCGCTGCGACATCGGTGGGCGCGCGCTTCAGGCGGCCGCGCAGGATCGGCTCGGCCACGGCCAGCTCGCCCCGCACCAGCGCATCGGCCGCCTGCAGCAGCTCCGGGTCGCGCGTGGCGGCCTTGATTGCACGGGCATAGGCCGCATCGGCATCGGCCACCTTGCCTGCAGCCGTGAAGGCATCGCCCAGCACCCGCCAGCCATCGGCCGATTGCGGATTGGCGGCCAGGAAGGCCTGTAGCTGGGAGATGGTGGGAGCGGCGGACTGGCTCATGCGCGCAGGATCTTCTCCAGCGAGCGGCCCCTGGCCAGTTCGTCCACCAGCTTGTCGAGTATGCGTATCTCCCGCATCAGCGGCTCTGCCACCGTTTCCACCTGCACCCCGCAAACCTTGCCGGTGACCAGCTCGCGCGCCGGGTTCAGCGCCGGAGCCTGGGCGAAGAAAGCTTCCATGCTGCGCTCGTCCCCCAGCGCCGCGTCCAGCGATGCGCCCGCATAACCGGTATGCCAGGCAATCACCTGGTCCAGCTCGCCCGTGCTGCGGCCCTTCCTCTTCACCTTGGCCACGTACATCGGATAGATGCGCGCAAAGGCCATGCCGTAGATCTTGTGTCCGCTCATGGCGGGCAGGTTAGGCCGCGTTCAGGCTTTCGCGCAACCGTTCCGGCGATGGCCGGTCGACTTCGGCGCTGATCGGGATTTCGCGCCGCATCCGCTGGGCAAATGCGCGCAGGCAAATCTCGTTCTTCCCCAGCGGCCCTTGCCGGAAGCGGCTGGTGCCCATGCCGTCCTGCACCCGCTCGATCAGGCCCTTGTCCTCGAAGTTCACGTCGCGGTTGATCCGCCCGTTGAGATAGCGCGCTGCCTTCATCTCGCGCCGGCTGTCAGGCAGGGCATAGGCCCCGTCGCGCAGGATGCAGGTGGTGGGGGTTAGCGGAATGAACTGCATGAAGTCGATCTGGTCCGGGTAGACATCGAACATCAGGCCGGGAAACAGCCGGTAATAGGTCCACATCTGCTGCCGCTCCTCGGGCAGATGGTCCACCCGGGGCAGCACCTCGCGATAGGCGGTGACGCTGGCGTGCGCGCTCTTGCCCGCGCCCGCTTCGGCGAAGATCTTGTCCACCCCGCGATCAATCGTCAGGCGATAGGTATCGCGCACCAGGCTGTTCAAACCGGGGTGCGCCACGCGCACGTGCAGGGCATCCACATAATTGTCGCAGGCGTTCTTCCAGTTGACCTCGCGCACGCGGCTGCGGATCGGCACCAGCGGCTCCATCGCCCCGAAGCGGTAGAGGCCCATCTCCTCCTCGATCGGGGCGAGGAATTCGTCGAGGCTCTGCCCGCCGTTTTCGAAGCGGATATAGACGAAGCCGTGGCTGACCGCGTGCTCCAGCGGGAACAGGCCGAAATCCGCCTTCTCGAAATTCTCGTATTCCTCGATGAAGGGCACCGCCAGCAGCTTGCCATCAAGCCCGAAGGACCAGGCATGATAGGGGCAGGTGACGCGCCCGCCGCAATTGCCGCTCTCGCCATCCAGCAACCGTGCCGCGCGGTGCGGGCAGACGTTGTGGAAGGCGCGGATCGCCCCGTCGCGCCCGCGCACCACCACGGCCCGCTCGCCCATCATGGCGAAGGTCTGGTAATCGCCGGGCCGCGGAATGTCGGACACGTGGCACACCAGGTGCCAGGCCGGCATAAACAGCTTGGCCTTTTCCAGCGCCATGAAGTCGGCATCGGAATAGGTCCAGGCCGGCAGGCTCCAGCCGGACTGGTCGGCAACGGGTTTGGTCATCTCGGTCATGGCGCTTGTTTAACAGATGTAAAACAGCGGATCAATCGAGCGTCGCTACGGATCGGGTCAGATCGTACCAGTAATCCAGCGCCAGGTTGAACGAGGTGATCGCGATCCGCTCGTCCTTGCCGTGGATGCGGGTGCCGGCGGGGTCTTCGGCAACCGCGCCCACGCCATAGGTGGGGATGCCCTCGCTGCGGGTGAACGAGCCGTCGGTGGCCCCGGTGCTGAGTTCCGGGATCACCGGAATGACCCCGAAATGGCGAGCCGCAGTATCGCTCACCAGTTGCATGATCCCCGGTTCCAGCGCCGAAGGCGGGCTGCCGGCATAGGGGAATACCTCCTCCACCGTCACGCCATAGGGCGCAGCCAGCGCGGCCAGCCGCTCACGCACCGAAGCCTCGCTTTCCTGCGGCAGGACACGGCAGTTGATCACCGCACGGGCATTCTGCGGCAGGGCGTTCTCGGCATGGCCACCGGTCAATCCCGTGGCAACGCAGGTGGTCCGCGCCAGCGAATTGTAATAGGGGTTGGCCGCCAGCCCTGCCGGCTCCAGATCACCGGGCTGGTAGGCTGCCAGCGCCGCCAGCAGCGGGCGCTCGTCGGCGTCGGCCACCACGCTCCATTGCCGGAAAAAGCTGCGACTTGTCTCGCCCAGGTTGATCGGGAAGTGCCAGTCCTCCAGCGCCACCAGCGCGCGCGCCACGGCCGAGATCGGGCTGTCGGGCTTGGGCAGGCTGGAATGGCCGCCGGGGTCGCTGGCGGTGAAGGCATAGGTGGCATAGACCTTTTCCGCCGTCTGCATGATGAAGGCCTGCGGATTGCCTGCTTCGTCCGCGATCACCCCGCCGCCATCGGTGTTGAGGGCGAATTCTGCATCCACCAGATCGCTATGCTGGCTGAGCAGTTGCTGGGCGGAGAGGCCGTTGGTTTCCTCGTCTGCCGTCAGCATCACGATCAGGTCGCGGTCGGGCACGAAGCCTTCCTGCTTCAGGCGGATGAAATTGGCCACCAGGATGGCGACGCCCGCCTTGTTGTCCTCAGAACCGCGGCCATAGAGCCAGCCGTCCTCCTCGGTCAGTTCGAACGGGGGGTAGGACCAGTCCGCTGGCAGGGCCTCCACCACGTCCATGTGCGCCATCAGCAACACCGGGCGCGCTTGCGGGTTCGGGCTGCGATAGCGGACGACCAGGCTGGGCAGCGCTTCGCTGATGGCGGGGGTGGCGATGTCCGCCTCGCTGAAGTCCGCGGCGCGCAGGTGGCGCACCAGCAGGTCCACCAAGGGCCGCGTGGTGGTGCCGCCGCTGGGCGCGGTGTTGCTGGCGACCGCTTCCGCCAGCAGTTGCCGTGCCAGCGTCTGATCGGCCTGCGCGGCGGCGGGCTGGGCCAGTCCTGCAAGGGCGGCAGCGGCGAGCAGGGTGGCGGCATGGCGCTTGGGAGAGGGGCGCACGGCAAAATTCCTTTCGTCTGGAACCACCCTTGAACCGCAAGCCGCGCCGTGCTGCAAGTGGACAGTTGTAAAACAGGACCCATAGCCATGCTTCGCCTGCCGCTGCTCCTCGCCACCGTGGCGCTTGCCACCCTGCCTGGCGCGCTGGCCGCGCAGGAGGCCGCGCCCTTTACCGTGGACGACGTGCTGCGGCTGGAGGACCTGTCAGACCCGGTCTTCGCCCCCGATGGCGCGCGGATTGCCTATGTGGTCAATGGCCCGGCCGAGGGGGATGCTTCGCAGTCCGACATCTGGATCGCCCAATGGGACGGCAGCAGCGCGCAGCCGCTCTACCCCACGCTGGACCGCGACGAGGCCATGCCCCGCTGGAGCGCCGACGGGCGCGTTTTCGCTTTCATCCGCAGCGGGGCGGAAGGCGAGGCGGCGCAGCTGTGGGCCAGTACCGCTGGCGAACCGCCGCGCCAGGTCAGCACGCTGGCGGGCGGCGTCAGTGACTATTCGCTGGCTCCCGACGGCAGCTTTGCCATAGTCCTCACCGAGGTTGGCACCAACGTGGTGGCCGAAGCGCCCGCAGTGGCCCCGCCCATCGTGATCACCCGCTTCACCGCGCGCGAGGACTATCGCGGCTTCGTGGACGATCGCCGTACCCACCTGTTCCGCGTGGACTTTACGCCCGGCAGCGAGGCCGTGCCGGTGACCAGCGGCGATTACGATGTGGGCCATCCCAGCCTCTCGCCCGATGGCACCCAGCTCGCCTATGTCTCGCGCCAGTGCGATCCCGCCGTTCGCCTGCGCTGTTCGGACGTTTACGTGATGCCGGTAGCCGGCGGCCCGGCGCGGCGGATCGACACGTTCAAGGGCGAAGACGCCGACCCCGGCATGGACACCAATGCCCCGCAGTGGTCGCCGGATGGCCGCCGCCTGCTGTGGCTGCGCAGCGGCCCGCCGCAGGAGACCTGGTACAACCCGCTGCAACTGGTGGTGGCCGATCTCGCCAGCGGGCAGGAACGGCAGGTCGCCTGGATCGACCGCTGGGTGCAGCAGCCCGAATGGAGCCACGATGGCCGCCATATCCTGGCGCTGGTCGAGCAGCCGCAGGACACCTGGCTGGCCCGCATCGACCCCGCCACCGATGCGGTGGAATACCTGACCGGCGGGGCGCGCTTCGCCTATGACTTTGCCGAGGGGCCGCAGGGTCAACTGGCAGTGCTGGACGGCGACCCGCTGACACCGCTGGCGCTGCGCTCGGTCGAGGCGAGCCCGCGTATGCTGTCGCCGCACAACCGCTGGCTGGCCAACCGCCGCCTGGCGACTACGCAGGATGTCAGCTTCACCAGCGACGGGGTGCAAATCCACGGCCTGCTCACCCTGCCTGCGGGGCGCGAGCAGGATACACCCCTGCCCATGATCGTGCGGCTGCACGGGGGGCCGGTGTACCAGTTCAGCCACGAATTCATGGCCGACCACCAGGTGTTCGCCGCCGCCGGCTATGCCGTGCTGGCGATCAACCCGCGCGGATCTTCCGGGCGCGGGGCGGCCTTTGCCCAGGCACAGATGGGCCGCTGGGGCACGGTCGACGCGGCCGACATCAGCGCCGGGATCACCTGGGCGATCGACAACGGCGTGTCCCGTCCGGACCAGATCGGCGTGGGCGGCTGGTCCTATGGCGGCATCCTGTCGAACTACATGATCGCCAGCGACACCCGCGTGAAGGCGGCGGTGGCGGGCGCCGGTATGGCCAACTTCTTCGGCGGCTTCGGCGTGGACGAATATGCCCGCGACTACGTGCTGGAACTGGGCGAGCCGTGGAACAACGTGGAGCGGTGGATGCAGCTATCCTACCCCTTCTTCCAGTCCGAACGCATCACCGCCCCCACCCTGTACCTGTGCGCCGAGAAGGACTGGAACGTGCCGTGCGAAGGCTCGCTGGCGATGTACCAGGCGCTGCAAAGCAACGACGTGCCGACCACGCTGGTGGTCTATCCGGGGCAGAACCACGGGCTGGTGGTGCCCAGCTACCTGAAGGACCGCATGGTGCGGTCTATTGCTTGGTATGATAGGTGGCTGCGGGGGCAATGAGGGTAAGGCCGGATGACTGCAATCGCCCAGGGCACCGTCCACGAAGTTCCAGCGGATCTTGAGGCCGCGCTGAGAGAACAGCCTGCGCAATTGGCCCTGTGGCAGGGCCTGACCCCGCTCGGCCGCAACGAGTTTATCTGTTGGGTGGAAGACGCAAAGCAACCCGCCACCCGCGCAAAACGCATCACCCGCACGCTTGCGGAGCTGGCCGAAGGCAACCGCCGCCCCTGCTGCTGGGCCGGCTGTATCCACCGGACCGACAAGGTGCCGGGCAAGTGGCAGCATGCAGTGCTGGTGGAGGGCAAACGGCGGCGCGACTAGCGCACCACCCTGCCCCCCTGCATCACGTGGTCGATCCGCTCCAGCGCGGTGATGTCGGCCAGCGGGTCTTCGTCAACCGCCACCATGTCGGCAAAGCGGCCCGGGGCAATCGCCCCCACATCCTGCGCCATCATCAGCTCGGCCACGCTGATCGTGGCGCTCTGGATGGCTTGCATCGGCGTCATGCCATAGCGGACCATGTAGGCGAACTGGCGGGCGTTATCGCCGTGCGGGAAGACGCCCGCATCGGTGCCATAGGCAATCCGCACCCCGGCCTGCACCGCGCGGGTGAAACCTTCGCGCTGGGCGTCGGTCGTCTCCTCGTTCTTGCGCAGCATGTCGGCGGGCCAGCCGTCGCGCGTGCCCACCTCCTCGATGAAATCGCCGTTGTAGATGTCCATCACCAGCCAGGTGCCGGCCTCGCGCGCCATGCGGATACCTTCGGCGTCGATCAGGCTGGCGTGCTCGATAGAGCGGACCCCGGCGCGGATCGCCTGGCGGATGCCCTCGGCCCCGTGGGCATGGGCCGTGGCATAGCTGCCATAGCCGCGCGCCACTTCCACCGCGGCGGCAATCTCTTCTTCGGACAGCTCGATCGCGCCTGGTTCGGTCCCTTCAGCCAGTACGGCGCCGGTGGCGATCAGCTTCAGGAAATCGACCCCGTGCTGGAACAGGTAGCGGCTCTTCTCGCGCACCTCGTCGGCATTGCGGACCACGCCCACGCGCATGTCCTCGGGCACTTCAACCCCGTGGGCAAAGCCGGTCACCTCCCCGCCCCCGCCGGGCACGGTGATGTAGGAACTGGCCACCCACATGCGCGGGCCGGGCACCCAGCCGCGATGGATGGCATCGCGCAGCGCCACGTCGCCAAAAGCGCGGAAGGTGCCCACGTCACGCACACTGGTGAACCCTGCCTCCAGCGTGACCCGCGCATGGTGCGCGCCGATCAGGGCGATTTCCTGTGGGGAATGCAGCAGCGGCTCGGCCACGTTGTTGCTCTGGCCCCAGTCCGCCAGGTGGGTATGGGCATCGATCAGGCCGGGCAACACGGTCATGCCGGACCAGTCGATCACCTGCGAACCGGGGCCGGGCGGGCTCCACGGCTCCACTGCCACGATCCGCTCGTCCTCGATGACAATGCGCTGGTCGGTCAGCACGCGGCCCGCCTGCACATCCACCAGCCGCCCGGCGTGAACATAGGCCGGGTCCGCCAGCGCGGGCGAGGTGCCCAGCGCCACTATCGCCGCCAGACCAATTGCCGCCGCCGCCAACCGTGCCATAAGCCCTCCTCGCTTGTTTCGCCGCCAATCTTGTCTTACAAGTGTAAAACAAGCAAGGATCATCCATGACCAAGACTTATGACGCCCTGATCATCGGCGGTGGCCACAACGGCCTCACCTGCGCCTTCTACCTCGCCCGCGCCGGCCTGTCAGTGCGCGTTCTGGAAGCGAGGGCCGTGGTCGGCGGCGCGGCGGTGACAGAGGAATTTGCCCCCGGCTTCCGCAATTCCACCGCCAGCTACACCGTCAGCCTGCTGCAACCCAAGGTGATCGCGGACATGCGGCTGGCCGATTACGGCTATCGCGTGATCGAGCGGCCGATCAGCAATTTCCTGCCGCAGGAAGACGGAGGCTACCTGAAGCTTGGTGGAGGTATGCTGAAAACGCAGGAGGAATTCCGCAAGTTTTCCGCCCGCGATGCCGAGGCGCTGCCCGCCTATTACGATGCGCTGGAGCGGATTGCCGACATCTTGCGCAGCCTCGCCCTCAAGGCTCCGCCCAACATGGGCGAAGGGCTGACCACGCTGATCGCCGCCGCCGCGCAGGGCCGCCCGCTGGCCAGCCTGCCGCTGGAAGCCAAGCGCGACCTGCTCGACATGTTCGCCAAGAGCGCGCGCGGGATGCTGGACCAGTGGTTCGAGAGCGAGGCTGTCAAGGCCGCCTTCGGCTTCGATGCCGTAGTCGGCAACTATGCCAGCCCGGACACCCCCGGCAGCGCCTATGTCCTGCTGCACCACGTGTTCGGCGAGGTGAACGGCAAGAAGGGTGCCTGGGGCCACGCCGTGGGCGGCATGGGCGCAATCACCGGGGCCATGCGCCAGGCCTGCGAGAAGCTGGGTGTGGAAATCAGCCTGGAAAGCCCGGTGGCCGAGGTGCTGGTCGATGGTGGCAAGGCCGTGGGCGTGAAGCTGGTCAGCGGCGAGGAACTGGTGGCGCCGATCGTGGCGGCCAACGTGGGGCCCAAGCTGCTCTATGACCGGCTGGTGCCGCAAAGCGCCCTGCCCGAGGATTTCCGCCGCCGGATGCGCGGCTTTAAGGCCGGCAGCGGCACCTTCCGCATGAACGTGGCGCTGAGCGAGCTGCCGCGCTTTACCTGCCTGCCCGAACCCGGTGAACACCACCAGAGCGGCATCATCATTGCCCCCACGCTGGATTACATGGACCGCGCCTTCCTGGACGCGAAGCGTTATGGCTGGTCGAAGCAGCCGATCGTGGAAATGCTGATCCCCTCCACCGTGGACGACACCCTGGCCCCGCCGGGCCAGCATGTGGCCAGCCTGTTCTGCCAGCAGTTCGCCCCCGAACTGCCCGACGGGCGAAGCTGGGATGACGAGCGCGAGGTAGCGGCCGATTGCATCATCGACACGGTGGAGGCCCACGCCCCCGGCTTCCGCGCCAGCGTGATCGCCCGCCAGGTCCACTCCCCGCTGGATCTTGAACGCAAGTTCGGGCTGATCGGCGGCGACATCATGCACGGCAACATGGGGCTGGACCAGCTCTGGGCCGCGCGCCCGGTGCTGGGCCACGGCAGCTATCGCGCGCCGGTGAAGGGCCTGTACATGTGCGGCGCGGGCACCCATCCGGGCGGCGGGGTAACCGGCGCGCCGGGACACAACGCCGCCGCCGCCATCCTGAAGGACCGCAGCGTGCTAGGGCGCCTGTTCGGCTAACCCACGCTGCGGCCGCTGTAGATCAGCCGGCCTTCACCCAGGAAGTCCATCACCCGCGCCAGATCGGCCTGGGCGAAGGCGAAGCAGCCCTGGCTGCGCCCCAGCTTGCCGGTCTGTGCCAGCACGTCGGCTTCCGCATACCAGGCCGCGTGCACCACGATGGCCCGGTCCAGCGCCAGGTTGTTTGTGGGGTCCAGTCCTTCCAGCCGTTGCGACAGCCCGTGCCGGCCGTGGTAGGGGTTCCGGGTGACAAAGGCCCCCGCACTGGTCGCGTTGGAGCCCGGCTGGTTGGAAAAGCGGTGCAACAGCCCGGTGTGGCCCGGGTCCGAGCCGGAGCCGTGGGTCACGTGCAGCGCCGTAACGCTGCCTGCCTCGCGGTCCACAAGGTGGAAGCGCGGCCGGGCCGATCCGGCGGTAAAATCGGCAATCGCCAGCCGGTCGGCCAGCAAGGTGCCGGCATGGCGCTCCAGTGCCGCCATCGCCTGATCCCACAAGGGCACGCCGGGCGGGCCTGCGGCCTGCGGGGCGACAGCTGCGGGCGGCAACGGGAGGCGGCTATCGGGGGCGGGCCGCAGCATGCTGGCAGAACCGGGCATGGACGATCCCCCCAGCACGGCCAGCAGCCCGGCAATCATGTCACGACGGTCGAACAGCATCGCCCCGGCATAAGGCACCCTTCGTCGCAAGGTCTTGGCCAGGCTGGCGCCATGACGCATAGGATGTTGCGCAGCGGGGCTATCCGGCGGGAGGATGCGTGATGAGCAGGAAGGCAATCAGCACCAGTGCCTATCGCGAGGCGGTGGAGGAGATACTGCGCCAGATCCGCCGCGCGTCCGGCCTGTCCGATGCCCGGCTGGCCGACCGGATCGGCTGTTCCGCGTCCACCGTGCGCAATGCCCGCAGCGGCCACACCAGCCTTGATCCGGCGCTGTTGCTGCGCATCGAGCAGGAATTCGGCCCCGGTGCGATCGATCCCTTCCTGGCGCTCGCCAACTCGCGCGCCGTGCCCTTGCCGCAGGGCGGCAAGCTGGGCGATCCGGCGCTGGCCATTGTCACGGCGCTGCACCGGATCATCGACGTGCAGGCGACCGGCAGCGATGGCGGCGAGCGCATTACGCGGCGCGAGTTGCAGGCGATCCTGGGTGACCTGCGCCGGGGGCGCGCCGCGCTGGACCAGTTGATCGCCCGCGCCGGGGACGCCTGATCGGCCGCTTTCAGTGCTGGCGCGACCGGCGCGCCCGCCGCTCCCTGTGCGCCGCATAGGAATCGAGCACCTGCTGCATCTGGGCCAGCGCCTTCTCGCGCTCGCGGTCGTTTTCCAGCCGGGCAAGGTTCTGCTTCAACGATGTGGCAAAAGCCGCGTAATCGTTCTGCCAGTCGCGCCCCAGCGCCGCATCCAGGTCCACGCGGCCCGTGGCGCTGCGCATGGCTGGTTCGCCCGGCGGCAGGATGTACTCCTCGCCGATCTCGGGAATGCGCACCTCCAGATCCGGATGGCGGCGTTGCAGCTCCCGGCGCATCGTTTCCTGCGCGTCGGCCTCGCCGTGATCGAGGAACAGGCTGCCCGCGATCGGCATCCGGTCGGCAATCCAGTCAAGCAGTTCGCCCTGGTCGGCATGGGCGGAATAGCTCTGGATCGCGCGGATCTGCGCCCGCACGCGCACGTCCTCGCCGCTGATCCGCACGCGTTCCGCCCCCTCCATGATGACCCGCCCCAGCGAGCCCTGCGCCTGGAAGCCCACGAACAGCACCGTGGAATCGCGCCGGTGCAGGTTGTGCAACAGGTGGTGGCGGATGCGTCCGCCCTCGCACATCCCCGAAGCCGCCATGATGATCGCGCCGGACATGGCATTGAGCGCCACCGATCCGGCCACATCGGTCACATAGTGAAACGACGGATGCGAGAAGACATTGCTGGCCGCGGTATCTTCCAGGTCCACGGCATAGCGGGCAAAGACCCCCGTGGTGCGGATCGCCAGCGGGGAATCGATAAACACCGGCACATCGGGGATCGCCCCGCTGGAAAGCAGGTGCCCCAGGTCCAGCAGCAGTTCCTGCGTCCGCTCCAGCGCAAAGACCGGGATCACCAGGTTGCCCCCGCGCAGCAGGGCCGCTTCCACTTCCGCTTGCAGCAGCAGGCGGCGTTCGGTGATGGTCACCTGCTCGCGCTGGCGGTCGCCATAGGTGCTCTCGCAGATGACGTGGTCATAGCCCGATCGCCCCTCCGGATCGCGCTGGAAGGCCTTGTTGTCCGGCCCCAGATCACCCGAACACAGCACGCTGACCCCGCCCGCCTCCAGCTCGACCGAGGCGGAGCCAAGGATGTGCCCGGCATTCCACAGGCGGGCACGGAAACCGGGAGCCGGTTCGAAGGTCCCGCCCAGATCGACGATGCGACACAGCTCGAAGGCGGTCCTGGCGTCTTCGGCAGTATAGAGCGGCTCGAACGGTTCCTCGCCTGCCCGGTCCCGGCGGCGGTTGTGCCGCTCGGCCTCGCCTTCCTGCAGGCGGCCGGCATCGGCCAGCATGTGTTCCAGCAGGTCGCGGGTGGGCGGCGTGCACCAGACCGGCCCGGAATAGCCCTGCGCCGCCAGCTTGGGCAGCAGGCCGCTGTGATCGATATGCGCGTGGGTCACGATCACCGCATCCACCTTGCGCGGATCGAAGGCGAACGGTTCCAGGTTCAGCCGTTCCAGCGTGCGCGATCCCTGGAACATCCCGCAATCGACCAGTACCCGGCGCGATCCGTGGGTGAATTCCATACACGATCCGGTCACGGTCTTCGCCGCGCCGTGGAACGACAGCCTTATGGGGTTACTGGTCATGACATGGTTCCTTCAATCCAGCGGGCCTGGCGGACGGCGTCTGCCAGGAGTGCCGCCAGCGGAATGGTCGCCACCGGGCCGGCGACCGAATCGGTGGCCCTGATCCGGGTGATCCCGGCGGCCGCCAGGCGGGCAAGGTCATCCTCGCTGGCCAGGCAATGCGTCGCCAGAACCTCGACCGAGCTGGCCCCTGCCGCCAGCAGCGCTTCGGCTGCGCGCGCCAGCGTGGTGCCGCTGGAGATGACATCATCCACCAGCACCACGCGGCACTCGCGCACGATGCCAGGCTGATCGAAGGTGACGGTGACGGCGCGGTCACCGTGGCGCTGCTTGGAGCCCATCACAAAGGGCAGCCCGAACGGGCGGGCAATCTTCTCGACCCACTGGCGCGATTCTGCATCCGGTCCGGCCAGCACCGTATCCGTGGGAAGGCCCAGGACTGCGGCCAGCACGCTGGCGACAGACACGCTGATGGCGTCGATCCCCGGCATCACCTCATCCAGCGCGGCAATGCGGTGCAGGTGCGGATCAACGGTCAACAAGCCGTCGAAATGCGCCGCCAGCAGGCTGCCCACCACCCGCTGGCTGACCGCCTGCCCCGGCGCAAAAGCCATGTCCTGCCGCATGTAGCCAAGATAGGGCGCCACCAGCATCACGCGCGTGGCCCCGCTATCCCGCAAGGCGGACGCAGCCAGCAGCAGTTCGACCAGCCTGGCATTGGGATCGTTTAGCGAGCAGTAAAGGAGCGCGCAGCCTCCCGCCTGGGCCGGGTTAACCTGCACCAGGCTCTCGCCATCGGGGAAGCGGTGCAGGCTGATGGGCGCGAAGGCGGCCCCCAGCGCCCGTGCCAGATCCGCCGCCGGGCCGACGCCATCTGCAAAGGCGTGAAGCGCCGCGCGCGTCATGCGATGGTATAGCCGCTCGCCTCGGCCGCCAGTTCGCAGGCAAAACCAAGCCCGGTCTGCGAGTTGGCGTGGATGCGAAACAGCGCCTCGCCCTGGCGGACCGGCGCGCCGACCTTGTGCAGCAGGTCGATCCCCGCCCCCTTGTCCAGCGGCGCCCCGGCAGACCGGGCAATGCGCGCAATCCGTTCGCAATCGATCGCCGCGATCCGCCCGGAAGCTGGGGCCACCACATCGTAATGGTGTTTGCCCGGCACCGGCTTGACCGGGTTGCGGCCCTGGGCGCTGATCAGCGCCTCCATCTTGGCCAGCGCCGCGCCAGAGGCGAGCAGTTCCGCCGCCCGCGCATAGCCGCTTCCGCCTTCGATCGCGGGATCGAAGTCCAGCACATGCCCCGCCAGCATCAGCGCATGGTCGCGCAGGTCGGCCGGAGCATCGGGTTCATTGCGCAGCACGGCCATCACGTCACGCGCCTCCAGCACCGGCCCCACCCCGCGCCCTACCGGTTGCGATCCGTCGGAGAACACGATAGTGGTCACCAGGCCCATGTGGCGGGCGACATATTCGAACAGCTTGCGAAGCCGCACCGCATCGTCCTGGCTGCGCACCTTGGCCGTGGGTCCAACCGGGATATCGATCACCAGGTGGGTGGACCCGGCAGCAACCTTCTTCGAGATGATCGAGGCGACCATCTGTTCGAAGGTATCGAGCCGCAGGGGCCGCTCGACCGAGATCAGCACGTCATCGGCAGGCGACAGGTTGACCCGCCCGCCCCAGGCCAGCACCGCGCTTTCCCGCGCCACCACGTCGGCCAGCTTGTCTTCGCCCAGGTCCACCTCTGCCAGCACTTCCATCACGTCCGCCGTGCCGCAGGGCGAGGTGATCGCGCGCGAGGAAGTCTTGGGGCAGATCAGGCCGTGCGCCGCCACGATCGGCACCACGATCATGGAAGTCCGATTGCCGGGAATCCCGCCGATGCAGTGCTTGTCCACCACCAGCGGCGAATCCCAGTGCAGGTGATTACCCACCTCCACCATGGCCTTCGTCAGGGCCAGGGTTTCCGGCGTGCTCATGAAGCCGGCACAGGCCACCAGGAAGGCCGCGATTTCCATTGGCGAATAGAGGTGCCCGGCAATGTCTGCCACAATGGCGGCAATCTCCGCCTCACCCAGCGTCTCGCCCTCGATCTTGCGGCGGACTAATTCAAGGCTTGCCGGCGGGCGGGCCTGGGCGATTGCCACTTCCGCCCCTTCCGGCAGGCCCAGCCGCCTGAAGGCCTGTTCGCCCAGGCCGATCTCGCCCGCGCCGATGATCGCTTCGTCATCGACCAGCGCCAGCGTGGCCAGGATCTCGCATCCCGTGCCGGTGACCCGGATCTTGCGCAGCGCCTGGAACTGCTCGGCCGAATAGCCATTTCCGCGCCGCAGCAGGAAAGCGGTGTTTTCGGGATGGGTGTCGATCGGCAATCGCCTGATGACTGGCAATGGCGTTCCCCCATGTTGCCGGGACGGACCGCGCCGGCCCAGCGAGATTACCCTGCCTGGCAGACAGTCCGCAACCGGTCATTCCAGCCGGCAGGATTCACGACCCGGGCTTGCGTGTTAGTCCAGTGATCTGTGTATTGCGACAACCGCCAGCGCAATGACCAACTTACCAAAGTGTCCATTTATCCGGTCTGCCCGGCCCAGCCTTCGCGTGCCAGCAGGGCATCGAGCTGGACCTGTGCCAGCTTCTCCGCTTCTTCCGACGTGAAAGGGCCACGCTGGTCCAGGCACAGTTCCAGCCACAGCCCGTCCACCAGGGCGGTGATGCCGATGGCGGCCAGACGCAGGTCATCGACACCTTGCCTGCCCCCGCAGCATTCGCGCAGCAGATCCTCCAGCCCGCGGCGGAACTCGCCGTAGGTTTCGCCGTGGACCTGGGCCACGGCCACGTTGGAAGTCATCATGCTCCAGAAGGCCAGCCAGGTGGCGAGCAGTTGCGGATCAAGTAGCGGCGGGCGCAGGCTGGCGGTGACATAGGCCTTTAACCGCGCGCGCGGATCGCTGCCCGCGGCGGCGACGGCGGCATCGGTGGCCTCGGTCACCTTGCGGGTGGTGTCGCGATAGGTTGCCAGGATCAGCTCGTCGATCCCGGCGAAGTAGTGCGTCAGCAGCCCGGCAGAGACTCCCGCCCGGCGACAGATCGAGCGCACCGAAACGCCCCGCGCCCCTTCCTCAGCCAGGCAGGCCGCACATGCCGCGATCAGGCTCTGCCGCCTGGTATCGGCATCCTCGCGCACGAAGTTCGCTCGTCCCATGCACGCCCTTCTGGCGGCGGGAGACCGCCGTGTCAGCCGAAATCCACCGGATAGGGCTTCAGCTCGCCGCTGGCATAGCGCTGTTCCAGCCCCGGCGTGCCGTTTTCCATCACCATCAGCATCGAGCGCTTGGGCGCAAAGCCCTGGTGGCGGATGTCGGCCGGCATGGCGCACACGTCGCCCGCCTTCATCACGATCCGCCCGCGCGGTGCGCCGCTGTTCTTGTCGGCGATGTTCCAGTGGATCTCGTCGGACAGCTGGATGAACCACTCGTTCCGGTCGTTGCCGTGGATCACCGGCAGCATGTGCTCCTCGGATGTGACGCAGCAGATGTTGGCCCGGGTGACGGCGCTGATCGACGGGTTCCACGTCACGTCGCTGCGGGCGATATGGTCGAACAGGTTGATCGCGTGCAACTGGCCTTCGAAGCCGGGTTCGCACTCCACGTCGGGCAGGTCGAAATCCAGGTCGGCGAAGGCGCGGTTGACCGGGAAGCCGCTGGCATCGGACCGCACCGGCTTGTCACCCGGCAGGCCCAGCATCCGGTCGGCCGCGATGAAGGCGCGCAGCAGCGGGTCGGTCCGCTCCGGACCCTTGGGGCCGATCGGCGTGCCGGTTTCCAGCGGGGCGTTGAGCGGGTCATACCCCTGGCTGATCCAGTCCTGGCTGATCGCGGTGAAGGCCTCGCTCACCGCTTCGGCTGTGAAGGTCTCCAGATGGTCGATCCCGGCGTCCTTGCAGCCCTTGTCATAGCTGCCGGCGAAGACGTCCACCGTGCCATAGTGGTTGGTGGTGCCGAACACGTCATCGAAGAAGATCCAGCCGTAGAAGAACCCCCAGCCGATATCGCGCACGGTGGCGCGCAGGAAGCGGTCGATCTCGATGATGTGGTTGCCCTTGGGCCATGAGATATGGGCGAAATACTCGTCCCGCCGGAAGGTGAAGCTGCCCAGGCGGAAAGCGGTGTAGCCGGTGGCCTCGTCGGTTTCCAGACGCTCCACTTTTGCATCAAGCACGGTCATGTCTCAGGCCTCCTTCAGCACGCAGATGTCGTTCCACTTCTTCACCGTCTCCGGCCCGTCCACCGTCTGGATAATGGCGACCGAGGGCCTGGCGCTGGAAAGCTGGTAGGCCGCCCCCTTGGGCAGCAGCACCTGGTGGCCCTTGCGCGCCGTGACGCGGCCCATGCGCGGGCCGTTGGGCTCCGCCCCCAGGCGGATCGCACCGCCCTCGTGGCCAGGCACCTGGTCATCCTGCAACTGCACGAAGCGGAAGGTGACTTCCCCATCCATCACGATGGCGAATTCGTCATGCGGGGCGGCATACCAGGGGCTGTCTCCCTCGGCGCGGACAACCTCGGCCACGTATTCCAGGTTCTGCACCACGGCCACGCGTTCATAGGGGGCGGACTTGCCGGCCACCTCGAACACGTTGGAAAAGGCGTATTTGCGAAGGTCGTCATCCAGCTCGATCACGCCCTTTTCATAGGACGCCAGCGAACCGGTGCGGGTCTTGTAGGCCATGCGTATCTCTCTCCCGGCGGGCCGCTTCGGCGGCCTCGTGACAGGCAAGCTAACACTGCGTCGTCACATTCCGCAATGGCTTTGGCTGGGCCCTTGACCGCATGACGGGCGGCGCGCAGGAAAGCCCAACCAAGAGGAGAGATACCCCGTGCAGACCGATACCCGCTTCTACATCGACGGCCAGTTTACCGACCGCCCCAATGCCCCGCTGCTGCCGGTGGTGAACCCGGCGACCGAAGAGGTATTCGGCCAGGTGGCGGCGGGCAGCGCGGATGATGTGGACCTTGCCGTGGCGGCGGCGAAGCGGGCCTTTGCCAGCTTCAGCAAGACCTCACCCGAGGAGCGGATGGCCCTGCTGGAGCGGGTGCGTGAAGGGCTGGAAGCCCGCACCGAGGAATTCGCCCAGGCGATCGTGACCGAGATGGGCGCGCAGATCGGCTTTGCCCGCGCGGGCCAGGTCTATTTCGGCGTGGAGCATGTGCGCGTGGCGATCGAGGTGCTCAAGACCTTCCGGTTCCAGCACCTGCTGGAGCCGAACCCCGGCGCACCGATCACCATCCGGCGCGAGCCGATTGGCGTGGTCGCCGCGATCACGCCGTGGAACTGGCCGCTGTACCAGATTACCGCGAAGGTCGCACCGGCCATCGCGGCGGGCTGCACCGTGGTGCTGAAGCCCAGCGAGCTGTCCCCCTTCTCCGCCATGCTGTTTGCCGAAGTGATGCACGAAGCCGGTTGCCCGGCGGGCGTGTTCAACCTGGTCAATGGCACGGGTGACGTTGTGGGCAATGCGATGAGCGGCCACCCGGACGTGGACATGGTGTCCTTCACCGGCTCCACCCGCGCGGGCGTGCTGGTGGCGCAAGGTGCGGCGGGCACGATCAAGCGCGTGGTGCAGGAGCTGGGGGGCAAGAGCCCCAACGTGTTCCTGCCCGATGCCGACTTTGCCGGCTCCATCCCCAAGGCGGTGATGGGCGCCATGCGCAACTGCGGCCAGTCGTGCGCCGCGCCAACCCGCATCCTGGTGCCCGCGGACCGGCTGGCAGAAGTTGAGCAACTGGCCGCCGATGCCGCCAACGCCATCGTGGTGGGCGATCCGCTGGATGAAGCATCGGTGCTGGGGCCGCTGGCCAACGGCCCGCAGTTCACCAAGGTGCAGGGCCTGATCGAGGCCGGGATTGCCGAGGGCGCGAAGTTGATCTGCGGCGGCCCGGGCCGGCCCGAGGGCCTCACCAGGGGCTATTATGCGAAGCCCACCATCTTCTCCGCCGTGACCACGGACATGCGGGTGGCGCAGGAAGAAATCTTCGGCCCGGTGGTGGTAATCATGCCCTATACCGACCTCGACGATGCCGAGCGGATCGCCAATGCCACGGTCTATGGCCTCAGCAGCCACGTGCAGTCCGCCAGCATCGACAATGCCCGCGCCTTCGCCCACCGCATCCGCGCTGGGCAGGTGCACATCAACTTCCCGGCCTGGTCCGGCTATGCCCCATTCGGCGGCTATCGCCAGAGCGGCAACGGGCGTGAATACGGGGTTTATGGGGTGGAGGAATACCTCGAGACCAAGGCGATGCTGGGGTATTGAGTTCCTGTTTCGTCATTGCAAGCGCAGCGAAGCAATCCAGGATCGCGTAAACTGCCCTGGATTGCTTCGGCCTTTGGCCTCGCAATGACGAAATGAGAGGTTACCGCTCCAGCCGGTAGCCCAGCCGGTAAAGCGGGTCTGCGCTGTCTGCGGCCGTGCCGGGGCTCTGCGCTTCCACCGCCGCCATGCTGCTGGGCAGTTCGAACGGCAGGCGCCCCTTGGGCTCCTCGGTGCCGGTCAGCACCTGCAACAGTGCGGCATCGCCGGTGCCGAAGGTGGCCAGCAGCACGTTGGCCCGCGCCTTTACGGGCGTCAGGATCGCCGGCCGGTCAAGCTGCACGGCGGCGTAAAGCGGCAGGCCGGCAGGCAGGCCATCGATGAACTGGCGCGCCGGGTGATCGGCGGGAAAAGCCAGGCTGCCTTCCTGGTGCATGGCTCCGAAGGGATAGCCCGGGTGGAGCATCTCGGACGGTGACCGGGTCCGCAGGATCGCCGCCTGTGCCTCGGCCGGATCGCTCACCGGCACCAGCCCTGCGGCGCGCGCCGCTTCCTCGCTGACGCCGGACAGCAGGATACGGGTGCCGGGGGCCAGGTTCAGGGGGCGATCCGCCTCCAGCAGCACGCTGGATTGGGCCTGCACGCGCAGGCCCCATGCCACTTCCTCCGGCGTGCCCACCGTATCGGCCAGCGCCTCGTCCACGAAGGGGGCATCGAACAGGCCCAGTTCGAACGAACGGACCAGGATGCGGGTGACTGCCGCATCCACCTGCGCCTCGCTCACCAGGCCCTGCTCCACCGCTGCAACCAGCGGTGCGGGGTCGTCCACCCCGCCGAACTGGTCCATGCCCACCGCGATCGCCTTGGCGAAACGTTGCGGCCGGGTCAGCTCCTCCACGCCCCAGGCGGTGGAGATCGAGGACCAGTCTGGCATCTGCCCCGCCGGCACGCCATCGCGGCACACCTGGCTGCAATCGTTGGTGATCGCCCAGTCCGACAGGGTGACGCCGGTAAAGCCCAGCCGTTCGCGCAGCTCGTCCACCATCACGTGGCGGCTGTAGCCAGCGCCCACCTGCTCCACCGCCGCGCCGTTGATGGTGAGTTCCTGGATGATCGGATAGGCAGGCATCACGCTGCTGGGACGGGCGCGGAAGGCCCCCTCGAACGGGCGCACCTGCGCGGGCCATTCGGCAGCTGTCACGCGGGCATGGCGGCCATAGTAATTGTGCGCGTCAAACCCGTTGCTAGATGCGCCATAGCCGGCAAAGTGCTTGACCACGGCGGCCACCCCGCCCGGAGCGATCCCGTCCGCCCCGCCCTGCAGGCCGGTAACGAAGGCTTCGGCCAGGCTGGCGGACACTTCCGCATCTTCACCCAGGGTATCGAAATTGCGCGGCCAGCGCGGCTCGCTCGCCAGGTCGATTTGCGGGCCGAGCAGCATGGCAAAGCCGGTGGCGCGCAAGTCTTCCGCTACCAGTTCGGCATAGCGGCGGGTAACCACGGGATCGGCCAGTGCTGCAAGCCCCACCCCGTTGGGCCACTGGCTGAACTGCCCGCCGGTGGTGCTGGCACCGACCAGTTCGGTAAAGCCGTGGCGCGGATCGGTGGTGACCAGGAAGGGGATACCCAGCCGACCCTCCTCGGCAATTTCCTGCAGGTGGTTGTTGGCCGCCAGCAGGGGCCGCGCGGGTACCGACAGGCGCGAGACGGCAGAGGTGACGTGGTTGTCGCGGATCATCGTCCGCACCCCGTCTTCGCCATAGCCGGTCGCCGGTTGCCACGGCGGGGTGTTGCCGGGCAGGTTGCCGACCACCATCTGCCCCGCCTTTTCGGCCAGGGTCATGCGGGCCAGCAGGTCCGCCGCGCGCGCTTCGGGCGAAAGGCGCCAGTCCTCATAGGGCGTCAGCGCGCCATTGCGGTCAAGGTCGCGGAATTGCAGGCCGTCAGCGTTGACCAGCGGCACCGCGCGGCTGGCCAGCGGCAGTTGCGCGACGGGAGCCGAAGGCACCGTGGCGCAAGCGGCCAGGGTGGCCAGGGAGGACAGCAGGGCGATGCGAAGCGGGGTTCTAATCATCCCCCCGCTGTGCCTTCGTCGAGCCGCCCGGGTCAACCCTTGGGTTTGGCCTTCCACGGTGCCTTCTTGTGGAACGGCTTGCCGCCATCGCCCCGCGGGCCATCACCACGCGGGCCATCGCCATGGGGCTTGCCCTTGAAGCCCGGCTTGCCCTTGAACGGCGGCTTGGCACCGTGCGGCTTGACGAAGCCGCCGGGGCGCTGCTGCTGGTCGTTGCCGCGATATTCCTTGCGGTTCTGGCGGGCCTCGGCGCGGGGCGGGCCATCGACGCGGGTGATCTCCACCCCGTCGTCATCCTCGCCCGCCGTGCGGTTCACCGCATCGAGGAAGCCCGGCGCGGCATGGGCGGCGATCTCGAACAGCGTTTCGTTCCCGGCCAGGCGGATCGCGCCGATATCGGTGCGGCTGACATGGCCCTTGCGGCACAGCAGCGGCAGGATCCAGCGCGGATCGGCGTTCTGCCGGCGGCCCAGGTTCAGGCGGAACCACTGGCTGCCCTCAAACCCGGCGCGCGGCCCCTTGGGCGGGGGCGCATCGGTGGCCAGCAGTTCTTCCGGCTCGGGCAGGCGGCTGCGGTGGGCGCGCACCAGCGCGATGGCGATATCCTCGGCGCTCTTCTCGGCCAGCAGGCGGGCCGCCAGTTCGCGGTCGGCCTCGTCGGCTTCCACCGGGGCCAGCAGGTCTGCCAGCATCCGCGTGTTGTCGGCCGCGCGGATATCGGCGGCGCTGGGGGCCTTGACCCACTCGGCATTCACCTTGGCATCGCGCAGCAGGTATTCCACCCGCTTGCGGCGCGGATAGGGCACCAGCAGGATCGCCGTGCCCTTCTTGCCCGCCCGGCCCGTGCGGCCCGAACGGTGTTGGAGCACTTCGGGATCGCGCGGCACTTCCACGTGGACCACCAGCGACAGGCTGGGCAGGTCGATCCCGCGTGCGGCCACGTCGGTCGCCACGCACACGCGGGCGCGCCGGTCACGCAGGGCCTGAAGGGCGTGGTTGCGCTCGTTCTGGCTGTGCTCGCCAGACAGGGCCACGGCGGCAAAGCCGCGCTCGGTCAGGCTGGCGTGGAGGTGGCGCACGTTGTCACGGGTCGCGCAAAACAGCATGGCCGTTTCCGCCTCGTGAAAGCGCAGCAGGTTGATCACCGCATGCTCGATATCGGCCGGGGCCACGGCGATCGCCTGGTATTCGATATCGCCATGCCCGCGCCCGCTCTCAACCGTGGAGATGCGCAGGGCATCGCGCTGGTAGCGCCGGGCCAGGGCAACGATCGAGTGCGGCAGCGTGGCCGAGAACAGCAGCGTGCGGCGGTCCTGCGGCGTGGCGTCGAGCAGTTCCTCCAGGTCCTCGCGGAAGCCCATGTCGAGCATCTCGTCCGCCTCATCCAGCACCGCCACGGCAATGTCCGACAGCACCAGTGCGCCGCGCTCCAGATGGTCGCGCAGGCGGCCGGGGGTGCCGACCACGATCTGCGGGCCGTGCGACAGCGCACGCCGTTCCTTGCTGGCGTCCATCCCGCCCACGCAGGTGGCCACCTTCAGGCCGGTGGCGGCAAACAGCCAGGCCAGTTCGAGGCTGACCTGCAAGGCCAGTTCGCGCGTAGGGGCGATTACCAGCGCCAGCGGGGCCATCGCGGGGCGGGCGATGCCATTGGCATCCAGCACCTGCGGCGCCAGCGCCAGGCCGAAGGCCACCGTCTTGCCACTGCCGGTCTGCGCCGAAACGATCAGGTCGCGCCCCTCTGCCTCGGGGGTGAGGACTTCGGCCTGCACGGGAGTGGGGGCAGCATAGCCGCGGGTGGCCAGCGCTTCGGCCAGCATGGGGAACGGGGTGGGGAACGACATGGAAAACGCCTGAACAGGAGGGGGCGCGAAGGGCAGCGGCAAAGCGGCGGCAGGCGCGCGGATTGGCGGCCCCTTACGCCTTTCGCACTTGCAGCACAAGGGTTCTGCTCGGGTGAGCCGCTATCCCATCGTGGGCATGGTGAATTCCGCCCCCGCCCTGATCCCGGTGGGCCAGCGGCTGGTGACGGTCTTGAGGCGGGTATAGAACCGCACCCCTTCCATGCCATGCATGTGATGGTCACCAAACAGGCTGGCCTTCCAGCCGCCGAAGCTGTGGAAGGCCATCGGCACCGGGATCGGCACGTTGATCCCCACCATACCGGCCTGCACCCGGGCGGCGAATTCGCGCGCGGCATCGCCGTCGCGGGTGAACAGCGATGTGCCGTTGCCGAATTCGTGGTCGTTCACCAGTTGCAGCGCGCTGTCGAAATCGGCGCTGCGAACCACCGACAGGACCGGGCCGAAAATCTCCTCGCGGTAGATTGCCATCTCCGGCGTGACCCGGTCGAACAGGGTGCCGCCGATGAAATAGCCGCCTTCGTAACCTTGCAGTTCCAGCCCGCGCCCGTCCACCACCAGTTCGGCCCCTTGGGCCACGCCCTGGTCGATATAGCCGCGCACCTTGTCACGATGGGCGGCGGTGACCAGCGGGCCCATCTCGGCCTCGGGGTCGGTGCCCGGCCCCACCTTCAGCGCCCGCACGCGCGGGGCCAGCCGGGCGATCAGGGCATCGGCCGTCGCCTCGCCCACCGGCACGGCTACGGAGATGGCCATGCAGCGTTCTCCGGCAGAGCCATAGGCCGCGCCCATCAGCGCATCGGCCGCCTGGTCCAGGTCGGCATCGGGCATGATGACCATGTGGTTCTTGGCCCCGCCCAGCGCCTGGCAGCGCTTGCCGTTCCTGGCTGCTGTTTCGTAGATGTAGCGGGCAATCGGGGTGGATCCGACGAAGCTGACCGCCTGCACGTGCGGATCGGTGAGCAGCGCATCCACTGCTTCCTTGTCCCCCTGCACCACGCTGAACACGCCGGCGGGCAAGCCGGCCTCGGCCAGCCATGCGGCCAGCAGCAGGCTGGCGGATGGATCGCGCTCGCTGGGCTTGAGGACGAAGCAGTTGCCGCAGGCCAGCGCCACCGGGAACATCCACAGCGGCACCATGGCGGGGAAATTGAACGGGGTGATCCCGGCCACCACGCCCAGCGGCTGGCGCAGGTCATGGCTGTCCACCCCGCGGCCAACCTGGGGGCTCATCTCGCCCTTGAGGAGATGCGGGATGCCGGTGGCGAATTCTATCACCTCCAGCCCGCGCTGCACCTCGCCCTTCGCGTCGGACAGGACCTTGCCGTGTTCTGCCGTGATCACGGCGGCCAACTGGTCCGCCCGCTCCTCCACCAGCCGCAGGAAGCGGTTCAGGATGCGCGCCCGCGCCAGCGGCGGGGTGGCCGCCCAGGCGGGAAAGGCGGCGGCGGCGGCGCGCACGGCCCCTGCCACCTCGGCGGCGGAGGCCAGCGCCACCGTGCCGCTCTGTTCCCCGGTGGCCGGGTTGAACACCGGGGTGAAACGGCCGATGCCCGCCGCAGCCGCGCCGTCGATCCAGTGCCCGATCATCTCACAGCGCCCGCAGCACGGGCAGCGCTTCGTCCAGGGACTTGCCGATGATGTCCACCATGTCGTCGATCTGCTGGTGGCTGATGATCAGCGGCGGGCACATCACGATGGTATCGCGGATGCCGCGCACCATCAGGCCGTTCTTGATGCACAGGTCGCGCACCACGGGGCCGGCATTGCCTTCCGCCCCCAGCCAGCGCTGGTTGGTGCCCTTCTTGCTCACGATTTCGACCGCCCCCAGCAGGCCGATGGATCGCACCTCGCCCACCAGTTCGTGCGCCAGCAGGCGGGTGAGCGCGCGGGCCAGGTACGGCCCGGTATCCTCGCGGGTCCGCTCCACCAGCCCTTCGCGCTCGATGATGCCGATGTTGGCCAGGGCCACGGCGGCGGCCACCGGATGGCCGGAATAGGTAAAGCCGTGAACGAAATCGCCGCCGGTCTTCAGCACCTCCACAATGTCACTGGAAACGGCGGTGGCGCTGATCGGCAGGTAGCCGCTGGACAGGCCCTTGGCCATTGGCACCAGGTCCGGCGTGAAGCCATAGGTCTGGTGGCCGAACCACTGGCCCGTGCGGCCGAACCCGCAGATCACCTCGTCCGCTACCAGCAGGATGCCGTACTTGCGGCAGATCGCCTCCACTTCCTGCCAGTATCCCGGCGGCGGGATGATGACCCCGCCTGCACCCTGCACCGGCTCGCCGATGAAGGCGGCGACGTTTTCCGGCCCCACGGCCAGGATCCGTTCCTCGATGGCGGCGGCGCAATCCTTGCCGAACTGCACCGGATCCTGCCCGAAGCCCTCGCCGAACCAGTAGGGCTGGCGCACGTGCTCCACACCGGGCACGGGCAGGTCACCCTGCGCATGCATCGCCTTCATACCGCCCAGCGATACGCCCGCCACGGTGCTGCCGTGATAGGCGTTCCAGCGGCTGATGAAGACGGTCCGCTTCGGCTCGCCCTTCAGCTTCCAGTAGTGGCGCACCATGCGGAAAACGGTGTCGTTCGCTTCCGATCCGCTGGCGTTGAAGAACACGTGCTGCAGCTTGCCGCCGGTGTGCTGGGCGATCTTCTGCGCCAGCAGCACGGTGGGCGGTGTCACCGTCTTGAAGAAGGTGTTGTAGAACGGCAGTTCGCGCATCTGCTCGGCGGCCACTTCCACCAGCTCGTCGCGGCCATAGCCCACGTTGACGCACCACAGGCCGGCCATGCCATCAAGGATGCGGTTGCCGTCGCCATCGTGGATGTAGCAGCCTTCGGCATGGGTGACGATGCGGCTGCCGCCCATGTCCTCGATCAGCTTGTAGTCCTGCTGCGCGGGCAGGTGGTGCGCCACGTCCAGGCGCTTGAGTTCGGCGATCTCGTAGTTGCGGGGCATGGTTGGGTCTTTCGGGCAAGAGTATCGGGGCAGGCGGCGGAAAGTCCCCAATGGTCAGGGGGAGAATCCGATCCGCGCGAGGAAGCGGTTGTTGCGGGTTATCGGCATCACCCTTCCCCCCGCAAGGTGCGGCCCAGCAGGCGGAAGAAGGCCTGGCTGTCCTCGTTGTCCTCGGTGCCCCATTCGGGGTGCCACTGGACGGCGATCACCGGGGCCTTGCCGATATGGGTGGAATAGGCTTCCACCAGGCCATCGGGAGCGGTGGCTTCCACGGCCAGCCCATCGGCCAGCCGCCCCACGCCCTGGAAATGGACCGAATTGACGGTGATGCGGTCCTTGCCGAAGGCCTGCGCCAGCACCCCGCCGGGGATCAGTTCCACGGGGTGCAGGTGATCGAACATGGCGTTGAATTCAACGTCATCGGGCGCGTGGTGGCGCAGCAGGTCATCGCTGGCCGAAGTATCGCGCCGCAGGGTGCCGCCCAGCGCCACGTTGATTTCCTGGAACCCCCGGCAGATGCCGAACACCGGCTTGCCCGCACGGGTCATGGCATCGACCAGCCCCATGGCGATGTCGTCGCGGCCCGGATCGAAGGGGCCTTCACCCGCCTCCTCGCCATACCGCTCGGGCGCGACATTGCTGGGGCTGCCCGTCAGCAGCACGCCATCCAGCAGCGGGGCCACTTCGGCAACGCCCATCAGGTCCGGCAGGCTGGGCACGATCAGCGCGGCCACATCGGCATAGCGCATGGTGGGGCGGATATAGCGCTCGATCACCGTCTGCGCAGGCTCAATCCCCACCCGCCGCTGGCAGGCGATAATGCCAAGGACAGGGCGGCGCTTGTCACTCATCTCAATGCTTTATCATCACGTGGCGGGTAACCATGTAATGCTCCAGGCTGTAGATCGACAGGTCCGAGCCATAGCCGGAACTCTTCACCCCGCCATGCGGCATCTCGGTGGCGTTCACCGAATGGGTGTTGATCCACGTCACGCCATACTGGAGCTGCGCGGCGAAGCGGGTGGCGCGGCCCACGTCGCGCGTCCACACGCTGGAGGCCAGGCCATAGTCGGAATCGTTGGCCCAGTTCAGCGCCTGCTCGTCTTCCTCGAACCGGGTGACCGAAACCACCGGGCCGAACACTTCCTTCTGCACGATCTCGTCATGATGCTGCGCCCCGGCGATGAGGGTGGGCTGGTAGAAATAGCCCGGGCCCTCGCCCGCCTGCCCGCCGGTGACCAGCTCCGCCTTTGTATCGGCAATGGCGCGGGCCACGAAGCCATCCACCCGGTCACGCTGGCGCTGGGTGATCAGGGGGCCAAGCTGGGTGCCGGGCGCGGCAGGATCGCCCATCGGGATGGCGGAAACCGCGCTGGCCAGGTCGGCCACCAGCCGGTCGTGCACCTTAGCATGGGCATAGACGCGGCAGGCGGCGGTGCAATCCTGCCCGGCGTTGTAGTATCCGCCTTCCGCAATCGCCTCCACCGCGGCGGCAATGTCGGCATCCTCCAGCACGATCACCGGGGCCTTGCCGCCCAGTTCGAAGTGCGTGCGCTTGATGGTGGGGGCCACGGCTTCCAGGATCTTGCGGCCCGTGGCCACGTCGCCGGTCAGGCTGACCATGCGAACGCGCGGGTGGGCGACAAGCTGCGCGCCCACGCTGGCACCGGGGCCGGTGACCACGTTGACCACGCCGGGCGGCAGGAACTCGGCACAGACCTCGGCCAGCTTCAGCGCGGTCAGCGGGGTATGCTCGCTGGGCTTAAGCACCACGGTGTTGCCCGCCGCGATCACCGGGGCGATCTTCCAGCTGGCCATCATCAGCGGATAGTTCCACGGGGCGATGCCCACGCACACGCCCAGTGGATCGCGCCGCAGCATGGAGGTGTGGCCCTTGCGGTATTCGCCCGCCGGAATGCCCGGCGCGGTGCGCGCGGCCCCGGCATAGAAGCGGAACACGTCCACCGTGTTGCCCACGTCAACGGCCTTGGCCGTGCCCAGCGGCTTGCCGCAATTGACCATCTCGAGCTGGGCGAAATCGTCGGCCAGTTGCTCGATCCGGTCGGCGATCTTCAGCATCAGGCGGCTGCGCTCGGCGGGCGTCATCGCCGCCCACACGGCAAAGGCCTCTTCTGCCGCAGCCACCGCCGCGTTCACCTGCGCGCGGCTGGCCGCATTGAGCGAGGCAAGCTGGGCCCCGGTGGCGGGGTTGAACACCGGCTCCGGCGCGTCATCGCCATTGCTGAACTGGCCGGCGATGAACTGGCTGTGCGTGGAAAACATGGCGAAATCCGCTCCGGCTGGTGATGGCGGAAAGCTAGGCTTTGCGGGGACTTGGGGGAAACAGGAAATGGAAAGCGGGAGCTATCGGTTTGGGCGATGCCCCGGTTTTGTCAGGAAAGCAGCACCACCGGACTATCCGCCCGCCAGTGCATGGACACCTTGTCGTCCCAGGTGAAATCCTCCTGGTCGCGGCGTGACATGTTGGGGCGGCTGACGCGCAGCATGGCCCCGCTTTCCAACCTGATCTCGAACAGGGTGATATCGCCCAGGTAGCTCATGCCCTTGATCGTGCCGCGCGCGAAGTTGTGGCCCTCCGGCGCATCTTCCGCCGCGCCGCGGATGGCCTTGCCTTCCCCCGGCACGTGGAGCTGGATCTTCTCCGGCCGGATCGCCACCCACACATCGGCCCCGTGCGGGCCGGTGACGCCGTGGTTCAGGTAGACCTTGCCCAGCCCCGGGCAATCGACCGCCGCCCGGTCCGGCTCGTCCAGCGTCAGCTTGCCTTCGAAGAGGTTCACCGAGCCCACGAAATCGGCCACGAAGCGGTTGGCGGGAAACTCGTAGAGATCCGACGGGCTGGCCAGTTGTGCCACCTCGCCCTTGTTCATCACGGCGATGCGGCCGGCCATGGACAGCGCCTCGTCCTGGTCATGGGTCACGGTGATGAAGGTGATGCCCACCTGGTCCTGCAAATCCGCCAGCTCGAACTGCATTTGCGCCCGCAGCTTGGCATCCAGCGCGCTCAGCGGCTCGTCCAGCAGCAGCACCTTGGGCCGCATGACCAGCGAACGGGCCAGCGCCACGCGCTGCCGCTGGCCGCCCGATAGCTGGTTGGGCTTGCGCGCCCCGAAGCCGTCCAGCTTCACCAGTTCCAGCGCCTCGCGCACCCGGCTCTCGCGCTCGGCGCCGCCCACGCCGGCGATCTTCAGGCCATAGCCCACGTTGTCTGCCACGCTCATGTGCGGGAACACGGCATAGGACTGGAACACCATGTTCACCGGCCGCTTGTTGGGCGGCACGCGGGCCATGTCCTGCCCGTCGATCAGGATCTGCCCTTCGGTCGGCAGTTCGAAGCCCGCGATCATCCGCAGCAAGGTGGTCTTGCCGCAGCCTGACGGCCCCAGCAGCACGAAGAATTCACCCGGCATGATGTTGAGCGACACGTTGTCCACCGCCGTCACCTGGCCGAAGCGCTTGCAGACGTTGCGGATCTCGATGATCGGGTTTTCGGCCATGTGCGATCAGTGCCCTTGCGCGGAAATGCCGGAGCGGCTCTGCAGTTTCAAAGCCACGGTGGTGAGGATGACGGTGATGGCGATGACCATGGCCGATGCCGCGTTCACCTCCGGCGTGACCGAGAAGCGGACCATCGAATAGATCTTCACCGGGAAGGTGATGGTGTTGGGACCGCTGGTGAAGAAGGTGATCACGAAATCGTCGAGGCTGAGGGTGAAGGCCAGCAGCGCCCCGGCCACGATGCCGGGCATCATGTGCGGGATCAGCACATCGCGCAGGGCCTGCCATTCGCTGGCGCCAAGGTCCTTCGCCGCCTCCTCCTCCTCGCGGTTGAAGCTGGTCAGGCGGCTGCGCACCACCATGGTCACGAAGGGGAAGCAGAAGGTGATGTGGGCAATGGTGATCGCCCCCAGGTTGAACGGCCAGACCAGGTCGGTCGGGAAACCGATCCTGGCGAAGAACACCAGCATGGCCACGCCCATGCAGATTTCCGGCACTACGATGGGCAGCGCCATCACCCCTTCGGCGCCCGCCTTGAACGGAAAGCGGAAGCGCCACAGCCACAGCGCCGCCAGCGATCCCAGCACCACGCTGACCGCCGTTGCCAGGGCGGCGATGGTCAGCGAATTGAGCAACGCCTCCATCAGCGATGTGTTGTTCAGCGCCTTGTCGTAATAATCCAGCGTGAAGCCGCGCCACACGATGTTGCGGCGGCTGTCATTGAAGCTGAACGCGATAAGGGTGATCAGCGGCAGGTAGAGGAACAGCAGCACCAGCCCCACCCAGCCGCGCATCCACCAGCGGCGGGTGTATTCCAGCGGGGCGACGGGGGTGCGCCCCCTCCCGAAGCGAGCGAACAGCGCGATCACTGCCGCGCCTCCGCCTGGCGGTTCTTCATCGCCTGGAAGGCAATGGCGATGAAGGTGGCATACATCAGGATGAAGGACAGGGCCGCGCCGAAGGGCCAGTCATTCGCACGCTTGAACTGGCGTTCGATCACGTTGGCGATCATCTGGCTGTCCGGCCCGCCCAGCAGGTCGGGCGTCAGGTAGGCGCCCAGCGCGGGCACGAAAGTGATGATCACCCCGGAAACGATCCCCGGCGCGGCCAGCGGGGCCACGATCAGCAGCAGGGTGCGCAGGTGGCCTGCACCAAGGTCAAGGCTGGCTTCGATCAGGCTCTTGTCCAGCTTGTCGAGCGCGGCATAGAGCGGCAGCACCATGAAGGGCAGGTGGACGTAGACCAGCCCGAAGATCACCGCGAAGTTGTTGTACAGCAGCTCCATCGGCTCATAGGCGCCCGGCTGCGGCAGGCCAACCAGAGGGGCCAGCGCGCCCAGGCTGTCATGCAGCCAGCCGATCGCCTGGTTGGCATAGCCTTCGCGCCGCAGCACGGCGATCAGGGCATAGGTGCGGATCAACAGGTTGGTCCAGAACGGCAGCATGATCGCCAGCAGCATCCACGGCTTCCACCGGTCCGGCGCAAAGACGATGGCCAGCGCCACGGGAAAGCCCACCACGATGCAGATGACCGTGGTGGCCGCCGCCACCAGCACGCTCTTCCACAGGATTCCCAGGTACAGCGGGTCGAGCGCGCGGGCATAGTTTGAGAACGTGCCCGAAATCTCGATCTCGGTCAGGCTGGTGTTGGTGCCGAAGCTGTACAGCCAGACCACACCCAGGGGCACGACGAAGAACACCAACAGCCAAGCCGCCGGGGGGAAGCCCACCCCGGCGAACAGCGCCTTGGCATTGCGCCAGCTCTCCATCTGTGCCCCCGTAGCCTTTTGGTCAGGCCGCGCGGATGCGGGTAAAGGCTTCCTCGTACAGCGGCTGGAGTTCCGCGTTGTAGCTGGCGTATTCGCACTTCGCCAGCAGGTCGGCCGGCGGGAAGATCACCGGGTTGTTCTTGTAATCATCCGGCATCAGCGCCTTGGCCGCGGCGTTGGGGGTGGGATAGAGGATCGTTTCGGTGATCTTCTTGCCCACTTCGGCATCCAGCAGGTTGTTGATGAACATGTGCGCGTTCAGCGGGTGCGGGGCGCCCACGGGGATGCACAGGTTATCGGAATTGAGCTGGCTGCCCTCGCCCGGAATGACGAAGTCGATGTCATCGTCCTCGGTCATGATCTGGGCGATGTCGCCATTGTATTCCAGCACCAGATCCACTTCGCCCGACAGCAGCAGGTCCTGCCCGTTGTCCTCGTGGAAGGTGCGGATATTGGGCTTCTGGCGGATCATCATCGCTTCCACCTCGGCAATGATCTCCGGCGTGATTTCGTTGACCGAATGGCCCAGGTACTTGGCCCCCAGCCGGATCACGTCACCCGCTTCCGACAGCAGCGCGATCTTGCCGGCATATTCGGGACTGTCGAACAGCACCTTCCAGCTATCGGGCCGGGCGCTGACGGCGGACTTGCGATAGCCGATGCCCAGCGCCAGCCAGGTATAGGGCATCGAATACTTACGGCCCGGATCATAGGCCACGTCGATGAAGGTGGGATCGACATTGGCCATGTTGGGGATCTTCGACTGGTCCAGTTCCTGGATCAGATTGGCCTGGATCATGCGTTCCACGAAATCGTTGCTGGGCACGATCACGTCATACCCGGCATTGCCCGCGCGCAGCTTGGCGAACAGCTCGTCATTGGTGGCGAACAGGCTCATGTTCACCGTGATGCCGCTGCTTTCCGCGAAGTCATCCAGCGTGGTCTCACCGATGTAGGTGTCCCAGTTGTAGAAGTTGAGCGTGGCTTCCTCGCCCGTGCTGGCGGTGCCCCCGCTGCCGCCGCTGCAGGCAGCAAGGCCGCCGAAGCTGATGCCCACGGCGGCAACACCCAGACCCTGGAGGAGCGAGCGGCGACCGATCGACTGGCGGAGCGCGGCAAGAGTGGTTTGGGTGGTGACGGCGTTCATGGCAACAGACCCCCGATGAAGGCCGGTCCGGAGCGGCCGGACAGGCAGCGTTGTGACCCCGTGATGCTACCGCAGCCACAAAATGCTGCAAGCGCACAATTGTTGGCCGGGAGAATGAACGCTTTGCGCCTCCAAGCCAGTCGATTATGCGAAGCGAGAGCTATCGGAATTCCAGATATGACGCCCAACATCACCCTGCGGCAGATCCGCTATTTCATCGCCGTGGCCGAGGCGCGCAGCGTATCGGGCGGGTCGAGCGCGGTGGGCATCAGCCAGAGCGCGGTGACCGATGCCATCCGCACGCTGGAGCTGGAGACCAACTGCACCCTGTTCCAGCGCCATGCCAAGGGCGTGACGCTGACCCGCGAGGGCGCCCAGTTCCTGCGCAATGCCCGCCAGATCGTGGATGCCGTGGCCAACCTGTCCAGCGGCGTCGCCCCGGGGGAAGACCAGACCGAAGGGCGCATCCGCATCGGTGCCACGCCGCTGGTCACCGGCTATTTCTTTGCCGACCTGCTCAGCCATTTCCGCCGTGCCTATCCCCGTATCGAGGTAAGCCTGGTGGAGGACAAGCGCAGCTATATCGAACACATGCTGGTGGGCGGCGAGCTGGACCTGGCGCTGATGATCGTGGGCAACCTGGAGCAGCGCAGCGCCATCGACTACGAGGTGCTGCTGCGCAGTGAATGCCGCGCCTGGCTGGCCCCCAGCCACCCGCTGGCAAACGTGGACGGCCTGTCGCTGGCGCAACTGGAAAACGATCCGGTGGTGATGCTCAGCCTCGACGAGCTCGACGGCCTGATCGAGGGCATCTGGGCCATGTTCGACCACCCGCCGCGCGTGGCCTTCCGCACCAGTTCGGTGGAAGGTGTGCGCAGCTTGGTGGGCACCGGCGCGGGGATCACCCTGATGCCCGACCTGGTCTATCGCCCCTGGTCGCTGGAGGGCGACCGCCTGCTTTCCAAACGCACCCGCGAGAGCCTGCCCACGGTGGACATCGGCATCGGCTGGCGACGGCTGACGCGGCATTCCGAAGCGGTGGCGCTGTTCCTGGAGACGGCACAGAACCACCGGCGGTGATGCCGGGGCAGCGAATTGCCATCACGAAGTGGCTAAGTGCTAGGCACTCCGCAGATACCAGGCGTAATCCAGCTCGGTCACGGTGCCCAGGAAGTTGGCCATCTCCACCCGCTTGACGCAGGCGTAGTTGGTCACGAACCGCTCGCCCAGCAGAGCGTTCATATGCGGGGATGCCTCGAACGCATCGATGGCGGCGGCCCAGTTGTTGGGCAGCTTCACTGCCGCTTCCGGGCTTTCATAGCCGTTGCCCACCACCGCCGGGCCGGGATCGATCTTGTGGCGGATGCCGTGCAGCATCGCCGCCAGCACCGTCGCCAGCGCCAGCGTGGGATGCGCGTCGGCTCCGCACACGCGGTGCTCCACGTGGCGCGAGGCAGGCGGGCCGGCGGGCACGCGCAGCGAAACCGTGCGGTTGTTCACCCCCCAGGTGGGCGCCACCGGGGCATAGGAATTGGCCTTGAACCGGCGATAGGAGTTCGCATTGGGGGCAAAAATCGCCATGCTGTCAGCCAGCAGCGCCTTCATCCCGCCGATCGCGTGGCGCAGCAATTCGGTGCCCGCCGGGTCTTCGCTGGCAAAGGCGTTGCGCCCCTGGGCATCGTTCATGGAAACGTGCAGGTGCATGCCGTTGCCCGCGCTTTCCGCGAACGGCTTGGCCATGAAGGTGGCCTCGAAGCCGTGTTGCATGGCCACGCCCTTCACCAGCCGCTTGTACATCACCGCCTCGTCCGTCGCGCGCAGCACGTCGGCCTTGTGGCGCAGGGTAAATTCGAACTGCCCGGCGGCATATTCGGAGATGCCCGATTCCAGCGGGATGCCCTGGGCATCGCAGGCGGCATAAAGGTCATCGAAGAAGGGCTTGAATTCCTGCATTTCGCGCAGGCCATAGACCTGGATGTCATCCCCCCGGTGACCGGTCACCTGCCCTGCCGCCGGGCGCGGGCGGCCCTGGCTGATGTCCACCAGGTAGAATTCCAGCTCCACTGCTGCCACCGGGGTCAGCCCCTCGGCGGCCAGCTCGTCGACCACCCGGCCCAGAACATGTCGCGGATCAAGGTCATTGGGCGTGCCGTCCAGCTCGTAGAAACTGGTCAGGAACTGCGCCGCGTGCTCGCCCAGCCAGGGGGCGCGGACCAGCGTGCCGGGCACGGGGCGCACATAGCGGTCGGCATCGCCGTCCTCCCACACCAGCCCCGTCTCCTCGGTATCGCGGCCGGTGATGTCCACCACCAGCACCGATCCGGGCAGGAAGCGCCCGCTTTCGTACACCGCGATCACCTCGTGCTGGCGCAGCCGCTTGCCGCGCGGCACGCCGCACATGTTGGTGAAGATGATGTCCACCGCGTCCACATCGGGGTTGGCGGCAAAGAAGGCGCGGGCCTCTTCAACTGTGGCGATCTGGTTGGAACTGTCAGGCATCAGGCGTTTCCGATCAGGGTCTTGAGGCAATCATCGAGCACTTGCGCCAGCCTGTCCACCTGCGCGCGGGTGGTTGCCGGGCTGATCAGCGTCATGTTGTGGAACGGGGCGATCAGCACCCCGCGATTGATCAGGTACAGGTGGAGGGCATGCTCCAGGGGCCCCTGCATGGCGGCGCGGGCCTGGGTGCCGTTGCGCGGCGCGGTGTCACCGCAGATGAATTCCCCCCGCGCGCCGATGTGGGTGACGTGCCAGGCCAGGCCATTGCGGGCGATCACCGCGCGCAGGGCATCGGCCAGTTCGGCCGCCAGCGGCAGCATGTGGGCATAGGCCTGCGGCGTCATCACCTGCGTCAGGCAGGCGCGCATGGCGGCCAGCGCCAGGGCATTGGCGGAAAGGGTGGTGCCGATGCCCGAATGGCCGGTTTCCCCTTCCGCCCGCGCCCGCTCCATCCGCTGCGCCACCTCGGCGGTAAAGCCGAACACAGCGCAAGGAACGCCCCCCGCCACGGGCTTGCCCAGCACGAACAGGTCGGGCAGCGTCCCGTGGGTCATGGTGTGGCCGCCAAAGCCGGAGGAGATTGTGTGCGTCTCGTCAAACACCAGCAGCGTGCCGTGGCGGGTGCACAGGTCACGCATCGCTTGCAGATAGCCCGGATCGGGCAGCACCATGCCCACGTTGGTCAGCGCCGGTTCGGTCAGCACGCAGGCAATATCGCCGCCGGCCAGCGCGGCCTCCAGCGCCGGCAGGTCGTTGAATTCCACCACCACGGTATGCTCGCGCACGTCATAGACCTGGCCGACGAGGCTTTTGCGCAGCTCCGGCACCCCATCGCGCAGGTCCACGAACACATCGTCCACCGCGCCGTGATAGCAGCCGTTGAACACCAGGATCTTGGAGCGGCCCGTGATCCCACGGCACCAGCGGATCACCGCGCGGTTGGCTTCGCTGGCGCTGGATGTCACCTGCCAGAATGGCAGGCCAAAGCGGGCCGCCAGCGCATCGGCCACGGCCACGGCATCCTCGCCCGGCAGCATGGTGGTGAGGCCGCGGCTCGCCTGCCGGGCAATCGCCTGCGCCACCGGGGCGGGCGAATGGCCGAACATCGATCCGGTATCGCCTAGGCAGAAATCGTCATAGCGGTGGCCGTCCACGTCCCACAGCTCGGCCCCCTGCGCGTGCTCCACGAACAGCGGGAACGGCGTGCCCCAGTCGAGCATCCAGTGGAACGGCACCCCGCGATGCCAGTGGCGCGCGGCCGCCTGCGCCAGCGCGGCAGAGCGCGGGTTGGCCGCGGCATAGCGCTGCCGCTCGTCGGTGATCATGCGGGCAATGGCGCCATCGGTGATCATAGCCGGTCCTTCAGGGCAAACCACGCCATGCCCAGCACATACAGCGGGTGGCGCAGCAGTGGGCCGCCGGGGAACGGCCGTCCGGGCAGGCTGGCCAGCAGGTCGAACCCGCGCCCCTCGCCCGCCAGCGCATCGGCCAGCAGTTCGCCCGCCAGCGTGGTCAGCAGCACGCCGTGGCCCGACCAGCCGTGGGCATAAAGCATGTTCCCATCCCGCCCCAGGCGCGGCAGGCGGTTCAGGCTGACCCCCACCATGCCGCCCCAGGCGTGGGTGATTGCCACCCCGGCTAGCTGCGGGAAAACCCGTTCGAGGTAGGGCCGCACGAAGCCCGCCACATCGGGCGGCGGGGCAGGCGTATACTTCTCGCCCCCGCCAAAGATCAGCCGGTTGTCGGCGCTGAGGCGGTAGTAGTTGAGCACGAACTTGCTGTCGGCCACCGCCGCATTGGCGGGCAACAGGGCCGCCGCCTGTTCTGCCCCCAACGGCGCGGTGGCGACGTTGTAGTTGGCCACCGGCATGGTCATGCGGCCCTGCGCCGCGTCCAGCTCGCCAATCTCGGTATCGGTCGCCAGCACCGCATAGGCGGCAGTCACGGTGCTGCCGGCCGTGCGCGCTACCACTTTGCTGCCCCGCTCCAGCGCGGTGACGGGGCTGTCCTCGAACACCCGCACCCCCGCTGCCAGCGCCGCCTCGGCCAGCCCCAGCGCATAGTTCAGCGGATGCAGGTGCCCGCCGCCAGCGTCGAAGAAGCCGCCGTGATAGAGCGGGCTGGCCACGAATTCGCCCACTCCGCCCGGCTCCACGATACGCCCATCGGGATAGCCCACCAGCCGGTCAAGCTCCTCAAGCTCGCGCTTCATAGCGTCGAGATGCGCGGGCTTTACGGCAGCGGTGAAATGGCCGTGCCGCAGGTCGCAGGCGATGGCGTGACGCGCAATTCGCCCCCGCACCTTGCCAGCGGCGGAGTTGGCCAGCAACAGCAGTTCGCGCGCGCGGCCTTCCCCCAGTGCGGCCACCAGCTCCTTCGCCCCCCAGCGCAGGCCGGGGATCATCTGCCCGCCGTTTCGCCCCGAAGCACCCCAGCCGATCCGTCGTGCTTCCAGGAGGATGACGGACAGGCCCCGTTCCGCCGCATGGAGCGCCGTAGACAGGCCCGTATAGCCGCCGCCCACCACCACCAGGTCAGCCGCCAGGTCGCCTTCCAGCACCGGCTGGCGGGGAAAGGGCTTGGCGCTCGCCGCGTAGTACGACGGCGGATAGGCGGCGGCCATTTGGGGCCCTAGACCTTCAGCAGCAGGTGCTCGCGCTCCCACGAGCTGATGACCGACTGGTAGGCGTAAAGCTCGGCATCCTTGATCGCGTAGAACACGTCGAAGAAATCGCTGCCCAGGTATTCGCGCACCGCCTTGCAGTGGCTGAACCGGTCCAGCGCCCCTTCCAGCGTGCGCGGCAGGGTGCGGGCGCGGTTATAGGCGTTGCCGGTGATCGGCTTGGGCGGCTGCATCCGCTCGACCATGCCGATATAGCCGCACACCAGCGAGGCGGCGATCGCCAGGTAAGGGTTGGCATCAGCCCCGGGCAGGCGGTTCTCGATGCGCCGGTTCTTGCTGTCAGCAATGGGAATGCGCAGGCCGCAGCTGCGGTTATCGCTACCCCACTGCACGTTGATCGGTGCATCGGTATCGGGCCGCATCCGGCGGAAGGAATTCACGTTGGGCGCAAACAGCGGGCACACCTGCGGCAGCAAGCGGGCAAGCCCGGCGATATAGCTGCGGAACAGCGCCGAATCCCGCCCGTTGCCGGTGGAGAAGACGTTGCGGCCCGTCTCGATATCCAGCACGCTCTGGTGGATGTGCATGGCGCTTCCCGGCTGGTCGGCCATGGGCTTGGCCATGAAGGTGGCATAGACCCCGTGTTGCAGCGCCACCTGCCGCACGATCCGCTTGAACAGCATCGCCTCGTCCGCCAGCGCCAGCGGATCGCCGTGGACGAAATTCACCTCAAGCTGTGCCGCGCCGCTTTCGTGGATCATCGTATCGATGTTCAACGCGGCCTTCTCGCACCAGTCATAGGTCTGCTCGATGATGTCCTCGAACTCGCTCAGCGCTTCCAGGCCATAGGGCTGGCTGCCGCTTTCCGACCGGCCGGACCGGCCCGCCGGAGGCACCAGTGGGAAATCGGCGTCGAGGTTCTTGGAGACGAGGTAGAATTCCAGTTCCGGCGCGATCACCGGCCGCCAGCCGCGCTTGGCGTAAAGCTCCAGCACCATCTTGAGGATGCGACGCGGAGCGATGGCCACCGGCTGGCCGTTGGAATTGAACGCGTCCGCAATCACATAGGCGGTGGGGGTGGAAAAACCCGGCGCCTCGCGCAGGGTGCTGGCATCGGGCACCAGAACCACGTCCGGATCGATCGCCGGCACCACGTGGTCGATGTCTTCGGGATAGCCGCCCGTCACCGTCACGGTGAACACGCTGCCCGGAATGCGCAGGCTGCGGTTGGTCAGGCTGGCCAGGAACTTGTTGGCGGGCAGCACCTTGCCGCGCTGGATCCCGTTCATGTCCGGGATGATGCATTCAACTTCCGCGATCCCGCGGTCCTTGATCCAGGCGGCAATATCGGTGGCCATAAGGCGGGCTGCCCTGCCCTGCTCCCCTTGTTAGAAAGACTTGGTAACGCTGAACACGGCGGTGGGATCGGCCAGCGCGGTGCCCGCCCGCGCGGTGTCGACATAGGCCACGCCGGCGGTGAAGCCGTGGCCCACGTCGAGGTTCACGCCCACGGTCCAGTCGCGCTTGGAGTTGCCGAAAGCCCCGTCCTCGATACCGAAGCTGCCGTGCAGCGTTGCCATGTCGGTCAGCGCCACTTCGCCCGCCACGTAGACATAAGTGTTGTCGGTATTGCCCAGGGCCCCCTGGCTGGGGGCATAGGCCGCGCCCAGGCTGACCGAGGCCGGTCCGATCGAGGTTCCGACCGACCCGGTCAGTTCGATGTAATCGAGCGAACCGTCGCTGGGGTAAAGATAGTAGATCGCCCCGACATCCAGAGAGACGAGGCCAACCTCGGTCGCCCAGCCGGCGTAAAGGTCAACCTCAAGGTCGTCGGCGCCGCTGCCCAGGTCCACGTTGCTGAGCCAGGTGCCGGCGTAGAACCCGCTTTCGTGGGCCACCGAGAGTTCGCCGGTTACTTCGGCGTCCTTGCCGCTGAGCGAGACACCGCGGAAGCGATAGTCCGAAAACAGGCCGATCTCGCCGTCCACTTCCCACTCGGCAGCTTCATCCTCGGCGCTCTGCGCCTGCGCCGCTACCGGAAGCCCCGCCACCAGACATGCGGCCAGCGCCGCCATTCGGATCGTTTTCATCGCCTTGCCCTCGTGATTGCCGCCCGGTGCGCCGGGTCATTGTGCAGCGCATTATGCGTAAGGCACGGGCGCAAGGCCAATGGTATTTATGCAGAGGGGGGATATCGCCTTTTCCGATAGCGGTCCTTCGCTTGTGCTTGCCCGCGTCAGTGGTCGCTGGCGGAGGAGGCGCCGATGCCGGTTTCGGCCCGCAGGCGCTGGGCGGCATAGCCATCCTTGTCCAGCGCCGCGCGGGGCGAGTTGTCGAACAGCGAGATTAGCCAGATCGCCAGGAAACCGGCGGGGATCGAGAAGATCGCCGGCGAGCTGTAGGGGAACGGCGCGGTGCCCATGCCCAGCGTATCGGTCCACACCGCGGGCGAGAGCACGGTCAGCACGAAGGCCGTCAGCAGCCCGATGGTGCCGCCGATGGCCGCGCCGCGCGTGGTGCAGCCGCCCCACAGCAGGGACAGGATCAGCGCCGGGAAGTTGCCCGATGCCGCCAGGGCAAAGGCCAGGCTGACCATGAAGGCCACGTTCTGGTGCTCGAACACCAGCCCCAGCAGCACCGCCAGCGCGCCCATGCCCAGCGTGGTCAGGCGCGACATGCGCAGCTCGTCCTGCGATGTGGCGGTGCCGTGGCGGAACACCGTGGCATAGAGGTCATGGCTGACCGCCGAGGCCGCCGACAGGGTCAGGCCCGCCACCACCGCCAGGATGGTGGCAAAGGCCACCGCCGAGATGAAGCCCAGGAACACGTCCCCGCCGATGGCGTGGGCCAGGTGGACCGCCGCCATGTTGCCCCCGCCGCGCAGGGCGCCGGTTCCATCCTGGTAGAAGTCGCTTGTACCCACCAGCACGATCGCACCGAAGCCGATGATGAAGGTGAGGACATAGAAATAGCCGATCCACCCGGTGGCCCACAGCACCGACTTGCGGGCCTCCCTGGCGTCCGGCACGGTGAAGAAGCGCATCAGGATGTGCGGCAGGCCCGCCGTGCCAAGCATCAGCGCCAGGCCGAAGGAAATGGCCGAAACCGGGTCCTTGATGAAGTTGCCCGGCCCCATGATCGATCCGCCGCGCTCGGCCGCCTCGCCCGCCGTGGCCCCGGCGGCGAGGGCACCTTGCGTCTTCACCTCCACCGCGCGGGCGAACAGCGTTTCCAGCGAGAAGCCCGCCTGCGCCATCACCATCAGCGCCATGAAGCTGGCCCCGCAAAGCAGCATCACCGCCTTTACGATTTGCACCCAGGTGGTCGCCCGCATGCCGCCGAACAGCACGTAGAGCATCATCAGCACGCCCACGATCAGCACCGCCACGGCATAGGGCAGGCCGAACAGCAGCTTGATCAGCTGCCCCGCCCCCACCATCTGCGCGATCAGGTAGAAGGTCACCACCAGCAGCGTGCTGAGCGCGGCAAAGCTGCGCACCGGTGGCTGGGCAAAGCGATAGGAGACCACGTCGGCAAAGGTATAGCGGCCCAGGTTGCGCAGCCGCTCGGCCATCAGGAACAGCATGATCGGCCAGCCCACCAGGAAGCCGGTGGAATAAATCAGCCCGTCATAGCCATCGGCAAAAATCTGTGCGGAAATGCCCAGGAACGAGGCTGCCGACATATAGTCGCCCGCCATCGCCAGCCCGTTCTGGAAGCCGGTGATGCCCCCGCCGCCGGTATAGAAATCCGATGCCGTGCGGGTGCGCGCTGCGGCCACCTTGGTGATCCACAGCGTCAGGCCCACGAAAGCCAGGAACATGGCGATGGCCACCCAGTTGGTCGCCTGCTGCTGCGCCTCGCCCTCCAGCGCGGCCCCCAGGGCCGGGACGGCAGCGACGAGAAGGGTGACCGCAATGGCCCCGCTCAGCGCCCTCACGCGCCGTGGCTCCGCAGGATTTCGGCCATCTGGCTGTCGAACCGGCGGTTGGCGACGGCGACGTAAACGCCGGTCAGCGCGATCGCCAGCACGATCAGCCCCAGCCCCACCGGAATGCCCAGCGAGGTAATGCCCCCGCCGATAGGCATGGCCAGCAGCGCCTTGTCGAACGCGATCAGCAGCAGGTAGCCCACGAAGCAGAAGAACACCACGGCCGACAACCACCAGCCCAGCCGCGCGCGGGCCGCCACCAGCGCGTGGTAACGCGGGTCTGCCGCCACGGCATCAAGCAACGCCGCATCCTGTCCGCTTGCCATTCCCATCCCCTGGATTCCCTTGTGTTTGGGCCGTGATGCTACATTTTTGCAGGGAACAACAGGGGCACAAGCGCCTGCCCCGCAATTTTGTGCAAAGGATTGCACAACCGCCCCCGCTTGTCGCGGACAGGGCAAGGCGGCAAAAGAGGCGTACAGCCCGCAACAAGGACCGTCGCGTGACCCAAGCCAACGACACCCCCAACGATCTGGCCGCCTTCTGGATGCCTTTTACCGACAACGCCTATTTCAAGGCCCACCCGCGCATGCTGGTGGCGGCAGAGGGGATGCACTACACGGCGGCGGACGGGCACTCGGTGCTGGATGCCACGGGCGGGCTGTGGTGCGTCAACGCCGGGCACTGCCGGCCGCAGATCGTGGAGGCTATCCGCCAGACGGCGGGCCGTGTGGACTTTGCCCCCACCTTCCAGCTGGGCCACCCCCTCGCTTTCGAGGCCGCCAGCCGCCTGGCCATGCTGATGCCGCAGGGGCTGGACAAAATCTTCTTCACCAACAGCGGCAGCGAGAGCGTGGACACCGCGCTGAAGATCGCGCTCGCCTACCAGAAGGCGCGTGGGCAGGCGGGCCGCACCCGGCTGATCGGGCGCGAGCGGGCCTATCACGGGGTCAACTTCGGCGGCATCTCGGTGGGCGGCATTGTGGGCAACCGGCGGCCCTATGCCACGCTGTTGCCCGGGGTGGACCACCTGCGCCACACCCACGATCCGGCGCGCAATGCCTTCAGCCGGGGCCTGCCGCAGCACGGGGCCGAGCTGGCGGATGACCTGGAACGGCTGGTGGCGCTGCACGGGGCGGAAACCATCGCGGCGGTGATCGTGGAGCCGGTGGCGGGTTCAACCGGCGTGCTGATCCCGCCGGTCGGCTACCTGCAACGGCTGCGCGAGATCTGCACGAAGCACGATATCCTGCTGATCTTCGACGAGGTGATCACCGCCTTCGGCCGCGTGGGCAAGGCTACTGCAGCTGAGCGGTTCGGCGTCACGCCGGACCTCATCACCATGGCCAAGGGCCTGACCAACGCCGCCGTGCCGATGGGCGCGGTGGCCGTCAGCCGCCACGTCCACGATACCATCGAGGGCAGCGGGCCTGACGGGATCCACCTGTTCCACGGCTATACCTATTCCGGCCACCCGCTGGCCAGCGCCGCCGCCATCGCCACGCTGGACCTCTACGTGACCGAAGGTCTGTTCGAAAAAGCGATCGAACTGGAGGACTACTGGGCCGATGCGGTCCATTCGCTGAAGGGCGCGCGCCATGTGATCGACTGCCGCAACATCGGCCTGATCGGCGGCATCGAACTGGAACCGCGCCCCGGTGCCCCCACCATGCGGGCGATGGACGTGTTCCGCCGCGCTTTCGACGAAGGGCTGCTGATCCGCACCACGGGTGACATCATCGCCCTGTCCCCGCCGCTGATCCTGGAAAAGAGCCACATCGACCGGATTTTCGGCAAGCTGGCGGAAATCCTGGCTGCGGTTGATTGAGGCGGCGGCCTGCGCCGCCCCTTACAATTGCCGCCCCGGCATCCTATATCGGCAACACCGCGCGTTCCGCCTCTTGTAAGCGCCCGCGGCTGAGAGACCATCGCGCTCCCGCTTACCAAGGGAGAAAGCCTGTGGACCTCAACCGCCTCTATTCCGATCACCAGGTCCTGCTGATGCAGGCCGACCATGCCGGGCCCGGCCTGGCAGGTCGTTCACTGCGGGGCGATGCCCAGACCCTGGCGGGCCGGATCGCATCGTATCAGGAAGGCATGGGTGCTGCCGCTGCCAGTGCATGGAAAGCGCAATCTGTGCGCCTCGGTACGGCCCTTAGCGCGGCCCTGACCGCGCGCGGGCTGGCGGCATGAGCGACCTGCCCCCGGCAGACCTTGCCGTTCCCGCGGCCGCCCCGGCCCGCGCCATGCACTTCCGGCGCCGCTCCAATGCTCCGCTGCTGCCGCGCGATGCCGTGCGTCGGCAAGGGGCGATCACCACGCTGGCCTTCCAGTTGCTGGGCCGCGAGCAGGCGATTGCCTTTCTCAACACCGATCATGCCGCACTCGGCGGCCGCCCCCTGGCGCTGGCGACTGACAGCGTGGCAGGCCTGCAATCGGTGGAACGCCTGCTGCGCGCCGGCGACAAGCAGGACTAGCCTGCGCCCGCGGGAACTGTCGAAAACCTGACAGCCGGTTTCACTTGCCCCCACCTGCCCCTGCGCTACCATGCCCGCCATTCTTGGGGGTGAAGGGGAGGTTTCAGGGACCATGGGTAGTTTCCTGCTGGCATTGCTGGCGCTGGTGTTCGTGTTCCTGATGATGGGCGTCAGGATCGTGCGCCAGGGCTTCGTCTACACCATCGAGCGGCTGGGCAAGTTCCACCTTGCGGCAGAGCCCGGCTTCCACCTGCTCATCCCCTTCGTCGACAAGGTCGGCCAGAAGGTCAACATGATGGAGCAGGTGCTGGATATTCCGGGCCAGGAAATCATCACCAAGGACAACGCCATGGTGGGCGTGGACGCGGTGGTGTTCTTCCAGGTGCTGGAAGCGGGCAAGGCGGCCTACGAGGTGTCGAACCTCTACGTGGCCATCATGGCGCTCACCACCACCAACCTGCGCACGGTCATGGGTTCGATGGACCTCGACGAGACCTTGTCCAAGCGGGACGAGATCAACGCCCGCCTCTTGAACGTGGTCGATCACGCCACCTCACCGTGGGGGGTCAAGATCACCCGCGTCGAGATCAAGGACATCCGCCCGCCCAAGGATATCTCGGATTCGATGGCCCGCCAGATGAAGGCCGAGCGCGAGAAGCGCGCCGAGATCCTCGAGGCCGAAGGCAAGCGCGCCAGCGCCATCCTGCGTGCCGAGGGCGAGAAGCAGTCTGCCATCCTGGAGGCCGAGGGCCGCCGCGAAGCCGCCTATCGCGATGCCGAGGCGCGCGAGCGCGAGGCCGAGGCCGAAGCCAAGGCCACGCAGATGGTCAGCGATGCCATCAGCGCTTCGGGCGTGCAGGCGATCAACTACTTCATCGCCCAGAAGTATACCGAGGCGGTCGGCAAGTTTGCCACCAGCCCCAATGCCAAGACCATCCTGTTCCCGGTGGAAGCCACCCAGTTGATGGGCACGCTGGGCGGGATCGGCGAACTGGCACGCGAGGCGCTGAACCCCGATGGCCGCACCTCGCCCCCCACCCCGCCCGCGCCGCGCCGCGCGCCCAGCACCGCCGGCCTGGGCGGATCGCAGGGCCAGCCCAGCGTGCCGCCAGTCCGGGGTGGTGAGTGATGGACTGGCTAGGATCGTGGGAGCCGCACTGGCTGTGGCTGGCCTTCGGCCTGCTGCTGGCCGTGGCCGAAATGGTCATCCCCGGCGTGTTCCTGATCTGGCTTGCCGGCGCGGCGATCGTCACCGGCATTCTCGCCTTCGCCCTGCCGCTGGGCGTGCCGCTGCAGATCGTGATCTTCGCCGTGCTCGCCATCGCCGCGGTCTTTGCCGGGCGCAGCTATATCCGCCGCAACCCGGTTGAGGAGGCCGACCCGCTGATGAACCGGCGCGGTGCGCGGATGATCGGCGAGGTTGTCCGTGTCAGCCAGCCGATCGTGGACGGCCACGGCAAGGTCCATCTGGGCGACAGCGAATGGCTGGTGCGCGGACCCGATGCCACGGTGGGCGCACGCATGAAGATCGTCGGCAGCGACGGCGCGGTGCTGCTGGTGGAAGCGGCTGACTGAGGGCGGACGCGCCGCTGGCCCGGCCAGCCTTTGGGCTGCCGGGGTGGACGGGAAGAGCAAATGACCGGCGCGGGGTTGCCGCATTCTGTGCCCGGACTCGACGACGCTTCTTGTATTTGAGGTACGGTAATCGCGTCGAGATTTGTTGCCGCCGGCCCGCGGCCATCCTCCAGCTATTGACGCGACGGAGGGCAGCACTCGCGTGGCGGCCATGCCTGGTGCGAACGTTCGACATAATGCCGGGACGCCCGCGCCGGTCATTTCCTCCGCACGCCTAAACGCCGGAGGATGGCCCATCCGCTGCTCTGGCCAGACGCATCGGACGCGAATCGGGCTGCACTAGATCGGGTGCTGTAGGAAAGTGTTTTCTGCAAAAGCCCTCCCCCTTGGGAGAGGGTTGGGGGAGTGAAAATCACGCCACGCTGAAGCGCCCGTGCTTGCGGAAGCGCACCATCCACTTGTCGAGGAACAGCGACAGCGGCCGCGCCTCCACGCCCAGCTTGGCGAGGCCCGGCAGGGTGCCCGTGGCGACGTTGCCGGCCTTCAGCATGGTCCACTGGTCGCTGCTCATCGGCGTGCCGGGCAGCGCGGCGAACAGGGCGCTGAGGGCATCGGGCACGGGCACGAACATCCGCTCGCGCCCCTGCGCCTGCGCGATCATCTCGTGCAGCTCCAGCATCGTCAGCACCTGCGGGCCGGCCAGCTCGTAGGTCTTGCCTCCGTGCAGCGCGGGATACTCCAGCGCGGCGGTGATCGCGGCGGCCACGTCGTCGACAAAGACGGGTTGCAGCTTCGCCTGCGGGCCGAACACCGGCAGCGCCGGCATGGAGCTGACCAGGCCCGCAAACATGGTCACGAACTGGTCGTCCTGCCCGAAGATCACCGACGGGCGCATGATCGTGGCCTGGGGGAAGGCCTGGCGCGCGCCCTCCTCGCCTGCCGCCTTGCTGGAGGCATAGCCGCCTTCGGACCCGGCATCGGCCGACAGGCTGGAAACCAGCACGAAGGCCTCCGCCCCCGCTGCCGCCGCCGCCTCTGCCGCGATGCGCGGGCCATCGCCCTGCACCTGCTTTTGCCCAGCACCGAAGGTGCCCGCCAGGTAGACCACGGCATCGGCCCCGGCGATCGCGGCGCGCAGGGAGTCTGGCCTGGTCACGTCGCAGCGCACCGCCTGCATCTGGCCCAGGTTCGCCAGCGGCTTGACCGCAAATGCCTTTTCCGGATGGCGCGCGGCAATCCGCAGGCGCGCGCCGCGGGCCAGCAGGTCCTGCGCCAGGTGCCGGCCCACGAATCCGCTGCCGCCCACCAGCACCACCAGCTTGCCATCCAGTTGCTTGCCCATAGCCCGTGCCCATCAATTGCCTTGCGTGTGGAGAGGCCCTTGGCACAAGCGCGGGGCCGCCCGCAATGGGGCAATGTGCGGGGGCGGGCAGAGTTTCTGCACATTGGCCCAATTCGCGCGTTGACAAGCCGCCCCACCCCCCGCTAGTGGCGCGCTCCTACCAGCGGCAGGCTTCGATGACTTGCCGCGATCCGGTGCCCAGATGGCGGAATTGGTAGACGCACCGTCTTCAGGTGGCGGCGCTCGCAAGGGCGTGGAGGTTCGAGTCCTCTTCTGGGCACCATTTGTTCTCATCAGAACGTTCCAAAACATTGCAGAAATGGCGGAATTCTGCCATTCTTGACCTCCAGCGCAGAAAGCGAGGTCTTGTTTTGTTCCGCTTTGTTCCAACGTCTGTGGGGGCCTCGTCTGGGGGCTCCGGCCCAAAAGGCCCCAAATCGCACGAAAGTGAGGCCCCCAGATGAGCCTCAATGTGCAGGAAATCAAAGGCTTCCGGGCTGCCGACAAGTCGTACAAGAAATACGACTCGCGGGGGCTGCTGCTGCTGGTGAAGCCGAACGGCTCCAAGCTCTGGTATTTCAAGTACCGCTTCGGCGGGAAGGAAAAGAAGCTGCCCATCGGCGCGTTCCCTGAGATCAGTTTGTCGCAAGCGCGTCAGCTTCGAGACCGAGCACGGCTCAAGGTTTCCGATGGCATCGATCCGATGCTGGAACGGAAGCGCAAGAAGGCCAGGATCAAGCTGGGCGCGGAGAACACTTTCGAGGTCATCGCTAAGAAGTACATCGATGAGAAGATGGTGCCCGAAGGCCGGGCGGAGGCCACGCTACGCAAGGCGCGTTGGTTCCTCGAACTGCTCAAGCCCGCAATCGGGAATACATCCCAACTGCTTGCCGTGTGTTCGCAACCTGCAAATGTGGATCAGCCGATTGAGGAGCAATTGCCCTAGCGGCAGCCTCGTTGGTACGCCAATCTGAACGCAGCTGCGAAAGCGCCTGTAATAGGGCATCCCACTGTCCGGCTGCGTGCACTTCGTCGAGGGTTTTTTGTGCGAAGCCCAATTCGGCCAGCGCCCGCTCGGCAGCCTTGACCCAACCGACACGGTTGCCCACCGTCTTGAGTGGCTTCCCTTGATAAAGCCGCCTTCCAAGCCATTCCTTGAATTCAGCTTCGCTCATCGCCGACTCTCTGCAGGATGTTTTTTCCTCGATCAGCAAATCTTTGGCCAGACCGCGTACTACGGTACATCAACAGCTGGATCGCGGAGCGCATTGGCGAGCGTTCTTCAACTATTTCCGAACTAGTCATTTGAGTTCCGCAATTTGGAGTATGCTTCGGTTGCCAGCCAGTTCGTGACAAGACCTTGAAAGGCTTTGTCATTCATGAATCGGGCAAAGATTTCTTCATTCTGATCCATGCGCTCAACAAACAGAGCTTCAAGCAGGTTCTTGAACAATAACTCGAATTTTTCGCCTGGGTTCGCGATCGCGGCTTGGCGCAGATTGGCGTCGGCCATCGCGGCCTCAACGATCTGATCGAAGAACAGTTGGTCAGCATTGTTGAAGTCAGTGCCGAACCGCTCGTTCACGACGTCAATCAGCCGGGAAAGTGGCACCTCTTCTTCACGCGCGACTTTCGATCCCACAGAGGAAGGCCCGTCGAGTTTGTTTGCCGTCCCTTCGGAAAGACTGATCGAACCCTCACTGACCTTTTGGAGGCGATAGTAATCAAGTCTCACCTCGTCATCGAACTGATAGGAGGGGCTTCCGCCCTTCTTCGGCAGCTTGGAAGCCAGATGGCGTAGGAAGACGTATAGGGTTTCGAGGTCAGAGTCCTGATAGGGGATGATCTGACTTAGAAAGCCGTAGAGACTGCTGAATGCCAGGATCTTTCCGCGCAACACCTCGGCCTCTGCCGGATCGGCTTTCGCAAGATCGCCGAAGTTCGACACTGGTCGATCGATAATGGCATTCATTTTTTGGTGGTCGGCAGGACTCTGTTTCAGCTTTGGCTTGCCCGCCGAGTGCTCGATCAGATAGTTTTGGCCGGGGCCTTCAGTCTTAGCCCGCGCGACTAAATCCCGGACCGCTTCAAGCTGATGGTAGCGCGGAAAGATAAGAGTTTCTTTCTTGACCTTTCGCCCCGCGTCGTCGCGCTTTTCTTCCACTTGCAAATGGATGAACCGGGCGAGCAGATCGAGCAGGCTGTCGCGCTGAAGCACTTCTTCCCATAGGTAGGCAGTGCGATAGCTTCGACCCTTGGTGTCAGGTGGATTGCCTGCCCCACCATTATGCCCTTGGTTGAAAGGCAGGAAGTAGGTTGCAGGTCCAGCCAGTCGCGTCGTCATGAAGACTGCATCGGTATCCACGGCGAAGTGTGCCAATATACGCCGCTTATTGGGGCTGAGCGAGGGGAGCCCTAGGCGCCTAGCGTTGCACGCAACAGCTGCACTGTAATCGCCTGCGCTTCGTCAACCAAGTGACCGTTATGATCGCGGTACATGAGTTGCTTGATGATTGAGCTAGCGAACTCAGGCTTCATATTTTCCGCAGCTCGAAGGGCATTCGTACATCGATCAACTCCACATTCCCGGAGGGCATTGATCACGTAGTCTTTGCCCAGCTTTTCGTTGGTGGCCGCGATATCGAACATATCGCGTGGCTGCATCGATGCACCGCGATAGTAGACCTTCTTAGCAACTATCTCTGCCGGAGTTTCCTGCCGGATTGTTCGCCCCCGTAGCTCACTGACCCGTGATGGCTCTGGCGTAATGTCGGCACAGCAAATGAAGTCGATTTCACCAATGTCCTCGAAGATCAGTTTGAGGGAACCTGCGCCGTCTGTTTTGTAGGTGTCTGGCATTCGTTCAAGCTCAAACCCCTGCGTCTCGGGATTGAGATAAGGGAGGAATTGGGGATCGGAAAGGAAGAGGTCGATGTCATGGCTCTCGCGATGATCGATCTGGAGCATCAATGCAGTCCCACCTCCGAACGACCAATCTGGCTCGCGGCCAACGGCTTCGGTGGTTCGCGCGATGATGTCGGATGCCAAATCAAATAGAAGCGGCCATTGGCTCGGCTGCTGTCGAGGCGAGATCACTTTCTCAGGCTGCCAGAGGCAGCGAGTACCCAGCCATCTTGGAAAACTGGCTAGCGACAGCTTTCGCCATATCCTCATTGACCTTCATTTCAGCCATGAAGGCTTTCTGGATCGCTGGTGCCACTTCCGAGAAGAAAGCGAAGACGCTGGCGTCACACGTTTCCACACTCGATGGGTCAGCGATGAGCGCAGCGAGTTGATGAGCGGAATGGTTCGCCCCATAGGGGGCGTTCACCGTTGCCAGAACCTGTGCAGTTAGGTTGCTCATCTTAAACCTGCGGAATCGATCTCAGGGTGAGAATATACGCTTCATGCGTTAGCAAAACAAGAATGTTCGAACATAGGAAGAACGCAGAGGGCCAATCCGCGATTTATCTCGCATTTTTCAAAAATCGCGTTTTGCGGGATAAAAGCCCCTCGATTGCAGACGCGCTCGGACATCGCTGCGATCCCTTAGAGCTCACTCCAGTCATCCATTCAAATTGCGCGAGTGACGGCACCTCGGAAAATTCGAGCATCCAAGGAAACTCCCGAAACGTCCGCTCTTCTCAACCAACTGACCATCGCAGCCTTCCATCGGACACGAGATTGCTGACTCTGATACGTCGAAGAGCGGCGTTTGTGGAGCAGGCTTTGGTTTCGTCCGACGAGCCCTGTAGCGCTGCTTCTTGAATTCCCACGGATGAACGTTGTCGTCATTTCTCCAGATGCCGCGCCGATTTCGCTGAGCATCTTCCAGCGCATCGAAGTAGCTTTCATCGGGGCCATAGCGATCAAACACCCATGCCCATCCATTGAGGATCATCTCCAACTCGATGTTGCGGTGAGATGGAGCAGTCACTCCCCGAAAGAATTGTCCGAGCCGGGAAGCCGGGTCGTTGGCCTCATTGCTCTGATCCATCTGCAAGTAGGGCACGGCTACGATCCGCTTGTGTCGATCGATAATGCCGCCAGTGTCCATCTTTATCAGAATGGCCAGATCGACATGCTTTCCGCCAATGAGCGATTGAAGGAAGTCACGCGCTTCGATGCCGCCAGGCTGCTCTATCTCCGGAGCATCGATGAACCCCAGCCTGATTGTCACTTCAAGGCTTGCTCCTCGTCGGGGGTTGTCGATACGGGTTAGGAAGCCATCGCCGTCAAAGACCTTGAGGACAGGCACCCGAATGGTTTCGGAACCGGGATCTTCAGGTGCGATAAGCAAACGCCAATTCTCCTCCTCAATGCGGCGAGCAGCATTGTAGCAGAGTTGATTATCGTTTCACTTAGCACCCCATTTTCGGAGCTGGTCGGCCATGCAAATTTGCTGGAAATCAGACGCGTCCTGCGTTAAAAGACGCCTATTGAAATCATTAGACTTTTTCGAGGATGGGACCCAAATCCTCTGGTAAAAATGCATTCTGGGGGCACCAACGGGGGCCTCACTTAAGTAACCAAGGTCAAGATTCTCGCAGTTTTGCGACATTCTGAGAGCGGTTCGAGTCCTCTTCTGGGCACCAGTAGCTTCATCGCCGCGTTGCGCGATTGAACAGAAATCACTGAATAATCACGAAAAACCTCTAGCCTGCTTCCGCCGGTGATCGGGGCTGATTGCTGATATTCACACCCTGCGGGGGTCTTTTTTGGGGTCATTTTTCGCCCCCCGATGGCGTCACGACTGTGCGTTCAGTTGCTTCAAGGAATCGACCTTGTCGGACCACCACTGCATCATGCGCACGCGCTGGTCCCAATACTGTGTGCGGTTGTAAGCCTTGCGCACCGCGCACCGAGAGGGCCAGCGCCGCCTTGGTGGAGGCATGCCCTCCGTATCCATCGATTGCTCGAAGTAGTTTTCAAAGCTCGATCGGACCAATGACTGCCGGATGATGGCGAACCATGGGTGCAGAGAGAGCGCCTCCCAGCGCCGGTGCGGGATTGTTCTCCGCACGGGCCGTGGCGATCGCGTAGTTGAGGATGCGACCGGCAAACGAGCGAAGGCGCCTGAACTGCACAAGGATATGCCCGTGATATACGTGAGTGCGGCGGGCGAACATGAGTGGGCTTCTCAAGGAGTGCCTGGCAGTGTGATGATTGGCAGACCGTTCGTCGCCGCACAGATCATGACAGGTGTCTCCAATCTGCTGAACACAGCCGGTTAGATTTGCGGCTGAAGAAATTCAGCCCAAGCCGCCGGGATTTGCCTTCGCCATTGCTGATCTCAAAAAGGAAAGAACACCGGGATGGCGATCACCCCTGCGGCCCATGTCAGCAGGTTCAGCGGCACGCCGATGCGCACGAAGTCCATGTACTTGTATTCGCCAAGCTGGAAGACGAGCACGTTGGTCTGGTAGCCGAACGGGGTGGCAAAGGCGGCGCTGGCGGCCATCATCACCGCAACCAGGAAAGGGCGCGGGTCCACCCCCAGGCTGTTGGCCAGGGCCACGGCCACCGGGGTGATCAGTACGGCCACGGCGGCATTCGACAGGAACTCGGTGGCAAACAGCGTGACGCCGTAGAGGATGGCCAGCGCGAACAGCGGGCCGAAGGGTTCGATGAAGGCGATCAGCCGGTCGGTGCCCGCTTCGGCCAGACCCGTCACCTCGATCGACAGGCCCACCACCACCATGCCGGCAATCAGCAGCAGCACTTCGGGGCGCAGGCCGGCATAGGCTTCTTCCGGCGTGATCACCCGCAGCAGGATCAGGATCACGGCCCCGGCAAAGGCCGCCGCCGCGATCGGCGTGATGCCGGTGGCCGCAGCGGCAATCACCGCGATGAACACCAGCATCGAGATGGCCGCCCGGCGCGGCTGGAACGGGCGGTCGACCGCAAACAGCTCTAGGTCGCCCATGGTCCCGTCGCCCGTCTGGTCGTGCGGCTCGCGCCGGGCGCCGAATTCGCTGTCGTCCTGTTTCAGCCGGCCGCTGAACAGGAACAGGTACAGGCCCCCGACTGCGGCGATGACCAGCGCGACCGGGGTAATCTCGAAGATGCGGAATACCGGCTCGCCGGCATTGCGGGCCATGTCGTTCACCAGCAGGTTGGTGGAGGTGCCGATCAGGGTGCATGCCCCGCCCATGATGGTGATGTAGCTGAGCGGGATCAGGAACCGCTTGGGCGACAGGCCCATGGACTTTGCCACGTCCTTCACCACCGGGGCGGCCAGCACCACGATAGGGGTGTTGTTGAGGAAGGCCGAAGCACCGCCGCAGGCCACCAGGAGGATCCACAGCCCCGCCGAGCCGATCCGCGCGCACAGCTTCTGCGCCTGGTGGATCAGCAGGCCCAGCAGGCCGGACAGCTCGATGGCATAGGCAATCACGAACAGGCAGGCGAGCGCGATCACCGCCGGGCTGGCAAAGGCACCCTGCACCTCCACAGGGCGGATCACGCCCAGCAGCAGCAGGGCGGCGGCAGCGGACAGGGCCGCGACATCGGACCGCACCTTGCCGTGGATCAGCACGCCGACCACGGTGACCAGGACGACCAGCGCCGCGATCTGATTGAATGCCATGCCTGCTGGTGGCCCCGCGATGCGCCTTGCGTCAAGCAATTCAAGGGCTTTTTCGCGATTCGGCCATTGTCTGCTATGGTCGGGCAATGCGCCAGAACCAGCCCTTGTCCGCCCGCCCGCCCCGGATGATCTGCACGGTCCTGGCAAGCGTGCTGCTGGCCGGACTGGCGGCCTGCGAGCAACCGGCGGACGAAGCGGACCCGGTGGCGGAGCCCGAGCCGCTCCCTTCCGCAGCACCCAGCCTGCCCGCCGTGCTGCCGGGCCTTTCCCGGGCCGACCTGATCGCGGCAGTCAACCGCGCCGCATCCGATTATGCCGCCGGCACCGTGCGCGCCGACAGCGATCCGCTGGTTGGGCGCACCTTTGCGGTTACCATGGCCTTCGGCTGCGGCGGCCCGGTGGCGGAAAGCGCAGACGCCGCCGAGCAGCCGGGCCTGCCCGTGGCCCTGTGGGACGGGGAGCGCGAGGCGATCGCCCTGCGGCTGACCCCGGCAAGCTGGGCTGAATCCCCCGTGATCGCGCGCGAGGGTGAGGAATCCGGCTGGGAGGCAGTGGAAGGCTTCTGGCTGCCCCGGCCCTGGCTGACCGGGAATGGCTGCCCGGCCCCGCGCGGGGGCGAGGCGGGCGCGGACTCTGTGCCGGCATCACCGCAGACCCTGGGCATCGCTGCCATCTTCGAGGAAGGCGGGTCGCGCATCGGCCGGCGCAACGGGCGGCCCTATGCTTTCACCGTCCGCGGCGAGCGGGACGAACAGCTCGTCGCCCCGCCACAGGGCTATCGCCTGGTGCTCGAAGGCCGGACCGTGGCCTTCCCTGATGGGCGTGCCGTGCGCTGCCAGTCAGCTTCGGCCGATGTCCGGCCAGTGTGCGTGGTCGCCAGCCGGCTGGACCGGGTGGCGTTCGAGACGGCCGACGGCAAGCTGCTGAGTGAATGGCGGTCGAGCTGACCGGCATGCCCGCCGGTATCAGTTGGCGTCGTAGCGGCTGGTGAAGGGGGCGCTGGCGATCAGCACCAACAGCACACCGCCGCCCAGCAGACCCGCCAGCCACAGCATCCCCGCGCCGCAGATCAGGCCGATGGCCCCGGAAGCCCAGATCGCCGCTGCCGAGCCGGCTCCTTTGACATAGCTGTCCTCGCGATACATCGCGCCTGCGCCCAGGAAACCGATGCCGGTGATGACCCCGGCGAACACCCGGCTGGGGCTGGGGTCCAGCTCCGGCCCACCGGCGCGGGCGGCCAGTTCGAGGACCGTCAGCGACAGCGAGCAGGCCGCCAGCGAGACCACCACGAAAGGCCGGAAGTCGATCGGCTTGCGGCGCAGGAAGCGGTCGAGGCCGATCAGCAGCGGCAGCACCATGCTGGCAGCGATCCGCAGCAGGGCTTCGGCCCAGCTGATGTGGATCGGCGAGAGTGTGCCGGCTTCCATCACCGAGCCCTCATGGCTCGGCGCTGGCGGTCGCTGGCGGGTCCGCTGCAACTGCGGCCAGGGCGTCGGTGAAGCGCTTGCGCCACCAGATCACGTCCTCGCGCGTCACGCCTTCCATCAGGGCTTGCCAGCGGCGTTGCCGCTCGTCCAGCGGCATGGCCAGGGCACGGCCGATGGCATCGGCGATTTCCTCGGCGCTGTGCGGGTTGACCAGCAGGGCCTCGGGCATCTGGTCGGCCGCACCGGCGAAGCGCGAGAGGATCAGTACGCCCGGGTCGGCGGGATCCTGCGCGGCGACATATTCCTTGGCCACCAGGTTCATCCCGTCGCGCAAGGGGGTGACCAGCCCGATCCGGCTGGCCCGGTAGACGCCCGCCAGCGCATCGCGCGGGTAGCCCTGGTTGACATAGCGGATGGGCACCCAGTCCAGCCCGGCATGGGCACCGTTGATCCGGCCCGCCAGCCCTTCCAGCGTGTTGCGGATGCGCTGGTAGCTTTCCACGTCCGCCCGCGACGGCGGGGCGATCTGGAGGAGCACCACTTCCTTGCGCTCGGCCGGGTTCTCCAGCAGGAACCGCTCGTAGCCGAGGAAGCGCTCCTCCAGCCCCTTGGAATAGTCCAGCCGGTCCACCCCCACGATCAGCGCGCGCCCCACGGCGCTGCGGTGGACCCGATCGTGCGTGGCCTGCGCCACCGGGCTGGCGGCCAGCGCAGCAAACTCCTCGGCATCGATGCCGATGGGGCAGGCGAGCAGGCGGACCTTGCGCGTCCCCACCGTCAGCACGTCGTTTTCGTCGATCACGCCGCCCAGGTCCTCGCGAGCATAGTCGCAGAACGACAGCAGCCATTCGCGGGTGTGGAAGCCGACCACATCGTAGGCCAGCAGCGATTCCACCAGCGTCCGCGCTTCGGGCAGCGTGGTCAGCAGGCGGCGGGGTGGCCAGGGGATGTGGAGAAAGAACCCGATCCGGTTCTTCAGGCCGCGCCTGCGCAACTCCTGGCCCAGCGGGAACATGTGGTAGTCCTGCACCCACACCATGTCGTCCGGCTCGATCAGCGGATAGACGGTCTCGGCAAACCACTCGTTGGTGCGCTGGTAGCCGTGGGCAAAGTCACGCTCGTATTCGGCCAGGTCGATGCGATAGTGAAACAGCGGCCACAGCGTGCGGTTGGCATAGCCGTTGTAGTATTCCTCGATATCCTGCTCTTCCAGGTCAATCGTGGCGGTGGTCACGCCGTGGCTGCGGGTGAAGTTGATGTGGCCGGTGAACTGGTCGGTCTGCTCGCCCGACCAGCCGAACCAGATGCCGCCGCTTTCGCGCAGGGCGGCGGTCAGGGCCACGGCCAGCCCGCCTTGCGCGCCGCCCTTGGCGCTGGCGGCGGTGACGCGGTTCGAGATGACGATCAGGCGGCTCATCGCACGGCACTCCAGGGTTTGGACAGCAGGACAGCGCAATTGATCAGCCCCACCAGCGAATAGGTTTGCGGATAGTTGCCCCACAGCTCGCCGGTCACCGGATCGATATCCTCCGACAGCAGGCCCGCAGGGGTGCAGCGCGGCAGCATCTCCTCGAACAGGGCGCGGGCATCGGCGTGGCGGCCGGTGAAATGCAGCGCCTCGATCAGCCAGTAGGTGCACACGTTGAAGGCGGTGTGCGGCAGGCCGAAATCGTCCTGCGTGGCATAACGCAGCATGTGCGAGCCGCGGCGCAGGCCCTGCTCCACCGCCGCCAGCGTGCCCGTGAAGCGCGGGTCGTCCGGGGCCAGGAAGCGCAGGTCCAGCAGTTGCAGCAGGCTGGCATCCAGCTCGCTGCCGGCAAAGGTTGCTGACAGGGTGCCGGCCTCCTCGCGCCAGGCTTCCTGCTCGATCCGCGTCCGCATCTGCCGCGCCCGTTCGTTCCAGAAGACGGCCCGGTCCGGCAGGCCCAGCACTTGCGCCACGTTGCCCAGCCGGTCGCAGGCCGCCCAGCACATGGCCGCCGAATAAGTGTGGACGTGGCTGCGCGTGCGCAGTTCCCACAGGCCGGCATCGGGCTGGTCGAACAATTGCCAGGCCCGCTCGCCCACCGGCTCCAGCGCGTGGAAATCCTCGATCCCCCCCATCCGCAGCAGGCGATGGTCGAAAAAGGCCTGCGCGTTCGAGAGCACGATCTGGCCATAGGCATCGTGCTGCACCTGTTCATAGGCCTGGTTGCCCACGCGCACCGGCCCCATCCCGCGATAGCCGCTGAGCGCTGCCGCCTCGCCTTCCACCAGCCGGGCCTCGCCCCCCACGCCATAAAGCGGCTGGATGTGGCCGCTGGCGGCATTGTCGACGATGTTGCGCAGGTAGGCGAGGTAACCCTCCAGCACGTCCAGCGCGCCCAGCCGGTTCAGCGCCTGCACCGTGTAATAGGCATCGCGCACCCAGCAGTAGCGATAGTCCCAATTGCGGCCGGAATCGGCGTGTTCGGGGATCGAGGTGGTCAGCGCCGCCACGATCGCGCCGGTTTCCTCGTGCTGGCACAGCTTCAGGGTGATGGCCGAGCGGATCACCGCCTCCTGCCATTCGTAAGGCGTGGCCAAGCCCCGCACCCAGTGGCGCCACTCGTCAACCGTGTCGTCCAGCATGGCATCAAGCGCGCGGGGGATTTCCTGAGCGAAGCTCTCGTCCGGCCCCAGGAAGAAGTGCAGCGGGCCTTCCACGCGGAACATGCGTTCATCCAGGACCCAGCCCACCGGGGCATTGGTCGACAGGCGCAGGGCACAGTCGGGCAGCAGGTAGCGGATGTGGTTCGACCCGCGCGCGGTTTCCGCCTGCGCGCTGCCCCATTGGATGGCCGGGCGCAGCCGCACGCGGATGCGCGGGCTGCCCGCCACGGGCCGCACGATCCGCACATAGGCCACGGGGCGATACATCCGGCCCATGCGCTTGAACCGGGGGCAGAAGTCGATCACGTCCACCGCGTTGCCCGCACCATCGGTATGGCGGGTGACCAGCACCGGGGTACTGCGCAGGTAGCGCTGCGTTGTTTCGACCACGCCGTCGAGGTCGATCTCCCAGAACCCGAAAGCGCCGTCGGCGGCAGGCGGGGCATTGTCCAGCAGCGAGCAGAAGGCCGGATCGCCATCCACCCGCGGCAGGCAGCCCCAGACAAAGCGGCCCGCGCGGTCAACCAGCGCAGATATCTGGCAATTGCCGATCGGCCACAGGTCCAGCGTGGCGGTCATGGCCGGCGGCCCAGCCACTGGCGCACCGCCCCCACGTCGGCCAGGCGATAGCGCGCCGCGGTTGGCCGCTCAGGACCCACCAGCACGCCGTGGCCGCCCATCCGGGCGACGGCGGCAAAGCCGGCCTCGTCGGTCACGTCGTCGCCAGCGAAGACGGGTCTGGTTCCAGCGAAGGGTGGCTGGTTCATCAAAGCGGCAATGCCCGTGCCCTTGTCTGCGCCGGCGGTGCGTAGTTCCAGCATCATTTTTCCTTCCTGCATGACCAGCCCGCTACTTGCCGCAAGGTCTTTGACAACAGCGCGAACACGCGGCTCGGAACAGGGATCCAGACGGTAATGAACGGCCACCCCTAGTGTTTTCGATTCAATCAGGACTCCCGGCATTCCTGCCAGCTGGAAGTGTATCGCTTGTTCCACACCATCCAATTCCGGTGGCCGGAGGGGTGTGGCCGCAGAAGTGTGAGCATGAACTTCTGCACCGTGACTGCCGACCAGGGCGATGTCGGTCGCCAGCCGGCCCAAGAGGAACTTCAGCTGCGTCACTGATCGTCCGCTGACAATCGCAACCCGGCGGTCGAAGACTTCAATCAGGTGGTCGATCAGCCGGCCCAATTCCGCGTCCATGACGACGGCGTCCGGTCGATCGACTAGATCGACCATGGTGCCATCGAAATCGAGCAGAATTGAATTGTCAGACGTCAGCGCTGGAGGTTCAATCAATGGGTTTCGTGGCAAAACGTCTGGGTCTCTTAAAGCATGTACCATCATGCAAATGGAGGAAGAGGCCGACGGTTCCGACTTGAAACGGCATGAGCGCGCCTTCTGCCCTTGCGAAGCGGCATTACCTGGAGCTGCAAGTTCCCAATCGGATCGACCATTGCGGCGGACTCGATTGGCGAGTTGAACAGCGACAGCGTCGCCGTTTCAGATCTAGCAAATCGGCAGAACCTGACGGGTCAAGGTGGCGCAATCGCTACCCGACCGAGCAAGCACTTTCGTTGCTGATGTCACACGAAGGTGCCACAATCGGCGTCACGGTGAACTTTCAAAAAGCCGCGGAATTCTGCGGTTTCACGCCAATGGTCGGGGAGACAGGAACGAACCTCTGAACTTCTCCTCCCAAAGCAAATCAGTTTGCTTCCACCACAGCGCGCAGCGCAACCTTACGCTCGCGCAGCGTCTTCCTGACGAACACGGCAAGCCCGATGACGATGACAGCGAGGATGCACGCCGAGATGGGCCGCGTGATGAAGATCGAATAGTCGCCGTTCGACATGGCGAGGGACCGGCGCAGGTCCTGTTCAAGCAAGGGGCCGAGCACAAGGCCAAGCAGAACCGGCGCGATCGGAAATCCGAAGCGGCGCAACAGGAAGCCGGCGACCCCCAGAAGCCAGACAATCGTCACATCGCCCAGGCTTCCCTGCAGGCTGTATGCGCCAACAGTAGAGAACACGAGGATCAGCGCCGTCATCATTCCCTTGGGAATCTTGAGCAATTGCACCCACAGCCCCACCAGGGGGAGGTTGAGGATCACCAGCAGGACGTTGGCCACATAGAGACTGGCGATAAGGCCCCAGACAAGGTCCTTGTTCGTCTCCAGCAGCGTCGGCCCCGGCTGCAAGCCATACAACTGGAACGCAACCAGCATGATCGCGGTCGTGGCCGAGCCGGGAATGCCCAGCGCAAGAAGCGGGACCATGCTGGCACCGGCCGCTGCATTGTTGGCCGCCTCCGGGCCTGCCAGCCCCTCGATCGCACCCTTGCCGAATTCCTGCGGGTTCTTCGCGAAGCGCCGTTCGACCCCATAGCTGAGGAATGTCGCAAAGGTCGCCCCGGTGCCGGGCAGCAGGCCGCTGCAGAACCCAACAACCGTTCCCCGCAACCACGGCACCAGCGAGCGGCGCCACTCTTCGATGGTCAGCCACAGCCGGTTGGTGGGCATCCGCTCGGTCGCCGCGGAAGCCGGGGCCGCAATCAGCCAGAGGGCTTCGCCCACGGCGAACAGCCCGACAGCCCCCAGTGCGACATCGATCCCGCCGTAAAGCTCCTGCACGCCGAAGGTCAGGCGGTTCTCGCCCGTCTGCATGTCGATGCCGATCATCGCCAGGCCCAGGCCGAAAGCCAGCGCAAACAGCGCGCGGAACAGCGACTTGCCGGCCATGCCGGTGACCATGGTCAGGGCCAGGAGCATCAGCAGGGCATATTCCGGTGGCCCGAAAACCAGGCTGATACCCGCCAGGCTGGTCGCGGCGATCATCAGCATGAAAGTCGCAAAAGTGCCGCCGATGAACGAACCGATCGCCGACGTTGCCAGGGCAACCCCGCCGCGGCCGCTTTTGGCCATCGGGTAGCCCTCGAAGGTGGAAACCGAGGCAGCCGCGTCACCCGGCGTGTTAATAAGGATGGATGTCGTCGATCCGCCATACATCGTGCCGTAGTAGATGCCGCCGAACAGGATAAACGCGGTCGTTGGATCGAGACCGAATGTGAGCGGCAGCAACAGCGCGATGGCAACCGACGGCCCCAGGCCCGGCAGCACGCCCACGGCCGTGCCGATGAGAACTCCCAGAAGGCCGAACGCCAGTTTGTCGGGGCTAAGCGCCACCGCGAAGCCGGTGCTCATGTTGCTGGCGAGTGTCGCAAAATCCACGGCAGCTACCTCGTCACGGAAGGAAAATGTTGAGCACGCGGGTGAACAGCAGCCACACCAGGCCAGTCAGGACCAGTGCTGCCAGAACGTCCCATTTCAGCGTCCGTGACTTCATCAGCAGACAGATGGACACGACGAAGACCGGCGTCGCGATCAGGAAGCCCACCAGCGACAGGGCCAGCAGATAGAGCGGGATGATTGCCGCTCCCGCCAGGAAGCGCGACCAGACCGGCAGGTCACCGCCACCTTCGTCGTCGTCTTCCAGCCCTGCTGGACCAACGGAGATGCCGCTGCGGTATTCCATGGCCACGCCGACGGCAGCCACGACTGCGAGGCCGGCAATGACCTTGGGCATTCCCCAGGGACCCAGGGGCGAGTTGCCGCCGGCAGTGCCGCCAATTCCCACCCGTGCAAGGGTTGTCTCGGTGGTCATCTCCTCGGCGCGGATGAAGGCGGCAAACGCATCAGCCTCCAGGTAGCCATCCTCCCAGCCCTTGTTGGCCAGCATTTCCTGCCAATCGCGGGTGTTCCGCATGGTGCGGATCAGGTTGGCCCACCAGGCAATGCCCTCGGCGCTGGCACCCGGCGCGGCAAAGACCCCGCGCCAGTTCTGCAGCACGATATCCAACCCGGCGTCCCGCAGGGTCGGGATGGTGCCATCCCCGAAACGCTGGGGCGCACTCGATGCCAAGATGCGGATATGGCCGGATTCGGCCAGTCCGCGCCATTCGCCGTAACCGGCCACGGCAGCGGTTACCTGGCCGCCCATGATGGCCGCGGATGCCTCCCCGCCGCCCGAATAGGCGACATAACGCATCCGTTCCGCGGCGACGCCGCAGGCTTCGGTGATGAGGCCGATCAGGATATGGTCAACACCCCCTGCCGATCCGCCGCACCAGGTGAAACTGCCGGGGTCGGCGCGGTAGGCGTCCAGCAGGTCGTTGATCGTGCGCAGCGGCGAGTTGCTGGGGACCGCAACCACCAGATTCTCGACGATCAGCCGGGCCAGCGGCCTGGAGTCGCTCGCGCGGAACGGGCTGTTCTGCGAAATGGTCGATCCCAGCAGCACGGAACCGGCCGCCATGATGGTGTAGGGATCGTCGTGCTTGCGGGTGACCAGGTCGGCCAGGCCGATGGCACCGCCCGCGCCGCCCTTGTTGAACACGTCGATCGGCGTAGGTGCCAGGTGGTTGCGCGCAATCACCTGCTGCATCAGGCGGGCAAGCTGGTCCCATCCCCCGCCCGGATTGGCCGGCACCAGGATCGACAAGGGCCGGTTGGGAAAGTCCGCTGCCGCGCTGGCGCGGGTCGCGAGAAGCGACACCAGCGCTGCGCCGCCGGCCATCACGGTCCGGCGCGAAAGATGTGGCGTCTGGCCGGCCACTGTCAGTTGCCCGAACGTCCGGATGCAGGACCGCGGCCGGGAATATCCAGATCACCGCCAACCGGAACAATAGCTTCCGGCGGTATGCGAATGATGCCGATGTTGTCCCTGATTTCGATCTGCGTGCCGAAAGGCTCGGAATAGCGCTGGAGGTCGGCCAGGATTCGCCTGGCCAATTCGGGCGATGGTGTCTGCGGAATGCTTGATCGCGACCACGGCACCCGCGTGGCGTCGACGCCCAGATCGACCGGGTAGATGCGGATTTCTTCCAAGCGGCCATCGCGATAGTGCGACTGCGCGACATAGGCGACGAGGTTCTCGTATTGCTGGAGCCACATGTTGCCCAGTTCGCCGGCCTCGATGTTCGTCACGTTGCCAGGGTTCGGCGCGCTGTCGTCCGAACCGAACCGCTGCACTGCCAGGTTGCCCGGATTGTAGAAGATCGGCCGGCCCTTGTAGATCTCGATCCCCTGCATAGTATGGTTGCCGTGGCCGAAGAACATGTCGGCCCCGTTGTCGATCGCAGCGCGGGCGATCTCCATCACATAGTCGGGCGGATAATGGTCCTGTGAATAGGCCTGGAAGGCATACCTGTTCTCGTGGATGTGCATCGTGAAGGCCGCGAAATCGGCGTATTCCTTCGCGTTGCGGATCGCGAGAAGCTGCGATTGCAGGTCTTCAGCGTTCATTTCATAGCGGAATTCGCCGGGACGTTCCGCCACGATGTAGTTGCGGCCCAGGAACGACAATCGGCCCGGCCGGTCGCGCGGCAGGTCGGTGGGCCGGGCCAGATCGGGCTCGTTGCGCCGCGCCAGAATAGAGTCGCGCATTGCGACCAGCTGGTCGAACTGCTCCTGCGTGACGGTTACCCACTGGGTCAACCGCAGCGGGTTCATGCCCGCCTGTTCGCCACCGTCGTTTCCGTCCTTGTTCCGCGCAATCGGCCCGTCAGCCACCGGGCCGATGGGGAACGCTGCCACCAGTGCCACGCGCCCCTGCGGCAGTTCCTGGAACGCCGGCTGGCGCGCAATGGACAGGTTGGGGCCATAGCCGGGACGCTTGATGCCGGCTTCATCGAGATAGCGCATCGTCTCGATCTGCTCGGCCGGGCCGCCGTCAGCCTCGCCCGGCGCCACCAGGTCAAAGCCCAGGTCCGCCAGGTCCTGCGCCAGCTCCTTGGGTGCCCAGTTATTCCGATAGCCGTGGGTGCCCGCCCAGGTCTGGCGGTCAACCAGATACCCCTCAAGATTGCCCATCGTGGTATCGGCAGACTGCAGAACTTCCCGGATCTGCGGGCTGATGCGCTGGCCCGCCGGCTCCTGGAACAGCAGGTCCCCGGTAATGGCGACCGTATAGGTGCCGGTCATCTTGTTGCGCAGCTCGCGCTCCAGATCGCGCCACTCGTGGGTGGTCGCATCGGGAGGGGACCGGAAGGGTTGCGCCGCCGCCGCGCCAACGAGCAGCGGGGAGAGAAGTAGCCCATGAAGCATCAGGCGACGGCGCATCTTGATATTCCCCTGTCCTGGATCGTTCACCTCGTTCACCTTATCAGAACCGGGCGCGCAGCCCGATCCTGAACATGCGGCCGACCTGGTCATACAGGTTGGGATTGGTCGGCAGCGGCGTGGCGCCGCCGCGAATGGGGGCATAGACCCAGCCCTTGTCGAGCAGGTTCGAGACGTTGAGGAACACCTCCTGCTCGCCGCCCCAATCCTCGATCTTCACGCTCACCTGGCCATCCAGGTAGACCTGCGCCGGAACGTGGTTGAAATCGGTATCCACCCCAAGGGTCCGCAGGCGGTCCCAGGTGAACGAATGGATGTAGCGCGCCTGGATGAAGGCACCCCAGCCGTCGTTGTCCAGGTTGGCGGACAGAGTGCCCCGCCAGCGCGGCTGGACCGACTGGGCAAGGTCGCCCACTGCGTCATTGTTGACCGCGTTGAAAGGGTTATCGGTCAGGTTCTTGCCGGTATAAGTGGCAAAGCCGCGCAGCGTCAGGTCGGTGCTTTCGCCCAGTTGGGTGCGATACTGCGTCTCGATGTCGATGCCGTTGGTTTCCTGCGAGGTCAGGTTGAACGGCGAAGTGCGGGTGCCGATCACGGCATTGGCCGCGTTGCGCTCGACGAAAGCACAGATGGGCGAGGTCTGGTTGCTCAGGTTGCACTGTTCGACCGCGTTCTGCCCGCCGACGTTGGCGATCGCATCGGTAATGCGAATGTCGAAATAGTCTACTGCCAGACTGAAATTATCGAGCCAGTTCGGCTGGTAGACGAAACCGACCACAAAGGTCTTGGCCTTCTCCGGCGTCAGCGCGGCATTGCCCAGCGTACGGTTGGGGACCGACAGGTAAGTCGAGTTGGTGAAGGCATCCTGGATCGTAATGTTGTTCTGGCGGCCGGTGGCAAACAGCTCTTCCAGGTTGGGCGCGCGGATGTCGCGCGAATAGGTGCCGCGGATGCGCAGTTCGTCAACCGGCTGCCATACGGCACCGGCCTTCCAGGTGGTCACCTCGCCGCTGGTCGAATAGTCGGTGACGCGGGCAGCCAGGTTGACGTCGAATGACCCGATTGCAGAGCCGTCGAACACCGGAATCTGCACTTCCCCGAATGCTTCCTTGACCGTGACACTGCCGGCAAAGGGTTGCTGGTTGATCAGGCGATAGCCGCCCGCAATCGACGTGGCATCGGCCGTGGTGACTGCGCTGACCTTGCGCCACTCGCCGCCAACCGCGACCTCGACGGGGCCCGCTGGCAGGTCGAATAGCGAGCCCGAAACACTGGCATCCACCACCTGCTGTGTGGTGCGGGTATCAAACACCGAGGTGCCGAATACGTAATCGAGCGAGGCACTGGAGGGCGATCCCGCACCGAACGGATTGAAGGGCGAACAACCAGCGGCATTTGCGCGAACCGTAGCATCGGCGTTGACGAGGTCAGCGCAGGTGATCGTACCCGCCGCAATGCCGCCTGGATTGCCTGCCGTGGCGACCACGGCATTGAGCGCGCGGGTAAAGTTGGTGGTGATCAGGTTGGTGGCGGTGGGGCTGTGCGTGTCATTGCGGCCATACTGGTAGGACAGGTCCCACGACCAGTTTCCGATCTCGCCCTCGGCACCGACAACACCTCGGATTGTCTCGTTTTCGTTGGTCGTCAGCGTTGGCCCGCGCTCCAGCGTCAGGCGGTTCATGGAGATACCGGTCAGTCCCAGCGCGTTAAGCTGTGTGACCAGCGCCGGGGCGACCTGCGCCAGGTAGGGGTTGTTGCGCGAGATATTGAAGGTGCGCGTGGTCGGACTGTTGGCGAACTCGGAATTGGTCCGCGCGTAAAGGCCCTCGGTATAGAGCGTCAGGCCAGCGGCCACTTCCAGATCGATATGCGTGAAGGCAGACGTCCGGTTCAGCGGGCGGACAATTTCCTGCCCCGTCGAAGTGCGGAAGCCATCGCCGCCGTTCTGCGTGCCGGTGGCGTTGCGCAGCGTGGTCGAGACCGTGCCGTAGTCATAGGGAAGCGGGTTGCCGCCATCACCGAACTGAGTGCCAAAAACCAGGTTGCGATTGGCGGTCGTGCCGCCCGTGCCGACAACCACAAGTCCGCCAGTCGTGTAGGCCGTGCGATAATCGTCGATGCGGGTCAGGAAGCCAGGCCGGGCGGGGTCGAGAACCTGATTCCCGGCAGTGCGGCGGAACTGCCGCTCATCGCCACGGACACCGGCATTCTCGAAGTATTCGCCGCCAGCAATCACGTGCAGGCGTCCATCCAGGCCGCTGAAGCCGCCATTGACGGAAAGACGGATTTCCTCGTTGTCGCCGCGCTGCGAGATGCCGGTCGTGGCGTTCACGCGCAGCCCGGTGAGCCGGCGGTTGAGGATGAAGTTCGCCACGCCTGCCACCGCGTCCGAACCGTAGGCGGCAGAAGCGCCGCCGGTCACCACGTCGACCCGCTCGACCAGCCCTTGCGGGATCAGGTTGATGTCGGCCAGCAGGTCCGGCCCGGTCGGCACGAAGCGGCGGTTGTCGAGCAGCACCAGCGTGCGGCTGTTGCCCAGGCCGCGCAGGTTGAGGAAGTTCTGGCCGCCGGCGCGGGTGCCGCCACCGGCCGTGGTGCCGCCACCCGGGACAACCGAGGGGATCTGCTTGAGGGCATCGGCCATGTTGCCCGGTGCGGCCATCGAGAGTTGGTCGGCCGAAACGGCGGTCACCGGCGTGGGCGCATTGAACGTGCCTGACCGGATTCGCGAACCTGTGACGATGATGGCATTGCCCTCATTGCCTTCGGCGTCCGCAGCGGCGGAATCCGGCTGGTCGGCCTGCTGGGCAAACGCAGGCGCAAACGGCATGGCGATGGCAAGCAGTGAAGCAGACAGCTTGAGCTGAAAACGGCGCATCTTATCCCCCTTGGCAGCACGCCGGTTCACGCCCGACGTTGTTGTGTAGGGTGTGCTAGATCACCAAGCTGTCATCAGCCTTTCATGAAACTGACGCGAAACAAAGAACCCTTCCCGACCTCGCTCCAGACAAGTTCGACGCTTGCCCCGACGGCCTCTGCCAGCGTGCGCGAGATCGCCAGGCCCAGGCCACTGCCCGGCCTTCCCGAGTCCCGGGCAAGGCGCGAAAAACGCCGGAAAATCCTCTCACGGTCCCCCATCGCGATGCCCGGACCGTTATCACGAACTTCGATTACCGGGCCCTCCCCCTGCCGGTGAACGGAAACCTCGATCAGCCCACCCATCCGGCCGTATCGAATGGCGTTTTCGATCAGGTTTGAGACTATCTCCTCGACAACAATGGGATGCGAGCGGACGATCACTGGCCCGTCGGCGTGGAATTCCATGTCCATACCTCGCCCCAGGGCTTCGGGCGCCAGGCGACGGCACAGGTCCGCGATCAGGTCTGCCAGGTCTGTTTCAACCACGGCACTGTCGCTTGCACCGCCCCCTTCGGCCCGCGCGAGCTTGAGTAGCTGAGACAGCAACCGTTCCAGCCGCGCACTGGCTTCGGCAATGTCCCTGACCGACTGGTCGAACTCTTCCGAAGCTGGTTCCGAATGCTCCAGCACGGCGATGTGGCTTTTCAGGATGGTAAGCGGCGTGCGCAACTGGTGCGAGGCATCGCCCGTGAACCGGCGGTGGGCTGCGAGGGCGTCGCCAAGCTGCGCGATAAGGTGATTGTAGGCTTCGACCAGGCCCTGCAACTCGCGCGGCACATCGCGCGTCTCCAGCTTGCTCTGGGCCAGCGCATTGAATTTTTCCCCACTCAACTGGGCCTGTAACCGCGCAACTGGTCGCAGCCCCCAGCGCACTGCGGGTTTGATCATCGCCGCAGCCGCCAGCACCAGGACAAGCTCCAGTACCAGAACGGCCAGCAGCATCTCGATTGTCTGGCTTTCACGCTGGTTCAGGGTTTCGGCCACCTGAATGATCACCGGCTGGTCCTGGCGGGGCAGCTCAACCTGCTGGACCGCGACCCGCACCTCCTGCCCGAAGACCTCGTCATCGCGAAAGCCGAAGTCCTCTCCCTCGTCCGGCGGGGCCACCGCCAGTTCGTCGTAGCCAGTGATTATCCGTCCACCCTGAGAGATGTTGTAGAAAACACTGTCCTGTCCGGTGTCTTCCAGGAAGCTGAAAGCGCCGACCGGGACCCGTCCCTGAACGCTGTCCCCTTCGACGGTCAGCGTGTCGCTTATCGCGGTGACAGCGCTGCGCAAAACGCGGTCCGATGCCCTCTGGGCAAAGCTGGCCGCGAGCAGGGTGCCGCCAGCAGCCAGGATTCCGGCAATGCCGATAAGGGCCGAAACCATGATCACCAACTGCCGTTGCGAAAGCGAATTTGGCAGGATGCCCGTCATGAGGTTTCCATGATGTAGCCAAGCCCGCGAAGGGTGCGGATATGCGGGCCGGACGGCTGCAATTTCTTGCGCAAACGGGCGACATAAACCTCCAGCGCGTTGGGCCCGACCGGATCGTCATAGTCGAATACCTCGGCGGCAAGGCGTTCCTTGGCGACCACGGTGCCCGCCTTGCGCGCCAGCGCGACAAGCACGGCCCATTCCCGGCGGCGCAGATCAAGGGCTTCGCCGGCAACTGTGGCCCTGTTGGTAGCCGGATCGCACACCAGTTGGCCCACACTGATTAGCGGGCTGGCATCGCTGGTGTGGCGCCGCAGCAGGGCCCGCACCCGCGCCCGCAGTTCGGCAGGATCGAATGGCTTGGGCAGATAGTCATCGGAGCCTGCGTCCAGCCCGCGGACCTTGTCCTCGATCGTGTCCCGCGCCGTCAGGATCAGGATGGAGGCGCTGTTGCCTTTCGCCCTCGCCGCGCTGACGAAGTCGATCCCGCTCATCCCGGGCAGGCCAAGATCTACGGCAAACAGGTCATAGGGCTCCTGGCCGACCAGATCGACCGCCTCCTCGGCCGACTCGACGTGATCGACAGCGTGCCCATCTGCCCGCAGCAGCGCCAGGATGCCCCGCGCCAGGGCTATGTCATCCTCTACAACCAAGATCCGTGCCATGGCACAAGCGTCCCTCTCCGCAGTGATTGTATCAAGCGATTGGGCATGCGACAAACAGCGGGGAGATCGAGGATGCTGCGTCGCCTGCTAATCATGGTCTTGTTGCTGCTGTCTGGCGCGTGCGAGCGGCTGGACGGCACCGGCGAGACGGGCACCGTGGTTGTCTATGGCACCATCGACACCCCCACGATCGAGCCGCTTCTGACCGCTTTCGAACAGGGCAACCCCGGGATTGCGGTCGAGTATCATTCGCTTACTGCAGCTGAGGTGAGCGAACGCTACCTGGAGGATCGCCGCAGCGGCCGGACGGGACCAGACTTGCTGATCAACTCGGCGATGGATCTGCAGGTACAGCTTGCCAATGACGGCCAGGCGATGCCTTTCGCGGTGCCAGAAATCGAACAACTGCCCGATTGGGCACACTGGCGTGACAGGGCCTTCGCGGTCGGGGTCGAGCCGATCGTCATCGGCATCAACACACCCGCCGATCTTGGCATCGCCCCGGACACAAGCCGTGCCCAGTTGACAGAGCACCTTCAGCAAAACCGCACCCGCTACCTGGGCCGGATCGGCATTTACGACCCGGAGCGCAGCTCCACCGGGATGTTGCTGTTCAACCAGGACCTGGAGGCGGATCCTGCCAACTGGGAACTGGTGCGCACCATTGGCACCCTGCGCCCACAGCTTTACCAGTCGTCCAGCGAAATGATCGCCGACGTGACTGCTGGCAAGCTGCTGCTGGCCTATGGCATCCTGGGTTCCTATGCGTTTCAACAGGCTGCCGATGACGATCGCTTCGGCATCGTCATGCCGGGCGACTACATATTGCTGGCATCGCGCGTCGCGCTCATCCCGACATCTGCCCCAAATCCGAAACTTGGCCAGCGGCTGCTGGGCTATCTGCTTTCGCGGGAAGGCCAGCAGCTTATCGCGCAGCAAGGGATGATCCCGGTCCGCCTCGATCTCTCCAACCCTTACCCCGAACTGGCAGGCATACGAACGCGCGCCATCAAGGTCGGCCCGGCCCTGCTTGGCAACCGCGACCGCATGAACACCGCCAACTTTATCCGCCGATGGCGGACAACGATGACGCCCGAGGAGCAGTAGAAAGGACAGCGGCAGGACATTTCTTGGCCGGTCTGGTCCCATCCACCGGCTCAACCAGGAACCCGGTATGGCCACCGGATTCCTGGTTCTCGAAGTTCCCCGCCTGGACCTGCCAGGCTTGCCGGCTACTCTGCCTCGGCCGAAGGCAAGGCTGGCACCATGGACGCCGGCAGATCAATCGACAGCGTGGTGCGCAGCGCCTCACGCGGGCGGATGTGGGCGTTGAGCACCCGCACATCCAGCGCCAGCACGCTACGCTCGTCATTCATCCGCACCTGCAGCCGCGTCGAGCTGTAGCGCTCTACCCGGATCAGGTCGCTGATGTTGTGCAGGGTGCGGTCGCCGTCATTGTTGAGGGTGAAGGCCAGCGGGCAGGAGTTGACCAGTTGCACGTCGAGCACGCTGGAGTTCGGCAGGTAGCTCTGCGGCTCCAGCTTCAGGCAGGCTTGCACCACCGGCTCCACGTTGCGTTGCAGGCCGATGATGTCGTCGTTGATCCAGGCCACGGTGTTGCCCGCGAACAGCGCCTCGCGCAGGCCCTGCTGGCTGCGCTGGCCGGCCAGCACGATGGTCTGCGGCCGATGCCCGCCGTGGCCGGCGTTGTGCCTCCAGTCCACCAGGCCATGGATGTCGGACGTGCCCAGCACCGCCAGGTTATAGTCGAGGGCGATCTGGAAGGCGTGTTCGGAATAGGCATCCAGCGTGCCGTTGGCCACTTCCACACCGTGCAATTGGCGATCGGCAATCAGGGCCTGGTGGAACGGGAAGATCCGGGCCACGCCATCGGGCGCCTGCGGCAGCCAGTTGGGATGGTTCCAGAACACGAAGGCCCCTTGCGCATTGGCCGTGCGGATGGCGGCTTCGGCATCGTCCACCAATAGGGCATTGGCATCGGTGACGAAGACAGCGTTGACGTGGCCCGGCGGCATCCCGCGGGTGATCTCTGCGCCGTTGATTGCGATGAGGTCGCTGCCGGTCCGCGCCACTTCCGCCGCGGCGATCTGGTGCGATCGGTTGCGGTCGGGGTGCGGAATATCGGCCCGCTTCGGCTGGTGTTCCAGGTGTTCGGTCTGGGCAATCGCGTCCAGCCCGTCGCGCTCGGCCTCCTCCACGCGGATGGTCGGCCACACCATGCCGTCCGAGAACACGGAGTGGGTATGCAGGTCCACCAGCAGCAGCTGGCGGCCGTCCTGTGCGGCGGGAAAGTGGGCTTCGCGATCATCGGGCTGGTGATCTTCGTGGGCGGCAACGGTGCCGGACAGGGTGGCCAGGGCGGCCGAAGCAAGCAGCAGATAGCGCATGATACACTCCTCATTTATCGGGAAAGGGCGGGCAGGCCGCGCCGCAGCGCCAGCCTGCCCACGGGTCGTTTGGTCAGCTCAGAAGCGGTATTCGTATTGCACCCAGGCCGAGCGCGGCTTGCCGTTCCAGCCATACTGGCGGTAGTAGCCCGAGTTCTGCGGCCCCAGTTCCCCGCGCACCGCAGCGCGCGAAATCTGCAGGGTTGACCCGCCGGAATACCGTTCGAAGTATTCCTCGTCGAACAGGTTCACCAGCCGCACCATGAAGCGGTGCTCCAGGTTCTCGCCCAGCAGGTACTGGATCGAAGCGTTCATCACGAAGTAGTTGCCGAAGTTGACGTCCTCGACCACGCGGTTGCCGTCGGCATCCACCAGCCGCGCCAGGCCTGCCGGTGCATAGGCCCATTCCGGCCCCTGGTAGCGGGGGTTGAAGGCCACGGTCAGCCGGTCGGTGGGGGTGAAGGTGATCAGGCCCGAAGCCGACCATTCGGGCCGTTCGGCCGACTGGCGGGTCTCATTGGCCCCGGCCGGCCCGGGAGTGACGAACGACAGGTTGGCGGTGGTGCCATCGCGGCGGGCCAGCAGGCCGAACACCGGGTTGAGTTCCAGCGAGTCATTCTTGGTGAACGACAGGTCGAACTGGACCATCTCGGTATCGAAGGCCAGGTCGATGGTGTAGCCCTTGATGTCCTGGCGGGCCAACGTGTTGACCGCCACCGACTGGTTGGACCCCAGGTTGGCCGCTGCCGCCGTGGCGCAGAAGGCATCGGGCGGGATGATCAGCGCCCGGTTGCGGACAATCTCGTCGCGCGCCACGGTGCCCAGAGGGTTGGTCTCGCGGGCATATTCCAGGCACACCGCGCCCACGCTGCGATCACCGAACTGGTTGGTGATTGCAGTGTCGAAATAGCCCAGTTCGATGTTGAAGGTGCCCATGGCGATCTCGCCATTGATGCCGGTGCCGAAGTTGTAGGTTTCGACACTTTGCGATTCCAGGCCGGGATTGACGTTGGCCAGCGGGCCATAGGCACCGATCTCGTCAATCTTGGGGGCGCTGTAGGACGTGCCGCCACCGCCGCGGACATAGAAGCCGGCGGGCAGTTCCAGGCGGCCGCTGGCCTTCCAGATGAACTCGTCGGCAAAGTTGCTGTTGAAGTCCTGACGGCCCGCCAGCGAGATGTTCAGGCCCTCCAGCACCGGCAGGTCAAGGCGCAGGTCACCATAGATGCCGTTGGACCGCAGGGTCACATCCCGCACGCCGAACACTTCGTCCGAATTGTCGGTATAGCTGGTGTTCTGCACGCCGATCACGGTCTGTAACCAGTCGGTCCAGTCGTAATAGATGCGGGCGTTGGCACCGTGATCGATATAGCCGGACTTGAACCGGTCGACATCGCCGATGCCCTTGATCGGCACGCCGGTTCCGAAGCTGGCGACCGACTGGATTACGAAGCCCATCGGGTGGCCGATGGGGAACGGGTTGGCGATGGTGCCATAGGGCAGGCCGTTGGCCGGGTTGATATAGATGCCCTCGCGCGCCTGCACGTTGGCGCGGCCGAAGTTGAACTGCGGGTTGGTGACGCAGCCGGTGGGCAGGCCGTTGGCGCGGGCAAAGTTCTCGAAGGCCGTTGCCGTGGTAAAGCCGCCGCTGGGGGCCAGGCTGCGTACGTTGGCCGGCAGGTCCGCCACGCGCGGGATCGAACAGACCAGCGGGTCTAGTTCGGTGTTGAGCAGCGAGGGCGCCTGGTAGTGCCCTTCCACTTCCAGCCGCATCCGGTCATTCAGCCGCGCATCCAGCGAGGCGTTGAAGATGGGGAATTCGGTGCGGTTGGGGGCATAGGGCGACTGGTCGGGAAAGGTATCCTCGAAGTCGATGGTCGCCAGTTGGAAGCCCGCGCGGAAGGTCACATCGGGCGCAGCGCGCCACATGTAACGCAGGCCGATATTGTTGAAGCTGTAGGGATACTTGCGGAAGCCGCCCAATTCCAGCAGCGTATCGGCAAAGGCTTCGCGGTTGAACAGGATGTTGGAATCGGTCTCGTAAGACCGGCCGAACACCAGCAGCGCGTGCTCGCCTTCCTCGCCGATGGGCAGGGGCACCGAGACGTTGCCATAGATCTCGCGGGTGCGGAACGAACCGCCATAGATGCCGATCTGGCCGGCCAGCTCGGCCTCGGGATCCTTCGAGCGCACGCTGACCACGCCCAGGCCGCCGTTGGAGCCGAAATAGAGGCTCTGGCCGCCGCGGAAGATTTCGACGCTGGAGATCATGCGCGGGTCGATCGCCGTTGCCGGCCACAGGTCTTCCGACGGGCTGGAGCGGTCGAAATAGGGCACGCCATCGACCAGCAGCAGCGTGTCGCGGTCGGTGCCGCCGTCGATGCGGATGGTGAATTCGCCTTCGTCCGGCGAATAGCCCACGTTGGCGCCACGGATCAGGCCGGCTGCCAGTTCGCCAAAGTTGGTGAAGCCGCCGGTGAGGATTTCGTCGCTGCTGATCACCTGGACCTGGGTGCCGAACTCGGCCAGCTCGGCGGCAGTCTCGGTCACTTCCTCGGTAACCCGCACGCCTTCGACGATGATGAAGTCCTCGTCGGCCCGCGCGTTGGCCTGCTGCGCCAGCGCGGCTGTCGGCAGAATTGAGCATAGGCAGGTCGTGCACGCCAAAAGGCGGCGCAATGTGTGCATTGTTTGCATGGTCTAGTCCCCGAAGTGCAGGTGCGCCGGCGACTCACGCGGCGCTTGCTGCTGGCAGGGCAATGGGCGGAATTCGTTGCAGCAATTGTGCAGTGCAGCGTAAGTTCGATGATAGCTCGCGAGCTTTTGAAAGGAAACTGCAAGACTATGATTTTTATATGACTTTCTTGCAATTTGCGGGACATGCAAAGGGCATCTGGGGGCCATTGGTTGGTCCTTCCGTTGTCCCGTCCGGGACATGTGCGGGGCTTTTCAAACCTATGTTCCGGACACAACCACAGGGCGGGATCTGCACCCGCCGCCGATAGCCGCCCTTCTATTTCGAACTTTATCGAAATGATTGTTGCCAAGACCAGCGAACGTGATATTTCGATCCTTCTCGAAAGGTGGGACCGGATGGACGAACTCAATCCCCAGGTCTGGGCAATCGATGCCCTTGGCGCGCTCGCCCATGAAACGCGGCTTTCGGTGTTCCGCATGCTGGTGCAGGCCGGACCGGACGGCATGATCGCGGGCGCCATCGCGGACCAGCAGGGCGTTCCGCCGTCCACCATGTCGCATCATCTGGCCACGCTGGAGCGTGCAGGTCTCGTGCAATCGCAGCGCGAAAGCCGCCTGATCCACTACCGGGCCGACTACGCCGCCATGCGCCGCCTGCTGGCTTTCCTGATGCAGGACTGCTGCCAGGGGGCGCCCGAAATGTGCGCCGACCTGCTCGGCGAGATCACCTGCAACGAATGAGGCATTCAGGAGAGCAAGCGTATGACCACCGACATCGTCATCTACCATAATCCCGAGTGCGGCACGTCGCGCAATGCACTGGCGATGATCCGCAATGCCGGGATCGAACCGCACGTCGTCGAATACCTCAAGACGCCGCCGTCGCGCGCGCTGCTGGAAAGCCTGATAGCGCGCGCCGGGATCACGCCGCGCGCGCTGTTGCGCGAGAAGGGCACCCCTTACGCCGAACTGGGTCTGGGCGATCCGGCGCTGACCGATGAGCAACTGGTGGACGCGATGATGGCGCATCCGATCCTGATCAACCGCCCGCTGGTGGTGTCCCCGCTTGGCGTGAAGCTGTGCCGGCCATCCGAAGAGGTGCTCGACCTGATCCCTGCCGGACAGCGCGGGGCCTTTGCGAAGGAAGACGGCGAGCAGGTGGTGGATGCATCCGGCAACCGCGTGCAGCCACTGGGCTGACCGATGGCACAGGACTCGCCGCTATCCGCCTCACCGCTTGGCCTGTTCGAGCGCTGGCTGTCACTCTGGGTGGCCCTGGCGATCGTCGGCGGGATCGTACTCGGCAATCTGTCACCCGACACTGTCGGCCTCCTGGCGGGCCTGGAGGTGGCGTCGGTCAACCTCGTCGTCGCCGCACTTATCTGGGCGATGATCTTTCCGATGATGGTCGGGGTCGATTTCGCCAGCATCAGGGACATTGGCCGCAAGCCCAAGGGGCTGGTCATCACGCTGGTCATCAACTGGCTGGTCAAGCCGTTCACAATGGCCGCGCTGGCGGTGCTGTTCTTTGATTACCTCTATTCCGGCATCATCGCGGACAATGACGCCCAACAATACATCGCCGGGCTGATCCTGCTGGGGGCCGCGCCTTGCACGGCCATGGTGTTCGTCTGGTCGCAGATGACCAGGGGTGATCCCGCCTACACGCTGGTGCAGGTATCGGTGAACGACCTGGTGATGATCGTTGCCTTCGCCCCGATCGTGGCGCTGCTGCTGGGCGTGACCGACATCGTGGTGCCGTGGGAGACATTGCTGCTCTCGGTCGTGCTTTACATCGTGATCCCGCTGGTGGCGGGTGCCCTGACCCGCAGAAAGGTGATCGCTGCGCACGCCGGCAATGCCGCAGCGGTAGATGCCTTCACCGCCCGGCTGAAGCCATGGTCGGTCATCGGCCTGCTGGTCACCGTGGTCCTGCTGTTTGCCTTCCAGGCCGGCGTGATCATTGACAACCCGCTGCTGATTGCCCTGATCGCCATCCCGATCATCATCCAGTCCTATGGCATCTTCGCCATCGCCTATGCCTGGGCCTTTGCCTGGAAGGTGCCGCACAACATCGCCGCGCCCTGTGCAATGATCGGCACGTCGAACTTCTTCGAGCTGGCGGTGGCGGTCGCCATCGGCCTGTTCGGCCTGTCCAGCGGGGCGGCCCTGGCAACCGTGGTGGGCGTGCTGGTGGAAGTGCCGGTGATGCTCTCGCTGGTGGCCATCGCCAACCGCACGCGCAACCGCTTTGCGGGGGACGGCGCATGACCTTCCAGCGCTTGCGAGCCCTTTCTGATCCCGCACACCTGCCGGCCCTGCGACCCGAATACCTGCACCGGCAACCGGCGCTGGGCCTGGGCGCGCTCGACCCGCCGCCCCGCGTCCTGCTGCTCTACGGGTCGTTGCGCGAGCGGTCCTATTCCCGCCTCGCGGTGGAGGAAGCGGCCCGCCTGCTCCAGTTATTCGGCTGCGAGGCGCGGATCTTCGATCCCGGCGACCTGCCGCTGCCCGATCAGGTGGCAGGGGACGATCATCCCGCGGTCCATGAACTGCGCGAGCATGCGCTGTGGTCCGAAGCGCAGGTATGGTGCAGCCCCGAACGCCATGGGCAGATTACCGGCGTGATGAAGGCGCAGATCGATCACCTGCCACTGGCCTACAAGGGTCTGCGGCCCACCCAGGGGCGGGCCCTGGCCGTGATGCAGGTCTGCGCGGGGTCGCAAAGCTTCAACAGCGTGAACACCCTGCGCATCCTTGGCCGCTGGATGCGGATGTTCACCATCCCCAACCAGTCGTCGATCGCCAAGGCATACGAGGAGTTCGACGAGGCGGGGCGGATGAAGCCGTCCAGCTATTACGACCGCATCGTTGACGTGATGGAGGAACTGGTGCGGTTCACGGCGCTGCTGCGGCCGCATGCCGAACAGCTGGTGGACCGCTACTCCGAGCGCAAGGAACGGGACCAGCCGGTTGCAACGCCGGTTGAGGCGGCTGGCCTGGCAACTTCTGGTTCGACTGGCGAGCCATAACGGGCCCTGCAAGCCGCATTTCGGCTTCGCAGGCGTGCTGCTGGGTTCCACAATCCGGCGTGCCGACGGCCAGATCGCAAACAGGGCGCAAAACTGCTAAGCCAGCACCACGCCCATCTCTTCCGAGGTACCCGCCGCCTTGCCGGAACCACCCGGCGGGCGGCGCGTTGGCCACCTGGAGGCTTCTTTCTTGACGACACACACCAATGGCGCCGCCCAGGACGAGGAGGAGCTGACCTCGGCCCGCAACGCCCTGCGCGAATCCGATCTTCGGTTCCAGACCCTGGCGGATGCCTTTCCGCACATGGTGTGGTCCACCCTGCCGGACGGATTCCACGACTATTACAACGCCCGCTGGTACGAATTCACCGGCGTGCCCGAAGGCTCGACCGACGGCGAGGGATGGAACGACATGTTCCACCCCGATGACCAGGAGCGCGCCTGGGCCCGCTGGCGGCATTGCCTGGAAACGGGCGATCCCTACGAGATCGAATATCGCCTGCGCCATCGCTCGGGCCGCTACCGCTGGGTTCTGGGCCGGGCCATGCCGATGCGCGCGGGTGACGGGCAGATCATCCGCTGGATGGGGACCTGCACCGATATCCACGAGCAGAAGGAAGTGGCCGAGCAGAACGAGATCCTGAGCCGCGAACTGAGCCACCGGATCAAGAACATCTTCTCGGTGATCGGCGGGCTGATCGGCCTTTCCGCCCGCCGCCAGCCCGAGCACCGCGAATTTGCGGGCGAACTGCAATCGCGCGTTTCCGCCCTTGGCCGCGCGCATGAACTGGTGCGCCCGCATTCCGAGAAGTCGCAGCCGCAGATCAAGACCGAAAGCCTGCGCGCGCTGATCGAGGACGTGTTGTCCCCCTATGTCGCCATGTCCGAAGGGCGCATTCGCATCGTCGGGGATGATGTGCGGATCGACGACCGCGGGGCCACGCCGATTGCCCTGCTGGTCCACGAACTGGCCACCAATGCCATCAAGTACGGCTCGCTCTCGGTCGACGAGGGCACGGTGGACATTGCCATCACCCGCGCCCGTGAGGACTGCGAGCTGACCTGGGTGGAACGCGGTGGGCCGCATATCGAAGGCGTGCCAACCCATGCCGGGTTCGGCACACGCCTGGCGGAAATGAGCGTGGTGCACCAGCTTGGCGGCACGCTGAGCCGCCAGTGGTCGCGCGAGGGGCTGGAAGCGCTGGCCCGCGTGAACATGCGGGCGCTGGCACGCTAAGCCATCGCAGAATGCGCGTCAGCCAAACAGCTTGAGGCTGGCGGGTGGCTGTGCCTCGAAGCCGTGCTTGCGGCTGAGCGCATAGTTCACCGCCTCCAGCAGCGTCTTGTCGTCGGTCGGCTTGGTGATCACGCCGATGGTACCGGCCACACCATCACCGATCTGCGCAGGGTTGGCAGTGATGAAGATCACCGGGACGCCCACGGCGCTCAGCTTCAGGCCGATCTGCGGCCCGGTCAGCCCGTCGCGCAGGTTGAGGTCCACCAGGGCGAGGTCGATCGCGGTTTCGAAAAAGCTCTCCGCCGTCTTCAGATCGGGTGCGATGCCCACGCAGCGGTGGCCGGATTCTTCCAGCGTCGCTTCCATGTCGTAAGCAACCAGTACTTCATCTTCGACGATCAGAATGTCAGCCATTTTACCTTACCAGAATATGCCCCGTTGCTTCCTCAACGGTGCAGGTCATGCAAGCGTTCCCACCAGCGTGCAAGAATCGTTAGTCCGCACCACGATCCGCCCAGGCGATTTCCGCGCGGCGGTCGTGGCGGCCGAAGGTGAATGTGGGTCCTTCACCGGCGGCTACAGCCACGCATAACACATCCGTGGCGATATCGTTCCATTCCTCGGGCGACAGGTCGCTGCCGTCAGCGTGCTGCCAGCGGTGTTCGCCCGGCGGGGCGGCGAAATGGGCCAGGTGGGCGCGGCGCATGGCGGACAGATCGGCCACGAAGTCTTCCAGCGCCACATCCCGGCCCTGCCAGTCGACCCAGCCGATGGCGTTGTCTTGGCAATAGGCATTGTTGTTGCCCTGCTGGGTGCGGCCGAATTCGTCGCCCGCCGTCAGCATGATCGTGCCGGTAGAGGCAAACAGGGTGGCCAGCATGGCGCGCGCGGTGCGGGCGCGCTCGGCCAGCACGCCCGGATCATCAGTGGGGCCTTCCACCCCGCAGTTCCACGAATTGTTGTCGGCATGGCCATCACGGTTGTCCTCGCCGTTGGCCTCGTTGTGCCGCTCCGCATAGGCCAGGGTATCGGCCAAGGTGAAGCCATCGTGCGCCGCCAGGAAGTTGACCGTGCGCGGGCCCGCATCGTGCAGGTCAAAAAAGACGTCTTCCGACCCGGCAAGCCGCGTGGCCAGCACCGAAATGGGCGCATCGCCCTTCCAGAACTTGCGCACGTCATCGCGGAAACGGTCGTTCCATTCCAGCCAGGTGGCCGGGAACTGGCCAAGCTGGTAGCCGCCCGGGCCGATGTCCCACGGCTCGGCAATCAGCACCCGGTCATGCAGCCATTCGTCCTGCGCCATGGCGGCAAAGATCGGCGCCTGCGGATCGAACGCCGGGCTGCGGGCCATGATCGGTGCCAGGTCGAAGCGGAAACCGTCGATCCCGCAGCGGGCCACGAAATGGCGCATGGTGTCCAGCGCCAGCTCCTGGATCCAGTCCTGCCCGAAATCCACCGTGTTGCCGCAGCCGCTATCGTTCAGCAGCACGCCGTCCTCGCTGCGGGCATAGGCCGTATCGTCCAGCCCGCGCAGGCAGATGACGTTGCCGGTGCCATCGCCCTCGCCCGTGTGGTTGAACACCAGGTCCAGCAGCACGCCGATGCCTGCATCGTGCAGCGCCTGCACCGTGCGGCGCAGTTCACGAACGCCGCCGGGGCACAGGCCGGGATCGAGCGCCATCGGGGCAATGGGGTTATAGCCCCAGGCATTGACCAGCCCCAGCGGGCGCAGGTGCGGCTCGTCCATCCAGGCGATTACCGGCATGAACTCCACCGCTGTTACGCCCAGCTTCTGGAGGTGCGCAATCACCGCCGGATGGGCCATGGCGGCCACTGTGCCACGCAGTTCCTCCGGCACATCGGGGTGCTGGATGGTAAAGGCGCGGACGTTCACCTCGTAAACCAGCCCGCCGCGCTCGAACAGCGGCGCAGCCTTGGGATAGCCTTCGTATTCGCGCATGATCACCGCGCGGGGGACCAAGTGGGCGGTGTCCGCGCCGAACTCGGTCAGCGCCTGGTCGGGCGTGAAGCGGCGATCAAGCTGGGTGGCGTGGGGATCGACCAGCAGCTTGGCGGGATCGAACCACAGCCCGGCATCGGGATTCCACTCGCCATCGGCGCGATAGCCATAGCTCTGGCCGGTCAGGTCCTCGTCCAGTTGCACAAGCCAGTGCTGGCCGTCCTCGTCGCGCGTCATCGGCAGGCGCGTCTCGCTGCCATCGTCGGCAAACAGGCACAGCCACAGCGCGTCTGCCCGGGGAGAGCGGACGCGGAAGCGGGTGGTGCCATCTGCCACGATGGCGCCCATTTCTGCGCTCATGTGATCACGTCCGGGGCCGTGCGACCGGTGAGCGCGGCAATGCGCGCAAGGTGTTCGGCGGCCTGCACAAGGTCGTCCAGCATGGTGGCGGTATCTCCATCAAGGTTGCCCCCCGCCGGTTCGAACCGTTCCAGGTACAGGCGGATGGTCGCCCCTTGGGTGCCCGTGCCGGACAGGCGCAGGACAAGGCGCGATCCGCCGCTGAACGCCACGATCAGGCCCTGGTTCCGGCTGGTCGACCCATCGACGGGATCGGCATAGGCGAAGTTCTCCGCCCGTTCGACCACCAGCGGCCCCACCGCCGTGCCGGGAAGGGTGGCGAGTTCCGCCTCCAGCCCGGCCATCACGCCTTGCGCGGCGGCGCTGTCCACGCCCTCGTAATCATGCCGCGCGTAATAGTTGCGCCCGAAGCGCGCCCAGTGTTCGCGGGCAATCTGGTCAACGCTCTTGCCCGTGGCTGCCAGCACGTTGAGCCACAGCAGCACCGCCCACAGCCCGTCCTTCTCGCGCACATGGTCGCTGCCCGTCCCGGCGCTTTCTTCGCCGCAGATGGTCGCCATGCCGGCATCCAGCAGGTTGCCGAAGAACTTCCAGCCGGTGGGCGTCTCGAACGCGGGGATGCCCAGCGCCTCGGCCACCCGGTCTGCCGCAGCGCTGGTGGGCATGGACCGGGCAATGCCCTTCAGCCCGCCGGCATAGGCCGGGGCCAGGTGGGCATTGGCGGCCAGCATGGCCAGGCTGTCGGACGGGGTGATGAAGCGGCCCTTGCCGATGATCAGGTTGCGGTCCCCGTCGCCGTCGCTCGCCGCGCCGAGCGCTGGGGCCATTTCCGGGTCCATCATCAGGTCATAGAGAACCTTGGCGTGGACCAGGTTGGGATCGGGGTGGTGGTGGCCGAAATCCTCCAGCGGCACGCCGTTGCGCACCGTGCCGGGGGCAAAGCCCAGCCGCCGTTCCAGGATCTCGTGGGCATAGGGCCCGGTGACAGCGTGCATGGCATCGAAGGCCATGGAAAGGCCCTGCTCCACCGCACGGCGGATCAAGGGAAAATCGAACAGCTCCTCCATCAGCGCGGCATAGTCGGCCACGCTGTCGATCACTTCCACCGCCAGCCCGCCCACCTGCGTTGGGCCGATGGTATCCAGGTCCACATCGGGCGCATCCACATCCAGCCAGCGGTCGATGGTGGTGGTGCGCTGATAGATCGCCTCGGTCACGCCCTCGGGCGCGGGACCGCCATTGGCCACGTTGTACTTGATGCCGAAATCCTCGTCCGGCCCGCCGGGGTTGTGGCTGGCCGACAGGATCAGTCCGCCGCTGGCCCCATACTTGCGGATCACGTGGCTGGCGGCGGGCGTGGACAGGATGCCGCCCTGACCCACCAGCACCCTGGCATAGCCGTTGGCCGCCGCCATGCGGATCGCCGCCTGGATCACCGTGCGGTTGTGGAACCGCCCGTCACCGCCGATCACCAGCGTGGACCCTGCCGGCCGCTCGGCCACGTCAAACACGCTCTGGATGAAGTTTTCGGCGTAGTTTTCCTGCTGGAACACCCGCACCTTCTTGCGCAGGCCCGAAGTCCCGGGCTTCTGGCCATCGAACGGCATGGTCGCATGGGTGCGGATCAAGCTTTGGCTCCTGTCAGGCTGCGATAGAGGGCGGCATAGGCGCGCGCGCTGGCGGCCCACGAGAAATCGGCGGCCATGCCGTTGGTCTGCAGGCGGCGCCAGGTGTCGGGCTGGCGATAGAGCGCCAGCGTGCGATCGATCGCGGCGCGCAGCGAATGCTCGCTGATGCCATCGAACTGCACCCCCGTTGCCACGCCCGCCGCCAGCGCTGCGGGGTTGGCGTCGATCACCGTATCGGCCAGCCCCCCGGTGCGCGCCACCACGGGCAGGCAACCATAGGCCAGGCCATAGAGCTGGGTGAGGCCGCAGGGTTCGAACCGGCTGGGCACCAGGATGGCATCCGCCCCGCCCTGCAACAGATGCGACAGCGCCTCGTCATAGCCGATGCGCACGCCGATCCGCCCCGAGTGGCGGGTGGCGGCAGCCAGGAAGGACTGCTCGATTGCCGCATCGCCCGATCCCAGCAACGCCAGCCGCCCGCCGTTGCCCACCAGGTGGTCAAGCACGGCAGGCAGCACGTCCATGCCTTTCTGCCAGGTCAGGCGGCTGATCACGGTGAACAGCGGGCCGTCATCCTCGTCGAGGCCGAAGGCCGCTTCCACCGCGCGCTTGTTGGTGGTGCGGCGGTCAAGGCTGGCGGCATCGTAGGGCGTGGCCAGCGCGGCATCGTGCGCCGGATGCCACACCGCCGGATCAATTCCGTTGAGGATGCCGCTGACATCGCCCCCGCGCGCCTGCACCAGCCCCTCCAGCCCCATGCCGAACTCAGCGCTGCGGATTTCGGCCGCATAGGTCGGGCTGACCGTGGTGATTGCACTGGCCGCCTGCATCCCCGCCTTAAGGAAGCCGACCCCGCCATAGCTCTCCACCCCGTCCACGGTGAAAGCCCCGGCGGGCAGGCCAAGCTGGGGGAAAACCTGCGCCGGATACCAGCCCTGGAAGGCCATGTTGTGGATCGTCAGCACGCTCGGCAAGGCCAGCGCCGGATCGGCATAGCTCATATAGGCGGGCACCATTGCCGCCTGCCAGTCATGCGCGTGGACCAGGTCGAACCGGCGACCCTTGGCATAGCCCATGGCAACCTCCGCCGCCGCGAGGGCAAAGGCGGCAAAGCGGTGCCAGTTGTCGGGCCAGTCTACGCCATCGGGCGCCTGGTAGGGGCCGCCGGGCCGGTCGAACAGTGCCGGGCAATCCAGCACCAGCAGCTTGTTCCCGTCGATCTTGCCGGCCAACAGGCGCGCGGGATGGCCCAGCAGGTCATCCCACTTCGCCACAGCGCGCGTGCCCTTGGCCAGCGTGGCCTTCACCGCCGGGTAGCCCGGCAGCATGGTGGTCACCTCCACCCCCTCGCCCGCCAGCGCGGCCGGCAGCGCGCCCGCCACATCGGCCAGCCCGCCGGTCTTCACCAGCGGCACGGCTTCCGAAGCGACGGAGAGGACCTTGATCATCCCAGCTTCGCGATCATCGCCTTGGTGATCAGGCACACGCCCTTTTCGGACCGCCGGAAGCGCTGCGCGTCCAGCACCGGGTCCTCGCCCACAACCAGGCCTTCGGGGATGCGTACACCGGAATCGAGGATCACGTTCTTCAGCCGCGCGCCGCGCCCGATGTTGCAATAGGGCAGTATCACCCCGCGCTCCACGCTGGAGAAGCTGCCCATCTTCACGCCGGTGAACAGCAGGCTGTTGCGCGCCAGCGCACCCGAAACGATGCAATCCTGGCTGATCAGCGAGGAGATCGCCTGCCCGCGCCGCCCGTCCTCGTCATGCACGAACTTGGCGGGGGCCGCCACGATCTGGTCGGTCCAGATCGGCCAGTCGCGATCATACAGGTTCAGCTTGGGGACCACGTCGGTGAGGTCGAGGTTGGCCTCGAAATAGGAATCGAGGGTGCCCACGTCGCGCCAGTATTCGCCGATCTCCTCCGCCGCACGTACGCAGCTTTGCGTGAAGCGGTGGGCCTGGGCCTTCCCGTGCTTGACGATGTAGGGTATGATGTCGCCCCCGAAATCGTGGCTGGAGGCAGGGTCCACCGCATCGCGCCGCAACTGGTCGAACAGGAACTGCGTCTCGAATACGTAGATGCCCATGCTGGCCAGCGCCATGTCCGGCTGGCCGGGAATGCCGGGGGGATCCTTGGGCTTTTCCACGAAGGCGGTGATCGCGTCGGTCTCGTCCACGTGCATTACGCCAAAGCCGGTCGCGTCCGCGCGCGGCACCACCAGGCAGCCCACGGTGACATCGGCTCCGCTGTTGACGTGCTGGCGCAGCATCAGCTCGTAGTCCATCTTGTAGACATGGTCGCCCGCCAGGATCACCATGTACTTGGGCGCATGGCTGGCGATGATGTCGATGTTCTGGAACACGGCATCGGCGGTACCTTCGTACCACTGGTTTTCGCTCACCCGCTGGCTGGCGGGCAGGATGTCGAAGCTTTCGTTGCGTTCCGGGCGCATGAAGTTCCACGCGCGCTGCATGTGGCGGATCAGGCTGTGGGCCTTGTACTGGGTGGCAACGCCGATGCGCCGGATGCCGGAATTGATCGCGTTGGACAGGGCAAAGTCCACGATGCGCGACACGCCGCCGAAATAGACCGCCGGCTTGGCGCGGTTGTCGGTCAGTTCCATCAGCCGGCTGCCGCGCCCGCCCGCCAGAACATAGGCCATCGCATCGCGCGCCAGCGGCTGCGAATACTTGTCACTCATCGGCATCGTGTCCTGCTCCCCAGCTTATCCGTTATATTCCAGGTACAGCGTGGCCAGCGGTGGCAGGGTCACCTTTGCCCCGCCGTGCCCGGCATGCACGCTGCCCATGTTCCCCTGCCCGCTGCCGCCATAGTGCGCGGCGTCGGTGTTCAGGACCTCGCGCCATTCGCCATCCAGCGGCAGGCGCAACCAGTAATCGTGATGCACCTGCGGTGTCATGTTGAATACGATTGCGACCGGCGGCTGGCCGGGGCACTTGCGGGCCCACGCGAAGACCGAGTTGGCGGCATCGTCCACCACCAGCCATTCAAACCCTTCGCCCTCGCAGTCGCGCGCGTGCAGCGCGGGCTTCTCGCGGTACAGGCGGTTCAGGTCACGCACCAGATCGCGCACCCCGGCATGGGCGGAGGCATCCAGCAGCTCCCAGTCGAGGCTGCGCTCCTCGCTCCATTCGCGGCGCTGGGCGAATTCCTGGCCCATGAACAGCAGCTTCTTGCCCGGATAGCCCCACATCATCGCGTAATAGGCGCGCAGGGTGGCGAACTTCTGCCAGTCATCCCCGCTCATCTTGGTGAGCAGCGATCCCTTGCCGTGAACCACCTCGTCATGGCTCAGCGGCAGGACGAAGTTCTCGCTGAAAGCATAGACCAGCCCGAAGGTAATCTCGCCGTGGTGGAACTGCCGGTGGATCGGATCACGCGCCATGTATTGCAGCGTGTCGTGCATGAAGCCCATGTTCCATTTGAAGCCAAAGCCCAGGTTGGAACGGGATCCATCGTCAAACGCGGGCGTGGTGACGCCCGGCCAACTGGTCGATTCCTCGGCCACGGTCAGGAAGCCGGCATGGCTGCCATAGACCGCGCGGTTCATGCCGCGCAGGAACTCGGCCGCCTCCCAGTACTCGCGCCCGCCCTCGGCATTGGGAATCCATTCACCCGCTTCGCGCGAGTAATCGCGGTAGAGCATCGAGGCGACGGCATCCACGCGCAGGCCGTCCACGTGGTAATGCTCGGCCCAGAACAGCGCGTTGTTGATCAGGAAGCTGGCCACCTCGCGCCGGCCGAAGTTGTAGATCGCGGTATTCCAGTCCGGGTGAAAGCCCAGCCGCTGGTCTTCGTGTTCGTACAGGGCCGTGCCGTCGAACCGGGCCAGGCCGTGTTCGTCCACCGGGAAATGCGCCGGCACCCAGTCGATCAGCACGCAAATGCCCGCCCGGTGCGCCCCGTCGATGAAGCGGGCGAACCCGTCCGGCCCGCCAAAGCGCGAACTGGGCGCATATAGTCCGGTGGTCTGGTAGCCCCAGCTCGGGTCATACGGGTGTTCGGACACCGGCATGAACTCGATATGGGTAAAGCCCATGTCTGCCACATAGGGGATGAGCTTTTCGGCCATCGTGTCCCAGCTCAGGAACCAGCCGTTCTCGTCCCGCTGCCAGGAACCGGGGTGGACTTCGTAAATGCTGATCGGCTCGCGCCGGGGATCGACGCTGGCCCAGTGCGCGCGGTGGGCATCGTCCCCCCAGTCCGGCTTGGCAGGGCGCGCGGTGAGCGAGGCGGTGGAGGGGCGCAGTTCGGCGGCGAAGGCGAACGGATCGGCCTTCAGCGGCTGCACCGTGCCATCCGGGCCGGTGATGCAGAACTTGTAGGCGCGGCCCGCGTCGATATCGGGCAGGAAAATCTCCCACACACCGATATCCGCGCGCAGGCGCATCACGTGGCGGCGCCGGTCCCAGTCGTTGAAATCGCCCACCAGGCTGACGATCCGCGCGTTGGGTGCCCACACCGCAAAGTGGCACCCGGCCACGCCCTGGTGCTCGATCAGGTGCGCGCCCAGCTTGTCGAACAGGCGGAAGTGGTTGCCTTCGGCAAACAGCAGGTCGTCCAGCGGGCCAAGAACTGGGCCGAAGCTGTAGGGATCGGTCACCCACCATTCCGCCCCGCCACCCCGGCAGCGGTATTTCACAGGGCCGGGCTTGCCCCTGATGTGCCCCTCGAACACCCCGCGATCATCCACGCGCGCCAGCTTGCCCAGGCTGGCCCTGCGAATCGAGAAGGCGGCCACCTCTTCCGCACCCGGCAGGATGGCGCGGGTGAAGGTGCCGTCCGGCCCGGCATGGGGGCCAAGCAGGGCGAACGGATCGCCGTGCTTTCCTGCCAGCAATGCCTCGATCGCGGCCCTGTCAGGCGTCACAACACTCCCCAGATCTCGCGCGCATATTCGCCGATTGTGCGATCAGACGAGAACCAGCCGACGTTGGCAATGTTTTTGATGGCCGCGGTGCGCCATCCGGCAGGATTTTCCCACCGGCGGTCCACTTCACGCTGGGCATTGGCATAGCTTTCGAAGTCCGCCGCCAGCATGAACCAGTCACTATCGTACAGCCCGCCCATCAGCCCGGCATACCGCTGCGGATCGTCGGGCGAGAACACGCCGCTGGCAATCGCCTGCACCGCCTGGTGCAATTCGCGGTTGCCTTCGATGATCGCACGCGGGTTGTAGCCTGCGGTCCGCGTGGCGGCCACTTCCTCCGCCGTCAGGCCGAAGATCACGATGTTCTCGTCACCCACATGGTCCTTGATCTCGATGTTCGCGCCATCGAGCGTGCCGATGGTCAGCGCGCCGTTGAGGGCAAATTTCATGTTGCCGGTGCCGCTGGCCTCCAGCCCGGCGGTGCTGATCTGTTCGCTGAGGTCCGCCGCCGGAATGATCCGTTCGGCCAGGCTGACGTTGTAGTTGGGCACGAAGACCACCTTCAGCAGCCCGCCGACAGATGGATCGGAATTGACCCGCCGGGCAATGTCGTTGGCCAGTTTGATGATCAGCTTGGCGTTGTGATAGCTCGATGCTGCCTTGCCGCCGAAGATCTTCACGCGCGGCACCCAGTCGCGTTCCGGATGGCTGCGGATCTGGTCGTACAGGGCCACCGTCTCGATCAGGTTGAGCAGTTGCCGCTTGTATTCGTGGATGCGTTTGATCTGCACGTCGAACAGCGCATCCGGGTTCAGGCGCACGCCGGTCAGGTCTTTCAGGTGCGCGGCCAGCGCCACCTTGTTGGCCCGCTTCACCTCGGCAATCCGCTCGCCCAGTACGGGATCATCGGCCATTGCGTTGAGATCGGCCAGCTTCCCGGCATCATCCAGGAAGGCATCGCCGATGGCGTCCTTCAGCGTGGCCACCAGTCCGGGGTTACACTGCTGCAACCAGCGGCGCGGGGTGACGCCGTTGGTCTTGTTGTTGATCCTGTCAGGATAAAGCCGGTGCAGATCGGCAAACACGGTCTGCTTCATCAGATCGGTATGCAGCGCCGCCACACCGTTGACGCTGTGCGAGCCGCTAAACGCCAGGTTGGCCATGCGCACGCGCCGCTCGCCGTTCTCGTCGATCAGGCTGATCGCGGCAATCGCCCCGCCGTCCAGCCCCGCCTTGTGCGCCTCGCGCAGCACGCGGCTGTTGATGGCATAGACGATCTGCATGTGGCGCGGCAGCAGCCGCTCGAACAGCGGCAGCGGCCAGCTTTCCAGCGCCTCGGGCAGCAGGGTGTGGTTGGTGTAACCCAGGGTCCGCTTGGTAACGCCCCAGGCCTCGTCGAACTCCAGCCCGTGAACGTCCACCAGTAGCCGCATCAACTCCGCCACGGCAACGGCGGGGTGGGTATCGTTCAACTGGATCGCCGCATGGTCGGGCAGAGTGCGCACGTCGCCTTCGTATTGCACGTGGCGGCGCACGATGTCCTGGATGCTGGCGCTGGTGAAGAAATATTCCTGCCGCAGGCGCAATTCCTGCCCGGCGGGGCTGGAATCGGCCGGATAGAGCACACGGACCAGCGTATCGGCGCGCACCTCTTCCTTCAGCGCGCCCAAGTGATCGCCGGCGTTGAAGGCATCGAGGCGAATGGGATCCAGCGCCTGTGCGGTCCACAGCCGCAGCGTGTTCACCCGCTTGCCGCGCCAGCCGACCACCGGGGTATCCACGGCAATCGCCTCCACCCGCTCGGCCGGTTGCCATTCCACCCCGTCGCCCGAAGGGCGCACTTCGCCGCCAAAGCCGATCAGGTAGGAGCTTTCGCGCCGCTCGAACTCCCACGGGTTGCCGTGGGCCAGCCAGGTTTCGGGCAGTTCGCGCTGCCAGCCATCGTCAATCGCCTGGCGGAACATGCCGTTCTTGTAGCGGATGCCATAGCCGTAGGCGGGGATATCCAGGCTGGCCAGGCTTTCCATGAAGCACGCTGCCAGCCGCCCCAGCCCGCCGTTGCCCAGCGCGGCGTCGGGCTCCAGCTTTTCCAGCTCGGCCAGGTCAAACCCGTGACTGCGCAGCGCCGCTTCCATCTCGCGCGTCAGCCCCATGTTCGACAGGGCATCGCGCAGCAGGCGGCCGATCAGGAATTCCAGGCTGAGGTAATAAACCCGCTTGCCGCGCGCCTCATACGTGCGCCGTGTGCTTTCCATCCACCGGTCGATCACCTTGTCACGCAGGGCCAGCACGGTGGCGGTGAACCAGTCATGCGGCTTGGCGGCGCGTTCGTCCTTGCCTACCCGGTGGTTGAGGACATCGACGATGTGCTGGTCGATCAGGCGGGCCTGGGGGTCAAGCGGTGCGGGCACTAACGGCATTCTCCATCGGATCCGGGTGCAAGGCCCGGGTTGCACAGTCTGTCGCTCTCCCGCACGAGGGATTACGCCGATCAAAGCCCTTGCTGCAATGCACAATCTGGCGGCACATACGAATTTTCCGGTGATTCATCCGGCAAGGAGGCCATTATCGAACCCCTGCACCATCTTGCCCGTGCCGCCGGCGTCCAGCGCGAATGGCGCAGCGTGGATGGCGCGGACATGGTGGTGGCCGATGACCGGCTGGCCGCCGTCCTGACCGCGCTGGGGCACGCCTGCGCCACGCCCGCACAGATTGCCGCCAGCCTGGCCGTGATTGCGGAACAGGAGAGCGCCCTGCCGCGCATGGTGGTGGGCGAGGTTGGCCTGCCCACGCCGCTGCCGCTGGCCGATGGCCCGGTAGAAGTCAGCGCCGAGGACGGCAACACGGTGACCGCACGGGTAGCGGGCGGCCAGCTTCCGCCGATCGACCAGCCAGGCTATTACGTGCTGCACACCGGGGCCACCACGCTGACCCTGGCCGTGGCCCCTACTGCCTGCCCGCTGCCGGCCGATCTTGGCGCTGCCCGCATGTGGGGGCCGGCCGTGCAGATCCCCTCGCTGCGGGGGCACCGGCCGGGGGCCTACGGCACCTTTGCCGAGCTCGACGCCGCCGTGCAGGCCTTTGCCGCCCGCGGCGCGCAGGCCGTGGCGATCAGCCCGGTGCATGCCCTGTTTGCCGGAACCGGCGAGGACTTCAGCCCCTATTCCCCTTCCAGCCGCCTGTTCCTGAACACCGCGCTGGCCGATCCGGAGCTGGCCGGCCTTTCGCCCCTGCCCGCGCACGAAGGGGCCGATTTCATCGAATGGGGCGAAGCCCTGCCCCATCGGCTGGCCGACCTGCGCACGCTCTATGCCGCGCTTGACCCGGTGGTCCAGGCTACGATCGGCCAGGAAGGTGGATCGCACGGCGAAGCCCTGTCGCTCCACGCGCTGTTCGATGCGCTGGATTGCTATTTCCGCCCGCAGGGGCTGCACGGATGGGAGCAGTGGCCGGAAGCCTTTCACGATCCGCGCGGGGCTGCGGCGGCGCAATTCGCCCGCGATAATCCGCAGGAAGTGGCCTTCCACCGCTTCTGCCAGTGGCTCGCCCGCACCAGCCTGGACGCGGTGCAGCAGCGCGCGCGCGAGGCGGGCATGGCGGTGGGTCTGCTGGCTGACCTGGCCGTGGGCGTGCGCCCCGGCGGCAGCGACACCTGGACCATGCGGGGGGCCATGCTGCACGGCCTCAGCATCGGTGCGCCGCCCGATCCACTGGGTCCGCACGGGCAGAACTGGGGGCTGACTAGCTTCTCCCCGCAGGGCTTGAAGGCGCAGGGCTATGCCCCGTGGATCGCGCTGCTGCGCAACGCGCTGGCCCATGCCGGCGGCATTCGCATCGATCACGCCTTCGGCCTCGCCCGCCTGTGGGTGATCCCGGCGGGCGGCACGGCGGCGGACGGGGCCTACATCACCTATCCCTTCGCCGACCTGCTGCGCCTGGCCGCGCTGGAAGCGCACCGCGCCCGCGCGCTGGTGATCGCCGAGGACCTGGGCACCGCGCCCAAAGGCTTCGTGGATGCGATCACCGCCAGGCGGATGCTGGGAATGCGCGTGCTGTGGTTCGAACGCGCGGCGGATGACGGGTTCATCGGCGCAGGTGACTATCCGGAGTTGTCGGTGGCGATGACCGGCACCCACGATACCCCCACCGTGGCCGGCTGGTGGCGCGGGCGCGACCTGGACTGGGCCGCCGCGCTGGGCCGCCTGCCCGAAGGCACCTCGCGGCAGGAAGCGGAAAGCGTGCGCGACTGGGACCGGGGCCTGCTGTGGGCCTCACTCACCGGGCAGCATCACCGCCCCGCCCCGCAGGACAGCGATCCCGTGGTGGATGCCGCCGTGGCCCACGTGGCCCGCGCGCCATCGGGCCTTGCGATCGTTCCGCTGGAAGACCTGCTGGGGCTGGACGAGCAGCCCAACTTGCCCGGCACCACGGTGGAGCACCCCAACTGGCGGCGGCGCATGGCCGGGCCGACTGAGGCCCTGTTGGCCGATCCCGCTGTCAGCATGCGGATCGATACGCTGGCCCGGCGCTGATCAGGCGGCCTTGGCGTCCATCCGCTTGGCAATCGCCAGCAGAACGGTGATCACCAGCGGCACGAACACCACGGACAGCACCACCTTGGCCAGCGCCTGGCCCGCCAACAGCTCGCCGATCGGGCGCACGCCATAGAAGGCCACGGTGATGAAGATCAGCGTATCGACCACCTGGCTGAGCATCGAGGCAATCGCGCCGCGCACCTGTGCCAACTGGCCCACCACGCCGGCCAGCTTGGAAAACAGCAGCACGTTCAGCCACATGGACACGCCATAAGCGATGATGCCGGCCACCATCAGCCGCCCGCTCTGCCCCAGGATGATGGGGAAGGCTTCCTTGGCCGGTTCGTACATCCCCTCGTCGGTCGGCAGTTGCAGCACGGCCCAGGTCAGGAAAATGGCGGTCACCAGCGGCACGAAGCCGAACCGCACCACGCTGTTGGCCAGTGCGCGGCCATAGAGCTGCGCCACCGTGCTGGAGATCGAAACAAGCAGCAGGAAAGGGAAAATCCCCGCCTCCACCGCCAGCGGCCCCAGCGCCACCTGCTTCGATCCCAGCACCCCGGCGATGCAAGTCATCCCGCCATAGAGCAGGGCCAGCATCAGCAGCGGGCGGGGAATGGCGGGAAGATTCGCAGGCGCGGCCAGGCTGTCGTTCATCGCGCCTTGCTAGGATTGCCCGGCGAAACCGGCAAGCCCGCCGTTGACCTTTACGGCAGGCAGCGCGATGAAGCGCCTTTCCAACGCGCAAGGGATCCCGGCGTGCATCCGCAATTGATCAGCCTTTTCGGGATCGTGGTGATCCTGGCCATCGCCGTGCTCCTGTCCAGCGGGCGGCGGCGGATCCGCCTGCGCGTGGTGGCGGCCGCTTTTGCCCTGCAGGCCGGGCTGGCCCTGCTGATCATGCGCACCACCGGCGGCGCGGCGGTGATCCAGACGCTGGCGGACGGGGTGGCGGCGCTGCTGTCCTATGCCGGGGAAGGCACCGCCTTCCTGCTGGGCCAGCCGGCGGACAACCCGCTGGCAGGCACCTTTGCCGTGGGCGCGCTGCCGGTGATCATCTTCTTCGCCGCGCTGGTCTCGATTCTCTATCACCTGGGCATCATGCAGCGCATCGTGCGCTGGCTGGGCGGGGCGATCGGCTGGATCACCGGGATTGACCGGGTGGAGGCGCTGGGCGCGGCGGCCAACATCTTCGTCGGCCAATCGGAAAGCCCGCTGGTGGTGCGGCCCTACCTGGCGGCAATGCGGCCATCGGGCATCTTCACCCTGATGACGGTGGGCATGGCGGGCGTGGCGGGAACCATCCTGGCGGCCTATGCCGGCCTGCTGGGCAACGATTACCTCCCCTACCTGCTGGCCGCCGCCTTCATGTCGGCACCCGGCGGCATCCTGATGGCCAAGATCATGATGCCCGATGATGCCCCGCCGGCCCACACCCATTCGGCAGATCTGGAGCTGCCGCACGCGCGCATCAGTTCCGAAGGGCCCGCCGCCATCACCGAAGCCGGAGCCAAGCCGCACGAAGTGGCCGTGGCCGAAACGCTGGAGGAGCACGAGGAAGGCGCCGCTAACATCATCGAGGCGGCCGCCCAGGGCGCGCAGACCGGCCTGAAGCTGGCGGTTTCCGTGGGCGCGATGGTGCTGGCCTTCGTGGCACTGGTGGCGCTGGCGAATGGCCTGCTGGGCTGGCTGGGCGGCCTCGTCGGCTATCCGGACATGACCTTCCAGGGCCTGCTGGGCCATCTGCTTGCGCCAGTCATGCTGCTGCTGGGCATCCCGTGGCACGAAGCGCAGACTGCCGGGGGGCTGTTCGGCACCAAGATGGTGCTCAACGAATTCGTCGCCTTCATCGACCTGCAGGCCCTGCCCGCCGAGGCACTGAGCGAGCGCAGCCGGACGATCGTGATCTTCAGCCTGTGCGGCTTTGCCAACCTCAGTTCCATCGCCATCCAGATGGCGGTAACCGGGGGCCTGGCACCCAACCAGCGGCAGGTGATTGCCCGCTTGGGCCTGAAGGCCCTGGCCGCCGGCACCCTGGCCAACCTGATGAGCGCGGCGCTGGCCGGCCTGTTCCTTCCCGCCTGAGTTTCAAGGACTATCTGCAATGCCCACCATCGCCTCCGTCTCGCTCGTCCGGCCGCTGGACCAGGTGGCCGAGGAACTGGGCCGGTCGTTCGCCGAGACCGGCTTCGGCGTGGTGCGCGATCACGGCATCCCGGCCGATCTGATCGACCGCGCCTGGGCGCTGTGCCGTGAATTCTTCGCCCTGCCGGAAGAGGTAAAGCGCCGCTACCACCTGAAGGGGACGGGGGGCGCGCGCGGCTATACCCCCTTCGGCACCGAGCAGGCGAAGGACGCACAGGACGTCGACCTCAAGGAATTCTGGCACGTGGGCCGCACCCTGCCGGCGGGCGACCCGCTGGAACGGTTCATGGCCCCCAACGTGTGGCCTGCCGAGGTGCCCGGCTTCCGCGAGACGATGGAGGACATCTACGGCGCCTTCGAAGCCAGCGGCGCGCGTATCCTCCAGGCCATTGCCATCAGCCTGGGCGAGGCACCGGATTTCTTTGCGGACTCGGTGCGCCAGGGCAATTCGGTCATGCGCCTGCTGCACTATCCCCCGCTCGCCCCCGGCGCGCCCGAAGGGGCCATCCGCGCTGCCGCGCACGAGGACATCAACACCATTACCCTGCTGCTGGGAGCCGAGGAATCGGGCCTGCAACTGAAGACGGCGGACGGCGAATGGATCAGCGTGGCCCCGCCCGAAGGTGCGCTGGTGGTTAACATCGGCGACATGCTGCAACGGCAGACTAACGGGCACCTGAAATCCACCAGCCACCGTGTCGTAAACCCTGTTGGCGAGGCCGCCCGCCGGCCGCGTTTCTCGATGCCGTTCTTCCTGCATTTCCGGCCCGATTTCCTGATCGAGCCGATGGAAAAGTTCGTCGACTCGGCCCATTCGCCGCTGCCGCCGATCACTGCCGAGGACTACCTCCAGCAGCGCCTGCGGGAGATCAAACTGGCCTAAACAGTGGACTTGTTTGCGAATTCTGACTCGTGTTGCAATGCGGCAACATGATGAAGTGATTGAATTTTAATCAGTTTCATTACAAATGAAATTTTATGGGCCGTTTCGAAGGCGACTGGGAACGGCGCCGCCGCCGGCCTGTCTTGCCAATGTCACAAGGCCCCCATAGCGGCCTTTCCCGTCCTCCAGACGCACGTTCCAGATGACGGGAGCCTCCTTCCAATGAAGATCAAGTATTTCCTGGCAGCCAGCCTGGCCAGCATCGCCACCGCCACGGTGATTGCCCCGCCGGTCATGGCGCAGCAGACCACCACCGCGATCGAAGGCACCGTGATCGACGATCTGGGCAACCCGGTGGCCAATGCCACCATCACCATCACCGACGAGCGGACCGGCGTCAGCCGCACCTTCGTGACCGGTGCCACCGGATCGTTCAACGCCAGCGGCCTGGTTGCCGGCGGCCCCTATTCGGTCACGGCGGCAGCCGATGGCTTCGAAGGCCAGACCGTGTCGGCCATCCAGACCTCGCTGCAAGGCGCGACCAGTCTTACGTTCACCCTATCGAGCGGCGGCGGGGTCATCACCGTTACCGCAAACCGCGTGCAGGCCGTGCAGGTCGCCACCGGCCCGGGCCTGGCTTTCAACACCGAAACGATGGAAGCCTTCCCGTCCATCAACCGCGACGTGCGTGACATCATCCGCATCGATCCGCGCGTCAGCCTTGACCGCGAGGGCGACGTGGACCGTATCTCGTGCCTGGGCGGCAACGACCGCACCAACACCTTCACCGTGGATGGCGTGACCCAGGCCGACAGCTTCGGCCTGAACGGTACCCCGTTCGCCTCGCGCAACGCCCTGCCGCTGCCGTTTGACGTGATCCGCGAAACTTCGGTGGAGTTTGCGCCGTTCGACGTGGAATATTCCGACTTCACCGGCTGTCTGGTGAACGTGGTGACCAAGTCCGGTGCCAACGATTTCCACGGATCGGCTTTCTTCACCTTCCGCGACGAGAACCTGCGCGGGTCCACCGTGGACGGGCAGGACTTTACGCCCGCGCCATTCTCGGAAAAGCGCTGGGGTGCCACGCTGTCAGGCCCGATCATCGAGGACCGCCTGTTCTTCTTCGTGGGTTACGAGCAGACCGACCTGGGTGACAGCAACGACTTCGGCCCTGCGGGTGGCGGCTTCGCCAGCGAGGCGCGCTTCGTCAACCAGGCCACGTTCGACCAGTTCGCCCAGATCGCCAACAGCGTCTATGGCCAGGACATCGGCGGCTATCCCCGCTCGCTGCCTGAATCCAGTGTGCGCTATTTCGCCCGCGTTGATGCCTATATCGCCGAAAACCACCGCTTGGAGTTGAGCTATCAGCGGCTGGAGGAAGAAAACGTCTATTCCGACACCGGCAGCAACGAACTGACGGGCTTCAACAGCTATGGGCTGGAAGGCACGCTGTCGAACTACTACTCCGGCCGCCTGTTCTCGGACTGGACCGACCGGTTCTCGACCGAACTGCGCGTCAGCCGCTCGGTGGTGCATGACCGGCAGGATCCGGTCGGCTTCGGCGAAGCCCAGTCGGATGCCCCCACGGTCCGCCTGGTGGTTGGCGTGCGCGGCGCGGGCGCCGATGGTATTTCCGGCAACGCGGATGACGTGAACGGGTTGCTGTCGACCGGCCCCGGCCTGTCGCGCTCGGCCAACCAGCTCGATACCGAGCTCTACCAGTACAAGTTCCAGGCCAACTACGTGGCTGGCGATCACGTGCTGAAGATCGGTGCCGAACTGAACGACCTGGAGGTGTTCAACCTGTTCGCCCAGAATGCGACCGGCACCTTGTTCTTCCGCAATCTGGCCGATTTCCAGCAGGGTCTGGTGGCTGCTTCCAGCGGCACCCCCAACGCCTTCGGCTCGGCGGACGACCTGGCCAGCGGCATCAACGGCGGCGCGCTTATCTCGGCCACCGGAAGCGGCGACATCACCGATGCCGGCGCCCTATTCAACCGCCGTATCTGGTCGCTCTATGCCCAGGACGAGTGGCAGGCAACCGACCAGCTCAGCGTGATCGCCGGTGCCCGCCTGCAATGGTATGAAGGCAGCGCCCCGCGCGAGAACCCCAACTTCATCGCCCGCTACGGCTTCTCCAACGCAGTCTCGTTCAGCGATCTGGACCCGATCTTCCTGCCGCGCCTGGGCCTGACCTACGAAGTCAACGATGAAGGCTTCATGCGCAACACCGTACTCAAGGGTGGCATTGGTGCCTTCTCGGGCGGTGACCCGGTTGTGTATTTCTCCAACGCCTTCTCCAACAATGGCTATTCCACTGGCACGGGCACCAGTCTGGCCACCCAGTGCGCCGGCCTGCGCGATGCGAACGGCCAGTTCGACGTGGTGACCGGCGGCAGCTTCACCGGCATGCCGGCCTGCGTGATCGCCGCGGCCCAGGCCCAGTCGGCGGCAGGCCTGGCCGATACCCAGTCGACCGATCCCAACTTCAAGGTGCCCACCGTGTGGCGCGCCAACCTTGGCTTCGAGACCGAATTCGGTGCGGGCGGCGGCTTCTTCGACAACTGGCGGGCAAACGTGGACTACGTTTACAGCCACTTTGTCGATCCGCTGAACTTCGTCGACCTGTCACAGGTGGTCGATACGCGCCTGGGTGCCGGCGGCTACACCGTCGACGGCCGGCCGATCTACCGCGCCATTGATCCGACGCGCGCCGGCTGCACCGCCCGGCTGATCGGCACTGGCGGCACCCCGCCGCGCTATACCAACGTCAACACGGCCTGTTTCGGCACCAGCCGCGATGACGAAATCCAGCTGACCAACGGCCCCAGCTATGACAGCCACATCGTCTCGGCGATACTGTCGAAGACCTTCGGCGGCGGCGTGTTCACCGAGAACGGCAGCACGGCTGTCAGCTTCGGTTATGCGTTCACCGATTCGAACAACTTCCGCAACGCGAACAGCTCGACCGCCACGTCCAGCTTTGACGAATCGGGCGAGTTCGACCGCAACAATCCCGATGTCGGCACCTCGAACTACGAGACCCGCCACCGCTTCACTGCGGCGTTCAACTTCCGTGACGAGTTCTTCGAAGAGTACTCCACCCAGCTCGGGCTGTTCTTCAGCGCCCAGTCGGGCCGCCCGTACACGCTGACATTCGACGGCGGCAGCAGCACGGCGATCTTCATGGACACCGCGTCGGGCAGCGACAATGCGCGGCTCTACATCCCCACGGGTCCGAACGATCCCAACCTGTCGCCCAGCAGCAACGCTGCGGCGGTGGCCAGCCTGATCTCCTATCTCGACGATCTGGGCTGCGCCGATGGCTGGGAAGGCCGCACCATCGGTCGCAATACCTGCACGGAAGACTGGGTGTACGATCTCGACATGCGGATCAGCCAGGAAGTGCCGGGGCCCGGTCGCTTCTTCGGCCTCGAAGACCGCATCGAGCTGTTCGCCGATATCGACAACGTGCTGAACATCATCGACAGCAGCTGGAACACCCAGCGGTCGCGCGGCGTGTTTGGCGACGGCCAGATCGTCGATCTGGTTGACGGCAACTTCGATGCCCTGGGCCGCTATGTGATCACCGACTTCAACCCGGATGATCAGGAGCGGATCAACACCTCCGCTTCGGCATGGCGAATTCAGATCGGTGCCCGCTACGAGTTCTGATTGCATCTGACGTGAACGTTACGAGGGCCGCGGGCGTTGCAAGACATCCGCGGCCTTCTCTTTTCCGGCGGCGCCCGATGCCCTAGCCTGCCAGTTTATGAGGACGCACACCGCCATGCCCGCCCGCCGTTCTGCCATCGCCGCCGCCATCGCCTGCCTGCTGGCCGGCTGCGTCACCGTGCCTGCGCCCGCCCCCGTTGCACAGGGCCCGGTGGAGGTGCAGGTGCTGGCGCTGAACGACTTTCACGGCAATCTGGAAGTGCCGCCCTCCACCACCGCTTTCAGCCAGGATGGCCAGGTGGTGCGCCAGACGCTGGGCGGGGCTGCGCGGCTGGCGGCCAGGCTGGATGCCCTGCGCCAGGGGCAGGCGGCCACCGTTACCGTGGCAGCCGGCGACCTGATCGGCGCCTCGCCTTTCGCCTCGGCCAACTTCCTGGACGAACCCTCCGTGATGGCGCTGGGCATGGCCGGGCTGGATGTGGCCTCGGTCGGCAACCATGAATTCGATCGCGGCACGGCCGAACTGCGCCGCATCCAGGATGGCGGATGCGAGCAACATACCCTGCGGACACCGTGCGCGCTGGAGCCGTTCGCCGGTGCGGACTTCACCTATCTGGCGGGCAACGTTGTCGACACCGGCGGGCGAAGCCTGTTCCCCGGCGCCACATTGCGGCAGGTGGGGCCGGTGAAGGTGGGCTTCATCGGCCTGACGCTGACCGGCACGGCCACCCTGGTCTCCCCCGCGATGACCCGCGGCTATCGCTTCACTGACGAGGCCGATGCCGCCAATCGGCTGGCGCGCGATCTGACCGCGCAGGGGGCCGACACGGTGGTGCTGCTGATCCACGAAGGCGGCCGGGTGGACCCGACGCAGAACCTTTCCGGCTGCCCGAACCTCAGCGGGCCGATCGTGCCGATCGTGGAACGTCTGGACCCGGCGATCAGCCTGGTCGTCTCGGGCCACACACACATGTCGTACATCTGCCGGATTGACGGGGCCGGGGGCCCGCCGCGCCTGCTTTCCAGCGCGGGCCGCTATGGCGGATTCGTGACCGACATCCGCCTCACCTGGGACCCGGCGGCGCGCCGGGTGGCGGATATCAGCGCCGTGAACGTGCCGGTCAACGGCACCTTGGGCACGCGGGCCGATGTCGCCGCGCTGGTCGACCGCTATGTTACCGCTGCCGAGCCACTGGCCGCGCGCGTGGTGGGCACCGTGACCCCTTCCGGCGCTGCGGACGAGAACTGCGCCGAAACCCCCGCCGCCAACCTGGTGGCCGATGCCCAGCTTTCCGCCGCCCGCTCCGCGCTGGGTGAAGGCATCGACGCCGCTTTCATCAACACCAGCGGCGTGCGAACCAACCTGGACAGCGCGGCCGATGGGCAGCTCACCTATGGCGAGATCTTCGCCATGCAGCCGTTCGGCAACACGTTGCAGGTGCTTGAGCTGACCGGACTTGAGTTGCGCCAGGCGCTGGAGGAGCAGTTCTGCAACGAGGGACCGGCAACGCCCTGTTCCACCCTGCTAGCCCCGTCTAGCACGCTGACCTACAGCTATGATCGCAACCGGCCGCAGGGGGATCGCGTTACCGCCATCCGGCTGGATGGCGTGCCGATTAACCCGGAGGAACGCTACCAAGTGGTGTTCAACAATTTCCTGGCCAACGGGGGCGACGGGTTCGCCAGCCTGGTGCAGCGTCGCACCGTGGGCGAGGCGGGAGTCGATCTCGATGCGCTGGAAGCCTATCTTGCCGGCGGCGTCACCATCCCCTCCTGCGGCCGCCTGCGCGACCTGACCGCGCTCTGAGCACGCAATCGCGACCAGCCCCGCAAATTATTCTTGAGTGCCGGAATAAAAATTCCTAACCATCGGAATATAACAGAACCGATGGGAGATGGAACGTGCGTGCACACCTGAATACTGCTGCGTCCTGCGCGGCCCTGGCTCTGGCCCTGGCGGCCACTCCGGCCCTGGCACAAGACACTGCCAACGATGAAGCGGCTGCGGAGCAGGAAGGCATCGGCGATATCATCGTCACCGCCCAGCGCACCGCCACGGTCAGCCAGCGCACCCCGCTGGCGATCGACGTGATCCAGCCGGAGGAGCTGACCACCCAGCAGGTGATCCGTGCGGAAGACCTGTCGCGCATCGCCCCCTCGCTGGCGGCAGTTGGCGGCGCGGGCGGCACCACCAGCTTCTTCGTGCGCGGCGTGGGCAACAACTCGTCCAACGCCTATTCCGACCCCGCCATCTCGTTCAACTATGACGGGGTCTATGTGGGCCGCCCCTCGTCCACCTCAGGCGTGTTCTACGATCTGCAGCGGGTGGAAGTGCTGAAGGGCCCGCAGGGCACCCTCTACGGCCGCAACGCCACGGCCGGCGCGATCAACGTGATCCCCAACCGCCCCGAGATCGGCGAGCAGTCGGTCGACTTCATGCTCGGCTATGGCAATTACGACTGGCTGACCGGCCAGGCCGCGGTCAACGTGCCGCTGGGTGAGACGCTGGCCATGCGCGCCTCCGGCTCGGTTTCGCGCCGCGACGGCTTCATGACAGATGGCACCGGCGAGCAGCGCGAATATGCGGGGCGCGTACAGTTCCTGTACGATCCGGGCACCGACCTGACCGTGCGCGTGGCGGCGGACTATTCCAGCCAGGGCGGCTCCAGCCCCTCGGGCTTCTATCTGGGGAAGGTCGATCCGGTGTTCGGCCAGACCGGCTTCCAGCGCTATGACTTCACCCCTTCGGGCTTCTCGCCCGACCAGGGGCTGCTCGATCCCCGCTCCGCCGCCTACGTGGCGCAGCGCTTCGTGACCAACGCGGGCCGCACCGGCGTGGTGATCGATGGCCAGCCTTATAACGACAACGAGTTCTGGGGCGTCACGGCAGAGATCGTCTATTCCACCGATGCCGGCACGCTGACCGTGCAGCCGGCCTATCGCGAGGCGAGCCTAGACTACGTGTTCAACGCCGTGTTCCGCGAAGGCGCCAGCACCGAGGAAGACCAGCAGTTCAGCGTGGAAGCGCGCTGGAATGGCGACCTGGGGGATAACGTCAGCTACCTGCTGGGCGGCATCTACTTCGACGAGGATATCAGCGCCACCGCGCGGTATAACCAGAACACGCTGACCCCGTTCCAGAACTTCGAGACCGGCACCACCAGTTGGGCCGGCTTCGGCATGGTCACCGTGCGCCCGGTGGAGAACCTCAGCCTGACCGCCGCCGCCCGCTACACCGATGACAAGAAGCGGTTCGACGGCCTGTCGGACGTATACATCCTGTTCTGCGGCAACCCGGCCCCGCAGCAGGATTTCTGCCCCACCCTGCCCTTTACCCCGCTGGTGTCGAGCGCGGCGGCGCTGCGCACCTTCTACGCCAATGCCGGTGTGCCGGTGGTCAACGTGCCGCTGTTTGCCCTGCCGCCGATTGCCGGCGGATCGCAGACCGCACCCTTCGTGCTCAACTCGCGCATCCCGATCAATGCCACCCTGTCGAACGACAAGGTGACCTATCGCCTGGCCGCGCAGTACGATTTCACCCCGCGCAACATGATCTATGCCAGCATGGAAACCGGCTACCACGCGGGCGGCTTCTCGTTTGCGCGCGGCGTGGAATCCTATCTGCCGGAACAGATCCGCGCCTGGACGCTGGGCACCAAGAACCGGTTCCTCGACAACCGCCTGCAGGTGAACCTGGAAGCCTTCTGGTGGGATTACCGCGACCAGCAGTTCAGCCAGTTCGGGTTTGACCTGGGCAACCCGCCCTCCACCGTGTTCCTCACCCGCAACATCGGTGACAGCACGATCAAGGGCCTGGACCTGGACGTGCAGGTGCTGCCGACGGAAACCACCACGCTTTCGGCCAACGTGCAGTATCTCGACACCAGCTATGACAGCTTCGTCTACTTCGCGCCCAACCAGGGCCTGCCGCCCAACACCAGCTGCCCCTACACCCCCACCACGCAGACCACGCCCGGCGGCGCCACGCTGAACGTGTTTGCCATCGACTGTTCGGGCAACCAGGCGTTCAACTCGCCCAAGTGGTCCTTGAACCTCGATGCGCGCCAGGTGGTGAACGTGGGGCCGTTCGACATGCATCTGAACGCCGGCACGCGCTATCGCGGGGCGAGCTATTCGTCGGCCGATTACCTGCCCTACCTGCAGGCGCGGCCCAACTTCGTCAGCTATGCCTCGATCACCTTTGCCGACCACGACGAGACGATGTTCCTCACCTTCTACGTCAACAACATCGAGAACAGCCGCCGCCTGATCGGGGGCACCGCAACCTCGACCGGGCTGATCGTGGCCAACGCCGAACAGCCGCAGACGATCGGCGTGCGGCTGGGTGGCAGCTTCTGACGACCCGCTTTTCCAAACCGGAGTGAATGATGGTTAGTGTTACCGACCTGCAATACGTTGCCCTTGCCGTGCCCGATCTTGCGGCCGAGCGGACCTTCTTTGGCCAGACCTGGGGCCTGACCGAGGTGGCCGAGGAGGACGGCAAGGTCTACTTTGCGGCAGAGGGCCGGGAACACCCCTACGTGATCGTCCTGCGCGAGGATGCCGAGCGGAAGACCGACCTGGTCGGCTTCTCGGCAGCCTCGGAGGATGACGTGCGGGCCATCTTCGCGCAGGTGCAGGCTGCCGGAGGCAAGATCATCAGCGAGCCCGGGCCAGTGCCGGGCCCCGCCGGCGGCTTCGGCTTCCGCTTCTTCAATCCCGACGGGCGGGCGATGGAAGTGGCCTACAGCACCGCGCGGCGTACCGCGCGCAAGCTGGCCAAGGGCGAGGCGATCCCCGAAGGCATCAGCCACGTGGTATTCCACTCGCCCAATCACGAGGCGCTGACTGCCTTCTACCAAGACGCGCTGGGCTTCCGCCTGTCCGACTGGATCGGCAAGTTCATGGTGTTCCTGCGCTGCAACCCGGCGCACCACCGGGTGGCGATCCTGCCCGGGCCGCCGGCACTGAACCACATCGCTTTCGACGTGACCTCGGTGGACGAGCTGATGCGCGGCCTCGCCCGCATGCACGAGAGCGGCATCAAGCTGAGCTGGGGGCCCGGCCGCCACACGGCGGGAAACAACACCTTCAGCTATTTCATCACCCCCAACGGCAACGCGGTGGAATACACCAGTGACCTGGAAGAGGTGGACGAGGACACCTGGCAGGTGACACATTACGAGCCGGGTCCGCAGACCATCGACCAGTGGGGCACCGGGCGGATCATCACCGGCACCGTGCCGCACGCAGAAATGCAGCCCGACAAGGGCCTGTGGCAGGTTCCGGCCTGAGCCGGCTGAGGGGGGACGTAACATGATTGGCAAGGCACTGGTCGTCGGCGGCGGCGTGGGCGGGATGAGCGCGGCGGCCTCGCTCGCCCGGCTCGGCGTGGCGGTGGAACTGATCGACGTCGATCCGCAATGGCGGGCCTATGGCGCGGGTATCAGCGTAACCGGCATGTCATTGCGGGCGTTCGACGCTCTGGGCATCCTGGACGAGGTGAAGCGCGAAGGCTTCGTCGCGAGCGGGATGCGGCTGCGCGCCCCCGATGGCAGCATCGTGATGGAAACCCCGCCTCCGCCGGGCGAGCCGGCCCCGATCGACAGCAGCGGCGGCATCATGCGCCCGGCCCTGCACGCGATCATGCAGCGGCTGGTGCGCTCCACCGATGCCACGATCACTCTGGGCGTGTCCCCCACCGGCTATGCCGAGGCGCCTGACGGCGTGACCGTTACCCTGTCCGACGGCACCCGCCGCACCGTTGACCTGGTGGTGGCGGCAGACGGGATCTTCTCGGAAACCCGCAAGCTGCTGTTCCCCGAAGCCGCCGCGCCGAAATTCACCGGCCAGGGCTGCTGGCGCATCGTGGCGGATCGTCCTGCCACGGTTGACCGGGCGGAAATCTGGGTGGGCGGTCCGGTAAAGCTGGGCCTCAATCCCATTTCGCAGGACAAGCTCTACGCCTTCATCCTGGAACACGTGCCGGGCAACCCGTGGTTTCCCGAGGAGGAGATGCTTCCCCACGTGGCAGAGCTGCTGGCTCCCTTCGGCGGTGACGTGGCGACGATCCGCGCCAACCTGGGGCCGGATTCGCTGGTCAACTATCGCCCGCTGGAATGGCAGTTGCTGCCCAAGCCCTGGCATCAGGGGCGCGTGGTGGTGATCGGCGATGCCGCCCATGCCACCACCCCGCACATGGCCAGCGGCGCAGGAGCCGCAGTTGAGGACGGGCTGGTGCTGGCCGAAGAACTGGCGAAGACCGATAACCTCGATGCCGCCCTCACCGCCTTCGCCGACCGCCGGTATGACCGGGTGCGCCTGATCGTCGAGAATTCAGTCCGCATCGGCGAGATCGAGATGAGCGGCGGCGACCAGCGCGATGCCAATGCCATGCTGGGCGGGACGATGGCCAAGCTGAAGGAACCCTATTGATGACCCATGCCCTGGCCACCGTCGGTGGCGCTGCCGTGCTGGTGCGCGATGATCGCTTCGTGCCGCTAAGCCACTGGGGAGAGGGGCGCTCCGTCCTCGCCCTGCTGGAGGATTGGGCGGCAGTCGAGCCGCAACTGGCCGCCTGGGCTGCCGACGAGGCTGCCTTTGCCGCCGCGCAGGACTTTGCCAGCGCCCGCGTGGACATGCCCTATCGCCCCGGCCAGGTGTTCTGCACCGGGGCCAATTACAAGAAGCACGTGGTCGGCCTGATCATGGGCGATGGCTCGATGCGCACGGCCGAACACGAGGAGCAGACCGAGGAGGAACGCCGCGCCAAGGCCGAGGCGATGATGGACCAGCGCGCCGCCCTGCCGCCGTTCTGCTTCATCAAGCTGCCCAGCAGCGCGGTGGGCCCGCAGGATGACGTGGTGCTGCCGAAGAATGTGCAGAAGCCCGACTGGGAACTGGAACTGGGCGTGGTGATCGGCAAGCGCACCCACCGCGTGTCTGCCGCCGAGGCGATGGACCACGTGGCCGGCTTTGCCGTGGTCAACGACGTGACCGCGCGCGAGCTGATCTTCCGGCGTGACGGATCGGCCATCGGGGCGGACTGGCTGGCGGGCAAGAGCTTCCCGACCTTTCTGCCTTTTGGCCCGCTGATCGTGCCTCGCAGCCAGGTGGCCGACCCCTATGACCTGACCATCCGCCTGTCGGTCAACGGCAAGGTCTACCAGGACGAGAGCACTGCCGACATGATGACCAGCATCGAGCGGCAGATCGAGTTCCTGTCCAGCATCGTTGTCCTCCTGCCAGGGGACGTGATCTGCACCGGATCGCCTTATGGCAACGGGGCCGCTTTCGGCGTGTTCCTGCAGGATGGCGATGTGATGGAAGGGTCGATCACGGGTCTTGGAACCCAGCGCAATACCTGCGTCGCCGAGGGCTGATCCGCGTGCGCGCGTGCCGGTCAGTCGCCGGAGGGGCGCTTGCGGAGACCGTCCAGCAGCAGCCTTTTGACGAATTCCTCGTAGCGCTGGGCCAGGTCGTCCATGTCGGTGCCTTCGGGCGTCAGCAGCTTCACCAGTGGGCCGCCGGTGATGAAGAAGTCGCTGATGCCCACCACTGCCAGGTGCAAGAACAGCGGATCGAAGTCGATCAGGTCTCCTGCCCCCTCGCCGCCATCGTCCAGCGCCTTGATCGCCGCATAGTGATCCACCGGCACCCGGTTCCATTGGCGCACGCTTTCGCGCACCTCGCCCGAACTGGCGCTATCCAGCTCGTTCAGCATCAGCCGCTGCATGTTGCGGGCCGAACGGGTGAAGCGGAAGGTGGCATGGATGAAGTCGGCCAGCAGATCGGGCGGGTGGCCGCTTGCCGGCGGCTCGGTATGCGTCTCGCTGCCGATTGCCTGCGCAACCTCCAGCAGCAAGTTGGTGCGATTGCCAAAGTAATAGCGCACCAATGCCGGATCGCCGCCCGCGCGCCGGGCAATGGCCGTGGCCGTGACCTGTTCTGGAGGCAGTTCCTGCAGCAGTTCGCGCGCGGCCTTGATCAGCGCGTCGCGCCCCACGCCCGCGCTGGCCGCGACGGGCCGCCCCTTGCTGCGCTTCTCGGTTTTCCCCGGCTTCCCCATGCGCACATTGCTGGCGCAACCCCGCGCCAAGCACAAGCGGGCCCTGCCACAAATATATTCTTGCGCACCGGAATTTCGGGGATAGGCTCCCCCTTCAAAGGAGAGGATCGTTGAGCAACTGGCCGTTTCGCCACGGGGTGCATGATATTGGCAATGGCCTGTATGGCTATGTCCAGCCGGACGGCACCTGGGGCTGGTCCAACGCCGGCCTCGTCACCAGCCGCGGGCAGACCCTGCTGATCGACACGCTGATGAGCGTGCCGCTGACCCACGACATGCTGGCAGAGTTTGCGAAAGTGCCGGGGGGCGACAAGGTGGATCTGCTGGTCAACACCCACGCCAATCCCGATCACTTTTTCGGCAACGGCGTGGTGGAAGGGGCCGAAATCATCGGCACCCGCACGATGACCGAGGAGATGAGCCACTTCAACCCGCGCGCCCTGGCCGAGCTGTCCTCCACCTGGCAGACGCGCGGCGATGCCGGCGAATTTCTGTTCGAGACGATGGGCCGCCAGTTCGATTTCAGCGGCGTGGACGAGCTGGCCCTGCCTACCCGCACATTTGACGACAAGCTGACCCTGGCCGTGGGCGACAAGACGGTGGAACTGATCGACCTGGGCCCGGCGCATACCCTGTCGGATACCATCGCCTGGGTGCCGGAAGACAAGGTGGTCTTTACCGGTGACCTGCTGTTCAACGAAGGCCACCCGGTGGTGTGGGCCGGCCCGATGAGCCGCTGGATCGCCGCCTGCCGCTATATCGAGGACCTGCAGCCCGATGTGGTCGTCCCCGGCCACGGCCCGATCTGCGACGTGGCGGGTGTGCGCAACCTGCGCGGCTATTTCGAGCACCTGACTGCGCAGGCGCGCGGCCGCTTCGACGCCGGGATGCCGTGGCGCGAGGCGGCGCGGGATATTCCCCTCACCGAATATGCCCACTGGACCGATCCGGAGCGCGTGGTGGTCAACGTCTATTCGCTGTACAAGGAATGGGACCCGGAACTGGAAAACGCCAGCCCGCCTGTCCTGTTCGGCGAGATGCTGCACTACCGCAAGGAATGCGCGGGAGGCTGCAACCATGTCCATTGAGCTGAATGCCACGCACGATCCGACGCGCCGCAGCTTCGTGGCCAGCGCCAATGTGGCCGATACCGATTTCCCGATCCAGAACCTGCCCTTCGGCGTGTTCGATGACGGCAAGGGTGCGCGTGGCGGCGTGGCACTGGGGGACCAGATCATCGATCTCAAGGCGCTGCTGGCGGCAGGCCTGCTGAACGGGGCTGCGGCTGAAGTGGCGGCAATTGCCAGCCAGCCTACCCTCGCCGACCTGTTCATGGCCGATCCGGCCAAGGTGTCGCAGCTGCGCGCTGCCCTGTCCGATCTCTATCGGCAGGATTCCGGCGCGCAGGCGGCTGCCGGGGCGGCGCTGCTTCCTGCCGACTCGGCAGCCATGGTCATGCCGACCAAGCCCGCTGCCTTCACCGATTTCTGCACTAGCGCCGATCATATTTTGCGCATGGCTCGCAATGGGGGCCGCGCGCCCAATCCGGCCTGGGCCACCCTGCCGGTAGCCTACAACGGTCGCGCCAGTTCGGTCGCCGTCAGCGGCACGCCGGTGGTGCGCCCGATGGGCCAGGTGGTGCCGCGCGGGGAGAGCGCCGCTGTGCTCGCGCCCGAACCGATGCTCGATTTCGAGGTGGAATTCGGCGCCTGGCTACGCGGGCCCAACCGCGGCCTGGGCAATGCGCTGGGCGACCATATCACGCTGGAGCAGGCGGAAGACCTGCTGTTCGGCTGCTGCCTGGTCAACGACTGGTCGGCGCGCGGCATCCAGTTCTACGAGATGATCCTGGGTCCGCACCTAGGCAAGAGCTTCCTGACCACAATCAGCCCGTGGATCGTGACGATGGAGGCGCTGGCCCCGTTCCGCGTGCCCGGCCGTGGCCGGACGGGGGACGAGCCCGCGCTGCTGCCCTATTTCAATACCCCGTTCGATCGCGCCCACGGCGGCCTCAACATCGAGCTAACGGCGCACCTCGATATCGGATCCGGCCCCCACCAGATCGTCCGCACCAATGTGGCCGAACTGTTCTGGACCCTTGCCCAAATGGTCACCCACCAGGCCAGTGGCGGCGCGCCGCTGGAAAACGCCGACCTGATCGCCACCGGCACCGTATCGGGCGCAGCGGACGAGGCGCGGGCCTGCCTGGTGGAACTGACCGAACTTGGCAAATCGCCCATCACCCTGCCAGACGGCACCACGCGGGTAATGCTGGAAGACGGCGACACCCTGGCTATCAAGGGCCGCGCCCTGGCCGATGGCTTCGTTTCCATCGGCTTTGGCGAATGCAGCGGCACAATCCATCCAGCAAAGGTTTACGCATGACCGGACAAGTCTTTACCTGCAGCGCCCGCCAGCCCATCCCGGTCTCCGCGCGCGGCCAGCACCTGGTGGTGGACATCCACTGCCACCTGGGCATCCCTGCCGCCGATGCCATCGTGCAGGCCGCCTATCCCGGGCCGCCGCCGGGGATCAACGATTTCACCAGCGCCAAGACGGCCGAAGTGAACCGCGCGCAGTTTGCCCAGATCGGCCGCACGCTGAACACCATCGACACCCGGCTTGAAGATATGGACCGGCTGGGGATCGACGTGCAGGCCCTCTCGCCCAGCCCCGGCCAGTACTTCTACTTCACCGACCCGGAGACCGGCCGCGCCGCCGCGCAGGCGGTGAACGATGGCATGGCCGCCGCCGTGGCCCAGCACCCGGACCGCTTCGTGGGCATGGGCACGGTGCCCCTGCAGGATCCGCGCCTGGCCATCGAGGAAATGACCCGTTGCGTGCAGGAGCTTGACCTGCGGGGCATCGAGATCAGCAGCAATGTGAACGGCAAGGACCTGCACGCCCCCGAATTCCGCCCCTTCTGGGCAGCGGCGGAGGAACTGGGCGTGCTGATCTTCCTGCACCCGCTGGGCTTCACCCATGCCAACCGCATGAGCGAGTATTACTTCAACAACCTGATCGGCAATCCGCTGGAATCCACGCTGGCCGTGGGCCACCTGATCTTCGGCGGGGTGCTGGATGCCTATCCCGGCCTCAAGTTGTGCGTCGCCCACGGCGGCGGCTACATCCCCGGCTACTGGGGCCGCATGGACCACGGCTGGCGCGCGCGGGCCGACTGTTCGGAGCATTGCCGGCACGAACCCAGCAGCTATCTGCGCAAGTTGTGGCTTGATACGCTGGTGTTCGACAAGGACCAGCTCGACAGCCTGGTGCGCACCCACGGGGCGGACAAGCTGTGCCTGGGCACCGACTATCCGTTCGACATGTCCGAACCCGATCCCGTGGGCTTCCACGAACGACTGGACGAGCAAACCAAGGCCAAGATCCTGGGCGGGAACGCCGCCGCGCTGCTGGGCCTGACGCGAGTATGACCCAGCCAGCGCCCGCAGCCGAGGCAGGCGAACGGACTCCGCCCGCTTCGGCCTGGGCGCTGTTCGTCCTGTTTGTAGCCAACGTGTTCAACCAGGCCGACCGGATGCTGTTCGGCGTGGTGGTCGACCCGATCCGTGAGGACCTGCTGCTCAGCGACACGCAGATGTCACTGCTGAGCGGCCTGTTCTTCGTGCTGTTCAACCTGGTGGCCGGCCTGCTGCTGGCCCGCGCAATCGACCGGGGCAACCGCGTGCGGATCCTGGCAATTGGCGTCTTCGCCTGGTCGCTGGCAACGGCGGCGCAAGGCTATGCCGAAGGGTTCTGGTCGCTGGCCGCCGCGCGCATTGCCGTGGGCATTGGCGAGGCAACCGCCTTCCCCGCCGCCATGTCCCTGATACCGGACCTGTTCCGCGTGCAGGCGCGCGGGCGGGCCGTGGCGGCATTCCAGTCCAGCACCTTTGTCGGCATCGTCGGTGGCACCGTGGTGGCGGGCGTGTTGGGAGCCATGTTGGGCTGGCGGATGATGTTCGTCGCCTGCGGTCTTGCCGGCATGGTCGCGGTGGCGCTGCTGTTCACCGTCCGCGAACCGGCGCGCACCCACGCGCAGACCGCTGCTCCCAAAGGCGAGAGCTACCTGGCCGGGATGCTGGCCGCCTGCCGCCGCGTCCTTGGCCTGCCGGGCATGCCCGCGCTGATGGTGGGATTTGGCCTCACCAGCATGATGACTTCGGTGCTCGCTGCCTGGGGCCCGGCCTTCCTGCTGCGGTCGCACGGGGTGCCGTTGGCGCAGGTGGGGCTGGTGATCGGCCCTTCGGTGGGCATCGGCGGGATCGTGGGCACCATTGCCGGCGGCATCATCGCCGATGTGCTGGTCCGCCGGCGCGGCACGCCGTCCGCTGCGCTGCTGGTGCCGCTGGTCAGCGCGCCGCTGTCGTTGCCGTTCATGGCGGCTTTCATCTTCGCCCCTACCCTGCTGGTGGCGATGGCCTGCGCCGCCCTGATGAACGTGGCGATCAGCGCCTCGATGCCGTCCACCGTCAGCTATGCCGTCAGCCGCGCCGATCCGCGTGACAGGGCGATGCTGTCCACCATGCTTCTGGCCGCTGCCGGACTGATCGGCGGTTCGCTGGGGCCATTCATCGTCAGCTCCTTGAGCGACATGTGGGTCGACCGCGCCGGCACCGAAAGCCTGCGCCAGGCGATGGCGGTGATGCTGGTCATGCCGCTTCTGGCCACAGGCTTCCTGCTTCACGCGTGGCGCCGCGCAAAGACCGCGCCTGCCGGCATGCCCGCGTCACCCATTACCTTGCACTGAAACCTGAGAGGGGAATTCTCACATGCGTACCCTGTTTGCTGCCGTGGCACTGGCCACCACTTCGCTTTGCCTGATGGCCGCGCCCGCCGCTGCGCAGGAGGCACCCGCCCCGGCACAGCACAATTCGGTCGAAACCACGCAGGTCGGCACCCTGCTGGATGATCCGGCTGCCAAGGCGATCCTCGAGCGGATGATCCCCACCGTCTATGCCAACGAGATGTTTCAGACGATGGGCCGCAGCCAGACGCTGAAGGGCATCCAGCAATACGAGCCGGTGGCGCTGAGCGATGCCGTGCTGGCCGCGATCCAGGCCGAATTCGACAAGCTGGCCCACCCCTGATCCTGGTTGGTGCCAGCCGCGCTTGCTCCAGATCAAGGATCGACTGCCGCCCCGCCCCTAGGCAGGATCGACCAATCCCGAGGGGGACGACCTGATGACCGCCGATACCCTGGTGCGCGAAGCCTTCCGCTTCGATCCCTATTCCCCGGCCACCGATGCCGACCCGTTCCCCGCCTACCGCACCCTGCGCGAAGACTATCCGCTGTTCTGGTGCGAGGAAGCGGGCATGTGGGTGCTGTCGCGCTATGACGACATCCTGGCCGCACTGCAGGACTGGCGGACCTATTCCTCCGCCAAGGGCAACCTGGTGGACGAACTGCCTGGCCGTGCCGGGGCTACGCTGGGCTCCACCGATCCGCCCCGGCATGATCGCCTCCGCGGCCTGATCCAGAAGGCCATGCTGAAGAGCGCGCTGGAACACACCATCGAGCCGCTGCGGCTGGCCGCGCGCGGGCACCTGGCGGCGCTGCAGGGGCGCGACAGCTTCGACTATGTGGCCGACTTCTCCGGCAGGGTGACGCTGGACCTGATCTTTACCCTGTTCAACCTGCCGCCCGAAGGGCGCGACGAAGTGCGCGACAAGGCGGTGCTGATGACCCAGACCGATCCCGTGCTGCGGACCAAGAACGATGCCCAGCTGGCCGCCTATCGCTGGATGGCGGACTATGCGGAAGCCCTGGTGCAGGAGCGCAAGAAGGCACCGGGCGAGGACCTGCTCTCAAACTTCATCACTGCCGAGATCGATGGCGAGAAACTGCGCGACGAGGAAGTGCGGTTGACCGTGACCACGCTGATCATGGCCGGGATCGAGAGCTTGTCGGGCTTCCTCTCCATGCTGGGCCTCAACCTGGCGCAGCACCCTGATGCCCGCCGCGCGCTGGTGGCTGATCCAACGCGCATTCCCGATGCCATCGAGGAGTCCTTGCGCTTCAACACCTCGGCCCAGCGCTTCCGCCGCTGCCTCGCGAAGGACCATACGCTGCACGGGCAAACCATGCGCGAGGGGGACTTTGTGATGCTGTGCTATGGCTCGGCCAACCGCGATCACCGCAAGTTTGCCGATCCCGACACCTATGACATTGCCCGCAAGCCCAAGGGCCACCTGGGCTTTGGCGGCGGGGTCCATGCCTGCCTGGGTTCGGCGCTGGCACGGCTCGCCTGCAAGGTGGCGACCGAGGAGCTGCTGGCCGCAGTGCCCGAGTTCAGCGTGGCGGAGAGGGGCTTCGAGTGGATCCCTTCGTCCAATTTCCGCAGCCCGCAGGGGCTGGTGCTCGCTATCGGCTAGCCAAGCCCGCCCTCCCGCGCCTAGGGTTGATTGCACAACCACAGGCGGGAGAGGCAAGGCATGGATCTGGGAATTCGCGGGCGCAAGGCGATCGTCAACGGTGGCAGCGCGGGCATGGGCCGCAGCGCCGTGTTGTCGCTGGCGCGCGAGGGCGTGGAATGCTGGGTTTCCGCCCGTGGCGAGGAGCGACTGGTCGAAGCCTGCCGCGCTATCGAGCAGGAGACCGGCGTTCCGGTTCACCCCATCGCCACCGACCACAGCACCGATGCCGGGCGCGAGCTGATCCTGGCCGCCTGCCCCGCGCCCGACATCCTGGTGGGCACCTGCTCGCCCCCGCCGATGACGCCCGACTACAAGGCGATCGAGGAGGCTGACTGGCGCAGCGCGATCGACATTTCGCTGCTCTCGCCCGTCGCCTTCATGCGCGCCGTGGTGCCGGGCATGGCCGCACGCGGCTGGGGCCGGGTGGTCAACATCGCCACCGTGGCCGCCAAGTACCCGGGCGAGATCCGCGCCCTCTCCGGTTCCACCCGCGCGGCGCTGGCCAACTATGCGGTGGCGGTCAGCAAGGTGGAGGCCCGGCACGGCGTCATCATCAACACCCTGCTGCCCGGAATGCACCACAGCGCTTTCGTGGAGAAGCAGTTCAACGAACGGGCCGCCGCCAAGGGCATCACCTATGATGAGGAAGTGGCTCAGTTCTGCCGTGACTGGCGCATCGCCAGCGAGAAGTTCGGCGACTGCGACGACGTGGGCGACTGGGTGGCAATGTTCTGCTCCGCCCAGGCCAACTACATCACCGGGCAGAGCCTGGTGATCGACGGCGGGGCCACCAACTCGGTGTTCTAGGAACACGGAACGCGGTTTTTGTCGGCTGTGACCTTTGGCGCAAGTACCTGGAACTTCACGCCTAATGACCGGGAAACCGTCCCCTGGGTGTGACCTTTGGCAAGCAGGGCGTATCAGGTTGGCGGTGCGCGTCATGCCAACCGCCTGGCAGACCGCCGCGCCTGTAGGACAGCCCTACTTGTCGTAGCGGATCGGCCACAGCGGCGGCGGCATTGGACGGGCCACCCGCTCGCCGCTTTGCCCGGCAAAGTTCTTCAGGATCGGGCCGGACCAGTCCATGATGATCCGCCGGGCCAGCAGCCACTTGCCCGCCTCGTATTGAAAAGTGTCCTCGTACCAGCCCATCACGTAAAGCTGGTGCGGCCCGTCCCCCTGGCGCAGCGCCACGTTGACATAGGAGCGGGCGAAGGCCTGCCCCTTCTCCTCGCCCGGGGTGATCACGGTGTTGGTGATGTGATGCTGGCGGCCGGCGCTGGTCGGCAGGTCGCGCAGGAAGGCGGCGAAGTGGTGCAGCGCGGCGCGGCCCTGCCAGCGCAGCGGCTCCTCGAAGGCATCCCATTCCAGCACGCCTTCCACGCAGAAGCAGCCTGCGAAAGCCTCCGGCTCCCCGGTATCCAGCGCCCAGGCGCACATGGCCAGCCGCTCGTGGATCGCCAGCCGGTCCGCCGTAGTCAATTCGTGCATCAGATCACCCGGTAATAGTCGAAGAAGGTGGAGTTACCGCGCCGCTCCGCCACGCCGACGAACATCGTCCGCGTCAGCCATTCATGCGGCCCTGCCGGTGCTTCGAAGCGGGGCGTGATGCGCAGGTAGTTGTCTTCCGGCGGCACGGTCTCTCCCGCCTCGATGCGCTGGAACACGTCGGGCGCTGAATAGGCAATGCCGTGGTTATGGATATAGATCGGCGTGCCGTCATCGGCTTCCAGCATGTAGTGCGCATCAAACTCCACCAGTCCGCTGTCCCAGAAGCGCGGCCAGTCGCCGCCCGATCCGGGCACGACGCGCCCCGACAGGCGCGGCCCGCTGACCTCGCCGCCCGCAAGCCCCACGAAGCCGCGGGTAAAGCCCTTGTGCGCGGGCACGAAGCGGGTGCGCGGCCCTTCGGTGAAGTCCAGCCTGACGTGGAACGCCAGTTCCAGCGCGGGTATCTGCAAGGCCAGCAATCCTCTTCCGTTGTCGCCCCGCGATGCGCTAGGCCGTTGCACCAGCGGTAACGGAGCGGCGGGCGAAGTGGAAGAGTTCGACTATATCGTAGTGGGTGCGGGCAGTGCCGGGTGCGTGCTGGCCAACCGGCTGAGCGCCGATCCTGGATGCCGCGTGGCGCTGGTGGAAGCCGGCAGCGATACCCGCCACCTGCTGGTGGAAAGCCCGCTGACCTGGATGCAGGCATCGAGCGACCCCCGCTTCGACTGGGGCTTCATGGCCGAGCCCGATCCGGGCCTGGACGGCCGCCAGCAGCCGATCCCGCGCGGGCGGCTGATGGGCGGCTGCTCCTCGGTCAACGGCACCATGTACATCCGTGGCGCGGCGGCGGATTACGACGCGTGGGCGGCGATGGGCCATGCCGGCTGGTCCTATGCCGACCTGCTGCCCCTGTTCCGCCGCACCGAGGCGAACTGGCGCGGGGCCAGCGGAATCCACGGCGCGGATGGCGAGATGGCCGTCAGCCCGATGCTGCCCGATGAAACGCTGACCCCGGCCTTCCTGGCCGCCGCGCGCGAACTGGGCCTGCCCGAATGCCCGGATTTCAACGTGCCCCGGCCCGAAGGCTTCGGGATGCCCGACTGCACGATCCGCCAGGGCCGCCGCGCCAGCACGGTGCGCGCCTTCATCGATCCCGTGGCGGGGCGGCGCAACCTGTCGGTACTGTCCGGTTGCCTCGTGCGCCGGGTCTTGCTGGCCGATGGCCGCGCCACCGGCGTGGAGGTGGAACGCGGCGGCGAAGTGCTGCGGATCGGCGCGCGGCGCGAGGTGATCCTCTCCGCCGGGGCCTTCGGCAGTCCGCAACTGCTGATGCTCAGCGGCATCGGCCCGGCGGCGGACCTGCAGGCGCAGGGCATTGCCGTGGCGGCGGACCTGCCCGATGTGGGCCGCAACCTGCAGGACCACCCGATTGCCATGGCTATCTGGAAGGCGGCGGTAGCGGTGGATTTCAACCGCCAGATCAGGCTGGACCAGCTTGTCCTCAACTACCTGCGGTGGGAACTGGCCGGCAAGGGCCAGCTCAGCCAGAGCCCGATGTCGGTGCAGGGCTTCGTCCGCTCCGGTGATGGGCAGGACCGGCCCGATATCCAGTTTCAGATCGTCCACAGCGGCTACGATGCCAGGCCCTGGTTCCCCGGATGGCGGCCGCGGCCGACCGACATGCTGAGCTGCGGGGCCATCCTGCTCAACCCGGAAAGCCGGGGCACGGTAACGCTGGCCAGCGCCGATCCGCGCGACCTGGCGCGGGTGCAGTTCAACTTCATGATCGCCGAGGGCGACCGTGAGCGGCTGCGCGCGGGCTTCCGTTTCATCCGCCGTTTCCTGGCCACGCAGGCCGCGCAGAAGGTGGCGGCCTTCGAGCTGGCCCCGGGGCCGGATGCCGAGGACGATGCGGCGATAGATGCCTGGCTGCGCGCCAGCCTGATAAGTGCGGGTCACCCGGCAGGCACCTGCGCCATGGGCAAGGTGGTGGATAGCGAACTGCGCGTTCACGGCGTCGCGGGCCTGCGCGTGGCCGATGCCTCGATCATGCCGGCGCTGATCCGTGGCAACACCCATGCACCCACCGTGGTAATCGCGGAGAAGGCGGCAGAGCTGATCCGCGCCTAGGCCGCCCGGCGCTTCGCCCCCAGCGCGATCACCGGGAAGGCCAGCAGCAGCAGGCCCGCCAGCAGGGCAATGGCGAGCGAAAAGCCGCCGCCATCGTTGGCCAGCGCACCGGTCAGGAACGGGCCGACGATGCCGCCGGCCGTGCCGAACATGCTGATCAAGGCAATCGCCCCCACCGGCACCGTGGGCCCGCCCACGCGCATGGCACTGGGGATCGACCAGAACACGCCCTGCGTTGCCCCGATGAAGAAGCCGGCCAGCGTCAGCAGGCCCAGCACGGCCCAACCCGGCGGCAGCAGCGCGGCGGCCATCATGGCCACACCCGCCAGCGCAGCCGGGACGCCGGTATGCAGCAGGCGTTCGCCACTGCAGTCGGAATGGCGGCCGTTCAGCACCAGCCCCAGCGCCAGCCCCAGCATGGGCACGGCGCTCAAGGTGCCGATCATGAATTCGCTGCCGCCGATATCGAGCTGACGGACCACCTGCGGCAGCCAGAAGGCCAGGGCATAGGAGCCCGTCATCACCAGCAGCCAGCCCAGGCAGCAGCGCCACAGCCATGGATCGGAAGCGATCTGGCGGAAGGTGGCGGCGGGCCGCTCATCCCCAACCGGCACGCGCGACTGCTCCGCCAGCCACGCCCGTTCGTCCGGGGCCAGCCAGCGGGCCTTGTCCGGAGTATCGACAAAATAGAAGGCCGCCACCACCGCCAGCACCACGTTGGGTACGGCGATCACCAGGAACATGTAGCGCCAGGCTTCCATCCCCAGCGTGTTGGGAATGCCCAGCAGCCAGCCGCACAGCGGGCCGCCCAGCACCATCGACAGCGGCACCGCCACCAGCGCGCCCGACAGCGCCCTCGCGCGCAACTGCGGCGGAGCCCAGCGGGTCAGCAGCCAGGTCATGCCCGGCGCAAAGCCCGCCTCGGCCATGCCCAGCAGGAAACGCGCAGCATAGAACTCGGCAGCGCTTTGCACATGGGCCATCCAGAAGCCGGACAGCGCCCACACCGCCATCGACGCGGGCAACCATACGCGGATGCCCAGCACCTTCAGCAGCTTCACGTGCGGATACTGGAACAGCAGGTACGCCAGGAAGAACATGCTGACCCCCTGCCCGAACTGCTGCGGGGTCAGGCCCAGATCGGCCGACATCGCCGCCCCGGCATAGGATACGTTCACCCGGTCGATCGAGTTGACGAAGGTGATCACCGCAATCGGCACCACCAGCCACAGCACCAGCTTGCCCCAAACCCGCTGCGGCAGGTCGCCGTCCGTATCCTGTCCCATCCCGCTCCCTATCGCTCGTTTGGCAAACGATTGGGCGGCGCCGGGCCTGCGGTCAACCGGTCATTCCATCGTGGCGATAAGGTCGGTCAGGCTGGCCGTGGCGAAACCTACCGAACTGTCGGAAATGCCATAGGGAATGTGCAACTGGTCGCCCACGCGCATCATGCCGCAGGTATAGACGACGTTCGGCACATAGCCCGACCGGTCCGAATGCTCGGCGGTCAGGATCGGTTCGGACGTGCGGCCGATGATCTTCGCCGGATTGTCCTTGTCCAGCAAGACACAGCCCAGCGCGTACTTGCGCATAGCTCCCACACCGTGGGTCAGCATCAGCCAGCCGTGCTCGGTCTCGATGGGGGAGCCGCAGTTGCCGATCTGGATCAGCTCCCACGGATACTTCGGCTCCATCAGCAGTTCGCCATCGCCGTGCCACTGGCAAAGGTCGCGCGAATACATCAGGTAGAGGTTCTTGCCGTCCTGCCGGCCCACCATCACGTATTCGCCGCCAATGCGGCGGGGGAACAGGGCCATGCCCTTGTTGCGTCCGGCGCTGCCGATCACCGGCTGCATGCGGAACTTGCGAAAATCGCGCGTGCGCAACAGTTCGGAACGGATCGAGCTGCCAGAGTAGGCGGTGTAGGTGCCGACGTATTCCTCGGTCCCGTCCTCCTCCTCCAGTCGCGTCAGCCGCAGGTCTTCAAGGCCGCCGCGCTGGGCTTCTGTCACGGGGAAAATCACCGTGCTGGCCAGGCCAACGTGCGGGTGGCGACGCACGATCACGCCTTCCTCGCCATTGCCGACGTTGCCGTGAACTTCCGCCGCAATGGTCAGCGGCGGGTCGGGGAGCAGCTCCAGCCGCCCGTCGTCGAAAGCAATCCCCTCGCGAAAGTCGATCGTGCTGATGTGCCCCTCGCCAACCGTGCGCAGGCTCAAGACAAAGCGGCAGCCGCCCTTGGGAATGTCCTTCTGGTGGGGATGCGGCACGATGCTGGGGTTCATGATCGCGGCTGCGGCATAGGTGTATTCGTGGCAGAAATAGGCCCCGATCAGCCGTCGGCGCGAGCGCGACAGGCTCTGCCCGTCCAGATCCAGCATCTCCTCCACTTCGGCAAAGCGGCGGTCGAACATCGTTTCCAGCAGCCAGTGCCGGTCCTTGAAGTCGTGCAGCACGCGGCGATACTCGGAAGCCGCACCCTTCTCGGGCAGGGCAATGATTGCCTCCACCAGCCGGTGCGAGCGTTCGTGAGGCGCATTGGTGGATGTCCACCCAAGGTGGAACGGCCGCAGGACTACCTTTGACGGATCGGCGTGAAGCCGGAGATCAAGCAGCCGCAAGCCCTGTTCCGCCGTGGACAATTCCGCTTGCTGCACTGTCATCAAGTCCTCCCGGGTTATGTCCACGGACCCCATCCGTAATGCTGCCGGCGAATGCGGCCATGGCGCTGTACGACGCATGAAGGGCCAGCACCGATTCCGCCCCGCAGTTGAGATTTGCCCCGCGCGGGGTCACGCCATCGCGGCAGCGCCCGCTGGCCAGGTCAGCGATCATCACCCCGCGATCGTTCACGCCGAAGAACCACTGCCAGGCCCGGTTAGCCACGGTGCGCCAGGCGCAATCGCGAGTAACCTTCCAGGCAGCACCCGCCGCCTCGATCATCGCCTGGGCTTCCAGCGGCTGCTGGTCGAACGGAAGCTGCACACCCGGCTGACCGAATCCTTCCGAGCCGACCGGGCGGAACTGCCCCTGGGCGCCAGTCTGGCGCTGGCTGATCCAGCCAAGCGTATCCAGGCCCGCCCGCGTCCACTCCGACCGTTCGAGGCATTCGCCAGCCAGGATCATCGCCAGCGGCAGGCGCGGGTTGTCATAGGCCAGCACCGCCTCAAACCACGGCCAGCTAGGCCGCCGGTATTCGGCAAGCAGGCTGGTGAGCATGTCGCCGGTTCGCTCCAACAGGCCCTGCGCGCCGCGATGCTGGGGATCGGTCCGCAAAATGCTCGCCGCACCCTGCGCCGCCAGCGCCAGCGCGCGCGGCGAATCGATGGCGGCAAAACCGCGCAGAGCGCGATCGAACCACATGCGGCCCCACAGCCGCAGGTCATCGTCCAGCGCCCGTTCCGCCGTGGCACCAAGCGCCCATAGCGTCCGGCCATAGCTGTCCTCAGACCCGCGCTCCTCGCACCAGCTGCGGTCATAGGACATGAAGTTGCGGAAAGCCTGCTCGCCATCGTTCCAGGCGTGCTGGATGAAACTGGCAAAAGTAACGCTCCACCGGCGGCGCTCGGCCATCGGCAGGTGCTTTCCATCGTGCATGGCAATCAGCGCGCGGGCATTGTCATCGATGCAATAGCCGTGGGTGCGGTCGGGAACCGACAGCACACCGTGCTGCAACATGCCCGTACCATCGCACAAGGTCCACAGCGCGCGGGAGCCAGGGGCTTCCAGGCGGGCAGGCAGGTATGGCGCGGGTGAGACGGCCTCTTTGACCATCGCCAGCGAGCGGCGGCCAAACACCGACCACAGCGTCTCGCGCCCGCGCTGGTAGGCAAGCTGACGCACGCCCTGGCGGAACTCGGGATCATCGAGGAGGGCCAGCACGCCATTGGCCATCGCCGCGGCATCGCCCGGCGGCACCAGTACGCCGGCGCCATCACCCAGCAACTCGCGCGCATGCTCGTAAGGCGTGGATACTACCGCCTTGCCCAGGGCCACGGCAAAACTCAATGTGCCCGACGTGGACTGCTGCAAGTTGGGATAGGGCGTCAGGTACACGTCACACTGCTGCAACTGGTCCAGCAGGTCATCGGTTTCCAGAAAGCGGTTATCCCAATTGATGTTATCTTCCACTCCCAGCTCGCGCGCCTGGGCTATCAGGCTTTCGCGATAGGTCTCGCCCTCGCGGGCGAGCAGGGTGGGATGGGTCATGCCGACAATGCGGTAGCGCACATCGGGATACCGGGCGCGGATTGCCGGCAGCGCGGCAATCGCGGTTTCCAGCCCTTTGCCGGGGCCGATTAGCCCAAAGGTCATCAATTGCGGGGCCGCGCTACCGTCAGCGAAGCTGGCGGGACTGGGAATGAAAGGACGGTCCGGCGCGCCATGCGGGATCACCACCACCTGTTGCGGGCGTGCGCCGTATTCGGCAATCAGCAGTTCGCGGCCCGAACGCGTCATCACCATCACCCGGCTGGCCCGGGCGAGGAGCTGCCTGACGATGCGCCGCTGATTGTCCGACGGCTGGCGTAGCACCGTGTGGAAGGTGACGAGCAGCGGCGCAGCCAGAGCCTGGGCCAGATCGACCACCGTTTCGCCATCGGGGCCGCCGAAGATGCCGAATTCGTGCTGGATCCAGACAGCATCCGCCCCGCTGGCGTTGATCTGGTCCGCCAAGTTCCGCACGGCGGCCCGGTCATGCGGAGATACGCGACCGGCTATCGCCCCATACTCCAGCGCGCAATCCGGCTCGGTCAGGGCGTAAATGTCCACCTGCGGCGGTGAAGGCAGCGCACCAAGGCTGCGAGCCACCTCATCGGTGAAGGTCGCAATTCCGCAGCGACGCGGCAGATAGGTGCCGATCAGCGCGACCCGCGGGGAATTGCCCAGGTCGGCCGCAAGGCCCGGAAAGGCTGAGAATTCGAAATCGGTGTTGTCTGCGTACAGGATCAGGTCTGAGCGATAATTCACGTGCGGATTCCCTGAGAGCTGGAGCCTGCTTCACAAACCCCAACGCCGCAGGTCACGGCACGGTTCCTGCGCAGGTGCAGCATGGTTGGCGAAACGGGACGAACGGAAGCAGGGGTTGCTCAGAAACGCGCAACTGCCTCGCGCAGCAGATCTAGCGCGGCGGCTGCGCCGTGGGCGCGGCCTTCGTTTCTTTCGACATCGCCAAAATGCAATTCGCGGGCCAGATCGCCGTCGCCATGGGCCACGGCAATGTGCACCAGGCCGTTCTCGTTATCCTCGCCTGCATCTCCGGTGAAGCCGGTCACACCCACTGCCAGGTCGGCTCCCGCAAGGATACGGGCCTGGCGGGCCATGGCCACCGCGATTTGCGGGCTGACCACGCCGAAGCGTTCGATATCGGCTGCGGGAATGCCCAGCATCGCCGTCTTCGCCTCGTTGCAATAGGTGACGAAGCCGCCCCGGAAACACGAGCTGACCCCCTCGATGCCGGTCAGCGTTGCCGCAATCAGCCCGCCGGTGCAGCTTTCCGCCGCCGCCAGGGCCAGGTTGCGCGTTGCGGCCGCTTCCAGCAAGGCCCGACTGCGTGCGCCCAGATCGAGCAGTTCGCGTTCCAGAGCGGCAAGATCGCCGGTCATCGCAGGAAGGCTCCGTGGTGTCTCATCCTGCTTGCAATGCCGGCCCTGCCCGCAAGGTTCCCATGGCCAGGTTGGCAGGCCACGCGATCGACCAGGTCTTGCGAGCTGCCGGGGTGCTGCTTACCCAGAGTGCCGCATGAAGCCGACCGACCGCTCCGAACTGAAGACGAACGCCACGATCATGTCAGGGCGACTCAAGCTGATGAGCCACCCCGAGCGCCTGCTGATGCTGTGCCGCATGGACGAAGGCGAGGTTTCCGTGAACGAGCTGGTCGAACTTTCCGGCCTGTCGCAGAGCTCGGTATCACAGCATCTGGCCCTGCTGCGCGAGGAAGACGTGGTCAGAGTGCGGGGTGAGGCCCAGCTGCGCTTCTACAGCCTGAAGGATCCCATCGTTCGTGGCGTGATCCACACGCTGTGCGAGCTTTGCGCTGCCCAGTCGCAATAGGACCCCAGGCGCAAACGCTGACCCCGCGAGAAGCAGGGTCAGGCCAGGCCTTCCTGCAGCATCCGGCCGATGCGCCGGATCACCAGTTCCTTGCGCGGGTGCGGCTGGCGATCGCGGCGCGTCACCAGCACGCGCTGGCCGGTGGGAATATCCACCGGCAGCCGCACCATCTGCCCCTTTTCCACATAGGGGCGCGCGTCTTCATCGAAGATCAGGCTCGCGCCCTGCCCTTCGACCACATGATCGATGATCACCTCCATGAACTGCGATCGGGCCGCGATCCGCGCCGGAGCCACCCCCGCGCCCCGCAGCGTGGCCAGTTGCCAGGCTTCTGACGGCGTCCCCCGGTTGGACAGGACATAGGGCAGCCCCGCCAGGTCCGCCGGCACCTGCCGCACCCTGGCGGCCAGCGCAGGCGCGGCATAAATGCCCACCGACGTCTCGCGCAGGGCGGTAAATTCCAGTCCGGGCAGGTCCAGCAGGTCGCCGGTGTAGAAGGCGCAGTCCGCCTCGCCGGCGCGAACCAGACGCAGCAGTTCCTCGTGCTGGGCGGCCTGGACGAATTCAAGGTTGAGGCCATCCTCGGTCGCGAACAAGCGGCGCACGTTGGGCCTGATCCAGCGATCGAGCAGATAGTTGCCTGCCGCAATCCGCACGGTCACTTCCATCCCGTCCGTTTCCGCAGCGAAGCTGACCTTTTGCGCCGCCCGCAGCACGGCGCGGGCTTCCACCAGCATCGCCTCGCCCAACGGGGAAAGCTGCGCGTGCGAGCCGCGATCGCGAACGAACAGGCGGCCGCCGGCGTGCTGTTCCAGCAGGCGGATATGGCGGCTGATCGCCGGCTGGCTGATGTTCAGCCGGTCCGCCGTCTTGCGAAAGTTCTCGTCTTGTGCGGCTTCGACGAAAACCTCGATCTGCCGCAGGGTGAACGCCATGAAGTGATAACCTCTCCAACATAACCGATAACCCCCCGACGCGTTGCTCTGCAATGGCCTCCGGGGCCAAGAGGGCAAAAATTTCCGGGGGAGAGGAAACCGTGTCAAACCTTCGCGCAAACCGCGCCCGTGCACGCGCACTGGCATCAGCCGGGTCACTGGTGCGGGCAGCAGGCGGCCTGGCACTGGCCGCCGGGCTGTGCCTGGCGGGCCCGGTCGTGGCGCAGGAGGCGCCGGCCGAGTGGAACCACTTCCCCACCCCCGCCCGCGCTCCCCGAGGCGCACCCAACGTGTTGGTGGTGCTGACCGATGATGTGGGCTTTTCCGCCGTGACCAGCCTGGGCGGGCCGATCCCCACGCCCACCTTCGACTATCTGGCCCAAAACGGCCTCACCTATAACCGCTTCCACGTCACCGCCATGTGCAGCCCGACGCGCGCCGCGCTGCTGACCGGGCGCAATCACCATGCCGTGGGCTATGGCGCCATCGCCAACGTGGCGGTGGACGAGGCAGGCTATACCTCGATCATTCCGGAAAGCGCCGCCACCATTGCCGACGTGCTGCGGATGAACGGTTATGCCACGGCCTTCTTCGGCAAGAACCACAACACGCCGGACTGGGAACTGGGGCCGACGGGGCCGTTCGATCACTGGCCCAATGGCATGGGGTTTGACTATTTCTACGGCTATAACGGCCCGGCGACCGACCACTTCAACCCCGAACTGGTGGAAAACCGCAATCCGATCCGGCGTGACCGCACCGACGAGACCTATCACCTGGACCGCGACCTGGCCGACCGCATGGTCGACTGGCTGCACGCGCAGAACAGCCTGCAGCCCGACCAGCCCTTCCTGATGTACTACGCCCCCAGCGCCATGCACGGGCCGCAACAGGTCCCGCGCGAATGGATCGACCGCTTCGCCGGACAGTTCGACCGCGGGTATGACGTGATGCGGCAGGAAATCTTCGCCCGGCAGAAGGCGCAAGGACTGATCCCGCAGGATGCCGCCCTCGCTCCGCGCCCTTCAGGCATTCCCGCGTGGGACAGCCTGACCCCGCTGCAACAGCGCAATTCCGCCCGCCTGATGGAAGTGGCCGCTGCGCACATGGCCTACATGGATTTCCAGTTCGGCCGCGTGATCGAGGCGCTGCGGCAGAGCGGCGAGCTGGACAACACCCTGATCCTCTATGTCCAGGGCGATAACGGCGCGGCCATGCACGAACTGGGCGGCACGCTGAACACCTACGAGAGCTTCGCCCAGATCGAGGAAAGCGACGAAGAGCTGGCCGTCGGCCTGAACCGCGCGGGCAGCGAGGACGCCTTCGGCAACTATCCCGCCGGCTGGGCCTATGCCATGAACACGCCGTTCCCCTGGGGCAAGGCCATTGCCAGCCACCTGGGCGGCACGCGCAACGCGCTGGTGGCCTTCTGGCCGCAGCGGATTACCGAGCGCGGGGCGATCCGCCCGCAATACAGCCACGTGATCGATATCGCGCCCACGATCTATGAAGCCGTGGGGATCACTCCGCCCGCCGTGGTGGATGGCGTGGAGCAGCAGCCGATTGACGGAGTCTCGCTGGCTGCCACCTTCACCAGCGCCGCCGCGCCCGAAGTGCGGACCGAGCAGTATTATGAAATGCTGGGCAGCCGCGCTTTCTACCGCGATGGCTGGCTGGCGAATACGGCGGTGACCTGGCAGCCCTGGAGCCTCAACGACTACAACCCGCTGACCCTGCCGTGGGAACTTTACAACCTCGACGAGGACTTCAGCCAGACGCGCAACCTGGCAGCCAGCAACCCGGAAAAGCTGGCCGAACTGCAGGCGGCATTCGATGTCGCCGGTGCGCGTTACAACGTGCTGCCGCTGCAGGCGGACTACCTGGCCCGGCTCAACCCCAACCGGCGGCCCCATGCGCTCAGCCCGCAAGGGTCGTATGTCTATTACCCGGGCGAGATGCGCTATCCGATTGCGTCGTGGCCCAACGTCACTCCCAACTGGACCGCCGAAGCGCGGCTGACCGCCAGCACAGCTGCCGACAGCGGGCCGGTATTCGTGATGGGCATGCGCTTTACCGGCTATGGTCTGGCGCTGGAACAGGGCGTGCCGGTGTTCACCTACAACCCAACCGGCCGCCCGCAGGAGCGGATGACCGTGCGCGCGCCGGCCCCGCTGGCTGCGGGTGAGCACACTGTCACCGTGGCATTCCGCCCGGAAGGGCGCGGCGTGCGCCTGGCCCTGTCGGTCGACGGGACCGAAGTTGCCGCTGCGAGCGACGACCGGTTCTACCGCGTGTTCGCCGGCAATGCCCTGATCGGCCGCCCGATGATCGACGATCGCACCGGCCCCATGCGCTGCGACTGCGACATCACCAACGTTACCATCACTATCAACTAGCAGGGCCGACCATCCGGCAGCTATTGTCTGCCCCCCACGGACGATGCCTACGAGAGGAACACCATGACCGATACCCTTGCCGCCCTGCAGGCCGAACTGGCTGCCATGAAGGAGCGCCAGGCGGCGCTGGAGGCCGAAGTGCGCCAGGCGCGCGATTTCCAGGCCGTGCAGAACCTGCAGGCCGCCTATGGCTACTATGTCGACAAGGGCCTGTGGGACAATGCGGCCGACCTGTTTGCCGAGGACGGCACGCTGGAGCTGGCCGGGCGCGGCGTCTACATCGGGCGAGAGCGGGTGCGGGCCTACCTTCACCACCTGCCCGCCTATGGCGAAGGCATGCTGTATAACCACATGCAGTTGCAGCCGGTGATCCACGTGGACAGCGCGGCAGGCACGGCCAAGGGCCGCTGGCGCAGCTTCATGATGGTCGGATCGGTGGGTAACGAAGCCCGCTGGGGCGAGGCGACCTACGAAAACGCCTACAGGCGGGTCGATGGCGAATGGAAGATCGCCCAGCTCCACGGCTACATGAACATCTACGTCGACTTCTACGAAGGATGGAACAAGGGAGGCGTGAAGCTGCTGCGCTCGATCGACGGCCTCCAGCCCGATGCCCCGCCGACGATGGAATACGAGTGCTTCCCCGCGCCTCTGATCGCGCCATTCCACTACGACAAGGTGTAACGCGATGCCGGGGGGGACGATCGCGAAGAGCATCCTGCTGGCCGGTGTCGCGCTGGGGCTCGCCGCCTGTTCGGCGGAAAGCGAAGCGCCCGCGCCGTCGCCACGCCAGCAGGCGGAAATTCCCGCCAATCCCCTGCGCAACGCCTATTTCGGCGACCTGCACCTGCACACCAGCTACTCGCTGGACGCAGCGGCCTCGGGCACCAACACGGTGCCGGACGATGCCTATCGCTATGCCCGCGGGATGCCGGTCGATTACATGGGCCAGACCGTGCAGCGCCGCGTGCCGCTGGATTTCCTGGCGGTGACCGACCATGCCGAATACCTGGGCATGGTGCGGCTGGGGCGCGATCCGGCGGGCCGCTATGCCGGGTCCGAATGGCCCGCGCTGCTGGCGGTGGAGAATTTCGGGCAGGTATTCCCGATCATGCGCCGGGTCGTTAACCCGTCGCTGACGCGGGGGGCGGATTCGCCGTTCTATGACCGCGCCGGCATTCGCGACAACTGGGGCGACGTGATCGAGGCGGCCGAGGCGAACTATGTCCCCGGCACCTTCACCACTTTTGCCGCGTTCGAATGGTCGGCTACGCCAAACGACGGGCACCAGCACCGCAACGTGATCTTTGCCGGTCCGGACTATCCGGACATGCCGTTCTCCACCAACGATTCCATGCGGCCGGATGACCTGTGGACCTATGCCGAAGGCTGGCGCGCGCGGGGGGTGGATTCGATCCTGATCCCGCACAATTCCAACCTGTCCGAAGGCATGGCCTTCTCGATGGACCAGACCGGCGGCGCGCCGATGACCCGCGAGTGGGCCGCGCGGCGCAACGCCAATGAACCACTGGTGGAAATCAGCCAGAACAAGGGCAGCAGCGAAACCCGCCCCGAACTGTCCCCCGATGACGAATTTGCCGGCTTCGAGCTGCTCGCCCCCGAAGGCGAGGACCTGGGTGGCGGCTATGTCCGCACGGGCCTGGGCCGGGGCCTGCTGATCGAGCGCGAGCTGGGCATCAACCCGATGCAGTTCGGCATCATCGCCGCCAGCGATTTCCATTCGGGTGTCTCGTCCACCGAGGAAGACAACTTTCCCGGCGGGTTGGGCCTGGGTGACAGCCAGGCCGATCCCGAAGCGCTGCTGAACCAGATCTCGCCCATCCTCAACGCCCCGCTGACCACGCTTTCGGCGGGCGGGATCACCGGCGTCTGGGCTGAGCGCAACACGCGCGAGGCGATCTTTGCCGCGCTGCGCCGGCGCGAGGTCTTCGCCACCAGCGGTCCGCGCATCAAGGTGCGGATGTTCGCCGGGTGGGACCTGCCCGCCAGCCTGATCGAGCGGAACAGCTGGGTGGCCGAAGCCTACCGCCGCGGCCAGCCGATGGGCGGATCGCTCAGCCGCGCCAGTGGCCGTGCCGCGCCGCAGTTCCTGCTGGAAGCAGTCAAGGATCCGCTTTCGGGCAACCTCGACCGGGTGCAGGTGGTCAAGGTGTGGATCGACCACGCCGGGGCGCACGAGAAGGTGTTCGACGTGGTCTGGTCGGGCAACCGGCAGCGCGATCCGCGCACCGGCAAGGTCGGCCCGGTGGGCAATACCGTGGACGTGGCCAATGCCAGCTATGCCAACACCATCGGCAGCGCCCAGCTTGTCACCGGGTGGACCGACCCGGAGTTCGACCCCGCCCAGCCGACGCTGTACTATGCCAGGGTGCTGGAAATCCCCACGCCGCGCTGGCCGGTCTACCTGGCCCGGCGCAGCAACCTGCCCTTCCCGGAAGGCCAGCCCGCCTGGTTGCAGGAACGCGCCTGGACCTCGCCCATATGGTATCGCCCGTGAGAACCCTGCCCCGCTGGCTGAAAGACCCGCTGGTCCATTTCCTGCTGGCCGGCACCCTGCTCTATGCCCTGCTCCCGCGCGAAACCGATGCTTCATCGCAGGTGATCGCCGTCGGCCGCGCGGACCTGATCGGCTACATGCAGGGCAAGGCGCGGCTGTATGACGGGCAGACGTTTGACGAGGCTTATGACGCGCTGAGCCCCGGGCAGAGGCGCGAACTGTATGACGATTTCGTGCGCCAGGAAGCCCTTTATCGCGAGGCACGCGCGATCAGCCTGGACGAGGCCGATCCGCTGGTGCGCAGCCGGCTGGTGCAGCAGATGGACCTGCTGCTGCGCGACCAGGCGCTGTCGGGCGTGACCATTTCGGCGCAGGAAGTGGAAGAGTATTTCCACGATCACCGGGCCGACTATGCCCAGGCCGCCACGGCCACGTTCACGCACGTGTTCATCGACGGACAGAAGCACGGAGCCGCCACCGCGCAAGTGGCGCAGCGCGAACTACAGGCGCTGCGATCGGGCAATGTCGCGCCGGAGGACGCGCTGGAGCGGGGCGACCGTTTCCCCTACCAGCGCAACTATTCGGCCATGACGCAGTCCTCGCTGGTGCCCGAACTGGGCGAGGAACTGTCTGCCGCCGCCTTCCGCCAGCCGCTGGGCCAGTGGACCGGGCCATTCCGCTCACCGCTGGGCTATCACATGCTGCGCGTCGCCTCGCGCCGCGCAGCGGAAGAGGTGCGGCTTGAGCAGATCCGCGACCTTGTGGCCCGCGATGCCCTGCAGGCCAAGCGCAACCGGCTGGGCGAGGAGCAGATCCGACAAGCGATTTCCGCCTACCGGGTGGATGCAGCAGGCGATCTGGGCGAACTGGGCGAGCCGGAACGGTGAGGTGGCTGCTAGCCCTGTTGCTGCTGACCCCCATGCTGGCTTTTGCCATGCCGGCCCGGGCTGACGAGGCCCGTCCGCTGTATATCGAGGCGAAGGCCACCAGCGAAACCACGCTGGACCTGGCTTGGCGCATCCCGCCAAACTTTGCCCCCGGGGCCGTGCCCAACCTGGTGCTGCCCGCCGATTGCAATCTCGACGGCAGCATGCGCCGGTGGAGCGACGGGATCGGCCATCAGCGCACCGCCCGCTTCACCTGCCGCCAGCCCCTGGCGGGGCGCGGGTTCACCATATCCTACCCCATGGGCAACCCGAACCTGCCCACCATCTACCGCGCCGTGCTACCCGATGGCGCGGCCACCATCGGCATGCGCTTGCCCGGCGTAACGCAAATTCCCTTCCCTGCCCCCACGGCTGAAGCGCAAGGAACCTTCACCCAGTATCTGGTGCTGGGGGTGGAACATATCTGGCTGGGGTTCGACCACCTGCTGTTCGTCGCCTGCCTGGTGTGGATCGCCGGGCACTGGCGGCGCGTGGTGGCGACCGTTACCGGCTTCACCATCGGCCATTCGATCACGCTGGCCGTGGCCGCGCTCGACATCGTGGCGGTGCCGATCCGCACGGTGGAGGTGCTGATCGCGCTCAGCATCGTGCTGCTGGCGGTGGAACTGGCTCGGGGCCGGTCAGACACGATCACCTGGCGTCACCCGCTGGCCGTATCCAGCGGGTTCGGCCTCCTCCACGGCTTCGGCTTTGCCGCCGTGCTGAAGGAAGTGGGCCTGCCGCAGGAAGGTTTGCTGAGCGCGCTGCTGGCCTTCAACCTGGGGATCGAACTGGGGCAACTGGTCTTCGTGGCCGCGCTGATGGTGCTGGTCACCCTGCTGGGGCTGGCTGCGCGCCGCCTGCTGCCGCTGCTTGACCACGAGCGCTTCGCGGCACTGCCTCGTCTCGCCGCTGCCTATTTCATCGGAATAACCGCAAGTTACTGGATGCTGCAACGGGCCCTTTAGGGGTTCGCCTGCCGGGAGAATATTGATGCGCCACCCGACCCTTCGCCTGATTGCGTCCACCAGCCTGTTGGCGGCCCTTGCCGCCTGCCAGCAGCCTGCCGCGCCCGATGCCACGGCCGCCGATCCGGCGGTGGACCGGCTGGCGGCCAACCCCGCAGAAGCAGGGGACCGCGTGCTGTTGTGGGGCGATACCCACCTGCACACGCGCGAAAGTGCAGACGCTTTCGAGAACGGCACCAACAACGCCGATATCGATACCGCATACCGCTTCGCCCGCGGCATGCCGGTGCGACACACCCGCACGGGCGACGTGATCCGGATCGACAAGCCGCTCGATTTCCTCGTCGTCGCCGACCATGCCGAGATGCTGGGCGTGCTGCCGCGCATGGTGGAAGGGGATGAAGATATCCTGGCCACCACCGGCGGGCGGCAACTGGCCGAAGCCTACCGCGCCAATCCCGATACCGCCTATATGCAGACCATGAAGCTGGGCCCGCATGACCCGGTGAACGACATCATCTCCTCGCTCCACAACCCCGAGATCCTGCGCACATCGTGGGAACGCCACATCGATGCTGCCGAACGCTACAACGAACCGGGCAAGTTCACCGCCCTGATAGGCTGGGAGTGGAGTAGCACCCCCAACGGCATCAACCAGCACCGCGTGGTGTTCACTTCGGCCGATGGCGATGTGGCCCGCCAGTTCCTGCCGCTGAGCAACTATGACACGATGGCCCCGGAAGGCCTGTGGCGTTTCCTGCGCGAGACGCGGGCCCGCACGGGGGCCGACTTCGTGGCCATCCCGCACAACTCCAACCTGTCGCAGGGCCAGATGTGGACCCAGCTCAATACCGACGGCGAGGAATTCGACGCCGCCTATGCCCATGAGCGGCTTGAATGGGAGCGCGTGGTGGAGGTGACCCAGTACAAGGGGACCAGCGAGGCGCACCCCAGCCTGTCCACCAATGACGAGTTCGCCGACTTCGAAATCCGCGAGACGATGTTCGGCAGCGAGCCGGCCATCCCCCACGCCGGCAGCTATGTCCGCACAGGGCTGCTGGCCGGCCTGGCCGCGCAGGCGCGCACCGGCGTGAACCCCTTCGCCTTTGGCGTGATCGGCAGCACCGACAGCCACTCCGGCCTCTCCTCCCAGCGCGAGGACGAGTTCTACGGCAAGTCCGGCGGGGACATCTACCCGCAGGAAAAGGCCGATGCCGTGCTGGGGCCGATGAACTCGTGGGTCGTCTCGGCAGGTGGCATTGCCGCCGTGTGGGCCGACCGTAACGACCGTCGCAGCATCTACGAGGCGTTCCGCCGGCGCGAGGTCTATGGCACCAGCGGCCCGCGCATTGCCCTGCGGGTATTCGGCGGCTTCGGCTTCGTGCCCGGGGATGCCGAGGCGGCGGACTTTGCCCGCGTCGGCTATCGCAAGGGCGTGCCGATGGGTGGCGAATTGCAGCGCCCCACCCGTGCTGTTGCCCCGGCCCTGCTGATCCAGGCGGTCAAGGAAGCGGGCGGTGCCAATCTTGACCGGGTGCAGGTGATCAAGGGCTGGCGCACGGCCGACGGGACCTTGCGCGAACAAGTCTACAACGTGGTGTGGAGCGGCTCCGGCCGCCTGCGCAGCGATGGCTCGCTGGCCCCGGTGGGTGACACGGTGGACCGGCGCACGGCCCGCTATACCAACACCATCGGCGCGGGCGAATTGGTGACCCTGTGGCGCGACCCCGATTTCGATCCGGCCGTCAACGCGTTCTACTATGTCCGCGTGCTGGAAATCCCCACGCCGCGCCACCAGCTGTTTGATGCCATCGCTCTGGGCATGGACCCGGCGCGCACCGCCCTGCCGCTGACCTTGCAGGAACGTGCATGGTCGTCGCCGATCTGGTACCGCCCGTGATGTGATGAAGCATACACGGCTCAGAAGCGGTCCCGACACCTCCGGCATGGTCCACCTGCCGGGGGGCACTTTCACCATGGGTTCGGAGAGCTTCTATCCCGAGGAGCGTCCGCTGCGGCGGGTGAAGGTGGACCCGTTCTGGATCGACGAGACGCCGGTGACCAACGCCCAGTTCGCCGCCTTTGTGGAGGCTACGGGCCACAGGACCTTTGCCGAGATCGCGCCCGACCCGAAGGACTATCCCGGCATGGACCCGGCACTGGCCCAGCCCGGATCGCTGGTGTTCAGAAAGACGCCGCGCCCCGTGCCGCTCAACGATTTCAGCCAGTGGTGGGAGTTCTGCCTGGGGGCCGACTGGCGCCACCCCACCGGGCCGGACAGCAGCATCGCGGGGCTGGACGATCACCCGGTTGTGCAGGTCACCTATGGCGATGCGCTGGCCTATGCCCGGTGGGCCGGCAAGAGCCTGCCAACCGAGGGCGAGTTCGAATTCGCGGCCAAGGGCGGGCACGAGGGCCGCGACTATGCCTGGGGGGATGACCTGATCCCCGGGGGGCAGATGCTGGCCAACTTCTGGCAGGGCGCCTTCCCTTACGAGAACACGCTGGAGGACGGGTTCGAGCGGACCAGCCCGGTGCGTCATTACCCGGCCAACGACTATGGCCTGTGGGACCTGATCGGCAACGTGTGGGAGTGGACCAGCGACTGGTATGCCCAGCCGCAGGCCGTCGAGAAGAAGAAGCCCGGTGCCTGCTGCACCATTCCCAACCCGCGCGGCGGCAGGAAGGCCGACAGCTTCGATCCGTGCACCCCGCAGGTGAAGATCGGCCGCCGGGTGCTGAAGGGCGGCAGCCACCTGTGCGCCGAAAGCTATTGCCAGCGCTATCGCCCCGCCGCGCGCCAGCCGCAGGCGGTCGACACGTCCACCAGCCACATCGGCTTCCGCTGCGTGGTGCGCGGCTGACCGCCGTTATCTACGCAATTTGCGGCATGGGCCGCGCCCCAAACACGCCATATGCTGCCTCCCGATATTCCGCTGGTGGAGACGGGCCGGTGCAGCAGACAGCCTTCATTGGACAAGCCGCCACCCGTCGCCGCCTGCTAGGCGGGGCACTTATGGCTGGCGGGGCGCTGGCCGTGCCGGGGCTGGTGCGCGGGCAGGTGCTGGGCACCCCGTCGCTGGTGCCGATGCGCCTCTCGCCCGACCAGCTTGTCGACATGAAGTGCTGCCTGCGCCCGCTGCGCGCCGCCGGGCCGAACCTGGGCACAGAGAGCGTGGGCGGCAAGCTGGTGGTACACAACTATGGCCACGGGGGCAGCGGCTGGTCACTCTCCTGGGGATCGGCCGAGGTGGCGGTGGGCAAGGCCCTCGCTTCCCTGCCGCGCAGCGTGGCCGTGGTCGGCTGCGGCATCATCGGGCTGACATCGGCTGTGGTGGCACAACGCTATGGCCTTGACGTTACGATCTATGCCCGTGACCAGATTGCGCGCACCCGCTCATTCCGCGCCAGTGGCTCCTACACACCGGGATCGCGCATCGCCCTGGTGGAGCCCGCCGGCCCGCAGTTTCCCGACTTGTGGGAGCAGATGGCGCGCCATTCCTGGCGCATGTTCCGCACCATGCTGGGCCTGCCGGGCGAGCCGGTGCGGTTCGGCGACAGCTATGCCGTGTCGGACGCCCCGATCGAACGGCGTACCTGGCCGGCCGATCCTGCAATTACCGAGAGCTTTGCCACCGCCGGGCTGCCCCGGCAGAACAGCGAATTCGCGCACCTCGATAGCCGCATTGCCGATATCGTGCCGCAGGCCGTGCCGCTGCCGCCGGGCGAGAACCCGTTCGGGATGCCCTATGCCACGCGCAGTTCGCAGATGCATTTCAACTTCCCCGCCTATGCCGCGATCCTGCTGGACGAGTTCTTCGGCCGCGGCGGAAAGTTCGTGAACCGCGTCTTTCATCGCCCCGGCGAACTGGCGGACCTGCCCGAGGACGTGGTGATCCACGCCACCGGCTATGCCGCGCGCGACTTCTGGGGCGATCGCACGGTCATCCCAGTGCGCGGGCAGACCGGCTGGCTGGTGCCGCAGCCAGGCGTCAATTACTCGCTGCGCTATCGCAACGTGTCGGCCCTGTCGAAGGGCGACGGCATCGTGATCATGAACAACAACCCTGACTTGGGTGATATGCTGGGCGTGGGCGACAGCATGGAACTGCCCAATCGCGCTCCGATCGAGGAGGCGATGGCAACGCTGGCCGCCATCTTCGCCCGCAGCGCGGGAGCGGCGGCATGAGCGCGCGGACGGGCCAGTTGGTCGCCGCCCTGGCGCTGGTGGCATTGGGCACCGGGGCCGCGCTGGCGCAGAGCCGGGGCGGAACCGGCACGGGACGCTATACTGCGGAACAGGCGGCAGCCGGGGCGCAGGTCTATGCCATCAACTGCGCCATGTGCCACGGCGCGCGGATGGAAGGGCGCGGCGAGATCCCGCCGCTGACGGGGCGCTTCGTGGCCAACTGGGCGGGTCGCCCGGTGGCCGACCTGTTCGCCTATGTCTCGCGGGCCATGCCGCAGCATGCACCGGGCAGCCTGGCACCCGAACAGAACGCACATCTGGTGGCGCTACTGCTGCAGGCCAACGGCGTGCCCGCGGGTGCCCGCGAATTGCCCGCCGATGAGGCTGCCCTGCAACGAATCACGTTCGATCCGCCGGGGCCCGCGCTCTAGTTGCGAGCCGCATCGCGGCGCGTCCCTGGTGCAGTGCGTCAATTTCCTGCAGCGCTGTTGCTGCAATGCAACATCCTGAGTGGATGAGATTGCCACCGTGCCGCAGGGATCATGCAGATGGATCGTGCGAGCTAGCCCCCTTTCCGACCACTATTTGCATCTTCTTTCCGGTATTTAGGTAAACCAAACGAGAGGTTGTTAACGTTCCATTCGCGCCCGCAGAGCGGGGACGGCACCCTGGCCCCCATCCACTCCCTGCGTTTTGCATCGCACCAATATCGCGGTATCCTGCACCCGGTCGCTAACACATAGGGTCCGGGAAGAACGTGGGCCTGATCGAGGGTAAAATGGTCGAGGGGTTGCCCCCGCCTGACATATTTTATGGATGCTTCTGCCCCGCCGGTCGCCGCCAGGCCGGCCGCGCCGGGCAGCCATCGCTCCGGCACGGGACCCCCTTCGGGCGATGACTGGCAGCGCCACCTCTCCCTCGCCGCATGCCCGTAGCGCCGGGCTGCCCAACACCCGCACCTTCAATTCCACCCGGCACAACGCCGCCGCCAACCTGGCGCTGGGGCTGATCCTGCTGGCCACCATCGTCGAGGCTGCACTGCTGGCAGGCGAGGCGACCTCCGCCGATAGCAGCCGCCCGTTCCACTGGCTGACCATGGTGGTGCTGATGGTAATCACCGTGGCGGGCGTGGGCAGCTTTGCCCTGATGCGCCGCCGGGTGGATGAGCTGGAGAAGCTTTCCGCCAGCATGCAGGAAGCCTTGCGCGCCAAGGACGCGGCCGAAGCGGCCAACATGGTCAAGCAGCGCTACCTGGCCACGGTCAGCCACGAGATCCGCTCGCCGCTCAACGCGATCTATGGCTATGCCCAACTGGTCGAGCAGCAAAACGATGTCGACCCGCGGCAGGCGGCCCGCGTGATCCGCCGCTGTTGCGAGCATATCACCACCCTGTCGGAAGGGCTGCTCGATATTGCCCAACTCGATAGTGGCGTGCTGCGCCTGCGCCACGAAGCGATCGACTTGCCTGACTTTCTCGACCAGCTGACCTGGATGGTGCGTCCGGGGGCCGAAGCCAAGGGCCTGGCATTCCACCTGCAAACCGTGGGCCGCATTCCCGCCGTTGTGCGCACCGATCCTGGCCGGCTGCGCCAGGCACTGCTGAACCTGATCGGCAATGCCGTGAAGTTCACCGCCAGCGGCAGCGTGACGCTGCGTGTTGCCTATCGCGGTCAGATCGCCACCTTCGACATCATCGACACCGGCCCCGGCATCGCCGAGGAAGACCAGCAGCGCGTGTTCGATCCCTATGAACGCGCCGATGGCAGCGCCCAGGGCGTGGGGCTGGGCCTGCCGATCACCAAGGCGATCGTGCGTATCCTTGGTGGTGACCTGAAGCTGGCCAGCACGCCTGGCCAGGGGAGCTGCTTCACCGTCACCCTGATGCTGCCCGAACCGATCCGCGCGCTTGATCCACAGGCCACGCAGCGCAAGATCATCGGTTATGAGGGCGACCGGCGGCGCATTCTGGTAGTGGATGACGAAGCGGAGCAGCGCGACCTGCTGCAGCATTATCTCACCGCTTGCGATTTCCACGTGACCACGGCGGCCAGCGGGGCCGAAGCCCTGGCACTGTGCGCTGAATGCGCGTTCGACCTGGTGATGCTGGACATATCCATGCCCGGCATGACCGGGTGGGAAACCGGCGCCCGCATCCGGGAGCTCTGCGGCAGCCAGGTTCGCATCGCCATGGCATCGGCGAATGCACAAGAGTTCCACCGGCCCGAGACCGACAAGGCCAGCCATGACCATTTCTTCGTCAAACCCTATCGCCTGGACGATCTGGCGGACGGAATCGGCGCGCTGCTGGGGCTTTCCTGGCAGTGGGAAAGCACCGGCGAAACACCCGAGGAGCCGGCCGGCTCCGCACGCGGCAAACGCCTGCCCAAGCGCGCGCTCGAGCACGTCGAGCGGCTTCGCGAGCGCATCCATATCGGCCACGTCCGCGGGATCGAGGCCGAGATTGCCATGCTGGCCCAGGCCGCCCCGGATCACGGCCGCCTGGTCAGTGCCCTTTATGCCGCGCTGGACGAGTTCGACCTCGCCGGCCTGTTACGTCTGCTGGAGGAAGCATGAGTGAACGTCCGCCCGCCAGTCTTCCCGGAACTTTGCCAGGTCAGGGAGACACGGTTCTGGTAATCGATGACGAGCCCGGTTCGCTGGGCATGATCACTGCCAAGCTGGAAGCCGTGGGCATTACCGTGCTGGTGGCTACGTCCGGCAAGGCAGCGCTGGCCCTGCTCGACCGGATCCTGCCCGACCTAATCATCGTGGACGGGATCATGCCGGAGATGGACGGGTTCGAGACCTGCCGCAGGATCAAGGCCGATCCGCGCACCGCCGCGCTGCCGATCGTGTTCCTGACCGGCATGACCGAGAGCGAGCATGTAGTGCAGGCCTTCGAGTGCGGGGCGACCGACTATGTAAAGAAGCCGGTCAACCTCGACGAACTGCTCGCCAGGGTCCAGGTCCACATGGCGCAGGGGCGCGCGGCGCAGGCCAGCGCGGCCAGCCTGGATGCCACGGGCCGGCTGATGCTGGCGACCGATGCGGCCGGTAACCTGCTGTGGTGCACTCCCGGGGCCGAGGCGGCACTTGCGCGCTGCCAGGACGGCTGGACCCCCGCGAACGGCACGCCGACCGCCTTGCTGCCCGTGGTCACCCGGCTGATCGCACGGGGCAGCGCCGGGGCCAGCGCCACCGTAGCGGCAACGCCTGCCAACCCCACGCAAGGGGGCACATTGGAACTGGTGCTGGTGGGCCGCTACCGCCAGAACGAGGTGCTGATCCGCATCAACGAGATGAACCCCCGCCAGGACGTGGAGCGGCTGGCCGGTCGCCTGGGCCTGACCGCGCGGGAGGCGCAGGTGCTGCTCTGGGTCAGCTACGGCAAGTCCAGCCTGGATATCAGCGAGGTGTTGGAGATCAGCCCGCGCACGGTGCAGAAGCACCTGGAGCACGTCTATACCAAGCTGGGCGTGGAAACCCGCTCTGCCGCAGCGGCCATCGCCATCCGCATGACCGAGGCCTGACGCCAACTGCAAAGCAAAAGGGCGGAGCGACCGTGGTCGCCCCGCCCCCGCAGTGGCGTAATCTCCGGATGGCTCAGTCGATGCCGACGAAGCGGGTGTCGCCGCGCGTGGCGCGGGCGGCCATGTAGGTCACCGTCGGCTCCAGGCTGGCGGCCAGCTCGCGGCGGCAGCGGAAATCGGGCTTCTGGTCGGCACCCACGCGGTCACCCGGGTTGCAGGCGGCGGCGATCTGGCGTTCCACATCGCGGCGGAACTGGGCCACGGCGACCGGATCGGCAAAGTTCACGCCAGACGAGTTCACCCGCAGGGTCACGGCTTCGCGCTGGGCGGGGGCTTCATTGGCAGTCGCCGGAATGGCGGCGGCGAGGAGGCCGGCGGCAGCAGCGGCTGCCAGGGCAAGGGTCTTCATCGATAGCTCTCCTGAGAACATCTTTTGCAGTGTTTTGCGAGTATTGCGAATGGCTCGATTTGTCGGACTCTCTACGACCAAGGTCGGACCGGTCCGTCAGGCGTTCTTGCTGCGCTGAGAGGGCAGATATGCGCCTACCACGCTTTTGGCAAGCACCTCACACTCCCAGAAATGGCGGAATTCCGCCATTTTCATGCTGCAACTGCGCTATCGCACTGCACGGGAGAGGAGGCCGAAGGGCGTCGATGAAAGTAAGAACAAAGAAGCAAACGCCCGAAGCTTTACGATTCAGCTTCCATATGGCTCAAGTGATTCACAATAGAGTCATGATGAATCAGAATAGAGTCTGAGTCATCATCACTAAAAGTGCTTGTTTTATTTGTGAACGACAAAGCATTACGGCGCAGCGCCGCGGAATGCGGAGCCACGTGCTTGCCCATGCGGGCTTCCGAAGACCGTCGGAGGCCCGCTCCGCATCTAGCTATTCATTGCTGCTGCCCCGCCCCTCCGTGCTGCGTTGCAGAACAGAACCCCGAAAAAAATCGCCCGGGATGCAAAAAAATTGTGCAGCCTGGCGTGAATCTGCTCATTCCGTAGGCGCCCGGGCTGCAATCGCCTCGATTTCGATCAGGTAATGCGGTCCCACCAGGGCCGCGACCTGGAAGGTCGAGCGGGCCACCGTGGTGGGATTTTCAGCGGTACCGAAGAACTCGCGATAGCCGGCATTGGCCCCTGCAAAGTCCATTGCGCCGGTGCGCGGGTCCGCCGCCACCATCAGCGTCAACTTGACCACGTCGGCCATGGTGAAGCCCTGGGTTTCCAGGATGTCCTTGATCTTGGCCAGGGTGCTGATGGTCTGCTGGCGGGTATCCCCCATCTGCTCGATCGACGTCACCGCACTCATCGGCATGGTGGGATCCAGCGGCGACGGGAGCTGGCCCGAGACGTAAATCGTATCCGCCCCGGCATTGACCCGCGCGGCTTCCAGGATGATCGCCTGGGGGTTGCGCTGGATGCGGATCACCTCGCCTGTCGCAGCGGCAGGCGTGGCCGCCGCCACGGTGGCAAACGCCAGCAGCGGGGCAGCGATCAGTTGGCTCTTGGTGGGCATTTTTATCGTGGCACCTTCGGCAATTGTCCTGTGTCTGCACCCTACCGAAACACCCGCCGCAGCGATCTACGCACATCGGCGTATGGGATTCGCCCGCCATCTGCGTTCGATTAAAGGCATCGGATCAACGAGTCCGTGACCGTCCCGGCAAGCGCCGGTGCGGCGACACAAGCAGGGAGAGCACCGGAATAACAACAGGGGCCACGCTAATGTCGCGCATTACCAGGACGACCGCTTTCATCTTCCTCGCTTCCACCGCACTTTCCACCACGGCAATGGCGCAGGACGCTCCGGAGGCCGCGCCGGAAGAGGCCATCGAAGGCGACTTCATCATCGTCACCGGCACCCGCGCCGTGGGCCAGGCCGCTGCCGATAGCGCCGCCCCCATCCAGTTGCTGTCGGATGACGCACTGACCCGCGTGGGCCAACCCAACCTGAACCAGGCACTGACCCAGTTGGTCCCCAGCTTCCAGGCCCAGACCCAGGGCACCGACATGGCCAGCTTCTCGCTGTCGGCCCGCCTGCGTGGCGTCAGCCCCAACCACACGCTGGTGATGGTCAACGGCAAGCGCCGCCACGGCAACTCGATCCTGCAGGTGATCAACGGCGCTTTCGGCGGTTCGGCCGCACCCAGCATCGACCTGATCCCGCCGGACATGGTGGAGCGCATCGAGATCCTGCAGGACGGCGCGGCCGCCGTGTACGGTTCCGACGCCATCGCCGGCGTGATTAACATCATCCTGAAGAGCGATACCGATGGTGCTTCGGTGCGCTTCAACGCGGGCCAGTATTACGACAACGAGGGCGCCAGCTACAGCGTCAGCGGCAACTTCGGGATGGAGGTGGGCGACGCCGGTTTTCTGGACGTCAGCCTGTTCCACCGCGAGAATGGCTACACCACGATCGGCGACGGCCAGATTTCGGTGGTGAACGTAAACGGCACCATCAACTCCGGCGTATCCGTCGCCTTCCGTCCGCTTTACCAGGCGCTGGCTGACAACGGCGGAACGGCCAACATCAACGGTGGCCAGCCGGCATCCAACCTGAACGTTGCCATCTACAACTTCGGGTACGACTTCGACGCGTTCGAACTGTACTCGTTCGGCAACGTCTCGCGCCGCACCGGTGACGCGCTGCAGGGCTATCGCGTGCCCAACCGCGTGTGCCGCAACCCGCTGACCGCCACCGCGCAGACCAGCGATCCGACCAACTGCTTCGGCAACACCGCCGCCACCGGCCTGGTGCCGCACATCGAGGTGTTCCAGAACGAATTCTCGTTCACCGGCGGCCTGCGCGGCGAAACCGACAGCGGCTGGACCTGGGACGTGTCGGCCACCTACGCGGAAGACCGCGCGAAGGTTTACACCACCGGCTCGGTCAACGCCTCGCTCTATGTCGCAACCGGCTTCTCGCCGACCGACTTCTATGACGGCGGCTTCCAGTTCAATCAGTTCGTCAGCACGGTCGACATCAGCAAGGAGCTGGAAGTCGGCATGGCGGAACCGATGACCATCGCCTTCGGTGGTGAGTTCCGCGACGAAAGCTACGAGGTGTTCCAGGGCGATGCCGGATCACTCTACATCGAGGGCGGCCAGTCGTTCCCCGGCTATTCGCCCACCGACGCGAGCAAGATCGACCGCAACGCCAAGGCCGCCTATGCCAACGTGATCCTCTATCCGGTCGACGGCTGGACGGTAGACGTTGCCGGCCGCTACGAGGACTACAGCGACTTTGGCGACACGCTGATCGGCAAGCTGACCACCCGGTACGATTTCTCCGATGCCTTCGCCCTGCGCGGCACGGTCAGCACGGGCTTCCGCGCCCCCACGCTGGCGGAATCGGGCTATTCGGCCACCAACGTGGGCCCGACCAGCGCCGTGCTGCAGCTCGCGCCCAGCTCGGCCGGTGCCGCCAGCGCCGGGTTCGGAGCCTTGGGGCCGGAAGAATCCTTCAACATCTCGCTGGGCACGGTCATCCGCCCCGCCCCGCTGCTGACCATGACGCTGGATGGCTATTACCTGAAGATCAACGATCGCATCGTCTCTTCGGGCACCATCATCGGGCAGGACGCATCGCCGGTGCCGACCCCTGCCGTGCCGAGGCTGACCCCGCTGATCAACGGGCTGACCCCCTACCAGCTGGTGCTCAACGCCATTGCCGCCAGCGGCAAGGTGCTTGACCCCACGGTGGTGGCCAGCGGCCAGCTGGGCATCCAGACCTTCACCAACGGTATCGACACCGAAACGTGGGGCCTCGAATTTGCCGCCCGCTATCCGGTGGACCTGCCGTTCGGCTCGCTCGACCTGAGCCTGGGGGCGAACTACAACATTACCAGGGTGACCGACTCCTCGGCTCTGGGCACCCTGTTCGTGCAGACCGCCGAAGACACGATCGAGAACGCCAGCCCGGACTACAAGATCAACCTGGGCGCACTCTTCGAGAGCGGGGCCTTCAGCGCCAATGCCCGCATGAACTACTATGGCAAGACCACCCAGCTAGTGCGCCCGAACGGCTTCTCCACCACGCCGCGACCGGTGCTGAACTATGCCGGCGTGGGCGAGTATTACCGGGCCACGGTTGGCGCCACGCCGATCTTCGACCTGGAGCTGGCCTACGACTTCACCGACTGGATGGAGATCGCGGTGGGTGCCAACAACCTGCTGAACAAGAAGCCGGAAATTCCGGACCTGGTGGCCGATTACAACCCGGCGACCTGGCCCACCAACAACCGGTCGCCCTACATCAACAATACCGGTGTCATCAATCAGCCCTATACCTTCGGGCCCTACGGCACCAACGGCGGGTATTATTACGCCCGCCTCACCCTGAACTTCTAGGTTTATGCCTGGCGGGCACCCCTTGTGCGGGGGTGCCCGCCCCCTTCCTGCCTGCTGTCACCAGCCCCCAGAATCCCATAAAAACAAAGGGCCATCACAATGAATGCCACCAAGTACCTTCCCGCCTTCGCCCTCGCGCTGGCGGGTTTCGCCGTTGCCGCCCCTGCCGCCGCACAAGATGTCCCCGAAGCCGCGATCGAGCGCGTCTACGGTTCGCCCACCGCGCGCATCGCCAGCATGGCACTGGTGCCCGAAGGCAGCCGCCTGGTGTTCGTTTCCGGCACCACGCCCGCGCCGCTCGATCCCGCCAATCCGGAAGACTTTGGCGACACGCGCACCCAGACGATCTCGGTGCTTGAGCGCATCAAGGCGGCCCTGGAGGCTCAGGGCCTGGGCCTGGGCGACCTGGTCAAGCTGACCGTGTTCCTTGTCGGCACGCCCGAAACCGGCGGACGGATGGATTCGGCCGCCATGAACGAAGTGTTCGCCACCTATTTCGGCACGCCCGAACAGCCCAACCGCCCCACCCGGTCGACCATCCAGATCGCCGCGCTGGGCCGGGAGAAGATGTACGTGGAGATCGAAGGCATCGCCGCCGTCGCGCCCTGATCGACCTGCCAGCGCTGCCTGCCACACTTTCCCTCGCTCGAAAGACTGCCCCCGCCATGCCTGCTGCATCCGACCTGACCGACCAGATCGCCGTTCCCACCCGCCGCCAGTTACTGGGGATGATCGGCACGATGGGCGGGGCGGCTGCGATGTACCAGGCGATGACCGCGCTGGGCCATGCGGCGGAAACCCAGTTCACCGGGCCGCCGGTGCTGTCCGGTGCGCGGCCCGGGGCCAGCGTGGTGGTGCTGGGTGCCGGGCTGGCAGGCCTGGCGGCGGCGCTGGAGCTGAGCCGTGCGGGCTACAGCGTGCAGGTGCTGGAATACCAGGACCGTGCTGGCGGACGGAACTATTCGGTGCGCGGCGGGGACCGGATCGTTGAAGTGGGCGGCGCCACGCAGACCTGCGAGTTTGCGCCCGGCAACTACATCAACCCCGGCCCCTGGCGCATCCCGCACCACCACCGCACGCTGCTGCATTACTGCAAGACGCTGGGGGTGGAGCTGGAGCCGTTCATCCAGAACAACCACAACGGCCTGATCCACCGCAGCAACGCCTTCGGCGGCCAGCCGCAGCGCTACAAGGAGCTGGCGGTCGACTTCAAGGGCCACGTGTCCGAACTGCTGGGAAAGGCGCTGAACGATGGCGCGCTGGACGGCAAGGTTTCTGCCGAGGACAAGGAGAAGCTGCTGGTCGCCATGCGCGAATGGGGCGTGCTGGACCGCAACATGGCCTTCACCCCTTCGATCGCCCTGTCCGGCCAGCGCGGTTATGACATCCCGCCCGGCGGCGGGCTGGACCCGGCCCCCACCGCCTCCACTCCCAACGGGCTGGCCGATGTCCTCTCGTCCAACGTGTGGACGCAGATGGGCTTCTATTTCAACTATGTGATGCAGACGACGATGTTCCAGCCCAAGGGCGGCATGGACCAGATCGCCGCCGGCTTCATGCGCCAGATTGGCGCCATGGTGCGTCTAAACACCCGCGTGGCAAAGATCGCCCAGGATGCCAGCGGCGTGACGGTAGACTGGACCGACAATGCTACCGGTCAGACCGGGCAGACCAAGGCCGACTGGTGCGTGTGCACCATCCCCCCGCCGGTGCTGAGCCAGATCGAATTGCAGGCAAGCGATGCCCTGCTGGCCGCCGTCCGCGCCGTGCCGATGAATGGCCAGCTCAAGATCGGGCTGGAGATGCGCCGCCGCTTCTGGGAGGAAGACTATGCCATCTATGGCGGGCACAGCTTCACCGACCAGGCGATCTCGCAGCTGTCCTATCCCAACGACAAGTTCTTCCAGGATGGCCCCGCAGTGCTGCTGGGGGCGTTCGCCAACGGGGCGGGCGCGCTGCAACTGACCGGCATGACCCCCGCCGAGCGGATCGAGGTGGCGCTGGACCAGGGCTCGGTATTCCACCCGGCCGAATACCGCCGCGAATTCATCTCCGGCGTATCGGTCCCGTGGAGCCGCATGCCGTGGATCCAGGGCTGCACCTCGCGCTGGACGGATGCGAGCCGCGCCCAGCACTACACCAACCTGGTCACGATGGACGGCCGGGTGGTGCTGGCGGGTGAACATGCCACCTACTACGGCGGGTGGATGGAGGGATCGCTGCTCTCCGCGCTCAACGCCATCGAGCAATTGCACCAGCGGGCCACCGCCGCATGAAGTCACCGGCTTTCGTGGTCTTGCTTGCCGCCGTTGCGGCAATTCCGCTGGCTGCGCTGCGGGCGCAGGACAGCGCCGGCGGCACCACCAACGTGTCCATCAGCGCAGAGGGCGAGGCAGTCTACCGGCAGATCTGCCAGGCCTGCCACATGGCCGATGCGCGCGGCGGCAGCGGGGCGGGCACCGGCATCCCTGCCCTGGCCGACAACCCCCGGCTGGCCGACAAGGCCTATGCCATCGACATTCTGGTCAACGGCAGCGGCGGCATGCCGTGGTTCACCGACATGCTGACGCCCCAGCAGATCGCCGCCGTGCTCAACCACGTGCGCGGCCACTTCAACGCTTACCCCGATCCCGTGACTGTGGCGGAGGTGGAACAGGCCATCGCCGCTGCCGGCGGGGATAGCTGAGGCCAACAACAGATCGGCTGACCGACCAATGCCTTCAATACCGAGTTCCCTGCGCCTGCTGGCGTCCCTGATGCCGCTAACGCTGCTTGCCAATCCGGCAGCCGCGCAACTGAGCCGCACCGAGGACAACGCCGTAACCAGTGCCGACGATGCCTTCGGCCAGTCGGTCGGCAACGAACGCGGGGGCCTTTACGGGACCGACGATGTGCGTGGCTTCTCGCCGGTGGAGGCGGGCAACAGCCGCATCAACGGCCTGTATTTCGCGCAGGCATCCGGTCCGGGTGGGCGGGCGATTTCCGGCAACGTGATCCGCGTGGGGCTGACGGCCCAGGGCTATGCCTTCCCCGCGCCGACGGGGATCGTCGACTACAGCCTGTACAGCAATTTCGGCAACCTGGGCGTCAGCACCCGGCTGGAACTGGGCCAGTATGCCTCGCCCATCCTGCTGGCCGATGGCAGCATCCCGCTGGGCGACAATGCCGGCGTCACCTTCTCGGTCAATGTGCGCGAGCAGGAGCGGCACGAAGGGGGCCGGGCGCAAAACACCGGCCTGGGCGGCACGCTGGCGGTGCGGCCGTGGCAGGGCGCGCAGATCATCGCCTTTGCCTCGCAATACCGCTTCTGGCAGGATCCGGCAGCCCCGGTGGTGTTCCCCGATGGCGATTACCTGCCGCCCGAATACCGGCGGCGCGAACTGCTGTCGCAGCCCTGGGCGCTGAAGGACAACACCAGCAGCCTGTATGGCGGGGTGGCCCAACTGCCTTTCGGCAACTGGCGGGTGGATGCCGGCCTGTTCCGGTCGGGCAGCCGGGTGCCGGAGACTTTCTCCGACCTGTTCACCCGCCTGCGCGCCGATGGCACCACACCGGCGCGCGTGATCGTGGCCGATGGCAACAACCGCAACGATGTGACTTCGGGCGAATTTCGGATCACCCGCAGCCTGCTGACGGGCGGCGTGGCACACAAGATCATCGCCAGCGTGCGGGGCCGCGATGGCGAGCGCCTGTTCGGCGGCCAGCAGCGCATCAACCTGGGCGAAAGCACGCTACTGCTGCGCGACGTGCGCGCCCTGCCCGCCATCACCCTGGGGGCCGAGAACGTCGACCGCGTGCGCCAAGGCAGTCTGGGCCTTGCCTGGAGCGCCACCAGCCCGGGCAACTGGTCGCTCGATGCCTCAGTCACCCAGTCGACCTATCGCAAGCGGGTGGATTTCGCCGCCCCGGCGCGCGAGGACGTGGAAATCCGCGACAGCCCGCTGACCGGCAGCCTGACCGGATCGGTGTTCCTGACACCGGCACTGGTGCTCTACGGCGGCCACGTGCGCGGGTTCGAGGATGCCGTGCTGGCGCCCGATATCGCGGTCAACCAGGGCGATGCCCCGCCCGCCCTGCGCACGCGGCAGAGCGACCTGGGCCTGCGCTTTGCGCTGCCGGGCGGCATGCGGCTGGTGGCCGGCGTGTTCAAGATCACCAAGCCCTACTACAACGTGGACCCGGCACTGGTTTTCCGCGACCTTGGCTCCAACTCCAACCGAGGGGCCGAACTGAGCCTGGCGGGAACGGTGCTGCCGGGCCTGAACATCGTTGCGGGCGCGGTGTTGCTGGATTCCCGGATCGACGGGCTGCTGGTGGACAACGGGCTGATCGGCCCGCGCCCGGTGGGCACCGGACGCCGCAAGATCATCTTCGATGCGGACTGGCGGCTGAACGGCGGCACCAGCCCGCTGTCCTTCGATGTCAGCGTCAACAGCTTTGGCCCGCAAGTGGGCAATGCCGCGGGGACACTGATGGCGCCGGGGCCCGAAATCATCGATGTGGGAATGCGCTATCGCTTCACCATCGGCACCACCAACGCGCTGGTCCGCGCCCAGGTCAACAACGTCACCAACACCTATAGCTGGAACGTCTCGTCCAGCGGCGGCTTCACTTATCGCCCGCGCCGCCACGCCAGCCTGGCCTTCATCGCCGACTTCTGACGGCAGAACGCCCGCCCGGATTTCTCCGGACGGGCGCTCCGCTGTGTAGCTTGTCCCAGCTCAGCGCAGTTGCGCCACCTCCGCCACGGTCACCTGGTCGGCATAGCTGTTGCCGAAGTGGGTGCGGACGTAATTGACCACGTCGGCCACCTGCTGGTCAGTGAGCATGTCGGCCATCGACGGCATGCCGTTCTTGCCCTTCAGCACCACGTAGAGCGGATAGCCCTTGGCGATCAGGCGCTGGTTATTGGCCAGCGCCGGATAGGTACCCGCGCCCGCAGCGCCCATGGCGTCGGGCATATGGCAGGCGGCGCACAGGTGCTGGTAGGTATCCTCGCCCGATACGGCCGAGACGGCGGTGGGCGCAGAAGAGGCGGCATCGCCGGACACAGGTGAACTTTGCGCCGTGGCGGTGGCGGCAAGGGCCGCGGCCAGGGTCACGCTGGCGGCGGCGAGGGCGATTGCTTGCTTGATCATTGTCGAAAACCCTTACGCTGCCTGCTGCACATGCTGGTGGAGACGGGTGACCGCATCCAGGGCCGAGGTTACCGCCCCTTCGATCCAGCCACCGATGTAGGAGGCGTGCTCGCCTGCGATCATGAACCGGCCGTCCAACTGGCACAGGTTATCGTAGTGCGCGGCGCGGCTCTCCTCGGTCCAGATGCCGAAGCAGCCCAGGGTCCAGGGTACGCGGTGCCAGCCCACGGCTACGCCGTTCATGAACTCGGTCGAGTATTGCGGGTGAATCTGCTTGCCCCATTCGACCACGCGGCGGACCCGTTCGGCCGGGGACTGGGCGGTCAGCTCGTAGGAAATCGAGCCGCCGGTATAGGCCCCAAGAAGGACGCCCGGCCCCTGCGAGCCGTAGCCATAGCTGGGATAGGAGATCTGGCTGATCGGCAGGTTGGTGCTGGTGATGCCGCCATAGATCTGCTCGTCCTGCTCCCAGAAGCGGCGCCTGAACTCCAGGCCCACCTTCACGCTGGGGCGATAGGGCACGGCGCTGATTGCCGAAGCGAGCGTGGGGCCAACGTTCAGCGGGATCTGCGCCAGAACCGACAGCGGAATGGTGCAGATGCAGTAGTCCGCGCTGGTGCTCAGTCGCTCACCCGTTTTCGTATCGAGGAAGTTGACCGTAACGCCGCGCTCGCTCTGGCGGATCTCGGTGACCTTGCTGTTGCGGCGGATCAGGTGGCCCACGGCCCGCTCGAACCCCGCAGCGATCGACCCCATGCCGCCCACCGGCTGGAAGATGGCATACTGGTGCTCGTTGGTCAGGTTGCCTCCGATGGAGCGCCACAGGCCCGATTGCAGCACGGTGTGGACATCCAGCGGCTCGGAGGGGATGGGCACGGCCGTCAGGCCCCCGCCCGGCCCCTTGTCCCACCCGCGTCGGCTGGCCGAGGCATTGCTCTTCACATAACGCATGTTGCGATCGAGCGCGCCCCAGCTGCGCAGAGATTCCAGCAGCAGTTCGGCATCTTCGGCGGTCACGCTGTCGGCCAGCGCATTCTGCCGCACGGCCTTGGCCAGCAGTTCGGAAACGTGGCCGTAATAGTCTGCCTGGATGGTCTTGTAGCGCTGCGGCACCCCGCCGAAGGCATCGGTGGAGTGGAGATAGGCGTTGTAGTTCTGCTGCTGGAACGGCTCCAGCCCCACGCCAAGCTGGTGGCAGTAATGGATCAGCCCGCCATGTTCGGTGGGAATGCGCCAGGGGCCCGGATTGATATAGTTGCCGGGCGCGAATTCGCAGGTTTGCGTGGCGCCGCCCAGCTCGGTGAAGGTGTCACCACCCTTGATGGTCCAGGCACGGCCGCCCACGCGATCCTGATATTCCAGCACTTCCACCGCATAGCCCGCGCGGGAAAGCTCCAGCGCCGAGACCATGCCCGAAACGCCGCCGCCCAGTATCAGCACCTTCTTGCCCTTGGCCCCGCCTTCCAGCGCAATCGGCCCCTTGAAGGTGGAGGCGTGGACCTGGCCCAGCTGGCCCATCGCCATCATCATGGCCGTGGCCCCGCCTGCTGCGCCGATCATCGACAGCAATTGGCGTTTGTTCATCGTAAATGCGGGTTGGTCGTCCATGTGCGCCCCTGGCTGTGGCAGGGGCCCCGCTTCGCAACACGCGACTCTGGCGGGCCCTTTGCCTCTTTGTCAGGGGGACGATCCGCCTGGCGGGGGGCTTTTGGGATACGCCGTTTGGCGTATGTCCTGCGTATGCCGCCCGCGCGAGAGTGGCACCTTCGAAATCGAAGCGAAGGACAAGTCCATGCGCGGCGTTACCCTGTTCACCACCTCCGTAGCCCTGGCCGTTCCCGCCATCCTCTGGCCCCCGCGCCCGGTGCGCGCGGCCGAGCTGGTGCAGCCGGTTGTCGAGATGATCCACGCGGACGCTTCGGCCACCCGCTGAGGCTTTCGCCTCTTATCCTCAAGCCAGGTTACGCTGAGGGGGCAGCCGGTCCGGCTTGCCCCCTTTCTGCGTCCCCTAAATCTCGTTGCGGGCGGCGAATTCGTTGATGTGGTGCGCGGCGCGGAAGGCCAGCGCCTCGATCGTGTGGGTCGGCTGGCCGCGGGTCGAGGTCGGCAAGCTGGACCCGTCGCACAGGAACAGGTTCCGCACGTCGTGGGTGCGGTGATACTTGTCGATCACCGAACGGGTCGGGTCGTCGCCCATGCGGCAGGTGCCCAGCAGGTGCACGCCGCCCGTTGCCAGGTCCACATGGCCCGGATCGATCTGCACAGCGCCTGCGGCATCCATGATCTCGACCGCCCGGTCGATCATGAACTGGGCGTGCTTCAGGTCATCCGGGTGGTCCGTATAGGTCACGCGCATGGCCGGGATGCCCCAGGCGTCCTTCAGTTCCGGGTCAAGGTCGATCCGGTTGGTCTCCCGCGCCAGCGAGGTGCCGTGGCCGGCCAGGTTCATCCAGTAGGTGTAGCTTTCCAGGTATTCCTTGAAACCCTGGCCCCAGGTGGGCGTGCCTTCCGGCACGCTCTGCCCCCAGGTCAGCGGGCCGCCGGAGCGGGCAGTGAAGCCGCCGCCGCCATAGAAGCCGCGCGCCGGATCGGCGTTGTACCAGTCGTGCAGCATCATGGTGACGTTGGCACCCTTGTACTCGTTCAGCGGATGTTCGAACCGCGCAGCGGCACCGCCGCCCTTGTTGAACATCAGGTAGCGCCCCACCGCGCCGCTGGAGTTGGCCAGGCCATCAGGATGCGCGGGCGTGGCGGAATTCAGCAGCAGGCGCGGCGTTTCCGAGCCGTTGGCGCAGACCACCACGGCGCGCGCGTTCTGAAAATGCTCCACCCGGTCCTTGTCGAAATAGTGGACACCGGTGGCCCGCCCGGCATCGTTCACGCCGATCCGGAAGACATAGCTTTCGCTGCGCACCTCGCAGTTGCCGGTGGCTTCGGCTTCCGGGATCACCGTCCAGACCGACGAGTTCTTGGCCTTCACCTCGCAGGCAAAGCCGCCGCACAGGCCGCACTGCACGCAGGCCGGGCGGCCCCTGTACACAGTGGAGTTGATCGCCATCGGCGAGGGGAACGGATGCAGGCCCAGCGCCCGCGCGCCCTTTTCCAGCAGCACGCCGGACGATTTGATCGGCAGGTGCGGCATCGGATAGGGGCGGCTGTGGAAGCTGGCGAAGGGGCTGGCCCCGGCCAGGCCCGATACGCCCACCTCCCATTCAACCTTGCAGTAGTAGGGCTCCAGTTCGGCGTAGGTGATCGGCCAGTCGACCAGGTCCGCGCCCTCGATCGCGCCCCACACGCTGCGCTCGTGGAAGTCGATCTCGTGCAGGCGCCAGAAGTTGGCGTTGAAGTGGGTGCTGCTGCCGCCCACCACGCGGGCATAGGTCAGCGAGTTGCTGGCCCGTTGCACCGCCACCTCGTTCTCGTTGCGGCGGAAGGTCTGCGGGCTGGTGGCGGGGTTGTTGGTGATGCCGGAAAGCTGGCGGTACTTCAGCTCGTCATGCTCGAACTCGTGCGCGTCCAGCCGCGGCCCCTGCTCCATCACCACCACGCTGTGGCCGGCCTGGGCCAGCTCGCGCGCCATGATGCCGCCTGCAGAGCCGGACCCCACGACAATGAAATCGACGGTGTCGCTGGTACGATAGGTGGTGGGCATGGGAAGCTCCGCTCTCAGGCAGTGATCGGATTGGTGCCGGGATAAGGCATGAAACCGGGGTAATCGACGTCGTAGTAGCCAAAAGGCGCGGTCCAGAAGTGGCGGTTCTCCACCCCCAGCAGGCCCCAGCCCAGGTAGTCCTTGTTGCCGCCGTACTTGGGCAGGGCGATCAGCCCCAGCACGGTCAGGCGGCGCACGGCCATGAAGAACGGCGTCGTGTCCACCGTGTGCAGGAAGGCGACCTGCTGTTCCGGCGTGGCGGCGGAGAACGGCCCCGTGCCGCCTTGCGCGGCATGGGCGGCATTGAACCCGGCCAGCCCTTCGCGGAAGGCCGGCAGTTGCCCTGACCAGAAGCTGCCCAGCGCGTTGTCGATGAAGTTGATGACGGTTGCCTCGCGGGTGATGCCGCCAGGCACGATCTGCGCCGCGATGGCATCGATCTCGGTCGCTTCGGCAGCGGTCAGCGTGGAAATGCCTGTGGGCGCACCGGCCGCATCACCGTGGCCGGCGTGTTCGGCGGCGAGCGCGATCTGCGGCCAGTGCATGGTGACCCAGGTCGCGCTGGCGAGGTTGCCGATGGCGCTCAGGAACTGACGCCGTGAAGATGTTGGGGCTTCCATTGGGCACTCCGGGTCTGGCCTTGCGGCCCCCGGAAACAGCCCTGCATTGCCCGATCAGGGAATACGCCAAACGCCCCATTGACCGCCGGACGGATCCGGCGATCAGACTATGGCTTGCCTGCGATTCCGCTCCCTAGCGGCTGACGTCCAGCGCGGCGCCAGCGGTGAATGCCCCGCCCGGCCCCGTGCCCACGGTGCTGACGCCCTGCCCGGGTCGGCCGATCGCCACATTGAGGCCGGCCGCGTTGTCCACGACCAGCTTGACCCACAAGGTGCCATCAGCGCGGAACCACGCGGTTTCATTCGCATCTCGCAGCGCGTCCAGGCTGGATTGCTCCGCCCCGCCCGCAGCAGTGCTGAAGCCGGGCAGTTCGAACACTACGGAAGAACCGTTCTCCATTTCGCGCAAGGCCAGCGAAAGGGTGGCCCGGCTGGTTTCCAGCCGCACTTCCGCCCCGCTGCGGATGGTGGTTTCGCCGGTGTATTCGAACCGTCGGCCGTTGCGGCTCATCATCACCGGATCGGGGATCGGCGCGCTGCCGAAGCCGAAGTTTCCGCCCACGCTGAAGCGACCGAAATCACCCTGACACACCGCCGCGCCCCATGCCGGGCGCAGGTCGCAGGCCTGTTCGTCCGAAGCAATGCCATTGTCGAGCACGATATAGGCCCCCGGCAGCCCGCCGACAGAGCCATCGAGATCGTGGATAGTCGCCCCGCGCCAGGCGTTCTGCCGCCCGAAGTCCGACGACCAGCGTCGCACCACCGGCGGGAAGCTGACCGGCTTGGCGTTCTCGAACGTGGCACCGCTAACCGTGTTCTCGGTGCTCATGCCGAAGCTGGTGTACATGAGGTAGGACAGCGCACCTGCATCGCGCGTGGGATTGGGCGCGAAGTTGACGAAGCGGGTGTTCATCACCTCATGCCGCAGGTCATAGTATTCGTACCCCCGGATCGGATAATCCGGCATGTCGTTGGGCAGGCTGCGGCCATAGGCGATCTCTGCCGGGGTGCGCGGATTGCCCACGTTCTCGCTCTCGCCCACGAATACGGAGTCGACCACCCGCGAGGTGTATTCGGTGCGGCCCACGGCAGCGGCAGCGTGGGTAAAGCCGATGGCGTTATCGGCCACGCGCAGGTTGGTGAACAGGTGCAGTTCCCCCCGGCCCCACACCGCGCCGTGGCGGTTCTTGTAGCCGGTAAAGTTGTCGAACCGCGAAACCAGCGCTTCGCTGTCCGGATTGGCCGGATCGGCGCGGGCCACGTGGTAATTGCTGCCACCCACACTGAAGGTGTTGTCGGGCCGCGGCCCGCGATCGAACATCAGGCCATCGAAGTTGGAATGGGCGACATTGCCGCTGAACTCGCGCACCGGCATGCGGCGCGGCCAGATGTTGGCGCTGATCTCGGTCCCTTCGAACTGGCCGATGGGATGTTCCGGCAGGGCAAACCAGAAGCCGGTCTGGTCCGATCCGGCGGCCACGTTGTCGCGGTAGATGTTATCGGGATTGGTGATCCAGAAGGTGCTGGCGGTGTTGTCGCTGGGCAGCAGCACGGGATGGCCGGTCTGCCCCGCCGGTCCCGCGTTTAACCCGCCCGGCCCCAGATTGGTGGGCACGCAGGGCAGCGTGGGGTGGCACTTGGTTTGGATGCCCAGGTTGCGGATGAACCGGTTCCCCGTCTCCACCGCGTCTTCCAGGAAGAAGCAGTGGCCCACCGTGTTGTAGGTGACGTTGTTTTCAATCGTCAGGTTGTTGGTGCCATGCACCGTCACGCACCGGCTGTAGGTATCGTGGATCGCCGCATTGCGGATGTACTGCCCCTCACCCTCGCCGATCAGGTGCCAGTGGATGGGATAGCGGGCCAGCTGCATGTGCTGGCCCATGCGGGAAAGCTCGATACCCGAGACATACATCTTCGAGCCGACCATCGCCATGATATGGCCGCCGAAATAGGTGCTGTCGGCATCCTCGGACGCCTGGATGCGGATGTTGCGGGTGAGCAGCCCCACCTCGCCACGCTGGTCCACGCCGAAGGTGATCTGGCCGAAATGCATGTATTCCAGCGGGCGGTCGAGGGTGATGGTATTGCCGTTGATCGCAGTGATGGTGCGCCGTTCTGCCTGGCGCGGATCGAAGTCGGTCGAGGCCAGAACGATCTCGTCGCCCTGCCGCCAGTCACCGGCATCGAGCACCTCGATCTGCGTTGCGCCAGCCTGCGCGGTGCGCGCCAGCTTCGACCAGCCATGTGCGCGGTCGCCATGCAGGTTCAGGGTGCCGCGCATCAGCATGATGCCGCGATCGCCCATGGTGTTGATGTTCTCGTCCTTGACGGTGTCGGTCAGCGTGATCGAGGCCTGGTGGCGATGAGGCCGCGCCTCGCTGCCGATGGCAAGTTCGCCGCCGGGGACATAGATCCACTCGGTGGTCAGCGCCAGGTCACGCTCGTCGGAGAAGGTCAGCTTGCCCTGGATGGTCAGGCTGCGCAGCGCCGGGGGCGAGACGTCCAGCACCATATCCACGTCGCGGGCGATGGTCACCGCGTCGCCCGCTGCCGGCACCCGGCCGTCAGGCCAGGCGGCGGGATCGGACCAGCGCGCCTGGCGCAGGGCCACCGGCGCGAGCGGGGCCGGATCGGCCATGTGCTCGTGATCGTGCCCGCCCTGCGCCAGCGACGCAGTGCCGGATACCAGGGCCAGGGCGGCCAGCGCGAAAAGCAGCAGCGAGCGCACAGGCATCAGCCCCCCAGCCGGCTGACATCGATGCTGGCCTGGGCGCGCAAGGCACCCACCCGCACCACCACCGGACCATCGGGCGTGGCATCTTCCACCACCAGCTTGACCCACAGCTTGCCATCGTCCCGGAACCAGGCCGTCTGGCTGGCGGCGCGCAGGGCATCCAGGCTGTCCACCCGCACGCCGCTGGCGGCGCTGGCGAAGCCGGGCAGTTCCAGGATCACGAAAGATCCCTGGTCCATCTCGCGCAGGTGCACGGTCAGGTCATCCTTGGCCGTGTTCACCTCCAGTTCGGCCCCGCTGCCGATGGTGGTTTCGCCATTGTACTCGAAGCGATGGCCGTTGCGGATCAGGATCACCGGATCGGCAATCGGCTGGTTGCCGAAATCGGGGAAATCGCCCGCAATGTTCAGGCGGCCGATATCGCCACGGCAGATGGCCGCGTTCCAGCTCTGCCGGGCCACGCAGGTCGCCTCGTCCGAAGCGATGCCGTTGTCGATCACGATCGTCGCGCCTGGGATGCCGCCCACCGATCCGTCGATGTCGTGGAACGCGGCGCTGCGATACGCGGCGCGGCCGCCATAGTCCGATGCCCAGCGCCGGGTGATCGGCGGGAAACTGACCGGCTTGGCGTTCTCGAAGGTCAGGCCCTCCACCGAGTTCTCGGTGCTCATGCCGAAGCTGGTGAACAGCAGGTAGGAGATGGCGCCCGCATCGCGCAGGTCATTGGCCACGTAGTTGACGAAGCGGCTGTTCACCACCTGGTGGTGATAGTCATAATACTCGTAGCCGCGGATCGGGAAGTCCGGGGACTCGGCCGGCAGGCTGCGGCCATAGGCCACTTCTTCCGGCCGCGTGGGGTTGCCCACGTTTTCGCTCTCACCCACGAACAGCGCGTTCTCCACCCGCGAGGTGTAGGGCGCAATGCCCGGCGCGCTGGCGGCGTGGGTGAAGCCGATGGCGTTATCGGCCAGCTTGAGGTTGGTGTAGAGGTGATACTCGCCCCGGCTCCAGATGCCGCCGTTGCGGTTCTTGTAGGCGGTGAGGTTGTCGATCACCGAGGGGACCAGCTCGCTTGCCTCGTCCCCCGGGTCGGCGCGGCTGATATGCCCTGCCCCGCCGATGTTGAACGTGCCATCAGGGCGCGGGCCGCGATCAAACATCACGCCATCGAAGTTGGAATGCGCGATGTTGCCGGAAAACTCGCGGATCGGCGTGCGGCGGGGCCATGTGCGGGCGCTCACCTCGGTCCCCTCGAACTGGCCGGTGGGATGCTGCGGCAGGGCGATCCAGAAGCCGATCTGGTCCGATCCCGCTGCCACGTTGTCGCGATAGACGTTGTCCGGATTGGTGATCCAGAAGGTGCTGGCCGTGTTGTCGGAAGGGATCAGCACGTGGGGCGACCGCTGGCCATCGGTCCCCTGGTGGGCCAGCACCAGGTTGGTGGGCTGGCACGGCAGGGTGGGATGGCACTTGGTCATGATGCCCAGGTTACGGACGAACTGGTTGCCCGTTTCCGCCCCGTCTTCCAGAAAGAAGCAGTGGCCCACGTTGTTGAAGGTGACGTTGTTTTCCACCCGCAGGTTGTTGGTGCCGTGCACGGTCACACAGCGGCTGTAGGTATCGTGGATGGCCGAATTGCGGATGTACTGCCCCTGCCCTTCCCCGATCATGTGCCAGTGGATGGGATAGCGGGCCAGGTTCATGTGCTGGCCCATGCGGTTCAGCTCAATGCCGTTAACGTACATCTTCGACTGGATCATCGCCATGATGTGCCCGCCAAAGCCATTGCCCTGCGAATCCTCGGATGACTGGATCACAATGTTGCGTGACAGCATCCCCACCTCGCCGCGCTGGTCTACGCCATAGGTGATCTGGCCGAAGTGCATGTATTCCAGCGGCTGGTCCAGCGTCAGCACATTGCCGCGAATGGCGGCGATATGGCGGCGTTCGGCCTGGCGCGGATCGAAATCGGTGGAGGCGAGGACGATCTGGTCGCCCACCCGCCAGTCACCGGCATCCAGCACTTCGATCTCGCGGGCCCCGCGCTCCGCTGTGCGGGCCAGCTTGGTCCAGCTGTGCGCGCGGTTGCCGTGCAGGTTCAGCGTGCCGGCCATCAGCATGATGCCCCGGTCGCCCATGGTGTTGATGTTCTCGCCCGGCACAGCGTCGGTCAGCGTGATCGTGGCCCGGTGCTGGTAGGGGCTAGCCTCAGTGCCGATTTCCAGTTCGCCGCCCTGGACATAGATCCACTCGGTCGCCAGCTCGCGGTCGCGCGTATCGGCAAAGCTCAGTTTGCCCTGGATGGTAAGGCTGCGTAGCGCCGGCGGTTCGACATCCAGCACCATGTGCCTGTCCCGCGGAATGGTGACCGCATCGCCCGCCTGCGGCACCCGTCCATCTGGCCAAGCGGCGGGATCGGACCACATGGCCTGCTGGCGTGCTATCGGGCCGGACGGGGCTGGTGGCGCCTGATGCATGTGGGCGTGGTCATCCTGCGCCAGGGCAGGACTGCCCAGCAGCAGGGCGGCAGGTGCCATCACGGCAGCCAGCAGGATGCGCAGGTTCGCGGCCATCGGTATCTCTCCCCCTAACGCCGCGCTTTCCCGCCCGGTCGTTAACAATGTCCGGAATTTGCATTGGTTCGGGCGCTTTGCCAACCCGGCTTAATGTATCAGAATTGTCGGAGTTGAGCCGACACGACCGGCCCCGGGCTTTGCTTGGCGCAGGACTTGTGTCAGCATCATCCCGGCCGCGCGCCTTCCGGCAGGCGGTTGCGATCCCGACAGCGGGGCGCGGGGGAGAGAGACAAGCCATGTTCCTCAAGAACGGGTGGTACTGCGCGGGCTGGATGCACGAGCTGGATGCCGGGCCGATTGCGCGGCGCATGCTCGACATGCCGGTGCTCGTGTTCCGTGCGGCAGATGGTGCAGCGGCGGCTGTGCAGGGAAACTGCCCCCACCGCTTTGCCCCGCTGCACCGGGGGACCATCGCCGGTGACACGATAACCTGCCCCTACCACGGGCTGGTTTTCGACCGCGGCGGGCGCTGCATCCACAACCCGCATGGCGACGGCGAACTGCCGAAGAACGCCGACCTGCGCACCTATCCGGTGATCGAAAGCCAGGGCGTGGTGTGGGTGTGGCTGGGTGATCCGGCGCTGGCCGCCGAAACGCCGGTGGTGGACACGGGCTTCGTGGTCGATCCTGCTTATGCCACCGTGTTCGGCTATCTTAGCGTGGAGGCGCATTACCAGCTCATCATCGACAACCTGCTGGACCTGACCCACCCGGCAATCCTGCACGCCAATTCCATTTCCTCGCCTGAATACATGGGCGAGAAGATGCACCACCGCTTCCGGCAGGAAGGCCAGGTCGTCCATTCGGACTACCTGTTCAAGGACGTGGCGGCATCGCCCGGCCTGGCCCCCTTGTGGGGCGACCGGCGCACCGATGTGCGGGCGATGATGGCGCTGTATCCGCCCAGCAGCCTGATGCTCGATTTCCGGATGAACGAGGTGGACGGGCCGGATGACGAAGGGCTGTTCCTGCCCACCGCCCATCTGCTGGTGCCGGAGAATGAGCGGCGCACCCACTATTTCTACGCGATGGGCCGTAATGCCGCGATCGACAATCGGGGCCTCGATGCGATCATTGCGGACGTTGCCCGCAAGGCCTTTGCGGAAGAGGACGAGCCGATGATCCGCGAATGCCAGGAGATGATGGGCACGCACGACCTGTTTGCGCTGAAACCGGCCATGCTGAAGACCGATGTGGCCGCCGTGCGCGCACGCCTGCTGCTTGACCGGCTGATTGCCGAGGAGGGGGGCCGGTGATCGTGCCCGCCCCCGACCTGCCCGCAACAGACTTTATGGCCTTGCAGCAGCTTGCTGCCCGTTACTGGGCGCTGGCGGACCTGACTGAAGCGGTTCCGCTGGACGAGATGTTCGCGCCCGATGCCGTGTTCGATCTGGGCAAGCTGCAGCTGGAGGGCCTGCCCGCCATTGCCGCTTTCTTTGCCGAGCGCGAGGCGGGAATGCGGGCCAGCGGGCGCACCACGCGCCACCTGGCCAGCAATTTCCTGGCTCTGCCGCAGCCCGATGGCAGCGTGCGGGTGCGCTCGACCGTGATGGTCCATACCGGCAACGGCGATCATCCCCTGCCTGCCACCGAGCCTTCAGGCATTGCCGATTTCCACGATCTCTGCCGCCGCCAGCCCGACGGGCGCTGGCTCTACCATCACCGCAGCGCCGCCACCGTGTTCGTGGGCCCCGGCGCTGCCGCATTCGCTCGCTGAAGGACCGCCCGGATGACCAGTTCCGCCAGTTCGCCGCCCAAGGCCTATCTCGGCTGCGTGCCCCATGTGCCGTTCACCGTGCTGCAGGACCGCGCGCTAAACGCCCCGTTCTGGGCGGCCTACCGGGCGCAGGCAGAGCGGATTGCCGCGCTCGATCCGGACCTGGTGATCGCCTTCGGCTCCGACCATTACAGCGGCATGCACATGGCCATGATGCCCAGCTTCGCCGTGGGCATGGCGGCCCATGCGGTGGCCGACGATGGCGGCTTTCCCGGCAAGCTGAATGTGCCGGCGGAACTGGCCTATGCCTGCGCCGCCCACGTGGTGGATGCAGGGATAGATGTTGCCACCAGCCACGCGATGGAGGTGGACCACGGCTTTTCCGCCCCGCTAAATCACTATTTCGGCGGGATTGCCGCAAAACCGGTCATCCCGGTCTTCATCAATGCCCTGGCAGAGCCGCGCCCCACGTTCCGTCGCTGCCGGATGCTGGGCGAGGCGGTGGGCGACTGGGCGGCCCGCACCGGCCTGAAAGTGGCGATCATCGGCACGGGCGGCCTCAGCCACGAGACCGGCGAAGTCTTCCCCCAGTTCCGCGAGGTGCAGGACCCGCGCACCCGCGAATACCTGCTGCACGGCGGACGCACCGGCGAGCTGTCGCGCGAGCAGTGGCTTGCCGAGTTGCACGACGGCCTGCAGGTGGTGAACGGACTGTTGCTGGAACATACACCGGGCGTGGGCGAGATCCGGCCCGAGTGGGATGCCGAATTCATCCGCCTGTTCACCGGGGGAGACATGACCGTGTTCGACGGCTGGAGCGATGCGGAGGTGCTGGCCGCCGGGGGCAACGGCGCAGGCGAGGTACGCATGTGGATCGCCGCTGCTGCGGCGGCCGGGCGCATGGGAGTTTCCGACATCACCGTCGACTATTTCAGTCATGAGCTGCCGATGGGCGTCTGCGCCGTGGTGGTGCATGGCTGAGGAATCCCGGCTGCCACCGGTGGTGCTGCTGCACGGCTGCGGCGGCTCGCCCGAGCAGACTTTCCTGGCCAGCGGCTGGCCGCAGGCCTTTACTGCTAGCGGGCGGGAGGTATTCGCACCGCGCCTGCCCGGCCACGGCCATGACAGCGTGTCGCACGATCCGGTAGACTATGCCGATCTGGCTGCCGCGCTGCTGCCCCGCCTGCCACAAGGGCCGGTGGACCTAGTCGGCTTCTCGCTGGGGGCCAAGATCGCGCTTGATCTCGCGGTCCGCTGGCCGGCCCGCGTCCGCCGCATGGTGCTGGGCGGGATCGGCGACAACGCCTTTGCCCCTGAAACCGTGGGTGAGACTGCGGCCAGCGCGCTTGAACACGGCGCGGGGCCGGATACGCCGCCGGGCGTGCGCGCCTTTCTGGCGACCTGGGACCCGGCGCTGAACGATCCGCTGGCCGTGGCTGCAATCCTGCGCCGTCCACCCAATCCGCTGCTGGACGAGGCCGGGGTGCGCGCCATCCGCTGCCCCGCCGCCGTGGTCAATGGCGCGGATGATTTCGTGATGACCATGGGAACACGCCTGTTTGCAGCCCTTGGCGCAGAGCCACTGGTGCTGCCCGGCGTGGGCCACTTCGACTTGCCCCGCCAGCCGCAGTTCCGCGACGCGGCGGTCCGCTTTCTGGGAGTGACAGGATGAAGCTTGCCTCGGTTCATGCCGCCGGTGCCGACCGGCTGGTGGCGCTGGTCGATGGCCGACTGGTCGATCTGGCCAGCTTCACCACCTGCCCACCGGACATGATCGCCCTGATCGAGAGCGGCCTGACAGAACGCGTGGCCGCAGACCTTGCCGCCGCCGATCCGGCCCGCCTGGTCAGTTTCGACCCCGCCGAAGTCACGTGGCATCCGCCGGTACGCCGCCCATGCAAGGTAGTCTGTGTGGCGCTGAACAACCGCAGCCTCGACAAGATCAAGGTGCGCGCGCCCACCGATCATCCGGCCTTTTTCCTGAAGCCCTTCACAGCCCTCACCGGCCATCTGGCCGAAATCCGCATCCGCAACGAATACGGCTTCACCCACCCGGAACCCGAACTGGCGGTGATCGTGGGCCGGACCCTGTCCGATGCCACGCCCGAGGAGGCGATGGCGGCCGTCTTCGGCTTTTCGATCATCAACGATGTCACCTGCACCCAGATGCGCGAGGAGGACAGCTTCACCCTGCGGATCGACCGCAGGCAGCCCGATGGCAGCCACGTGGAAGACCTGCACCACACGTCCTACCCGGGCCGCTACAAGGGGGCGGACACTTTTGCTCCGCTGGGGCCCTATATCACGACGGCGGATGAAGTGGCTGACCCTGGCGCCCTTACCATCCGCTGCTTCATGGACGCGCGCTTGGTCGCCTCGGACCACACAGCCAACTATGTCTGGAGCGTGGCCCTGGCCCTGTCACACATCAGCCGGACCAATACCCTGCTGCCCGGAGACGTGGTGGCCATGGGCACGGCGGTGGGGCTGGAGAGCGCCGACCCGGGCGCGCCCAACCTGCCCGGCATCACCCGCTGCAACATCCATGGCTATCTCGGCGATGTCACTATCGAGATCAGCGGCCTTGGCGTGCTGAGCAATCCGGTTCGCCAGGTCTGAACCGGCAAACACACGCGACAAGCTGACCAAGCTGCGGGTAACCTGCTAGCGGCCGACTTCACCCGCGCATGAAATGGGGTGATGGCCGCCTCAAGCGCGGCTGTCAGCGACGCTGCCGTGGCTCGTTAATCCTGCAGGGCCGCAAGCACCTGCGCGCTGAAACGGGCGATATCGAAACCCGGGCCGAGGTCGGTCCCGCGGCGGACCACCACCAGGTCGGCAGAAGGAATCGCCATGGCATACTGCCCCTGTCCGCCCGATGGGGTGAACGATCCTTCTGGCAACCCGTGCTGCGGCCCGTAAAGCCAGAACTGGGCGCCATAGCCAGGCCCCTCGGCGGGCTGGGCCGGGGCTGGCGTGGTGGCATAGTCCACCCAGCCGGCAGGCAGGACGCGCTCGCCGTTCCACACGCCGTCATGAAGATAAAGCAGCCCGAACCGCGCAAAGTCGCGTGCCGTGCTCCACGACTGGCCGGAGCCGAAGACGTTGCCCTGTCCGTCCACGTTCATCGACGTGCGCGTCATGCCGATGCGCCAGAACAGCTCTTCGTAGGGAAAGCGCAGATAGCGCGCGTCATCATTCAGCGCTTCGCGCAGGGCGCGCATCACCAGCATGGTATCTGCCGGACTGTAGACGAACTCGCTGCCGGGCCGCGCCGCCAGGAAGTTGCCGGCCACCGCCTCAGGCACGGCGGTCCCCTGGGTATAGGCATCCATGAAGCGTGGCGGAGCCATCCCCCGCGTGTTGAGGCCACTGGCCATATGCAGCAGGTTGCCGAGCGAAATCCCTGCGCGGGGATCGCCGGGGCTGCGCCACTGGCCCAGCAGATGATCGTCTTCCACCGCCACGATGCCCTGGCCCTGGGCAATCCCGACAAGGGTGGCGGCAAAGCTCTTGGCCGCGGAATGGGTCTGCGACGCTGTGTGCCGGTTGAAGCCTTCTGCGTAGCGTTCGGCAACGATGTACCCGCGATGGACGATCACCACGCCCCACGTGCGGCCGCCGAAGGTTTGCCCGTCGAAGGCCTGGGCCACCAGAGAGTCCAGCCGCGCAGCCCGGTCACCCGTCAGGGGGCGCAGGGCATCGCGGTCCCCTGTTGGCCACGCCCGGTCATCAAGGTTCGGAGCCGCGAAATCGCCGGGCAGGCGCGGCAGATATTCCGCAGCGTCAGGGCCTGCCCCCGGTGGTAACTGGATGCAGCCAAGAACGGGCCGCCACACCACCACACGCGGTGGCATGCCGTCGGTGTAGCGAGTGCTGACCATCCGGGCCTGATGGTCGATCCCGGTCCCACCCTGGTCGGCCAGCACACCGAAACTGGCATCGCGCCCGTTCAGTTCGCGCTCGATCGTGGCCAGGTCCAGTCCGCCGTGCCACAGGCCCGAACAGATGTTCATCGCCCGCATGGAAGCCATTTGCGAGGCGGCATAGTGGTCGCGCGGCGCTACCGCGTCGTCGGACTGCGCAAGCGCGGGCGTGGCCAGCAGGGCAGCGGCAAGGAAGGTCGTCCATCGCATCGCTGCCCTCTCCCCCTTGTCAGCCGCACTCAGCCCAGCGGCCGACCGCTGGCGGTCTCGGCGGGCATGGCCTGGGTCACGTCCCAGTGTTCCATGATGATGCCGTCTTCCAGGCGGAAGATGTTCATCACCGCGCTGCCCGGATCCTGGTTGTTCATCCGGCCGATGATCTGGACGAAGCCATAGTCTCCGTCCACCAGCACGCGGCGTACCTGGATCTGCGCCTCCGGCAGGTTCCACACCGGCTCCAGCCACTCCAGCGCAGCTTCGCGGCCATCCGGGATCTTGGGATTGTGCTGGATGTAGCCTTCGTCGACGTACTTCTCGAAAGCCTCGCGCGGCTTCTTCTCGTGGTACAGCAGGGTCACGAAATCGATCATGATTGCGCGATTGCGGGCGGTCTTTGCGACATACTCGGGCGTTGCCGCCTGGGCCGCCGGCAGGATCGCATCATCGGCGATGGCCTGCGCGACCGGCCACAGCGAGCCCGGCGCGGCCATCGCTAGACCACCGCCCAGTAGGTGAAGATCGAATCATCAGCGCGGCGGTTGGCTTTGCCGAGGAACACCGTGCGGGTCAGCCAGCCATAGGGGCCTTCCGGCGCATCGAAGGCCGGCGTGATGGCCATGTAGTATTCGGATGGATCAACCGGCTGGTAGTTCTGCAGACGATCAAGCACTTCGGGCGAACCGTGCCGGATACCGGTGTTGCGCAACTGGATCAGGGTCCCGTCCTCTCCCTCCAGCAGGTAACGGGCCTCGAACACGCAGGTGCCATCCGGGCGGATCACCGGCCAGTCGCCGCCGGTGCCGGGCACCACGCGGCCATTGAAGCGCGGGCCGGTGATCTGGCCGCCCAGCACGTGAACGTGGCCACGCTCCATGCCATCGGTGCAGGGGCCATAGCGGAACCGCTTGCTGAGCTGCACCTTGATCTCGAAAGCATATTCCAGTTTGGGCGGTTCCATGGGCGGTCCTTGATGCGTGAGTGGAAAGGAAAGGGTCAGCGGATCCACGGGCCCGGGGGCACAGGCTCGCGCGGGCCAGACTGTTCGGTGCCGATGCGCGCCATGTATTCGCGCTCGAATTGCAGGGGATCGGATTCCAGTCGCACGGTGCGGCCAAGGCGCATGGTGGAGCGCAGCGACGGTTCGTAGGGCAGCCACTGCGGCATCTGCGGATGCTCGGGCACCCCGTCGCGGGCGAACGTGGCAAAGGCACCGGACATGACCGAACGCAGCCGCTCCAGTGCGGGCCGGTCATCCGCTGCCCACTCCCGTCCGCCCAGGTTGCCGAAGATGAACTGCAGGTCCCAGCCGTGCGGGGTCACGCCGCGCAGGGGCCCCACATCGGTCTGCCAGTCGATGTTGTAGTGATATGCCGGGGCCTGGCGCAGGGCAGACTTGCGCTCGGCCTGGATGTTCGCATCGAGCATGTAGCTGCGATCGGTGATCAGGCGCGAGAAAAGTTCGGTGTTGCTCATATCCGGCAGGCGGGCGCGCCAGGCGGCAATGGCGGGGGCGGCCTCGCCCGGGGGGAAGAAGGGCTGGCTTTCGGCCAGCACCTGGGCATCGCTCATCTGCGCATACTGCGGCCACGGGCCCAGGAACGCGGCAATCTCATCGCGCGCGGTGCCGATGATCATCGGCACATGGGCGCTGAGCCGCGGGGCCCCTGGCGCGAACGGATCGCGCGGCAGGATGGCCCCGTCCACCCAGGGACGAAACTGGCCGGTGGCGTTGCGCGCCTCGATACCGGCTGCGGTCAGGGCGGCGGTGGGCACGTCCAGCAGGCGGTGGAAGTTTGCCTTGGGAATATCGAGCTGGCGCAGCACCCGCTCGGCCCGATCGTGGCCAATGGCGAAGTCGTCCATGCGCAGGGCGGAGCCGCTGATCACCCCGGCGCGCTGGAACAGGCCGGCTGCGGCAGGGGTGGCCATCAGCGTGCTGACCTTGCGCCCCCCGCCCGACTGGCCGAAGATCATCACCCGGTCCGGATCGCCGCCGAAAGCCTCGATGTTGTCGCGAACCCATTGCAGCGCCAGCGTCATGTCCAGCAAGCCGGCATGGCCCGATGCAGCGTATTCCTCGCCGCCAATGGCCGAGAGGTTGAGGTAGCCGAACACATTCAGCCGGTGGTTGACCGAAACCACAACCGCATCCTGCACGGCGGCAAGGTAAGCCCCGTTGGACACGGCATCGTTCGATCCGCCCACTTCCCAGCCGCCGCCGTGGAACCACACCATCACCGGCTTGGCGCCCTCCAGAGAACCGCTCCACACGTTGAGAACCAGGCAGTCTTCGCCGTGGGTGGGATTATCGGTACCGCCCAGGCCACCGGTCTGCGGGCTGCGCTGGCCGAAGGTGGTGGCCGACCGCACGCCGTCCCATGCCTGTTTCGCGACCGGCGGCTTGAAGCGCGCCGCGCCGCCGGTCGGCTCGCCATAGGGGATGCCGCGGAAGGCGTGCACGCCTTGCTCCACATCACCCTGCAGCAGGCCGGCGCGGGTGCGCACCACGGCGGGCGCCAGCACCGGTGCCTGCGCCCGCACCAGCGACGAGGTTGCTGCCAGCATTCCGGCAGTCCCGGCCAGCACGGCCCGGCGATTGAGGAGGGAAAGGATCATGTGCGTGCCCTCTGCCGGTGGTTTTCCAGTTCTTCGTCGCTGATCGCCATGCGCACGCCATTGGTTTCGTAGCGCAGCACCAGCAGGGCAATGCCGCCCATCACCGAGAAGGCGGCCAGCGTCAGGAAACCGGGCGTGATGGCGGCCTCGGTCGCCTCGGGCGAGAGCAGGTTGCTGCTGCCGGCGATCAGCGCCAGTATCAGCGGCCCGGCCAGCTTGGCAAAGCCGCTGACCATCTGCACCAGTCCACCGCCCTGCGCTGCCATGCGCACCGGGAACAGCTCTGTGCCGAACGGGCTAGTGTTGGAAGCCCCGCCATCGTAGAACACGCCGCCCACCACCAGGCACACCAGCAGCACGGGCACACCCATGATGAAATAGGGATAGAGAAACGCCGCGCCGATCACTGCCGCCGCCGCGCCCCACAGGCAGATCAGCGCCGAACGCCAGCGCCCGATGTAATGCGGTGTGATGGTCCAGATCGCCCGGCCGATCATACCGGCGGTGCTGACATAGGCGAAGTATCCTGCCACCTCGGCGGTGGAGATTTCCAGCAGCTGGGCCATGATCGTGGGGCCCCATAGCGCCACGCCGAAGCCGGCCATGCCGATGCCCATGGTCATGAACACGATCATCAGCACCCGGCCCGGAAAGCGGAACAGGTCGGTCACATTGGCGGCGCGGGTATCGGAAGGGGGTTGCGGCAAGGGAATCTGTTCCAGCGGGACGTGGACATAGCGCGCCAGGATCAGCCGTGCTTCCTCAGGCCGGCCGCGCGAGATCAGCCAGCGGATCGATTCCGGGATGAAGATCCACAGCGCCAAGGCCACCAGCAGCGGGGTGAAACCCAGCAGCGCCAGCCCGCGCCAGCCGATCACTGGCAGGTAGTTGGCCACCAGCAGCGATGCCAGCAGCACCCCGCCGGGGGCCACCACGCCGCTGGCGCTGGCCAGGATCGTGCGCATCCGCGTCGGCGCAATCTCTATCAGAAGGGTGATCTGGGTGCCGCCATAGCCCACGCCCACCATGAACCGCAGGAAGGCGAACAGCGCCCAGTTGCCATCCGGCACGAAGGCCGCCAGACCCGCCGCGATCGAATAGAGCACTGTGCCAGCAATCAGCGCGGGCTTGCGGCCATAGCGGTCGGCCAACCAGGCAAACGGGATCGCGCCAACCAACTGCCCTACGCCAGCAGACAGCAGGATGATCGAGGTCTGGCCAAAGGTCAGCCCCCATTCCGGCCCGATCACGCTGACCAGGAAGCCGACGATGAAGAAGTCAAAGAATTCGAAGATGCCCTGCGTCATCAGCAGGATCACCAGGATCCAGAAGCGCGGCTTCAGGCGCGCGGTATCGAACAGGTCGATGGCATCGCCAGTGGGCGCGAGGCTGGTGGCGCTACTCACGCCGCACCTCGCCGCGCAGACAGGACGCCCGTTGCCTTCGGCCTTTCAGCTACCTGCCGTGTCACGGCTTCTCCCATCGGTTGCGCCGGTCTCTCGGGGGGCCGACTGTTTCCTCTCATAAGGATTCGCAGGAAATCCCATTCATCACAAGGCCATGCCGTTGAATGAGAATCACACCATTTCGCGCACCGGATTGACGTAGCGCGCCGCACGATCCGCCATGCACTCGTTCCAGATTTTCCGGAAAGTGAACAACCACTCGCCATTCACCCGCGCCAGGCGGTCCTCATAATGGCCATAGCCGCCCACGTAGGGGGTGCGCAGGCGGGTGTCGTTGTCGATCTCGAACCAGAACGACCGGCTCCAGCCGATATCACCCTTCGTCTTGATCACCACGTTGGTGATGAAATGCCGCAGGCGCGGTACGCGCACACCCTCCTCGCCCTTAGACCGGCCGGAGAAATAGGCGCGCATTCCGTGGCATTCCTCGCGGATCGCCTCGCGCCCGGTCACGATTCCCCCGGCCCAGTCGAGCACGCCGTCCTCGGTGAAGGTGCCCGCGTATTCATCAGGGTCCTGCCAGTCGAGCGCGAACAGGTAGCGGGCCTGGAGGTTTTCAATCTCGGCACGGTCTTCGGCATAGCTGGCCACGGGTCAGTTCTCCTTGGTCGGGCTGTTGGCAGCGGCGGCCGCTTCCTGCGCGGCAGCGCGGGTCCACGGTCTGGCCTTCTTGCGGGTATCGTCCCAATGTTCGACCACCTGGCCGCCAGCCACGCGGAACATGTCGAACGCCTGGCCGACATAGGTCTCGCCCGGATTGTGCGGGTCGGGCTGGTCCTGGTCCCAGATGATCACCACGCAGTCACCTTGGGCCACGGCGCGGTTGAAGGTCTTGTGCGCGGCCGGCTCGATCCCCGGCACGGGGTTGGCGATCAGTTCCACCAGTTGCAGCACGCCTTCCCGCCCCGGCAGGACGTTGGGATTGTGCTGCTTGTAGTCCGGGTGGACATAGCGCAGCACCGCCTCGCGGTCGCCGCGGTAGATCACGCCCTCCCACATCGCCATCACCAGATCGATGTTGGCCTGCTGGCGGGCCGCCTCGGCCCGCAGGACGGAAGATGAAGCCAAACGCCATGTTACCACCGCGGTTAAGGCAACCAGTGCCAGCCCGGCGAAGATCAGTGTCGTGTCCATTCTTCCCTCTCCTCAGCCGACCTGCGCCCGGGTCTGCCGCTCGCGGAAACCCAGAGCCGCGCTCATGTCCTTGGCGGCTTGCACGATCGCCGCGCTCAGTTCCCCCTGCATGGTGTGGTCGAACCGCACGCTGGGAATGGTCACGCCGATGCTGCCGAACACCTGCCCTTTGGAATTGAACACCGGCGCCGCAGTGTTGTTGTTGCCCCAGACATTGGGGCTGTTGGCCACGAAGCAACCTTCGCGCATGATCGCCTCGGCTTCGTTGCGCAGGTCTTCGCGCGTGATCGGCGGCATGTTCGGCTCGGGCGCGGGCCCCTGGCGCTCGATCGCGGCCTGCACGTCCTCCTCGGGCAGGAAAGGCAGCATCGAGCGGCCGATTGCACCCCACACCATCGGCCGGTGGGTGTAGCGCTGCACCACGAACTGCAACTGGTGGACCGAGTTGATCAGCTCGACGATGGTGTAAACCTTCTCCTTGGGCAGGTAGAGCGCGAAGGCGCAGGTTTCCTGGAACCGATCGGCCAGCCGCTGCAGCAGCGGGCGGGCCATCGCCTCGTATTCGATATCGTGCACCACCAGCGAAGACAGGCGGTAGAGCTCGCGCCCGATGCTGTAGCTGCCATAGGTGGACTTCTCGACGAAGTTCACATCGCCCAGCGATTGCAGCAGGCGATAGGCGGTGCTGGTGGGAATCCCCACCTCCTCGGCAAATTCCTTCAGGCTGAATTCGCCCTTCTCGGCCACGCAGCGAATCGCCCGCAGCGTGCGCTCGATCGTGCCTGCGCTCTCCGGTTGCGCCGCCTTGCCGGCCATCCGATCTCTCCAGTCCGTTTTCTTATTCAGTGGAACTACATTGCACTGAGTTGGATTGTTTGCAAGCTTCCAGCCAGAAGCGCGGGCAAAGGCGCGACTCCGAGATGGATGGCATGGGAAGGATTTTTGCGGAATGACGGAACAGGCTGGCTTGTCGCCGGGTGCCGGTACGCTTGCGAAAGGGCCCTCGGCTGCGCCGCAGCTCCAATTCGCATTCGAGATCGCCATCGAGCTGTCGCCGCGCCTGCGCTATGGCCCCAACATCTGGGGGCTGGAACGCGGCTTCGTGGGCGTGACCGGCGGCACCGTGTCGGGCCCCATGCTCAATGGCATCGTGATGCCGCACACGGGCGGGGACTGGCCCACGGTGCGTGGCTCCGACAACACGGTGCGGTTCGACGCGCGCTATCTGCTGCAGGCGGATGACGGGACCATCATCGAACTGGTCAACAAGGGTGTCCGCACCGGCAGCAAGGACGTGCTCCAAAGGCTGAACGACTACCAGCCAGTCGACCCGTCCGAATACTACATGGCGCTTACCCCCACCTTCGATGCGCCTGCCGGACCCCACGAATGGCTGAGTACGGCGGTGTTCATCGGCAAGGCCGACCGGCGCGAGAAGCGCTCGGTGTTCACTTACTGGATGGTGCTTTGAGGATCGTTACCCCGGCCTGAGCGCCGGGCACACAACAACAAAAAATGGTTCGGGAGAAATGAGATGACCAAGTTCACTGTCTTCACGCGCGGACCTTCGCGCACCGCGATGGCCGTGGTTCTGGCTACCGGGGCAGCGGCCGGTGCCATGCCGGCCCTGGCGCAGGATGCCCCCGCCGATGACGACCGCATCATTGTGACCGCACAGTTCCGCGAACAGGACGTGCAGGATACCCCGATCGCCATCACCGCGATCAGCGCCGAGGCCCTGGAACAGCGCGGACAGAACTCGATCACCCAGGTCGCCGCCCAGGCCCCCAACGTGAACCTGCGCGAGAGCAACCCGCAGGGCCCCTCGCTCCAGGCGCATATCCGTGGCATCGGCCAGGCCGATTTCAGCCTGGCCTTCGAGCCGGGCGTGGGCGTCTACGTGGATGATGTCTACTACTCCACCGTCACCGGATCGGTGCTGGACCTGCTGGATCTGGAGCGGGTGGAAATCCTGCGCGGTCCGCAGGGGACGCTGGCGGGGATGAACTCCATCGGCGGCGCGATCAAGCTGTATACCCGCCGCCCGCGTGGGGACGATGGCGGCTATGCCGAGGTTACAATGGGCAGCCGCGAGCGGGTTGATCTGCGCGCCGGGGCCGATTTCGAGATCACCGACAACCTGTTCGCCCGCATCGCCGGCGTCAGCCGCAACCAGGATGGTTACGTCAAGCGCTACGATTTCGCTTGTACCCATCCGCAACTCGCGAGCACGTTTGCCATCCCCTCGCGCTCCGATGGGCGCGAGTGCCTGTTGGGTACCGAGGGCGGCAAGTCCTACGTGGCGGCGCGCGGATCGCTGCGCTGGACCCCGACCGACCGGCTGGAGATCAACCTCAGCGGTGACATCACCCGCGACGATTCCGAAGCGGCGGCACAGACTTTGATCTTCGTCGGTACGGCTAATACCACCAGCTACACCCCTGGCATTGCCGGCCTCAATCTCAGCCGCAACTACCCGATGTACACCACCGCGCCGACCAACGGGCTGAGCCTGTTCAACGCGGCCACCGGCACATCGCCCTTCGTCTCCTACTCGCCCTTCGGTGTGGCCGGGGACACCTTCACCGACAGCCCCTACACTTCCTATGCAACCTATTGCGACGACAAGCCTCAGGACAACGGCGGCGCCTATTGCGTCAACCCGGTCAGCCAGGTGGATAGCTGGGGCGTCAGCGCCAACGTCGAGTATGACCTGTCGGACACGCTGAAGTTCACCTCGATCACCGGCTATCGCAGCTTTACCGCCAACTGGGTGCAGGATTTCGATGCCACCCAGCTCAGCAATGCCCTGATCACCTACCAGGCGACCAACTGGCAGTTCACCCAGGAAGCGCGGCTGGCCGCCAGCCTGTTCGACGATGCGGTGGATGTGGTTGTCGGCGGGTTCTACATCGACCGCTTCGGCACCTATTCGGGCATCATCAACCAAGGTCTGGTGGTCTTCACTGAATACGACGAGATCCCGGCCTCCAACTGGGCCATGTTCGCCAACGCATCCTGGCGGCTGACCGACCGCCTCGAAGTGAACGTGGGTGCGCGCTATTCGGAAGAGAAGAAGACCTTCCGCTTCTTCCGCGGCGGTCGCCCGGGCGTTACCGGCACGGCGCCCGGACCTGGCGGGCCGCCCAGCAATCCGCCCTACTTCCCCTGCACCGTCAACGGCGTGAACTACGGCGTGGTCCACGTGGCCTTCTGCGGCCTGAACGGGGCGGAAGGCGTATACACCGGCAACAACATCGATTGGCGCGCGGTGGTCCAATACGAATGGTCGCCCGAATTCATGACCTATGCGAGCGTCGCCACCGGCTTCAAGGGTGGCGGCGTGAACCCGCGGCCCTATACCCCGGCGCAGGGTTATCCGTTCGATCCCGAGCACCTGACGGCCTATGAAATCGGCGCCAAGACCGATCTGCTGGATGGCCGCATGCGCCTGAACGTCTCGGCCTTCATGAACGACTATTCGGATTTCATCGCGTCCGTGTTCTCGCGCGTGGCAGCCGCCCCGAACGAGACCTGCTTCATGGAACCGACGGCGCTCACCTGCTCCTACTTCGTCAACGCGGGTGACGCGACGCTTAAGGGCCTGGAAGCCGAACTGCGCCTGGAGCCGATCGATGACCTGTTCATCGAAGCATCGGCCGCATTCCTCGACTTCAAGTACGATCGCCTGTCGGGCTGTTCGCCGGCACTGACGCCCACCACCTGCACCTCGCCTTCGGGCGGTCTGGGTGCAGGCCTGCGCTATGGGATGAAGCTGGCCTATGCGCCGGAAAGGCAGTTCAGCCTGGGGATGCAGTACCGCATCGACCTGGGTTCGGCCGGCTCGCTGACCCCGCGGCTCGACTGGAGCTACGTGGCCGAGCAGGAAGTGAGCCAGGTGCAGAACAACGTTCTGGCAGTGTTGCCTTCGCACAACCTGCTGAACGGTCGCATCGCCTGGAACTCGCCGGACGAGGACTGGCAGGTCGCCCTGCAGGTCCACAACATCACCGACGAGCTGTATTACACCGGCATCGGACCCAACAACAATTCGGGTACCACGGCGGCCAACCCGGCCCGCCCGCGCGAATGGTCGCTGAGCGTACGCCGGTCTTTCTGATCAGTCTGATTGGCCGGCAGAAGCCTCCCCGGTAGCCGGCCATCGACTTTCTTGGGGATGGGTGCCCCATCCGGGCCCCATCCCCATTTTTTTCTCGGTAGCAGGTCGGCGGATCAGTCGTAGATCGGCCGCAGTTCGTGATCGAGGTGGTAGCGGGTCAGCGCCATCGACGCGAGCAGGTCGGGCGAGCCGTCATACTCGATCGACATCCAGCCCTTGAACTCGTGCTTCTTGAGCAGGCGGTAGAGCCCCTTCAGGTCCAGCTCGCCCAGGCCCGGCTCCCAGAACCAGCGGTGGCCGTCGTCAGCAATTTCGGGGTCTTGCGCATAGCGCACGCTGTCCGGCTGCTTCGACGATGCGGTGTCTTTCAGATGGAAGGTGCTGATCCGGTCGTGATAGTCGTCATAGAAGGTCAGCAAGTCCTCGCCCAGGATAGAGACCTGCGCGGTATCGATGCAGTAGTGGACCAGGGCGGGATCGGTGGATTCGATCAGCTCGCGATGGTTGGGCAGGTTGATGGCGCAGAAGAACTCGTTGTGCAGGCCGATCTTCACCCCGTGATCGGTGGCATAGCGGCCGATCTCGTTCATAACCTTCGCACAGTTCTGCACCTCATCGCGGGTCAGCGGGCCGGTGCCGAAATAGTTCTGCGTGGGGCAAGTGTTCATGTAGGTGCCGCCGAACCTTACGATGGTATCGACCGCCTCGCGCCCTGACCGGACCGCCTCGTCGAAATGGTCTGCCGCGTGGCTGGCGTGGGCCCCGTGGAACATGCCGATCACTTCCACTCCGCGATCCCGGGCAAAGGCGCTGAAGTTTTCCGGCGATCCGAACAGCGGCAGGATGTCGGCCAGATCCCAGGGAGCAATCTCGATCCCGTCGAAGCCGAGGGCAGACTGGTACTTCAGGATGCTGTCCCAATCGGAATAGTAGGCGCTGTTGGTCTTGTCCTCGTAGTAGAACTCGCGGAAATTGGGGATCTGCCGGTACGGAATGGACTTCCAGTGGCACATGTTGGCGTAGCGGATGTTGGGCATCGGATCAGTCTCCGTCCGTCTCAGTTGGCCAGCCGGTCAAGCACGGCGCGGGTGCGCAGCAGGGCGCGGAACGGGTCGCGCGTCTGGCGGGCGCTGCAGGTGACGGGCCCGGTGTAGCCAGCCTGGTCCAGCGCGGCGACAAGCTGTGCGAAGTCGATTTCGCCCTGGCCGGGGTCGCGGAACACCTGCGTGGCGCGGTCTGGCGGAAATTCCGGATTGGGCGCCTTCCAAACATCGGCGGTGTCGACGAAGGCCGTATCGGTCAGGTGGACACAACCAATGCGTCCGGCGTGCTGGTGGAGGAATTCTGTCGCCGATAGGCCGGCGATGAACAGGTTGGCACTGTCCAGGTCCAGCTTGACGCTGGCGGGCAGGGCCTCGGCCAGTGCCAGAATGCGCTCGCCGCCAAACAGGCTCCAGTATTCGTTGCGCAGCACCAGGGTTACGCCCAGGTCTTCCGCCTTGGCAGCCAGCCCGACCAGCAGGGCCACCGTCCGCTCGGTAAACAAGTCTCGCTTTGCTTCCAGGTCCGGATGATATTGGGCAATGCGGCCGTAATAGGCTGATGGGCTGATGGCGAGGTAATCCGCCCCCATGTCCGCCGCATGGGCCAGGGCCTCGCCGGCAAAGTGCCCGGTCGCGCCAAAGAAGAAATCGAGGTTGGCGTTGCGCATGAACAGGTTGGGATCGAAGGTGATGCCGGCAACCCGGTCGATGCCGCTGGCGGCAAGCCGTGCCCGGTAAGTGGCGGCATCGCCGTACTTGGTGTTCACGCAATAGCGGTTGAACGGCACCCCGCTGCGCCCGCCAAACTGCCACACCGGTTCGTAGGGGATTTCGATGGCCGGGAAGCCCGCCGCCGCGATCAGCGTGTAGAGCTCCTCCCAGAAGTAGCGGCTTTCGTACCGGTTCCGGTTCGGCTCCTGATAGTGGCGGTTGATCAGGTCGAGGCTGATCGCGATAGGGTCGGTATTCATGGCTGGGGTCACGCTCCCGGGGGATGCCGCTTCAGCAGGATGCGGCGATTGGCAATGGACATCCTGCCCGCCGCCTAATTAAAATCCCCATACTAATATATGGCCGGGATCGTCAACCTTTCGTTGAGCGCGACAGCACCCCTATCGCTTGACCTTGTCAAACAGGTCGATCAGCTCGTTGAACTTGGCGCGCTGTTCAGCCACGTCACCAGATGCAATCGCTTCGGAAACGCAACAGGCGGCGTGATCTTTCAGGATTTCACTCTCGGCCCTGGCCAGCGCCACCTTCACCGCCTGCACCTGATGCAGAATATCGATGCAATAACGGTCGTCCGCCACCATCTGGCGCACACCGCGCACCTGGCCCTCGATGCGCCCCAGCCGGTTCAGTATCGCTTCCTTGCCCTTGCCCATGGTTACCCTGCCTCTTGTATACCCTAGGGGGGTATAGTATCCATCCAGGAATGAACAAGCAAGCTCTCGTTGATTCGTTCTCCCGTCGCGCGGTACTCGGCGGTCTCGGCATGGGGGCCACCGCGCTGGCCATCCCGGCCTGGGCGCAGGGTCACAGCATGCATGGCGGCAGCCACGGCAAGGGCGGGCCATTGATCCCCGCCGGATTCGACGAGGTGCGTGGAGAGGAAATTCACCTCACCATCGGCAGCGGCCACCGCATCGTGGAAGGGCGGCGCGGCCCGGGCGTCGCCGTCAACGGCAGCGTGCCGGGGCCGCTGATCAGACTGGTTGAGGGCCAGAGCGTGCGTCTGGCCGTCACCAACACGCTGGACGTAGACAGCTCGATCCACTGGCACGGCCTGCTGGTGCCGTTCCATATGGACGGGGTGCCGGGCATCAGCTTCCCGGGCATCAAGCCGGGTGAGACCTTCATTTACGAATTTCCCGTCCGGCAGGCGGGCACCTACTGGTATCACAGCCACTCGGGCCTGCAGGAGCAAATCGGCCACTATGGCCCGATGATCATCGAACCGCGCGGCGGCGAGCGGGTGCAGGTGGATCGCGACTATATCCTGCTGGTCAGCGACTTCACCACGCACGACCCGCACTACATCATGGACCGGCTACGGACCGGCGAGCACCACTTCAACCGCCAGATGAACACCTGGACCGACGCCTATCCGCTGTCCGGCGCGGAACGGCGGATGTGGGCGCGGATGCGGATGGCACCGACCGATATCATGGACATCGGCGCGCCGACCTACACGTTCCTTGCCAACGGACTCGGACCGAATGAGGGGATGGAGTTCCTGTTCAACCCTGGCGAGCGGGTACGGCTGCGGATCATCAATGGCTCCGCCCAGAGCTTCTTCAATCTGCGCATTCCCGGCCTGCCGATGACGGTGATCGCCGCGGACGGGCAGAACGTGCAGCCCGTGGAGGTGGACGAATTCCAGATCGGCACCGCCGAAACCTATGATGTGATCGTCCATCCCGGCAGTGCCGCTGCCTATGCGATTGTCGCCGAAGCGATGGACCGCTCCGGCATGGCCCTGGCCATGCTGGCGAGCAGTCTCGGTGCACGCGCGACGGTGCCGGCTCTGCGCGATCCGCCGCTGCTGACCATGGCCGACATGGGCATGAACCATGGCGCTGGTCCGGCTACCGGCCAGGACCATTCCGCCCATGGCGGCGGGACCGCAGCGACCGATGCCGGCCATGATATGGCGGGCATGAACATGCGCGACCCGGCCCTGCTGCCGCCCGATGTGCAATTTGGCCCCGGCGTGGACATGGTCGCCATGGCTCCCGTGGACAAGATGGGCGATCCCGGCCTGGGCCTGCGCGATGTGGAGCACCGGGCGCTCAACTATCGCATGCTGCGCGCGCTGGAGCCGAACTCGGATGTGCGCGAGCCATCGCGCCTGCTGGAACTGCACCTGACGGGCAACATGGAACGCTACATGTGGTCGTTCGACGGACAGATGTATTCGGCCGTCAGCGACAACCCGATCCGCTTCGCCTGGAACGAGCGGGTGCGCGTGAAGCTGGTCAACAACACCATGATGGCCCACCCGATCCACCTGCACGGCATGTTCTTCGAACTGGTCAACGGAGCTGACCCGGCGCACCAGCCGCGCAAGAACGTGGTGGTGGTGCAGCCGGGAGCGAGCGCGCAGTTCGACCTGGCCGCCAACGAGCCGGGCGACTGGGCTTTCCACTGCCATCTGCTCTACCACATGCACGGCGGCATGATGCAGACAGTAACCGTGATGGGGCCGGGCCAATGAAGGCGCTGCTGAGCACGGTTGCGGGTCTGGCCTGGCTGACGACTGCCGCCCCGGTGCTGGCGCAGGACCACTCCGGCCATGAAGGGTATGCCGCGCCCGCACCGGCCACGGCACCAAGTCCGGCACCCAGCCCGCCACCTCTGCCTGCAGCGGTCGATCCCCATTCAGGACACGCCGTCCCACCGGCAGCAGACGCACCGTCCGGCGCGATGGACCACGGCGCGATGGACCACGGTTCCATGGATCACGGGTCGATGAACCATGGGGCAATGGATCACGGCGCGATGGGGCAGGCGAACGCCGTGCAGGTGTCCCCCGGGCCGACCGTCGAAACGCCGCCCCCGCCCGAAGCGGGCAGCGGCCCGCCGCGCGCCGCCGATGCGATCTGGGGTGCCGAGGCGATGCGTGCCTCCCGCGCTGACCTCAAGACCCATGGCGATTTTCCGTTGTTCTGGTTCCAGGCCGACCGCGCCGAGGTGCAGGTAAGTGACGGTGAAGACCAGTTCCTGTGGGACACGCAGGGTTACTATGGCAGCCCCACCCGCCGCTTGTGGTTCAAGAGCGAAGGTGAAGGCAGTTTTGCCGAAGGGATCGATGATGCCGAGGTGCAGGCGCTCTACTCGCAGGCGGTCTCACCCTATTTCGACCTGCAGGCTGGTGCGCGGCAGGACTTTGGCGGGGCCGAAACGACCTATGCCACGCTGGGCGTGCAGGGCATGGCCCCCTACCAGTTCGAACTGGATGCAGCGCTGTTCCTGTCGCACCGCGGTGACCTGACCGCGCGGATCGAGGCCGAGCTTGACGAGCGCATCACCCAGAGGCTGATCCTGCAGCCGCGCGCTGAGGTGTCGCTGGCGGCGCAGGACGTGCCGCAGCTTGGCATCGGGGTAGGCCTCGACAAGGTCGAACTGGGCTTGCGGCTACGCTACGAGATCGTCCGCGAGTTCGCGCCCTATATCGGCATCGAGCAGAGCTGGCGACTGGGCCACAGCGCCGACTTCGCACGCGCGGCGGGTGCAGATCCCCGTACGACCAGCCTAGTCGCGGGTATCCGTTTCTGGTTCTGATCCGGCTTGCTGCTCCTGCTCTAACACATCGAAGATCCGCCTGGTCGCTTCACCCGGTTCAGCATCCGAGGAATAGGGCAGGCTCATTCCTGCGGAGCCGTCACCGCACCACGTGACCTAGCGTGGCCGAACGCACGGACAGCGGAGCACAGGCGAACCTAGGCGTGTTCACCGCCAGCAAGGGCCCGCTTGTCCCGGGCAGAGCGTGACCGGCCGGGCAAGGCTGCCCATCCGACCATGGCCGCCAGGCTGAGCCAGAAGATTGCTGCAAAGGGTGCGCCATTGCCGAACGCCAGCCGCGCCACCACGGTCAACGCCAGCGCCACGGGCGAGCCCCAGACCACCGCGTGCCACATGGCGGTAAGGCGCGGCTCGGCATGGCCCCGCCGTCGCCGCTTGCCCAGCCAGATATAAACCCCGGTGGCGCAGATCGCCGTGAGGGCCAGGCCGAACAGGATGTAACCCAGCTTGACCGGAAGCCCGCCGTAATTGCCAAAGTGCAGGTTGTAGACCGATGCCGCCGCCTGCTGGCCCAGGCTGCCATCCGCCAAGCCGGCGGCACCATGGAACTGGCCATCGGCCGAGAAGGCGTAGTATTCGCCGAAGATCAGCCGCCGGTCATGCCCGCCCACGATCTGTACGTGCTGCCCGGCGGTGCCCGGGTCGTGCAGGATGGCATAGGACACCGTGACCTGCGGATAGGCCTGCTGCATATACGCCAGGGCCGCAGCCACGTCGGGCACGGGCGCGGGGGCCGGGTCGGTCGCCGGCTCGTCGCCGAAAATCGGGGCATAGACTGCCTCGGCATCGCCGCCATAGCTGGTCGCCGCCAAGGCATAGGCGGCCACCGAGGCAAGGCCGATCACCGCCCCCGTCAGGGCGATGGTCAGCGAGAACGGCAGGGTCCACACGCTCAGCCGGTTGTGCCAGTCCGACATGGCCACACCGCCCTGGTTTCGGGCGCGCAGGCGGAAGGCATCGCGGAATATCCTGGGGTGCGCAATGAGCCCCGTTACCGCCAGCGCCACGATCATGGCCCCCAGCGCCCCGACGATGGTGATGCCCACCAATGCGGGCAGGTTGAGCGTGTAATGCAGGGCATAGAGGAATTCGGACCAGGCGTTCTCCTCCGGCACCACGGGCGCGCCCTGGCGGTCCACATGCAGCGCGCGGTTGTCCGTGGTGATCGTGGCGCGCGGCAATTCGGCCGTGGGCATGTGGACATAGAGGTGGGTGGTCGGCTCCTCCTCGCTGGCCAGCACCGCTTCCACCGCGCGTTGCACGGCGGCGGGGCTGATCGCCTCCATCTCGGGGGCGGCCGGCTGCTCCAGGCGCTGCCACTCCTCGTAGAGGACCAGAACGGTGCCACTGAGGCACACGAGGTAAAGCAGCGCGCCGCCGACCAGGCCAATGGCGGCATGGGCAGACAGGCCGCGCTTCACGATGGAGGGTTCGGGGGCAACGGACATCGGGTCAACTCCCGGCAAGCAGGGCAGGAACAAGCGGCAGGGCCGTCACGATCAGGGCAGTCACCTGCTGGCGGCGCGAATCCAGCAGCAGCAGCACGCTGGCCAGCACGCCCCACGCCAGCGGCACGGCAAACAGCGCGCTGGCGTTGGCATCGGCCTCGCTCCATCCCACGCCCAGCGCCGCGCCGCGCAGGGCAATGCCGAGCGCGATGGAAGCCGCCAGGCCCGCAACCACCACCATGGCAAAAGTCAGCACCCGCCCGCCAGGACGCGACGGCTCGCCCGCTTCGGGCAGCATTCGCACCCGCCGGTCGGATGCCTTGGCTCGCAATTTGGGAGAGGTTGCGGCTGCCCAGCCCAGCAGCGCGGCGGCTCCGGTCATGCCCACCAGTGCCACCACCGATACGCCCCAGGCCCCGGCAAACCCTGCTGCCAGGCCAAGGCTTGTCGCCAGCAAGCCCCAGCCGGCCAGGTTCGCCAGCGTGGAACGCTGCGCCAGCGACCATGACCAGCGCAATACCGCCACTCCGCCAAGCGCACCCAGCGCCGCCAGGCCAAGCCCCGCGTCCATGGTCAGAACCGCCGCGTTACGGTGGCGTAGACGTTGCGTTCCGCCCCTTGGAAGCAGTCACCGCGCGCCAGGCAGGCGGCGTAATAGTCCGTGCCCAGCAGGTTGGTGGCATTCAGCGCCAGGCTCCATTCGTTCCACGACAGTTCGGCCACCACATCCACCAGCGTGTAGGACGGAGTGACGATGCCATCGGGGAAGGCAGGCCCGAATGACCGGCTGCGGCCGGAATGGCGCACACCGCCGCCCAGCATCAGCATCATCTCCTCGCTCACCGCGAAGCGCCGGGTGCCCCACAGCGAGGCGTTGAACCGCGGCACGTTATCAAGCTGCACGCCGGTACCCACCACCTGCGCCTTGTTGCGGCTGACGTTGCCAATCACGCTGAACCCGCCCGGCAGGCTGGCCGTGCCCTCGATCTCGAACCCGCGCGAAAAGGCCTCGCCCGCCTGGATCCGATCGGTGGGATCGGGCGTGGAATCGTCGCTGATCGGCCGGCCCGTCTGGCGGATGTCATAGGCGGTCACGGTGACCATGATCGCGTCGGACGGATGCACCTTGATCCCCGCCTCGTACTGGCGGCCACGTTGCGGCACGAAGGCCGTGCCGTCGCTGGCGGTGCCGGCAATCGGCTCGAAGCTTTCGGTATAACTGACGAAGGGCGACAGCCCGCGCACGATCTCGCCGATCACCCCGGCGCGGAACGAAGTGGCCCCGGTGTCGACCTCGCGGGTGCCGAAATTGTCGCTCTTCACCTGGTCGCGCCGCACCCCCAGCACCACCGATACGCGATCGGCAAAGCGGATCTGGTCCTGCAGGTAGAAGCCAAGCTGCCGTTGCTCGATATCCTCGGCGTCATACTCCGGCTGGGGCAGGCCGCCGTTCCAGCCGTTGATGGCATCGTAGTCGATATCGTAGATGTCGATCGTCTCGTAGCCGAAGCCGCCGCGTTTCCTCACGTGGTTCCAGCTATAGTCCACCCCAGCCAGCAGCACGTGTTCGATACTCGGGCCGGTAGTGAAATCGAACTGCAGGTTGTTGTCGGTGGAGGCGATCTCCATCCGCGCAAAACTGCCATCGGAGTAGAGGCCGATGATCCGCTGGTCCGGGTCCAGGTAGGGGTTGGCAGGGTTGGAGTAACTGTTGGGATAGTGGGTGAAATAGGTCAGGTCGCTGTCGATATAGCGGCCGCGCATGTTCAGCTTCACATTGTCCGCGAAGTTCTGGCGCAGCAGCACGGTGCCCTGCGCCAGCCGCCCGTCGTAGCGGTCCCAGCCGGGCTTGCCGATGAACAGGTCGGATCGAAGCTGACCGCTGGGGTTGGGCAGGATGGTGCCTACCAGCGGCAGGAACTGGGAGGTCGATCCGCTGTCGTCCTCCTGGTACAGCCCGATCAGGGTCAGTTCGGTGTCCATGCTGGGCGCCCAGGTGAACGAGGGGGCAATCATCACCCGGTCGTCGGCCACGAAATCGGTCTGCGTGCCGCTGTCGCGCACCCGCGCCACCAGCCGCGCCGCCACGGTATCGCCCAGCGGCCCGGTGATATCGGCCAGCGCCTCGATCCGGTCGTGCGAGCCATAGCGCAGCGACACCTCGCCGCTGGTCGTGAATTCCGGCTGCTTGGATACCAGGTTGATCAGCCCACCCAGCGAACCAGCGCCGAACAGCACCGATGCCGGCCCGCGCACCAGCTCGACCTGGCTGAAGTTATAAGGATCCGCGCGGATGCTGGCATAATAGCTGAAGATGTCACGCATCCCGTCGCGGAACTGCAGGGCGTTGACCCCGCGCACGAAGCCGCCGTCCACCCGGCTGTCCGGGCCGTAGGGATTGGCCTGGACGCCGGCGACGTAGTTCAGCGTGTCGGACACCGATACTGCGCCCTGGGCTTCGAACAGCTCCGCCGGGATCACTGTCACCGGCTGCGGCACCTCCACCGCAGGTACGTCGGTCTTGGTTGCGCCCTCGCTCTGCAAGCGCTGGCCGGTGACCACAATCTGCTCCCGGTCGGTGTCCTCCGGCGCGCTATCCCGGGCCAGGACGGTGCTGGAAGCGAAGACGCTCCCGGCCAGCAGGAGGCAAGTGGCAAGCTTCATTACGATTTTCCTCACTCGATCTGCGTCGCTGCTTTTGCGACTCATTCTCATCTGCAAGCTAATGCGAATGATTCTTAATCGCAACACTGTTTGTTGCGATCGCATCGAATTGGCGTGCAGAGATTCTCGGATCGTGCGGGCGCACGTCATCGCAGCCGGCGAAGTCGGCTAATTTACGCGTGGTTTTTCAGTTTGTTGGCGCGGGCGCAGCCCTTACCTTTACACGGTCACCCGGGCGATGTGGTTGGTGCCGCTCTGGTGGATCAGCAGCGCCTGCCCGTCGCGTGTGGTCCGCATGTGCCGCAGGATACCGGCATGGACCGGGCCGGACGGGATCGGCCAGCTCTGGAACGTCTCGGTTGCCGGATCGAACCGCACCAGCATGTCCGGGCGCACGCCGCTTTCGTTGTACCACACCGCCCCGTCGAACACGGCAATGGCATAGGGGTGCGATCGCGGGCCGCTGGGCGATGGCCACTCGCGGATCTCGCCGCTGGCAGGATCGTAGCGGCCCAGCCGGCCCAGACCGGAATTGACCCACCAGATGATCCCGTCCGCGTCGATATCCAGCCGCCGCACCGTGGTGCCTGCTTCCGGCAGCGTGACTTCGGTCACCGCCATTGTCGCGGGGTCCACCCGCAGCAGGCAGTTGGCCCCGTTGCAGGCCACCCACACGGTGCCGTCCGCTGCCACCTTCACGCCATAGGGGCGCGAACCAGGCCGCGGGCTGGCCACCAGCCGCACCTCGCCGCTGGCCGGATCCAGCCGGCCGATCATGTTGCTGCCCTGCAGGCTGAACCACAGGATGCCCTGCGCATCGAATTCTGCCGTATGCGGATCCCGCGCTGCCGGATCGGGCATGGCGAATTCCACGATCTGGCGGGTCAGCGGATCATAGCGGCCCATCGTGGCGTTGCGGTTGCCGGTGTACCAGGCCGCGCCGTCCGGAGCGATGTTGACCGAGTGCGGCTTGGCGCCCGCTGGCAGGCGGATTTCCTCCATCTGTCCCGTTGCCGGGTTCAGGCGGCCCAGGATGTCGGCCCACTGCCCCACCCACCAGATGGAGCCGTCCGGCCCTTCCACCGGATCGCGCGATCGCTGGCCCAGCGTGGGAACCTGCCACTGTTCGAACCGGACCGCCAGCGGCCCGGGTGCAGGCGTTGCGCTGCGCCTCGCGGCAGGCGGGAAATGGGTGGCGAGGTAATCCAGTACACCATCCCGCACCACCGGATTGCCCGAAAGGTCGATCATGGTGGATGTGAGGAAGGCCCAGTCCTCGCGCGTATAGCCGGAGCTGGCCTCGATCATGTTGGTGGCGTGGCAGGCGGTGCACACCGCCTCCACCAGATCGCGCCCCTCTCCGGCAGGCAGCGCCACGGCCGGTACAGGTGCCAGCAGGGCCAGCAAAGCAAGTGCGAAGCGTTGGGGCAGGCGCGGCATGGCGGTCTCCGGTTGAGCGGTCAGGGCACGTCTGGCGGGAAGATGCCTTGCCGCTGCTCACTTGCCAACACGTTTGAAAGGCCAGCCGCCGGTCTCAGCGGATCTGGGCCACGCCCGGCAGTGGCGGAAAATTGCCGGCGCAGGCCACCAGCATGGCCCGCACCCGCTCCAGCCCGCCGTCGTCGATGCCGTCCGGCAACGGTCGCATCCGGTCCTCCGCTGGGAAGGTGCCATAACCGGCGAACAGGCAGTGCCAGCTCATCGCCGAATAGTAGCGCGCGCCATAAAGCCGCGCGTTGGCCTGTGCCAGGTCAGCCTGGCTGAACCACGCGGTCATCATCGCCTTGAGCCGGTCCGAAAGGTGCTGGTTGGCGGCATTCTCGCGCCAATAGGGCGTGTCGCTGCGCTGGTTCAGGCGGTAATGGCCCACGATGTAGTCGCGGATCCCCTCATACCGCTCAGCGGCCTGCTGGTTGAAGGCATCGCGGTTGGCCGGGGTAAAGCCGCCTTCCTCCAGCGCTTGGGCGAATTCCAGGGCTGTGGCGATGACGATGTGCAGCGCGGTCGCCTCCAGCGGCTCCATGAACCCCTGCGCCAGACCTCCTGCCAGGCAGTTGCGCTCCCAGGTCTGCTCCATGCGCCCTACGCGCATGGTCAGGAATCGCACCGGCTCTGCCGCGTCGAGCATGCCGGTCGCCGCGCGCAATTCGGTCTCGGCCTGATCGGCACTGATGTGGCGCGAGGAATAGACATAGCCGTTGCCCACCCGCGTGGTCAGCGGAATGCGCCAGCGCCAGCCTGCCTGCATGGCAATGCTGTCGGTCTGCGGCAGCACTGGTCCGCTGTGCGGCGTGGGGATGACCACGGCGGCATCGTTGAACAGGTTGTCTGCAAAGGAGATGAACCGCCCGCCCAGCGCCTGCTGCGCGATCACCGCGCGAAAGCCCGAGCAGTCGACGAACAGGTCCCCCGCGATCCGCTCGCCGTCCTCGCATACCAGCGCAGCCACGTCACCGCGCCCGTCCAGCGCCACATCGACGACACGGCGCGGCAGGTGGACAATTCCGCGCGCCACGCCCCAGTCGCGCAGGAACGCGCCCAGCTTGTAGGCATCGAAGTGATAGCCATAGCCGGGCGCAAAGGGGAACTGCGGCCCCGGATGGGGAGAGCGGCCCTCGCCCGCCAAGACGCTCGCCAGGAACCAGGGGTCGGGGTGCGCAGGCACGGCAAAACCGCGCCGCGCCGCCGCGCAGGCGCGAATGAAGCCGGGTTCGCTGTGCAGGTCGATCGGGCCGGGAAAGGGGTGGAAATAGCTTTCGAAGCCCGGCCGCTCGCTCCAGCCGGAAAAGCGGATGCCCAGCTTCCAGGTGGCATCGCAGGCGGGCATCCATTCGGCCTCGGCAATGCCCAGCAGGTCGAACATGGCCTTTAGTTGCGGCGTGGAACCCTCGCCCACGCCGATGATGCCGATCTCCGGGCTCTCCACCAGGGTCACCCGTCCGCCGCGCGCTGCCCAGCGGTGGTGCAGCAGGCAGGCGGTGATCCACCCGGCGCTGCCGCCGCCCAGGATCACCACATGCGGCGGGCGCGGCGGTGTCACCGGGGCAGCGGCTCCAGCCGGATGGCCAGGCCGCCGCCGGGGGCCAACCAGAACCGGCGGCTGTCTCCGGCGCGGACCTCGAAGCTGTCATAGGCGATGCGGTGTCGCGCCTCGGTCTCGTAGGTTGCGCCCTCGCCGTCCTGCCACACGCTGGCGCGATAGGTGACGCCGGGATCGAGGAAGCCGAAATCGAGCGTCACGTCACGGGCCGTGGCATCGTTGATACCCCCGGCGAACCAGCGATCGGAATTGCGGTCCTTGCGAGCGAAGATGGCGTAGTCCCCCACCGCGCCCGCCACCAGGCGGCTGTCGGCCCAGTCGGTCGGAACCGAGCGGATGAAGTCCATCTCGCGCGGGTGCTGGGCCAGGCTATCGATGAAGTCCGCCGCCATCTGGATGGGCGAATAGATCGCCAGGTAGAGACCAAGCTGCTTGGCCAGTGTGGAGGCCATCGGCACCCCATCCTGGCCCGTAAGGCTGAGAATACCGGGTGTGTAGTCCATCGGGCCGGAGAGCATGCGGGTGTAGACCAACGTTGGCTCGTGCTCCGGTCCGTTGCCGAAGGCGCTCCAGGCATTGTATTCCTGCCCGCGCGCGCCTTCGCGCGCAACCCAGTTGGGATAAGTGCGGCGAAGGCCCGTGTCCTTCACCGGCTCGTGCGGGTTGACCGCGATGCGGTGCTCTGCGGCTTCCTGCACCACGCGCAGGTGATGCTGCACCTGGCGCTGGCCATCGTGCCATTCCATCACTTGGGCCCCGCAGGGATCGGCAATATCGGCATTGCACGCAATGATCCCACCCGCATCGGCCACATAGCCGGTCTTCACCCAGTCGATCCCCAGCCGCTGGTAGAGCGCCATCGCGTCATCGAGCTGGGCCTCGTAGTTCGCGATATTGCCCCCCGTTTCGTGATGCCCGATCAGCCGCACGCCGCGCTGGCGGGCATAGGCGGAGAGGCTTTCGATGTCGAAATCGGGATAGGCGCGGGTGAAGCTGAACTCGCGACCGTTGCCAAACCACGGGCCGTCCCAGCCATGGTCCCAGCCTTCCACCAGCACCCCGCGAAACCCGTTCTCCGCCGCGAAATCGATGTATTCGCGCGTGCGTTCGGTCGTCGCGCCGTGGCGATCCCCCTGCGCCCAGGTCCAGCGGTTGGAAATCATGCCCCACCAGATGCCGATGTAGCGGCCCGGCTGCACCCAGCTTACATCGCCCAGCGCGTTGGGCTCGTTGAGGTTCAACTCAAGGTCGCTCTCCACCAGCCCGGCTGCGTCCGGCGCCACGCGGATCGTGCGCCAGGGCGTGGTGAAGGCCCCCGTCCGCACCACCTTGGCCCCGCGCGATGATGGTGCCAGGGTAGAGCGGAAGCGGCCGCCGTCCATGCGCTGCAACCACATGCCGGCATAGTCGACCAGCGCCGCCTCGTGGATCGCCAAGTGCGTGCCATCGTCCAGCCGCAGCGTCATGGGCGTGTGCGCAACCGAAACCGCATCGACCGGCGTCTGCTTGTAGAGCTGTTCGTAGCGGTTCCAGTCTCCCGCCTGGATCCACCAGGCGGTGCCCCTTGGGGCAAGCACGAACTCGGTCAGTTCCTCGGCAATGCGCCACTCGGGCTTGTCGGCTCGCGCGGGGAACTCGTAACGGAAACCCAGACCATCGTCGAACACCCGCAGCCGCACGGTAAACTGCCGCGCCGCTGCGTCCTGCTGGCGGAAGGTGACGGCGAGCTCGTTGTGGTGGTCACGCACGAAGCGCCGCTCGCCCCACGGCTGTTCCCAGGTGGAATCCGCGCTGCCTGCCTCCTCGGCTACGATCGCGAAATTGCGCCGCAGCGGGTCCTCGTCGGTCAGGTTGAAGCCCAGGCTGGACGGCGCAACCAGCACCTGCCCGGCCAGGGTCACGGCGTAGTAGGGCTTGCCCTCGCCATCCACTGCCAGTTCCACGGCGATGCGCCCGTCGGGAGAGGTGACGGTGCCTGCCTGCACTCCCACCGGCAGCATCACGAACAGGGCGGCAACAAGCAGGCGCAACATCGGATCAGACCTCCACGATCAGGGCGCCGAACGGCGGCAGGTGGTTCACATCGGCCCCGCCCACCGCGCTGAGCACGCGGCCCGCCAAGCCCTCCAGGGCAAGCGGCTCGGCCCCCAGGTTGAACAGGCAACGCAGCGTCTGCCCCTCCGCCGCGCGCGTCAGCTCCAGCAGGTCGCCCCGCCCTCCGCACGCCGCCACGCGACCGTGATGCAGCGCGGGGTTGGCCTTGCGCAACGCCAGCACGGAACGCGTATGGTTGAGCAGCGATTCAGGATCGGCCTCCTGCGCATCCACCGCGCGGGCCAGGTTCTCCTCGCCCACCGGCAACCACGGCTGGGCCTGGCAGAAGCCCGCCCCCGGTGTCTCGGCCATCCACGGCAAGGGCGTGCGCGCCCCGTCGCGGCTAAGGGTCAGCGGCCAGTTGGCGATCGCCTCCGGGTCATGCAACTGCTCGAAGGGGATCTCCACCTGGGTCAGGCCTAACTCCTCGCCCTGGTAGAAAATGATGTTGCCGCGCAGGGCCGCAAACAGCAGCACCTTCATTCGCGCGGCCGCCGCATGGTCCTGCGGCTGCCACCAGCGGCTGAGCGCGCGCGGCGCGTCATGGTTTTCGAAGGCCCAGCTTGGCCAGCCCATGCCCGGCTGATCCGGCCATTGCGCCAGCGCTGCACATACCAGTTCGGGGGTCAGACGGTCGGCATAGAGGAAGTTGAAGCCATAGGCAGAGTTGAGGTGCCCCTCTCCGGCCGTGAAGGCGTGCATCTCGCCCGTGGCATCGTCCCCGCCCACTTCGGCCACGGTGAACACGCCGTCATATTCATCGGTCAGCGCCCTGATCCGCGCGATGAAGGCGGGAATGTGAGGGTGCGACTGGTTGTAGATCCGCTGCTGGAAATCGAACGGCCGGGTGCGCTGCTTGTTGCTGGCGGGCGCGGGCGGGTTATCGCGCAACTGCGGATCGTGCATGGCAAAGTTCAGCGCATCGATGCGGAAGCCATCCACCCCGCGATCCAGCCAGAAGCGCATGACTGCCAGCACGGCATCCTGCACATCCGGGTTGTGCAGGTTCAACTGCGGCTGGGCGCTGAGGAAATTGTGCAGGTAATACTGGCCCCGGCGCGCATCCCAGGTCCAGGCGGGGCCGCCGAACACCGACTGCCAGTTACTGGGCGGCGATCCGTCGGGCTTGGCCTCGGCCCACACGTACCAGTCATGCTTCTGGTTGGTGCGATCGGCGCGGCTTTCGGCGAACCACGGATGCTCGTCTGATGTGTGCGAATAGACCTGGTCGATCAGCACCTTCAGCCCCAGGGCGTGGGCGCGCGCCACCACGGTATCGAAGTCAGCGAGCGTGCCGAACACCGGATCGACATCGCAGTAATCGGCCACGTCATAGCCGAAGTCCTTCATCGGGCTTCTGAAGAACGGGCTGATCCAGATGGCATCCACGCCCAGCCGGGCAACGTGGTCCAGCCGCCGGGCGATGCCTGGCAGGTCACCCACGCCGTCGCCGTCGGAATCCATGAAGCTGCGCGGATAGATTTGGTAGATGGCGGCGCCTTTCCACCAGGGCATTGCTGTATCGGTCACTGTCCTGCCTCGTTTGCCCGGCACACGGCCCAACCGAAGGCGGGCACGGTGAAGCGGGCGCTTCCCGGTGCGCTGACTGCGGCGGGGCATGCCCCGTCCAGCGCGGTAAAGGTGCGCGCCGTCGAACCCAGCCAGACATTGGCCGAGCGTTCCTGGGCGGTGGTATTGAAGATCACCAGGTATTCACGGCCATCGGCGGGATCGAACCGGCTGACGGCGAACAGGCCCGGCCCCTGCTCGTAATGGCGCACGAACTGGCGGCCGCGGCTAAGCGCAGGGTGCGTGCGCCGGATTGCGGAGAGCCGCGCGATGGTGCGAAACAGCGGGTGATCTTCGTCGAAATTGGCCCGCGCCGTGGTGGCATCGGTGCCGATCAGGTCGTTGTCATTATACTCGGCGGTGGCGCTGGGCATCATGTCCTCGCGCGCCTGCTGGTCCACCCCGTCACCCACGAAGCCCTGTTCGTCACCGTAATAGATCACCGGGCTGCCGCGCAGGCCAAGCATCATGGCGTGGCCCAGCGTGACGCGGGCCAGCAGTTCATCCTGCGAGATGCCGGGAATGTCCTGCCGCAGCAGGGTGGAGAAGCGGCCCATGTCATGGTTGCCCAGGAAAGTCGGCAGGTTCAGCGCCGCCTCCTCGCCGCCTTCGTAAAGCACGTCCCCGTCATAGAGCTGGGCCATGACCACGGTGCCCTGCCCCTTGCCCAGCACGGCGCGGACCGAAGCCTGGAAGGCGAAGTCCAGCACCGATGGCAGACCGTCCCGCCGAGTGTATTCGGCGATATAGCCGTTCTGCGGCACGTCCTTGTAGACCTCGCCGAAGATATGGAAGTTGGGCACGCCTTCCTCCACCGCGACCTGCTGGATGGCAGGCACGAACTGCTGCCAGAAGCCGGGGTCCACGTGGCGCGCGGTATCGATGCGGAAGCCGTCCACCCCGTGGCGGCGGATCCAGTCAGCATAGATGTCGATCATTCCGGCGCGCACGCGCGGGTGTTCGGTAAACAGGTCATCCAGGCCGGAGAAATCGCCGAAGCGGCTGTCCTCGCCGGTGAAGCTGCTGTTGCCGCGATTGTGGTAGTAGATCGGATCGTTCAGCCAAGCGGGCACTTTCACGCCGCGCTCGGCCTCCGGCACCTGCGGGATATAGGCATAGTTCGGGTCAACCAGCCGGGCGAAGTTGGCTTCGCTGGAGTCCTCGTGACCCGTGAAGCCGGGGTTGATCGCAGGCCCGCCCGGACCGCCGCGCGAAGCATACGGATAATCGCCCAGGCTGCGATATTCGTAGTTGGTCGCGTCACCATCGGCATAGCGGATCACGTCCGCCGTGTGGTTGGTGATGATGTCCATGTAGACCTTCATCCCGCGCGCATGGGCGGCAGCGACGAACTCGGCAAACTCCGCATCGGTGCCGAAATGCGCATCCGGCCGGGTGAAGTCGGTCACCCAGTAGCCGTGATAGCCGGCACTCTCCTCGCCGGGTGGGCCCTGCACCGGCTTGTTTTGGAAGATCGGGGTCAGCCAGATGGCGGTGATGCCCAGTCGTTCCAGGTAATCGAGCCGCGCGGTCAGGCCCGCCAGGTCGCCGCCATGGAAGAAGCCGCGCGCTGAAGGATCGAAGCCGGTGGCCAGCCGGTCGCCTGTCAGCCCGCCGTGATCGTTGGCAGGGTCGCCGTTCTCGAAACGATCGGGCAGGACGAAGTAGATCACCTCCTCGGCCGGCACGCGGGCGCGCAGGCCGGCAGCCGGTTGCGCGGTGGCACAACCGGGCAGCAGGGCGCAGGCGGCCAGCAGGGGCAGGATCAGGCGCTTCATGCGGGCACTCCCTGGCTCTGGCCGATGTAGTCGCGCAGGAAATCCAGGTGGCGGGGCATGGCCCGCGCCTGGTCCACCAGCGATGTTTCGGTTTCATGCAGCAGACGGGCAAGGTCGGCTTCGCCCAAGGCATCGGCGACAGGGTTGTAGCCATGGGCCGCCACGCCCTGCCCCGCCAGCACCTGGAACCAGCCGACGGGGGTGAACAGCTCCTCGTGCTCGCGGTGGATGAACCCGGCGGCGCGCCACAGGTCCAGCTTGGCCGCCAGCGTATCGGGCAGGTCCATATTGCGGACCTGGTCCCAGAACGGCTGGCCGTGGCGCTGGTTGGCCCAGTAGTGCAGCACCAGGAAATCGCGGATGCGGGCCCATTCGAAATCGGCCTGGGCGTTGAAGTAATCGGCCAGCGCCGGATCGCCGCGCCCGCCGGGCAGGATTGCCAGCAGGCGGCTTATCGCGCTTTGCACCAGATGGATGGAGGTGGATTCCAGCGGCTCCATGAAGCCTGCCGCCAGGCCCAGCGCCAGGCAATTCTGCGCCCAATGCCGGCGGCGCTTGCCAGTGGTGAACCGGATCGGGCGCGGATCGGCAGTAGCCTTTCCGTCAAGGTTGGCGAGGAGCACGCTGGCCGCCTCGTCATCGCTCAGGTGGGCGCTGGAATAGACCAGCCCGTTGCCGATGCGGTGCTGCAGCGGAATGCGCCACTGCCAGCCAGCCTCGCGCGCGATGGCGCGGGTGAAGGGGGTGAAATCGCCGCCGCCCTCGCACGGCACAGCCATGGCCCGGTCGCATGGCAGCCAGTTTGACCAATCATCAAACGGCGTGCCAAGCGCCTGCCCGACCAGCAGGGCGCGAAAGCCGGTGCAGTCGATGAAGAAGTCCGCCGCCAGCCGCCGCCCGTCGTCCAGCACCAGCGCGGCAATGTCGCCCGTCTCGCCCTGGCGTTCCACATGGGCGATCTGCCCCTCGTGGCGCACCACCCCGCGCGCCTCGGCATAGCGGCGCAGGTAGGCCGCATAGAGCCCGGCATCGAAATGGTAGGCATAGGGCATCTCGCGTGCGGCGGGATGCGGGCGGCCGCGCTGCATCCGCATGGTGCGCGCCGCCAGTTCGTTGAGGGAATAACGCACCAGCGGCTTCGCCAGCCCCAGCTTCCGCGCGCGCAGCCAGTAATGCTGGAAGGGCAGCAAGCCCACGCCCTGCCCAACGTCACCAAAAGCATGCATGTAGCTGTGGCCTTCATGCAGCCAGCCATCGAAGGAGATGCCCAGCTTGAAGCTGCCCTTCGTCTCGCGCAGGAACTCCGCCTCGTCCAGGCCCAGCGCGCCGTTGAACAGGTGGATCTGGGGGATCGTGGCCTCGCCCACGCCCACGGTGCCGATGGCCTCGCTCTCGACCAGCTGCAGGCGGCTGCCGGGAGGGGCGAAGCGGGCCAGCGCGGCCGCTGCCATCCAGCCGGCCGTGCCGCCGCCCGCTACCAGAATGTCGACACCGCGTCCGCTGGTCATCGCCGCACCACTATCCTGTCCCGTGCCGATCATGGACCAGGTGGGCCAGATGGGCAAAATGTGCCGGCGGGGGGAGCGGGAAGAGCTTGAATTCCCGTTGGGAGAGATTTTACTCCCCCCGCCGGTCTCACCTACCGCCTTAGAAGCGGTAGGAAGCACCGATCAGGTACGTGCGACCGTAGCTTTCGTAGTCGATGATCTGGGCCCGGTCGCCGTTCTGGTAGTTGATGAAGGGCTCATCGGTCAGGTTCAGCGCCTGCAGAGTCAGGCTCAGGCCTTCCAGCGATCCTTCCTCGAAGCGATAGCCGATCTGCGCGTCGAAGATCGATTCCGCATAGGTCTGGCGGAAGCTGCGGCTGGCCGAGATGCCGATGAACTCGGCCAGGAAGCTGGAGCGGTAACGGTGGCTGAGGCGCGCCTCGAACCCGCTGTTCTCGAAGTAGATGGTGGAGTTGACCACCCACTTCGACAGCCCCGGCACATCGACCGAGAACGAGGCCCCGGTGGGCGGCGTCACGGTCAACTGGCTTTCGGTATACGACAGGCTGGTCTGGAAGCCGAAGCCCTCCAGCGCGCTGGTCAGCGTCTCGAACGGCATCGACAGGGTGGCTTCCACACCGAAGATGTGGCCTTCCGCCCCGTTGTCCGGCCCGGACACGAAGCCCAGGTTCTGCTGCCCGCTGCCGTTGTATGCCGCAAGCTGCGTGCCGGTGAGCGAAGGCACCAGGTACGAGAAGTCGCGGACCACCGAAGCGTTCGGGTTCACGAAATTGCTCAGCCACTTGTAGTAGGTGGCAACCGCCAGGTAGCCGCCCGCGCCGTCGAAGTAATACTCGTAGGACGCGTCCACCCCATCGGCCACGTAGGGCCGCAGCTGCGGGTTACCGCCGCTGCCGCTGAAGATCGAGTTCAACGAACCCTGCGGGGCATTGGCAATGCTGGCGTTATACGAGGCGTTGAGCTGGTCCATGCGCGGCCGGGCCAGGGTGCGCGCCGCGCCGAAGCGCAGGAACATGTCGCTGCCCACCTCGAAGCTGAGGTTCACGCTGGGCAGCACGTGGGTGTAGCTGTCGCCACCCGTCACCGGGGTCTGCACCGCGGCGATGCCGCCGGGCGAGTTGAACCCGTCGCTGCTCTGCTCGGTGCGCACCACCTGCACGCCCAGGTTGCCGGTCAGCGGCAGGCCGCCAAGATCGGCATCCAGGTCCGCCCGGGCATATCCGGTATAGACCCGCTCGTTGACCACCCAGTCACCCGGGAACGGCAGGCTGGAGCTCTGCACGCTGGTCAGCACATAGGTGCCATCGTTGATCAGCGCGAAGGGATCATAGGCAACCTGCGGCCCGAAGCCCAGGAAGCCCAGCGAGGCGATCGGCTCCAGCAGGGCCGACTGCGGGATCGCCAACCGGGTGGTGGCACCCTGCGCGGCATAGACCGAGGGGCCGCCCTTCAGGCTAAGGAAGTTCTGCGTGATGTCGCGCGCCTTCGACCGGTCGTCATAGGCCGCGCCCACCACCAGGGCATCGATGAAGCCGCCTTCGACCTTGTAGCCGGCTTCGCCGCGCAGGCTCCACAGCTCGTCCTCGGTCGTGGTGTCATTGATGAAGCCCGCCTGCACGATGCCGCCGGCACCCCAGCCCCGCGGATCGGTGAGCTGGATCAGGTTGGTGTTGGAATAGTCGATCTGGTTGGTGAAGCTGTAGGGGAACCCGCCATCGGTGCTGTTGACCACCACCGTATCCGACGGACCGGCACCGGCCGCAAAAGTCAGGCCGGAATAGCTCTCCACCTGCTGCAGCCGGCGTTCCGAACGCGAGTAGGACGCATCGAAATCGAAGAACCAGTTGTCGTCCTCGTAGCGGGTGTTCCACCCGGCGGCGAAGGTCTGGGTGTCCTTGCGATCATAGTCGTTGCGCACCACCGGCTGCACGTTGCGGAAGGTGACGCTGTCCGGGAAGGCGCCGCCGCTGTTGGCGGAAATCGTGGTGCCCGCCCCCCAGCCGGGATTGAACGGGAATTCGATACCGCGCTGCGGAATGCGCTCGCGATAGTCGGCATAGAACAGGTCGATCGCAGTGTTCCATTCCGCCGAAGGCTGCAACTCCAGCGTGCCGAACATGCCCAAGCGATCCAGGTCTACCGAGCGCGAGAACGGCTTCATGCCACCCAGCACGGCATAGCCCGCATCGTCGGGGTAGCCCCATGCGTTGAACTTCTGCACCTGGCTGGGGCTGGACTGATAGGCGAGGCCCACGGCCACGCCCAGGGTATCGTCGGCAAACTGGTCGACATAGGTGCCGGTGGCGCGATAGCCCCAGCCCGGCACGTCGGGATTGAGCGAGCCGTCCTCGTTGAATTCCAGGCGACCGCTGACCGAGATCACTTCCTCGCTGTCCAGCGGGCGGATGGTGCGCAGGTCAACCGTGCCTGCCAGGCCCTGGCCGACCAGGCCGGCATAGGGGGTCTTGTAGATCACGCCGTTGTTGATCAGTTCGGCCGGATACTGGTCGTATTCCACCGCGCGGTTGTCACCCGAAGAGACGACCTGGCGGCCGTTGAGCAGCGAGTTGGAATAGTCCGGGCCCAGGCCGCGGACCGAAAGGCTCTGCGCGCGGCCGTCAACGCGCTGCACCGCCAGGCCGGGCAGGCGGCCCAGCGTTTCGGCAATCGACACGTCGGGCAGCTTGCCGATGTCTTCGGCAGAGAAGGCTTCGGCAATCACCGGCGCATCGCGCTTCAGGCCGGCGGCCGATTCCAGGGCCTGACGATAGCCGGTGACGATGATGGCATCTTCCGGCGCCGTATCGTCGGCAGCGGCAGAGGCGGCGGCATCCTGCGCCACGGCGATGGACGGGATCGCCAGTGCGGCGATAGCGAATGCGGTGGTGCTTGCACCCACGCGCAGCGTCTTGCGGAAAGTCGTCATGATAGTCCCAGGCTCCCCCCGTGACCGGATGTCCGGCAACGGTTTTGTGTTCTCGTCGCCAGGTGCGGGACATGCCGTCCAGCCACTTCAAGCGATGGGCAATTTATCCGGGCAAAGTTCCACATTGGGAAGCAAGCATACGTATACGCAGGCCGCAGATTCATGAATTCCGCTTTTATTGCAAATATTTGGATCAGCAGTTGAGGAACAGGTTCAGGGTCAGCCGGCCGCGTGACGGGTCTGCCACCGGCACGAAATCGGGCGGCAGGCTGGCGCAGTGCAACTGGTTGCCGCGATAGATCACCAAGCGATTGAACAGTCCTTCCACCAGGCCGATCCGTTCGAACAGCGCCGAGTCCTCGCCGATATAGCCAGCGGCTGGCAGGCCGTGGCGGGCGGCATCGGCGTGCAGGTTCTGCTGATAGCTGGCGAAGCGTTCCGCCGTCACGCTTTCAAACCCGGTGGAGCGCTGGCGGTAGAAGGCCGTGCCCGTACCGGCTGCGGGATCGAGATAGAGCAGCACGGCCAGCCGTTCGGGCTCCACCCCGTCGAAATGCGGCAGGCGCTGGATCGGGGCCAGGTCCTGTGGCGACATGGTCAGCAGGCTCAGGAAGCATTCACCAAAGGCCGGGGGCGCGGCCAGGTGGAATACCTGCTGGAGAAGCGGTCCCAGGGGATCCACCAGCGGCATGGCGATAGCTGCAGAAACCGGCGCCCGCAGGCCGGGATAGTGCGGGCCGATCGGGCGATAGGTGTGGCGCGCGGCCACGGCCCGCACCAGTTCGGGATCAGCCAGCGCATCATCGACAACCACCAGCGGGTTGCATTCCGCGCCCAGCGTGGAAGCAACCGGACGGGCCTGTTCCAGCAGGGCCAGCGGCGATTCCATGCGTGCTTTGCCTTTCCGCTATCTGGACAAAATGTCGGGTTTGCCAAGCGGCAGGGTGCGACCTATCATGCCATGGGGGATAGACGCCATGCCTGTGTCGGCGGGGCGCAGGGAGAGGCCATTGGGACGACCGCCAACCGGCAAGCCGACAAGCTTCGACATCGCCTATCTCGCGGGCGTTTCGCAGCCCACGGTCAGCCGGGCGCTGCGCGGGGACCGCTCGGTCAGCGAGGCGACGCGGCAGAAGATCGTCAAGATCGCCGAAGACCTGCGCTACACGGTGGACAAGAACGCCTCGTCGCTGCGCTCGCAGCGGTCAAACACCATTGCCCTGCTGTTCTTCGAGGACGATCCGAGCGACGAGGGCACGATAAATCCGTTCTTCCTGGCCATGCTCGGCTCGATCACGCGGGCCTGCGCCACGCGCGGGCTGGACCTGCTGATCAGCTTCCAGCGGATGGAGGACAACTGGCACATGCGCTACCAGGATGCACACCGGGCCGACGGACTTATCCTGCTGGGTTATGGCGACTATTCGCTTTACGCCATGCGGCTGGCGCAACTGATCGAGCAGGGCACCCATTTCGCCCGCTGGGGATCGGTCCGCAGCGAAAGCAGCGGGGCCACCATCGGTTCTGACAACCTGGGCGCGGGACAACTGGCGGGCGAGCACCTGCTGGTCCAGGGCTGCCGGCGAATCGCCTTCCTGGGCCATGCGACCGAGAGCTATCCCGAATTCGCCCACCGCTACGAAGGGCTCTGTACAGCCATGCGCGCCGCCGGGCTGGAGCCTGATCCCGCCCTGCAGCACGATGCCTATACCACCGAGGATGACGGCTATCGCGCCGCCCAGGCGCTGCTTGCGGGCGGTGCGGCGTTCGATGCGGTGTTCGCTGCCAGCGACCTGATCGCCATCGGTGCCATGCGCGCCCTGGCGGAAGCAAGGCTGCGGGTGCCAGGGGACGTGGCCGTGATGGGCTTCGACAACATCTCTGCCGCCAGCCTCACCAGCCCGCCATTGACCACCATCCAGCAGGACGTGAAGGGCGCGGGTGACCGGCTGGTGGAAACCCTGCTGGCCCAGATCGACGGGCGGCCCCTGCCCGATGCCCGCCTGCCCACGCGGCTGATTACCCGCGGCAGCACCGCCCGCGCCTGAGGGCGCGCAAGTCCCGCTATACATTCGTATACATGTTGCGGGCCCCGGCGCTTCCATGCCAGCCGTGGGCTATCGAGCAAGGTGGCGGCAAGTCCACCGTACGGGAGAAGGTGTGCGCGCGATGGGACAACCGCGAACGGACAAGCCGCGCCAGGGCTTCTGGGGCCTGTGGAACATCAGCTTCGGCTTCTTCGGCATCCAGATCGGCTTTGCCCTGCAGAACGCGAACATGAGCCGCGTCTTCCAGACGCTGGGCGCCAGCATGGACGACCTGCCTGCGCTGTGGGTAGCCGCGCCGCTGACCGGGCTGCTGGTACAGCCGGTGATCGGCCACCTGTCCGATCGGACCTGGAACCGGCTGGGTCGCCGCCGACCCTATTTCCTGGCCGGGGCCGTACTTTCGGCCCTTGCCCTGCTGATCATGCCGCTGAGCCCGCTGATGGGCGCGCCGCTGGTGTTTGCCGCGGTGATGCTGTGGGTGCTCGATGCCAGCCTCAACGTCTCGATGGAGCCGTTCCGCGCTTTCGTGGGCGACATGTTGCGGACCGACCAGCACAGCGCCGGCTATGCCGTGCAAACCGCCTTCATCGGCGCGGGCGCGGTGGTGGGGTCGATCTTCCCGTGGCTACTGGAGCACCTCGGCGTGCCCAACTTGGCCCCCGACGGGCAGTTGCCCGATACGGTGAAGTGGAGCTTCTGGGCTGGCGGCGCAGCACTGTTTGCCGCCGTCATGTGGACCGTGCTGACCACCCGCGAATACAGCCCGGAGGAGCAGGCCGCCTTTGCCGGGGCCGAAGGCGCTGCCGCAACAGACGACCTGCCGGTGCGCGCGCTGGCCGCCAAGACCTACGTTTCCAGTGGCCTCTGGGTTGCGCTCGGCCTTGCCGTCGCCCTCTCGGTCGAGGCGCTGGACCTGGAAAAGGAAGTGCTGCTGCTGGGGGCGCTGCTGGTGCTGTATGGCGTGCTCAGCGCATTGGCGATCAGCTCGGCCCGCGCCGGGCGCTCCTCCTCGATGCTGTCGAGCATCGTGGGCGACTTTGCCGGGATGCCCGAGGTGATGAAGCGGCTGGCGCTGGTGCAGTTCTTCAGCTGGTCGGGCCTGTTCATCATGTGGATCAACACCACCCCGGTGGTGACCCAGTACGTATTTGGCAGCAGCGATCCGGCCAGCGCCGCCTATAACGAAGGCGCCAACTGGGTGAACGTCCTCTTCACCGTCTACAACGGAGTGGCGGCCGTGGCGGCCCTGGCCCTCCTGCCGTGGCTCAGCCGCCGCTTCGGGCAGGTGCGGACCCATTCGATCTGCCTGACCATCGGTGCGGCGGGATTTCTCGCCTTCTTCCTGGTGCGCGATGCGCAGGCGCTGCTGCTGGCCGAGGTGGGCATCGGCATTGCCTGGGCCAGCATCCTGGCCATGCCCTATGCCATCCTCGCCTCCAGCCTGCCGCAGGCGAAGCTGGGCATCTACATGGGCCTGTTCAACGTCTTCGTGGTGGTGCCGCAACTGCTGGTGGCGACCGTGATGGGTTCGATCATGCAGGCCTTTTTCCCGGGTGAGCCGGTGTGGACGATGCTGTTCGCCGCCGCCGGCTTCATTGTCGCCGCGCTGGCGATGGGCCGCGTGTCGGCCGCCCTCCCCTCTACCCCCGTCAACAAGGACCCCTGACCCATGCGCCGTATCGCCTTTTCGCTCGCCGCCGCCCTGATCGCTGCCGCCACCCCGGCCCTGGCGCAGGAAGCCGCCGACCCCTGGCAGCCGGCCCAGTACGTGCAGATCCGGAACCCGGATTGGATGCGCACCGCCGTGCTCTACCAGATCAACACCCGCCAGTTCACGCCGGAGGGCACCTTTGCCGCCGCCACCCGCGAACTGCCGCGCCTGCGCGCGCTGGGGGTGGACGTGTTGTGGCTGATGCCGATCCACCCGATCGGCGCGCAGAACCGCAAGGGCACGCTCGGCTCCCCCTATTCGGTGCGCGACTACTATGCGGTGAACCCCGAATTCGGCACCGAGGCGGACCTGCGCGCCTTCATCGATGCTGCGCACGCAGAGGGCTTCAAGGTAATCCTGGACCTGGTGGCCAACCACACCGCCTGGGACAACGCCTTGGCCACCCAGCACCCCGACTGGTACGAAAAGACGTGGGACGGCCACTTCCGCCCCACCCCCTGGTGGGACTGGTCCGACGTGATCGACCTCGACTGGAGCCAGCCCGGCGTGCGCCAGCACATTGGCGGGGCGATGGAAATGTGGGTGCGCGACTTTGGCGTGGACGGATTCCGTGCCGACGTGGCCGGCTATGTCCCGGTGGACTTCTGGGAAACGATGCGTGCGCGGCTGGATGCCATCCGCCCGGTCTTCATGCTGGGCGAGGTGCAGCAATCGGCCTGGCACCGCGCCGCGTTTGACGCCTCGTACGGCTGGGACTGGCACGTCGCCAGCAAGAAGATCGCCCACGGCGAGGCCAACGCCACCGGCTTCTTCGGCTATTACGCCGAGAACGAAAGCCTGTGGCCGCGCGAGGCCATGCGCCTGACCTATATCGAAAACCACGACAGCAACGCGTGGGAAGGCACGATCTACGAGAACTTTGGCCCGGCGCTGGAGGCGATGACCGCGCTCAGCTTCACCCATGAAGGCCTGCCGATGATCCACAACGGCCAGGAAGCCTGCAATGCCGACCGGCTGGAGTTCTTCGAAAAAGACCCGATCGACTGGCGGCAGGGGCAGACCTGCACCTACGGCACCCTGCTGGCCGATCTGATCGCGTTCCGCGATGCCAACCCCGCCCTGCACAACGGCCGCTGGGGTGCGCGGATGAGCCAGGTTGTGAACGACAAGCCCCAGCAACTGTTCGCCTGGGTGCGCCAGCAGGATGGCAACAAGGTGGTGGGCCTGTTCAACCTGTCCGCCGAACCGGTGACCGCGCGGCTGGCCGACGGGCTGGCTGCGGGCACCTATACCGATTTCAGCAGCGGCCAGCCGGTGACCATCGCGGCGGGCGACACGGTGGATCTGCCCGCCTGGGGCTGGCGCTTGCTGGCCGGTGGTGGCAACCAGTAGCGCAAAAGTTTTCCTGGGGAGGGGAAGGGGCACATGGGCAAGAGTGGCAGCTGGGCGCTGATCGCGGCGCTGGCGGGATTCCTGTTCGGTTTCGATACCGCGGTGATTTCCGGTGCCGAGCAGGCGCTTCAGGCCGAATGGGCCATGAGCGACCTGGTTCATGGCCTCGCCATTTCCGCCGCCCTGTGGGGCACGGTGATCGGGGCGCTCGCCGCCGGCTGGCCGCTTGATGCGCTGGGCCGCAAGCGCTGTCTGATCTGGATCGGCGTGGCCTATGCCGTCTCCGCCGTGGGCTCCGCGCTGGCCTGGGATCCGGCCAGCTTCATGGCCTTCCGCTTCCTGGGCGGGCTGGGCGTGGGCGCCAGTTCGGTGGCGGCACCGGCCTACATCGCCGAGATCGCCCCACGCGAATGGCGCGGGCGGCTGGTGGCGCTGTTCCAGGCGATGATCGTGCTGGGCATCCTGATTGCCTATCTTTCCAACTATGCGCTTGATGGCGCGGGCGAACATGCGTGGCGCTGGATGCTGGGTGCCGAAACGCTGCCTGCCCTTGCCTACCTTGTGGCGGCGCTGTTCATTCCGGAAAGCCCACGCTGGCTGCTGATCAAGCTACGGGCCGAAGAGCGGGCCCGCACCGTGCTGGCGGCGATCAACCCGGCCACGGTTGATGAAACGGTGGCCGCGATCCGCCAGGAAGCCGCACACGATGCGGGCGCGGTAACGTGGAGGCAGTTCTTCGGCGCGGCCTATCGCCGACCGCTGCTGCTGGCCTTCACCATTGCCATGTTCAACCAGCTATCGGGCATCAATGCGATCATCTACTTCGCCCCGCGCATCTTCGAGCTGTCTGGCGCGGGCCAGTCGGTCGCCCTGCTGGCCACGGTGGGCATCGGCGCGATCAACCTGCTGTTCACGCTGGTGGGCATGGCGCTGATCGACCGGGCGGGCCGCAAGTTCCTCATGTATGTCGGCTCGGTGGGCTACATCGTCTCGCTGGGGATGACCGCCTACGGCTTCGGCAGCGGCAACTTCGGCCTGGTGCTGCCATTCATCCTGGCCTTCATCGCCGCGCACGCAATCGGCCAGGGGGCGGTGATCTGGGTATTCATCAGCGAGATCTTCCCCAGCGCTGCGCGTGCCAAGGGTCAGAGCCTGGGCGCGGGCACGCACTGGGTCTTCGCTGCCGCGCTGACCCTGGTGATGCCGGGCCTGCTCGCCACGGTGCCACCGGTGACGATCTTCCTGGGCTTCGCGGCAATCATGGTGCTGCAACTGGTGTGGGTGCACCTGGCCATGCCCGAAACCCGCGGCCGCAGCCTGGAAGATATCGCCGGCGGGCTCTAGGGGGACGGGCGGCGGCGGGGCCGCCAGCCCGTCCACTTAGGTAGCGGGTCAGGCCTCGTCCTGCGCCGGTCGGCGGGTGAAGATCCCGAAACCGGCGATGATGGCATAGCACAGGGCGGGGATGAATAGCGCCGGGCCCAGGCCGATCTGGTCGGCCAGCGCGCCGTAGATGGCCGGGATCACCGCGCCGCCGGCAATGGCCACGTTGATGATGCCCGATCCGTCCGCTGCCTTGCTGCCCAGCTTCTCGCAGGCCAGCGAGAAGATCGTCGGGAACATGATCGAGTTCATCAGGCCCACGGCCAGCAGCGAATAGCCCGCCACCTCGCCGGTGGTGTTGGCAGACAGCGCGATCAGGGCAATCGCCCCCGCAGCCACGGTGGCCAGCAGCAGGCCGGGGCTGACAAGGCGCAGCAAGCCCGAGCCGATGAACCGGCCCACCAGCGCCCCGCCCCAGTAGAGCGAGATCAGCTTGCCCGCGTCCTGTTCGGCCAGGTCCAGCACGCTGTCCTGCATCAGGTAGTTGACGATGAAGCTGCCGATGGCGACCTCTGCCCCCACGTAAAGGAAGATGCACGCCGCGCCATAGCCGAAGCGCGGGCGGGCCAGCAGCTTCAGGCCATCCACCAGGCTGGAGGCTTCGTGCTGTTCGCCCTTCAGGCGGTTGCGGAACAACCAGACCACGGCCGCCACCACGCCCAGCGCCACGGCCAGGCCCAGGTAGCCGTTGACGATCGCCTGGCTTTCCGCCTGGCGATAGGCGGTCAGCTCAGCCCCGGAAAGTTGATCTGCCGTGACGGTGGCCAGCGAACCCAGGATCAGGATCGCGCCGAAGTAGGGGAAGATCGTGGTCCCCAGCGAGTTGAACGCCTGGGCAAAGGTCAACCGGCTGTGGGTGGTGGATGGCTTGCCCAGCAGGCTGATCAGCGGGTTGGCCACGATCTGCACCAGCACCACGCCGGTGGCGAGGATGAAGTAGGCGAACAGGAACACGCCGAAGACCGCGCTCTGGCTGGCGGGGATGAATAGCAGGCAGCCGACCAGCATCGTCACCAGCCCGGTCACCGCGCCGCGCATGTAGCCGATGCGCTTTACCAGTTGCGCGCCGGGAATGCCGACCACGGCATAGGCGATGAAGAAGCAGAACTGCACCAGGCTGGCCTCGAAGAAGCTGAGGGTGAACAGCTCCTTCAGCTTGGGAATGATCACATCGTTCAGCGAGGTGATCCCGCCGAAGATGAAGAACAGCCCGAACACGAAATAGTTCAGCCCCGGCGCATCCACCGGCGGGCGATCATCGGTGGTGGCGGGAACCCCCTCCGCAGTGGTTGGCGCAAGTGCCATCGGCAATATCCTCCCCATGCGGGCCGGCGGTGCCGGCCCCAGTCAGTGTTTCTTATCGTTGGTCAGAAGGCACAAGGCGTATCCGCCGGCACCTGTTCGCGCCGCACGCGCGAGATGCGGAAAGTTACGTCGGCCTGTGTGGTAAAGGCAAGGCGCGATCCCAGGCCGGGGGCGCAGGCATCGGTTATCAGCATTTCGCGCCAGCCCTTGCCCTCGGCATGGGCGAAGTGGCTGGTCAGGTCCAGCGTGGTAGCCGCTGCGCCCTCGCCCACCTGCAAGCTGACGGGGGCGGTGGGGCGGGTGACCACCTCGTACGAAATGCGCCAGGCCCCGCCGCTATCCTGCGCCTGCCGCAGGCCGAAGCGCGAGCCGCCACGCATCACAATCTGGCGCGCATCCTCCTGCGCATCGCGGTCATAGCCGCGTGCGGTAACGCCCGCCGCGCTCATGTCGCCGCGCATCTGCGGCAGCAGTTCACCATCACCTGATGCCGCCAGCGGGGCGGCGAAGGCGGTGACGCCCTGCCCCAGCCGGCCCGAGCCGAACACCAGGGCAGCATTGCTGTTGCTGGCAAGAGCCGAGCACTCTTCGCTGAGGCGCGCAAGCGGCGCGGTCCCGGACAGCGAATGGCCATGCCCCAGCGGGAAAAGAGCGCCGTCCGGCCCGTTCACCGGCCGGCCTTCGCAAGCGGCGGGCCACGAGAACGACAAGCGGCCCGTGGCTGGCACTGCTCCGGTCAGCACGTCGGCCACGCCTGCGCCTTCGCTGCCGGGCAGCCAGGAGGCGACGAAGGCGTTGGCGGCGTTGAGCTCGCGATTGACCCACATCGGGCGGCCGGAGAGGAACACGGCCACGGTCGGGATGCCCTGCTCGCGGAAACGCCGCAGCAGGGTCAAACCCTCCTCGTCGCGCAGCACCAGGTCCTGCTGGTCACCCGCGAACTCGGCATAGGGTCGCTCGCCAAATACCACCACGGCCACGTCCGGCCGGGAGGTGAAGGTGCCATCGGCCGAGAGCGTGGCCGAACCGCCGCCCGCCGCCACGGCATCGCGCAAGCCCTCCCAGATCGAGGTGGCGTTGGGGAAGCGGCTGCGGGGCAGCTGGTCGGCCCGGCCGCCCTGCCATTCCAGCGTCCAGCCGCCCGCCGCCTGGCCCACGTCATCGGCCGCGGTGCCAGCCACCAGCACGCGCGCGCCGGCACGCAGCGGCAGCACGCCATCATTGGCCAGCACCACCTGCGACTTGGCCACCGCCTCGCGCGCCAGGGCGCGGTGTTGGGGCGAGGCCAGCAGGTCGAACCGACCCGCGACCCCACGCTCGGAAGGGCGCGGCGCCGCCGGACCCAGCAGGCCCGCGCGGTACTTCACCCGCAGCACGCGGCCCACCGCTTCATCCACCCGCGCCATGGGAATCGTGCCGTCGCGCACCTGGGCCAGCAGGTTGTCCATCAGCGCCTTCCAGTCATCGGGCACCATGTAGATGTCTAGGCCGGCCAGCAGGGCCTGGGGGCAATTGGCAATCTCGCACCCGGCGATCTGGCCGTGGGCGTTCCAGTCCCCCACCACCAGTCCGTCAAACCCCATGCGTTCGCGCAGCACGCCGGTCAGCAGCTCGCGGTTGCCATGCATCTTCACGCCGTTGATCGAATTGAAGCTGGCCATGATCGTTTCGACCCCGGCCGCAATCGCTGCCGGATAGGGCACGGCGTGGAGCGAGATGAGTTCTTCGATATCGCCGTTCACGTCACCCTGGTCCACGCCCTGTTCGGTGCCGCCGTCGGCGAAGAAGTGCTTGGCCGTGGCGATGACCCGACCATCGCCGAGGAAATCGGCGCTGCCGGGTGTGCCCTGCAAGCCCTCCACCAGCGCGGCACCAAGGCGGGCGACCAACTGCGGGTCTTCCGAATAACTTTCGTAGGTCCGGCCCCAGCGGTCATCCTGCGCCACGGCTACGGTGGGGGAGAAGTTCCAGTCGATGCCCGTCACCTCGATCTCGGCAGCAGTCGCCGCACCGATCCGGCGCACCAGGTCCGCATCGCCGGTGGCGCCCAGCGCGATGTTGTGCGGAAACAGCGTGGCGCCGACGATGTTGGAATGACCGTGGACAGCATCGGTGCCCCACATGGTGGCGACCACCGGCTCGCCGCCAGGCAGCGGACGGACCGAGGCGTCGTACATCGCATCGGCCAGCGCCAGCCAGTCCGCCGCCGGGGCGAATTCGTTGCCGTTGGGGCCGCCGTTGCCGCCGTTGAGGTAGCTGCCGAAGCGGTATCGCTCCATGTCTTCAACGGTGAAGGAATTGATTTGGGGCTGAATCAACTGGGCGATCTTGCGCTCCAGGCTCATGCGCGAAAGCAGATCTGCCACCACCTGGTCCTCGCCTGCCGGGGCCAACGCAGAAACCGGCGCAGCAACCGGTGCCGAAGCCGTCGAAGGAGCGGCCGGCACGGTGGCGCAACCCGCCAGCGCCAGTGCCGCCAGCGATACGCCCGCACCTGTCCGCAGCCAACTGATTGCATGTACCTGCATGGTCATCCTCGGAAAATTGGGAACGTTCTCAATTTAGGGTTTTACACGGCTTGTCCGTGGTCGCAAGCGCCTATTTGGGGTTGCGGAAAACCAGCAGGAGCAGGCTGGCCAGACCGGCCAGGAGGGCCAGCACCAGGAACAAGCCGGCAAAGCCGAACACCGGCACCATCGCCAGTGTCAGGCCCGGCATGATCAGGCTGGGCACGGTGTTGGTCAGGTTGAACAGACCCAGGTCGCGCCCGCGGCTCTGCGGCCGGGGCAGCACGCGCAGGGTCTGGGCGGAATGCAGCGCCAGGAAGACCGCCGCCGCCAGCCCGAACACGGCATAGCCGGCCATGGCCTGCTCCAGCGATGTCGCCTGCGACATGCCAAGCAAGGCCGCGCAGCAGATCACGGCGGCCAGACCCAGCGGCAGGATAGCCTGCCCGGTGCGGTCGGCCCAGCGGCCCACCAGCAGGGTGACTGGAACCGAAGAGAGCAGCACCACACCGAAGACCTGTGCGGCAACGCTGTCCGGCGTTTCCGGCGCGATCGAGCGCAGCCACATGTAGAGGTAGGCAAACAGCGCCGATTCCGCCACCTGCACCAGCAGCCGCGCCAGCCACATCCGGGCGACGATACGGTGCGGCCCGGCCAGCGGCCCTGCCTCACCCTCTGGCGGGTTCACCATCAGGTGCGGAAAGGGCCGGGGCCGTCCCAGCAGCAGCACCGGAAGGACAGCAGCCACAACCAGGAATGCCACCATGCCCAGGCGCTCGTCCGGCGCGGCCACTCCCGGGAAGGTGACCAGCGTGCCCGACAGCGCGCCCAGCGCCGGGGCAAAGGCCAGCAGCCCGCCCAGTACGCCCTTCTGGTGATCGGGTACCAGGTCCCCTGCCCAGGCAGAAAGCGGGCCCAGCATCATGTTGAGGAACACCTGCCACACCACCAGCGTGACCAATAACAGCGGCAGGTTGCCAACCACCCGGTCTACCACCAGCAACAAGGCGGTGCTTCCGGCCAGGCCTGCCACGATCCACGGCCGCCGCGTGCCGGTGCGGTCGGACAGCCAGCCGAAGGCAATGTTGCCCAGGCTGGCGGCCACGGCTCCGGCAAAGGCGACATAGGCCAACCATGTCACCCCCTGCGGGCCGGCAGCCGCTTCCACCATCACCGGCAGCAGGATGGTAAGCAGCGGGACATAGGCGATGGCCCCGCCCGCCACGGCCAGGGCATAAAGGAGCAGAAAGCGGGGCGATTGCCGCTGGAGGGCGGTCAGGCCGTCAGCCATCAGCCGGCGCGGAAGCAGGTGCGGCCACCGAATCGCGCTCGATCAGGCGGCCTTCCACCACCACCGGCATGTCCGGCAGATCTTCACCCCGGTTGGCCTTGATCAAAAGCTCCACCGCCTGGCTGACCGTTTCGGCCACCGGCTGGTCGACCGCCGTCAGCGAAGGCTGGACGAAGCGCACCACCGGAGAATTATCAAAGCTGATCAGCGACAGGTCATCCGGCACGCCCAGCCCCATTTCGCGCGCCACGGCGTTTGTGGCCAACGCCATCTGGTCATTGCTGGCGATGATCGCGGTGGGCCGGTCAGGCTGGGCCAGCAGACGGCGCGCGGCAGCCTCGCCACTGGGATAGGTGAAGTCACCCCGTTCGCACAGGTCTGTGGCCAGACCCGCTTCCTCCATCGTGGCCAGCCAGCCGGCCTTGCGCCGGTCGCTGACGGCATATTCGCGCGGGCCGGCGATGAAGCCGATGCGCTTGTGCCCCTTGCCGATCAGGTGCCGCGTGGCCAGCGCCGCCATGCGCGTATCGCCCATCGTCAGCGAGATACCGCCAGCCGTGTTGCGCGAACCGATCCTGGCGAAGGGAATGCCCTCGCGCTCCAGCAAGCCGGTGATCATCGGATTGTCCGAGTGCGGCGGGGTCAGGATCACGCCATCGGGCTGCAGCGCGGCGATGGCCGCGTTCAGCTCGCGCTCGATGGTGTCGTCGCGCGTATCGATCAGCTCGAAGATCAGCCGATAGCCGTATTCGGCGCACTTCAGCATCCCGCCCATTAGCATCTGGTCCACCCAGTCGCTGCCTTCGCGCGCGGTCCACGCCTCGATTGTGCGGGCGCGGTCGTTCAGCGCCAGGATAAGGTAGCTCTTGGAGCCACTCATCCGCTGGGCAGCGATCGAGGGGACATAACCCAGCTTGTCGATCGAGGCCTGCACCCTGCGCTTCATTTCAGGGCGCACGTTGGGTTCGTTGTTGATCACGCGGCTGACCGTCTGCAGCGAGACGCCGGAATCGGCCGCCACGTGCTTGATCGTCACCGATTGGCGCCTGCGTGCCACGTCAATTCCCCCCGGTGCAGTCCTGTCCGGCCCCGCCCTGCGTAGTGCCGCCGGGACCACATTGCCAGACCCGCACCCAGTCAATTTCCATGCGCTTGGGGAAACCTTCTGCGGAAACTCCGCCCAGCGCTGTGGATTCCGGCCAGTTGCCGCCGATTGCCAGGTTCAGAATCAGGTGGAACGGTCGGTCGAACGGGGCCTGCGGCGCACTGCTGGCGGCGGTCCACCAGTCACCGGTAACCAGGCTGCCGAAGGGCACGCCATCGATGGTCCAGGTGAACTTCCCCGGCTGCCAGATCACCCCATAGGTGTGGAACTGCCCGTCCAGCGCGGCCGGGAACTGCGTTTCGCGGTTGCGATAGACATTGCCCGGCGGACGGTCGCCAAAATGCAGCGTGCCCAGGAAGGAATTCTCCCCGCCCGGCTCGCAGGTGGGGCATTCCACGCCCAGGTTGACTACCTCCATGATGTCGATCTCGCCGGACAGCGGCCAGCCGCCATAGTGCGATTCCTCCGGCATCATCCAGAAGGCAGGCCAGGTGCCCTGCCCCTGCGGCAGGCGTGCGCGCATCTCGAACTTGCCAAAGAGCCAGCATGCCTTGCCCTGGGTGGTCAGCTTGCCGGAAGTGTATTCACGCGTGGCCTGCGCGTCGGGATCCGCCTGCGTCGCAGCCCAGGCGGCAGGCCAGGCGCTGCCGGTATAGCTTTCCCGCCGCGCGGTGATCACCAGCGCGCCGTTTTCGATGCTCACGTTGCTGGCCCGCGCAGTGTAGCACTGGCGCTCGTTGTTGCCGCCGCCCCAGCAGTCGGCAATCAGGTTCCAGCGCGCCGGGTCCACTGCCGCCCCGTCGAACTCGTCGGCCCAGACCAGCGACCAGCCCGTGGCGGCGGGCGTGGCGGAAGGGGTGGGCATGGGCGTGGGCGCAGGTGTCGGCGCGGGCGCGGGAGCCACGACCACTGGCGGCGGTGTGCCCTCACTGCCCCCGCAGGATGCCAGCAGGGCCGCACAGCCCAGCAGGCCGGACCGGGTGATTGCGCGCAGTCGCCTCATCGTCGTTCCCCTCTCGATCATGGGCCCTTGTTGGCGGGCCTGCATAACAGTTGGGCCCCGGCGTGGGAGTCCGCCGGGGCCCGTCTGCCACCACCTTGTCCGGTAGGAGCTTGGTTCTCAGTAGGAGAACCGGACAAGGAACGTATAGCGGCGGTCGTTGCGGAACGCCGAACGGGTGGCTCTTGTGCCGTTGTAGTCGATCACCTGCGAGGTGCGGGTGACCTCGTCCAGCAGGTTCACACCCTGCAGGCCGATTTTGATGTTGTCGGTCAGGTCATAGAAGATCGACGCGTCGAGCTGGCCCGTGCTTTCGCCATAGATCGGCGAGAACGGGAAGATCACGTCACGCGGGGTCTGCAGGAAGTCCGACCGCCAGTTGTAGGCGGCACGGGCAGAAAAGCCCGCCATCTCGTAGAACAGCACGGCGTTGACCGTGTGCTTGGAGATGCCCGCCAGCGGCAGCCCGCCGGTGAACGGGCTCTGTTCCGAACCCAGCTTGTCGTTGGCGAAGGAGCCACCGTCGACATAGGTGTAGGTCAGCTGGGTGCCCAGGCCCGCCAGCGGCCCCGGCAGGAAGTCATAGACCTGCTGGTAGGCCACTTCGAAGCCCTTCAGCCAGCCGCTGTCGGAATTGACCGGGCCGTTCACCAGCACATCGGTGGTCACACCGCTGGGGCTGGTGAAGCTGCGGACATTGGCCCCGAAGTTGACCAGGTTGGTGATTTCCTTGGCGAACAGCGACGCCGTGATCGAACCGACCGCATTGAAATAGTATTCGTATGACAGGTCATAGTTCCACGAGGCCACCGGGCGCAGCAGGCGGTTGCCGGTGTTGATCGCAAACAGCGGGCCGGTATCCAGCGTGCCTGCCTGGCGCAGGTTGGTGGTGTTGTCGAAGATGGCGCCACCGGTCTGGAAGGCGTTGAGATCGGGCCGCGAAATGCCGCGCGATGCCGCTGCGCGCACCAGCATACCGTTGCCGAAGTCCAGCCGCGCATTGATGCTGGGCAGCCAGTGACGGAACGAGATGTCGGCGCTGTCGTCCACCGTCTCGCCGGTAAACACAGCGGCAAACTGCGCGAGGCGGGCGGTCGACAGGCTGCAATAGCCCGGCGCGACCTGGCCCGGCTGCACGTTGGCGCACGCCGCCTGCAGCTCGGCCACTTCGACCGTGCCGTTGTTGTTGCCAGCCGCGCCCTGGTCGAAGAATTCGCCGGTGGGATAGCCGATCTGGCCGGCCGCGCCCACGGTGGTTTCCACGAAGCGCAGGCCCACGTTGCCGGTCAGCGTCACGTCTTCGCCAAGGCGCGTCTCGTAATCGGCGCGGGCGTAGAAGGCCAGCGTCTGCTCGTCGACATCGGAGATCTCGCCCGGGGTCCACGGGCCGCCCGGCACCACGTTGCCGCGCGCCGAGATCGGGAACCAGGCGTTGGGCGTCAGGGTGTAGGCAGTGATCGCCGCAGCCTGCTGGGTGATCGCGCCGCTCAGGTAGTCCTGCACCAGGTTGTCGCCGCCGAAGAAGAAGGCCGACCCGTCACCGAACGGCAGCGGCGCATTGCCGCGCTGGAAGCCGTCGCCGAACGGATTGTAGACGTTGGCCGAATTGGGGAAGTCCTTCACATAGGCACCGCCGCAGCCAAAGGCCTGGTAATCGCCGCAATTCCAGTTGCCGCCACGGCCGGTCCAGGGAGCGCCCAGGTTACCCCAGTTGGAGAAGTTGGCCGAGCGGGTCACGCGGTTGCGGTCGCTCCAGCGGGCGCCGAAACGCACCGAACGCAGCAGACCGTCGTCAGACACGTCGTATTCGGCATCGCCGCGCAGGGTGTAGAGATCGCCCTCGTTATTCACCTGGTTGTCGATCAGGAACCAGTAGAAGGTCTTGGCGGGATCGTTGAAATAGCCGGCAGGCGAACCGGTGGTCCCCGGCTGCAGGAATTCCACCAGCGGGGTGCCGCCGGTGTTGTCGATGCGGATGTCGGTGTAGGTCTGCATCGCCGAGATGAAGCCGTCCTCGGTCCGGCCCGAGTTGATGTACTGGCCCTCGAAGTTCAGGCGCAGGCGGTCAGTCACCTCGAAGTCGATGTCGATCGAGGCGTCCTCGGTCATCGCCGTGTCTTCGCGCTGGAAGCGCAGCAGCTCGGTGGGAATGCCGTTGCCGGCCTGGGTGAGCGTGCCCGAGCCGAACTGGTTGCCGATAAACACCGGTGTGGTACCCGGCGCAATGATCGGGAACAGGGCATCGTCGTTGACCAGCGCCAGCACGGCGAATTCGTTCAGCGTCGCCTCGGTCTCGGCGCGCAGGTATTCGCCGGTGATCAGCAGGCGGCGGTCGTTGCTTTCGAACTGCGCGACGGCGGAATAGGCCTGCCGGTCACGCGTCAGGTCGGTGGTGCGCACGCCCGCACCCTTGGGCACGAACACCGAGTTGGCCGGCGGGAAGTTGGTCTCGTCGAACTGGACGTCGCCGCCGAAGCCGCCCGAACCCACCGGGCGCACGCGGATGCAGGGGCCGGTCAGCGACTGGTCGCGATAGCACGGGTCGGTGATCTGCGAGGCATCGGTGCGGGTTACCAGTTCCTGCTGGGTATAGCCAAGCTGCAGGCCGAAGCTGCCGATGCCGCTTTCGAACGTGCCCGAACCCAGGATCGAGAAGCCGGGCGACCATTCGTTGGCCAGGTCACCCACGTTGACTTCCGCCGTGCCGGCAATGTGCAGGCCCGGGTTGTCCAGCGGCTTGCGGGTGATCAGGTTGACCGTGCCCGAGATGCCGCCATCGATCATGTCGGCAGTGGTGTTCTTGAACACCTCCACCCGCCCCAGCAGTTCGGGCGACACGTCGTTGAAGCTGAGTTCCCGCCCGCCGTTGGCCGAGAAGATGTCCCGCCCGTTCAGTTCGGAACGCACGAAGTTGAGGCCGCGGATGATGACACCCGAACCTTCGACCGAGAAACGGTCAGGGTCGTTGCGCTGCTCGAAGCGACTGATGTTGACGCCGGGCACGCGCTGCAGGGCCTCGGCCACCGAGCGGTCGGGCAGGGCGCCGATGTCCTCGGCGGTGATAACGTCGACGAAGGTGTCGGCGTCTTCCTTGATGTTCTGGGCGTTCTCCAGCGCCGCGCGATAGCCGCTGACGACGATAACATCCTCGTCGGCCACTTCGTCCTCGGGGGCAGGCGCGTCCTGCGCGAAAACGGCGGACGAGGCCGCCACGCCCAGCGCCAGGCTGGACACGGTGATAAGCGAGCGCACCCGATTCGCGGGCCTGAAAGTCGACAAGCGCATGTGGATTCTCCCCTCCGATGCGGGACTTATGCGCGTCCCGGCACCTGTACTAAGCTCTGATCCCAACCACGGGATGCGAGGCTCATCTAGCATAATTGTGATCGTTCACAATCGGCAAAATGAACGTTCACAATTCTTCTCGCCTAGTGTAGCATTTTTGCCAACAGGGACTTTTTGCCGTGGATCGGGCGCTTGTCGCCCGCTGCCCAGCGGCTAGGTTGCCCGCAGGGAGAGAACAGGTGCGCCAGAGTAACGCAAAAGAGCAAATCGACCATATCGTCATCGTCGGGGGCGGCACGGCCGGGTGGATGGCGGCGGCCGCCCTCTCGCGCCTGCGCAAGGGGCGCCAGCTCGCCATCACCCTGGTCGAGAGCGAGGCGATCGGTACCGTGGGCGTGGGCGAGGCGACCATTCCCCCCTTCGTGGATTTCCAGCGCCTGCTGGAAATCGACGAGGCCGAGATGCTTGCCGCCGTGCAGGGATCGTTCAAGCTGGGCATCCAGTTCGTCAACTGGGGCAAGATCGGCGACAGCTACATCCACCCGTTCGGCAATTATGGCTACGAGATCGGCGGCCTGTCGTTCCACCACGTGTGGCACCATTTCCAGACGCTGGGCGACAAGCGCCCGATCCAGGTGTTCAATGCCGAGACCATGGCCGCATTTTTCGGCAGGTTCGCCAAGACCGATGCGCTGAAGCGCGATGACCTGCCGCCGATCAACTATGCCTATCACCTCAATGCCACCGCCTATGCCGCCTACTTGCGCAAATATGCCGAGGCGCGCGGCGTGGTGCGGGTGGAAGGCAAGGTGGCGGATGTGGCGCTGGACGGGGAAAGCGGCTTCGTCCGCTCCATCACGATGGTGGGCGGCAAGGTCATCGGGGGCCAGTTCTTCGTCGATTGCTCGGGCTTTCGTGGCCTGCTGATCGAACAGGCGCTGCACACCGGATACGAGGACTGGAGCAAGTGGCTGCCGTGCAACCGCGCCGTGGCCCTGCCCTGCAAGCGTGACGACGGCAGCCCGCCCCCGCCCTTCACCCGCGCCACGGCGCACAAGGCCGGCTGGCAGTGGCAGGTGCCGCTGCAGCACCGCAACGGCAACGGCCACGTCTATTGCGATGCCTTCATGGACGCGGACGAGGCGACCGATATCCTGCTGGCCAATATCGCCGGCAAGCCCACGGCTGACCCCAACCACCTGCGGTTCGTGGCCGGGCGGCGCAACAAGTTCTGGAACCGCAACGTGGTGGCCATCGGCCTGGCGGGCGGCTTCATGGAGCCGCTGGAATCCACCTCGATCCACCTGATCAACACGGCGATCACCAAGCTTATCTCGCTGATCTCGCTCGACGGGGTGACCCAGGCGCAGGAGGATGCCTTCAACCGCCTGACCACGCGCGAATACACCCGCATCCGCGACTTCCTGATCCTGCACTACAACACCACCACGCGCGATGATTCCGAATTCTGGAACTATTGCCGCACCATGAGCGTGCCCGATAGCCTGACCGAGAAGGTGGAACTGTTCCGCAGCAACGGGCAGATCTTCCGCGAGGAAGACGAACTGTTCACCGAGACGAGCTGGGCGGCCGTGATGATGGGCCAGGGCATCACCATGCAGGGCCACAATGCCATGGCCGAAACACTGGACCCGGCGGAGACGAAGCGCGAGCTGGACGAGATCGAGAAATCGGTCCGCTTCCTGGTCCAGGCCATGCCCAACCACGCCGATTACCTGGCGCGATATTGCCCAGCGCCCATGGGCTGAGGGCGCGCGCCATCCTGCCGCACCAGAACCGGTAATCACCCCCGGCGCCACCCCGAACGGCCTGTCCGGTTAGACCCTCGCGTCTCTGTTGACTCTATATGTCTATATATGCATATAGGCATTATGAATCACGACGCCGATCTGTTCCACGCCCTTTCCGATCCGGTGCGCCTGCGGATCCTCTATCTCGTGCGCGAGATGGAGCTGTCGGTGGGCGAGCTTGCCCAGACCCTGGCACAGGGCCAGCCCAAGGTCTCGCGGCAGGTCAAGCTGCTGATCGATTGCGGCCTGCTGGACCGGCGCAAGGAGGGCAACTGGGTGTTCCTGCGCCTCGGCAACCGGGCACTGGTGGAACCCCTGTTCGCGCTACTCGACCGCTGGGCCCAAGTCCATGGCCGCAACCCGTGGCTGGCGGCGGATGCGGCGCGGCTGACCGCGATCAACGCCGAACGCAGCGCCGAGGCCGCCGCCTATTTTGCCACCCATGCGGCACAGTGGGACCGGCTGCGCGGCTTGCACGTGGCAACCCAGGCGGTTGACCGGGCAATCCTGCACGCCCTGGGCGATCATCCGCTGGGCCAGGTGGTCGATATCGGCACCGGCACTGGCACGATGATCGAGCTGCTGGCCCCGCGCGCAAACCACGTGATCGGCATCGACCGCTCGCCCGAGATGCTGCGCTTCGGCCGCGCCAAATTACTGGAGCAGGGCATCACCAATGCCGACCTGCGCCAGGGCGACATGACCGCGCTGGACCTGCCCGCCGGCTCTGCCGATACCGTGGTGCTGCACCAGGTGCTGCACTACGCCCACCGTCCCGCCACGGTGATCGCCGAGGCCGCGCGCATCCTGAAACCTGCCGGCAAGCTGCTGGTGGTCGACGTTGCCCCCCACCACCGCGAGGAATTGCGCCGCGAACACGCCCACACCCGGCTGGGCTTTGCCGACGAGGAGGTGCTCGCCTGCATTGCCGCCGCCGGGCTGGAGGGCCGAGTGGAGGAGCAACTCGCCGGCGGCGAACTGACCGTCACCCTGTGGTCGGCCCGGCCCCTGCCCGCCCGTCTGCGGGCCGTATGACCTTCCCGACAACCCAGGATACCCCCATGCCCTGCCCTGCCCCAGCCTTCGCCATCCGCACCCAGGCTTTCGACGAGGACTACCGCCCCGCCGAAAGCACCCGGATCACCACCAATTTCGCCAACCTTGCCCGCGGCGAGCGGCGGCAGGAAAACCTGCGCAACACGCTGCGGATGATCGACAACCGGTTCAATTCGCTGGCCCACTGGGACAACCCCCGGGGTGACCGCTATGGCGTGGAGCTGACAATCGTCTCCGTGGAAATGACAATTGCCGGTGAGCAGGGGCAAGACCCCTTCCCCCTGATCGAGATGCTGGAAACCCGCATTCTGGACCACACCACAGGTGAGCGGATCGATGGCGTGGTGGGAAACAACTTCTCGTCCTACATCCGCGACTACGATTTCAGCGTGCGCCTTCAGGAGCACCGCAAGACCCACCCCGGCAGCGAGGCACCCGCCGATTTCGGGGACCTGCACGGCAACCTGTTCAAGCTGTTCCTGGCCTCGCCCGCCTATCGCGAGCGGTTCGCCAAGGCGCCGGTCATCTGCCTCAGCGTGTCCAGCAACCAGACCTATTATCGGACCGGCAACGAGCACCCGCTGCTGGGCATCGAATACCGCAACGATGCGTTTTCGGCGACCGACCAGTACTTCGCCAAGATGGGCCTGAAGGTGCGCTATTTCATGCCACGCAACAGCGCCGCGCCGCTGGCCTTCTATCACATGGGTGACCTGTTGCGGGATTATTCCAACCTGGAGATCGCCAGCACGATCAGCGCGATGGAAACCTTCCAGAAGATCTACCGGCCGGAAATCTACAACGCCAACTCGGTGGCGGCGGAGTACTTCCGGCCCAGCCTGACGTGCCAGGACTATTCGCTGACACGCGTGGTCTATGACCGCGAGGAGCGCAGCCGGCTGGCAGTCAGCCAGGGCCGCCTGGCCGAGGAGCGGCTGATAAAGCCCTACCAGGCCGTGCTGGCTCAATGGTCCGCCAGCCCCGCGCACTGATCCCCGAAAGCCCCTTGCCCATGACGCGATTGTTGCCCACCTCCACCGCAGGCAGCCTGCCGAAACCCGGCTGGCTGGCCCAGCCCGAAACCCTCTGGTCGCCCTGGAAGCTTGCGGGGGAGGAACTGGACGAAGGCCGCCGCGATGCCCTGCGCCTGGCGCTGGCTGACCAGCGGCACGCCGGGATCGACATTGTCAGCGACGGTGAGCAGACCCGCCAGCACTTCGTGACCACCTTCATCGAACACCTGGCCGGGGTCGATTTCATCCGCCGCGAAACCGTGCGCATCCGCGACCGCTACGACGCGAGCGTGCCAACCGTGGTCGGCCCGGTCAGCCGCCCGCGACCGGTTTTCGTGGACGACGCGCGCTTCCTGCGCCGGCAGACCGGGCAGCCGATCAAGTGGGCGCTGCCCGGCCCGATGACCATGGTCGATACCCTGCACGATGCCCACTATTGCAGCCGCGAGAAGCTGGCCTGGGAATTTGCCTGCATCCTGAACCAGGAGGCGCACGAACTCGCCGCCGCCGGGGTCGATATCGTGCAGTTCGACGAGCCCGCCTTCAACGTCTTCTTCGACGAGGTGAACGACTGGGGCGTTACTGCGCTGGAACGGGCGGCCCAGGGGCTGCCCTGCCGCACCGCAGTCCACATCTGCTATGGCTACGGCATTGCCGCCAATACCGAATGGAAGCAGTCGCTCGGCTCAGAATGGCGCCAGTACGAGGAGGCTTTCCCGAAGCTGCAGGGCTCCAGCATCGATATCGTCTCGCTGGAGTGCCACAACTCGCGCGTGCCGATGGACCTGATCGAGCTGATCCGCGGCAAGACGGTGATGGTCGGCGCGATCGACGTGGCCAGCCACGTGGTGGAAACGGCCGAGGAGGTCGCCGATACGCTGCGCCGGGCGCTGCGCTTCGTCGATGCGGACAGGCTCTACCCCTCCACCAACTGCGGCATGGCCCCGCTGCCCCGCCACGTGGCACAGGGCAAGCTGGCGGCGCTGGCTGCCGGCGCGGCGATCGTGCGGCAGGAACTGGCGGGCTGACGGGGGCAGGCAAACCCTGCCGGGCCTTGCCGCCGCCGAAGGTCGTGACAATTATCGTCCTGCTGTGCATTACCGGCCGAGATTGGCGTTCTGCCATGATCCCCCCAGCAGCAAGGAAGACAGATGAAGATCCTGCATATCGACAGCGCCACCACCGGTGCGGATTCGGTCACCCGCGAAGTGTCCGCCGCCATTGTCGAGCACCTGACGGCGAAGCACCCTGGAGCTGAAGTCATCCGGCTCGACCTGGTGGCAAACCCCATCCCGCACCTGGACGAAATCTCCACCGGCGCGCTGCGTCGCCCGTCTGCTGCCAAGACCCCGGAAATGGAGGCCGCCACCGAAAGCGAACTGGCCAGCCTGCGCCAGTTCCTGGCTGCCGACGTGGCCGTGATCGGGGCCCCGATGTACAACTTCTCGATCCCGTCCGGGCTCAAGGCCTGGATTGACCGGCTGGGCGTGCCGGGCATGTCGTTCAGCTATTCGGAAGCGGGGCCCAAGGGGCTGGCCGGCAATACGCGGGTGATCATCGCCTCCTCGCAAGGGGGCATGTATTCGGACGGCGATGCCTCCGAGCACCAGGAAAGCCTGCTCAAGGCTTTCCTCGGCTTCATCGGGGTGACCGACATTACCATCATCCGGGCAGACAAGATCGGCTTCGGCCCCGAAGCCCGCGCCGCCTCGATCGCAGCGGCGAAGGAGCAGGTCGCGAAGCTCTGACCGATCTCAGCCCAGGACCTCGGCTACCGGCACGTAGTCATAGCCCAGGTCCCGGGCCACGGCTTCATAGGTCACCTTGCCCTCGTGCACGTTGAGGCCTGCGGCAAGGTGCGGGTTGGCGGCCAGGGCCGCGCGCCAGCCAAGCTTGGCGATACGCAGTGCGTGCGGCAGGGTGACGTTGTTGAGGGCATAGGTGCTGGTGCGTGCCACGGCACCGGGCATGTTGGCCACGCAATAGTGGACCACGCCATCAACCACGTAGGTCGGATCGGCATGGGTGGTGGCACGGCTCGTCTCGAAGCAGCCGCCCTGATCGATCGCCACGTCCACCAGCACCGCGCCCTGGCGCATGGTGCCCAGCATCTCGCGCGTCACCAGCTTGGGCGCAGCCGCGCCTGGCACCAGCACCGCGCCGATCACCAGGTCGGCCTCCGCCACCTCGCTCGCCAGCGCCGCGCGGCCTGAAAAGAGCGTGCGGGCGCGGCCTACGAAGTGGCTGTCCAGCCGCTCCAGCACATTGGGATCGCGGTCGAGGATGGTCACGTCCGCCCCCAGGCCCACAGCCATCTGCGCGGCGTTGAAGCCCACCACGCCGCCGCCGATTACCACCACCTTGGCCGGCAGCACGCCGGGCACGCCGCCCAGCAGCACGCCGCGCCCGCCGTGGGCCTTCTCCAGCGCTGTCGCCCCGGCCTGGATCGCCATCCGTCCGGCCACCTGGCTCATCGGCTTCAGCAGCGGCAGGGTGTTGCCCTCGCCCGTCACCGTCTCATAGGCGATGGCGGTAACGCCGGATTTCACCAGGTCGGCCGTCTGTTCGGGGTCCGGGGCCAGGTGCAGGTAGGTGTAGAGGATCTGGCCTTGGCGCAGTTGCGCCCGCTCCACGGGCTGCGGTTCCTTCACCTTCACCACCATTTCGCACTGGGCGAAGATCTCGGCAGCAGTGGCGATGATCGTGCCGCCGGCGGCGACATATGCCGCATCGTCGGCCCCGATACCCAGGCCCGCACCGGTTTCCACCCACACCTCCTGCCCGGCAGCGGCCAGTTCGCGGACGCTCTCGGGCGTCAGGCCGACGCGGTATTCGTGGTTCTTGATTTCCTTGACCGTACCGACACGCATTGGCTCAGTCCCCTGCAAGTTATGCAGGGGATGCTAACGCAAGGGCGAAGGAATTGGTTGCCACTTTGGCCGTGTATTTCTGAAAAAATGGGATACCATCCCGTTCAACCGGATGGAATCGGGAAAAGATTATGGATCGCAGCGACGCAATCCTGCTTGCCGCCCTGCAGAAAGATTCCTCGCTGTCGATCGCCGATCTGGCAGCCCTGGCCAACGTCTCCAGCTCCGCCTGCCACCGGCGCATCAAGTCGCTGGAGGCGGCGGGCTTCATTCGCGGCTACAGCGCCACGCTGGACCCGCAGAAGCTGGGCCTGAAGCTCAACGCCTTCGTCGAGATCACCCTCACCAGCCAGAGCAGCGAGGCGATGGCCGCGTTCGAACGGGCGGTGCTCGACTATTCCGACATCCTCGAATGCCACCTGATGTCGGGCAGCGCCGACTACATCCTGCGCGTGTGCGCGCGCGATCTGGAGCATTTCGACAGCATCCACCGCGATTGCCTGTCGCGCCTGCCCGGGGTCAGCGCGATGCGTTCCAGCTTTGCCATCCGCACCATCAAGCGCTGGCGCGGCTTCCCGGTTGGATAGGCAGGGCGTTAGAGCAGGGTCCGCTCCACGGCCTTGCGCCAGCCACCGATCATGGTCGTCCGCAAGGCGGGGTCCATCTTGCTTTCGAACCGGCGGTTAAGGCTCCATACCTGCTCCAGCTGGTCCAGCCCCGTCCACAGACCCGTGCCCAGTCCGGCCAGGAAGGCGGCCCCCAGCGCGGTTGTCTCTACGGTAGAGGGGCGTTCAACGGGCGCAGCGAGGATATCGGCCAGGAACTGGCACAGCCAGTCGTTGGCGGCCATGCCGCCGTCCACCCGCAGAGCACCCTGGCCCGGCGCGGAATCCGCCCGCATCGCGTCGACCAGGTCCTTGGTCTGGAAGGCGACCGATTCCAGCGCCGCGCGCGCCAGGTGGGCATCGGTGGCATCCAGCGTCAGCCCGCAGATCAGCCCGCGCACGTCCGGGTTCCAGTAGGGCGCGCCAAGGCCCACGAAGGCGGGGACCATGTAGACCCCGTGGCTGTCCGGGACCCGTGTGGCCATGTCGTGCGTCTCGGAGGCGCGGGTGATGATCTTCAGCCCGTCGCGCAGCCACTTCACCGCTGCCCCGGCCACGAAGATCGAGCCTTCCAGCGCATAGGTGGTGACGCCGGCAAGCCGATAGGCGGGCGTGGTCAGCAGGCGGTTGGATGAGAGGACCGGCGTAGTGCCGATGTTCATCAGGGCGAAGCAGCCCGTGCCATAGGTGGACTTGGCCATGCCCGGGCGGAAGCACCCCTGGCCAAACAGTGCGGCCTGCTGGTCCCCCGCCATGCCGGCGATGGGGATGGCGTGGCCCAGGATGTCGGGATCGCACTCACCGAACAGGCAGGCATTGTCGCGCACTTCGGGCAGGATCGCTGGCGGCACCCTGAACAGCCGCAGCAGCTCCTCGTCCCATTGCTGCGCCATGATGTCGAACAGCAGCGTCCGGCCGGCGTTGGTGGGGTCGGTGGCGTGCACCCTGCCGCGCGTCAGGCGCGATAGCAGGAAGGTGTCGATCGTTCCGCAGGCCAGTTCGCCCCGCTCTGCCGCCGCCCGCGCGCCGGGCACATTGTCAAGGATCCACGCCAGCTTGGTAGCTGAGAAATAGGGGTCGATCAGCAGGCCGGTCTTCTGTGTAACCATTGCTTCGGCCCCGTCGGCCTTCAACTGCCCGCACAGTTCGGAAGTACGTCGGTCCTGCCACACGATGGCGCGATGGATTGGCCGGCCGGTCGCACGGTCCCACACCACCACCGTCTCGCGCTGGTTGGTAATGCCGATGCCGGCGATGGCGGATGCATCGATGCCCGCCGTGGCAACCACCTCGCGCATGGTGGCCACGGTATCGCTCCAGATATCCTCCGGGTCATGCTCCACCCAGCCCAGTTCCGGATAGTGCTGGGCGAATTCGCGCTGCGCCACGGCCAGCGGCCGGGCTGCGCTATCGAACAGGATGCAACGGGTGGACGTGGTCCCCTGGTCGATCGCCAGGATATGGGTTGGCTGCGGCATGGCTGTTTATCTCTCCGGCAATTGGATCGGCCCTGGCTGTTGCCAGTGACGGCGGTTGGCTCAGGCCCGGCTCTGTTCCTCGGCCAGTTCCTGCTCGTACATCGCCCGTTCGCGCTCGGGCAGGAAGGGATAAATCAGGTACTGGTAGAGTGCCGCCCCCACCACGCCTCCGCACAGCGGGCCGGCAATGGGCACCCACCAGTAGTTCATGGGCGCCGGGAATGCAGCCTCGCCCCAGCCGGCAAAATAGGCGAAGATGCGCGGCCCAAGGTCGCGCGCGGGATTGAGCGGCCAGGCTTCCAGATGGCCCGCCGCGCCGCCGATCATGGCCACCAGCAGACCGATCATCAGCGCGCCCGAATTGGCCTGCGGGGCCATGGTGTTGTATTTCTCGGTGATGGCGAAAATGCCCAGCAGCAGGATGGCGGTGAGGATAATCTCGTTCACGAAGGCGCGCAGGGGCGTCATGTGTTCGCCCGGATGGGTGAAGAATACGCCCGCGGCACCCCCGTCGGCGCGGCTTACCCCCTCGGCCAGGGTGTAGGTATCGATCACCGGGCCGAACATCTGCAGGACCAACGCCGCCCCGGCGATGCCGCCCAGCACCTGGGCCACCCAATAGGGCACGATCTTGCGCGCCGGAAAGCCCCGGAACAGCGCCAGGGCCAGCGTCACGGCAGGATTGGCATGGGTGCCCGATACCGCGCCGGTGACGCAAATCGCGAGCGTAACGGCGAGGCCCCACACGATGCAGACGCCGAAATAGGACGTGGCATAGGGGCTGGGATCGTAAAGCACATACATCGCCGCTGCGGAGTTGCCGACCGTGATGATGATCAGCACGGCAATGAATTCCGCGATCAGCTCTCCCAGATCTCTCTTCTTCTGCGTCATGTGATTCCCCCTACCCCAGGGTCATCATTCTACGATGGCCCTCGCTGGCTTGCCAGCACGATGGCAAGACTGCGCTGTGGCTCCTTGCCGGATCAGGGGGAAGAGACGCCGGGGACTTGGGCCTTCCGGCTGGGCGAGAGTGGCAGTCACTGCCCCTCTCGCCCACCTTTCCGGATCAGAACCGGGCGCGCAGGCCGATCGTCACTCCGTTGCCGGAACCGCCGCCGAACTCGCCGCTGTAGGCGGCGCTCACGCTGACGTTGGGGACCAGGTCGGTCTCAAGGCCGGCACCAGCCGTAACTACCGTATCTTTGCGCGGTGCGCCCGGCACGGTGAAGGTTGCCGCCGAGCCCAGCAACGAGCCGGTGGCGAATACCAGGTCACCTTCCAGCTGGTGCCGCACGCCGACCGAAGCCCAGGGCCGGATCGCCCTGTCGGCTGCACCGGCCAGGGCCAGCGAACCATCGACAAAGGTGGCGGCATGGCGTTCACCCGCCACGTTCAGGCCATAGGCGGCACTGCCCGCTTCGGTGGCTGCGGCGCGGCGCACCGAGATGTGCGTGACACCCGCCGCCGGGGTTACCGACAGGCCAGCCAGGTCAAGGGCGTAACCGGCGTGGGCATCCAGCACCAGGGTGCGCAGGGTATAGTCATCACCCGCGCTGCCGCCCGCCGGCACGCTGCGCTGCGTTTCCGCCTTGCCCCAGTGGTAGCCGGCCAGCGCATCGAGCGTGAAACCAGCCCCGCCCAGATGGCTGGCGATGCCCGCCAGCATGCCGTCCACATTGGTTTGCGCATCCAGTGCGGCGATCCGCTGGCGTCCGTCGAGATAGCCGACGAAAGCCCCCGCCGATGCCGTGCTGCTGCCAAAGCCGATGCCACCGATCAAGCCGGTTTCGTGGTTGCGGGCGCGCGACGTGCCCAGCGTGCCATCAGCCGCCAGAGTGCGCCAGGCGCCGAAGCCGGTGCCGAACCCGAACAGCGTGGGCTCGTCCGCGGCAACCTCGACCAAGCCCTTACGCGAAGCCTTCGCAACGCTCAGCCCCGTCTCCACGCCAAGCTGGGTGGCCGAGGCGTAGGGCTCCGGCGTCAACAACGAGAAGGCCGCCACGCTGGCAAAGCCCGAGTTGTCGAGCAGTTGCGGGATCGCGGCATTGAGCGCGGTCGAGGCCGTCCCGCCCAGCAGCAGGCTGTTGACGTAATTGACCGCCGCCGTCGGCTGCGGACCCTGCGCAGACTGGAACACGAAAGTGCCGAGCAGTTGCAGCCGGTCCGTCGCCGCGCCGTCCACATAGCGCAGGAAGCCCTGCACCAGCGACTTGTCCCAGGTGCCGATGGTGAACTGGCCGCTGATCTGGTCGGCCACGATCAGGTCGTAAGGCGTGCCCGGGGTCAGCGGCCGGTTGCCGGTGAGGTTCAGCGTCGCGCCGCTGGCGATGGTCAGCGTGCCATCGATCAGCAACTGGTCGCTCTGGCCCGGGGCGGGCACGAACTCGAACACGGTGGTGGAACCGGCCGCCAGCGAGACGTCGCCATTGACGGTCATCACCGCCGGCGATGCGCCGGGCGACAGGGTGCCACCCGATGCCACCGTGATATTGCCGTTGACCGTGCCCGCGCTGCCGAACGTGCCGCCCGCAGCCACCGCCACGTTGCCGGTGATGGTCGATCCCGCCGCACCGATCAGGCGGTTGGCCCCCACGTTGATCTGGGTGAAGGCCACGTTGCCGCTCACCACGCCGATGCCGCTGCCACCGATGCCCAGCGTCTCGAAACCGGTGAACCGCGCCAGGTCCAGCGCCTGCTGTTGCGCCCCGCCCCGCAGGGTCAGGTTCACGGCATCGGTGCCCGCACCGCCATCGGTGGTGCCGCCGATAGCCCAGGAGCCCTGCAGCACCAGCGTATCGTTGCCATCGCCCAGGTCCAGGTCGCCCCCGATGGTGCCGGTGTTGGTGACGGTATCGTTGCCGGCCCCGGCAAACACGCCGCCTTCCACCACGTCGGAGTTGGTGAAGGTGTCGTCGCCGCCGGTCGGCTCCAGTGCCTGCGTGACGCGCATCAGCGTGCGCTGGTAGGCGAGCGCGGCCTGCTGCTGGTCAGGGTCAGGTGCGGGAATACCGTCGAGGTAAACCGAGCCGCCGACCGAGCCGTTGTTGGTCACGCTATCGTCCTCGAAGCCGCTGGCTACTTCGCCGCCCACCTCGCCGGTGTTGGTGAATTGGTTCTCGCCACCGCCCAGGTTCACGTCGCCGCCCACGGTGCCGCCATTGGTCACGGCATCGTCCCCGTCTTCGCTGGTGATGTCGCCGCCCACGCTGCCGCTGTTGTTCAGCGCGTTATCCCCGCCGCCGAGGTTGACCGAGCCCCCGACTTCACCTTCGTTGGCAACGTCGTCCGTGCCATCGCCGCCGGATACGTCGCCCGTTACGGTGCCGGTATTTTCGAAGGTGTTGTCACCCTCGCCCAAGCCGACCGACCCGTCCACCGTGCCATCGTTGCCGATGTCGTCGCTGCCGTCGCCGGAGGTAACGTTTCCGGCTACGGTGCCGCTGTTTTCGAAGCTGTTGCTCCCGTTGCCCAGATTGACGTCGCCTTCCAGTTCGCCGTCGTTGGCAAAGTCATCGTCGTCGTCGCCAAGGTCCACATCCACCTGGCCCTGGCCAACGAGGTTGAACACCTCGAAATTCAGCAGGCGGGTATAAATCGACTGGTCGATGGTGCCGCCGCCTGTCAGGTCAAGGTTGAAGGTGTCGTTGCCGTCCTGTCCGTCAGCCGTGCCGTTGAACACGGCGGAGACGGCCTGCGTGAAGCTGTCGTCGCCGGAACCAAGATACAGGTTGCCCGTCAGCGTGCCGTAGTTGCTGACGCTGTCGTTTCCGTCGCGCAGGTAGATGTCGCCAGTGATCGACCCGTTGTTGGCAAGGGTATCATCGTTGCCGCCCAGATCGATCGAGCCGATGATTGTGCCGGTTGCGGTGTTCGTCACCGTATCGCGAGAGGCGATGTAGACGGCGGTTTCGTCATCGGAGCCGTATTCGTCCCCCTCGGTGTGGATGGCACCCGCCAGATAGCCGTCACGCGGTTCCACGTTGTTCGATACCAGGTTGGCGCCGAAGTTGCTGCCCGCGCCTCCCTGGATGGTGCCGGCATTGGTGATGTTGATCGTCTTGCCCGAGGCGAAGACTGCCACCGTCAGCGCACCGTCCACCCCGTTTGGCACGGCGGAGTAGCCGTTGGGCGTCAGCACGTTGGGCGTGCCGCCGGCCCGGATCACGCCGCCAGCCTGGTTATCGATGGTGATCACCGCTTCGGCCGGGATGTCGCTGGCATCTACCGCCAGCGCCGCCATCGGGTTGACCAGCACCTGGCCTTCCTCAAGGAAGGTGGCGAACTGGCGGGTCACAATGGTCGCCCCGCCGGTGGCGCTGATCGTGCCGCTGTTGGTGACATTCACCGTGGCGCTGACACCGGAAACGTCGACTATGTTGTCGCGGTCGTCATCAGAATCGAGTTCGATCACCACGCCGGTCTGCGCCCTGGCGGTGGTGGCGATGGTGCCGCTGTTGACGAAGCTGACCGTCTGGTCACCGACGGTGGCGTTCTCCACCGCCAGGGCGATGCCGCCACCGTTGAAAATCAGGTCGGGGAAGGTGTCCTGGTCAACCGGCGCGCCCGCGCCGTTCAGGTTGCCGCTGTTCTGCACGGTGACCGTGGTGGTGCCAAGGTTTAGTTCGACATTGCCGTTGATCGTGCCGCTGTTATCAAAGTCGAAGCTGGTGTTGTCGATCGTTTCCGCATCGAGAAACTGGTCCACCCGGATCGCATCGCCCGCGTAGCCGATGCCGATCGTGCCGCGGTTGTCGATGCTGGCGGCAAGCGTGGAGGCATCGAGCACCAGGCCATTGCGGATCTCGCCGGTGGCGGTGTTGACCACGGTGGCAGAGGCACCGTCATAGTGGCTCTCGTCGCCCACATGGATGCCAAGCTGGCCCGCGTTGATGTAGACCCCGGGGATATAGCCCGCAGTGCTGGAAACATGGCCGGCGATCAGGCCGCTATTGGTGAAGGTCAGATCATCGGCAGCAAAGCGCGCGTCCACGCCGCCTGTGATCTGGCCGCTGTTGGTGATGGAAACATCCGCCGTCTGCGTGGTGAACACCGCTGAACGCAGGCGCACGCCGGCGTCAACGCCGCCATCGAACTCGCGCACCACGGAAAGGCCCGCCGGGCGCGCCCCGTCGTCGCTCATGGCGATCGTGCCCGAGTTGACGAACGTGAAGGCGGCATCGGTCTTGCCCGCGATCACCATGCCGTTGGTGGTCGAGGTCATGCTGATGGTGCCGTTGTTGATGAAGCTGGCCGTGCCCAGGTTGTTGATATCGCCGTTGACCGTGCCGTTGTTGGTAAAGCTGTTCAGGCCCGGGCCGTAAAATACCGCCAGGAAGCTGCCCGGCTGGCCCAGCGGAATTTGCGGCCGGCGGATCACGTTCACCGTGGTGCCATAATAGCCGATCGCCTCGTTCGAGGGGCCGCGCGAGATCGTGCCTTCATTGACCACGTTGCCGTCGCCCATCAGGCTGATGGTGCCGCTCTGCCCAGTCAGCGTCAGCGTGGTATCGGTGCCCAGCGCCTCGTAACCGGCGATCTCGAAGGTGGCAGGAAGTGCCTGAGCCAGGGCCAGGCTCTGCGACGTGGTGTAGCTGCGGGTGTAGATATCCAGCCCCTGGCCCGCGCTGATCGTGCCGGTTACGCCGTCGTCCGCCCCGCGCTGGATGAAATTGGCGCGGGTGAACCCGTTGCTGGCCAGCGTCACGTCGCCGTTCACCACGCTGCCAGTGTTGCTGATGAAGGTGATGAAGCCGAAGGTGAACACGTTTGGCTGCGGGGGGTCCGCCACCACGACGTTGCCGTTGATGGTGCCCTTGTTGTCGACATAGCTGGACAGGCGATAGGCGCCGGAAATGGCCGTGCCGTTGGTGGCGGTGATGGTGCCATTGTTCAGCACCACCAGGGTGGAGGAGCCGCCTTGAGAAACGGCGGGGCCGCCGGTGATGGTGCCGTTGTTGGTCAAGATGAAGACGGGGTTGTTGGCGGCGTCAACCGCGCCGCTGCTGCCTTCGACCGTCACCAGACAGACGTTGCCCTGGACCACCCCCGGACAGGCGGATTGGGCCTGGGCATTCTGGGCAAGCGCCAGCGCGGCCAGACTAGCGCCCAGCGTCAGAGATGCGCGCAGGCGGGCAGCAGACGAAACGGCAACGGTCATATAGAGATCCCCCAAGTGCAAGTGGCCGTAAATGCGCACAGCGGGAGAAACTTAAGGATAGCCTTTTGTAGGGTGTTGTAAAAATTCACCCTTGTTTGTGCGGATGGAGTTGGGGGATTGTAGCTGCGGATCACACGAAGGGAACCAGCACTTGGTTCGCGAAGACAAGTTCTCGTCCAACTTCCAGCGCATGATTGACCGGCCGGAGGAGCTGCTCGAGGCACTCCTGGCCGATCCCGACGCGTTCGAGGAGGAAGTGCGGCGCGAGGAGCAGCACAATGTCCGCGCAACAGCGGCAATCCCCACAGACGGGTTCCTGGGCTTTGCCATGTTCGACGGCCAGGGCCATGCGGTCGACCTAGGCGAGCCCGAATGGGTGCCGCGTCCTGCCAGTTTCGACGAACTGCTGGCCGAGGCCCAGGTGCGCAGCAGCAATGGCCGGCTCCTGTGTCTTGCCACTGCAACCGACCGGCTGGCCTTTGCCCTGTGGGCCCCGATAGAGGAAACGTCGGGCTGGAACCTGCCGTCACGCATTCGTGAGGCCTGCCAGCAGGCACCGGGAGGACGGCTGGTTCTGGTGGCTGGCGGGGCGGCCGAGCCGCTGGAAATGGCAGCTGCGGGTTTCGGCCTCAGCGACCTGCAACAGCGTGTAGTGGTCGCCGTGGTGCGCATCGGCAGCGTGCGCGAAGCTGCGCGGCATCTCGGGATCGGCTATACGACGGCCCGCCAAACCATGGCCGACGTGGCCCGGCGCATGGCCTTGCCCAACACGCCGGCGGTGGTGCGGGTGATCGTCTCCGCAGCCTTCGGCATCATGCCTGGCGAGTTCGATGAAGAAGCCCTGCTGGCCGACATGCTGCGGATCACCCCGCGCCAGGCCAAAGTGGCGCTGCTGGTATCGAGCGGTCGCTCGCGCGAGGAGGTGGCCCACGCTGTCGGCTGCGGCCTGGCGGTGATCAAGAAGGAACTGGAGCTGCTCTACGCCAATTTCGGCGTGCAGAGCGCGACCGAGCTGGCGCGGCTGATCGTGGAGGTGAAGGCGTTGCGGCTGTTCGCCCGCTCGATCGACGGTGCCCCCGGCTTCCTGGCGGCCGCGATCGAACCGACCCGCTTTGCCATGCGCCCGCAGACGATGGAGCTGATCGGGTGGAGCGACTATGGCCCCGCTTCGGGCAAGCCGGTGCTGGTCGTCCACAGCAACTGGTCCTGTCGCGCGGTGCCCCGTCCGCTGCTGGTGGAACTGCAGAAGCGAGGCTGGCGACCGATCGCGATCGACCGGCCGGGCTTCGGGGCGACGCACCTAGGCCGGTCAAGCCGCGAGGATCCCTTTGGCCAGGCCATCGCAGATACGCTGCAGATTCTCGACGCCTGCCGCATCCCGCGGGTTGCCATCATCGCCAAGTGTGGCGCGCAGTTTGTCCATGCCCTGAAGCAGGCGGTGCCTGACCGGGTGGGTCCGGTGGTGCTGGTCTCCCCGTCCCCCCAGACCACACCCGATGGCAGGCGCGTGGGCCTGGTTGGCATGATCAAGGAAACCTACATGCGCCGCCCGCGCCTGATAGAGTTGTTCTTCCGCATGATCTGCACGCAATTCACCATGCCACGGGTGGAGCAACTGACGCGGGCAATCGTCAAGGAAAGCCCTGAGGATACCGCGCTGTGCGATGATCCGCAGTTCATCCGCGACCGCTTCCGCGCCCTGCGCCCCATGTCCACCGGCAATCTGGCCGGGGGAATTATCGAGGAGCACGTGATCTCGCTGGGTCTCGACCGGCTTGCGCCGCTTGATGTCGATGACTGGGTTGTCCTGCAGGGCGACAAGGACATCCATAACAGCTTCGCGGAAGTGGAGCGCTACTGGCGGCAGGTCCTGCCCCGCACTCCGATACTCTGCGTCGAAGGCGGGGGGAGATTCATGACATCGAGCAGCCCGGACCTGATTGCCGGTCATCTTGAAGTTTTGGCAGCGAAATAAGCATCGCGAAGCGGGTCGCGGTGTTGTCAGTCCAACGGCAACTCGCCTCCGATTGACGTAGTGCGCGCCGATCGGAGCATGCATCAGGCTATGAAGCTCCCCCCCCCCCCCGCCCAAAGCTGCCGAGTGGCAAAACTCTCAGGGCTGCCAATCGCGAAGGCGGCGGTCTGGCTGACGTGGTGGTGAACGAGGCGCGGACTCAGGCGAACTTCCGTCTGCCACTCGATCGGCGAACCTGCGCCCGGCGACCTGAATCAGCAAGCCGAGGGCAGAAACGGCGGCACCGAAGGCGACGACTGCAATCCAGCCGCCGGTGTTCCAGGCAAGAGTGGCCCCCGCCGAGCCAGCCGCACCGCCCATGAAGGTACTGCCCAACCATGTCTATGACTCGGCCTTCGGCAGCGTGGAGCATTCCCGCCACGTGGGCACCTTTAATCGCGACAGCGATGACCGAGCTCTATTTCGATAGCTTCGGGGAAATGGGAGAAACCTTCTCGTCGGAATACGTCCGCACGGTAATTTCGTCCGACGGGGCCAAGTTCCGGCGCGGACTTTTCCGCCGCTTCCAGCAAGGCCCGACCGCGTGCGCCCAGATCGGGCAGTTCGCGTTCCAGAGCGGCAAGATCGCCGGTCATCGCAGGAAGGCTCCGTGGTGTCTCATCCTGCTTGCAATGTCGGCCTTGCCCGCAAGGTTCCCATGGCCAGGGCCCGGAACCGCCTTGTCGCTATGGCGAATCTATATTAGAGAGTTCTCATGTTTGAGAATGCCGATGCCCTGCTGCTCGCGCGCCTCCAGTTTGCCTTCACGGTAAGCTTCCACTTCATCTTCCCGGCTTTCTCCATCGGCCTGGCCAGCTACCTGGCAGTGCTGGAAGGCCTGTGGCTGAGGACCGGCAAGGCGATCTATCTCGACCTTTTCCGCTACTGGCTGAAGATCTTCGCCGTGGCCTTTGCCATGGGCGTGGTCTCGGGCATCGTCATGTCCTACCAGTTCGGCACCAACTGGGCGGTATTCTCCGACAAGGCCGGGCCGGTGATCGGCCCGCTGATGGCCTACGAGGTGCTGACGGCCTTCTTCCTGGAAGCCGGCTTCCTGGGCGTGATGCTGTTTGGCATGAACAAGGTGGGGCCGCGGCTGCACTTTGCCGCCACGCTGATGGTGGCCCTGGGTACCTTCATCTCGGCCTTCTGGATCCTCAGCGTGAACAGTTGGATGCAGACACCCACCGGTTACGAGATCGGGGCCAATGGCCAGTTCCTGCCGGGCGAGAGCTGGTGGGCCATCGTGTTCAACCCCAGCTTTCCCTATCGCCTGGTCCACACGGTGATTGCCGCCTACCTCACCACCGCGTTGGCCGTGGGCGGCGTGGGTGCCTGGCACCTGCTGCGCGACCGGGACAATGGCCATGCCCGCAAGATGTTCTCCATGGCCATGTGGATGGCCGCGCTGGTGGCCCCGGTGCAGATCTTCGCCGGTGACATGCATGGTCTCAACACGCTGGAGCACCAGCCGGCCAAGGTGATGGCGATGGAGGGGCATTATACCAGCCACCCCGACGGGGCGCCGCTGATCCTGTTCGGCCTGCCCAGCGACGAGGAGCAGCGGGTCCGCTATGCGATCGAGATCCCCAAGGCATCCAGCCTGATCCTGAAGCACGATCCCGATGCCCCGCTGGCGGGCCTGGATACGATCGTCCCGGAGGATCGCCCGCCGGTGCCAGTGGTGTTCTGGGCTTTCCGGGTGATGGTGGGCATCGGCTTTGCCATGCTTGGCCTGGGGCTGTGGAGCCTGCTGGCCCGCGCGCGGGGCCGGCTGTACCACTGGCCGTGGCTGCACCGGGCGGCGCTGGTGATGGGTCCATCGGGCTTCGTGGCGGTGATTGCCGGATGGGTGACCACCGAGGTGGGCCGCCAGCCGTGGGTGATCTATGGCCTGCTGCGCACCGCCGATGCCGCCAGCCCGCTGGATGCGCCTGCCGTGGGTGCATCCCTGCTGGCCTTCATCGTGGTCTATTGTGCGGTCTTCGGCACGGGTGCCTGGTATGTCCTGCGGCTGATGGCACAACCACCCCACCCGCACGAAACGGCCGATCCGGTGCTTGACCAGGGGCCGATCCGCACCGCCGGCATCACTCCGGGCCCGACCCAGAACCCGGGCGGCGAGCCCCTGCCGGGCGATACCCAGACGGAGGACCGGCCGTGAACATCGACCTTACCGTGATCTGGGCGGGCATCATCGGCTTTGCCGTGTTCGCCTATGTGGTGATGGATGGCTTTGATCTGGGCATCGGTATCCTGTTTCCCCGCTTTGCCGTGGGCGAGGAACGCGATCAGGCGATGAACTCCATCGCCCCGGTGTGGGACGGCAACGAGACCTGGCTGGTGCTGGGCGGCGGCGGGCTGTTTGCCGCCTTCCCGCTGGCTTACGCGGTGATCCTGCCCGCCACCTATCCGCTGATCATCGCCATGCTTCTGGGACTGGTGTTTCGCGGCGTGGCGTTCGAATTCCGCTGGCGTGACCCGCGCCACCGCGCCTTCTGGGACCGGGCCTTCTTTGCCGGCTCGCTGGTGGCGGCCCTGGCCCAGGGCATGGTGCTGGGCGCGATGCTGCAGGGGATCGAAGTGGCAGACCGGGCCTATGCCGGTTCCTGGTGGGACTGGCTCACGCCCTACACGCTGCTCACCGGCCTCGGCACGGTGGCGGGCTATGCCCTGCTCGGCTCCACCTGGCTGATCTGGAAGACGGAAGGGAGCTGCCAGCAGCGTGCCCGGCGGCTGGCCCTGATCGCCGCCGTGACCACGCTGGTGCTGATGGGGGCGGTAAGCCTGGCCAACCTGGCGCTGGACCCTGACTATCGGACCCGCTGGCTGGCCCTGCCCGACCTGGCCTTGGCCGCACCGGTGCCGGTGCTCACCGCGATCCTGGCCGGCGTGCTGCTGGGCGACCTTGCCCGCCGCCAGCGCGAGGCGCGGCCCTTTTTCCTGTCGCTGGGCCTGTTCCTTGCCGGCACGCTGGGCATCGGCATCACCATCTGGCCCTATGCCGTGCCTGACGCCTTGACCATCTGGGACACCGCCGCACCGGAGCGCAGCCAGGTGTTCATGCTGGTGGGCGTGGCGCTGACCCTGCCGCTGATCCTGGCCTATACCGCCTGGGCCTACTGGATTTTCCGCGGCAAGGTGGGCACCCACGGCTATCACTGATGGCGCCCGAAAATCGCCCGCTTCTGGTGCGACTGGCGTGGATGGCCGGCATCTGGGCTACCAGCGTGGCCGTGCTGGGCCTGGTGGCCATGGTGATCCGCTGGTGGCTGAACGGCTGACGGGAACGACCTTGATTTTATAGCGTTGTCTTCTAATATTAGCTTTGACGCATTTAAGGAGAGCCGTCGTGTCCGATCCCGCGATCATCGCTGCCCGTGCCCTTATCGAGCGCACCGGAGCAGCGCAGCCCGTGGTCCGCACCTTCTTTGACGAGGCGACCTTTACCGCCACCCATGTCGTGTCCGACCCGGCGACCGGCAAGGCGGCGATCATCGACAGCGTGCTGGATTTCGATCCCGCCTCTGGCCGCACCACCACCACATCGGCCGATGCCGTGATCGCCCATGTGCGCGAGGCGGGGCTGGCGGTCGAATGGCTGCTGGAAACCCATGCGCATGCCGACCACCTCTCTGCCGCGCCCTATCTGCAGGAACAGCTTGGCGGCACACTGGCCATCGGCCGCCACATCGTCTCCGTGCAACAGGTGTTCGGCAAGGTGTTCAACGAAGGCACCCGCTTTGCCCGCGACGGATCGCAGTTCGGCCGGCTGTTCGACGATGGCGACACCTTCATGCTCGGTTCGATCCCGGCGATCGCCCTCCATGTGCCCGGCCACACGCCGGCGGACATGGCCTATGTAATCGGTGATGCCGCCTTCATCGGCGATACCCTGTTCATGCCCGATTACGGCACCGCCCGGGCCGACTTTCCCGGCGGCGACGCGCGCGTGCTCTACCGCTCTGTCCGCCGTCTGATGGGGCTGCCGGTGCAGACGCGGCTGTTCCTGTGCCATGATTACAAGGCCCCCAACCGCGACGTCTTCGTGTGGGAAACCACCGTGGGTGACCAGCGCACGGGCAATGTCCATATCCACGAAGGGGTGGACGAGGACGCTTTCGTGACCATGCGCGAGGCGCGCGATGCCACGCTGGGGATGCCGAGGCTGATCCTGCCTTCGATCCAGGTCAACATCCGCGGCGGGCGAATGCCGGAGCCCGAGGACAACGGCGTCAGCTACCTCAAGCTACCGCTGAATTCGCTGTAACGGCCGTGGACCTGAGCACGCTCCAGTATGCCCTCGGCGCGCTGTCCGGCAGCTTCGTAGGCTTTACCCTGGGCCTGGTCGGCGGCGGCGGGTCGATCCTGGCCGTACCGCTGATGGTCTATCTGGTTGGCGTGCCCGTGCCGCACATCGCCATCGGCACCAGCGCGCTGGCCGTGGCCGCCAATGCCGGGGCCAATCTTCTGCCACACGCCCGCGCCGGCACGGTGAAATGGCGCTGTGCCGCGATGTTCGCGGCCGCCGGCGTGCTGGGCGCCTTTGGCGGATCGACGCTTGGCAAGGCCATGAATGGCCAGCACCTGCTGCTGCTGTTCGCCGTGCTGATGCTGGCAGTGGGCGTGCTGATGCTGCGCGGTCGCGGCGATCCGGGCAATCCGGACGTGCAGTGCCACCGCGAGAACGCGCCCAAGGTGATCGGCTTCGGCCTTGCCACTGGCCTGTTCAGCGGATTCTTCGGCATTGGCGGCGGGTTCCTGATCGTGCCCGCGCTGATGGCATCCACCACCATGCCGATGCGCAACGCTGTCGGCTCGTCACTGGTTGCAGTCACCGCCTTCGGGCTGGCCGCAGCGCTCAACTATGCCTGGTCCGGGCTGGTTGACTGGGGACTGGCCGCAGCTTTCATCGGCGGCGGCGTGATCGGCGGCTTGGTGGGCACACGCGCTTCGCAGAAGCTGGCCGCGCGCAAGGGGCTGCTCAACACGGTCTTCGCGCTGCTGATCTTCGTGGTGGCCGGCTACATGATCTGGCAGGGCGTGGCGGCGCTCTAGTCGATCGCCCCGGTCAGCGCCCGCAGCCGCCAGGCGGCCACAAGATGCAATCCTTCCGCTTCGGCCAGCGCCGCTTCGGCCGCCATCGCCTCGCGTTCGGCATCGAGCACGGCCAACGTCGGCACGGCTCCCACTTGCGCCTCCAGCCGGCGACCGCGCAGCGCCTCGGCTGCCGCAGCTTGCCCAAGGCGCGAAGCCTCGACCATGCGCCCGGCGGCGGTCATCGCCTGCCAGGCATCGATCACCGCGCCATCGACCGCCAGGCGTGCCTGTTGCAGGCGGGCATCGGCGGCATCGGCTTCGGCCTGCGAAACGGCCACGGCCGCGCCGGTCCGTCCGCCACTGAACAGGGTCCAGCGGCCGCGTACGCCGGCCGACACGCTGTTGGCGCGGTAGCCGGGAAAGAACTGGTCGGCCACGTGGCTGGCTTCGGTAAACACGCCAAGCTGCGGCATGCCCTCGGCCCTGGCGGCGGCCACGCCGGCCTCTGCCGCCCGCGTCCCTGCCTGGGCCTGCAACAGCATGGGGTTGGTCGCGCGGGCGAGTTCCAGCGCTTCGCCCAGCGAGGCGGGCAGGGAAGGCAGAGCGGCGGGCGGTTCAAGGCTTCCCGGCGCCTCGCCGGTCAGGCGCTCGAAAGCCGCTTCGGCCGAGGCCAGGCGGCCCTGCACCTGCGCCAGGCCGGCTTCGGCCTCTGCGCGGCGCGCGCGGGCCTGGGCCAGGTCGCTGCTGGCGATTTCGCCAGCCTCGAACCGCAGCCCGGCCTGCCGTTCGGTCTCGGCCAGGGCCACGACCAGTTGCCTGAAGCTACCCACCAGCCGGCGAGAAGTCCGCACTTCGGCATAGGCGCCCACGGCGGCAACGGCCACCTCCAGGCGGGCCTGGTCCTGCCCATAGCGCGCAGCATCGCGCCCGGCACCCGCCTGCGCCAGCGCGCTGGACAACCGGCCGCCGGTGAACAGCGGCATTTCCGCCAGGGCCTGGACCGAGAGCGGGGTCACATCATCGGCGGCAATGCCGAAGAAACCGCGGTTGTCGATCCGCCCCAACCCGGCCGAGCCCTCCACGCGCAGCAGCGGATTGCGCTCGGCCTGCGCCTGGCGCAAGCGGGCCGCTGCCGCTGCCGCACCCGCATCCGCTTCGTCGAGCACAGGGGAATGGGCTAGGGCAGCGGCGATGGCGGTTTCAAGATCCTGCGCCGCCGCCGGGGGGGCAGCGACGGCGCAGGAAGCGGCAAGCAGCAAGGCGGGTAGGCGGCGCATGCTCAGCGGAAGACCTCGCCCTTCCTCACGCCCAGGCGCTTGAACACGGTCGCTGCAGGGCAGAACCCGGTGAAGCTGGCCTGCAGCAGGTTAAGCCCGGCAAAGGCGGTGAGGCCCAGCCAGTAAGGGTGGACGAACCAGGCCAGAATGGCGCTGAGCAGCACCACAAGGCCGGCAAAGCGCATCACGGCGCGGTCAAGCGTCATCGATCATCTCCCTATTTGAAGCGCAGCTTGCGAATGCCCAGCGCGTGCATCGCCAGCTTTTCATAAAACGGCTCGCTGGTCCCGCGGCGGACCTTGTGCAGGAAGTATTTCTCGAAGCCCACCTTGGCCAGGTGGACCCACTTGCCGCTGCTCGACCAGTTGAGGTTGCGCGGCGGGATCTGCGGCTGGGCCACAAAGGCCACGCCGCCATCGCCGAAGTCTGCCAGGCACACCGCGTTCCAGGTGGCCTCTTCCACCGGTTCCCTGCCGTCCAGCTCCAGCGATAGGTTGGCGGCGATGGCGGTGACCATGCTTTCGATCATGAAGCCGGTCTTGGGCACGCCCACCGGCACGGGGGTCGGCCCCACTGGCGGGATCGCCACGCAGACGCCCAGTGAATAGATGTTGCGGAAATTGGGGTTGCGCTGGTGCTTGTCGGCGAGGATGAAGCCGCGCGGGTTGGTCAGCCCCTCGATCCCGTGGACTGCCGGCACGCCGCGGAAGGCGGGCAGGATCATCGAGAAGCCGAATGGCAGGTCATGCGTCTTCGCCACGCTGCCGTCCTCGGCAACTTCCTCCACGTGCATCAGGCCATCCTCGACCTTGCTGATGCGGGCATTGGTGATCCACTTGATGTGCCGGTCGCGCATTTCGCTTTCCAGCAGGCCCTTGGTATCGCCCACCCCGTCCAGGCCCAGGTGGCCGATGTAGGGTTCGGCGGTGACGAAGGTCATCGGCACCTTGTCGCGGATCTTGCGGCGCTTCAACTCGGTGTCCAGGATCAGGGCGAATTCGTAGGCCGGGCCATAGCAGCTTGCCCCCTGTGCCGCCCCGACGATGATCGGCTTGGGGTCTTCGCAGAACGCGTCAAACGCGGTCGCGGCAGCGGCGGCGTGGCCCGTCTGGCAGACCGACTGGGTGAAACCCTGCGGCCCCAGCCCTTCGATCTCGTCAAATGCCAGGTCCGGCCCGGTGGCGATCACCAGATAGTCGTAATGGCGCGATGTGCCGTCGTTCAACTCCACCCGGTTTTCCGTGGGATGGACCCGTTTTGCGCCGACGGAGGTAAAGCCGATGCCCTTCCTTTCCATGATCGGCGGCAGGTGGACCTTGATCGCCTCCGGCTCGCGCCAGCGTACCGCCACCCAGGGGTTGCTGGGGACAAACCAGTAATCGTCCTGGTCGTTGATCACGGTCACCGCAGCGCGGCCCTTCACGGCATCGCGAATCTCGTAGGCGGCGATGGTGCCGCCCAGTCCTGCGCCGACGATTATGATCTGGGGCAATGACATGTCTCTCTCCCGCTGCGAGCCAGTCCGGCAGGGCAACCACTCGACCACCCTTTGAATTATAGTTGACTAATATTAGATGTATGTCATATGGTCAATAGAAAATCGAAAAGGAGCTTGCGATGTTCGGTCTAGGGAAAAAGGCGCACCGTGAAATTGATGCCGATCAGCTTGCTGCCCTGCTGAAGGAAGGCCGCGCGCTGGTGGTTGACGTGCGCGAACCCGACGAGTTCGCCGATGGCCACGTGCCTGGTGCGGTGAACCTGCCACTGTCCGGCTTTGATCCGGCCGCCGTGCCCCATCCAGGCGATCGGCTGGTTGTACTCAACTGCCTCGGCGGCAAGCGCAGCGGCATGGCGCTGGACCAGTGCGCCGTTGCCCAGGCCGCCATCGACACGCACCTGGCCGGCGGCTTCAAGGCCTGGGCCGATGCCGGCCTGCCGGTGGAACGCTGATCCTGCACAAAGGGGGGGAGATTGACCATGCGGGCATCAATTCTGGCTCTGGCACTTGTGGGGCTGGCACCATTGGCGTTGGCGGCGTGCGGCGAAGCGGCGGAAGAACCCGCCGCCCCCGCCGCCCCCGCTGGACCGCGCATGGTCTTGCAGGCCAGCCAGGCCGCCGATTGGCAGGCGGTCAGCGCGGAAGTGGCCACGGTTGACCAGGCGCAGGTGCTGGCGCGCATCCCCGGCATCCTCACCAGCCTGACCGTACGCGAGGGCGATACCGTGGCGCGCGGGCAGGTAATCGGCCGCATCGTCGATTCGCAGCTTGGCTACCAGGCGGGCGCTTACGGCGCGCAGGCGGCAGCGGCAGAGGCCCAGGCGGCGCAGGCCCGGTCAGAACTGGAGCGGGTGCGCTTCCTGCACGACAACGGCGTCTATGCCGATGCCCGGCTGGAACAGGCCCGCGCTGCCGCAAGTGCGGCCAATGCGCAGGTCCGCGCCGCCCGGGCGCAGCAGGACGCAGTCAGTGCCGTGGCCGGTCAGGGAGCCCTCCTGGCGCCCACCAGTGGTCGCGTGCTGCGGGCCGATGTGCCAGCCGGAGCGCCGGTTGCTCCCGGCATGGCAATCGCCGTAATCACGGCGGGGCCGGTGATCCTGCGGCTGGAAATGCCCGAAAGCCTGGCCGACAAGGTCCGGGCAGGCTCCCGCGTCAGGGCCACCATCGGCGAAAGCGAAGTGAGCGGCACCGTCACGCGGCTCTATCCTGCTGTCACGGCTGGCCAGGTAACGGCCGACGTGGAAGTCGCCGGGCTTGATGGCCGGCTGATCGGGCGGCGCGTGGCGGCGCTGGTGGAAACCGGCAACCGCCCTGCCCTTCTGGTGCCCGAAGCCTATGTCACCACCCGTTACGGGGCCGATTACGTGACCGTGCTGGGGGCCGACGGAGCCGCCAGCGAGGTGCCAGTGCAGACCGCGCCTTCGGGCGAAGCGGGCAAAATCGAAATCCTCTCGGGCGTGCGTGCCGGCGATACGCTGGTGGGCCGGCAATGACCTCGGCCGTGGAGTTGGGCATCTCCGGCAAGCTGACGCGGGCCACCATCCGCTCGCCGCTGACGCCGCTGATGCTGCTGGCGGCGATCATCGTCGGCCTCATCGCCACCATCACCATCCCGCGCGAGGAAGAGCCGCAGATCAGCGTGCCCATGGTCGATATCATGGTGCAGGCCCCCGGCCTCTCCGCCGCCGATGCCACCGAGCTTGTCGCCAAGCCGCTGGAGACCATCGTGCGCAGCGTGGACGGGGTGGAACACACCTATACCCAGGCGCAGGACAACGGCGTGATGGTCACCGCCCGCTTCCTGGTGGGCAGCGATCCGGAAGACGCGGCGATCCGCATCGGCGAGAAGATCGAGGCCAACAAGCATCGCATCCCCGCCGGCATTCCTTTCCCGCAAGTCACCGTGCGCGGGATCAGCGATGTACCGATCGTGGTGCTCACGCTCACCCCCCGGCCCGGTGCGGCGGGGGAATGGACCGACCAGGCTCTGGCCGACATAGCCGCTGACCTCAGGACCGAGGTCGCCAAGGTGAACGATGTCGGCCTCACCTTCCTCACCGGCGGGCAGGCCATGGCGCTGCGCGTGGTGCCCGATCCCGCCCTTCTCGCGGTACACCGGGTGCCGCTGGGCAACCTGATCGATGCCGTAACGCAGGCCAACCGCGCCTTCCCCGCAGGCACCGTGCGCGAAGACGGGCAGGCGGCGCTGGTGGTTGCCGGGCAGAGCCTGTCGGATGCCCAGGAACTGGCCGCCCTCACCGTCCGCTCCGCCACTGGCGCGCCGGTCCTGCTGGCCGATGTGGCACGGGTGGAACAGGCCGCCACGCAGGACCAGGCACGGTCCTGGCGCTGGGCGAAGGATGCTGACGGGCAATGGCACATGGCCCCCGCCGTCAGCCTGGCTGTGGCCAAGCGCGCCGGCGCCAATGCGGTCACCGTATCCGAAGCAATCGTTGATCGGGTCGAGGCGCTGGAAGGCAGCCTGATCCCCGCGGGCGTGGAGGTATCCGTCACCCGCAACTATGGCGAGACGGCGAACGAGAAAGCCAACGAGCTGATCTTCCATCTGGCACTGGCCACCATTTCCATCGTGGTCCTGATCGGCTTTGCCATCGGTTGGCGCGAGGCCGGGGTGACCGCCATCGTCATTCCCACCACGATCATGCTGACCATGTTTGCCAGCAAGGTGCTGGGCTTCACCATCAACCGCGTCAGCCTGTTTGCCCTCATCTTCTCCATCGGCATCCTGGTGGACGATGCCATCGTGATGATCGAAAACATCGCTCGCCACTGGGCCATGCGCGACGGGCGCGACCGCATGCAGGCCGCGATCGAGGCCGTGGCGGAGGTGGGCAATCCCACGATCATCGCCACCCTCACCGTGGTCGCCGCCCTGCTGCCGATGCTGTTCGTGTCCGGCCTGATGGGCCCCTACATGGCGCCGATCCCGATCAACGCCAGCGCAGCCATGGTTTTCAGCTTCTTTGTGGCCGTTATCATCGCGCCGTGGCTGATGATCCGCTTTGCCCGCAAGGCGCTTGACCACGATGGCGGGCACGATGCCCACGGCGGCAAGCTGGGCGCGGTCTATGCCCGCTGGGCCGGCAAGGTGATTGCTACCAGGGGTTCGGCCCGCAAGTTCCTGATCGCGGTGGGCATTGCCACCGTGCTGGCCTGCTCGATGTTCTACTTCAAGGCGGTGACGGTGAAGCTGCTGCCGTTCGACAACAAGAGCGAAGTGCAACTGGTGGCCGACCTGCCCGAAGGCACCACCCTGGAGGAGACGGGGCGCGTCCTGGAACAGGCCGCCGCCGTGGTGCGCGCCGTGCCGGAAGTGGTGGCGATGGAAGCCTATGCCGGCACTTCGGCCCCGTTCAATTTCAACGGGCTGGTGCGGCACTATTTCCTGCGCAGCCAGCCGGAAATGGGTGACCTGATGGTGACCCTGCTGCCCAAGGGCGACCGCGACCGTTCCAGCCACCAGATCGCCGTGGACCTGCGCCAGCGGCTGGCCGCGCTGGACCTGCCGCAGGGCGCCTCGATCAAGGTGGTGGAAACTCCGCCCGGGCCGCCGGTGCTGGCCACGTTGCTGGCCGAGATTTACGGCCCGGACGAGGCCACCCGCCGCGCCACGGCAACCCAGGTGGAAGCCCTGTTCCGCGCGGTGCCCTACATCGTCGATGTCGACAACAGCTTCGGCCAGCCGCGCCCCACCCTGCGGCTGGTGCCCGACCGGGCAAAGCTCGACCACTATGGCCTGTCCGAACGCCAACTGTTCGATTCCATCGGCGCGCTGATGGGCACCCAGGTCGTCGGCTATGCCAGCCGCGAGGGCGAGCGCGATCCCCTGCCGATCACCATCGGCATGGACCAGTCGCAGCGCCAGTGGTCCGCCGCCCTTGCCGCCACCCCCGTGGCCGCCACTCCCACCGGCCAGCTGATCGCGCTGGGCGAACTGGTCGAGGCGCGGATGGAGCCGGGCAGCCCGGCGATCTTCCGCCGCGACGGGCGCGGGGCCACCATGGTCACGGCCGAGCTGGCCGGACGCTACGAAGCGCCGATCTACGGCATGCTGGAAGTGGCCGATGCCATCGACAGCTTCGACTGGTCAGCCGCCGGCCTGGAAAAGCCGGAAGTGCTGCTGAACGGTCAGCCGTCTGACGAAAGCCACGCCAGCCTACTGTGGGATGGAGAATGGGAGATTACCTGGGTCACCTTCCGCGACATGGGCGGAGCTTTCATGGTCGCGTTGCTGGGCATCTATGTGCTGGTGGTGGGCCAGTTCCGCAGCTTCACCATTCCGCTGGTGATCCTGACCCCGATCCCGCTGACGCTGGTGGGCATCGTGCTGGGCCACATGCTGTTTGCCGCCCCCTTCACCGCCACCAGCATGATCGGCTTCATCGCGCTGGCCGGGATCATCGTGCGCAATTCGATCCTGCTGGTCGATTTCATCCGCCATACCCGCAGCCCCGAAAAGAGCCTGCGCCAGACGCTGATCGAGGCGGGCCAGATCCGTTTCAAGCCAATCGTGCTGACGGCAGCGGCGGCCATGATCGGGGCAGCGGTGATCCTGACCGATCCGATCTTCCAGGGGCTGGCCATATCCTTGCTGTTCGGCCTCGCCTCATCGACCCTGCTGACGGTGCTGGTGATCCCCGCCATCTACATTGTCTTGCGCGATGACGGGGTGCCGCTTACCGAGATTACCCCATGAAGCCGACCGACCGCTCCGAACTGAAGACGAACGCCACGATCATGTCAGGGCGACTCAAGCTGATGAGCCACCCCGAGCGCCTGCTGATGCTGTGCCGCATGGACGAAGGCGAGGTTTCCGTGAACGAGCTGGTCGAACTTTCCGGCCTGTCGCAGAGCTCGGTATCACAGCATCTGGCCCTGCTGCGCGAGGAAGACGTGGTCAG
>NZ_WTYV01000002.1:0-556 GCF_009827655.1 Alteraurantiacibacter buctensis | reverse complement strand
CTGGTCGAACTTTCCGGCCTGTCGCAGAGCTCGGTATCACAGCATCTGGCCCTGCTGCGCGAGGAAGACGTGGTCAGCGTGCGGGGTGAGGCCCAGCTTCGCTTCTACAGCCTGAAGGATCCCATCGTTCGTGGCGTGATCCATACCTTGTGCGAGCTTTGCGCGGGGCATTCGACCAAGGCTTAGGCCCGCCCAGGCGACAGCGCAGGGACATCACCATTTCATTTGCCGGCGGCTGACTGGCCGACTGCCCAAGTCCGGCACGGGCGGGCAGGTGCGAACCTGCCCGGTTCCCGCCGCACCCCTGCGGTCGTTCGTACCCCCCACCCCCCTGAAAATCCGGCATTCGAATTGACCGCTATCAATTTGTATTACGATCCACTTATGTTACCTACGTTACGACGATGGTTTCGAATCCGCAGTTTGCCCTGCGGGTCCGGGTGATCTGCCCCCTTCTGAGTGGCCCAATTTCTATTTTAGAATTGGCCAGTCAGGAGGAATGGAATGGCGAGGAAACACAAGCCGGAGGAGATTATCGGCAAGCTGCGTGAAGCCG
>NZ_WTYV01000022.1 GCF_009827655.1 Alteraurantiacibacter buctensis | reverse complement strand
TTTTTTTTTGTTTTTTTTTTTTTTTTTTTTTAATCCAGAATGATGAACGCCACAAATTAATAATAAACCTCCACCAAAAGGTTATTTTATTGCATGTATAACATATGATCAGATAAGAATCAAGCAAATAAAAAAGAGAATAAACTCGCATGGAAAAGAAAATTCTAACTGCATAAATCAGCTAGAACATCTTGGTATATATATATATATATTTTATCTACTCTCCTCCAACTCGATCAAAACTAACTCCTCCCCCCCTCTCGATCTTCCTCTGTAGCTCGGGTACTGAGCAATTTATTGCAAGTACAATGCAATGAATGAAGCAAGGGAGGCACCGACCAACGAGCCGGCTACTGGCAAGCTAACCACGGCACCACTTGCTGGTGACGGGGCAGGAGCAGCAGGCTCTAAAGGGTAACAGATAATAAACATCAGACTCAGTTGCTGAGAGATGGCAGGAGGAGCTTTCGTGGCGCAGGGTGCCGGGAGGAAATATGAAGGTGGTGTCACATGCTTTGTTATCATCACCTGTTTGGTGGCTGCCATGGGTGGTCTCATTTTCGGTTATGACATTGGTATCTCAGGTGGTGTTACTTCCATGGACACATTTCTAAAGCGATTCTTCCCATCTGTGTACCACAAAGAGCATGAAATTCGTGATGATGGCAACATGTACTGCAAATTTGACAGTCATTTGTTGACATTGTTCACATCTTCCCTCTACCTTGCCGCTTTGGTAGCTTCCTTCTTTTCATCTACTGTGACTAGATTATTTGGCCGTAAAATCTCAATGTTGTTTGGAGGCCTGGTTTTCCTTCTTGGTGCCATTTTAAATGGTGCTGCAACCAATATAGCAATGCTTATCATTGGTCGTTTGTTGCTTGGTATTGGTGTTGGCTTCGCCAATCAGTCTGTTCCGATCTATCTATCTGAAATGGCGCCAGCCCAGATCAGAGGAGCACTTAACATTGGTTTCCAGATGGCCATCACAATCGGTATCCTGGCCGCAAATCTCATCAACTACGGAACAGCCCAGATCAAGGAGGGATATGGATGGAGAATTTCTTTGGGTCTCGCGGCTGTCCCAGCTTTGATGATCACAATTGGATCGTTCTTCCTTCCAGACACTCCAAACTCCATTATTGAGAGAGGCCACCCCGAGGAGGCAAAGAGAATGCTGCAAAAGATTCGTGGCACAGACAACGTTGAAGCAGAATTCCAGGACCTTGTCGACGCAACCGAGGCTGCAAAGAAAGTGGACCACCCATGGAAAAACATCCTGCAGCCAAAATACAGGCCTCAGCTTGTCATCTGCACAATGATCCCATTCTTCCAGCAGCTTACTGGAATTAATGTCATCATGTTTTACGCACCTGTTCTCTTTAAGACCCTGGGTTTCGGCGATGATGCTTCGCTTATGTCTGCAGTTATTACCGGCGTCGTAAATCTCGTCAGTACACTTGTTTCCGTCCACTCAGCTGATAGGTTCGGGAGAAGAATCTTGTTCCTAGAAGGAGGGGTTCAAATGATTATTAGCCAGATACTTGTCGGGATCATGATAGCCATCAACTTCGGAACACAAGGTGTAGGAGAATTGCCAAAGGGATCGGCCAACCTCGTGCTGTTCTTCATCTGTGCTTATGTTGCAGCATTTGCCTGGTCTTGGGGTCCGTTGGGATGGCTGGTTCCTAGTGAAATCTGCCCTCTTGAGATCAGATCAGCAGGGCAAGCCATCAATGTCTCAGTTAACATGTTCTTCACTTTTGTCATCGGCCAGTTCTTCCTAAGCATGCTTTGCCACATGAAGTTCGGTCTCTTCTTGTTCTTTGCTGGATTTGTTGTTCTCATGACCATCTTCGTCTACTTCTTCTTGCCCGAGACAAAGAACGTCCCCATTGAAGAGATGAACAGAGTGTGGAAGGCACACTGGTTCTGGGGCAAATATATCCCCGATGAAGCTGTCATTGGAGGCCAAACATACACTTCTGCGTGAAAATGACAACGATTGTCCTGTACATTTGCATTAAGAGATACATATACATGTAATCTGATGACAAATACCTCCAACAAAACAATTAAAAAAAAAAATCAAATAAAGTCTCTGATGTTTATTATCT
>NZ_WTYV01000021.1 GCF_009827655.1 Alteraurantiacibacter buctensis | reverse complement strand
CGAAATGAATCAATTTTTTCGCTAATCAAGCTCAAAATTTTGCATTTTGATCATGGTCTCCACACAAGCCTTCTTCTGCTAAAACATAATCTTCTCATCGTTTTAGGCCAAGCAAGACAGGCACTCCAGCATTTTTAATCCAAGCAGCGCCCTGAAGGAATTGGCCGGCGGTGAATTGAAGAGCCTCGTTCCTGTTAATGACACGGAAAGTTTTCCAGCTCACCCTCTTGTTGGTATTTGCTCCGGCGCCTCTGTTTGCGTACTCTGCGTAGTACAAAGTGTCAAGATATAAGCTTCCGGCCCATGGCATCCACCCCGCAGGCTGGATAAAATCTGCCAGTTCTGATTCCATGACAACGGTCCTGGAGAATGGCTTCCATGGCCTGCCCAGGTATGTTGGGATCTTGAACCTGTCAGCAACTAGCTTCTGCTCAGGGACAATCCTGCAGTTGTGGATGACCAAACCGGTGGTGGCATGATTCTCTTTCCTGCCGTCTGCAGTCACCGTGTTCTGCTGGTTGTCATTGGGTCTCCGGACGACAATCAAGGAGTTTTGGATCACAGCGGCGCCATAGCCGAAGATGAAATCAACGGTGCCGGAAATAACACAATTGCGGTAGAATTGACGCTTGGCTTGGTACAGCAATGTGTCCTGATACCCGTCCATCCTGCAGTTGAGGAACACTGACATATCAGAACTTACACGAAGCGCCACCGCCTGGTGCCCGTCAGGACCAGCGGTGTTTTGGAATCCGATCGACTTGGCAATGAACCCATCCGCTTCAGCCACAAAAGTAGCGGTCTTCCATGTTCCCAAACCATCCTTGGCAAAGCTCTTGCTTCCGGTGACGATCGTCTTCCTGGGTCCATCACCATAGATGAACACATTGGGCTTGTTCTTGTCAACAGTAACATACTCACGATAAGTTCCGGCCTTAACATAGATAATATATCGTCCCTTGAGGTTACTGGGATATGCAGCAATGGCTGCGCTGATGGTCTTGAATTGTCCACTGCCATCCTGAGCCACGACCGCGTTTGGCTTGACGTTGCCATTGCCCTGTGCTGCCAAAAGCTTGCGATCAGCCCCAGAGAACCAGGTGGGAAATCCATCCTCGCCAAGAAGGCGACGAGAGTTGGAAGGAATGTTAAACTGGAGGCCCATGGATTTGAGGAAGTCTGACAAGCCAGAGATGATAGCCAGAACGTTGTCGGTGAGCTGGCTAGCATCAACGAAACCTTGTTGAACTATAGGCTTGATGGGGCTCTTATCATCGAACCCATCCACACATGTTTCTTGATATGCAAGGACAGCGCTCAGCCAACTTTGTAGCTCTGCAACGCGGTTATTTGTGGTGTGCAAGTCACTATCTCCCACCATTGACATTGATGCCTGAAGCTCTTGAACGGCATAGTCCAACAGCTCCTTGCAATCGTCCAACGCCATTTTCTCGCGCTTATTTTGGCTGGCTTTGACGACCAGGTCGTCGGAGAAGTTGAACGATTTCTTCACCGCATCCGAGGCAGCTAATATAGCCTGCTTGACAAACTCTTTTGGATCCGTGCTGTTCACGGAGCTGAGGGTCTTGGTGCAAGCCTCCTTGTAATCTGACGGTTGACATAGCTGATTGGCAATCCTCATCGATGGAGAAATGTTTCCTGGTTCGTTTTCTCCACCGGATCCCTTATGACTGGGTTGCACCAGAGCCACCACCCCAATGACAGCACCGACGACAAGAATGAGGGAAATAGCAGAAACAACCACTTTCCGAAACATTTTCACTTCTATTTCCTGGGCCAATATCCTGGTTTCTACAGATGAAAAGAAAAGGAAGAAAATGGATGGAATAGAAGAGTAGGATTGCGATGAAGATGATAATGATGCAAACAGAGACTTTGCTATGGTGGTTTTGGTGGCCTTCGCATCAACAGTCGTCTACTCATCCCTGTCCCTTATGCTGATCCCGAGGATGATTACACTGTTATTCTCAATGACTGGTACACTAAGAGCCACACTGCTCTCCAGAAGCTCTTGGATAGCGGCCGCACTCTTGCAAGGCCTGATGGTGTCCTCGTCAATGGCAAAAACGCCATGGGAGACGGCAAGGATGAGCCGCTCTTCACAATGAAACCCGGAAAGACATACAAGTACAGGATCTGCAATGCTGGGCTCAAGAATACTCTCAATTTCAGGATCCAGGGCCATACAATGAAACTTGTGGAGATGGAAGGATCCCATGTGGTGCAAAACGTCTACGAGTCACTCGATGTCCATGTTGGACAATGCTTCAGTGTCCTCGTGACATCCAACCAAGCTCCAAAAGACTACTACATGGTGGCTTCTACCCGATTCAACAAGCAGGTTCTCACCGCCAAGGGCATCATTCGTTACACCAA
>NZ_WTYV01000020.1 GCF_009827655.1 Alteraurantiacibacter buctensis | reverse complement strand
CCGGTCAGTTCCTTGATCGAGCGCGAGCCGTTCCGGCCGAGGCCGATGATGTTGCGCAGCGCGCCCGACAGCTTGTCGACCGCTACGAAGTTGACCAGCAGCGAGAGGCGGTTCGAGCTCATTTCGATCCCTTCCCTTGCGTGCGCTTCCAGAAGTCCACCGCGCGGCCGTGCCAGTCGACCAGGTCATCCAGCTCCAGCCCCTGCATGTCAGCCAGCGACCAGTGGAAGATGCCCGCGATGTCGGCCATCAGGTCTTCGGGCGCTGTTCCGCGATCATCATCTCCATGATCTCGCGTTCCGCCCGCGTCATAAAAAAACCGCGCACCGTGCCCCCGATGGCAGCCAGGTCTTCCGGCTCCAGCGCGTTGGCCTCATCCGGCGTAAGCGGCGGGTTGCTGATGCGCGGGATCAGGGTCAGCAGCGCGGTGATGTCGCTGGTGATCACGTCCTGCAGCGACAGGCCGCGCAGTTCGCCAGCCCTGGGCTTGCGCAGACCAAGCTCGGCGATCTCGTGCTCGCCGCGCCGGATAGGCTCGGAAAGCGGAATCGTCTCGTGCTGGCGAGGGGCGGGCTGGGTTGCAGGTTCGGTTGTCATGGCGGGGCGTTTCCTTGGTTCTGGCGGGGCGGATAACGGGCCGGGTGGGGAGGATCAGTCCCGCCCGGCCCGCCAGGTCCTGCCGCCGTCGCCCCGCTGAAGGCCGCCGGCAGGATTGGCTTTAGATGCTGATGCCGCCGAACGAAGTGGACACCTCGAGCGTGTCGCCGCCGCCGATGATGGCGCGGATCTCGGCATAGCGATCGATGCCGTCGACGATGAACACGCCGGCCAGCATGTCGATTTCCACCTCGACGCGGCCATTCACCTCGCGGCGGTAGTAGACCAGCGGTACGGTGTACTCGTGCTCGGTGTCGTCGCCGGGCTTGGACGTGCCGGGGGCGATCTCGGTAAACCGCCCGCCGAGATAGACCTCGACGGCCTGGGCGGCGCTGCCATCGTCGCGCTGGTAGGCACCCACCAGGCGCAGGCGCACACCATCGAGAGCAGGGGTGCCGAACTTGCGGATCAGGCTGGCTTCGTGGCCGCCCATCTTGAGCTTGGCCTCCATCGCCTCGAGGCCCATGTCGAGCTTGACGTCGCCAAGCATGCCGCCGCCGCGCCAGTCCTCGGTCTTGATCGCCAGCTTGGGCTCTTCGAACTCGGCGATCACGCCCAGGTACGACTTGCCATCGACAAAGGCGTTCATGTTCTTCAGCTTGCGGGGAAGGCCCATCGGTTTTCCTTTCAGTGCTGCCCTACCGCTTCGCTACTTGAGGGCCGCACTGGGCCTGCGCTCAAGCAGCGAAGCGGTAGCGCGAATTTATCCCACCAGGTCGGTGAAGCCGGCGTAGTAGAAGTCGGTGATCACCAGATCGACGCGGGGGTTTTCCAGCGGCGCGGCCGGGGTGAACTGGATCCGGAACTTGGGGCGGCCTGCTGCCAGCTCGACCGAACTGTTCGCGTCCTTGTCGAAGAACATCTGCGCACCAACGATACGGCCCTCGCGCACCAGCTGGCGGAAGCGTGCATTGCCGGTCTCGACCAGATCCTTGATCAGCGCCTGGGTCATCGGCTGATCGAGGAACGGGGCGAAGATCGAGGCGATCTCGTCCTGCAGCGCGTGGCTGGTGCGCACCGCGCTTTCGAAGCTGAATTCCGGCTGCTGCGCCACATCGGCGCAGGTGCGGTTGCCCCACAGGCGGAAGCCGGTCTGGCGAATGACCGTGGTCACCTGGGCATCATTGAGCGCGCCGGCCTCGGTGCTGGGATCCAGCAGATCGAAGTGCACATCGCGATCAAGGCCGGTGATCCCGCCCAGCGGCACGTTGCTGACCGTCTTGTGCCAGCCCTGCTGTTCATCGATGCGGGCGCGCAGGCCCAGTGTGCGGGCCACGATATCGCCGGAGAAGGCCGCACTGGTATCGGGCCAGATCAGCATCAGCTCGCGCGCGGCATAGGTCTCGCGATAGGTGACCACTTCGGCCACATCATCGCCGATGGCAGAGGCATAGACCATGGCGCGCAGCTTCTGGGCGGCGATCACCAGCTCGGCCACAACGGCAGCACTGTCGAGGCCCGGTGCACCCAGGATGCGCGGGCGGAAGCCCAGCTGCGATTCGGCGGCCAGCAAGGCCTGGATGCCGGTGTAGCTGTTGCCATCGGTTGCGCCGATGACGTTGGCCTCGGTCGCCTCGGCATCCTCGCCTTCGGCCACGCGCACCACGATCACATAGGGGCTGGCCTGATCGGCGATGGCGCGCAGGGCAGGGCCCAGCGTGCCGCCGCTGCCGGCATTGCCGGCAGCGGCTTCCACATCGCCCGCGATCAGCACCGGGGTGTTGAGCGGGAAGGCTTCGTTTAGCGCCGTGGTGGCAGCCCCTGCGGCAGCGGTGGCCGTGGCCACCAGGCCAATTACGGCCAGGCTGGCAGGCAGGATGCTGCGCGGGCCGGAGGTCTGTTCAACAATGGTCAGGCCGGGCATGGGCGTGTCCTTCAGGCAAGGGGGATGACAAGCGAAACGGTGGCGGAAGCGGCGGGCAGATCGGTGCGGCGGCCTTCGATGCCGATGGTCAGGCGGCCACGCGCGGGCTCGCCACGCAAGGTCACGCGGGACAGGCGCAGGCGCGGCTCCCAGCGGCGGATGGCAACGGCAGTGGCCGCCTGCAGCAAGAGGCGCATGGCAGGGTTCACCGGCCGGTCGATCAGGTCAAACAGCAGCGAGCCATAGTCGCGCCGCATCACGCGACTGCCGATCGGGGTGGTGAGGATGTCAGCGATCGACTGCGCCAGGTGCGCAGTATCGGACAGGGTCTTCCCCGTGGTGGCGCTCATGCCGATCATGGGGGACAGGCAGGCCAGACCCGCGCGCGAAAGGCCAGCGGGTGCCCCCGTAAGTGGGGAAGTTACGGGCGGCTAGTTCGGCGGGCCGCTGTTGCCGCCGCCGCCCTGCACGCCGCTGTGGGTGTGGGTCTTCAGGCTCACCCCGTCGCCAGTCACGTTGCCATCGGCAATGATCGTCTCGGTAACGGTCAGCGCGCCTTCGATCGCCACGTCACCGCGCAGGGTGATCCCGCCGGCAGCATCGATCGTCAAGCCCCCCGGTGCGGTGATCGTGGCAGTGGCACCGGCCGGAAGCT
>NZ_WTYV01000019.1 GCF_009827655.1 Alteraurantiacibacter buctensis | reverse complement strand
GCTTAGTCCCTTGAGTTCTTCATTGTATTCTAATCTCCACTAGAATTCTTCACCATTCTCAGAAAAAGCTACAACAAATATCCCTTGTGAAGATCCCACCTATATTTTGAATTAAAAATGAATCAATGAGGAACAGAAAAAAGCAGCCCTGGCATGAGTTTCTTTGTTTGTTCTCCCTGAACTGTCTCTCTATCTTATTTGTGCATTCTTCTTCTTACAACTCCTTAACATCTTTAGACTGTGTAGTGCTGTTGGATGGTGTCAATGTCTAGCCCCTTCATCTTCACCACTGAGTCAACATGTCCCTTCAATGTGTGGAGCTCTCTGAGCCTTGCTACTTCGGCACGCTTCTTAGCCTGCTCAGCTAGCTCATTCAACTCTCTGTAGGTGGTCTTGTCATTGAACATGGTTTCTGGAGGTTGGAGACCATGAAGAGTACGTTGAGCAGTGGCCCATTGAGCTTCTCTCTCACCCTTTCCGTAGTCCTTCTTGTTGGTGAAAGCAGTCTTATTCTGCAGCAGATTATCCCAGGCCTTCCCAGTCAAAGCATATCGAATGATGAACTTGAGGACATCGAGAGGGATGTAGGTGACGATGCTGTAAATCCAGATGATTCCTGCCCATCCCCAACCAACCCCTTGGATTCTTGCAAAGGACCAGGTTGCATATCCAGCAATGACAGTTGCCACCACTTGTGCAGCAATGAAGGCACCGACAAGTAAGAGACCAGGGCATTCAGTAAAGGACCAGCTCCTTGACCTGGTCACAAAGATGAGTGCTTGACTGATGATGCTCACTTGAAGGTAAAGAGCTGCCGTGAGCTCATCTGGTTTTCCTTTAATTGACCTCACACCGAACTTCTCAGGGAAGAAATCAGTGTCATGAACAAGCCAGAAGAACACCACAGTCATGATTGACATGTAGGTTCCAAGGACAACACCTGTGGCAAAGATTTCCTTGAGCTTCCATGAGTCTGGCACAGGAGATGGCTTGACTCTATCTTTGGAGATGGTCATGATGGTTCCGTCATTGAGAATAGCGATAATCAGGACCATGAATGGTGAGAAATCGAATTTCCAGATAAGTGCCACGAGCAAGAATCCCAGGACAATACGGATTGTGATGGAAACGGCATAAATTGTGTAGTTCTTCATCCTCTGGAAGATGGCTCTGCTTGTCAATACAGCACTGATAATAACACTCAAACCTGGTTCTGTCAACACAATATCGGAGGCTCCCCTGGCAGCATCAGTCGCATCTGCCACCGCAATACCAATGTCTGCCTTCTTCAATGCAGGCGCGTCATTAACACCATCTCCTGTCATACCACAAATGTGCTTCCTCTCTTGTAGCTTTTTAACAATCTCATACTTGTGTTCAGGGAAGACTCCGGCAAACCCATCAGCCTTCTCGATGAGCTCATCAACTGGAATGCCAGCAATGCCCTCATCCTTGCTATTACCAAGGAGAGAAGATGAGGGATACATGTTTGTACCCATCCCAAGCCTGCGGCCAGTCTCTTTGCCAATAGCAAGTTGATCGCCGGTTATCATTTTAACATTGACACCAAGGTCAAGGGCTCGGCGGATAGTCTCGGCACTATCATGCCTTGGAGGGTCGAAAAGAGGCAAGAGACCCACAAACTCCCATGGTTCTCCTTCGCTTTCCTTGTTCTTTTCTGGAATTGTCTGGCGAGCAACTCCTAGGGAACGAAGGCCACGTTCAGCAAAGTTGTCAATGATTTCATGAGCCTTTTTCTTCATCTCGCCCTTGAGTTGGCAGAGGTCGATAATTTGCTCCGGAGCTCCCTTGCTGCTTCTGTACCAGTCACCTTTGCTGTCATAATAAGTGATTGCAGTGCGCTTTTCCACGGGGTTGAAGGGCAAGAAATGCACTTCGGTGATATCAGCTCTTGCCTCCTTGGGGTCGCCCAGCATCCCAACAATTGAAGCGTCAATGGCATCCTGATTCTCAATTCTCGAGCCCCTGGCAGCATGTAATAAAAGGGTATCCTTGTCCATGTCCTTGGCAAACACCTCAATAAGGTTCTTGTCAACGGTAAGCTTGTTGAGGGTTAGAGTTCCAGTCTTGTCACTACATAAGACATCCATTCCAGCCATTTCTTCAATGGCAGTCATTCTCTTGGTGATGGCACCTTGCTGTGATAGACGGTGAGACCCAATGGCCATTGTCACGGACAAAACTGTAGGCATTGCAATTGGGATACCGCCGATGAGAAGCACCAAGAGGTTATCGATGCCCTCCCTGTACCTCCTTTTCTGGATTGGGTACATCACTATGATTTCAATCAGCATTCCGATAGCAATTGAGCAGATACAGAAGTTACCAATGGCTGTCAGCACCTTTTGGAAATGACCAACATTATTAGTGTTGTCAACAAGGTGAGCTGCCTTGCCGAAGAAGGTATGAACACCAGTGGCGATGACAACAGCCTCAATTTCACCTTGCTTGCAGGTTGAGCCAGAGAAAATTCCATCTCCAGGATTCTTTGTGACTGGAAGGGATTCACCGGTCAGAGCAGACTGATCAATCTTGAGCGGATCTCCCTCCATGAGACGAGCATCTGCTGGGATAATATCTCCCAACTTGATGCTGATGATATCTCCTGGTACCAGAATTGCTGCATCTTGCTCACTCCATTTTCCATCCCTCAAAACCTTGGTTTTCGGGGCTAGACCGGCCATCAAGGCGGCGGCGGCGTTGCCTGCATTGTTTTCTTCAATGAAGCTGATGGTGGAGTTGATGATAAGCAACACAATGATCCCAACAAAGTCTTGCCAGTCCGGAGGTTTGCCTCCTCCATTAGCCAAAGCAATGGCCATTATGGCAGCTGCTTCCATAACCCATGATAAAGGATTCCACATGAAGCCCAGGAACTTGAGAAATTTGCTCTCTTTTTTCTCCTCTAGCTTGTTGGGGCCAAAGATCGCAAGCCTCTCCTCGCCTTGTGCGCTGGTCAACCCTTCTTTTGTGCATCTTAGCTGGTCAAATACCTCTTTAACAGGAATTCTCTCAAGATCAATATTCTCGTTTTTTATCTGCTCCAGTGAAACGTCCCCCATGGTGAAGGATGGATGAAACTGACGATCAAAAACAAGAAAATCTCCATCTCGAGTTTGTTTCTTGGTGATGCAAAGTCTCCTTCAATAGGCCTAAAAGATATACTTCATTTGCCTATCAAAGAGACAACAAAAGACAGAGAAGGAAGGGAGCTAGAGTTTTTACAGCGCCGGCGAGCTCGTCGGTCAAGCTCAGGCCAAGAAGGATGATTTTATGAACCAGTGCCAGGAAGGGCGTGACCAATCCACCCAGGACAGTTCCTACACTGCCCAAGCTTCCAGCTTTCTTCATCAGACTGGGGAGCAAGTGAAGGACATGGCGCAGGGCGCAGCTGAAGCCGAGAAGAAGACTCCGGGGATGAACACAGAGGAAACTCCCACCGAGAATACCTACAGCCCCAACCG
>NZ_WTYV01000001.1 GCF_009827655.1 Alteraurantiacibacter buctensis | reverse complement strand
CGGAAGAGCGTGTGTAGGGAAAAGTTCGCGACGCCGTGTAACCAGGGCCCGTACATCGTGTTCTTCGACTGGGATCAGTCGGTGATCACGCCGGAAGCGGCCCGCGTGCTCGACAGCGCCGTGACGGCCTATGGCAACTGCGGTACCGCGGCGATCATGCTGGCCGGCCACGCCGACCGCTCGGGTTCGACCCAGTACAACGTCGGCCTGTCCGAACGTCGTAACGCTGCGGTCCAGACCTACCTGGCCGGCAAGGGCATCCCCGCTGCGCGGATCTCGGCCCAGGCGTTCGGCGAAAGCCAGAACCGCGTGCCGACCGCCGACGGTGTCCGCGAACTGCAGAACCGCCGGGTGGAAATCACCTACGGTCCGGGTTCGGGTCGCTAAGCGATAGCCGCAAGGCAAACAGAAAGGGGCCGGGGGGAAACCTCCGGCCCTTTTTCTTTGCGCTCTTCCTGGCGCCGGCCAAGTCACACAGGGAACTGAGGTAGCCGACGGAGAGGGAGCGCGAGAGCCTGCTGGGTCCCGTAGCCCTTGCGCGATCAGAACCGGCAGGGGCCCGCGCCCCCCGAAGTCTCGTGTTCTGCCAAGTGCTACTGCGCGTCTTCAATCCCGTGGCGCCTGCGGATCATGGCGGAGGTTTCGCGGCTGCCATCGTGCGACCAGCCGGGTTCACGCAGCAGGTAGCCAGCCTTGGCCTTCCAGGGGGCGCGGACGAGGTCGCGGCCGATGGCCAGCCATTCGTGAAACGCTGCCTTCAGGATGTTGAAGCCGCCGAGCTGGTGGACAATGCCATAGCGGACCTGCTCGTCGTCCCGTTCCGGCTCAAACGTACCGAACAGGCGATCCCACACGATGAATGTGCCGGCGAAGTTGCGATCAAGGTAGCGCGGATTGGTGGCATGATGCACCCGGTGGTGCGAGGGGGTGTTGAATACCGCCTCGAACCAGCGCGGCAAGCGGCCAACCGCCTCGGTGTGGATCCAGAACTGGTAGACGAGGTTCAGGCCAGCGCAGGCGAGCACCAATTCCGGCGCAAAACCAACCGCCACCAGCGGCAGGCGAAAAACGAAGGTTATGGCCAGGAAGCCGGTCCAGGTCTGCCGCAGGGCAGTGGACAGGTTGTAATGCTGGCTGGAGTGGTGATTGACGTGGCTGGCCCAGAACCAGCGCACCCGGTGTCCGGCGCGATGCTGCCAGTAATAGGCCAGATCGTCAGCAAGGAAGCACAATGGCCAGGCCCACCAGGCCCAGCCGATCCGCAGCGGGGTCAAGCTGTAGATATGGGCCATGATTGCCAGCACCGCCGGCGCCGCCAACGCCCCCGCGACGACGCTGCCCAGCCCCAGCCCCAGCGAAACGGCGGTGTCGCGGGTTTCATACGCGGCCATCCGGCCCGTGCGTTTGGCCCAGAGCAGTTCGGCCGCGATCAGCAGCACGAACAGGGGCACGGCATAGGGCAGGGGATCGAAGCCCATTACTGGCCAGCCGGGGAAGCGCCGGAAAGGATGGCCAGCCAGCGTGCACCCTCCTCGCCAAGATCCAGCAGTGCTGCAAAGTCTTCGCCGCGCACTTCGATCAGGCCCTTACCGGCCGGGCGCGCGTAGAACCGATTGGCTGGTAACCGCACAACGAAATGCGCACCGACAGGCGCGATAATGGCCACCTGCCCGCTCGCATCGCGCAGCAGGGCACCGCCGCCATCACGCGAGATGGCCAGGTCAACGGGAGAAAAGCCGCCCGGCAGGCTCTGCGCCAGGGCAGTCGCATGGTCGGGACCCGACAGCTTGGCCGCTCGGCTGAAGCCCAGCCAATGGGCCAGCGCCACAAGGGCCAGTACTGCGAGCAGGGCCAGTGCCAGGGGCAGCGGCCCGGACATGTCAGTTGCGCGCCTCGGCCGCCAGCGACTCGACGATGCCCCGGATCGGGGCGATGTCGTATCCAGCCTGCAAGGCCGCGCTCGCGATGGAATCGGGGTCCTCGCCCGCTGCGGCCTGCGCCAGCGACCAGAGCAGCGTGGAACGGGTGCCGGAACGGCAATAGGCAAGCACCGGCCCGCCGGCTTCGCCCAGGGCCTTGGCCATGTCTGCCACCTGCTCGTGCGTGAAACCGCCAGGGGCGATGGGGATGGCGCAATAGTCCATGCCCGCTGCGCGCACGGCTGCGGCAATATCCTCACCCGGCGTCTGGTCGGGGCTTTCGCCCTCGGGCCGGTTGTTGATTACCAGCGCGAAGCCCATCGCGGCGGCGGCCTGCACGTCGGCCAGGGTGATCTGCGGGCTGGCCCAGACCTGGTCGGACAATTGCCTGAAATCGCTCATCCCGAAAGCTCCCGCTGGGCAGCCCTGCGGGGACTGCGAAACTTCAATTGCATCCCCGCCAGTGTGCTACAAGAGCGCAAAACGTAAATCATTCGCCAGCGCGCAGATTCTCCTGTATAGGCGGCACGGTCACGGAGTGGCGGGCTAGACCTGCGCTTCCATCCGGCGGGATTTCCGTCCGCGCCACCGGGTGAATCGCAAGGGCGGGATGAAGGTTGTTCGCATACATGGGTTATGACAGAGGGCGTCGCGGCCGGGGACGCGACAAGCGGGACGGTTTCGGCGAAGAAGGTTTCGATCCCTTCGGTGGTCCGGCTCCGATGGGTAACGACTGGCGCGGCGGCGGTGATCGCTTCGGCGGTGGTGGCGACCGTTTCGGTGGCGGCGGCGGCGGCGATCGCTTCGGCGGCGGTGGTTCGCGTGAGGGTGGCTTCGGCGGCCCGCGTGGCGGCGGCGGTGGCGGGCCTCGCGGCGGCGGCGGCGGTGGCGGTATGCCCGCCCAGGTTGTCGGCACCGGCAAGGGCAAGGTAAAGTTCTTCAATGCCCAGAAGGGTTTCGGCTTCATCCAGCGCGATGAGGGCGGGGAAGACGTGTTCGTGCACATCAGCCAGGTGGAACGCGCCGGGCTGGAAGGTCTGGCCGAAGGGCAGGAACTGCAGTTCAACCTGGTGGATCGTGGCGGCAAGGTGTCCGCAGCCGATCTGCAGGTGGTGGGCGATGTTATCGCCGTGGCTGCAACGCCCAAGAGCCCGCAGCGCGAGCTGACCGGCGAGAAGGCCGTGGGCACTGTCAAGTTCTTCAACGCCATGAAGGGCTTTGGCTTCATCACCCGTGACGATGGCAAGGAAGACGCTTTCGTTCACATCAGCGCGGTGGAGCGTTCGGGCCTGCCGGGCATCAACGAGGGCGACCGCTTCGAATTCGATCTCGAAGTCGACCGACGAGGCAAGTACTCGGCTGTCAATCTGGCGCCTGCGCGCGACTGAGTCGCAGGCATTGGGATCGGCGGCCGTGTTTGACCGGCCGCCGCACCCGTCCTAGATAGCAATCCATGACGTGGCGGCCGGATCGGCCGCCGCTTGTCGTTTTACGGATTCGTTTTCGAAGGATTTGTCCATGACCATTACCCCGCTGATGCCGGTCTATCCCCGGTGCGGAGTGCGGCCCGTCAAGGGTGAGAATTGCCACCTGATTACCGAAGATGGCACGCGCTACCTCGATTTTGCGGCAGGTATTGCCGTCAACCTGCTGGGCCACTCGCATCCCGGCCTGATTGCCGCGATCCAGCAGCAGGCGGCCACGCTGATGCACGTGTCCAACCTCTACGGCAGCCCGCAGGGGGAAGCACTGGCCCAGCGCCTGGTGGACGCGACCTTTGCCGACACGGTGTTCTTCACCAACTCCGGCGCTGAGGCGGTGGAAGCCGCGATCAAGACCGCGCGCGCCTATCACCAGGTGAATGGGGACACCACGCGGTACGAACTGATAACCTTCAACAACGCCTTCCACGGGCGGACGATGGCCACGATCAGCGCGTCGAGCCAGGAGAAGATGCACAAGGGCTTTGCCCCGCTGCTGCCGGGCTTCCGCTATGTTGACTTCAATGATCTGGAAGGGGCCAGGGCGGCCATCGGTCCGCAGACCGCCGGATTCCTGGTGGAACCGGTGCAAGGTGAAGGCGGCATCCGCGTGGGCACGGCGGAATTCCTGCAAGGCTTGCGCGCCCTGGCCGATGAGCATGACCTGATGCTCGTATTCGACGAGGTTCAGTGCGGAGTCGCGCGGACCGGAACGCTCTACGCTTACGAACAGCTCGGCGTGGTGCCCGATATCATGGCGACGGCCAAGGGCATTGGCGGCGGCTTCCCGCTTGGGGCCTGCCTCGCCACCGAAAAAGCAGCGCGCGGCATGGGCCTGGGGACCCATGGCTCCACCTATGGGGGCAATCCGTTGGCGATGGCGGCGGGAATGGCGGTGATGGACGCTGTGGCTAACGAGGAGTTCCTGGCTGACGTGCGCGCCAAGGCCGAGCGGCTGCGGGGCCGGCTTGAACAGTTCATCGGCAATTACCCGGAGCTGTTCGACAGCGTGCGAGGGCTGGGCCTGATGCTGGGACTGAAGATGAAGGGGGAGCCGCGCGGCTTCATGGTGCACCTGCGCGATAAATACCAGTTGCTGACCGTGGCCGCCGGCGACAACACGCTGCGGCTGCTGCCGCCGCTGGTGATCGGGGACGCGGAGATGGACGAGTTCTTCGACAAGCTGTCGGCGGGTGCCGCGAGCTACAAGCCGGACGCCGGCTGATGGCGGCGCGGCATTTCCTCGATCTCGCCGACGCGGGTCCCGATGCCATCGCCGCGATGATCAGCGACGCGATCGAGCGAAAGGCTGCGCGCAAGGGCTGGCCAAAGGGCAAGGCAGATGCCGATGCACCCTTGGCCGGACGGGTGCTGGCCATGGTGTTCGAGAAGAATTCCACCCGCACAAGGGTGAGTTTCGACATCGCCATCCGCCAGCTTGGCGGCACGCCGCTGGTCCTCGATGCGGGCACCTCGCAGCTCGGGCGCGGGGAAACTGTGGCTGATACCGCCCGCGTGCTGGGCCGGATGGCAGATGCCATCATGGTCCGGACCGATGATCACGCGAAAGTGGAGGAAATGGCGGCCTATGCCGGGGTCCCGGTAATCAACGGGCTGACTGACCGATCGCACCCCTGCCAGATCGTGGCGGACCTGTTGACCGTGATCGAGCACGGCAAGGCCCTGCCGGGCCTGAAGCTAGCCTGGCTGGGTGACTGCAATAATGTGATGAATTCGGTGGTTGAGGCGGCGGGCCTGATGCGGTTCGACATGGCGATCGGCACGCCGAGGGGTTATGTCCCCGAAGCGCGCTATCTCGATGCTGCCCGTGCGGCCGGTTCCGACATCACGGTTACCCACGATGCGGCGGAAGCGGCAGCGGGGGCCGATGTGGTGGTCACCGATACGTGGATTTCGATGGGGCAGGCCCATGCGGCCGAAAAGCTGGCGGAGCTGGCACCCTACCAGGTCAATGCCACCCTGATGGCGCGCGCCAAGCCTGATGCGCGCTTCCTGCACTGCCTGCCAGCGCACGTCGGAGAAGAGGTTTCAGCCGACGTGTTCGAGGGGCCGCAATCCGTGGTGTTCGATGAAGCGGAGAACCGCATCCACGCGCAGAAGTCTGTTCTGCTGTGGTGCTTTGGCTTGTTGGGGAACAGCTAGGGCTTGGTAAACGCCCGGCTCGACCCATATGCCCCCGATGCCTGATAGCCTTCCCGACCAGCCCGCCACCGGCTTCGACCGCCTCGTTTCCTTCACCATCCCCGCGCAGGACTGTCGCGGCCGGGTGGTTCGCCTGGGTCCTGTGCTGGACGAGATCCTTGCCGCGCACGATTATCCGCCGGCGATCAAGCTGGTGCTGGCGGAAGCCCTGGTTCTCACCGCGCTGGTCGGCGGGCTGCTGAAGGATGCGGATGACCAGCTAACAATTCAGGCGCAGGCCAATGGCGGGGTGATTTCGCTGCTGGTGTGCGATTATCACGACGGAGCCTTGCGCGGCTATGTCCAGCATGATCCGGCTGAATTCGACACACTAGGATCGAACCCGGATTTGCCGGCGCTGTTCGGCGAAGGTTATCTCGCCCTGACGTTCGACATGGGCGGAGAAGGCAAGCGTTACCAGGGGATTGTTCCGCTGGAGGGGCAATCGCTGACCGAGGCGCTCCAGGCTTATTTCGGCCAGAGCGAACAGGTGCCCACGCTCATCCGGACCGGGCTGAAATCGGGCGCGGCCGGCAATGTTGGTGGCGGGTTGCTGGTCCAGCACCTGCCCGATGGCGAGGATGGCCGCGAGCGTCTCCACGCGCGCCTGAATCATCCCCAATGGGAACACGTCAGCCTGCTGGCCCAGACGATCCAGCCGGAAGAACTGATCGAACAGGATTTGTCACTGGAGGAGATCGTCTGGCGCCTTTACCACGAAGAGGACAGGATCCTGGTCGAACGCGGTGCATCACTCTGCAAGGGATGCCGGTGTTCGGCGCAGCACTTCGAGCAGGTGCTTGCCCGATTTTCGCACGTGGACCGTGTCGAAATGAAAGACGAGACGGGGGTTATCCGCATCGACTGCGCGTTCTGTTCGCGCCAATTCTGCGTGCAGGATTGAGTAAGCGCTCAGCTCGTCGCGCGTGAAGGGCAATCTGCCGTTAAGCTGGTCTGTTGCATAGGGGTGCGCGACGACTTCGGAGTGGTGCTAAATGGCGAGCATGCAAAAACTGGGTCTTTTGCTGGGCGCCTTTGGGGCGGCCGGGTTGGCCGCACCAATCGCAGCCGAGGTCTCGGAACTGGCGATGCTGGACACTCTGCAGCCCGGCATGTGGGAAATCCGCCAGCGTTCTGATGGTTCTCGCCGCAACATCTGCGTCCGCAACGGTCGGGATCTGATCCAGTTGCAGCACCGGCAGACGGGCTGTACCCAATTTGTGGTGCAGGACGATGCCCAGGAAGTGACGGTGCAGTACACCTGCAGGGGCGATGGCTACGGTCGCACAACAATCCGGAAAGAGGGGAGCGCGCTCGTCCAGCTGCAGAGCCAGGGCAGCCAGGGAGGCGGTCCGTTCGCGCTGGCCGGAGAAGCCCGGCGCACAGGCCCGTGCTAGGCCTTGCCCGGAAAGCCGGTTGGGCCTAGCCCGCAAGCATGGAAAGCAATCAGGCTCAGGCGGTGATCCTGCTCTCAGGCGGGCTGGATTCGATGGTAGCTGCCGGCTTGGCGCGTGAGCAGGGTTTCGCGATAAATGCCCTGACGATCGACTATAACCAGCGCCACCGGCGAGAGATCGAATCTGCGCGGAACATCGCTGCAAAGCTCGGGGCCAGGAAGCACACAATCTTGCCACTCGACTTGCGCCAGTTCGGCGGGTCGGCCCTTACTGACGATATTGCGGTACCCAAGGGCGGCCTGGAGGAAGGGATCCCGGTCACCTATGTGCCAGCCCGTAACCTCGTGTTCCTGTCGCTGACGCTGGCCTGGGCCGAAGCGATCGGGGCGCATGACATCTTCATTGGCGTTAATGCCCTCGATTATTCGGGATACCCGGATTGTCGGCCCGACTTTATCGCCAGTTTTCAGGAGACCGCGCGCCTTGCAACACGTGACGGCGTCGAGGGACGGCCGTTCGTGATCCACACGCCGCTCCAATATTGGGGGAAGGCCCGCATCGCGTCGGAGGCCAATCGTCTGGGCCTCGATCCGGCGGATAGCTGGTCATGCTATGATCCCAGCGCGGAAGGCCTGGCTTGCGGTTTATGCGACAGCTGCCGGCTCCGACGGAAGGGCTTCGCGGACGCTGGGCTTATCGACACCACCCCCTATGCCGCCACTGCAGATTCCTAGGGTTGCGGCAGGATGCCTGCGGTAATCAGCGCGCTGCGAATGGCATTGATGGCTGTCCTTGCTTCGGCATCAACCGTGGTGCCACCGCTCGGGGCCGCCACGGGTGAAGCGGCCTGCCAACCGTTGCGATAGCGCAGCATCTGACCGGTGGTCATGACCAGCAGACTCATGCCATCCTGCGGCGGGAGGAATGTCCACTCGCCAGCGCTGTAGGCGGCGATCGCACCGGCTTGGCCGTTCCATGCGCCCGTCGGATCGTTACCGACAAGCCAGCAGGATCCCTCAGCTGGAGCAGCGGGTGGTGTGCTTGTCTGACTATCGACCGCCGGATGCAACAGGATGTCTGCCAGGAAGAACGCCTCGTTGACGAACACTTCCTTCTGGGTCTGTGCACCAGGCGTGGCTGTGCTGGGGGCCGCGCAGGCTCTCGGGCTCGGCGGCGGAATAGAGGTAAGCCTGCGCGCCGCCCGGCCATACCAGTCGGCGTAGCGAGGGATCGAAGCGCGGCCGACTGTTGCCGGGGGAGCAGGCCAGCAGGCCGCTTTCGCCCTCGACCATCACCGCCCGCACTTCGGTCAGCGAAGCGCCGACCAGGGCGATGCGGGCCCGGCAATCGGCGCGGGCCACGGCGTTGACCCATTCGGCGCCGGTGCGCGTCTTGCCGAAACCGCGTCCGGCGCAGATCAGCCACAGCCGCCAGTCGCCCGGCGGCGGCAGTTGTTCGTCACGGGCCTGCGTGATCCACCAGTCGCGCAGGAATTCCTTGGCGGGCTTTGGCAGTTTCCGCAGGACTGGATCATAAACGGCTGCATCCGTCTTTCTCAGCCACCGCCAGCTCTCAATCATCGTTGCAGGGCGCGCTGTCGGTCGCTGCCAGCCGTTTCGCCTCGCGGGCCCGGGCGGCCTCGATCCGGGAATGGAGGATCGCCAGGATAGCCTCCTCGTCGTCATCGCTGTCCTGTGCTGCGGTTTGGGCCACGCTTTGGCGGTGCAGGGCCAGCAGCCGCAGGGCATTGGCCAGGTCGAACTTCCGCTCGTCCTTGCCGGCATCGGTGCCCATTCGCAGGCGGTGGAGCGTTTCCATCTCCAGGTGGGCGTAGCCTTCCGCCAGGGCGGCGGCCCACTTGGTGCGGAAGCCGGCTTCCTCCCGGCGGACCTTGTAGGCGCGGCTGGGATTGATCCCGGCGCGGCGGGCTGCTTCGCTGACGTTGGATGTCTCTGCCAGCGTATCGAGAAACAGCCCGCGCCAGTGGCGGTCAAGCTGTTCGCGTTCACCCTCGCGGTATGCGGGCATGATCCTGGTGCTCTTGCGCATTCTGGTGTGGTTCCATGCTGTGGGATGGCGGGCATGAAAAAGGGGCGCGCCCGCACACTTGCCGTGCGGGCCGCCCCGTCGAATCACACCATCGCGATGTTCCGTTTCTCTAGGCGTTTGTGTCTTTTACAAACCCAGAGAATAAGGAACTGAAAAGATGCAGAAAAATAAGATAATCTTGAGTGCTTTGGACCGGTTAGCGTTGGCGCTCACCAACCATAACCATTCCTGGTCTGATGATGAGCGCCATGCCTATGAGAGAGCCGTTGCGGCGGTCTCTACTTCTTGCGGTTGTATGGACTCTGGTTCGTCGGCTTAAGCGAAACGCCAGCGTCAGACGCGGCGCTGTAGATGGAGCTTTCGGTGCGCTGCATCTTCAGGCCGATCACCCGCGTGGGGGTATTTTCCTTGGCCAGCTGCTTCAACTGCTTCACATCGGAAGGAGTCCACGGCTTACCGTGATTGGAGGGAGTTTTCGGCATTGCGTACTTTCCTTATGGTTAGTCGCAATCGCCTTGACCCTTCGCTCATTCCGGATAATGATTCCGGTGCTAGAAAAAGCTCGTCCCACCGGCGATTGCAAGATCGTGGTGGAATGAATGGGGCCGAGCCGCAAACTCGGCCCCTATTCATGTCAGCAGCCAATATCAGTCCGCCAAAGCCTTGAGTCGAATCGTTTTTGCCTGCGTAGCTAGGTTATCCACAGGCCGCGCACAGGTTGTACGGCGTTTTGCCGACATACGTCGCCCAATCGGTACATTCAGCGTTACGCTGTAGGAAAGTGCTTTTTCCGCTGTCTTACGCGCACGTCCGTACGATCTGTGTTGCGCGACGTTGAATCAATGAGTCGCGAGCGCCACATTATGATTCATTGGTCTAGACCCAATGGAAACTTTCTTGCGCTACGCTGCGTTTTGTACGAAACCCGTGTTGTCTAGGAAGGAGGAAGGTCATGTCAAAAGCGAATGCTGTACGCGTGTTCCGGCCTCAGGGACTCGCCGTGATATTGGGGATGGGGGCGCTGGCGGTCGCGCTGGTTGGGTCAGTCGTAGCTACATTCGGTGGTTCGCTGCCTGCTGTAGGTGAGATTGCCGTTGCCGGTCTCGGTATGATTGGAGGAGTCAAAGCCGTCATAGCTGCTGCTTGAACGGCCTAGTTCACCAGTACGCGCCACATAGTGGGGAGGCCATGTACGGCCTCACTATCCTTTGTGGCATCGCGTTTGCCGCTATCGGCGCAGTTCACTCCTACCTCAAGGGTCGTGGCTTTCAATTCCTCCATGTAGTTACGCAGGGAGGGAGTGGAGCCACGTTCCCGACATTCCTGCTTATGCCATTCGTGCCGTTCGATAGCCACCTGATGGCGGCGATGGCACAGTCATGGGTGACAGTTGGATTGGCAGGTCTCTTGGGTGCGGGTGTTACCCTTTACGGTCTATTCCAGGCACCGCACCCTAAGAAGCGCTCTACTGGCATTTTGAGCCATTAACTCCCTTACGCGAGACTAGTTTGCCGACGCGCTCCTTGAAGCGCTTGTCGTCATCATCGCACTCAAGCTGGCGTGCGGCTTCCTTGAACTTGTCGAGTTGAGATTGCTCACTCGAACATTTGGTCTTCTTCGTCGTCATCGTCGAGCACCGCTTTCTGCGCTTCAAGGAGTTTAATGAGTTTGCCAATCTCCTTGGTACCCATGTCGCCCGTAACGAGCACACGCACCGACTTACCACGACCGAGTGGATTGCGCATCCATTCGGTTTCTCCAACTTCCACTTGTGGCACTGGTGCCGCAACCGGGGCGATGGCCGGTGCTGGCCGTTCTAACACTGCAGTATCATCCATGTCGGCGTTCCAATCATTCTCCGATGCCGCCGATTCTTCCACTTCTGACGCTGCGTTTCCACGACTTTCGAATGCTTTCTCTTGCTCGAGATAACGGATCGTCTCAAGATAGCCATTGCTCACTGGACCAATTGCTCGATCAAGAAAGTTTTCCCGCACGAGATATGAGTGGAGAGCATTTTCCGAGACATGATCCCCAAAGCGGTCGCGGAGGTCCTTGTAGACTTGAGGATTGAAACCGGCCTCAAGAAGCGCGCGGCGCCGCACAACGTCGCTGTCCGGGTGCAGAATATCCACTGTAAGCTGACTGACGCGCACCTCTCCTTTGCCGACGCGCTCCACCAGGCCATAATGCGCTAAGGTAGCAAGCGCCTTATCGGCGGCGCCGCTAGGGCCTGAATATCCGATGTGCTTTTGGGCAACCGATCGATCGATGGGGTTGCGGCGGTCCGCCTCGAAGATCTTGCGCACGGCGCTTATCGCTTTGGGTAGTGCAAATTGTGGATAACCTGGGCTTTGAGAGCGAGCCATAATTGCGATTCCTCTTGCTTGTTGACGCCCGTCTACCACGGACCACGACGGGAAGCAACGAGGCAGAAGCAATTGGAGCAAACAAGCAACGTGAGGTTGACGAGTGTTTCGGTCGCTGGCATATGAGTCGCCGAAAGGAGGCGCGCCATGCGTGACAAAATGACCGCTAGGAGGGTCGCTCATGCCGGACACAAGCTCGCGGTGACGGCAGGGGCTAAATGAGAGAGGCCACCAATCCCGGGCTGGGGACGGTGGCCTCGATGTGAGCCAATAAGCAGTATGGGTACCAACCTGGCGGCGGTGTACATAGCACCGCCGCCTTTCTTTGTGAATCCCCTGATTTACGCGGCTTGGGCTTCCACCGTCCACGGCGGCGAGGCTCATATCCAGGAAGCGACAACTGGCGTGGGGCCTTAGGTCCTTTAGTCAGGCCTTGCGTAGGTGATGCGCTTGCCGACGATGCCCTCCATTGCGCGGGCGGCGCGAGTGCGATCATCCACGCCGTTGGCGATGCGGTTGTTATAGCGGAACTCGAACTCTGCCAGATAGCGGTGCAGGTGATGCTCTGCGCAGTGCTGGTACACGCCGCGCATACCGCGCTTGAAGATTGAGAACGCGCCTTCAACAGTGTTCGTGTGAATGGTGCGGTCGGTCATATCGACGTACTGGAAAGCCGCGTGGGTGGTGGTGCCGTGTTCTGCGAACTCGCGGCCAATCTTGCGGTACATCTTGGCTTCGTCCGTCATCAGTCGCGCCTCGCGGGCGATGTTGCCAAGCACGATGGGGTGGATTTGATCGGCGGTAGCGCTGTCGATCTTGAACCAGCGGCTCTGGCCGCTCTCGCGGTCTACCAGCGCGAGTACGCCGTGCTTGTGGGCAGTGCCGCGGCGGGTGGCCACATCGCGCTTGAAGCCGATGTAGGTTTCGTCAACTTCAACCGCGCCGCCGTTGCCGCCGAACGGCTGTGCAAGATCACCGGAGCGCATGGCTTCGCGGATGCGGTGGGCGAGGAACCACGCGCTCTTGTACTGGACCTCAAGAACGCGGCTAAGCTGGTGGGCGCTGATGCCCTTCTTGCTGGAAACCATCAGGTGCACAGCCTGGAGCATCTTATGAAGCGGCATACGGGCGTGCTCAAACACCGTGCCAACCTTTGCGGTGAACTGCTTGCGGCACTCGCCACACTTCTTGAGGCCGTGGCGAACCTTGCCCTCTGGGTTCTTGTTGCTGGCCTTCGTGCGAACGCCCGACAGGTCGTAAACGCGGCCACCATGCACACCGCAATGGGGGCAGGTCACGCCGTCAGCCCACACGATGCTCTCAAGGTACTCGAAAGCCTTAGCTTCGTCGTGAAAGTGAGGGGATGAGAGAACCGACATGGGATATTCCTTAGCTTGTGGATATCCTATACGGCACCCTCATGGGTTTGTAAAGTACACAATCGCCTTTCTCTAACCAAAGAGTGTCACGATGTCAATAAAAAAGTGCCATATAGGTTATTCATTCGGGATTGCGTTGGTGACGGCTTGGCTCTAACCGCTGCTGCGTCCGGCGGCGCGTGCCTCCCCGGGACAGGAGCAGCGCATGAATTGGATCCGCGGCCTTTACGACTGGACCATGGCCAAGGCCGCCCATCGTCATGCCGTGTGGTGGCTGGCGCTTTTCGCCTTTATCGAGGCCAGCTTCTTCCCCATTCCGCCGCACCCGCTGCTGGGCCTGATGTGTCTGGCCGACCCGAAGCGCGCGATCCGGTTTGCAGGAGTGGCCACGCTCGCCTCCGTCGCGGGCGGCCTGCTAGGCTATGCCATCGGCTGGGGGCTGTATGACCTGGTAGGTGACTGGTTGATCGCTGCCTTGGGAATGCAGGAAACCTTCCCGCGCGCGATCTGCTTCCTGCGGCAGGAGCCAGCGGCAGTGTTTTCGCTGTTCGTCGCCAAGGGGGTTACCCCGATCCCGTTCAAGCTGCTGACGATCACCGCCGGCTTTGTGCACCTGCCGCTATGGCTTTTCCTGTCCGCCAGCCTCATCTCGCGGTCGATCAGCTTCATGATCGTGGGCGTGCTTTTCCGCATGTTCGGCGCACCGATCAAAGCCTTCATAGACAAGTACCTGGGCCTGGTAACGTTGGGCTTTGTCGCGCTGGTGATCGCCGGCTTCGCCGCACTCGCCCTGCTGGATGGCGGCGAGAGCGAGGCGGCCAGCGATCCATGTACCGCCGTGGTGGCCCCGGCAGCTTAGTCTGCCAGAGTGGCTGCCAGCGTTATCTCGGCATTGAGCAGCTTCGAGATTGGGCAATTGACCTTGGCGTCGGCGGCGATGGCCTGAAAGTCCTCGTCGGAAATGCCGGGCACCCGCGCCGTGGTGACGAGGTCGGATCGGGTGACGGTGAACCCGTCGCCATCCTTTTCCAGCGTTACCGTGGCAGTAGTCTCGATCGATCCGTCGCTATGGCCCGCGCGGGCAAGGGCAAAGCTCAGCGCCATGGTGAAGCAACTGGCATGGGCCGCGCCCACCAGCTCTTCCGGATTGGTGCCAGGCGCGCCTTCGAACCGCGTGGTGAAGCCGTAGGGCTGGTCACTCAGCGCGCCCGAGCCGGTCGATACGTGGCCCTTGCCGTTCTTGCCGAGGCCTTCGTAGCGGGCGGAACCTGTGTTGGTGGTCATTGCTGTCTCCTTTGCAGGGAAGACGAGCAATGGCCCGCCCCGTTCCTCAGATGATGCCCACCGCCTTGCCGGCACGTTCGAACATGCCGATGATCGTCTGCACCTGTTCAGCCGTATGCTCGGCGCACAGCGAGCAGCGCAGCAGCGTCATGCCGGCGGGCGTGGCCGGCGGACGGGCCAGATTAACGTACAGCCCTTCATGCAGCAGCGCTTCCCACATGGCGGCACCACGCTCCAGGTCGGGCATGATAACGGCGATGATCGCGCTCTGCGGTTCGCTGGTACCCAGCTTGAAGCCAAGGTCCATCAGCCCCTTGTGGAGGACCTTTGAGTTCTCCCACAGGTGCGCGCGCTTGTTGCCCGCGTGCATCAACTTGCGGATGCTGGTGGCGGCGGTGTGCACGACGCTGGGCGGCAGGCTGGCGGTGAACACGTAGGGCCGGCAGACCAGCCGCATGATCTCGAACTTGGGGTGGTTGGAGACGCAGAAGCCGCCCACCGTGCCAACCGACTTGGAGAAAGTCCCGATCACGAAATCGACCTGGTCCAGCACGCCCTGCGCTTCAGCCACGCCGCGGCCGTGTTCGCCGATGAAGCCCATCGAATGCGCCTCGTCCACCAGCACCATGGCACCGTTGTCCTTGGCGACCTTGATCATCTCCTTCAGCGGGGCGATGTCGCCCAGCATCGAATAGACGCCTTCCAGCACCACCAGCTTGCCCGCGCCTTCAGGGATGCGCTTCAGGCGCTTTTCCAGCGCCTCGATATCGTTGTGCTTGAACGGCACGATCTGCGCATCGCCCATCTTGCAGCCGTCCCAGATCGAGGCGTGGCTGTCGATGTCGAGGACGATGTAGTCCTCCTTGCCGGCGATGGTGGAGATGATCCCCAGGTTGGCCTGGTAGCCGGTGGAGAAGACCATGGCATGATCCATGCCATAGAACTCCTTCAGCGCGTCCTCCACCTCGCGGTGACCGCGATAGGTGCCGTTGAGCACGCGGCTGCCAGTGGTGCCCGAGCCGAACTGTTCCAACGCCTCCTTGCCTGCCTCGATCACATCCGGATCGAAGGTCATGCCCATATAGTTGTAGGTGCCCAGCAGGATGGTATCGCGCCCGTTGCAGATGGCGCGGGTGGGGCTGAGGACCTTTTCCATCACCAGGCTGAACGGGTCTTCCACCCCGCTGGCCAGCAGGTTCTCGCGCACGGCGATGATCTCGTCGAACTTCGAGAACAGGTCACGGCTTTCGGTCACGGTTTCGCTCATCGCTTGCTTACTCGCCCCGCATCTTCATCACAGCGTCCACCAGCTGGCCGTAATTCTCGATCTCGGCCTGCTGGTTCATGCTGATGATGATATCGAATTCGTCCTCGATGGCGGCCACGAAGTCCATCACCGTCAGGCTGTCGAACTCCAGGTCACCGGCAAAGGTGGTGGCATCCGCCACTTCCACGCTCTTGCGGTTGAACGGCTCGATCAGCGAGCGGATGGTGCTGTCAATTGCGGCGCGGTCCATCTTGGATTCTTCCCGTAATGTCTCTGGCGGCACAGGCGCCGCGGTCATGGCAGTCGAAAAGCGGCTCTTTCACCCGCTTGTCAAGCGCGCCCGCAGGTGTAATCCGGCATGGCAGCGAGCGCGAGGGGGCAAATCGTGGCACAAAACACAACCCAGCCTGAACAACCGGTGGCCGCGCCTTCGCTGCCTTCGCCCTCCGGCTATTCCAACCATGCCATCCACCTGGTGCGCACCACGCAGCAGATCAACCTGGCCCTCAGCCAGATGGCCGATGCCAAGGCATCGATCCTGATGGGGGCGACCTTCGTGGTCTTTACCATTGCCGTGGGCCAGGCGCGCGGCGGCACGATGCCCTGGTCGCTGGGTGTGCTGGCGCTGTTCGCCTTCATCTCCGCAGGCTGCGCCGTCTATGCCGTGCTGCCTTCGGTCAGCGGCCCGCAATCGGCCAGGCTGAACGACGGCAAAAGCAACAAGCTGTTTTTTGGCTATTTTACCCACGTGCCCGAGGAAGAGTGGGTCGATTCGGTACTGGACGAGTTGAAGGCGGACGAGACGGTGTTCCGCACCATGCTGCACGATGTCTACCAGAACGGGCAGGTGCTGCAGCGCAAGAAGTACAAGTACCTGGCCTACGCCTACAAGACCTTCATGCTGGGCCTGTGCCTGACTTTGGTGACGTTCCTGCTGGAAATGACCCTGGGCTAGGGCGGTTCAGGCCACCTGGTCGATCAGGCCGCGCACCGCCGCCATGAACGGGCCGATAGAGACGGGCTTCGACAGGTAGCCTTCGGCCCCCGTCTCGCGGATCCGCTCTTCGTCGCCCTTGCCGGCATAGGCGGTCACCGCCAGCACGGGCACGTCGCCCAGCACGGCATCGGCCTTCATGCTGGAGATGAGGTCGAGGCCGGATACATCCTGCAACTGGATGTCCATCACCACCAGGTTGGGGTGGAAGCCACGCGCCCGCTCCAGCGCCTGGTGTCCGTCAGCCACAGGCTCCACATCGAAACCGCAGGCGACAAGCACGTCGCAGAAAAGTTTGCGGTTGAGATCGTTGTCCTCGACAACGAGGATTCGTTTGGTCATTGCGTCCCCGGATGCCCCCTGCCCCTGGCCGGGTCCTTGCAGAAAGGCACTGGCCGGTCCTTACGCCCTTACGGGAGTGCTGACAATTCATCGCGATAGTGAAAATCAGGTAAACGATCCCGCCGCTCTCGCCCTGCAGGCGCTGGGCTGGGTCCTGGCGGATGACCGGCGAGCCGAGCGGCTGCTGGACCTGACGGGCCTGACGCCGGACACCTTGCGCGAATCGCTGGGCAGCCGCTCCACCCAGCGCGCGGTACTGGAATTCCTCTGCTCGCACGAGCCGGACTTGCTCGATGCTGCCGATGCCCTGGGTGTGCCGCCCGCCCGGCTGGCTGCCGCCGCGCAGGAGCTTGCCCGATGAGTCGGCCGCTGGTGATCACCGACTGCGACGAGGTGCTGCTCTATATGGTGCGCCACTTCCGCGACTGGCTGGGCGAGGAGCACGGGGTCGACTTCCTGCTGAATGGTGATCCTTTCGTGCAAAGCTTCCGCCGCCGCGACAGCAACGCGGTGGTGAGCGAAGCGGAGATGTGGGATTACCTCAACCTGTTCTTCGATGGCGAGATGGACCGGCAGACCGCCATTCCCGGTGCGGTAGAGGCGATTGCCGAATTGCAGCGCGAGGCGGACCTGGTGGTGCTGACCAACCTGCTCGATCATCGCAACGAATCGCGCACGCGCCAGTTGCAGGCGCTGGGCGTCAATGCCCCCGTCTATACCAACCAGGGCCCCAAGGGCGGGGCGCTGGCCCGCATCGTGGCCGAACACCAGCCCGGGCGCGTTGTCTTCATCGACGATATCGCCAAGCACCACGCATCGGTGATGGATACGATGCCAGGCGTGCACCGGCTGCACTTCTGCGGCGAGCCGGCCATCGCCCCGCACATCCCCTGCGCCCATAGCGCCGGCCACGCCCATGCCCGCATCGACACCTGGGATGCGGCCCTGCCCTGGCTGCTCGAGACATTGCATGGAGAAACCGCATGACCATCGCCCAACGCCCCATCCTCGATCGCTTGGCCGATCTCGGCATCACCCTGCCCGCCGCCGCCGCGCCGGTGGCGGCTTATGTGCCCGTGGTGGAAGCCGGCGGCCTGGCCCACGTTTCGGGCCAATTGCCTTTCATCGACGGTGCGCTGGTCACCGGACGGTTGGGCGAGGACGTGTCGCTTGAGCAGGGCACTGCTGCGGCGCGGGCCTGCGGGCTGATGATCCTGGCCCAGTTGCAGGCGGCGGGGCTGCTGGAGCGGGTGGAACGCGTCGTCAAGCTGGGGGCCTTCGTCAATTCGGCGGGCACGTTTACTGACCAGCCCAAGGTGGCCAACGGCGCGTCCGAGCTGATGGCCGAGGTGTTCGGCGATGCCGGCAAGCACGCCCGCAGCGCGGTGGGAGTGCCGGTGCTGCCGCTGGGCGCGGCGGTGGAAGTCGATGCGATTGTCGCCCTTCGCCCTCTTTGACCGGCGCTATGCCCAGCCGCCCGAACCGGCCGTCAGCGGCTGGCTGAAGGGCGCGGTCTATGCCCACCGGGGGGTCCACGGCGCCGGGGTGGCGGAGAACTCCACGGGAGCCTTCGCGCTCGCCATCCAGGGGGGGTTGGGGATCGAGTGCGACGTGCGCCTCAGCCGTGATGGTCGGGCGGTGGTTTTCCACGATGCCACGCTTGACCGCCTGACCGGCAGGCCCGGCCGGGTGGACCAGTTGGGCGTGGCCGAGATCACCGCGCTCACCCTGGCCATCGGCGGCGAGCCCGTTCCCACCTTGCGCGACCTGCTGGTGCAGGTTGCCGGGCGGATGCCGCTGCTGATCGAGCTGAAGAGCGATCGCGCCAAGCCCGCTGGCGCGCCTTCCATACTCGACCTGTGTCGCGCAGTGCGACGTGACCTAGATGGCTATCCCGGTCCGGTGGCCGTGATGAGCTTCGATCCCCGCGTGGCGGCATGGTTCGCCCGCCGTGCGCCTGAGGTGCCGCGCGGGCTGGTGGTGACCGAAGCAGGCAATCGCACCTGGTCCGGTACGGTCAAAAGGCACCTTGCGTTGTGGAACGCGCGTGCCCAGTTCCTGGCCTATGACGTGCGCGACCTCCCTTCCGCCTTTGCCCGGCGCCACCGCCAGCGGGGCCTGCCCGTGCTGACCTGGACGGTGAACACCCCGGCGCTGCGCGTCCGCGCTGCCGAACACGCCGATGCCCCGATCGCGGAGGGAGCTGGCCTTTGAGCGAGGGGACCGGGCTGACTGTCCGCGTCGCATCCGCCGTCGGCACGCTCGATGCGGCGGCCTGGGATGCGCTGGCAGGGGGCAACCCGTTCATGTCCCATGCCTTCCTCACCGCGCTGGAGGACTCCGGGTCGGTAGGCGAGGGGACCGGCTGGCAGCCCCTGCCGCTGGTGCTGGAGGATGCCGATGGCCGCCTGCTTGGCGCGCTGCCGGCCTATGGCAAGAGCCACTCCCAGGGCGAGTACGTGTTCGATCACGGCTGGGCCGATGCCTGGCACCGCGCGGGGGGCGACTATTACCCCAAGCTGCAGATCGCGGCCCCTTTCACGCCGGCCACCGGCCCCCGCGTGCTGGCCAGTGATCCGCACCACGCCGCCGCCTTGCTACGCGCGGCGGAAGCGCTGTGCCAGGGAAGCAATCTCTCCTCGGCCCATGCCACCTTCGTGGAAAGGTCCCAGCACCCCTGGTTCGAAGCGGCCGGCTGGCTGAAGCGCGAGGACATCCAGTTCCACTGGCCCAATCGCGGCTATGCCAATTTCGACGACTTCCTGGCTACGCTGGCCTCACGCAAGCGCAAGGACCTGCGCAAGGAGCGGGCCGTGGCACAGCAAGGTGTCACCATTCGCCATCTCTCGGGCACGGACCTCAAGCCGCACCATTGGGACGCCTTCTGGCAGTTCTATCAGGATACCGGAGCGCGCAAGTGGGGCACGCCCTACCTGACGCGCGCGGCCTTCGACCTGATCGGGGAGCGGCTGGGTGGGCAGGTGCTGCTGGTGCTGGGCTATCAAGGCGATACGCCCATCGCCGGGGCGCTCAACCTGGTCGGGCCGGATGCGCTCTATGGCCGCTATTGGGGCTGCCTGGTCGACAAGCCCTTCCTGCATTTCGAGCTGTGTTACTACCAGGCGATCGATGCCGCCATCGAACGGGGGCTGAGCCGGGTGGAAGCGGGGGCACAAGGGGGGCACAAGCTGGCCCGTGGCTATGAGCCGGTGGCCACCACCAGTTTCCATTACATTGCCGATCCCGCCTTCCGCGAGGCGGTGGCCGACTTCCTCGACAGTGAGCGGCGCGGCGTGGCGGCGGACCGGCTGGTCCTGTCGCGCCGGACACCTTACCGCAAGGGCTAACCTGGAACACCTGGAACAGTGTCCAGGACCAGAATGTCACCTTGCAGCCGGATGGGTCACCCCGGGCGGCGGGCAATGCGCAGGCTAATCAACCGATCAAAGAGCTGTCCCTGCTGCTGGCACAGGGCCAGCGCTGTAGGAAAGCCCCGAATCATGCGGCGCGGCGGGCCCCGGCGGACAGCCAGGCGCGGGCGCGCCGCTGCGCTTCGGCAATCTCGCGCGCGGTCATCTCGTCAGCCACGTCGGCGCGGCACCAGGCCGCTTCCTCGTGCCCGCGCGACGCGGCGAGGTTGAACCACTTGTGGGCCTCGATCATGTCGGCGGCCACGCCGTGGCTGCCGGTGGAAAAGATCACCCCCAGGTCGAAGCAGGCGGCCTTGTCACCCTCCGCAGCGCTGGCTAGCAGGTTGGCAACCATCAGGTCCGGGCCCGACATGTCGGCCGGGTTGAGCTTGGCGAACGTTTCGATCTTGGCGAGTTCCATGACCGTTTACCCCTCTATGTGGCCGCAAACCCCTGTTTCCCGGCCTTCGATGGGCCAAGGTTTTGACGAACATGGTCAAGAAATGGTTAACGCTGCGGCGATTGGCCTTTTCCGGCCAGATCCGCCCACCGAGGAAACAGGTCTACCTGCCGTCGATTTGGCGCTTGTGCGGCCTGTTAGCGGTCACTATAGGCCCGCAACAACTCCGGACTGGTCATGGCCGCCGACAGACCCAAAGGGCAGGCGCCAGTTGACGCAGGGCAGGTCGGACGGGAGAGTTTTCGGAGTATCCTCATGGCGTCTATCCCCCGGGATGACATTGATATCCTTACCAAAGCCAAGCGAGCGCTGCCTGACGACTATGCGCCGGCCGAGGATGAGGAGTACATGTCCGAAGCCCAGCTCAACTATTTCCGCGTCATGCTGCTTGAGTGGAAGAAGTCGATCCTGGAAGCATCGGTCGGCACCCTGCAGAACCTGCAGGACGGCCCGATCCGCGAGCCTGACCTGAACGATCGCGCCAGCTCGGAAACCGACTGGGGCATCGAACTGCGCACGCGCGACCGCCAGCGCAAGCTGATTGCCAAGATCGATTCCGCCCTGCGCCGCATCGACGAGGGCGATTACGGCTGGTGCGAGGTGACCGGCGACCCCATCGGCATCAACCGGCTGATTGCCCGGCCCATCGCCACCATGACCGTGGAGGCCCAGGCCGCCCATGAACGGCGCGAAAAGATCTCGCGCGACGACTGACCCGAAACGGTACAGGTCTGATACGGATCGGCGGCGTTTACCTTTCGTTATCCATTACCCGCGCAGGACGGGCGCCGTCATTCAGCGCGCCCGCGCGGGCCTTGCCGGCCACCGGGCCCAACCAGAGATGCGTCGCCAGATGAAGGACGTCGAGACTCGCCAGGTCAACCGGGACAGCCTGTTCCTGCTCGCGCAATTGCGGGTGAACGGGGGCGAGGAGCTGTTCCGCGTGAAGGTGCGCAACCTGTCGGCCGGCGGCATGATGGCCGAAGGGATGGCCCCGGTTACCCGCGGCATGCCGGTGCAGGTGGAATTGCGCAATATCGGCTGGGTAGCCGGCAACGTGGCCTGGAAGCAGGACGAGCGCTTCGGCATCGCCTTTGCAGACGAGATCGATCCCAGGCTGGCCCGCGCCCCGGTGGCCGCCGCTGCCCCTTCGCCGATCAGCGCCGCCCACCGCCCCCCGCCGGCAGCGCAGGCTCCCGCGCCCGAGAAGCTGCGCAAGCTGTAACACCCGTCAGCGGTTGAAGCGCGCGGCTGCGGGGCCTACACCCGTGGCCGATGATCGCCGCCGCCTGTCCCCCCCTGTTTCGCCGCCTCGCCGGCTCCTGTGTGGCGCTGGGAATGGTCCTGGCGCTGGCCGGGTGCAGCGGTGGTGATGACGGATCGTTCGACGTGGTTTTCATGGAGGACGAAGCCGTGCTGACCGACAGCGGGGTGCGCCTGTCGCCCGGCGCCCAGCACGTGCGCGCCGCCACCCGCGCCGGGCTGGTGGCGATCAACGCCCAGGGCGAAGTGGTGCCAGCCCTGGCCGATCGCTGGAACGTGATCGAGAACGGCAGCATCTTCGTTTTCCGCCTGCGCGATGGCACCTGGCCCAATGGCGAGGAACTGACCGCCCCCAGCGTCCGCGATGCCCTGCAACGCGCCATCCGGTCCTTGCGCGGCACCTCGCTGGGGCTGGACCTGGTGCCGGTCGACGAGGTGCGGGCCATGGCGGGCCGCGTGGTCGAAGTGCGCCTGGCCAGCCCCATGCCGGACCTGCTGCAGGTGCTGGGCCAGCCCGAACTGGGCCTGGTCCACGGCGAGGGCGAGACCGGGCCGATGGTGCTGGAGCGCGATGGCGAGAACATCCTGCTGACCATGCGCCCCCCGGCCGAGCGCGGCCTGCCCGATTCCGAGGACTGGCGCGACTATGTGCGCGAGGTCCGCGTCACCGGGCTGGAGCCCGCGCAGGCGATCGAGCGGTTCGACGATGGTGACGTGGAGGTGGTGCTGGGCGGGCGGCTTGGCAGCCTGCCGCTGGCTGACCTTGGGCCTCTGTCGCGCGGCACGGTGCGGCTCGATCCTGCCATCGGCCTGTTCGGCCTGCGCGCCCGGCGCGAGCGCGGGGCCCTGGCCACGCCCGAACTGCGCGAGGCACTGGCCATGGCGATCGACCGTCCGGCGCTGGCGAGCGCCTTCAACGTCGGCGGCTGGGTGCCCAGCACGCGGGTGGTGGCGCCAGACCTGCCGGCCGATCCCGGCATGGTGGCCGAGCGCTGGCAGGGGAGCAGCGTGGAAGACCTGCGCCGCGTGGCCGCCGGGCGGCTGGCGGGCCTCACCGGCCAGGACAAGCGGCTGACCCTGGCAATCGGCGATGCCCCCGGCGAGCAATTGCTGCTGCGCGAGCTGGCCCGCCAGTTCGCTACCGTGGGCATCACCCTGGTGCAGGCGCGCAGCAGCGAAGGGGCAGACATGGTGCTGGTGGACCGGGTGGCACGCTATGCTTCGCCCCGCTGGTTCCTCAACCAGTTCAACTGCATCCTCGACGATGGCCTGTGCTCGCTGGAGGCGGACCGGCTGGCCAGCCGCGCGCTGGACGAGCGGGACAGCGCCTTGCGCGCCCGGCTTATGGGCGAGGCCGAGGCGGCGCTGACGCGGGCCAATGTCTATATCCCCTTCGGCCCGCCGCTGCGTTGGTCGCTGGTGCGCGGCGAGGTGGACGGGTTTGCCCCCAACCTGTGGGCCTTCCACCCCTTGCCGGACATGGCTGTCATACCCAGATAAGACACGTGGCCGCCATGGCCGCGCTTGTGGAGTGAATGCCCGTGGTAAATTCGCCCCCTCCCGTGTCCGGCGGTCCTGCCGCGCAGCGACCTCGCGCGCTGGGCATGGATCTGCCCCTGGGCAGCGATGCCGCTTCCGTCCGTAAGCGGATCGAGGCGCTGGAGATGCTGCTGGAACGCTCGCTGACCATTCCGGTGATCAACCGCCCGGTCGGCCTGGACGCCATTGCCGGCCTGGTGCCGGTGGCGGGTGACCTGCTGACGGCGGCCATGGGGCTCTACGTCGTGTGGGAAGGCCGGAACCTGGGGATGCCGAAGTGGAAGCTGTGGCGGATGCTGGGCAACGTGGCCATCGACAGTGCGGTGGGCGCGGTGCCGGTGGCAGGCGACCTGTTCGATTTCCTTTACCGGTCGAACACCCGCAACCTCAAGATCATCAAGCGCCACCTCGACAAGCATCACCCGGCGCAGCAGGTGATCGAGGGCTAGCCTACTCTTCGAGCTCGATGTCCCAGTAGAGCCAGTCGCGCCAGGTTTCGTGCAGGTAGCCGGGCGGGAAGCTCTTGCCGTGCTGCTGCAACTGCCAGCTTGTCGGGCGGATCGGCCGGACGTGCAATTGCATCCCCGCTTCCTTCGGGGTGCGGCCGCCCTTCTTCATGTTGCAGGGCGCGCAGGCGGTGGCGATGTTCTCCCAGCTTGTCCGCCCGCCCATCCGCCGCGGCACCACGTGGTCGAAGGTCAGGTGCTGGCCGCTGCCGCAATACTGGCAGGCGAAGCGGTCGCGCAGGAACAGGTTGAAGCGGGTGAAGGCGGGGAACTCGCTCGGCTTCACATACTGGCGCAGCGCGATCACGCTGGGGATCTTCATGTCCAGCGACGGGGAATGCACCGCCCGTTCATAGCTGGCGACGATATCCACCCGCTCCAGGAACACCGCCTTGATCGCCGTCTGCCACGGCCACAGGCTGAGCGGGTAGTAGCTGAGCGGGGTATAATCGGCGTTCAGCACCAACGCCGGGCAGCTTTCCAGGTGCCGCGCGGGATCGTCCAGCGCGCTGCGGAACGTATGGGCGCGGTCGTTCAGATCTGCCTTGAACACGTGTGCGGTGTCCTCCCTGGCTTCGCCCAAGGTGGAGCATTTGCATGGGCTTCGCGTCAACCCTGTTACAAAGTGCAAATCCACAGCTATCTGTGGCCGATGGCCGTGACCCGCTTTGCCCCCAGCCCCAACGGATCGCTGCACCTGGGCCATGCCTGGTCGGCAATCGTGGCGCACGACCTCGCGCTGGGTCAGCATGGCGAGCGGGGAGGGCGGCTCCTGCTGCGGATCGAGGATATCGACGGCCAGCGCTCGCGCCCCGCGCTGGCGGAGGAGTTTCGCGCCGATCTCGGCTGGCTGGGCCTGACGTGGGAAGAGGTGCCGGCCCAGAGTACGCGGCTTGCCAGCTATGCCGCAGCGGCAGGGCGGTTGCGGCAGATGGGCCTGCTCTACCCTTGCGCCTGCACGCGGGCCGAGCTTGCGGGGAAGGCCGTCTATCCCGGCATCTGCAAGGCCCACCCGCCTGCGCCCGGCGAGCGGATGGCCTGGCGGCTGGATGTGGATCGCGCCACGGCACTGACCGGACCCCTCACCTGGGTGGACGAACTGGCGGGCGAGCAGCAGGCCCGGCCCGACCTACTCGGCGATGTTGTGCTGGTGCGGAAAGACCCTGAAACACCCGCCTCGTATCACCTGGCGGTGACGCTGGACGATGCCGCGGACGGCGTCACCCTGGTCACCCGCGGCACCGACCTGTTTGCCGCCACCCATGTCCACCGCCTGCTGCAGGCGCTGCTGGGCCTGCCGGTGCCGCGCTGGCACCACCATGCGCTGCTGCTGGACGAGAGCGGGCAGAAGCTGGCCAAGCGGCGCGGCTCGCCTTCGCTGGCTGACCGGCGGCTGGCGGGAGAGGATGGGCTGGCGCTGGCACAGGCCTTGCGCACCGGCCAAATGCCGGGTGGTATTCACATGTCGCAAGGCCTACATCAGGCCCCATGAACTGGATCCTCGCTCTCGTCCTCGCCGTGCTGGTCATCCTGGTGGTGGTCTCGCTCGTGCGCGGCATTGTCGCCTTCCTGCAGACCACCAAGCTGGATCTGGAGAACCAGGACAACGCCGAATACGTGGCGCAGATGCACGCCAAGCAGAACAAGGCCATGTTCGCCCGTGTGAAGTACCAGGCGCTGGCGATTGTCGTGGTCTTCGTTATCCTGATGATCAACCGCTAAGGAACGAAAGCGGCCCAGCCCTGTTCTCCCGTCAAAAGGAGAGCATGCCATGATTTCAGACCATTACGGCGAACTCGGCCCCGAAGGATCGGGCGTCGAACAGCATGACGAGCCGGCCCAGGCCCACAGCGTGGCCGACGAGGCGCTGCATGGCGCTGCGCACTCGCGTTCGCCGCTGGAAAGCACGCGCAAGGCATCGTCCAGCGATGGGGATTCCACGCAGGACCTGGTCGATCACATGCGCGACATGGAAGCATCAGGCCGGATCGACATGGGCGCCTTCGAAGGCGAACCCAACCACGATGACAACGCCAGCATGTACGGCAAGGGCCATGCCGACGACGAGGACGATCACGAAGAAGATGACAGCTAGGCTTCGGCCTCGCGCTTGAGCCGGTAGAGCAGGTCGAGCGCCTCGCGCGGGGTAAGGGCATCAACGTCCAGACCCCGCAATTCGTCGCGCAGCACGTCGCACTGTTCTTCCGCCGCCTGCGCGGCGGCCGCGAATAGCGGCAGGTCACCCAGGCCCGCCGCCAGGCCGCCGGTTTCGGCGCGGCCTTTCTCCAGCTTGTCGAGCACGGCCTTGGCGCGGGCCACCACCGGTGGCGGCACGCCCGCCAGCCGGGCAACCGCCAGGCCATAGGACCGGTCCGCCGCTCCTTCTGCCAGTTCGTGCAGCAGCACCAGTTCACCCTTCCATTCCCGGGCGCGGACGTGGTGCAGCGACAGGGCAGGGCAGGTTTCGGCCAGCCGCGCCATTTCATGATAGTGGGTGGCAAACAGGCAGCGGCTGCGGTTCACTTCGTGGATCGCCTCGGCCACGGCCCAGGCCAGTGCCAGCCCGTCATAGGTGCTGGTGCCGCGGCCCACCTCGTCCAGGATCACGAAGCTGCGCTCGCCCGCCTGGGCCAGGATGGCGGCCGTCTCGACCATCTCGACCATGAAGGTGGAGCGGCCCCGCGCCAGATTGTCAGCCGCACCCACGCGGCTGAACAGCCGGTCAACCAGGCCGATGCGCGCGGCTTGCGCCGGTACGAAGCCGCCGGCCTGCGCCAGCAGCACGATAAGGGCATTCTGCCGCAGGAAGGTGCTCTTGCCGCCCATGTTGGGGCCGCCGACCAGCCACAGCCGGTCCTGCGGAAACAGCGTGCAGTCGTTGGCCACGAACCGCTCGCCTGCCTTCGCCAGCGCTGCCTCAACCACCGGGTGCCGTCCGCCGGTGATGGCCAGCGCGGTATCGTCGGACATTTCTGGCCGGGACCAGCCCCCCTCGGCCGCCCGCTCGGCCTGGCTGGCGGCCACGTCCAGCCGGGCGAGAGCGGCGGCGGTGTGGGCGATCGCCTCTCGCCGGTCGATCACGGCACGGGTCAGATCCTCGAAATGCGCCTCTTCCGCCGCCAGCGCGTGACCGCCCGCCTCAGCAATCCGCGCCGCTTCCTCGTGCAGGTGGAGCGAGTTGAAACGCACTGCGCCGGCCATAGTCTGGCGGTGGCTAAAGCCGCTGTCCGGCGCCATAAGGGCATCGGCGCGCGCGGCGGGCACTTCGATGAAATAGCCCAGCACGCCGTTGTGGCGGATCTTCAGCGCGGCAATGCCGGTGTCCGCCTTGTAGCGCGCCTCCAGCGCAGCAATTGCCCGTCGTGCATTGCCGGACAGGGCTCGCAGCTCGTCCAGCGCAGCATCATAGCCCTCGGCGATGAAACCGCCCTGGCTACGCTCGGTGGGCGGGGCAGGGACGAGCGCACGATCCAGCAGGTCGGTTAGCGCCCCGTGGCCGGTCAGGTGCGGCAGCAGCGCTTCCAGCAGGGCGGGGCGGTCCCGACGGGCAGCCAGCAGGTCGTGCAGGCGGCGGGCTTCGGCCAGGCCATCGCGCACCTGGCCCAGGTCACGCGGGCTGCCACGCCCCGCAACGATCCGACCCAGTGCGCGCGACAGGTCAGGGATGGCACGCAGCAGGGCGCGCATGTCGGCCCGCAGCAGCGGATCGCGGTGCACTTCGGCCACCAGGTCCAGCCGCCGGGTGATCTCGACCAGGTCGGTCAAGGGGGCGGACAGGTCTTCCGCCAGCAGCCGCGCTCCGGCCCCGGTCACGCAGCGATCCACTTCGGCCAGCAGCGAACCGGCGCGCCCGCCGTTCTGGGCCTGGGTGATCTCCAGGCTGGCCCGGGTCGCCTCATCCATCGCGAGGATGCCGGCATTGCTCCGCGCCACCGGCGGCAGCAGCAGCGGCAGTTTGCCGCGCCCCGCGTGGTCAAGGTAAGCGATCAACCCGCCTGCTGCGGCCAGCATGGCGCGGCTGAACTGGCCCCAGGCATCCAGCGTGGCGACGCCATGCACCGCCTTCAGCCGCGCCTCGCCCGCATCGCTGCCAAAATCGCTGCGCGGGCGGGGAATTGCGTCCAGCGGCGCATCGGCCCAGTCTTCCGGGCAGACCAGTTCGCTTGGCCCCAGCCGGGCCAGCGCTGCGCCAAGCTGTGCGGGCTCGCATTCCTCCAGCTCCATGCGCCCGGTGGAAACGTCGCAGGCGGCAAGCCCGCAAGCCCCGCGCAGTTCCACCACGGCGGCCAGCACATTGGCCCGGCGCGGCTCCAGCAGGGCCTCTTCGGTCAAGGTCCCGGCGGTAACGAAGCGGATGATCTCGCGCCGCACCAGCACCTTGGAACTGGGCAGGCCCTCGCGCCTGGCCCTTTGCTTCGCCTCGTCCGGGGTTTCCACCTGCTCGGCAATCGCCACCCGGCAGCCGGCGCGGATCAGGCGGGCGAGGTAGCCTTCAGCCGAATGCACCGGCACCCCGCACATCGGCACCCCGTCGCCCCGGCTGGTCAGGGCAATGTCGAGGATCTGCGCGGCCTGTTTCGCATCGTCGAAGAACAGTTCGAAGAAATCGCCCATGCGATAGAACAGCAGGCAGTCGGCCGCCTCGCGCTTCAGCGCGTGGTACTGCTGCATCATCGGAGTGGCGGGACCGGACATGGGCGCGAGGTAACGGTGCTATCGGTGATTCGGGAAGGGACCCTTCGGCTCTTTCCCCTATCGCGCGCAGGCCTTAGCCATTATGGCACTGGCTGACCTGCAGGAGGGGATCACCTTGGCCGAGAAGACCACCGATTTCACCGCGCGCGAAGCGCTGTTCTATCACGAGACCATCCGTCCCGGTAAGATCGAGATCGTGGCCAGCAAGCCGATGGCGACCCAGCGCGACCTCTCGCTCGCCTATTCCCCCGGCGTGGCCGTGCCGGTGCAGGCGATTGCCGAGAACCCCGCCGATGCCTTCCGCTATACCGCCAAGGGCAATCTGGTGGCGGTGATCTCCAACGGCACCGCGATCCTGGGCCTGGGCAACCTTGGCGCGCTGGCTTCCAAGCCGGTGATGGAAGGCAAGGCCGTGCTGTTCAAGCGCTTTGCCGACGTCGATTCGATCGACCTGGAACTGGATACCGAGGATCCCGAAGCCTTCATCAATGCCGTGGCCCTGATGGAACCCAGCTTCGGCGGCATCAACCTGGAAGACATCAAGGCGCCCGAATGCTTCATCATCGAGCAGGCCCTGCGCGAACGGCTGAAGATCCCGGTGATGCACGATGACCAGCACGGCACCGCGATCATCTCCGCCGCCGGCCTGCTCAACGCCTGCCACATCACTGGCCGTCGGCTGGAGGATGTGAAGGTGGTGGTCAACGGCGCCGGGGCGGCGGCCATCGCCTGCACCGCGCTGATCAAGGCGATGGGCGTGCGGCACGAGAACGTGCTGATGTGCGACCGGTCCGGCGTGATCTTCCCGGGCCGCGACAACGTGGACCAGTGGAAGAGCGCCCATGCCGTCGATACCGACCGGCGCACGCTGGAAGAGGCGCTGGTTGGGGCGGACATCTTCCTGGGCCTGTCGGCCAAGGATGCGCTGAAGCCCGAATGGGTGCTGAAGATGGCCGACCAGCCGATCATCTTCGCCATGGCCAACCCCGATCCGGAAATCACTCCGGCAGCGGCCAAGGCGGTGCGGCCCGATGCCATCGTGGCCACGGGGCGCAGCGACTATCCCAACCAGGTCAACAACGTGCTGGGCTTCCCCTTCATCTTCCGCGGCGCGCTGGACGTGCGGGCGACCGCGATCAACGAGGAAATGAAGATCGCCGCCGCGCAGGCGATTGCCGACCTCGCCCGCCAGCCGGTGCCTGAGGAAGTGGCCGCCGCCTATGGCCGCAACCACCAGTTCGGGCGTGACTACATCATCCCGGCCCCGTTCGATCCGCGGCTGATGGAGACGGTCTCCGCGGCTGTCGCCAAGGCGGCGATGGACAGCGGCGTGGCGCAGCAGCCGATCGCCGATTTCGACGCCTACCGCCACCAGCTCAAGAGCCGGATGAACCCGACCACCTCGGTGCTCACCACGGTCTATGCCGAGGCCAAGAACAACCCCAAGCGGATGATCTTTGCCGAAGCGGAGGAGGAAGTGGTGCTGCGCGCCGCCATCCAGTATCGCGATTTCGGCTATGGCACCCCCGTGCTGGTGGGCCGGACCGATCGGGTGCTGGCCAAGCTGGCCGAACTGGGCGTGGATCCGGCCAGTTTCGAGGTGCAGAACTCGGTCGAAAGCGACCTTGTGCCGCAGATGGTCGAGCGGCTCTATGCCAAGATGCAGCGCCGCGGCCACACCGAGCGGGACGTGCGCCGCATGGTCAACCAGGATCGCAACGTCTTCTCCAGCCTGCTGCTGGAACTGGGCCATGGCGATGCCATGATCACCGGCCTGACGCGCCCCTTCGCCCAGTCGATGCGCGAGGTCAGCCGGGTGATCGGCCCCAAGCCGGGCAGCCTGGCCTTCGGCGTACACATGATGATCGGCAAGACGCAGACCACTTTCCTGGCCGATACCACGATCAACGAGCGGCCCAGCGCCGCTGAACTGGCCGAGATCGCCTGCGAAACGGCCGCCGTGGCGCGCCGCCTGGGGCATGAGCCGCGGGTGGCCTTCCTCAGCTATTCCACCTTCGGCAACCCGCCGGGCAAGTGGCTGGAGAACATCCGCGATGCGGTGGCCATCCTCGATGCCGAGAAGCCGGACTTCGAGTACGAGGGCGAGATGGCCCCCGATGCCGCACTCAATCCGCAGGTGATGAAGCTCTACCCGTTCAGCCGCCTGTCCGGCCCGGCCAACGTGCTGGTGATGCCGGGGCTGCAATCGGCCAACCTGTCGGCCAAGCTGCTGCGCGAACTGGGCGGCAATGCCACGATTGGTCCGATGCTGATCGGCATGGACAAGCCGGTGCAGATTGCCCCGATGACGGCCATCGCGCCCGATGTGCTGACGCTGGCCGTGCTGGCGGCGGCCGGTGTGGTGGGCTGAACCGGGGGGTTTAGTTGATGAAGTACATACCGGGCCGGCCTGAACAGGCCGCCAAAGGGCGGCGCGGTTAGGGCGGCTGGCGGCGCGCGGGAATCGACGGCGAGAAAGAGCGGCCAGGGTGCTGGCATGACCGCCGCGCTGTAGGACAGCGGTTATCGCTGCGCCTCAGCCGATCTGCCGCCACGCCCCCGGCGCCAGCCCGTCCAGCGTCCAGTCCCCCACCGCCCAGCGCACCAGCCGCAGGGTGGGGTGGCCGACCGAAGCGGTCATCCGCCGCACCTGGCGGTTCTTCCCTTCGCGGATCGTTAGCCGCAGCCAGCTGTCGGCCACTGTCTTGCGAAAGCGCACCGGCGGATCGCGTGGCCACAGCGCGGGCGGATCGATCCGCTCCACTTCGGCGGGCAGGGTCATCCCGTCCTTCAGCTGCGTGCCGCGCCGCAGAGTGGCTAGCGCCTCATCGCCCGGCTCGCCTTCCACCTGCACGAGGTAGGTCTTAGCCAGCTTGAAGCGCGGATCGGCAATGCGTGCCTGCAGACGCCCGTCGTCGGTCAGCAGCAGCAGCCCCTCACTGTCGAGGTCCAGCCGGCCTGCGGGATAGACACCCGGCACGTCCACATAGGCCGCCAGCGTTGGCCGCAAAGGTGCACCCGCCTCCGGGCTGAACTGGCACAGCACGCCATAGGGCTTGTTCAGCGCCAGCAGCATCTAGACGAAAGCCAGCGCGCCAGCGTTGACGAGGGCGGCGATGAGGGCAAGGCCCTCCACCGGCTGATCTGCCGCCGGCGAGCAGGCAGGCCCGTCGCACAGCTGCACCGCCAGCTCGGCCGTTGGCCCGGCGCAAGGATAGGTCTCGCCGTTCACCGCCAGCAGCACCTGGCCTGCTTCCTGCCGCACGAAGGCAAAGCGGCTGGCGGGGTTGCGTTCCAGCGCGGCACCTTCGGCCAGCAGGTCCCGCACATCCTCCAGGCTGATCGCTTCTTCCGGCCGCCAGTCGATCTCGGGATACTTCGGCTGGCTGGCGTGGCCGGCAAACCAGCGGGCAAACTCCGCCCGGTCAGAAAGCGCCGCCAGCACCAGCGAGTGCAATCGATCAAGAGCGGGGGCGGTAATCTCGGCCGGATGGCCCTGCCGCCCCATGCCCGGATCGGCATAGCGGCGATCCTCGGGCAGCGCGGCCGCGCAATGGTCGGCCCAGCCATCCACCAGCTCGGCCACGGACGGGGCGCGAAAGCCCACCGAATAGGTCATGCAATCGTCGCTCAGCGCCACCCCGTCATGCGCCACGCCTGGGGGCACATAGAGAATGTCGCCCGGCCCCAGGTCCCACTCGGCCACGGTGGGGAAATCCTCCAGCAGCCGCAGATCGGCATGGGGTTGCAGGGGCGTGGTATCGTCACACACGGGCCCCACCCGCCAGCGCCGATGGCCCAGGCCCTGCACCAGGAACACGTCGTACTGGTCGAAATGCGGCCCCACCCCGCCGCCGGTGACGGCATAGCTGACCATCACGTCATCGATCCGCCAGTCCGGCATGAAGCGGAAAGGGTCGATCAGCGCGGCAACATCGGGCACGTGGTGGTCCACCGCCTGCACCAGCAGGGTATAGACCTGCCCCGCCAGGCTGCTGAACCGCGCTTCGGGCAGGGGCCCGTTTTCCAGCGCCAGGCCCTGTTCGCCGTGCACGATCAGGCGCGCTTCGATGCCCTCCTCGCAGGCCAGGCCTGCCAGTTCGTCGGGCTCCAGAGGGTTGTGCCAATCAGCCCACGGATTGCGGATCAGCAACGGCTGGCGCTGCCAGTAATCGCGCAGGAACAGGTCAATATCAAAGCTTGCCAGGTGCATGGTCCGGCCATGCGCCCGGGCGGTGCGCCTGTCAAAGCCCGCGCAAGCGGACAATTGGCGACAATTTGGCCCGTTTGCGACCGCCCCAACCTGGGTTAGCCTGCCCGCGATGGATCTCCGCGCAATTGCAACGCTGACGGCGCTTGGCGCCGCCATGGCCGCTGGACTTGCGCGTCCCGCGCAGGCGCAAAGCGTGGACGACAACGCCGTCGCCTCGGCCGATGATGCCTTTGGACAGTCGGTCGGGAACGAGCGGATCGGCCTCTATTCCAGCTTCGAGGTACGCGGTTTTTCGCCAGTGGATGCGGGCAACACGCGGATTGAGGGGCTCTATTTCTCGCCCGTCGGCTCGCCGCCCAACCGCGTTGTCCAGGGCAGCCGGGTGCGTGTGGGGTTGACGGCGCAGGGCTATCCGTTCCCCGCGCCCACCGGCATCATCGATTACCAGCTGGCCGCCAGCGGCACCGATCCGCAGGCCATCCTGACGCTGGAGCACGCCCAGTTCGGCTCTTTCGTGGGCAGCGTGGACCTGCGCCAGCCGCTGTCCGAGGATCTGACCGTCTATGCCGGGGGCACCATCCGGCGGCAGAACCGGCACGAAGGGGGCGAATTCAAGAACCACATCCTCTCCGCCGGGTTCAACCTGCGTCCGTGGGACCGGGGCAAGGTGACCGCCTTCTACGCCTATACCCGCACCTATGACGACGAGGCCGCGCCGTTCCTGTTTCCCGCAGGGGATTTCCTGCCGCCGCAGATCAAGCGGCGGGCCGAGATCGGGCAGGACTGGACCATCCGCGAGGAAAGCCAGCAGCTGGCCGGGGCCCTCGTCTCCACCCCGCTGGCTGGCTTCCAACTGGATGTCGGGCTTTTCCATGCCAGCCGCGATGTGCCGCGCGGCTATACCGATCTGGCGCTGGCGCTGCGGCCCGATGGCACCACGCCCAACCGGGTGGTGGTGGCCGATTTCGATAACGCCGACCGGATGCTGTCGGGCGAAGCGCGCCTGTCGCGCACTTTCGGCACCGCACGGCTGGCTCACCGGCTGGTGTTCAGCCTGCGCGGGCGCGAAGGCAACCGGGTGTTCGGCGGGGCGCAGCGGATCGTGCTGGGCGAAAGCAGCGTGCTGGTGAATGACCAGTTCCCCGCCCCGGTCTTCGCGCAAGGGCCGGATGACCGCGATCACACCCGCCAGGCTACGCTCGGCGTGGGCTATTCGCTGACCAGCGCGGGCCGCTTTGCGATCGATGCCGGACTGTCCGTGGCCAGTTACCGCAAGACGGTGACCTTCGCCGGCCTTGCCCCCGCCGCCAGCCGCGACACGCCGGTTACCGGCAGCATCACCGGCAACGCCACCCTGGCCCCCGGGTTTACCGTCTATGGTGGCTATATCCGCGGGTTCGAGGAAGTGGCCCCGGCCCCTGCCACTGCGGTCAACCGGGGCGAGCTGCCCCCGGCGATCACCACCCGGCAGGCCGATCTGGGCCTGCGCTATGTCGTCAGCCCCGGCCTGTCGCTGGTGGCGGGGGTGTTCACCATCTCCAAGCCCTATTTCAACAGCGATGCGGCCAACGTGTACCGCCAGCTGGGCGCATCGACCAACCGGGGTGCGGAGTTCTCGCTGGCGGGCACCGTGGCCCCCGGCGTCTCGCTGGTGCTGGGCACGGTGCTGTACGATTCGCAGGTGTCGGGCGAACTGGTGGAAGCGGGCGTCATCGGCCCGCGCCCGGTGGGCAACGTGCGACGGCAGAGCACGATCAACCTCGACTGGCGGCTGGATGGCGGCCGCAGCCCGCTGTCGCTCGACCTGGCGCTGGACAGCGCCTCGGCCCGCGTGGCCAATGCCCGCAACACGCTGCTGGTGCCGCAGCGGCTGACGCTGGATGCCGGCTTACGCTATCGCTTCACGCTGGCAGGCGTGCGGGCGCTGGTGCGGGCGCAGATGGCCAACCTGTTCAACGACTATAGCTGGTCGGTCTCGCCCAACGGGGCGCTGCGCTACACCCATTCCCGCCGCTTCCTTGGCGAATTGCGGATGGAAATCTGAGCCGGTCCTTCCCGCTCAACCTGCCAGGGCGCTATAGACCCCGAAAGCGCTCGTCAGGGTAAGTACCACGCCCACGAAGACCAGCATGACCTTGGTGGAGAAGTGCTTGGCGGCATAGGCCCCCAGCGGCGCGGCGGCCACGCCGCCGATCAGGAAGCCCAGCGTGGCCCCCGCCAGGTCGGCAAAGCCCAGGTGATAGACGAAGGCGGCCGAGATCGTGATGGTCAGGAAGAATTCCACCGCGCTGACCGTGCCCACCACCTTGCGCGGCTCGGCCCCCTGCACCAGCAGGTTGCTGGTCACCACCGGTCCCCAGCCGCCGCCGCCGGCCGCGTCAAGGAACCCGCCGACCAGGCCCAGCGGGGCGACGAATTTTGGCGAGCGGGTGGGCGGGGGGAAGGTGAGGCCGCGCCACAGCAGGTAGATGCCGATGCCGCACAGGTAGGCCAGCACTGCCGGCCGGACGATCGAGGCGTCTACGCTGGTCAGCACATAGGCCCCCAGCACGCCTCCTGCGATCCCGGGCAGCAGGAGTCGGAAGAACAGCTTCTTGTCGATATTGCCGTGCAGCAGGTGGCTGATGCCGCTGGTGGCCGTGGTGAAGCATTCCACCACGTGCACCCGCTGGCTGGCCAACGCCGGGGCCACGCCCAGCACGCCCACCATCAGCGAGTTCGAGATCACGCCAAAGGCCATGCCCAGCGCCCCGTCCACCAGCTGCGCGGCAAAGCCCACGGCGATGTAGGGCAGCAGTTCCTGCAGGTTGAAACTCGCAAAATCCATCGCGCCGAATCTCCCTGCGGCCAAACTCAAGTCAAATGCTAGAGAATAACGCGGAGTGCGCCAGATAGATTTTGTGCGCCAGCCCTAAGCCTGGCCGCCAGTGTCTGTCAGGTCCGGCGATAGCGGAAGTACCAGACCTCGTGCCCATAGACCGTGCGGGCCTTGTGTTCATAGCGGGTCTCGGGCCAGCCAGAGGGGCGCACCTGCCAGCTTTTCGGCCCCGTTACCTGCCATTCGAACACATCGGTAAAGCGGCGCATCACGCTCAGGGCATGGCGCAGGTACACCGCGTGGTCGGTGCCGAAGCGGAACTCGCCGCCCGGCTTCAGCTTGCGGGCGAACAGTTCCACCGGCCCGTCGTTCATCATCCGCCGCTTGGCATGGCGGGCCTTGGGCCAGGGATCGGGGTGCAGCAGGTAGAGCATCGTCAGCGCCCCGTCGGGCACCCGGGACAGCACCTGCAGCGCATCACCGTGGTGGATGCGGACATTGCCCAATGCCCCGTCGCGAACGTGGGTCAGTGCCTGGGCCACGCCGTTGACGAAGGGTTCGGCACCGATGAAGCCGTGGTCGGGCAGCAGGTCGGCGCGATAGGCCATGTGCTCGCCCCCGCCGAAACCGATCTCGAAATGCAGCGGGCGATCGTCGCCGAACAGCACCTGGGCCGTTACCGGCCCTTCCGCCGGCACGGCGATGCTGGGCAGGAAGTTGTCCACCAGGCCTTGCTGGCCGACGCGCAGCGGCTTGCCCTGGGCGCGGCCGTAGAGACGGTTGAGGGTGGTCGGATCACCGGGCTTGTTGGCAGACATGGTGCGCCCGCTAGGCAAGCGGGGCCTTCGCGTCAATTCCGCGTCCTGTCGCGCGGGCCGCGCGCCCTGCCGTGCGCCTCCACGGCTCGTCGCATTGCGGGGAACAGCGCAGGCCGCCTGCCATTGGCACAGGGTGAAGCGGGGTGCCCGATGCCGGCAACCCGCCACGCCAGCAGAGGAGCAGCAGACCGATGAAGTTCGACACCACCACGCTCGAAACCCTGATCGATACCACTTACGATTCGGTGGAAGGCTATCGCAAGGCGGCGGAGAAGGCCGATACGCCGGGCCTGAAGGAAATCCTGCTGCAACGCGCCGCGCGCCGGCAGGAGACGCTCGACAGGCTGAACCAGGAACTGGTCCGCCACGGCGGTTCGCTGGTGACCGAAGGCACCGCCACCGGCGCGCTGCACCGCATGTGGCTGTCGATCACCGACATGTTCGAAAGCGGCGACAAGGCGGCCATCAACCGGGTGGAGGAAGGCGAGGACTACCTGGCCGAAAAGCTGGAGGCCGCCCTGGCGATGGACAACCTCGATCCGCAGTGCCGCACGGTGATCAACGCGGCCCTGGCCGAAGTGCGCGAAGGCGAGCGCCTGGCTGATGCGCTGGAGCGCCAGTTCGGCTGACCCGATGCGGAACGGCCCGCCTCCACGAAGGGGGCGGGCCGTCCTGTTCCCTTGAAGGGGTGGGAAAACTGTTACGCGGCTTCCGCTTCGGAGGCATCGTCGCGCAGCACATAGCCGCGGCCCCACACGGTTTCGATGTAGTTCTCGCCGCCGCAGGCGCTCGACAGCTTCTTGCGCAGCTTGCAGATGAACACGTCGATGATCTTCAGTTCCGGCTCGTCCATCCCGCCATACAGGTGGTTGAGGAACATTTCCTTGGTCAGTGTGGTGCCCTTGCGGAGCGAAAGCAGCTCCAGCATCGCATATTCCTTGCCGGTCAGGTGGACGCGGGCACCATCGACTTCCACGGTCTTGGCATCCAGGTTCACCGCCAGCTTGCCGGTGCGGATGACCGACTGGCTGTGGCCCTTGGACCGACGCACCACGGCATGGATGCGGGCCACTAGTTCGTCACGATGGAAGGGCTTGGTGACATAATCATCGGCGCCGAAGCCGAACGAACGGATCTTGCTGTCCATTTCCGAGATGCCGGACAGGATCAGCACCGGGGTCTGCACCTTGGCCACGCGCAGCTTCTTCAGCACGTCATAGCCGTGCATGTCAGGCAGGTTCAGGTCCAGCAGGATGATGTCGTAATCATACAGCTTGCCCAGATCGAGGCCTTCCTCGCCCAGGTCCGTCGAATAGACGTTGAAGCCTTCGGTGGTCAGCATCAGTTCGATCGCCTTGGCGGTCGTCGGTTCGTCTTCGATCAGCAGCACGCGCATTGTGCGGTCCCCTTGATGTCCCGTAAGCGGTCACCCTCCCCTTTGCGGGAGGTTGCTCGGAATTAACCACGCAACTTCTCACCAAAAAAGGTTAATAACAGGTTTAGGCCGTCTTAACTTTCTGGGTGAGTCTTTCGAGTCACAGTGTTTTTCCTTCGCTCGCCCATCCGGACGAACGGGGCTCGGTGCTGTGCGCTCCCCTGCGTTTCGCGGCACCTGCGGGCGGCCGTTTGGCCTTGCCCTCGCTGCGCTCGCGATCTGGCTGCGCTTCCGGGCAGGCTTACACCCCCGCCAGCTTCTTCTGCCTCCTGCGCTGCACGCTGGACCCCAGCCCGATCGCCTCGCGGTATTTCGCCACGGTGCGGCGGGCCAGGTCGAAGCCTTCTGCCTTCAGCATGTCCACCAGCGTATCGTCGGACAGGATGGCATCGGCCTTCTCGGCATCGATCAGCGCCTTGATCCGCGCCTTCACCGCTTCGGACGAGGCGCCGCCTTCGCCGTCGGCCCCGGCACCCACGCCGCTGGTGAAGAAGTACTTCAGCTCGAACGTGCCGCGATCACAGTGGAGGTACTTGTTGGAGGTCACGCGGCTGACCGTGCTTTCGTGCATCTCGATCGCCTCGGCCACCTTGTTCAGCGTCATCGGCCTGAGCTCGGACACGCCCTTCCTGAAGAAGCCGTCCTGCTGCTTCACGATCTCGGCGGCCACTTTCAGGATGGTTTTCTGCCGCTGGTCCAGCGCCTTGATCAGCCAGTTGGCATCGGCCAGCTTCTCGCTCAGCCATGCCTTGCTGGCCTTGTCGGTGCAGCCGCCGCGCAGTTCCACATAGTAGTCGCGGTTGATGACGAGTCGGGGCAGGGTGGCCTGGTTGATCTGGATGTCCCAGCCGCCACCGCGGGCCGCCGTCACCAGCAGGTCGGGGGTTACCGCCGTCCGCTCGCTGCGCGCGAATTGCAGGCCCGGTTTGGGGTCATAGCCGCGCAGCTCGGCCAGCATGTCGGCAAAGTCCTCGTCGTCCACGTCGCAGATGCGCTTGAGCTGCGCGAAACTGCCCTTGGCCAGCAGGTCCAGGTTGGCGATCAGCACCTGCATGCAGGGGTCATAGCGGTCCGCCTCCTTCGCCTGCAGCGCCAGGCATTCGCCCAGGGTGCGCGCGCCCACGCCGGTGGGGTCGAGGCTCTGCACCAGGGCGAGGGCGGCTTCGGCCTCGGCCATGGCGATGCCGAGATCGGCGCATACATCGCGCAGGTGGACGGGGAGGTACCCCGCCTCGTCCAGCAGCCCCACGATGTGGCGGGCGATGAAGGCGGTGCGTGCGTCCGGCGCGGCGGGGCCGATCTGGGCTTCGAGGTGGCTGGCAAGGTCGGCCTCGCCGTCGCCGTGCTCGTCGATGCCGGGGCCTTCTTCGCCGCCCGCCATGCCGCCTGCCGCTGCCCAGTCACCCGTGTCGCGATCGCGGTCGAGCGCGTCGGGATCGATATCCAGCGGGGCATCGGCCTCGCCGGCACCGGCCAGCATCAGCTCGTCGGCCGTGGCGGGTTCTGGGGCCTCCGGCGGCGCTTCCACCACCTGCATCTCGCCCGCGTCGAGCAGCGGATTGCTCTCCAGCGCCTCGCCGATGAAGGTCTCGATCTCCAGGTTCGACAGCGCCAGCAGCTTGATCGCCTGCTGCAACTGCGGCGTCATCACCAGCGACTGGCTCTGCCGCAGGTCGAGCCTGGGTCCCAGTGCCATCGCCTAGATCCCCTCCGCGCCCTGCATCAGAGCGTGAAGCTTTCGCCCAGGTAGAGGCGGCGCACTGTCTCGTCGGCCACCAGTTCCTGCGGGGAGCCGGCGAACAGCACCTGCCCGCCATAGATGATGCAGGCGCGGTCCACGATGTCGAGCGTCTCGCGCACGTTGTGGTCGGTGATCAGCACGCCGATGCCGCGCCGCTTCAGGTCCTTCACCAGGTCGCGGATGTCGCTGATGGACAGCGGGTCGATGCCCGCGAAGGGCTCGTCCAGCAGCATGATGCTGGGTTTGGCCGCCAGGGCGCGGGCGATCTCGCAGCGGCGGCGTTCACCGCCGGACAGGGCCATGGCCGGGCTGTCACGCAGGCGGGTGATGTGGAATTCCTCCAGCAGCCGCTCCAGCTCCTCGGCGCGGACCTTGGCATCGGGCTCGACCATTTCGAGCACGCAGTTGATGTTCTGCTCCACCGTCATGCCGCGGAAGATGCTGGTTTCCTGCGGCAGGTAGCCCAGGCCCAGGATGGCGCGGCGATACATCGGGAGCTTGGTGACATCCACGCCGTCCATCAGGATGCGGCCCGAATCGGGGCGCACCAGGCCCATGATCGAATAGAAGCAGGTGGTCTTGCCCGCGCCGTTGGGGCCCAGCAGGCCCAGCACCTCCCCCTTGGCCACGGTCAACGAGATATCGGTCAGCACCGCCCGCTTGTCATAGCTCTTGGCGATGGAGATCACCTCCAGGCCGCCTTGCGGGGGCAGGGCGGGGCTGGCGTTCACGGGTGCCGGATTGGCGTCAACACTGCTCATTCACGTGGCTCTAGCATCTCTGGCGCGGCATTGAAGGGAAATTGGCAGGCTTCCTGCATGGCCCATTGCGGCACGGTCTTGCGCCGGGCGGCTGAACACATAGTTACCACTCTTGCAGGGATGTCGCGGAAGTGTAATAACCTGTATCAGAGCCGCAAAGGCCGATAAGGTTGAAGGGGGAGTTGGGCGCCATGGAGAAGGCCCTCGATCGCACCGTTACACAGCGCATTCCGCAGCAGGCTGCCGCGCTGGACTGGCGCAAGCGCATGAGCAACCACGTTGCCTGGTCGCTGCTGGTCTATACCACCATCCAGATCGTCGCGAACGCCTTCGTGCTGAAGGGCGGCGGGGCCAGCGCCTCGTTGCTGCCCTATTTCGCGCTGGTGCTGCTGGTGCTGGCGGTGATCCCCGCCTGGCGGCTGCTGGAATCGCGCTGGAGCGAGCTGGGTGATGCCCAGGCTGCCGATCCCGCGCTGGCCGGGGCTTTCGCCCGCGACCGGTCGCTGATCTGGTCCGCCGCGCTGGGCCTGCCGCTGGCGATGACCGGATTCTTCCTGCTGGTGGAGCGTACGCTGGCCTGAAGCATCACCGGCCATACGGTTTCGGCCAAACGGTTTTGGCCACATGATTTTGGGGGGACGAACGGTCCCGCAACGGGGGGTTGCGGGGCCGTTCGCTTATCTGCCCCTCAGTCCTTCTTGGCGGCGTGGTAGCGCTCGATCGCCTCGACCGTCACCCGGCGCGCCTCGGCGGCATCGCCCCAGGCGCCCACGCGGACCCACTTTTCGGCTTCCAGGTCCTTGTAATGGGTGAAGAAGTGCTCGATCTGCTGCAGCACGATGCTGGGCAGGTCCTGCCGCTCGCCCACGTCCGAATAGTACGGGAAGGTCGAATCGACCGGCACGCAGATCAGCTTCTCGTCACCGCCATGCTCGTCTTCCAGGTTGAGCACGCCGATGGGGCGGGCGCGGACCACGCAGCCGGGGATGAACGGGCTGCGCGCGATCACCAGCGCATCCAGCGGGTCGCCATCGGGCGACAGGGTGTGCGGCACGAAGCCATAGTTCGCCGGATAGCGCATCGGCGTGTGCAGGATGCGGTCCACGAACAGGGCGCCGCTTTCCTTGTCGAACTCGTACTTCACCGGTTCCCCGCCGGTCGGCACCTCGATGATCACATTGAGGCTGTCGGGCGGATTGTCGCCCGCAGGAATAAACTCGATACGCATGGATGTCGGTCCCTGTTTGCAGGTGTTTGCGGCATCCCCTCCCAAAACCGGGCGTGCGTTAGCCCAGCCATGCGGGCAATGCCACAGGTCAATTGCCAGCGGGTAAATTTGCCGCCATTGTAACGCCCGTGATCATTGCGGTGACGGGAGTCGGGCCAACGGCTCCGCCTGCAATGGTTCGGGAGAGAGGAGAGCTGGCCCATGCACACCGGTCTTGCGAGCGGCTTCGCCCACCAGCGCGGCACTGCCTACAACGATGCCCGCTTCGTGCGCGAGGAAGTGGAAAACCTGATCTATGCCGAGGAGTTGGGCTTCGATTCGGTGTGGATCACGGAACACCATTTTTCCGACTACTCGATGTCGAACGACCCGCTGCAACTGCTGACCTACATTGCCGGTCGCACAAGGCGGGTAAAGCTGGGCACCCAGTGCATCATCGTGCCGTGGCACAACCCGGCGCGGCTGGCCGAGAAGATCATCAACCTCGATATCCTGTCGAACGGGCGGGCCATCCTGGGCTTCGGCGGCGGGCTGGCGCAGCACGAATTTGCCGGCCTGGGGATCGACATGAACCAGAGCCGCGCGCTCTATAACGATATCCTCGACGTGGTCCTGCCCGCGCTGGAAACCGGCGTGATCGAGGGCGAGGGCGCTTTCGGCACGATCCCGCGCCAGACCCTGCGCCCCGGCCCGGTCAAGAGCTTTGAAGGCCGCAAGTTCTGCGGCAGCCTGTCGGGCTCCTCGATGTACACCGCCGCCCGCCACGGCTGCGGCAACATGATCCTGATGCTGCCCCAGCGCGGGGCCGACGCGAAGCCCGACAAATATGCCGAGGTCTGGGCCGAGGTGAACGGCCCCGGCACCACGCCGCCCCCGCCGCTGCTGGGCGGCAACTACTACGTCCACGAAAGCGCCGATTTCGCGCAGGAGCAGGGCGAGAAGTACCTGGGCAACACCATGCGCGCGGCGATCCGCAACTATCACCTGGATACGCCCGGCAAGTTCCCGCACATCAAGGGCTACGAGCAGTACGAAAACATGGTCCTCAGCCCCGACCAGATCGAGCCCTATGTCGAGAACTTTGCCAAGGGCGCGGTAACCGGCACCCCGCAGATGATCCTTGAGCGGATGTGGGAGCTGAAGGAGCAGTTCAAACCGCAGGGCTTCTTCCCGCACGTCTACTACGGCGGGATGCCGCAGGACGAGGCGCGCGCCAACATGGAACTGTTCGCCGCCAAGGTCCTGCCCGAGCTGAAGAGCTGGGAGGCCGAGGAAAGCATCGACGAACGCTTCCTGGAGGCCGCCGAATAGGGATCGCTTGCGCCGGGGCGAGGGAGAGAGCGCCCCTGGCTGCAGCAGAAAGGCCCGGCTGGCGTCCCCGCCGGCCGGGCCTTTCCTTTGTCCCCCATACACCCTTGGATGCGACCCGAGGGGCTTATCCGGTCATGCTGCCAGCGGCAGCTTGCTGGCATCCGCCCAGTTGCCGTGCAGGCCGCTGCGCAGGCGGATCGGCAGCTTGGCCCGCGCGATCGGCCCATCTGCCAGGCGCAGGGCATCCAGCACCACCAGGTCGGAATAGTTGGTGATCAGGTTGTCGACGAGGGCGATGATATAGCCATCGCCTTCCGCGCTGTCCTTGTGGCGGGGCACGAAGCACGGTTCCTGCACGATCGATTCGGGGCCGGCCCACCAGCAGTCTTCCTTGCCGGTGGCGTGGTCCCAGTGGCCGATCTTGTTCATCTTGAAGCCCGATGCGCGCCCGCGCAGGAAGTCCATCGGCATTTCCGGGTCCATCACCAGGCCCCAGCCGTGGCGATAGGCCTGGCCGACATAGCGCTCGTCCAGCCGGGGGAACTCGTCGATCCAGGTGGTCAGCCTGGTGACCGAGGAGAACTCCTCGCTGTTCGATCCCATGTCCACCGTCCAGCGGTGCAGATAGGGCAGCGCCGCCACCGGATCGAAGCTGTCATCGTGGATGTCGGGGAAGAAGGGGAAGCTGTTGCCTTCCGCCTGGGGCACGTCGAAGTGGATCTTCGTGCCATCCTGGAAGGCGTTCATCACGTGGCTGGCGAAGATCGTCTTGGGCGCCTTGAACCAGCGCATGTCCTTGCCGGTCACGCCGGACCCGCGCGGCAGCACGCCCAGCCACACCGGCAAGGTCTTGTCGAAGCCGAAGTGCGGCTTGCCCGCGCGCAGCCGTTCCCAGTTGCCGGTGCACGGCACGATGTGCAGCACGAAGTAGTCCTGCGTCACCCCGAAGTCGTGCATCATGCAGTAGTACGGCACCTCGAAGAACGTCTCGAACAGCACGTTGCCGGCGGGATCGATCTCGAAATAGCTGCAATCGGTGGTGAACAGGCCTGTTGCCGCATAGCCGAAGTTGCACATGTTGCCGGTGACCGGGTCGATCTTGGCGTGGGCGTTGAAGGTCTGGTTTTTGATCTTCCCGCCGAAATCGGTGTAGCCCTCGGTTTCCAGCGTCAGCGGGTCCATGATCAGGCAGGGGCTGTCTTCCTTCATCGCATAGAGCTTGCCGGCGTGGACCATCACGTTGGTGTTGGCCGTGCCGCGGATCATGCCCTGCACGCTTTCGTCATCGGTCAGCGGGTTGCGATAGGCGCCGAACAGGCTCTTGCCCGCGGCGCGCTCCACCTTCCACTTGTCGGTCTGGGCATAGCGCTGGCGGAAATCCACCTTGCCATCGTGGAAGCGGAACATGCTGACCATGCCATCGCCGTTGAAGAACTGGTCGTTCTCGAACTTGGGCGGGAACTGCGCATCGGGGTGGACGCGGTGGAAGGTGCCGTTGAGCTGGCTGGGGATCTCGCCCTCCACCTCCAGGTCAAGGATATCGCCTTCCAGCCGCAGCGGGCGCAGCACGCCGGTCTGGCCGGGGGTGTTGGGGAAATGGGCCATGAGTCGTCTCTCCACTTGTTTGACTGTGGCAAATGACCGCTGGCAGGCGGGCGCGCGTTGACGGGGGTCAAACAGCAGGGAATTGGCGAGGGGCGCAAAAGCCACTAGAGGGCGCGACATGGCCAAACCCCAGACCCCGCAAGCCATCCGTGGCACCCAGGACATTTTCGGCGCCGAGGCCGAGGCCTTCGCCCACGTGGTCGAGACCTTCGAGCGGGTGCGCAAGCTCTACCGCTTCCGCCGCGTGGAAATGCCGGTGTTCGAGAAGACCGAGGTGTTCGCCCGCAGTCTGGGCGAGACGACTGATGTCGTGTCGAAGGAAATGTATTCGTTCGATGATCGCGGCGGCGAAAGCCTGACGCTGCGGCCCGAATTCACCGCCGGCATCGCCCGGGCCTACCTCACCGATGGCTGGCAGCAGTATGCCCCGCTGAAGGTGGCCACCCACGGCCCGCTGTTCCGCTACGAGCGCCCGCAGAAGGGCCGCTATCGCCAGTTCCACCAGCTCGACGCCGAAGTGATCGGCGCGGCCGAACCGCAGGCCGATGTGGAGCTGCTGGCCATGGCCGACCAGTTGCTGAAGGAACTGGGCATTGCCGATGGCGTGGTGCTCAACCTCAACACCCTGGGCGATGGCGACAGCCGCGAGGCGTGGCGGACAGCGTTGATCGAGCATTTTGCCGGGGTGCGGGATCAGCTTTCCGAAGATTCGCAGGAGCGGCTGGAGAAGAACCCCCTGCGCATCCTCGACAGCAAGGACCCGCGCGACAAGGCCTTCGTGGGCGATGCGCCGCAGATCGACCAGTTCCTGAGCAGCGAGGCGCAGGATTTCTTCGCCGCCGTGACCAGCGGTCTGGACGCCGCGGGGGTGGCCTGGACCCGCAACCCCGCCCTTGTGCGCGGCCTCGACTATTACCGCCACACCGCGTTCGAATTCGTCACCGACCGGCTGGGCGCACAAGGCACCGTGCTGGGCGGCGGGCGCTATGACGGGCTGATGGAATCGCTGGGTGGGTCTGCCACTCCGGCGGTGGGCTGGGCTGCGGGCATCGAGCGGCTGGCGATGCTGGTGGGGGGAGAGGACGTTGAGTTCGATCCGACGCCGGTATTCGCTATAGTTCCCGATCATCCTGAAATGCGTGAGGAAGCTGACCGCATTGCATCGTGCTTGCGATCCACTGCGAATGGAAAGTTCTATGTTTGGACTTACTATCGCGGGCAGGGCAAAAAGCTTGCGGAGAAGGCGAAGAGGGAAAACGTTGATGCAATTCTGTATGTCAGGAAGGCCGAAAGCAGCGGAGACGTGTTGCATTTGACCAACCTGAAGGCTGGCCCTGAGGACGCAATGAGCGACCTTTGGTCGATCCTTGGGCGTCTGCCTGCCCCATATGACAGCTTGTCAGGCGAGGGCTAGCAAACCCATTCGTCACCCCGGACTTAATCCGGGGTCCAGCATTCTTTTTCCACCGCCGCCGGTAGAAAGCCTGATCCCGGATTAAGTCCGAGATGACGTTGAGTAGAGAACCACAGTGACCCTCCCCGCCGACCGCCTCCAGCAAATCGCACACCGCTTTGCGGAGCTGGAAGCGCGCATGGCGTCCGGCCAGCTGGAGGGCGAGGCCTTCGTCCAGGCCAGCCGCGACTATGCCGAGCTGGAGCCGGTGGCCAAGGCCGCCGCCGAGGTGCAGGCCATGCGCGAGGAGCAGGTGAGCCTGACCGAGATGCTTGGCGACCCCGAGATGAAGGCCATGGCCGAGGAGGAGCTGGCCGACCTCAGGCAGCGCCTGCCGGCAGCAGAACGCGCCCTGAGCCTCGCCATGCTGCCGCGAGACGAGGCCGATGCCCGCCCCGCCATGCTGGAAATCCGCGCCGGGACCGGGGGCGACGAGGCGGCGCTGTTCGCGGGCGACCTGTACCGGATGTACGAACGCTTTGCCGCTACACAGGGGTGGAAGGTCGAACCCGTCTCGATGAACGCCAGCGAAGTGGGCGGGTTCAAGGAAATCGTCGCCAACGTCACCGGCCAGAACGTGTTCCGCAAGCTGAAGTTCGAAAGCGGGGTCCACCGCGTGCAGCGCGTGCCCGTCACCGAAAGCGGCGGGCGCATCCACACCAGTGCCGCCACCGTGGCCGTGCTGCCCGAACCCAGCGAAGTCGACATGACGATCGACGATAATGACCTGAGGATCGATATCTACCGCTCCAGCGGGGCGGGCGGCCAGCACGTCAACACCACCGATTCGGCGGTGCGCATCACCCACGTGCCCACCGGCATCGTGGTGGCGATGCAGGACGAGCGCAGCCAGCACAAGAACCGCGCCAAGGCCATGCAGGTGCTGCGCGCCCGGCTTTACGAAGCCCGCCGCGCCGAAGCCCACGGGGCCGAGGCCGAGGCGAGAAAGGCGATGGTCGGCAGCGGCGACCGTTCCGAACGCATCCGCACCTACAACTTCCCACAGGGTCGGGTGACCGATCACCGCATCGGCCTGACCCTGCACAAGCTGCCGGAAATTCTCGAAGGCACGGGCCTCGGCGAACTGATCGACGCCCTCACCACCGAGGACGAGGCCAAGCGGCTGGCGGCGCTGGGCGAGTGACCATTGCGGCAGCCTTGCGCGCCGCCGCCGCCCGCCTCGCCGCCACCAGCGATACCGCGCGGCTGGATGCCGAGGTGCTGATGGCTCATGCGCTGGGCGTGTCGCGGTCCGACCTGCTGCTGCGGCACATGGACGCGCAGGAACCCGCCATGTTTGCCGCCTTGGTGGAGCGGCGCGCGGGGCACGAACCGGTCGCCTATATCGTGGGCAACCAGGAGTTTTATGGCCGCCCGTTCCGCGTCACCCCCGCCACGCTGATCCCGCGCGCCGACAGCGAGAGCGTGGTGGAGACCGCACTTGCCGCATACCCCTCACCGCAGCACGTGCTCGATTGCGGCACCGGCACCGGCGCGCTGCTGCTGACCGTGCTGGCCGAGTGCCCTGCTGCAACCGGCATGGGCATCGATTGCTCCCCCGGCGCGCTGGCCGTGGCGCGCGGCAATGCCGCAGCTCTGGGCCTCGCCGGTCGCGCGCGGTTGGTGGAGGCCGACTGGAACCAGCCCGGCTGGGCGGCAGGCCTGGGGCACTTCGACCTCATCCTGGCCAACCCGCCCTATGTGGAGGCCGACGCCCCGCTCGATCCCGCCGTGCGTGACCACGAACCCGCAGGCGCGCTGTTCGCCGGGCCGGAGGGGCTGGACGACTACCGCGTCCTGATCCCGCAACTGCCCGCGCTGCTTGCTCCGGACGGGATCGCGGTGCTGGAAATCGGCCATACACAGGGGCCCGCCGTCAGCGCCATTGCCGCCGTTGCCGGGTTCTCCAGCGAGGTTCGCCCCGATCTGGCCGGCCGTCCGCGCGCCGTGGTCCTGCGCCATTCCACCGATTAGGACTTGGCAAACCCCGTGCGAGTGGCTACCTCCGTCTCAGGCCAGCGGTGCGCAGGGGAATGCTTGCACCCGGGGCCTAACTCCACATTTGCTCTGTAAGTGGCGGCCAACCGCCCTTTTCCCGGCGCAAACACGGACAAGACCACAGCACCATGCGCGCTGTGACCTAGAGGGGTCATGTGACCGGCACACCAAGCATCCGGTCCCAATAAGGAAGCGAATTTCCTTTGAACAACCAACGCAATAACAACAATCGTCGGCGCGGCCGCGGCAACAATCGTGGCGGCGGCGGAGGCGGCAATCCGGTCAACCGGATCGACAGTCGGGCACGCGGCAATGCCCCGCAGATGCTGGAAAAGTATCGCAAGCTGGCGCACGAGGCCTCGCTGAACGACGACCGGGTGCAGACCGAATACTACCTGCAGTTCGCCGATCACTATTTCCGCGTGATCGCCGATGCCAAGGCCCAGAAGGATGAGCAGCAGGGCCAGGGCCGCCAGCGCAGCGACCGCGAGGCCGACGATGGCGATGACTATTTCGAGGACGACCGCTTCGGCGATCGCCGCCCGCAGCAGCAGCGCCAGGAGCGCGCACCCCAGGGTGACGACGAAGAACCCGAAATGCCGCGCGGCACCGAGGGCGATCCGGTGGAGGACGAGGCCAACCCCTTCCTGGCCCCGCGCCAGCAGCGCCGCGACCGCGAGGGGCGCGAGGGGCGCGAGGGGCGCGACAACCGTGATCGCGACAACCGCAGCCGCAACGAACGCCGCCCGCGCCGCGAGGACAACCGCGCCGAACGCGATGGCAACCGTGCCGACGCGGGCGAGGAAGCTGCGCCCACCTTCGATCCGGGCATGCTGCCCCCGTCGATCTCGCGCTCCGCAGCCGAGGAGGAGCCGGCCGTGCCGGTGGATACCGCCGAGGCTGCTCCCGCTCCCAAGCCGCGCCGCACCCGCACTCCGCGCAAGAAGAGCGAAGGCGATGGTGGCGGCGAGGCGCTGGAAGCTGTCGGCTGATCCTGGACCCGCCCGATGACCGGGCCTGCCGCTGAGCCGTTGAATGGTGGGCCGTTGAAGGTTGGCCGATTGCGCGCCGCGCTGCTGCGCCGTCCCGCCTGGGCCGCGCTGGCGCTGGGCGTGGTTTCGGCCACCGGCTTCGTACCGCTGGGCCTGTGGCCGCTGGCCCTGCTGGCGATAGGCCTGTTCGCCTGGCTGCTGCCGCATACCTCCTCGCCCAAACAGGCCGCCTGGCTGGGCTGGCTGTTCGGCTGGGCCCACTTCACCCTGGGCAACAACTGGATCGCCACGGCCTTTACCTACCAGGCGAACATGCCCGCCGTGCTGGGCTGGGCGGCGGTACCGCTGCTGGCGGTGTACCTGGCCGTCTATCCGATGCTGGCAGCGTTTGGCGCGCGCCGGCTGGCGGGCACACGCGGCGGGCACGCCAGCGTGCTGGCCTTTGCCGGCTGCTGGATCGTGGCCGAATGGCTGCGCAGCTGGGTTTTCACGGGCTATTCGTGGAACCCGTTCGGCATGGTGCTGCTGGGGCCGTTCGACCGGCCGGGGCTGGCGGCGCTGGTGCCGGTGATGGGCACCTATGCCCTGTCCGGGCTGGCAGTGCTGCTGGGGGCCGGGCTGGTCCTGCTGCTGGCGCAGCGGCGCTGGCTGCCTGCGGGCCTGGCCGCCGCGCTGGTAACGGCTGGTATGTACTGGCCCGCGCCGGCGCAGGAGGATGGCACCCTGCCGGTTACCGTGGTGCAGCCGGGCATTCCGCAGCCGCGCATCAACGATCCGCTGTTCTACGAAGCCAACTTCCAGCGGCTGACCGACCTGTCGCGCCGCGCCGTGGGGTTTGACGCCACGCCCGCCCGGCGGCTGGTGATGTGGCCCGAAGCGGGCATGGCCGATTACCTGGAGGAAGGGTATCCGCAGCGCCATTACGATCGCACAACCGCGCTCGGCTCGCCGGTCTATGCCCGCTACCTGATTGCCCGCGCCATCGGCCGCGATGCCATGCTGCTGACCGGCGGCCAGCGGCTGGAATTCGGCGCGGACCGCCGCCTCAGCGGCGCTCGCAATTCGGTGCTGGCGGTGGACGGCAGCGGGCAATTGGTCGGCTATTACGACAAGGCGCACCTGGTGCCTTATGGCGAATACCTGCCCATGCGTGACCTGCTGGAGCCGCTGGGCCTTTCGCGGCTGGTGCCCGGATCGGTCGATTTCCTGCCCGGCCCGGGCCCGCAGACGATGGACCTGGGGGCTTTCGGCAAGGCCGGGTTGCAGATCTGCTATGAAATCATCTTCTCGGGCCAGGTGGTGGATGGCGATAACCGGCCGGATTACATCAGCAACGGGTCCAGCGACGGATGGTTCGGCGCGGCCGGCCCCCCGCAGCATTTTGCCCAGGCGCGGATGCGCGCGATCGAGGAGGGCTTGCCGGTGATCCGTGCCACCCCCAGCGGCATCTCCGGCGTAATCGATGCGCACGGCGTGGTCCGCCACTTCCTGGCCACCGGAGAGGCTGGCCGGATCGATACCCTGGTGCCGCCCGCGCTGCCGCCCACGCTGTTCGCCCGCCTGGGCAACATGCTGGCGCTATCGTGGGCCGCACTTTTTCTGCTGCTGGCTCTTGTTGCATTGCGGCAAGCCCGCCCTTAGACCCGACTACGTAGTTATAGGCCATAACCTTCGAAGGACCGGTACCGACCATGCGCGAATCCTATCTCTTCACGTCCGAAAGCGTTTCCGAAGGCCATCCGGACAAGGTTTCCGACCAGATTTCCGACGCGATCGTTGACCTTTTCCTGTCGAAGGACTCCGAAGCGCGCATCGCCTGCGAGACGCTGACCACCACCCAGCTGGTGGTGCTGGCGGGCGAGATCCGCTGCAAGGGCGTGTACGAGAACGACGAGTGGGCTCCGGGCGCGAAGGAAGAGATCGAGGCCACGGTGCGCAACACCGTGAAGGAAATCGGCTACGAGCAGGACGGCTTCCACTGGGAGAAGCTGGAGTTCATCAACCGCCTGCATGGCCAGTCGGCACACATTGCGCAGGGCGTGGACGCGGGCGCGAACAAGGATGAAGGCGCGGGCGACCAGGGCATCATGTTCGGCTATGCCACCGACGAGACGCCCGACCTGATGCCGGCCACCCTCTATTACAGCCACAAGATCCTGGAGCGCATGGCGGCCGACCGCCACAGCGGCGCGGCCCCGTTCCTTGAGCCTGATGCCAAGAGCCAGGTGACCCTGAAGTACGAAGGCAGCCTGCCGGTGGCCGCCACCGCCGTGGTCGTCTCAACCCAGCATGCGCCGGGTTATGACGAGGGTGAGAAGGAAGCCGAGCTGCACGCCTATGTGAAGCGCGTGGTGGCCGACGTGATCCCGCCGGTTCTGCTGCGCGAGACCGAATACCACATCAATCCCACCGGCAGCTTCGAGATCGGCGGGCCGGATGGTGACGCCGGGCTTACGGGCCGCAAGATCATCGTCGACACATATGGCGGCGCGGCCCCCCACGGCGGCGGCGCGTTCAGCGGCAAGGACCCGACCAAGGTGGACCGCTCGGCCGCCTACATCACCCGCTACCTGGCCAAGAACGTGGTGGCTGCAGGGCTCGCCACGCGCTGCACCATCCAGATCGCCTATGCCATCGGCGTGTCGAAGCCGCTGTCGCTCTATGTAGATACGCACGACACCGGCACCGTGGGTGACGACAAGATCGAGGCGGCGATCCTGGGCCTGGCCAAGCTGGGCGGCCTGACCCCGCGCGCGATTCGCACCCACCTGGGCCTCAACAAGCCGATCTATCGCAAGACCGCAGCCTATGGCCACTTCGGCCGCACGCCTGAAGGCGACCTTTTCCCGTGGGAGCGGACCGACCTGGTCGACGATCTGAAGGCCGCGCTGAGTTGATTCGCGTCAGGCGCCGGCGGGGCCATCCGGCCCGTTCTGCCGGAGGCAGTGCTTCGCAACGGCTGTCCTCGCTCCCGGCCTGACGGCCTGCGCTGCGGGCAGCTGTTCGGCCTTGCGGACCGATTTCACGGGCCGGACTGATTGAGCACTGCAAGTTTTGAAAGGGGGCCAGACGGCCCCCTTTTTCATGCCGCCTGCGCTGCATCCTCGGCGGTGGTGCGGGCGAGGTCCGCACGGTAGCGGCGGCCTGCCAGCCAGTAGTGCAGCGCCGCCCACACGTAGAGCGCGCCGGTTACCGCCATCGCCGTCACCAGCCCCTGCGTGGCCCCCTGGCCTTGCGCAAAGTGGTCGCTCAGCAGCCCCACCACCACCGGCCCCCCCGCGCCGGAAATGGCGTAGATCGAATTGAGCAGGGCCGAGGCTGTCGCCCGCATCCGCGGGTGCATCAGGTTCTGCAGCGCGGCATAGGTCACGCCCAGGTAGCCAAAGTTGAGGAAAGCCGTCACGCTCACCAAGCCCAGCAACAGCGGCAGCGTGTCACGCGTGATCGCCAGCACATAGAGCGGGCCGCCCAGCACCAGGCAGGCGGCGGGGATGTACATGTAGGCCGCGGGGTTCTTCGCCCCGAAGCGGTCGGCCAGCCAGCCCTGCAGCAGCACCGAGACGATCGCGGGCGCGCTGGCGATGAGGCCGGCGTAGAACCCGGCCTCGCCCAGCCCCACGCCGAACTGGCGGATCATCAGCGAGGTGAAGAAGTAGTTGAGGCCAAAGCCCAGCGCTGCCGCCAGCGCCGATCCGAACACCAGGTGGCGCGAACTGGGCAGGGCAAACAGCCGCCCCAGCACGGCGCGCACGGGCGGCACAGTATCTGCCCTTGCGGCAACATCATGCTGGCCGCGCGCCGGTTCGGCAATGAAGATCCAGGCCAGGACCGCCAGGATCACGCCGGGCACTGCCGCCACCAGGAAGGTGTGGCGCCAGCCGAATTCCTGCGCGATGATCGCCCCGCCCATGAAGCCCACGGCCGCGCCGATCGGCGGGGCCAGCATCAGCACGCTGAGGGCGAAGCCGCGCTTGTGCGCCGGGTAATAGTCGGTCACCACCGATTGCAGCGCGGGCAGGCCCACGCCTTCCCCCACGCCCACGGCGATGCGGGCCAGCAGCAGGTTGGTCCACCCGGTGGCCCAGCCGCACAGCGCCGTGGCGGCCGACCATGCCAGCGTGCCGAACGATATCAGCGACATCCGCCGCACCCGCTCCGCCAGCCGGGCGATGAACAGGCTGATCACGATGTAGAGCGCGGTAAAGGCCACACCCATCAGCGAAACCTGGCTGTCGGACAGGCCGAATTCGGCCTTCACCGGCTCCACCAGCACGTTCACCACGATGCGGTCGATAAAGCCGATGGTGCTGATCCCGGTCAGGATCAGCAGGGCCACCCAGGGCGTGCTGCGGCGCATGGTCATGTGTCTGTGTTCTCTCACCCGCCGCGGCCGGGGCCGAAGCGGCGGCGATTGTGCCCGCAATCGCTTTGCGGGGCAAAGGGAAAGCCGCGCGGATTGCGTCGCGAATTGTCGCAGGCCACAAGGCCCTGGCGATGATGACGTTCCTGGCCTTTCACGGTGACGAGTTGCTTCGGCTGGCCGCGCTGGAACGGCTGGCGCAGGCGGGGGAAGGGACCGCGCTGGAGCGGCTGGCAGGCCCGGGGGCCGACCTGCCTGCGGCCCACGCCGCCACCGGCTTTCCGCTGCCGCTGATGCTGCTGGTCGCTGCGATCCACGCCGGGTTGGAGGCGGACGAAGGGCAGGCGTTCCTGGTTCGGCTGGTGGAAGCTGCCGAGGTGCACGGGGACATGGCTGAGGTGGCGGATGCTTTCCTCCAGCGCCAGTTGCTGCAGGCGCTGGGGGAACATGGGGTGAAGCGGCTGCGCGGTGCGTTTCCCGTGCTGGCCGGAATGCCGGTGGACGATCACTGGCCGGTGCGGGCGACTGACCGGCTGCAGCGGCGCGCGGGTGAGGGGGTGCGGCTGCTGGCGGCTTTGGGGGCGAATCCGGCGGCGGAAATGCACCGCATGGCGGGCGATCTTGTCGAGCAGGTCCGCGCCGCCTGAACCCGGTCAGCGCAACATGCGCTGGTCGTCGATGCGGTTAGCTGGCACCGGGCGCTGTGCGGCTGCCTGCAGGCGTTCCTGCAATGCACCCCAGACCCACCCTGTCACCCCTCCTCCCGCAACAGCGGCCAGAACGAAGGCGAGCAGGTCGGTGTCCAAGCGTCCGGCGTCATCCAGCGAAGGCACCACGAACAGGGCCGCCCCAACCGCTGCACCTGCCAGGCCAAGGCTTGCGCGACTGGCGCAATGCATCCGGTCGAGAAGCCACATCACCGGCAGCCCCAGCACCAGCGCCGTCAGCGCGATCAGGAAGGAGGCGGAGGGTAAGACGATGACAAGGAAAGGCAGGACATAGGCCAGCGCTTCCCATTCCAGCGTTTCGCCTGCTCCCGCCAGAAAAAAGGCGGCCAGCAATGTGCCCGTCGCAGCGAGCGCGCCGCAAGCGATCCCACTGCCCATGCCATGTGTGATCTGCACCATAATCCGTTTCCCCTAAAGTGGCGGCGGGCGGCGTGGTGCCGCCCGCCGGTTCACTCACCCGTTCAACACCGCCGCCTCGCGCAGCCAGCGGCCCACCTTGCGGCCGAACTTGGCGATCAGGTGCATGTTGAAGAAGTGCCACAGGCCCAGCACCAGCACGGCCAGGCCCACCTTGGTGGCGATGAAGCGGATCGCTTCGGGCCCGGTGGCAGGCTCGGTGCCCAGTTGCAGCGCCAGCAGGATGAAGCCGATGTTGACCAGGTAGAAGCCGGTGACGAGCAGGTGGTTGGTGCTGCGGGCCAGCTTCTCGTCGTGCCCGAAGCAGTCGACCAGGAAGATCTCGCCGTTGCTGCTGAGCGTGCGGGCGACCCACACGGTCATGCCGATGCTGGCGGTGAGGTAGGCGGCATAGCTGAGTTCGATAAGCATCTTGTCCTCCTGTTAATTCTGCAAAAAGAGAAATGATGTGGCAAAAAAAGGGGGGCACCCTCGTCACCCCTTGGACTTGTCCTTACCTCCCACGTATTTGAGCAGGTTGACCACCTTGGCCCCCAGCCGGATCAGGCGCATGATCTGCTGTGGCGGCACCTGGATCATCTGGCCGTACCAGGTGTCCACGGTGGTGATGAAATCGTTCATGTTGCTGAGGCGCAGGCGCACTTCCTTGCTGATGTGCGGGTCGTCCGCCTGCTCCATCGCGGCGTGGATTGCGGCGACCATCGGGTCGATCTCGCGTTCCTTGCGGCCTTGCGCCACCTTGCTGGCCATCTGCCACATGTCGGTTTCGGCCACGAAGTGATCGCGCCGGTCACCCAGCACGGGGACACGGGACACCAGCTTCCAGTTGAGCAGTTCCTTGATGCTGTTGGATACGTTGCTGCGCGCCAGGCCCAGCTTGTCGGCAATGTCCTCCGCCGTCAGCGGGCGATCGGACAGCAGCAGCAGCGCCTGGATCTGCGCCACGCTGCGGTTGACGCCCCATTGCCCTCCCAGGTCACCCCAGCGCAGCACGAAGGCTTCCACGGCGGGAGGCAACTTGCTCGACTCGACATTTGTTTCTGTCATAACAGAAATATCTGTCAGTTTGGGTGCGATGTCAAGCGGCCTCAGGGCGCGCGGTAATCCGCCACGATTTCGCCCGCTCCGCCAAGTTCGGCTTCGTGGCTCTCTTCGCGCCAGGTCTCGGCCAGGGCTTCGGCCTCCCACTGCTGCATGGCGGGATGGGCGATGACGGTGTCGACCCAGGCTCGCCCGCGGCCAACATCGATGCCATAGGTCCGCACGCGCCAGGCCACCGGGGCGAAAAAGGCATCCACGGCGCTGAAATCCGCCCCCGCCAGCCACGGCCCGCCGAACCGGTCCAACCCTTCCTCGAACAGTTCGTGGATGCGGGCAACGTCGCGCGCCAGCGCGGCATCGAACGGCGGCTTCTGCACCCGCACGCCCACATTCATCGTGCACTGGTTCCTGAGGGCGGAGAAGCCGCCGTGCATCTCGGAAACAGCGCACATGGCAAAGGCCCGCGCGGCCTCGCCGGTCGGCCAGACCTGCGGGAAGCGATCCGCCAGATAGAGCGTGATCCCCAGGGAATCCCACACCGTCCGTGTCCCGTCCAGCAGCACCGGCACCTGCCCGGTGGGCGAGAAGGCACGAAACTCGTCATAGTTGGCAGGCTTGGTGAAGGGCTCGATCCGGTCGGCAAAGGGAATGCCCAGCGCCTTCATCAGCAGCCAGGGGCGCAGCGACCAGCTCGAATAGTTCCGGTTGGCGGTGATCAGGGTGTAGGCCACGCCCGCCTCAGTTCACGTAATGGGCGCTGGTCTTTTCCGCCACTTCCTGCGCCGTCACGCCGGGGGCCAGCTCGATCAGCCGGAAAGGTGACTGGTGGTCCGGCCGCTGGAACACGGCCAGATCGGTGATGATCATGTCGATCACGTTGCGGCCGGTCAGCGGCAGGGTGCACTGGGGGATGAACTTGGGGCTGCCGTCCTTGGCCACGTGCTCCATCACTACGATGATCTTCTTCACGCCGGCGACCAGGTCCATGGCACCGCCCATGCCTTTCACCATCTTGCCCGGGATCATCCAGTTGGCGATGTCGCCCCCTTCGGACACTTCCATCGCGCCGAGCACGGTCAGGTCGATATGCCCGCCGCGGATCATGGCGAAGCTGGCGGCGCTGTCGAAATAGGCGCTGTGCGGCAGTTCGCTGATGGTCTGCTTGCCAGCGTTGATCAGGTCGGCATCCACCTCGTCGGGATAGGGGAAGGGGCCGATGCCCAGCATGCCGTTCTCCGACTGGAGCGTCACCTCCATGTGTTCCGGCACGTGGTTGGCCACCAGCGTGGGAATGCCGATCCCCAGGTTCACGTAGAACCCGTCCTGCAATTCCTGCGCGGCGCGGGCGGCCATCTGGTCGCGGGTCCAGCCCTTGGTCAGGCCATCGTGGGTGGTCATGGAATGGGTATCCTTCAGTCGAGAGGGGGCGGGGCCAGGAACCAGCCGTTGTTGACATGCTCTTCCAGCGGCGCGGCCATGATCGGATCGAGCACGTAATCGTACAGTTCGTCGAAATCGCCGCGCTGGTCGCCCATCATGGCAAGCAGGCAGTTGCTGGTGCCCAGGCCATAGCGGCGGGCCTGCTTGCTCTCGCCGGCGAAGCGGGTGACGATCAGCGGATCGGTGCCGCTGGGGTCCAGCCCGCTTGCCACCAGGCGCTGGCGGATCTGGCTGGCGGCATTGGGGGCATGGCCGGAAATCCAGTAGACGGTGACACCCCGCTCTCGCAGCAGACCCAGGTAGCGGGCCAGTTCCGGGCTGGCGCTGTCAGTGCTGACCAGGGGCAGCAGGCCGTTGCCGGGATCGAGATCGATCAGCACGGCCGGCGGCAGGTTGCCGCACCGCTGCAGTTCGGGGTCCAGGCTGGATGGATCGGCCAGCAGCATGGACTGGCGACTGCCGGCGGCAGGCATGGCCTCCAGCCGCTCCAGTGCGAAATCATAGAAGGCGCGCAGGGCGTCGCCACTTTGGCCCGGCAGCGCATCGGCGGCGGCGGCATCGGGCGAGGGCAGGGCGCTGACCACGGCCAGTCCGGCGGCAGCGGCAGCGCGCTGCAAGTCCCGCGTGGCCGGTGGAGCTGCGGGTGCAGGCGCAGGTGTGGCGGCGAGTGCCGGAGCGGCGGGAGCGGGGGCGGGAGCCGGAACCGGGGCCCCGACGACGGGTGCAGGGGCGGGGCTGGCAACCTGCGCTGCAGGCTGGGCCGCGCGGCGCGGCGGTGCGGGCTGCGCCGGGGTCAGATCGAAGGCCGAGGGCAGGCGCGTTTCGAGAGGGGCGGGCGCGGGTTCACGCGTGGCGACGGGGCCCATCAGCCCGGCAGCAGGGGAGATGGGCGAAGCCGGAGCGGCCAGCACGGGGGCGGGGGCCGGGGTAGGGGTTGGGGCCGGTGCCGGTGCCAGAGTGGGGGCTGGCACCGGGGCTGCGGCGATGACCGGGGCCGGGGCAGGTGCCGGCGGCAATTCGGCCCGTGCCTGCGCCACCGGCGGACTGGCGAGCGGCTGGCTGGCCAGCGGGGCGCTCTGCACCACGACCGGGGCGGGTGCGGGCGCGGGCGCCGAGGCGGCGGCACCCGCCGCCGCCTCGGACTCCAGCCGCTGGCGTTCCACGGCCGCGCGATAGGCTATCTCGGCCCGCCGCTCGGGGCTGATATAGGGGCCGTCCAGCCGCGCCAGGATGTTGAACGGGCTGTTGCAGGCCGATAGCGCGCAGGCCCCCAGCAGCACGCCCGCCAACCGCAGATACCGCCCGGAGCCGCGCTTGCCCATATCAGGCGGTTTCCCGCTCCCGCGTGGTGGTGAATTCGATCTTCTTGTCGTAGGGCGCGCCCACGATCATCCGCTGCACATAGACGCCGGGCAGGTGGATGGCATCGGGATCGAGGCTGCCCGCCGGCACCACTTCCTCCACCTCCACCACGCACACGCGGCCGCAAGTGGCTGCGGGCAGGTTGAAGTTGCGCGCGGTCTTGCGGAACACCAGGTTACCGGTCTCGTCCGCTTTCCACGCCTTCACGATCGCCAGGTCGGCAAAGATGCCGCGCTCCAGGATGAATTCCTCGTCCTGCCCGTCGCGGTTGGGGAAGATCTTCACTTCCTTGCCCTCGGCCACGGCGGTGCCCACGCCTGTCTTGGTGTAGAAACCGGGGATACCTGCCCCGCCGGCCCGCATCCGCTCGGCCAGCGTCCCTTGCGGGCAGAATTCCACCTCCAGCTCGCCGGAAAGGTACTGCCGCTCGAATTCCTTATTCTCGCCCACGTAGGACGAGATCATCTTCTTCACCTGGCGGGTGCGCAGCAGCATGCCGATGCCCTCGCCGTCGATCCCGGCATTGTTGCTGGCGAAGGTCAGGTCCTTCACCCCGCTGTCGCGGATTGCGGCCAGCAGCCGCTCTGGCACGCCGCACAAGCCGAACCCGCCGCTGGCGATCAGCATGCCGTCGCGCAGCAGGCCATCCAGCGCTGTGGTTGCATCGGGATAAAGCTTCTTCATTTCGCCTCCACCTTGTCCGCCGTTCTTAGTCCAGCGCGTGCCTGCTTGTCACCATGCGCCCGGAGATGTGCGCACGGTGCCGTGGCCGACGTGCGGCAGCACCGGGACCGGAAAGCCGCGCACTGGCCGGATGCATGACGCGCTGCAACGAAAATCCCGCAATGCCGCATCGCACAATTTCGAATTGTGCATTGCACAAGATCAATATCGCCTCAAAAAATTTGATAAATCATGCAGTTAAAATATGTTGCAGCAAATGCAACTGCCGTTGCGTTTTTCGCACTTGCGAGAAGAAGGGCCTCACCGCATAAAGATCAGGCCTTTCAGGCATCCTCTCCCAAAACTTTTCAAGGCCCGGTTTCGACCGGGCCCTTTTTTTGGGGTTTGGCGAGGGATGGGCCGGTCAGTCGGCCAGCGGCAGGCGCAGTTCGGCGGTCAGGCCGGTAACCTTGCCCTGCGTGTCCTGCGCGTTCACCAGCACCAGGCTGCCACCGTGCTGTTCGGCAATGGCGCGCGCCAGGGTCAGGCCCAGGCCTGCTCCGCCGGTCTCGCGGTTACGCGAGGCTTCGCCACGGGTGAACGGCTCCATCATCGTGGCGATTTCACCTGCCGGGATGCCCGGTCCGTTGTCGCTGATGCGGATCACCGCCTGGCAACCCTGCTTCTCCATGCTGACGCGCGCTTCGCTGCCATAGCGCAGGGCGTTGCCGATGAGGTTGCGCAGGGCCCGTCGCAGCCAGGTGGCGCGCAGGCGCAGGGCCACGCGCACGGTATCGCCCAGCACCACGTTCTCGCCCATGTCCTCGTACTCCTCGACCACCGAGGAGACCAGCGCTCCCAGGTCGGTGCGTTCCAGCGGATCGCTGGGCCGGCCCACGCGGGCGAGAGAGAGGATGTCGTCCAGCGAGCGGGTGATGTCCTCGATGGTGTGCGCCATGCGCTGGCGCTCGGCCTCGTCCTCCACCGATTCGATGCGCACCCGCAGGGCCGCCAACGGGGTCTTCAGGTCATGCCCGATCGCGCCCAGCATCACGTCCTTCTCGTCGATCAGCGCGGCGATGCGCGCTTCCATCAGGTTGTGCGCCTCGATCAGGCGGCGGGTATCCTCAGGGCCGCTGGGTTCGAGCTGGCCACTTGCCTGGCGGGTTTCGGCAAAGCGCTCCACCCGGTTGGTCAGCGCCTTCAGGGGCCGGGTAATGCGCATCAGTAACAGGGCCAGGCCACCCACCAGCACAACATAGAGCAGCAGGGTCTGCGCGATCAGCCCTGCCAGCGCATCCCGGTCGGGTCCGCCCAGCGCCCAGCGCGCCACGCGCCACTGGTCATCACCCTCCACCCGCATGGCCGCCACCAGCAACTGGCCGTGGCGCCACTCGCGCTGCTCCCCGCGGTCCAGCTGGTTGATGACATAGGGATCGCGGGCGATCGGGCGCGTCACCACTACAAGCTCCAGCGGATCAAGCCCCTGCTGGTTGAGGATCGCGCGCATGGTATCCTCGCGCACGGCATCGCGTGATTCGCCGGGCAGGATGGGGTTGCGGCTGGTCGTCTCCACCTGCAGCCGCTGCCAGCGGCCGAGGATGGCCCGCCGGCCCCCGGCGTTGGGGCGCAGGTTCTCGAAATGCGGCTGGGTGACAAGCTGGAAGGCCAGGCCGTTGGCGGCAATGGCTTCGCGCCGCTGCTCGCTGGCGCGGTATTGCAGCACCGCGGAAATGGTCTGCGCCACCAGCAGTGCGGCAGCCACGGCCAGCAGCATCTGCCCCAGCAGGCTCTTGGGGAGCAGGCGGGAAATCACGCGGTTTCCTGGGCCACCCGCCGCACGTCGGCCGCCAGGCGATAGCCGCCGCCCCACACCGTCTGGATCAGCTTGGGATCGCGGCTGTCGGTTTCCATCTTGCGGCGCAGGCGGCTGACCTGGTTGTCCACCGCCCGGTCGAACAGGTGCGCTTCGCGGCCCTGCACCATGTCGAGCAGCCGGTCACGATCCAGCACCTGGCGCGGATGGTCGAGGAAGGCCGTCAGCAGGCGGAACTCGGCACTGGAAATGGGCACCACGGTGCCTTCGGGATCGACCAGCCGCCGCTTCAGCGGATCGAGCTGCCAGCCTTCAAACTCGTACAGCGCATCTTCCTGCGGCACGTGCAACTGCCGGGCGGTGCGCCGCAGGACCGAGCGGATGCGGGCGACCAGTTCGCGCGGCTCGAACGGTTTGACGACATAGTCGTCGGCCCCGATTTCCAGCCCCACGATGCGGTCGGTTGCCTCGCCCCGCGCGGTCAGGAAGATCACCGGCAACTGGCGTGCCTCGATCAGGTGGCGGCACAGCGACAGCCCGTCCTCGCCTGGCATCATGATATCGAGCAGGACAAGGTCGGGCTTGTGCTCGGCCGCCAGGATGGCGCGGGCCTTCGCCGCGTCGGTCGCCTGCTCGACCACGAAGCCCTGGCGGGCCAGGTAATCGGCCAGCGGCTCGCGCAGCGAAGCCTCGTCATCCACCAGCAAGAGCCGGATTTCCGCCTGGTCAGCCATATCCACGGTGATCTGCCCCCAATCGCGCGCTTTGGCCAGACCTAGCGTGTGGCCGCAGGTGCGGGCCGACCGCGGGCGCGGCGCTCACCCGGCTCGATCGTGCCGCTGCGGTCGGTGTCGGCGGCATCGAAGCGGGCCAGGGCCGCGCTGGTGAATTCGGCCTGGGTCATCACGCCGTCGCCGTCGGCATCGGCGCGTGCCATGATCTGGCGGGCCTCGCCGCGCATGCCGCGCATCCCGGCGCGGTCACGTCCATGGCGCCGCTCGCCGGCGGTTTCGCGGCGTTCGGCGCGCTGGCCGGCGCGTTCGCCGACATGGGCATCGAACTCGGCACGGCTGATCGCGCCGTTGCCATCGGTATCAAGCCGGGCGAAGCGCTGGTCCTGGCGATCTGCCGAACGGGCTGCGCGGTCGGCCTCGGTCAGGCGGGCATCGCCATCGGCATCGAGGCGCGAGAATAGGGCGGCCGCCCGCTCCTCCGCCATGGCGCGGGTCATCGGCTCCCGCACGGGGCGCTGGGCGGTTTCGGTGGTGGGCTGGGCCACGACAAGGGTGGCAGCAAGGGTGCCGGCGGCAAGCGCCACGGTGGCAAAGGTCCGACGCATCATGAAATGTCCTTCCGTCCGCCCCCAGAGGTCAGGAATAGCGGAGCGTCGCGGAATGAGGGGAGGGTCGCGACGCCCCGCTACCCTTGCACTCACCATAGGAGCCACTTGTCGCACGGATGTGCCGTGCCCCTGCCATTATGTCGCAATTTGTCGCGCGCAAGGGGCGGGTCAGAGCGGCCTGCAGGCCTCCTCCAGCCAGGTGCGCGCGGCAGCTTCGTGCAGTTGCGGGGCAACCACCTGTACCACCTGTGCGTGATAGGCATCCAGCCAGGCGCGCTCCGCCGGGGTCAGCAGGTCGGGGGCGATCAGGGCCTTGTCGATGGGGGCCAGGGTCAGCGTGCGGAAGCCCAGCCATTCGCCTTCCATGCCGGGGATCTCGCGCCGTTCCACCAGCACCAGGTTCTCCACCCGGATGCCGTATTCGCCGGTCTTGTAATAGCCGGGCTCGTTGGAGAGGATCATGCCGGGCAGCAACTCCTGTTCGGTCCCTGCCTGCCCGCCGCGCGGCTTGGCAATCCTCTGCGGTCCTTCATGGACGCTGAGAAAACTGCCCACCCCGTGGCCGGTGCCGTGGGCATAGTCGAGCCCCGCCTGCCACAGGAACTGCCGCGCCAGCGTATCAAGCTGGCTGCCGGTGGTGCCGGCGGGGAAGGTTTGCACGGCCAGCGCGATATGGCCCTTGAGAACGCGGGTGAAGCGGTCCTTCACCTCGGCTGGGGCCTCGTCCGGGCCGATCCACACGGTGCGGGTGATGTCTGTCGTGCCGTCAGGGTACTGGCCGCCGCTGTCCACCAGATAGACGCTGTTAGGGGCCAGCAGGCGGTTGGTCTCCTCGCTCACCCGGTAATGGACGATCGCGCCATTGGGTCCGCTGCCGCTGATCGTATCGAACGACAGGTCGCGCAGGTCGCCCCCCGCCTGGCGGAAGCTTTCGAGCTGCGCGGCGGCGCTGATCTCGTCGACCATGCACTTGGGGCCGTTGACGCCGAGCCAGTGGAGGAACCGGCTGACGGCGGCTCCGTCGCGCGCCTGGGCGGCATCGTGCCCGGCAATCTCGGCCGCGTTTTTCGTCGCCTTGGGCAGCACGGCGGGATCGGGTAGGGGCACCACCTGGGCACCTGCTGCTTCCAGCGCGGCGAAGATCGCCGCCACGGAGCGTGCCGGATCGGTTGCCACCCGCTTGCCGGACAGCTCGGCCAGCGCAGCGGCAAAGTTATCGCTCGGGCGCACCCGCACGGCATTGCCCAGCGCCGTGGCCACCTCTGCCGGCACCTTGTCCGGCGCAATGAACCAGTCCGCCGTGCCATCGGCCAGCACGGTCAGGTAGGACAGGGCCACCGGCGTACGCTCCACGTCAGACCCGCGCACGTTGAGCACCCAGGCCACCGAATCGAGCGCGCTTATCACCACTGCGTCCAGCCCTTCAGCCTTCAGCCATTCGCCGATCGCGGCGCGCTTGTCCGCACTGGAACGCCCGGCCAGCGATTCATCTTGCAGGAAGGCGGGAGCGGGGGAGGGGGCGGGCCGGTCCTGCCACACAGCATCGAGCGGGTTGTCCTCCACCGCCACCAGTTCCGCGCCTGCCTTGGCCAGGCGCGTCGCCACGGCCTTGGCCCAGGGCTGGGTGTGCAGCCACGGATCATAGGCGACCTTTGCCCCCGCCCCGGCATTTTCGGCCAGCCAGTCGGCCAGCGAATCCTGCGGCACGGACCGGTACTCGTACAGCCGCCCGTCCACCTGGTCGCGCACCTGCAGGGTGTAGCGCCCGTCCACGAAGATCGCCGCCTTTTCGGCCAGCACCGCCACCGTGCCCGCCGAGCCGCCGAAGCCGGTGAGCCAGGCCAGCCGCTGGGCATAGGCGCCGACATATTCGGACAGGTGCTCGTCACTGATCGGCACCACGAATCCCGCCAGTCCGCGCCGCGCCAGCTCCTCGCGCAGGGCCTTTAGTCTCGCTTCATGGGTGTGCATCAGCATGGCAGAGTCCGATCGGTCAGTGCGGGCAAAATATGGTTGTCAATGTAACCGGATGGTCTAGCACGACAAGCCACGCCGCTTCGTTGCACCCGATTACAGAGGTTTGCCGCCCGATGAAATGGACCTTCCCGCTTGCCGCCGCCATTTTCGCGTGTACCTGCGCGGGGGCCGTGCAGGCGCAAACCACCGAGAGTTCTTCCGTGACCGCAGAAGCCCCCACCAGTCCCCCGCTGGCCGAGCAGCGCCCGCATTCCTACAGCCGCTTCGGCATCACCATCGAGGACCCGTATCACTGGCTGAAGGACCAGAGCTATCCGGTGATCGACGATGCCGATGTGCTGGCCTACCTCAACCAGGAGAACGCCTGGTTCGAAGCGCAGATGGCCCCCCATGCCGGCCTGGTGGAAACCCTGTTCACAGAAATGCGCGCCCGCCTGAAGGAAGACGATGCCTCGGTCCCGCAGAAGGACGGCGATTGGATCTACTGGTCCGAATACGAGCCGGGCAGCGAGTACCGCAAGTACTACCGCCGCCCTGCAAGCGGTGGCGAGGCGCAACTCTACCTCGATGCCAACGCGCTGGCCGAAGGGCACGACTACTTCTCGATCGGCGACATCTCGATCAGCCGGAACGGACGGTATGTCGCCTATTCGACCGACACCAGCGGGGACGAGCGTTACACGGCCGTCATCAAGGACCTGCAGACGGGCGAAATGCTGACCGACCGGATCGAGGGGACCAACACCGGCCTGGTCTGGGCGGCGGGCGACACCATGCTGGTCTATGGCGTGGCCAACGAGAACTGGCGGGTGGACAACGTGCGCGTCCATCGCATCGGCACCGATGCCGCCAGCGACGTGGAAATCTATCGCGAGGCCCAGCTTGGCTTCACCGTTTCGGCTGACCTGTCCGCCAACGAGGAGTGGCTGATCCTGGCCACCGGCGACAACGAGACGAGCGAGGCCTGGCTGCTGCCCGCCAGCGACCCCTTTGCCACCCCGAAGCTGGTGCGCGCGCGGCAGACCGGGGTGGAATACGGCGTCGATGTGCGGGGCGAGACGCTCTTTGTGCTGCACAACGCCGATCACGTGAACTTTTCGGTCAGCACCGCGCTGCTGGCCACGCCCGACCAGTGGACCACGCTGATCGCCGGATCGGACGAGTTCTACCTGACGGGCCTCGACCTGTTCCGCGATTTCTACGTCACCGAAGGCCGCCTTGCCGGCCTCGACCAGGTGCAGGTGCGCTATTACGACGATCCGGCGCGGGTGGAGGCAATCAGCTTCCCCGAAGCGAGCTACACGGCGGGCCTGGGCAGCAACCCGGAATGGGCGGTGGACCGGCTGCGGCTGGGATATGAAAGCATGATCACGCCCAGCACGGTCTATGACTATCACGTGGCCGACCGGCGGCTGGAAACGCTCAAGGTGCAGGAAATCCCCAGCGGCTACGATCCCTCGCTCTACGCGGTGGAACGGCTGGAAATCCCGGCGCGCGATGGCACGCTGGTGCCGGTCAGCGTGATGTACCGGCGCGACCGACCGATGGGCCAGCCGGGCGCGGGCGGGCCGCTGCACCTCTATGCCTATGGCGCCTATGGCTATGCCGTGCCGCCGGGCTTCAACACCGAGCGTTTCAGCATGGTCGATCGCGGCATAGCCTATGCCATCGCCCATATCCGCGGCGGGGACGACCTGGGGCGGCGCTGGTATCTCCAGGGCAAGATGGAAGACCGGACCAACACCTTCAACGATTTCGTCGACGTGGCGCGTGGCCTGATTGCCCGGGGCTATACGGCAGAAGGGCGGATCAGTGCTTCCGGCCGTTCCGCCGGGGGCGAGCTGATGGGCGCCGTGGTCAACCAGGCGCCCGAACTGTTCGGCGCGGTGGTGGCGGGCGTGCCCTTCGTGGATGTCCTCAACACCATGCTCGACGAAAGCCTGCCGCTGACGCCGGGGGAGTGGCCTGAATGGGGCAACCCGGTGGAGAGCAAGGCCGCCTTCACCCACATCCTCAGCTACAGCCCCTATGACCAGGTCTCGCCGCAGGACTATCCGCCGATGCTGGTAACAGCGGGCCTGAACGATCCGCGCGTCACCTATTGGGAGCCTGCCAAGTGGGTCGCCCGCCTGCGCGTGACCAAGACCGACGACAACGTGCTGCTGCTGAAGACCAACATGGGCGCCGGCCACGCAGGCCGCTCGGGCCGTTACGAGGGCCTGCGCGAGGATGCCGAGGAGACGGCCTTCATCCTGTGGCAGCTTGGCGTGGCTGAGTAACAGTTCCCCTCCCGCCTGCGGGAGGGGAAGGGGGTGGGCGTGTCATGGCAAGAACCTATTCAACAACCTTCACCGCCGGGCCGGAGCACATCGACGAACTGGGCCACGTCAACAACGGCGTGTGGGTCAACTGGATGGAAGCCGTGGCCACCGCACACTGGAACCGCGACGGCGACCCGGCGCATGTGGCGGCCTATGCCTGGGTCGTGACCCGGCACGAGATCGACTATCGCGGCAACATTTCGCTGGGCGAGACGGTGACCGCCGAGACGGAGATCCGCGAGGGGCCAAGCGGCGCGCGGTTCGACCGGCACATCACCTTCCGTGATGCCCTGGGGAAAGCACTGGTGACGGCGCGCACGACCTGGGCGATGATAGATCGGCAGACCGGCCGCCTGCTGCGCGTGCCGCCAGAGGTGGCCGCGCCGTTTATGGAAGGCTAGCCCGCCACTTCCTCCAGCCCCGGCACGCTGATCGTCCGCTCGCCACCAAAGTCCTCGCGCACCACGACCAGGCCCTGCCGCTCCAGGTGCTCCAGCATCCGCCGCACGCGGCCCGGCGAGCTGGAGCCATAGACGCGCGCAAGTTCGTCCTCGTCCGGCGCACTGTAGCCTTCCACGGCGGCCACGCAGATGGCGAGGTAGGGGGCAAGAACATCGTCCTCCACCCGCTCGGCCAGCGCCTCCACCCGCGCGCGGGAAGCCTCGTCCAGCCGGTCAAGCCGGGCGCAGGCGAAAGCGAACAGGCGGCGGAACAGCGCGGTGTCGACATGGGCCGATGGCACCCCGCGCTGGCGGCAGCGGATTGCGAAATCGCGGAACAGGTTGTTCAGCGGCTTGAAGGTCGCGCCTTCCTCGGCGGCCATTTCGGCCAGGATGCCGGGCAGGTCGGCCCCCGGAGCGGGGGTCGGCGCGGGCGGAGCCTCGGCCAAGGCGTCCTCGTGCGCTGCGGGCAGGGGCAGGGCGGGTTCCGGCAATGGCGCGGGCGGCGGGCGGTGGGCGATGGCCTCGCTCAGCGCCGCCATGCTGGGCGGAGCCACGGGTGATTGCGCGCGCGGCGGGGGCGGGGTGGCCGCTTCCGCCGCCAGTTCCGCGTGGAGCAGCGCAGCCAGGTCCTCACCCGCTCCCGGCAGGGGCAGCAGCCCGCCGCCGCCAGCCTTTCCGCCGCTGCGCACCGCGCCGATGCGCACACTCACCGGGCGGCGGCTGATCGCCGGGCCCAGGCCGATGAAGTGGCCGCGCTGCAGGTCGCGGATGCGTTCGGCCTGCTTGCGCTCCATGCCCAGCAGGTCCGCCGCGCGGGCCATGTCGATATCCAGGAAAGTGCGCCCCATCAGGAAGTTCGATGCTTCCGCCGCCACGTTCTTGGCCAGCTTGGCGAGGCGCTGGGTGGCAACAATGCCGGCCAGGCCGCGCTTTCGCCCGCGGCACATCAGGTTGGTCATGGCCGAGAGCGACAGGCGGCGGGTGTCCTCGGAAATCTCGCCCCCGGCGGCAGGGGCAAACATCTGGGCCTCGTCCACCACCACCAGCGCTGGATACCAGTGTTCACGCGGGGCATCGAACAGGGCGTTCAGGAACTGCGCGGCGCAGCGGATCTGCGCTTCCACCTCCAGCTCGTCCAGCGCCAGCACCACGCTGGCCCGATGCTGCCGCACGCGCGCGGCCAGCGCCTCTATCTCGCGCGCGGTATGGTTGGCGGCATCGATGACAACGTGGCTGAAATGGTCGGCCAGCGAGGTGAAATCGCCCTCAGGGTCGATCACCACCTGCTGCACCAGGCCGGCGCTTTCCTCCAGCAGGCGGCGCAGCAGGTGCGATTTGCCGCTGCCCGAATTGCCCTGCACCAGCAGGCGCGTGGCGAGCAGCTCCTCCACGTCAACCTGAACCGGCTGGCCCTGCGAATCCCGGCCGATTTCGATATGCACCGTCACGCCTGCGGGCTTAGCCAGACCGGCGGCATGGCAAAAGCGGGCGCGGGCGGGTTATCCAGCCCTTTGCGGCGAATTCATGCAGGTGGCGCGAACAGCGACAGGTCGATGCTTTCCCCCACCGCGCGCAGGCCTGCGTCGGACCCGTGCAGGAAATCGCCCATGTGATAGCCATCGCGCATCTTTCGCGGATCGGCCGGATCGGCAAAAGCGGTGTCCAGCCGCACCGTGGCGTCGAACTCGCCGGAATTCAGGATCCAGTCGTTGATTGCCGCGCGCGCGGCCTCGCCTTCCTCGCTCCAGTAACCTGCGCCCATGTAGGGGCCGATCGGGCTGCCGATGACGCGGATGCCCTTTTCATGGGCGCGGACGATCAACTGGCGATAGCCGGCGATCATCTCGCCCACCTCGAACTGCGGCTGGTCCAGCGCCGGAAAGCCCGCGCGCGGCGCCGATGCGCCGAAGCGGTTGCCGATATCGTTCACCCCCACGAACACGATCATGTGGGTGACGTTGGGCAGGGCCAGCACGTCCTCGTCCAGCCGCGCCAGCGCGCTTTCTCCCATACCGGGGCTGAGCACGCGGTTGCCCGAGATGCCGGCATTGGCCACGGCATATTCCAGGCCTGCGTCCTGCAGCCGCTCGGCCAGCACGTCCGGCCAGCGGCGGTTGGTGCCCGGCGTGGAGCCGACCCCGTCGGTAATCGAATCGCCGAAGGTGACCACCGTGCCCAGCGCGTCATCGCTCAGCACCTCCACCGTCTGGATGAAGGCGCGGAAACCGGCCGTGGCAGCGGGCTCCCACGCCTCGCCCACGTGGTCGCCGGGGGTGGAGACGGCCAGCACATCCTGCCCGGTGAGGTGGCAGGTGCACGGGCCGGTGGGGCGCGGCAGGTGGAATTCCACCCTGATACGGGCAAGGTTCGGCAGGTCCAGCGCCACGGTATCGCTGGCAAAGGGGCTGCCGCGCGGGATCACTGCGCCGGTTTCACCGCCGAACGTCAGCATCCGGCTGGTACCGGGCACTTCCGCGCCCGCATCGTCGATCTGGAACACCCGCGCCCGGCCGATGGCCAGCGGGCCGCTGCCATAGCGGTTGGTGAAGCGGACCCTGAGGGCGCTGCCGCCTTCGGACAGGCGGAGAACCTGGCTGATGGTCACGTTTTCATAGCTGGCGGCGGCAAAGGGGCCTTCGGTCATCAGCGGGGCGTGGGGGCTGGCGGTCCAGCTTGCCACCCACAGGCCTTCGGCGTCCTGCGCACTGGCCGGGGCTGCAACACTTGCCGTGGCCAGAGCCAGCGCGGCGATGAGGTGACGCATGGTTAGTTCTCTCCCGATCCTGCGGCGCATCCGCATGTGTTCGCGGCGAAACCTACAGTCTTGGCCTGACTAATCAATCCGCCGTTGTCGGCAGCGGGTGCGCTTGCTAGCGGGTGGGGAAAGAACGGGAGACGAGGAATGGCACACGCGATGGCAACCCAGTGGCTGACGGGCGCCGCCCTGGCCGCAGCACTGGCGGGCATGACCCCGGCAACCGCGCAGAATTCTTCGCCGAATGCCTCTCAGGCGGGCCCTGCCGCCCGTTGCGCGGCGCTGGCCGGGCAGGTCACCGGCGATATGGAGATCACTGCCGCCACCTGGCATCCGCAGGGCCGCACCATCCAGGGCCCGCCGCAGTTTCCGGCCACGCAGATGGCCCCGCACTGCCTGGTGGAAGGCATCATCAACCGGCGCATGGGCCCGGGCGCCAACGGCACGCAGGCGCAATACGGCATCGGCTTCGAGCTAGCCCTGCCGGTGGAATGGAACGGGCGCTACCTGCTGATGGGCGGCGGCGGCCTCAACGGATCGATCCGCCCGCCCAACGGACCGGTGGCGGCGGGCACCAACGACGCGCTGAGCCGCGGCTTTGCCGTGGCCAGCCATGACAGCGGGCACAAGGGCGCGGGCTTCGATGCCAGCTTCCACGCCGACCAGCGGGCCGCGCTGGACTTTGCCGAAACCAGCGTGCGCACGGTCACGCTGGCCACGCGGCAGATCGTCCAGGGCTTCTATGGCCGCGCGCCGCACCACTCCTACATGACCGGCTGTTCCACCGGCGGGCGCGAGGGGATGCTGGCCAGCCAGCGCTATCCCGAACTGTTCGACGGCATCGTGATCGGCGCCCCGGCCATGCGCCCGGGCTATTCGAACATGGGCATCGAGTGGGCGCAGGTGCTGCTCAACCGCACCCAGCCGGCCACCGTGGCCGGTCCGGCAGGCGTAACCCCGGCAGAACGCAGCCTGATCGACCGCCAGCTGACCCGCCAGTGCGACGGGGCCGATGGCCGCACCGATGGCATCATAGCAAACGTGGAGGCGTGCCGCAGTTTCGATGTCACCGTCCTTTCCTGCCGTGCAGGCCAGACCGAGGGGTGCATCTCGGCTCCGCGGGTGGAAGCGCTGCGCACTGCATTCGGCGGCCTGACCAACGCCAGCGGGCGGCGGGTCTATGCCCCGATCCCGTGGGATACCGGCGTCACCTATACCGGCCCCGGCCTGCCCGGATACCTGCCCGCCGGCGCGCCCGGGCCCTTCGGCCCCGCCACCGCCGCGCGCGAGATCGACGTGGACGAGCGGCTTTACCAGGTGGACTGGGATGCGGTGGGCCGCCTGACCGACACGGCCTACTGGACCAACCTCTCCACCTATCTGGGGCGCGGGGCCAAGCTGATGTACTTCCACGGCGTGTCCGATCCGTGGTTCTCGGCCTTCGACACCTGGGACTATTTCCAGCGGGCACGCGCGACCAACGGGGTCGAGGCGTGGGACAATGCCGCGCGCTTCTACATGGTGCCGGGCATGCTGCACTGTTCGGGCGGCAATGCCTTCACCAGCTTCGACCTGCTGGGGCCGATGGTGGACTGGGTGGAGCGCGGCACGGCGCCGTCCTCGGTCCCGGCGCGGCGGGCAGACGGTCAGGGCGGGGAAATGCCGCTGTGCCCGCACCCCGGCTATGCCCACTATGACGGCGGCGATCCGGCGCTGGCCACCAGCTATTCGTGCCGCCAGCCGGCCTAGGGCAGCAATGAAGCGGATCCTGGCACACACGGCCGCGCTGCTGCCGCAGGCGGCGCTGGGCCACCTTGGCTGGCTGCGCGGGGCGATCGGGGCAACGCTGGCGATTGCCGCCACGGCGATAGCCACAGCCACGGTGCTGGGCGGCTACACCCCCGCGCTGCCGATGATCGTGGCCCCGATGGGGGCCAGCGCGGTGCTGATCTTCAACCTGCCGGCGAGCCCGCTGGGCCAGCCGTGGCCGGTGATCGGGGGCAACCTGGTGTCGGCATCCGCCGGCCTGGTCGCCGGCCTGGCCGTGGGCGCACCGTGGCTGGCAGGCGGCCTGGCCGTGGGCCTGGCGATCGGCGGCATGGCGCTGGCCCGCTGCCTGCACCCGCCCGGCGGCGGCACCGCTCTGCTGTTTGCCCTGGGGGCCACCGGGGCCGAGCACTGGGGGGTGGAGCACCTGTGGGCGGTGCTGGCCAACGTGGTGGTGCTGGTGGCCTGTGGCCTGGCCTACAACAACGCCACCGGCCACGCCTGGCCGCACCGCATGGTTGCACCCCAGCCGCGCCCCATTCCCGGCGCGCCGCCCCCGTTTACGCATGACGATGTGACCGGCGTGCTCGACGAATGGGACGAGGTGCTCGACATTGATCCCGATGACCTGCTGGCCTTCATCCAGGCGGTGGACCGGCAGCGGGCGCGGTCAAACGGTCACTGATGGATCTTGGCCAGAAGGCCGCGCAGCTGGCCAACTTCCTCCGGTGTCAGGTTCTTCGTCAATTCAGCATCGGACCGGCGCACCTTCTGGCGCAGGGCGGCCCAGGTCTCGCGTCCCGCTTCGGTCAGGTAGATGCCGTAGATCCGCCGGTTGCCCGGCACGCTGCGCCGTTCCACGCAGCCACGATCCTGCCAGAAATCGATGGTGATCGTGGTGGCAGAGCGTGACAGGCCCAGCGCCGCGCCAAGCTGGGTCTGCTGGGCACCGGGGTTGCAGCCGATCAATTCCAGCATGGAAAAGCGCTGCGGCGTGACCGGGGGATCGTCGATCGTGCGGGTGAGCAGGGTGTAGCCCAGGATCCACACCACCTTGATGGGAAATCCGACCACGTCCTTCAGCAGGCCATAGTCCAGATCGCTGTTGGCCAGGCGCGGGGCACGACGCTGCGCCTCGTCCCCCAACCCCGACTGATCCCGCTTCGCGCCACCAACCCGCATGGGCAGGGGTGTGGCAAAGCCGCCGCACGATTGCAAGCAATTGCACCTACCCATTACTGTTATTGACCATAACAGTCATGGGTAATACCTGCCTGTCGCAGCGCTCCTGCGAGAGCGTCAATTGGGAGTCTGCAACCATGACAAAGAGAACGACGGCCGTGCGGGCCGGATTGCTGGGCCATTCGGCGCTTGCCGGAATGGCTGCCCTGTGCGCCACATTTGCCACCCCTGCCCTGGCGCAGGACGAGCCTGCCGCCACCAGCGGCGAGGATGACGTGATCTACGTTTCGGCCCGTCGCCGCGAAGAATCGCTGCAGGAAACGCCGGTGGCCGTCTCGGCCTTCACGGCGGAGACGCTGGAAACCCGCCAGATCACCCAGACGCAGGACCTGGAGCGGATCACCCCCAGCCTGCAGTTCAAGCCGGCCGGCCAGCTTTCGGGCAACAGCGCCTCGTCGGTCGTGTTCATCCGCGGCATCGGCCAGCTTGACCCGACCGCGGCCGTGGACCCGGGCGTGGGCGTCTACATCGATGACGTGTATGTCGGACGGGCCGTTGGCGGCACCATCGAGTTCGGCGATATCGACCAGGTGGAAGTGCTGCGCGGGCCCCAGGGCACGCTGTTCGGCCGCAACACCATCGGCGGCGCGATCCAGGTGCGCACCCGCACGCCCGAACTGGGCGAGTGGTCGGCCCGTGGCCGCCTGCGCGTGGGCTCGGACAGCCTCCACGAAGGCTTTGCCGCGCTGAATGTGCCCCTGGCCGAGACCATGGCGGCGCGCGTTTCCGGCGGGTTCCGCAAGCGTGATGGCTATGTCATCCGCGTGGTCGACGGGCTCGATCTGGGCAACGACGATGTCTATACCTTCAACGGTGCCCTGCTGTGGGAGGCCGCGCCCGGCCTCGATATCAACCTGCGGGCCGACTACACCAGGCGCGACGAGAACGGCGCGCCGTTCGTGTTCGCCGGCATCAACGAGACCGCGCCGATCCCGGCCATCGTCTCGGTGGCGGCGGGTTGCCCGGGTGCGACCATGCCGTTCCCCGGCACGCCGGCTCCCGGTGCGCCCTTCGTGCCCAACATCGACGACAGCCGTTGCGCCAACGATTTCCAGGCGCGTGGCGAATATGTCAACGGCGGTACCGCGCCCGTGCTCAGCACCTCCGAAGTATGGGGCGTTTCGGGTTCGGCCGTGCTGGAACTGAACGACGCGCTGACGCTGAAGAGCATCACCGCCTACCGTTCCACCCAGTCGCGCGGCGTGCGCGATGGCGACAACACCCCGTTCCTGATCATCACCACCGACGTGGCGGGCGATTCCGACCAGTTCAGCCAGGAACTGCAGGTGCAGTTCGAAACCGGTCCGTTCGACGGCATCGTGGGCGCCTACTACTTCGACGAGGACACGCTGGAACGCGCCAGCGTGCCGCTGTCGTTCCCGCCCTCGCCGCCGGTAATCGCCTCGATCCTGGCCGGCAACGGCGGTTCGCGCGACCTGCAGTTCTCCACGCTGGAAACCCGCTCGTGGGCACTGTTCGGGGAAACCTCGGTCGAGCTGACCGATGCCCTCAGCGTCAGCGGCGGCCTGCGTTACACGCGGGACCGCAAGAGCTACACCGGGATCGTGATGAACCTGTTCCCCGGCACCCAGCCGGATCCGGCGACGCTGCCGGACAAGGCCATCCCGGATGGCGGGCCGCTGTTCATCTACCCCACGCTGAACCGCGATACCTATAGCGCGCTGACCGGATCGGCCAGCGTCAGCTATGCCATGGCGGACTGGCTGAACGGTTATGTCTCCTATGCCCGCAGCTTCAAGTCGGGCGGGTTCAACACCCGCTACAACGCCCCGCCGCCGGGCAACCGGCCGGTGTCGTTCGCCGAGGAGTCGGTCGACAGCTACGAACTGGGTCTGAAGGCCGACTGGGACGGCGTGCGCCTGAACCTGGCGGCGTTCCAGGCCAATTACGACGACATCCAACTGATCTTCCGCCAGGGCGTGGTGCCGCTGCTGTTCAACGCCGGCAAGGCCCGCATCCGCGGGTTCGAGGCCGAGACCAGCATTCGCCCGTTCGACAGTGGCCTCACCTTCGATGCCGGGCTCAGCATCCTGGATGACGAGATCCTGACGATCACCCCGGTGCCGGGGGCCACGGCCACCGTTGCCCCGGGCGACGACCTGCCGCTGACGCCCTCGTTCACCGCCAACTTCTCGGTCGGTTACGAGTTCGAGGTGGCGGACCTGGTGGTGACCCCGCGGGTGCAGGGCAACTATTCGTCCAGCGTGGTGTTCATCACCGGCAGCGTGCCCGAGATCGAGGAAGACGGATATTTCACCGCCGATGCCTCGGTCAACGTTGCGGTCACCGATGTGGTCAGCGTCCAGGCCGGTGTCACCAACCTGTTCGACGAACGCTACCTGATCCAGGGCAACGCCTCGCTGGGGACGCTCGGCTATACCGAGAAGATCTATGCCCGGCCGCGCGCCTGGTACGTGCAGCTTTCGGCGGACTTCTAGAACGCTCTCTCCCGGGCGCGCCGGCCTGGCTGGCGCACCTGTTTCGGGCGCGGTGGCCTTGCGGCTGCCGCGCCCGCTTTTTTCTACAACGGGTTGCCGTCCCGGTCGCGGTAGATTTCGCGGCGGCCCACGTGGTTGGCGGGGCCCACGATGCCGTCTTCCTCCATCCGCTCGATCAGGCGGGCGGCGGTATTGTAGCCGATGCCGAGCTGGCGCTGCAGCCACGAGCCGCTGGCCTTCTGGTTCTCCCACACCACCTGGCAGGCCTGGCGGTAGCGGCGCTCGTCCGGGTTGTCGCTGGCGGTGAACTCGTCCTCGAAGCCGAAGGCGCCGCCGCCCCCCATGCCGTCCGGGTCCGGATCGTTGGTGACGTTGTCGTCATAGTCCGGCCGGCCCTGGCCGCGCCAGTGGTCGGCCACCTTCTCCACCTCCTCGTCAGACACGAAGGGGCCGTGGACGCGCACCAGCGCGCCGGTGGTGGGCTTGTACAGCATGTCGCCCTTGCCCAGCAGTTGCTCCGCCCCCTGCTCGCCCAGGATGGTGCGGCTGTCGATCTTGCCGGTGACATTGAAGGCGATGCGGGTCGGCAGGTTGGCCTTGATCACGCCGGTGATCACGTCAACCGAAGGGCGCTGGGTGGCCATGATCAGGTGGATGCCGGCGGCACGGCTCTTCTGCGCCAGCCGCTGGATCAGCACCTCGATCTCCTTGCCCACCACGATCATCAGGTCGGCCAGTTCGTCCACGATCACCACGATCTGCGGCAGCACCTCGTAATCTAGCTGGTGCTCCTCATACAGCTCCTCGCCCGTCTCGGGATCGAACCCGGTCTGGATGCGGCGGCCCAGCGGCTTGCCCTTGGCGATGGCGGTCTTCACCCGGTCATTGAAGCCGGTCAGGTTGCGCGCGCCGATATCGCTCATCATGCGATAACGCCGCTCCATCTCCTCCACTGCCCATTTCAGTGCGCGAATCGCCTTTGGCGGATCGGTGACCACCGGGGCCAGCAGGTGGGGGATATCGTCGTAGCTCTTCAGTTCCAGCACCTTGGGATCGATCAGGATCATCCGGCATTCGCTGGGGCTGAAGCGGTAAAGCAGGCTGAGGAGGATGCAGTTGAGCCCCACCGACTTGCCCGAACCCGTGGTGCCCGCCACCAGCAGGTGCGGCATGGCGGCAAGGTCGGCCACGACCGGCTCGCCGGCGATGTCCTTGCCCAGGATGATCGGCAGGTTGCCCTTGGCATCGGCAAAGGCTTCCGAGGCGACCATTTCCTTGAAGCTGACCGTCTGGCGCACTGTATTGGGCAGTTCGATGCCCATCACCGTCTTGCCGGGAATGGCGGCCACGCGGGCGCTGATCGCGCTCATGTTGCGGGCGATGTCTTCCGACAGGCCGATGACGCGGCTGGCCTTGATGCCGGGGGCGGGCTCCAGTTCGTACATCGTCACCACCGGGCCGGTCCGCACGGCGGTGATCTCGCCCTTGACGTTGAAATCGTCGAGCACGTTTTCCAGCAGGCGGGCGTTCCTCTCCAGTGCCAGCTTGTCCAGCTTGGGCGTGGCATCGGCGGGGGCATCGGTCAGCAGGTCGAGGCTGGGCAGGTCGAACTTCTCGAACAGGTCCTTCTGCCGCGCCTTGCCGGGCTTGGCGGCGCGCGGCGGGGCGCTGGGATCGACGATCTCGGGCGGCTTGCGGTCGGGCTGGGGCAGGGTGACTGCCTCGCCCTTCTTTTCCTTCGCCCGGCGCTCGGCCTGCTCCTTGAACGGGTTGGCCGTGCCGATCGGCAGCGACGGACGGCGGCGCGCCCAGTGCGGCAGGGTGAGGAGGCCCGCCCAGTCGAGCGCAAAGACCTTGCCGGCCAGGAAGGCCCCCGCCACCAGCATGGCCAGGCCACCGCCCAGGATGGCGGGAAACTCGCCCGCAGCCGGCAGCCGCCCGGCAAGGGCACGCAGGGCCCCTTCGCCCAGCAGGCCCACCAGGCCGCCGGCCCCCGCCGGCCATTGCCAGCTTGCCGGATCGGTCACCAGTGAGAGGACCACGGCCAGCAGCGCCATGGCCAGCAGCAGCACGGCCAGCGTGCGCCACCATTTGCCTGTCGCCATGCGCGGGGCCGCGTCATCCTCGTCCACCTCGCTGTCGCGCCACAGCTTGCGGCCCCAGGCGTAAAGCAACGGCAGAAACAGCACGCTGACGAGGCCGAACGACCAGAAGGCCCGGTCTGCCGCCCAGGCCCCGGCGGCGCCCATCCAGTTACTGATCACCGGCCCGGCGGCGGTGGAAGGGGAGGGGTCCGACTGGTCATAGCTGAGCATGGCCAGCGCCAGGAAGGCCATCAGCCCGAACAGCAGGCAGGCCCCGGACATCTGCAGTACGCGCGCCAGCGAGCGGCGAAAGGCCGCTTTCCAGTCCGCCGCATTGGCCGAGCTACGGGCGCGAGTCGCCATTGGCCCAAATCCCTCCCGAATTCCGTCAGAGTCCCGAAACGGTGCATTGTGAGTCCAGCCGGACTCGAGGTCAACCGCTAGTGCGCCGACAGGCCATCAATCGCTGCCCAGTGTGGCCATTGCAGCCTTCGCGCCGTGCCCCGGTTCATGCCGCCAAGCGCAATGACCGGCACGGGGCTTTGCGCGGCGAGCAGGCGGAACCTAACTGCGCCCAGGAACGGCGCGCCGGGGTGGGTGCGGGTGGCAAAGGCCGGGGAAAGAAGCACCGCGTCCGCCCCCTTGCGCGCCGCTGCGCCCAGTTCGCGCATGCTATGGGCGGTGGCCAGTTGCAGCAGGTCGCCGCGCCGGGGCCACAGGGCCAGCGGCGCACCATAGACCCCGTCTGCCCCCCATTCGCGTGCCGTCAGCGCGCTGTCGGCCAGCACCACCACGTGGCCGCGCGCCCGGGCCAGCCGCCTGAGCATGCGGAATCGCGCCAGCCGCTCCGGCCCATCAAGGTGATAGTGCCGGTAAACGAACCCGCTGCCATGCGGCAGGGCCGCCAGCGCCCGTTCCAGCCCGGCATCGTTGCGCGCATCGGACAGCAGCCACAGTGCAGGGAAGGGCTGGATCATGGCCATCGGCCCGCTATAGCGCGGCCATGAGCGAGAATGCAGCCACCCTTTTGGCCAATTTGCAGGCCGAGATTGCCAGGGCCTGCCGGATTGCCCGCCGCGATCCGGCCGGGGTCACCCTGGTGGCGGTCAGCAAGACCAGGCCGGTCGAGGACATCCTGCCGCTGGTCGAGGCCGGCCACATGGTCTTCGGCGAGAACCGCGTGCAGGAAGCGCAGGCCAAGTTCCCTGCCCTGCGCGAGCAGTATCCCGGCCTGCAACTGCACCTTGTGGGCCAGTTGCAATCGAACAAGGCGGACGATGCCGTGGCCCTGTTCGATGCCATCCATTCGCTCGACCGGCCCAGCCTGGTCACGGCGCTGGGCAAAGCGATGGACAAGGCGGGCCGCCGCGTGCCCTGCTTCGTGCAGGTCAATGTGGGCGAGGAGGAGCAGAAGGGCGGTTGCGCCATTGCCGATCTACCCGCCCTGCTGGGCCAGGCCCGCGCGGCCGATATCCCGCTGGCCGGGCTGATGTGCGTGCCGCCCGCCGATATCGAGCCCGCGCCGTTCTTCGCCTTCCTCGACAAGCTGGCCCGCGATCATGGGCTGGCCGATGAACAACCATGGGGCCGGAGCATGGGCATGAGCGGCGATTTTGCCACGGCCATCATGCTCGGCGCTACCCACGTCCGGGTGGGCACCGCGCTGTTCGGGAGCCGTGCGGCCAACTGAGCGCGTTCATTGCTGCAACGCAATATGGCGTGTGGTATGCCGGCGACCATGGAAGACGGCACCCCTGACGAAGGCCAGCGCCCCCGGCGCACCGAGCGCGCGGCGATCGACAAGGTGTGCGAGATCAAGATCGGCATCCGCAACTGGCACCAGGCCCGCCTGAAGGACCTGACGCCTGAGGGCTTCCGCCTCTCGCTGACCGACATGCCCGCCGTGGGCACGATGATGAAGATCCGCCTGCCCGGCATGGCCATCCTCGACGCGCAAGTGTGCTGGGCGCGTAATTTTGAGGCCGGCTGCAAGTTCGCCGCCCCGCTCAGCCCCTACGTGTTCGAGCACCTGGTGCGGCAGTAGCCGCCGCCTACTTCGCCACCTGCTCCGCAGCGGCAACCTTGGCCGGCTTCGGCTCACCCGCCGCGATTGCGCCCAGCAGCGCCTGTTCCACGCGGGCGAGGCGGTCCTTGCTCCAGATCTTGTGGCCGATCAGGTCGGTGACATAGAAGGTGTCCACCGCACGTTCGCCATACTGGGTGATGTGGGCGGAATTGATGATCAAGCTCTGTTCGAACATCGCCCGGGTCAGGCGGTTGAGCAGGGCGGGGCGGTCCGACGCGGTGACTTCCACCACGGTGAAGCGGTCGCTTGCCTCGTTGTCGAACAGCACGGCGCTTTCCACCGTGAAGGTTTCGGCCCGGCTGCGCGGAAGCGGGCGGGCGGCCAGCTTGGGCACCAGCTCGATCCGGCCCGCCAGCGCATCCTCGATGCTCTTCTTCAGGCGGGCAAGCTGGCCTTCTTCGCGAAACGGCTTGCCCAGCGGGTCCTGCACCAGGAAATTGTCGACCGCCTTGCCCACCCGGGTGGTGTGGATGCGCGCGTCGATCACGTTGGCGCCCGCCAGGTTGATTGCCCCCGCGATGCGGAAGAACAGGCCCGGGTGGTCATCCGCCATCACCGTGATCAGTGTGGCGCCGCGCGCCGGATAGTATTCGGTGTGGATCGTCAGCACCTGGTGGACATCGCGCGCGGCGGCATAGTGGGCCAGGTTGATGGCGATGATGTCCGCCGGTTCCTGCAGCCAGTAGTTGCGGTCGAACCGGTCATCCAGCTCGGCCAGCAGGTGCTTCTTCGTTCCGAGCAGTTCGGCCACTTCGGCGCGCTTGGTCCACAGGCGCTTTTCCTGCAAGTCGGCATCGTTATCCGCCCGCAGCATCTCGTCGGCGTAGTTGTAAAGCTCGGCCAGCAACTGCCGCTTCCAGCTGTTCCAGATGCCCGGCCCAACGGCGCGGATATCGACGATGGTGAGCACGGTTAGCTGCGCCAGCTTCTCGGCCTCGTCCACCTCCTCGATGAACTTGCGGATGGTGACGGGGTCCGACAGGTCGCGCTTGAAGGCGGTGGCGCTCATCAGCAGGTGCTTGGCCACCAGCCAGCTGACCAGCTTGGTTTCCGGCGCGGTCAGGCCCAGCCGCGGGCACAGCTTCAGCGCCACCTCGGCGCCCAGAAGCGAATGGTCGCCGCCGCGCCCCTTGGCGATATCGTGTAGCAGCGTGGCGACATAGAGCACCCGGCGGTACTTCAGCCCCGGCAGGATGCGGGTGGCCAACGGATGCTCTTCCCGCTCCTCCCCCCGCTCGATCCGGCTGAGCAGGCCGATGGCCCTGATCGTATGCTCGTCCACCGTATAGTGGTGGTACATGTCGAACTGCATCTGCCCGCCGACCTTGCCGAAATCGGGCACGAAGCGGCCGAACACGCCGCTCTCGTTCATCCAGCGCAGCACGGTTTCAGGATCGCGCCGGCCGCACAGCACGTCCAGGAAGGCGGCGTTGGCCCGCTCGTCCTTGCGGACCTCGGACTGGATCAGCCCGGCATCGCGGCGGATCAGGCGGATCGTCTCGGGATGGATCTCCAGCCCCTCGCGCTCGGCCAGGGCATAGATTTCCACCAGCCGCACGGGATCGGCCTTGAACCAGTTGTCATCCGGCGCGGCCAGCTTGCCGGCCTGCAGCGGATAGCCTTCGACAAAGCGGCTCTTGCGGGTGCGGAAGCGTTGCAGAAGCCCTTCGCGCCGCTTGGGGGCCAGCGCCTGTTCCTGCATCTGCGCCAGGAACACGCCGGTCAGGTTGCCCACGTGCTGCGCCTGCAGGAAATAGAACTGCATGAACCGTTCGACTGCGCTCTTGCCCGGCCGGTCGGCGTAATGCATCCGCCTGGCCACTTCGCGCTGCAGGTCGAAGGTCAGGCGGTCCTCGCCGCGCCCGGCAATGGAGTGCAGGTGGCTGCGCACGGCCAGCAGGAAGCCCTCGGCGCGGCGGAAGCTGCGGTATTCCTCGCGCGTGAACAGGCCCTTGTCGACCAGCTCCGCCGCGCTTTTCACGCGGTAGTTGTACTTGCCGATCCAGTACAGGGTCTGCAGGTCGCGCAGGCCGCCCTTGCCGTCTTTCACATTGGGTTCAACGACATAGCGCGAATCGCCCATGCGCTTGTGCCGGGCATCGCGCTCGGCCAGCTTTTCGGCGGTGAACTGGGCTTCGCTGCCCGGCACCACGTCACCCCAGAACCGGTCGCTGGCCATCTGGTAGACCTCGCGGTCACCCCACAGGTAGCGGCTTTCCAGGATCGCGGTGCGGATGGTCAGGTCAGCCTTGGCCTGGCGCACCATCTCGTCCAGGCTGCGGCTGGAATGGCCCACGGTCAGCCCCAGGTCCCACAGGAAATAGAGGATTGCCTCGATCACCTGCTCGCACCATGCGGTGGGCTTGGCGGGGGTGATAAAGGCGATGTCCACGTCCGAATGGGGGCACATCTCGCCGCGCCCGTATCCGCCCACGGCCAGCAGGGCCAGCCGCTCGCCGCTGGAACGGTTGGCCACCGGGTACAGGTCGCCCACCACGTGATCGTGAACCACGCGGATGATCTGGTCGATCAGGAAAGCGTGGCCGTGGGTGATCTCGTGCCCGGCAGCGGGCGAGGCGGCCAGCCGTTGCCCCAGTTCCGCCCGGCTGGCGGCCAGCGCCTCGCGCAGCAGGGTAACGATGGCGCCGCGGGCATTGCCGGCGCCCTTGTCCTCCACGGCATCGTCGATCGCCGCCACCAGGGCGCGGCGGTCGATCACGGCTCTCTGGTCGGGGATCAGCATCTGCGGCACAGACAGGCAGATAGTCGCAAGCCGCGCGTTTGCAAAACGCCAATGGGCTTTTCCCAGCCAACGGGGTGTGCCATTGGCTTGGGCCACGTTGCAAAGGGCGCTTAACGACCATGCTGGAATTCCTGGCCGCTTCCGCCAGTGGCGTCATCAACTGGGCAGATCTGGGTTTCAAGCCGGGGATCGATCTGGGCTTCTTCACCCTGCGGTTCTATTCGCTGGCTTACCTTGGCGGCCTGCTGCTGGCCGCCTGGCACCTGTCGAAGATGATCAAGGCCCCCGGCGCGCCGATGGCGGCGCGCCATGTGGAAGACCTTTTCTTCTACTGCATGCTGGGCGTGATCGTGGGCGGGCGGCTGGGCTATGCCACGTTCTACGACCAGAGCCTGTGGACCGGGTTCGAGGGTGACGGCATCGTCAGCTGGAAGCTGTTGCGGCTGTGGGACGGGGGGATGAGCTTCCACGGCGGCCTGATCGGCGTGCTGCTGGCGATGGCCTGGGTCAGCCGCCGGGGCAAGCTGCCGTTCCTGCGGGTGGCAGACTATATCGCGGTCAACGTAGGCTTCGGCATGTTCTTCGGCCGGCTGGCCAACTTTGTGAACGGCGAACTGTGGGGCCGCGCGGCGGGCGAGGGCGTGCCCTGGGCGATGACCTTCTGCGACCTGGGGCGCGACATTTCCGGCACCTGCCTGTCCACCTTCACCCCGCGCCACCCCAGCCAGCTTTACGAAGCCGCGCTGGAAGGGCTGATCATCATGCTGGTGCTGATCCCGCTGTTCTGGAAAACGGGCGCCCGGTATCGCCCCGGCCTGCTGGTGGGTCTGTTCACGGCCATGATCGGCCTGGGCCGTTTCACCGTGGAATTCTTCCGCGAGCCCGACGCGCAACTGGCCGAGTTTGCTGCCGAAACCGGCCTCAACATGGGCCAGTGGCTGACCATTCCGCTGATCGCGGTGGGCCTGTTCTTCGTGGTCCGCGCGCTCAGGCGCCCGCCACTCGCCAGCGGTTACGTGCCGCCGGCGGAAGCATCCGATGGCTGACGGCGCGCAGGCGGACATCTTCCGCCGGCTGATCCACTCCACCGGGCCGATCAGCCTGATGCAGTTCATGGGCGAGAGCAACGCGCGCTATTACAGCCAGGCCGAGGCGCTGGGCGAACACGGCGATTTCATCACCGCGCCCGAAGTCAGCCAGATGTTCGGCGAGCTGATCGGCCTGTGGCTGGCCGACCTGTGGATCCGCGCCGGGCGGACCGAGCCGGTGCATTATGTGGAGCTTGGCCCGGGCCGCGGTTTCCTGGCCCGCGATGCGCGCCGGGCGATGAAACGTTATGGCCTGGAACCGCGCATGCACCTGGTGGAAGCATCGGTGAAGCTGCGCGACGAGCAGCTTGTGCAGGTGCCCGACGCGTTCTTCCATCACGACCTGTCGACCGTGCCGGTGAAGGGCCCCATGCTGCTGGTGGCCAACGAGTTCCTCGATGCTCTGCCGATCCGCCAACTGGTGATGACCGGCGATGGCTGGCGCGAGGTGATGGTGGGGCTGGAGGGCGACGAATTCGTCCTCGTCGCCGGCCGCCAGCCGATGGATGTGGCCGTGCCCGAGGCGCGGCGCCAGGCGCCGGTGGGCACGGTGATCGAGACCTGCCCCGGCGCGGCGGCCACGCTGTTCGAGGTGGCCGGGCGGCTGACCGGGCAGGGCGGCGTGGCCCTGTTCATCGACTATGGCTACCTGGCCCCGCGCACCGGCTCCACCCTGCAGGCGATCCGCGGGCACCAGAAGGTCGATCCCTTCGCCATGCCGGGCGAGGCGGACCTCACCGCCCATGTCGATTTCGACCAGATGAAGCAGGTGGCCCTGTCGCGGGGCGCGCGCTGGATGGGATCGACCACGCAAGGCGCCTGGCTGACCGCGCTGGGCATTCACCACCGCGCCGAATCGCTGGCCGAATTCGCCCCCCAGCACCGCGAGGTGCTGATGCGCGCGCGCGACCGGCTGGTGCTGCCGGACCAGATGGGCGAGCTGTTCAAGGTGATGGCCCTGGCCGGCCCCACCTGGCCCGACGGCTCGGGCTTCGGGGCCTGAGCCGCACCCCCCTCTCCTGATACAAAGTGAGGCTGGACAAAGCCTGCCGGCGCTTTGAAAACTCCCCGCCGATCAGCGGCAAAGACCGCGTCAGGGGAGGAGAGACATGCGCAAGGTATTGGCAATCGGATTGGCAGCACTGGCCGCGCTGACGGTGCAGGGGGCCCAGGCGCAGGACCGGGCGCGCCTTGCATGGGAAACGTTCCACAGCCGCGCCATTGCCGGCAACCTGGAAGGCAACACCGCCGACCGCACCGTGCTGGTGGTCACGCCGCCGGGCTATGACGAGCATCCCGACCGCCGCTATCCGGTGGTCTATTTTCTCCACGGCTACTGGGCCACGCCGCAGATGTACCAGGAGATGATGCACTTTGACGAAGCCGTGCAGGGCGCGGCCGAGGCGGGGAACGAGGTGATCCTGGTGATGCCCGATGGCCATTCGGCGCTGAAGGGCGGGTTCTATTCCAGCGGTCCGACCGTGGGCGATTACGAAACCATGGTGGCGGACGAGCTGGTGACCTGGGTGGACGCCAACTATCGCACCATTCCCAATGCCGACAGCCGGGGCCTCGCAGGCCACTCTATGGGCGGCTACGGCACGATCCGCGTGGCGATGAAGCACCCGGACGTGTTCTCCAGCATCTACATGATGAGCGCCTGCTGCCTGCAGCCGATGACCATGACGCCCGAGGACGCCCGCCGGATCGAGGCCATGACCGAGGCCGATGTGGCCGCCGCCAATTTCGGCCAGTTGGCCAGCGTCTCCACGCTTGCCACCTGGTCGCCCGACCCCACGGCGGAAGGCTTCCTGAAGATCGATACCGGCCTGCAACCCGATGGCACGGTGGATCCGCTGGTCAACCAGCGGCTGGCCGCCAATTCCCCGGTGGTGCTGCTGCCGCAGTACCTGCCCGCGCTGAACACCCTGGAAGCCTTCGCCATCGATATCGGTGACCAGGATTTCCTGCTGGAAGGCAACCGCCAGTTCCTGCGCGAGCTTGAACGGTTCGGCGTGGAGCACCAGTTCGAACTGTACGAGGGCGACCACGGCAACCGCATTGCCGAGCGCATCCGCAGCGAGGTGCTGCCCTTCTTCGCCCAGCATCTCGACCGGGATTGACCGCGATGTTGAAGACCGTACTCGCCGCTGCCCTCGCGGCCCCCCTGTTTGCCCTCGCTGCGCCCGCTTTGGCGCAGAACATCACCGCGCCCGATGCCGTGGTGCCGGCCGGGATCACCGTGCGGGCCGAGATGGTCCACGGTCCCTCGCTGGAAGGCAATCTGGAGGGCAATGCGCCCACCCGCGAGGTGATGGTGGTGCTGCCGCCCAGCTATGCCACCAACCCGGATCGCCGCTATCCGGTGGTCTATTACCTGCACGGCTTCGCCATCAGCGGCCGCGACTTCTACGATTACATGCAGGTGCCCACCGCCGTGGCGCAGAACGCGGACCAAGGGCGCGAGTTCATCGTGGTGGTGCCCGATACGCTGACCGCCATGGGCGGTTCGATGTATTCCAACAGCGTCACCACGGGCAATTTCCGCGATTTCATCGCCACCGATCTGGTGCAGTATATCGATGCCAGGTTCCGCACGATTGCCCGGCGCGAAGGGCGGGCATTGGTGGGCCATTCGATGGGCGGCTATGGCACGTGGGTGGTGGGGATGACCCATCCGGACGTGTTCAACGCGATCTGGGCGCAGAGCGCGTGCTGTGTTTCCGCCCGCACCGAGACGCCCGAAAGCGCCGCCGCAATGGCCGCCGTGCCGCGTGACGGGGTGGATGCCGCCGGCTTCGGGATGCGCGCAGGCCTGGCCAGTGCGGTTGCCTGGGCACCCAATCCGCAGAACCCGCCCTTCTATGTTGACTGGCCGGTTGCGGCAGATGGTAGCGTGGACCGGCTGGTGCTGGCCCGCTGGGCCGCCAATTCGCCGCTGGCGATGGTTTCCAGCCATGTGAGCGCGCTCCGCAGCTTCGCCGCCATCGGGGTCGACGTGGGCGACCGCGACGGGCTGGTGGCCGATGATACGCTGATCCACCAGGAGCTTGAGAAATTCGGCATCGCCCACGAATGGGCGATTTACGAAGGCACCCACACCGACAAGATCGGCGCACGCTTTGCCAGCGTGGTCCTGCCGTTCATGGCGCAGCATCTGGACATGGGCGACGAATAGCGGCCTAATGGCGCGATCCACCCCCTGACGGAGACCGCATGAACCCGCCCGAACCCGCCGCCATCCCCCGCCAGCGCGGGTTCCTGGGTTTTGTGGAACGGGCGGGCAACCTGCTGCCCGAACCGACGATGATCTTCGTCTGGCTGATCGGCGTACTGGTGGTGCTGTCGATCGTGGGCGCGGCGCTGGGGTGGAGCGCCAGCCTGCCCTATTCCGGCGAGACCCCGCCCGAAGGCGCGGTGCTGGCCGACGGCAAGCTGACCTATCGCGCCACCAGCCTGCTGGCGGCCGAGAACGTCACCCGCCTGCTGACCGAAATGCCGCGCACGATGGCGGGCTTTGCCCCGCTTGGCCTGATCCTGACGATCATGCTGGGTGCTGCGGTGGCCGAGCGGTCGGGCCTGCTGTCTGCCCTGATCCGCGCTTCGCTGAGGAATGCGCCGCGTGGCCTGTTGACCCCGCTGGTGGCGCTGGTGGGCATGGTCTCGCACCATGCATCCGATGCCGCCTACCTGGTCTATGTGCCGTTGGCGGCGCTGGTCTTTGCGACGGCGGGCCGCCATCCGCTGGCGGGACTGGCGGCCGCCTTTGCGGCCGTCTCGGGCGGCTATGCCGGCAACATCACGCCGGGCCAGATCGATGTGCTGCTGTTCGGCTTCACGCAGGAAGCCGCACGCATCGTGGAGCCCGGCTGGGTGATGAACCCGGCGGGCAACTGGTGGTTCATCCTGGCGATCGTGGTGCTCTATATCCCCGCCATCTGGTTCATCACCGACCGGGTAATCGAGCCCCGGCTGGGACAATGGTCGGGCGCGATGGATGACCAGACCCGGGCCGACCTCGCCCGCACCGGGCTGGAGCCGGCCGAGCGCAAGGGTTTGCGCCGTGCCGGGCTGGCTGCGCTGCTGGTGATCGGCGCCTACGCCGCGCTCACCCTGGTCCCCGGCTATGCCCCGCTGTTCAACGCGGAAGGGGAAGGCACGGCGCAGTTCCAGCCCCTGCTGGGGGCGCTGGTGGCGGGGTTCTTCCTGCTGTTCCTGCTGTGCGGCATCGCCTTCGGCAGCGCGGCGGGAACGGTCCGTTCGTCGAAGGACGTGACCGACATGATGCAGGAAGGCATCCGCGCGATGGCCCCTTACATCGTGTTCGTGTTCTTCGCCGCGCATTTCGTGGCCATGTTCAACTGGAGCCGGCTTGGCCCCATCCTGGCGATCGACGGGGCCGAGGTGCTCTCTGCCCTGGCGCTGCCCGCCCCGTTGCTGCTGGTCAGCGTGCAGATGCTGGGATCCTTCCTCGACCTGTTCATCGGCTCGGCCAGCGCCAAGTGGAGCGCGCTGGCGCCGGTGGTGGTGCCGATGTTCATGCTGCTGGGGATCAGCCCGGAAATGACCACGGCGGCCTATCGCATGGGGGACAGCTACACCAACATCATGACCCCGCTGATGAGCTATTTCCCGCTGATCCTGGCCTTTGCCCGGCGGTGGGATGCGGGTTTCGGCGTCGGCTCGCTGCTGGCGCTGATGCTGCCCTATGCGCTGACCTTCATGGTGGTGGGCGTGGCCATGGTGGTGGGCTGGGTGGCGCTGGACCTGCCGCTGGGGCCGGGCGCGCAGGTGTTTTACCAGCCGCAGCAGCGCTGAGCGGATTGCCGGCGGGAGCCAGCGCGCCGTTCGCGCGTTTGGCCACGCATGGGGGCTGACAGTGACCTTCTCGATTGCGTGATCGTGGGTGGCGGGCCGGCCGGCCTGACTGCGGCGATCTACCTTGCCCGGTTCCACCGGCGCGCGGTGCTGGTGGACCGGGGCGGCAGCCGCGCGGCGATGATCCCGCGCAGCCACAACCACCCGGGCTATCCTGACGGCATTCCCGGCAAGGAACTGCTGGCGCTGATGGCCCGGCAGGCGCGCGGGTTCGGCGCGGACCTGCGGCAGGGCAACGTCACCGGGATCACCGCGCGAGGGGCGGACTGGTGCCTCACGCTGGCCGATGGCAGCACATTGCAAACCCGCACTGTCCTGTTCGCCACGGGGGTAGACAACCGCGCGCCCGATATCCCGCAGGCCGTGCACGATGCCGCCCTGAATGCCGGCACCCTACGCTATTGCCCGATCTGCGATGCCCACGAGGTGACCGGCCAGCGCATCGTGGTGCTGGGAGCGGAAAGCCACGGCGTGGCCGAGGCGCTGTTCCTGCGCCACTATTCCCCCCAAGTCACCCTGCACACCCGGCAGGAATGCGAACTGCACGAGAAGGACCGGGCCGACCTGGCCCGCGCGGGCGTGGCCTGGGATCCGCGCCCCGTTACCCGCTATGACTTTGCGGACGGTGGCGTTACCCTCCATTTCGCCGATGGCAGCACGGTCCAGGCCGATACGCTCTACCCCGCGCTGGGTTCGGATCCCAATGTCGAGCTGGTCGCGCAGCTGGGCTTCCGGCTGGACGGCGCGCGTTGCGTGCTGACCGACAGCCACCAGCGCATGGGCCTTGCAGGCCTCTACGCGGCGGGAGACGTGGTGGCAGCGCTCGACCAGATCAGCGTGGCGATGGGCCATGCCGCCGTGGCCGCCACCGCCATCCACAACGACCTGCGGGCGCGTGACGGAGACACCCCGGCCTAGGGGCCCCCTTTCCGCCGCTTGTTCGCCCGTGCTACACGCTACCTGGGGATCAAGGGGAACGGGGTGCCGCACTCGAAGCCGTCGCTGTCATCGCGCCTGATGTGGCGCCTGCTGGGCTGGCTGTTCCGGGTGAAGGGCTGGCGCGTGGAAGGCCGCGCCCCGGACCTGCCCAAGTTCATCATCGTCGGTGCGCCACATACCAGCAACTGGGACTTCGTGTTCTTTGCCGGGGCAGTGGAGCAACTGGGGATCGAACCCAGCTTCATCGGCAAGCACACGCTGTTCCGTTGGCCGCTGAGGCGCTTCATGTACGACATGGGCGGGATGCCGGTGGATCGCAGCAAGCCGGGCGGCTATGTCCGCAGCGTGATCCGCGGCTTCGAGCAGGCCGGGCGGATGGCGCTGGTCATCGCGCCTGAAGGCACGCGCGGTTCTACCGGCAAGTGGCGCAGCGGCTTCTACCATATCGCCATGGGGGCGCAGGTGCCGATCGTGCCAGCCTGGGTCGACCATCAGAGGATGGTGGGCGGCATGGGTGATCCGGTGATGCCCACGGGGGACTACCGGGCCGACATGCTGCGCCTGCTGGCCTATTACCGCCGCGTGATGCCCCGGTGCCCGCGCTGGGACGTGCTCGAGGCCTCGCTGCCACCAGGGGGCGAAGGGTCGGCCGGTGGGTGAGGCGATCTTCCCCGCGCTCGGCATCAATCTTGCCGCCACTTTCGGGCTGGCGCTGGCCTGCTGGCTGCTGTCGCTGGCATCGGGCAAGGTCTCGTTTGTCGATGCCGTGTGGGGCGGGGCCATGGCGGGCCTGGCCGCGCTCAGCTTCGCGCAGGTCGGGCGGCCCGGTGCTCTGGCCATGCTGATCCTCGCCATGACCGTGATCTGGGGGGTGCGCCTGGCGCTGCACCTGCTGCGGCGTTTCCTGCGCCATGGCGAGGACCCGCGCTATGTCCGTATCCTGGCGCAGGACCGCGCGCGGGGCCGCTTTGCCCTCGCCAGCCTGGCGAAGGTCTGGCTGCTCCAGGGTGTGCTGCTGTTCGGCGTTTCGCTGGCAGCGCAGGCGGGCATCCTGCTGGCGGGCGGGCGGGATGCGATTGGGCAGCTTGCCTGGGCGGGGCTGGCCCTGTGGGCCGTTGGCATCGTGTTCGAATGGGTGGGTGACTGGCAGTTGGCCCGGTTCAAGGCCGATCCCGCAAACAGGGGCCGGGTGATGGACCGGGGCCTGTGGCGCTATACCCGCCACCCCAACTACTTTGGCGATGCCTGCGTGTGGTGGGGCGTGTGGCTGGCGGCACTGGACGCAGGTTGGCAGGCTGCGCTGCTGGGCCTGCCGGGCCTCGCCTTCCTCACCTTCACGCTCACCCGCTGGTCGGGCGCGGCGATGACCGAGGCGGCCATGGCGGAGAAATACGGCCTCGCATTTGCCGACTATGTGCGCTGCACCCCTGCATTCTTCCCCGGCAGGCCCCGGGATTGAGGCCCCTCAGGGCTGGGTAAAGTCCAGGTTGCGCCCGAAGAACGGCAGCACGTTGTCCTGCATGCGGAATGCCAGGCGGTTGGTGTGGTCGCCGTCATAGACCTCGAACTCCGTCGGCACGCCCAGCGCGCGCATGGCTTCTGCCATCAGCGTCGTGTCGCGGACCAGCCCGTCGCGGTTGCCCACATCCAGCCCCACCGCGCGGTACTGGCGCACCAGCGTGGAATATTGGTCGATGAAGGCCAGAGGGGCGTTGGCGGTCCACTTGGCCAGGATCTCGGGCCGTTCGGTGCCCGTCTCGTCCACCGGCAGGTCGATAAAGAGCGGCGGGCGGTTGGGGTTGGGCGAATAGGCGGCGGAAAAGGCCATGGTGCCGCGCTGGTTGAACGGCAGGCTCGCACTCTGCTCGGGCGATGTCAGGCCGAAGATCGCCTGCGCGTCGGCGGCGGTCAGTCCGCGCATGCCCAGCGGGGACTGGCAGCACGGGCTCATCAGGTAGAGCGCGCGATAGCGGTCCGCGCGGCGCACGCCGATGCGGCTGGCGCCATAGCCGCCCATCGAATGGCCCACCAGCCCGCGGCTCTCGGGCCGGGCCAGCGTGCGATAGCGGCTGTCGATATGGGCCACCAGTTCGTCGGCAATGAAGTTCTCGAAATTGCCGGTGGTGACGCTGTTGGAATAAAAGGCGCCGTTGTACACGTTCTTGCTGCTGGGCAGCACCAGGATCATTTCCGGCGTGCCCTGCGCAAAGGCGGCGGCGGCGGTCTGTTCGATGCGGATTTCCTGGATCCACTGCTCGGCATCGATCGAATAGCCGTGCAGGGCATAGACCACCGGGTAATAGCGGCCCGGTTCACGGTCATAACTGGGGGGCAGCACCACGATCACCGGCCGGTCTGCCGGAGTGCCCAGCAGGTTGCCTTCGATCTCGCGCGAGTGGACCGTGATCCGCTCTAGCCGCACGGCTTCCGCGCCGGGCACGGCGGGCGGCACCTCGGTTGCCACCTGCGCCGCTGCCGGCATGGCCAAACCCGCTATCACCAGTCCCATGGCAAGCGCCAGCGCGTGCCCGATCGTCTTCCGCATTGTCTCTCTCCCCCTGTTCGTAATCAGCCGCGCACGGCCTGCAGCACGTCGCGCGCGCCGTTGATGATCAGGCCGATGTCGGTCCCCACCGAAGCGAAGGCGAAGCCTTGCGCGAACGAGGCTCTCGCGTGGTCCGGCGAAAGGGCGAAAATGCCCGCTGGCTTGCCTGCCGCGCTGATCGCGGCATAGGCGGCATCGATGGCCTCGGTCACCTCCGGATGGCGCGGATTGCCCAGGTGGCCCAGCGATGCCGCCAGGTCGGACGGGCCGATGAACAGCGCGTCTACCCCGTCCACCGCGGCGATTTCCGCCACGTTCTCCAGCCCCAGGCGGCTCTCGATCTGCACGATCAGGGTGATCTTCTCGCTGGCCGTGTGCAGGTAATCCGCATCGATGCCGAAATTCGCCCCCCGGCTGGTGGCGCTGGACACGCCGCGGATGCCGTGTGGCGGATAGCGGCAGGCGCGCACCAGGCCGGCCGCCTGCTCCGCCGTTTCCACCATCGGCACCAGCAGGGTGTGCAGGCCCAGGTCAAGGTACTGCTTGATCACCACCGGCTCGCCAAAGGCCACGCGCACGATGCATTCAACCGGGAAGGCGGCGATGGCCTGGGCCTGGGCCAGCAGGCTCTCGATCGAATTGGGCGAATGCTCGCCGTCCAGCAGCAGCCAGTCGAACCCCTGCCGGGCACAGATTTCCGCCGAATAGGGATTGGCCAGGGCCTGCCACAGGCCCACCAGCGGGCGGCCGGCGGCAAGCTGTTGCTTGAAACTGGGAAGGGTCATCGGGTCTCCTGTCAGGGATCAGTCGAGTTGCAGTACCACCACCGAACGGGCCGGCATGGTAACGTTCAGACGGCTATCGGCAATGCGCGCGCCGGTGAAGGCTACTGGCACCACGGCATCCGGCCGGGCAACGGTGTTATGCGAATTGATCGCCGCGCCGGTCAGCACCCTGCCGCTCACTTGCCGGGCGGTCATCCCGTCCAGCGTCAGCGCCACGGGGATGGCCGTGTCGGGATCGACATTGCTCAGCGCAACATAGGTCTTGCCGTCCCTGCCGCGCACGGCCGAGGCGCTGATGGCGGGCATGGCATGCTCGCCAAAGGTGTAATCCGGCGTGGCGAGGTCCAGCGGCAGCACGGTGCCATCCTGGAAGGGCACGTACATTTCGAACACGTGGAACGTGGGCGTGCGCACCATCTGGTCCCCGTCGGTCAGCACCATCGCCTGCAGCACGTTCACCATCTGGGCGATCGCGGTCATCTTCACGCGGTCGGCATGTTTGGCAAAGACGTTGAGGTGGATCGCCGCCAGCAGCGCATCGCGCAAGCTGTTCTGCTGCTGCAGGAAGCCCGGGTTGGTGCCGGGTTCGGGCGCATACCAGGCACCCCATTCGTCCAGTGCCAGCCACACGCGGTTGTCGGGATCGTACTGGTCCATCACTGCAATGTGGCTGGCCAGGATCTGGTCGATCTCATAGGCCCCAGCGAGCGTTTCGGCCCACTGGTCCTCGCCGAACTGCGTGGCACTGCGGCTGGGCGGCCAGCCACCGGGCACGGTGTAGTGGTGCAGCGAAAGGGCATCCACCTGGCGCACGGTCTGCTGCATCATGGTGCGGGTGAATTCCACGTCGTCGTCGCTTGCCCCGCTGGCGATCTTGATGATCTGCGTGCCTGCTGGAGCCTTGACGAAGGTGGCATAGCGGCGCGTCTCGTCGGCGGCATATTCGGCGCGCATGTTGCCGCCACAGCCCCACAACTCGTTGCCCAAGCCGAAATAGGGCAGGGCCCAGGGCTCGGCCCGGCCGTTGGCGGCGCGTTCCTCGGCCAGGCTGCCGGCGGGGCTGGTGATGTACTCGACCCACTCGGCCATCTCGCGTGGCGTGCCGCTGCCGACATTGCCGGAGATGTAGGCTTCGGCATCGAGCTGGTCGATCAGTTCGAAGAACTCGTGCGTGCCGACCGCGTTGGGCTCGGTCACCCCGCCCCAGTGGGTGTTGATCTTGACCGGGCGGTTGGCCCCGATGCCTTCGCGCCAGTGATATTCGTCGGCAAAGCAGCCGCCCGGCCAGCGCACCACCGGCACGCGCAGCTCGCGCAGCGCGCCGATCACGTCGTTGCGGAAGCCGTTGGTGTTGGGGATCGGGCTATCCGTACCGACATAGAGCCCGCCGTAGATGCCGGTGCCCAGGTGCTCGGCAAACTGGGTGAAGATGCGCCGGTCATAGGTGGGGCCGGGATCATAGGCGCGGATCGTGCCGCGCGCGTCCTGGGCCTGCACCTGCGGGGCTGTGGCGGCGAGCGCGGCCATGCAAAGCGCGGCTGGCGCCACGGCGGCACAGAGCGATTTGCGCAGGGTAGTCAGCATGGCGGGTGATCCTCTCGTGAGTCTATGCTGTCAGTGGGTGAAGGCGGGGGCAGGGTGGCGCTCGCCCAGCAGGAAGGCGTCGGCCACCAGGGCCAGCGGGGCCAGGTCGAAGTCGCTCTCTCCCCGTGCGATCAGGTCGGCAAAGCGGGCATATAGCGCGGCATATTCGCCATCGGGTGCAGGCGGGGAGGCGGCCTGGCCCGGCAGGGTGAGATGCGCCCCGCCAAGGTCCAGCGCCAGCGTGCCGGCATCGGTCTCCACGGCAATCCGCCAGGTTTGCGGACCCTGCTGGCGAAAGTCGAAGTCGGCGGCGACCGGCAGGCCGGACGCGGTGCGCATGGCAAGGCGGGCGGCGATCGGGGTCTGCCAGTTGTCCGGCACCTCCAGGCTGGCACTGGCCATGGTCACCGGCTCTGCCAGCAGGGCGGTGAGGATCGAGAGGGCGTTGATGCCCGGATCGAACACTCCCATGCCACCTGCCAGGTCGATCCAGCGCTGGCCGGGGTGCCAGTGGCACACGTCTTCGCGCCAGGTAATGGAGATGGATCTGATAGCCCTGCCGGCCAGCCAGGCACGCGCCGGTTCTACCCCGGCGGCGAAGCGCGAGTGCCACGCGGCAAACAGCGTGACGCCGCCTGCGTGCGCGGCATCGGCCATGGCCTGCGCCTGCGCCATGCCGCTGGCGGGCGGCTTCTCGCACAGCACGTGCAGGCCGCGCGCCACGGCATCCAGCACCAGTTGCCCGCGCACCTGCGGAGTGGTGCAGATGGCCAGCGCCTGGATGTCCGTGTGGGCTGCCAGCATGGCCGCCATATCGGGATAGTGCGGCACACCGGTCATGGCGGCAGCGGCAGGATCGGCGGTGGCAAGCAGGGCAAAGGCGGGATTGCCCGCAATCGCGGCCAGGTGCTGATCGCGCACGATCTTGCCCGTGCCCACGATGCCCAGCCTGATTGCCACGAGTCCACCCCTTCCTATTACTCCGACATATCGAAGCGGGCGGGGCATTGCAACATGGCTTGCCAGCACGCGGCCCACGGGGGTAGGCCGGACAGGATCAACAGGGGTGCCCGGTGAACGAAACTGGCGACGATGACGTGGAACGCGCAGCCGTGCGGCGGCCGGGCCGGCGCCTGCACGGCGCCGTGGCCAACAAGTTGGGCATCGCCATCGTTAGCGGCGAGTATGCACCGGGCGATGTCCTGTCGGGTGAAGTGGCCTTTGCCGAGGAGCTGAACGTTTCGCGCAGCGCCTATCGCGAGGCGATGCAGGTGCTGACCGCCAAGGGCCTGGTGGAAAGCCGCCCCAAGGCGGGCACCCGCGTACTGCCGCGCAGCCGCTGGAACGTGCTGGACCCCGATGTGCTGGCCTGGGCCTTTGCCCGCACGCCGGACCGCAAGTTCGTGCGCGACCTGTTCGAGCTGCGTGCCGTGGTGGAACCGGCGGCGGCGGGCATGGCTGCCGCACGGCGTGACCGGCTGCAACTGGCCGAGATGCGCGAGGCGCTGGCCCTGATGCGCCGCCACTCGCTGGCCTCGGAAGAAGGGCGCGCGGCGGACCGCGATTTTCACAAGGCAATCCTGCGTGCCACCGGCAACGATGCGGTGCAGGCGCTGGCTGCGGGCATCGGTGCGGCGGTCAACTGGACCACCCAGTTCAAGCAGCGCGCCCGCGAACTGCCGCGGAACCCGCTGCCCGATCACGTGCGGGTGTTCGATGCCATCGCCGCGCAGGATGTGGAGGGCGCAACCCAGGCGATGCGCACACTGGTGGAACTGGCCCTGGCCGATACGCAGGACGCGATGGACGGCGAATAGCCGCCCCTGCCGGCCTCAATCGTACTGCGGCCCCGTGGGCCTGGCACCCACCAGCGCGTACCAGATGATGTAGACCTCGCAGGCCACGGTAAGCCAGAAGCTGGTCTGCAGGCCATAACCGTCGGCCAGCCAGCCCTGCACCACCACCAGCGCGCCGCCGGCGATGGCCATGATCAGCAGGCCCGATGCCTCCTCCGTCAGCGGCCCCAGCCCCTTGATGCCAAGGGCAAAGATGGTGGGGAACATGATCGAATGGCCAAGGCCCACCAGGATCAGGCACCACATGGCTACGGGGCCATGCAGGGTCGCAGCACCGATCATCACCAGCAGCGCGAACAGGGCAAAGCAGGCCAGCACCCGGCGCGCATCGAACCGCCGCATCAGGTAGCTGCCGGCAAAGCGCCCCACCATCATCCCACCCCACAGCAGCACCAGGTAATTGGCCGCCTGCGCCGGGGTGATGCCGGCAATGTCTGGCTGGATCACGAAGTTGATGAACAGGTTGGCCACGCCGATCTCGGCGATCAGGTAGATGAAGATGGCGGGCACGGCATAGACCAGGTTCTTGTGCGCCCACAGTGACATGCCCTTGCGCGCCTCCACCCCTGCGCGCTTGGTGGCTGCACCCAGCGCCGGCAGGTTGGAACGCCAGATGATCAGCGCGATCACCAGCAGCACACCTGCCACCAGCATATAGGGCAGCTGCGTCGCCTGCGCGTCAGCCAGCTTCTCTGCCGCGGTTAGCTGGGTGCCTTCCAGCGATGTGCCGCCGGTGGTGCGTGACAGGATCAGGTAGCCGCCGAAATAGGGCGCGAAGAAGGTGCCCATCGAATTGAACGCCTGGACCAGCGTCAGGCGCGATTCGGCGCTCTCCGGCGGGCCGACCACGGCGACATAGGGGTTGGCGGCCACCTGCAGCAGGGTGATGCCGCAGGCGATGACGAACAGCGCCACCAGCGTGACGCCATAACTGGGGATCTGCGCCGCCGGCACCATGCCCAGCGATCCCGCCGCCATCACGCACAGGCCCACCACCAGCGAAGGCTTGTAACCGATCCGCCGGATCAGCATGGCCGAGGGGATCGAGGCGACGAAATAGGCGATGAACCACACGCTCTCGATCAGGGTAGTCTGGGTATAGTTCAGGTCGAACACGCTGCGCAGGTGCGGCAGCAGCGTGTTGTTGATGACCGTGATGAAGCCCCACATGAAGAACAGGCTGGCCAGCAGCGCCAGCGCCGGACCGTACCGGGTGCCGCCTGCGGATGTCTGGGCAGATTCGGTGGTGCTCTCGGCCATTTTCGCAGATCCCCTCAGATCGATCGGGCCAGCCACAAGATCGCAACACTTGCGCGGCCGTTTTTTGTCGGAGTATATGCGCTCCATCAGAAGGTCAATCGGTGAAGGGGCGCATGATGCGGGCTGCGGGTAAACGGGTGGCTTCGGCCGCAGGGGCAATGCTGGCCGTGCTGGCGCTGGCACCTGCCGCCACGGCGGGCGAGGCGCGGCGCGAGAATGCCGGGCAGCTCGCCGACGGAACCCCGATCGAGGCGATCGTGCTCAGCAATTCGCATGGCATCACGGCCCGCGTGCTCACCTATGGTGCCACGCTGCAATCGCTGCTGGTGCCTGGGCGCGGGGGCGAGGTGGCCGACGTGGTGCTGGGCCATGACGATGCCGCCGATTACGAACGCTTCCCCAATTTCTTCGGCGTCACCGTGGGCCGCTATGCCAACCGCATCGCCGGGGCGCGCTTCACGCTGGACGGACGCGAATACCGCCTGCCCGCCAATGACGGGGCCAATTCGCTGCACGGCGGCGGCGCGGGGTTCGACAAGGTGACCTGGCGCGTGGTCTCGGTGGAGAGTGGCCCGGTGGCGCGCGTGGTGCTGGCCCACCGCAGTCCGGATGGCGATGCCGGCTATCCCGGTAACCTGGACGTGCGCGTCACCTATTCGCTGGACGAACAGGGCGCGCTGGGCATCACCTTCGATGCCGTCACTGATGCGCCCACCATCGTCAACATGACCAACCATGCCCTGTTCAACATGGCCGGCGCAGGCGCGCCGCAAGGGGCGATGGTCAACGTGCTGACCATTCCCGCAACGCATTACACTCCGGTCGATGGCGGGCTGATCCCCACCGGGGAACTGCGCGCCGTGGCAGGCACGGTGTTCGACTTCCGCCAGCCCCGCCTGATCGCGGAGGGGCTGCGCGCCGGGACCGACGAGCAGATCCGCCTGGGCCGCGGCTATGACCACAACTTCGCACTCGACAAGGGCGTAACCGCCACCCCGCAGCTTGCCGCGCGGCTGGAAGACCCGGCATCGGGCCGCGTTCTGGAAGTGCTGACTACCGAGCCGGGCGTGCAGTTCTACACCGGCAACTTCCTCGATGGCACCGTCTATGGTCGTGGCAACCTGGCCTATCGCCAGGGCGACGGCATTGCGCTGGAGCCGCAGAAGTTCCCGGATGCGCCCAACCAGCCGGGCTTCGTGTCCGCACGGGTGAATCCGGGCCAGCCCTACCACCACGAAATGGTCTATCGCGTCTCGTGCGATTGCGGGGCCGCCCAGTGAGCGACAAGCCGGTGACTGAAGGCCGCAAACTCCGCTCGCGCGAGTGGTTCGACAACCCCGCCAACATCGACATGACGGCGCTCTACCTGGAGCGCTACCTGAACTTCGGCCTCAGCCTTGAGGAACTGCAATCGGGCAAGCCAATCATCGGCATCGCCCAGACCGGCAGCGACCTGTCGCCCTGCAACCGGCATCACCTGGTGCTGGCCGAGCGCTTGCGCGACGGGATCCGCGAAGCGGGCGGCATTCCACTGGAATTCCCCGTCCACCCGATTCAGGAAACCGGCAAGCGGCCCACGGCGGGACTGGACCGGAACCTGGCCTACCTGGGGCTGGTCGAAGCGCTCTACGGCTATCCGATCGATGGCGTGGTGCTGACCACCGGGTGTGACAAGACCACGCCCGCTTGCCTGATGGCGGCGGCCACGGTGAATATCCCGGCCATTGCCCTGTCGGTCGGCCCCATGCTCAACGGATGGCACAAGGGCGAGCGCACGGGGTCCGGCACCATCGTGTGGAAGGCGCGGCAACTGCTGGCCACCGGCCAGATCGACGATGCGCAGTTCATCCGCCTGGTCGCCTCGTCCGCGCCCAGCACCGGCTATTGCAACACCATGGGCACGGCCACCACGATGAACAGCCTGGCCGAGGCGCTGGGCATGATGCTGCCCGGTTCCGCCGCCATTCCCGCGCCCTATCGCGACCGGCAGGAATGCGCCTGGCGCACCGGCAAGCGGATCGTGGACATGGTGGCCGAGGACCTGAAGCCATCGGACATCATGACGCTGGACGCGTTCCGCAACGCCATCGTCGTCAATTCGGCCATCGGCGGCTCTACCAATGCGCCGATCCACCTGGCCGCGATGGCCCGCCACGTGGGCGTGGACCTGCCGCTGAAGGAATGGGAGCGGCTGGGCCATGAGGTGCCGCTGCTGGTCAACCTGCAGCCGGTGGGTGAATACCTGGGCGAAGATTACTATCGCGCGGGCGGCGTGCCCGCCGTGGTCAACCAGCTGATGGGGGCAGGGCTGATCGCCGAAGATGCGCTGACCGTGAACGGGCGCACCATCGGCGAGAACTGCCGCGGCGTTGCCATCGAGGAAGAGGCGGTGATCCATCCCTGGGGCCAGCCGCTGGTGGAGAACGCCGGCTTTCTGGTCCTGTCGGGCAATCTGTTCGATGCGGCGATCATGAAGACCAGCGCCATCAGCGCCGATTTCCGCGCCCGCTACCTGTCCGATCCGGCCGACCCCGAAGCCTTTACCGGCACCGTGGCCGTGTTCGACGGGCCGGAGGACTACCACCACCGGATCGACGATCCCGCGATGGCGCTGGATGACAACACCATCCTGGTGATGCGCGGAGCGGGGCCGGTGGGCTATCCGGGCGCGGCCGAAGTGGTCAACATGCGGCCCCCCGCCTACCTGATCAGCCAGGGCATCGATGCCATCCCGTGTGTCGGTGACGGCCGCCAGTCGGGCACCAGCGGCAGCCCCTCGATCCTCAATGTCAGCCCGGAAGCGGCGGTGGCGGGCGGCTTGGCGCTGCTCAAGACCGGTGACCGGCTGCGGGTGGACCTGAAGTCGCGGCGCGTGGACGTGTTGCTGGAGGAGGCGGAACTGGACGCCCGCCGGGCCGAGCTGGCGGCCGGTGGCGGCTACCAGTTTCCGGCATCGCAAACCCCGTGGCAGGAAATCCAGCGCAAGCTGGTCGGCCAGCTAGACAGCGGGGCGATCCTGGAAGGCAGCGAGAAATACCAGCGCCTGGCGCAGACACAGGGCGTGCCGCGCGACAACCACTGAGGGCCGCGTCCCGCAAAGGAAAATGCTTGCCGCGCGTATCGAATGCGGCATTCTGGGCGTGGTGGTGGCCGAGATCCGGCGCGCTGGTGGGGAGAGGACCGCCGGTCGCGCCAATGAAAGGCCCGAAGGTTCTATGGCAAGCACATCCGTTACCCGCCGCACCCTGCTGGGCAGTGCCGGGGCCGCCGCACTGGTGGGCGGGGCGCCCGTCCGTGCACAGGATACCGGCGGCACGGCACGCCGCCCCAACATCCTGTTCATCATGGCCGATGACATGGGCTGGGCGGACCTGTCGTGCTATGGTTCGCGCCATATCCGCACCCCCGAGCTTGACCTGCTGGCCGCGCAGGGCGTGAAGCTGACCGATGCCTATGCCAATTCGCCGGTCTGCTCGTGCACCCGGCTGGCGCTGGCCACGGGCCGCTATAACACCCACTTCCGCACCGGGCGGGTGGAGCCGTTCAGCGCCGGGGAATGGGGCGAGACGGCGATCCCCGAAGGCTACGACACCTACATGAAGCTGCTGCAGCAGGCCGGCTATCGCACCGCGCTGGTGGGCAAGTGGCATCTGGGGCCGACCGAAAGGGGCAGCCCGCTCAACTTCGGTTATGACGAGTTCTTCGGCTTCCTGGGCGGCGGGCTCGACTATTTCACCCACGAATACCTGGGCGAACCTGCGCTGATGGAAGGCCGCGATCCGGTGGAGCGCGAGGGCTACATGACCACGCTGCTGGCGGACGAGGCGATCAGGCGGATTGAAGGGGCCGTTGCGGCCGGTCAGCCGTTTGCCATGAACCTGCACTTCAGCGCACCCCACTGGCCGTGGGAAGGGCCGGAGGACTTTGCCCTGGGCACCCAGGGCAACCATAACGATGGCGGCTCGCTGGAAGTCTATGCGGCGATGACCGAAAGCATGGACCGCAACACCGGCCGCGTGCTGCGCGCCATCGACAACCTTGGCCTGACCCACGACACCCTCGTGATCTTCACCAGCGACAACGGGGGCGAGCGCTATTCGGAAGTCTGGCCGTTCCGCGGCACCAAGGGATACCTGCTGGAAGGCGGCATCCGCGTGCCTGCCATCATCCGCTATCCGCGTGTGCTGCGCGCCGGGCAGGTGAGCGACCAGATGGTGGCGACGATGGACTGGTTTCCCACCATGCTGGAGGCCGCCGGGGTAACCTATGACGTGGCGGCGGTGGACGGGATGCCGCTGCTGGGCCTGCTGCAGGGCGGCCAGCGGCAGGACCGCACGCTGTTCTTCAACTTCCAGGGGCATGACCAGCGCGCCGTGCGGCGGGGCCACTGGAAGTGGTATTCGATCGAGGGCAACGAGTTCCTCTACGACCTGTCGGCGGACACCCACGAACGCGCCAACCGCAAGGATGCCGAGCCTGACCTGGCAGCGGACCTGAAGGCCGCGTGGGCCGCGTGGGATGCCACCCAGTCCCCGCGTGACGGCCTGCCCGGCTATTGCGGTACGCCGGAGGCTCAGGCGCTAGAATTGCCGCAACTGGCAACCAGCAACTGCAAGCCCCCGCGCGCAGCCGGCGGCTAGCCGGACTGCGCAAGCGTCAGATATCGATCCCGCCGTGGTGCACGGCGCGGTCGAGGTTGCGCAGGAACTGGTGGCCGTTTTCCACGTGGCCGCGCATGGCCGCCTCGGCGGCGGGCCCGTCGCCTGCCAGCACCGCCGCCACAATCTTGCGGTGGTCATGCGCCGCTTCGCGCAGCCGCTCGCTGCGATAGAAGTTCTCGAACAGCAGGTGGTGAACTGGCGTGCTCAGCCGCTTGACCAGGTCCTCGATCACGAAGTTGCGCGTGCCGTGCATGATCAATGTGTGCCATTCGGCGTTGAGCTGGCCGAACTTTTCGGGTGCGCCGCCTTCCACGCACTCTTCCATCGCATTGGCTAGGTCCACCAGCTTCTGCTTGTCCTCGGCGCTGGCATGCATGGCAAAGTCGCCTGCGCAGATTCCTTCCAACGCGGCGCGGGCGCGATAGAGCTGGCGCACTTCCTCCATTGATGCGCCGCGCACCGATGCGCCGCGGAATTCCTCGATCTCCACCAGCCCCTCGGCCGCCAGCCGCTGCAGGGCTTCGCGCACCTTGAAGCGACTGCCGCCGGTCTGGCGGATGATGTCCACCTCCACCAGCCGCTGGCCGGGCACATAGCGGCTGGACCGGATCTGCGCGCGGATGAAGTCCGCGATCTCGATGCCGCTGGGGCCTTTGCGGGACAGGAGGTCGAAATCTTTGTCCATGATATTTGGGATATCACCGATGACAACCAAATTGTCAACAATATGGTTGTCCAAAATTCGATTGCTCGGACTAATCACTTGGCACATGTGACAGTTTCAGGGTTCCCAGAGAACAGAATCCTTTGAGGGGAGGTTTTCATGTCCAAGAACAACCGCAGGGCCACTGTGCCCGCGTTCCTGCGCACCAGTTCGCTTGCTGCCATCGTTGCCGCCGGCTTCCTGGCCGCACCCGCCTTCGCGCAGGATGCGCAGGATGATACCGCCGACGAAGACGATCGCATCATCGTGACCGGCTCGCGCATCGCCAACGTGGCCCCGGTGGGCGCCACCGTGACCGCGCTGGGCCGCGACGAGATCGAGACCAGCGGCCAGGTCACCATCGACCGCATCATCCAGGACCTGCCGGCCGTGCTGGACGTGGGCTTTTCCGACAGCTCGCGTAACCAGAGCGGCGGCAACGGCAATGCGACCTTCTCGAACTCGATCAACCTGCGCGGCCTCAGCCCGTTCGCCACGCTGATCATCACCGACGGCCACCGGATGACCTCCAACGGCCGCGCCATCAACCCGTCGGTGCTGCCGACGCTGGGTGTCGAGCGGATCGAGGTGATCGCCGACGGTGCCTCGGCCATCTACGGTTCGGATGCCGTGGCCGGCGTGGTCAACCTGATCCCCCGCCGCAATCTGGACGGGGTGGAGGCGTTCGGTCGGTTCAACACAGCCGAGGATGGCGCCTTCCACGAATGGAATGCCGGTGTGGCCCTTGGCCGCGTGTTCGATCGCGGCCAGTTCATGGTCGCCTACGAACACTCGTACCGCTCCAACCTGAGCGGCCTTGATCGCGATTTCGCCACGTCCGACCTGCGCCCCTTCGGCGGGCCGAGCAACCTGTCGCGCCAGTGCAGCCCCGGCACGCTGATCTACCGCGCCCCCGGCGCGGCAGCAGCCACGACCTATCTGCTGCCCGATCAGTTGACGGCCAGCAACGCCAACTCGCTGACCCCCGGCACCCGGGCCGAATGCGACCTGTTCAAGCAGCAGGACCTGTTCCCGGAGCAGGAGTACGATTCTGTCAGCAGCACGCTGACCTATGAATTCCTCGAGGGCGCGGAATTCATCTTCGATGGCTACTTCAATCGCCGCGACTTCTCGCGCACGCCCGGTGCGATCTCGCGCGACCTGGCAGTGCCGCAGACCAACGCCTTTTTCGTGGCACCCAGCTTCTACGTGCCGGGCTCGGGCGGCTATACCATTGCCTACAACTTCAGCCGCGATATCCAGCCCGACCAGTACACCGGCTTCCAGACCAACTGGCAGATCACCCCGGGGCTGCGGATCCAGTTGCCGCATGAGTGGAGCTTCGAAGGGCGCTTCGGCTATGGCAAGGCGAGGGATCGCGCGGATTCGACCGCCGGCCTCAACCTCACCGCGCTGGCGGCGGCGCTGGCCAGCAGCAACCCGGCGACAGCCTTCGACCCCTATGGCTTGGGCCGCACCAGCGCGGCGACGCTGGCGGCCATTTTCGAAGCCGACTCCACTTTCCCCACTGACGCGGAATTCTCCACCTGGCAGGCGGGCGTCAACGGTCCGCTATTCTCGCTGCCCGGCGGCGAGGTGAAGGTTGCCGTCGGTTACGAAGGCCAGCGGCAGGAGCAGACGCGCAACACGGCCACACCCACGGAAGTCACCAACAGGCGCACGATCCATTCGGTCTACACCGAACTGAACGTGCCGGTCTTCGGTCCCGGCAATGCCACGGGCGGCTTCGAGGAGCTGACCGTCACGGCAGCGGTACGCTATGACGATTACAGCGACGTGGGCGGCACCACCAATCCCAAGTTCGGCCTCAACTGGTCGCCGGTGGACGGGGTGATGCTGCGCGGCAGCTATGGCACATCGTTCCGCGCGCCGAGCTTCCCGGAAATCTTCGGCAACTCCACCGCGCTGTTCGTGCAGCCGCGCCAGAATCCGGGCGGCAACCCGCCCGAGCGGTCGGTCTTCACGGTCGGTTCGGGGCCGAACCCCGACCTGCAACCGGAAACCTCCACCACCTGGACCGCAGGTGCCGATTTCGACCTGGTTGACGGGCTGACCGTGGGCGTCACCTATTTCGACATCGCCTATGGCAACACGATCAACAACCTGCTGTCCAGCTCCACGGTTCTGGCGCAGGTGGCGGAATATGCCGGCACGGACATCATCCTGTTCGGCAAGGCCGCCTATGACCGTATCGTGGACATCCGCGACAAGGGCATCGGCGGATCGGCCGCGCCGGTTGCCATCCGTCCGTTCCCCGGTGCCAGCACGGCCTGTCTCGATGCGCCGGCACCGGATTTCTCGAACTGCGTCTTCGTTGACGCGCGCAGCCTCAACCTGGGTCGCTCGCAGATGCGCGGGATCGACTTCAACCTGCGTTACCGGATGGACCTGACCGATGAGGACCAGCTGACCTTCACCGCTACTGGCACCTACCTGACCAGCTACAAGGTGGCCTTCACGCCGAACGGCGCTTTCGTTGACCGGCGCAACACCATCTTCAACCCGCTGACCTTCAAGTCCCGCGCTGCGGTGGCGTGGAACCGCGGGCCGTTTGATGCGCGGCTGCAGTGGACCTATGTCAACGGCTACCGGAACATCAACGTCAACCCGGTGGAGAGGGTGTCGGCCTACAACCTGTTCGACCTCAACTTCGGCTGGGACCTGAACGAGACGTTCGACCTGCCGGGCGAGCGGCTGGTGCTGGGCCTGGAGGTGCGCAACCTGTTCGACCAGGATCCGTCCTACGCAAACATCCTGCCCAACGGCAACAGCGCCGGTGGCTATGACGTGACCGTGGCCGATCCCATCGGACGGCAGTTCGCGGTAAGCCTGCGCGCCGCCTTCTGATAGGATTGGGCCGGGTGGCCGGGTTTCGGGGAATGTGATGATCTCTATTGCCCTGCTCGGCGACCTGGTGCTGGACGAACCCGACGCGGATTACTGGCTGTCGGGCATCGCCCCGGCGCTGCGCCGGGCGGACCTGGCGATTGCCCACCTGGAAGTGCCCCACGCCGATGGGGCGGAAGTGGCGGGCGATGTTCCCGCGCCCGGCGCGCCGGCGGCCAACGTGGCTGCCATCGCCCGGGCCGGGATCGCCATGGTCAGCATGGCCGGCAACCACATGGCGGATTGCGGGCCGGAAGGGCTTGCCGGAACCGTGACCTTGCTGAACCAGGCCGGGGTGGCCCATGCCGGGGCGGGCATGGACGAGGCCGAGGCCCGCCGCCCTGCCATCGCCACCGTGGGCGGTAAGCGGATTGCCCTGCTCAGCTACAATTGCGTGGGACCGGAATTCGGCTGGGCGGGACCCGACCGGGCCGGTTGCGCCTTCCTCCCCATGGGCACCCATGACGGGTCTCCCGTCACGCCCAGGGCGGATCTCGCGGGCCTGCTCCCAATGGCCCGCGAGATCCTGCGGGATGACCTGGCCGCTGCCCGCGCGGCGGCGGATTTCGTGATCGTGGCCCTGCACCAGGGCCGCGTGCATACCCCCGCGCTGATCGAGGCCTACGAGCGGGAAGCCGCCCAGGCCGCGATCGACGCCGGGGCCGATGCGGTGGTGGCCCACCACGCGCATATCGTGCGCGGCATATCGCGCTATCGCGGCAAGCCGGTGTTCCACGGGCTGGGCAACGGCTGCGTTGTCACCCGCGCGCTCTCGCCCGACCAGGACCATCCTGCGCGCGCCGAATGGGCGCGGCAGCGGCAGGAGCTGTTCGGCTTCACCCCCGATCCCGCCTATACCCTGGCGCCCTTCCATCCGGAGGCGGTCAACGCCTTCATCGGCCGCCTGTGGCTGCACGATGATGGCCGCGTGGAGGCGGGCATCGAACCCGTGCATGTGGAGCCACCGGGCCGCCCCGTGCTGGCCGATGCCGACCGCGCGCCAGCCATTGCCCGCTATGTGGAGCGGATTACCGCCGCAGCGGGCTTGCCAGCCATCGCCATTAATGCCGAATATCGTATCAGCGAGGTGGCCTGACATGCTGAAGCCGGGAATGCTGAAAACTGGGCTGATCTGGGTGGGCGGGGTGGCCCTGCTGCTGGCCACCGGCATCGACAGCCTGGCCATCGTCTGCCGCTACCTGGGCTTTCCCGTCACCGGCTCGATCGAGATGATGCAGGCCGTGGTGCTAGTCTCCGGCGTGATCGCGCTGGTCATGTCCACCTGGGAGGACAGCCACGCCCGCGTCCACCTGCTGCTTGACCGCCTGGGCCCGGGCGGCAAGGCGCTGGCGCACTGGCTGTCTGACCTGACAACCCTCCTGTTCCTTGCTGCTCTGCTGGCCGGATCGGTGTGGCTGGCCCTTGACCTGTGGAACGGATTCGAGCGCAGCGAACTGGTGGGTGTGCCTTGGTCGGTGCTGCGGCTGGTGGTCAACGGTGGCCTGATCCTCACCATCGTGCTGCTTGCCATCCGCCTAGTGCGGAGGCCGGAGGCATGATCTGGGCCACCTCCGCTACGGCACTGGTCGGTGTCGGCATCCTGCTGGCGCTACTGCTGGCGGGCGTGCGTATCGGCGTGGCGCTGGGGCTGGTCGGGCTTGGCGGGCTGGCCCTGATCCTAGGGCCGGAAGCCGCGCTGATAAAATCGGGCGTGATCCTGGTGGACACGCTGACCCGCTATGAACTGGGCACGCTGCCGCTGTTCCTGTTCATGGCCCACGTGTTCTTCTCGGTCGATGCCAGCCGCGACCTGTTCGATGCCGCAGCCAAGCTGATCGGCCATCGCAAGGGGGGCCTGGCCTATGCCTCCATCGCCGGCTGTGCAGGCTTCGGCACGATCAACGGGTCGAGCCTGGCGACAACCGCCACGGTGGGGCTGGTGGCCTATCCGGAAATGCGCCGCCGTGGCTATGCCGATACCTTGTCCACCGGCACCATCGCGGCCGGGGGCACGCTGGGGCAGATGATCCCGCCTTCGGGCGCGCTGATCGTGTTCGGGATCATTGCCGAGACGTCGATCGGCGACCTGTTCACCGCCGCGATCATCCCCGGCATCACCCAGGCGCTGTTCTATGCCGCCGTGGTCTTCGTGCTGGTGCGCCTGCGCCCGGACATCGCCCCGGCGGGCGAGCGGGCCCCGTGGGCAGAGCGCCTGCGCGCACTGGGCCGGGTATGGGAAATCGGCCTGCTGGTGGCACTGATCATCGGCGGCATCGCCACGGGCCTTGTCAGCCCGTCGGAAGCGGCGGCCATGGGGGCAGCGGGCGCGCTGATCATCGCCGCCCTGCGCCGCAAGCTGACGCGTGCCTCGCTGTTCCACGCCTTTGCCGAAACGCTGCGGACCAGCGGCCTCATCTACATGATCCTGTTCGGCGCGCTGATCTTTGCCGCCTTCATCGGGGTGACGGGCCTGGCCGATGCGGCGGGCCAGGCGGTGTCGGACCTGGGCATGGGCACGGTGGCCACGCTGGTTGTGCTGGCGCTGATCCTGCTGCTGCTGGGATCGCTGCTGGATGGCCTGGCGCTGATGCTGCTGACCACGCCGATCATGCTGCCGATCGCGCAGGAAGCGGGGATGAGCGCGGTCTGGTTCGGCATCTTCATCACCCGGGCGATGGAGATCGGCTTCGTCCACCCGCCGCTGGGGATGAACCTGTATGTGATGCAGGGCGTGGCCAGGGATGTGAGCATCGGGCGCATCTTCAAGGGCGTGGTGCCGTTCCTGGCCAGCGATTTCGTGCACCTGCTGCTGATTATCCTGTTCCCGGCCATGGTCATGTGGCTGCCGGACGTGCTGGGGAACTGATGTGATCGCGCTTGCCGGACCGAACCTGCCCCACGAATTGCTTGCCGCCGCCGGCAAGCACGGCGGGGCGATTGCGCTGGGCCTGGACCAGCCCACACCGCGCGCGCAGCAGTGGCTGGAAAGCAAGTTCGCCCCCCACGCCTTTGCCCTGGTGGAGAGCTGGGCTGCCGGAGCCTATGACCACCTGGACGCCGTGCTGTTCAGCCGGGCGGACGACACCTCGCAGCGGCTGTATTATTACCTGTGCGAACTCCAGCGGCGCGGGCTGCTGGCAGGGCCGCGCCCGCTGATCTTCGACGTGGGCAAGATCCCGCGCACCAGCAGCCGTGACCTGACCGTGGCCGCCGTGCGCAGGCTGGCGGGTGAGCTCGGCGTGGGCGATGCGGCGCTGGAGGCCGCCATCGTGGCGGGCAACCGGGCGCGGGCTGGGCAACCGGGCGGCAGTCCCTCCGGCCCTGTCTGCCTGCTACACGGCACGCCTCCGCCCGACCGGCGGCTGCACCAGGTCATCGAGGCGGCAGGCTTTGCTGCCAGCGGCCTGACGATGGAGGAGCTTTGGCTCTCCCCCGGCCCCGCCGTGGCGGAGGGCACCGGCGACCCGGCCGCCGCGCTGGGCACGCAGCTCCACGCCCGCCAGCAGGGCGCGCGCAGCTTTGCCGATCCCGCTGCCTTTATCCGCCAGTCCGTCGAGACTGCCGGGGCCAGCGCCGTGGTGTTGTGGCGGATCGAGGAGGACGAGGCGCAGACCTGGCAGTTTCCCGCCGAGCAGAGGGCGCTGGCGGAACTGGGTCTGCCTACGCTGGTGCTCACCCGCACCGACTGGCAGGCCCGCGATGGCGCACCCGCCGCGATAGCCGAATTTCTTGCAGGAGTTGCCCGATGAATCCCGCGATGAAGCCCCTCGATGGCCACCGCGTGGCGATCCTTGGCGGCATGGCGGATAGGCCGCTTGCGCGATACCTCGCCTCGCTGGGCGCGGAGCTGGGCGGGCCGGTGGCCGGGGCCAGCTTCGTGATCGACGACCTGGGGCTGGAGCAGACTGCCGGTCTGGGCATTCCGGAAAGCGCCGTGCACGTTTCGGTCACGCCCTTCGGATCGGGTGGCCCCCGTTCGGACTGGCGCGGCGGCGAACTGGTAGCCTCGGCCATGGGCGGGGCCCTTCGGCTGACGGGCGAGCCGGGCGAGAAGCCGGTGAAGGAAGCAGGTGATGCCTGCACCTTCCATGCCGACATGGTGGCGGCAGCCGGTGCCTTGGCGGCCCATTTCGCGCGCGGCACCCACGGGTACGGACAGCACGTGGATATTTCGATCCAGCAGGTGGCGATGAGCCGCAACGTCAACGGCGTGCTGGTGTGGGAGTTCGACAAGCGCAAGCTCGACCGCGCCGGGGGCTGCATCGCCTATGGCCGCGCCACGGTGCGGGTGATCTGGCAACTGGCCGACGGCTGGTGCTTTCACGCGCTGATGACCGGGCGGCTGGGTGCGCCTGCCAACAAGGCCCTGTCGGACTGGATGGACGAGGCCGGTTTCCCCAACCCGATGCAGGGGGTGGACTGGCTGGCCTACAACCGCTCCACCCTGGCGGCGGAGACTCGCGCCGAATGGCAGGCGGCGATGGACGCCTTCTTCCGCAGCCGCAACAAGGCCGAGATCGCCGGCGAAGGGCGGCGGCGCGGGATCAACGCCTGCGTGGTCAACGAGCCGGCCGACGTGCTGGCCGACGAACACCTGAAGGCGCGCGGCTTCCTCGATACGGCGGATGGCCTGCCGGAGCGGTTCGCCGCGATCCGCACCGGGCAGCCGGCGGCCGCGCCCGCGATCCATGCGGGGAAGCGCCCGGGTCCGCTGTCCGGCGTGAAAGTGCTGGATTTTGCCTGGGCGCTGGTCGGCTCGATCACCACCAAGACGCTGGGCGATCTTGGGGCCGAGGTGGTCAAGATCGAAACCCGCAGCCGCCCGGACCTGGCCCGGCTGGACGTGCAGGTTTCCGCCTCCACGGCCACCAGCCTTGATGACAAGCCGTGGTTCGCCCACCTCAACACCTCGAAGCGCAGCCTGACGCTGGACCTGAAAAAGCCCGAGGCGAGGGCCGTGCTCGATCCGCTGATCGACTGGGCGGATGTGGTGGTGGAGAACTTCTCGCCCGGCACCATGGCCAAGCTGGGGCTGGACTATGACAGCCTGGTGAAGCGCAATCCGGCAGTTGTGATGGTCTCGGGCAGCGTGTTCGGGCAGACCGGGCCGCTGGCGCAGGAATGGGGCGTGGACGGCACCGGCGGCGCGCTGTCGGGGCGGACTTTCCTCACCGGCTATCCTGATCGCGACCCGGTGATCCCCGGCGCGGTGCCCTATGGCGATGTGATCGTGCCATTCGTGATGGCGGGCCACGTGGCCGCTGCCCTGCAGCACCGGCGTGCAACCGGGCAGGGCTGCCACATCGATGCCAGCATGTACGAGATCTGCGTGCAGCAGATGCGCGACTTCCTGGCGGCAGCGAAGCGCGGCGAGCGCCCGCAACGCATGGGCAATGCCGATCCGGCGGTCTTCTGGCAGGACGTCCTGCCTGCCGCTGGCGAGGACCGCTGGGTGGCCATCACTGCCTTCGATGAGGCGGATTACAAGCGGCTGATCCGCATCACCGGCGAGGACATCGCCGGCTGGACCCGTACCCGCAGCGACATCGGCATTGCCGAACTGCTGCAGCAGGCGGGCATTGCTGCCGGTGCCCTGCAGGATTGCGAGGACCTGATGGACCACGATCCGCAGATTGCCACGCGGGCTGCGCTTGTCACGCTCGATCATCCGCTGCTGGGGCCGTTCGGGCACGTGGCGACGCCCATCCGCTTTGCTCGCGATGTGCCGGCCCCGTTCCGCGCCCCGGGCATGGGCGAGCACGCGCACCAGGTGGCGGCGGAGATTTGCGGGCTGGATGCCGCCACCATTGCCGCGCTTGAAGACCAGGGAGTGTTCCGTTGACCACCGCCGCGAACACCGCCCCGCCTGCTTCCGTCAACCAGCGCAGCCGCAAGATGCTGGCCTGCACGGCGGAAGCGACCGCCTACCAGAAGGCGTTTGGCCAGGAACTGCGCCGCCGCGTGGTGGAGGACCGTGAGCCTTACGCCATCGTCCAGGCCGATACCCCGCACGAGCTGTTCCACGCGATGGATATCCCCATCGTCACCAACCAGTGGTGGAGCGCCTATATCTCGGCCAAGCAGCTCTCCACCCGCTACTTCGACAAGCTGGTGGAGGCGGGCTATCCCGCCAACTCCTGCAAGTACTGCTCGCTGGGCCTGGCCTGCAGCGTGGCGAACGAGTCGGAGACTGCCCCCTGGGGCGGCCTGCCGACCCCCACGGTGATGGTGGCGCGGCTTACCTGTGATTGCATCCAGCAAGTCTTTGGCCAGTGGGCCAACCTGCTGGGCAGCGAATTCTTCCCGATGGAAGCGCCCGCCTGGACCGACAAGGACCCGCAGTGGTTCGCCCATTCGCGTGACGAGTGGCGGCGCGTGTACCAGCCCGACCGCATCGCCCACATGGTGGCCGAGATGCAGGACCTGATCGCGCTCCTCGAGAACCGCACCGGACGCAAGTTTGATGAGGGCAAGTTCCACCACCTGATGGAACAGATCAACGTGCAGGAAGGCTATATCTGGGAAGCCGCGCAGGCCATCGGCAAGGCGCGGCCCTGTCCGGTCTCGATTGCCGAGCAGATGCCCAACACCATGATCCCGCAATGGCACCGCGGGTCTGACTGGGCCGTGGCCCATGCGAAGAAGTTCCGTGACGAGGTGCTGGAGCGCATCGCCACCGGGCAGGGTACCAGCGGCAACGAGAAGCTGCGCCTGATGTGGATCGGCGCGGGCGTGTGGCACGATCCCGGCTTCTACCAGGCGCTGGAAGAAAGCCTTGGCGCGGTCTTCGTCTGGTCGATGTACATGCCCTTTGCCGGCCCCGCATATATCCGCGAGCTGCAGGGCAGCCCGATGGAGGCGCTGGCCAGCCGCGTGGCATCCATGAACGAGACGCTGCACCTGCCGCCGTGGATGAACGGCTGGATGGTGGCGGAAGCGCAGCGCTGCGGCATCGATGCCTGCGTGCTGCTGCTACCGCCAGATAACCGCCTGTCGCAATCGGGCACCAAGCTGACCGCGCTGGCGCTGGAGGATGCCGGGGTGCCGGTGCTGATGATCGATGCCGACATGGTTGATGCCAAGATCTGGGACCATGACCGGATGGTGGGCATGGTGGCCGATTTCCTGCGCGAGAAGGGACTGGCGCAATGAGGTGGCTGGCGACCCTGTTCGCTACCCTGTGTGCGGCGCTGCTGGTCGCGTCCTGCGCGAAACCGCTGCCTGCGGGCGTGACCGAGCTGACCTATGCCACCCCCTATCCGCCCAGCCACCCGTTCAGCAAGGCGGACCAGCGCTGGATGGACTGGGTGGAAGAGCAGTCGCAGGGCCGCATCCGCGTACGCCCGCTGTGGTCCGGCTCGCTGCTCTCGGCCGACATGTCGATGGAGGAACTGCGCCACGGGGTGGCCGATATCGGGCTGATCACGCCGATCTATGTGCGCGGCGGCACGCACCTGATCCGCATCCAGTCGGGCTTCTATTCGGGCGTTAAAACGGTCGAAGGGCAGGTTGCCCTCTACCGCTGCCTGGAGGCTGGCGAACCGCAGGTGGCGCGCGAGCTGCAGGGGCTGAAGGTGCTGGCGGTGCAGGGCGGCCTGCTGCCGGGCCTGCTCACCCGCAACCGGCGCGTGACCAGCCTCGATGACATTCGCGGCCTGCGCATCCGCGCCCCCACCGAACTGCTGCCGGTGCTGCGCAACCTGGGGGCAGACCCGGTGAACATGCCGATGGGCGAGGTCTATTCGGCCCTGACCAAGGGCGTGATCGACGGGGTTGTGGCCCCGCCCGATACCTTCCGCGCCCTGCACTTCGTGGACGTGGGCAAGTATTACTTCGACATGCAGGTGCCGCGCGGTGCCTATCCCGCGCGGGCAATGGGGGAAGCGCGGTGGAACACGCTGGAGCCCTGGCAGCGTGACCTGCTGGAACGCAGCACGGCCGTGTGGGAGGCTGCGCTGGCCGAGGAAATCCGCGCCTCCGAAGCCGTGGGGCGCGCAGCGGGTGAGGGGATCATCACCTATGCCCGCATCACGCCTGCCGACCAGCGCCGGTTCGACGAGCTCTACCTGCACGATGCCCGCATCAACGCCCAGCGCCTGAATGCCTATGGCATTGACGGCCTGCGCGCCTTCAACCTTGTCCGGTCGAGCATAGCCGGGCCCGATACCATCACTTGCGGAGACCCCAGTTGAGCCAGCCCCTTGCCCAGCCCCTCTCAGGCATCCGGGTGGCCGATTTCAGCCACGTCATGGCGGGCCCTTTCGCCACTCACCTGCTGTGCCTGATGGGCGCGGAGGTGATCAAGATCGAGCCGCTGAAGGGTGACGGCTTCCGCAACTATGGCTCGAACCGCGATTTTGACGGGATGAGCCCGGCCTTCGTGGCCGCCAACGTGGGCAAGAAGAGCATTGCCCTGAACCTGAAGGATCCCGCCGACCTGGAGATCGCCCGCCGCATCGTGGGCAAATCGCAGGTCCTGGTGGAGAACTATCGCCCCGGCGTGATCGACCGGCTGGGGCTGGGCTACGATGCGGTGCGCCAGTTCCGGCCGGATATCGTGTTCTGCTCGGTCTCCGGATATGGCCAGAACAGCCCGCAGCGCAACTGGCCGGCAATCGACAACATCGTCCAGGCCACCAGCGGCATGATGATGCTGAGCGGCGCGGAAGGCGAGCCGCCGGTGCGGGTGGGCTTCCCCATCGTCGATACGCTCACCGGGCAGACCGCCGCCGTCGCCATCCTGGGCGCACTGATGCAGCGCGAGCGGACCGGGCAGGGCGCCTATATCGACGTTTCGATGCTGGAGGCGAGCATGGCCTTCATGACATCGGCCCTTACACCCTACCTGGTCACCGGCACGGCGCTGAAGCGGCTGGGCAATACCGGCTATAGCGAGCTGCCCACCGCCGGCCTGTTCGTGGCGCGCGATGGGCGGCACATCTCGCTGGGCGTGGTGCAGGAAAACCAGTTCGTCCAGCTTGCCCGCTTGCTGGGACAGGACCAGTGGCTGGCCGATCCGCGCTATGCCACCACCGATGCGCGGCGGGCCAACTTCGCCGCCATGGTGGCCGAGCTGGAAGCGATCCTGGTCACGCGTGACGCGGCAGAGTGGGAGCGCCTGCTGAGCGAGGCCGGCATACCTTGCGGCATGGTGCGCCGGGTGGACGAGGCGGCGCAGCTTTGCGATCCCGCCGCGCTGCTTGATGTCCACCTGCCGAATGTGCCCATCTCCAGCCATCAGGGCAACGGCCATGTCGCCGTGCCCAATGCCGGCTTCCGGATGACGCCGGGCAACCCCGGCACCAGCCAGCCGCCGCCGGTGATCGACGGCAACCGGGACGAGATCCTCGCCTGGCTGGATGCGGACGACTGACAAGACGCGAGAACCTTGGGAGAGGCATGATGACAACAGCAAAGCGCGCGATCGCAGCCCTGGCGGGGGCGCTTCTGGCAGGCGTGCCTGCCGCAGCCCTGCAGGCGCATGACTATCCCGATTATCAGCGCCAGTCGCTCTATGTGCCGGTGCGCGACGGCACCCGGCTGGCGGTGAACATCTACCGCCCGGCGGACGAGGACGGGGTTGAAACCGCCCGCCTGCCGGTGATCTTTGCCTTCACCCCCTACCGCGCCCGCTTCACCGACCGCAACGGCCAGGTGCAGGAGACGGCGCTGGGTGACGGGCTGGCGCTGCGCAGCCTGCTGCGCGCAGGCTATGTGGTGGCGGTGGCCGACGTGCGCGGCAAGGGTGCGTCCTTCGGCGCGCGGCGCGGCTTCCAGGACCGGACCGAGGCCAACGACGGGCACGACCTGGTCGAGTGGCTGGCCGACCGGCCCTACACCACGGGCGAAGTGGGGATGATCGGCTGTTCGTACCTGGGCGGCACGGTGATGCACACCGCCAGCACCGCCCCGCCATCGCTGAAGGCGATCTTCGTGGGCGCGACCGAGTGGGACAAGTACGAGTTCGTGCGCGGTGGCGGCATCACCGCGCAGTTCAACACCCGCCCCGACGAGCCGCTGAGCGAGGACGCCGCCAGCATTCCGGTGGATGCCGACCGCAGCGGCGCGCTGCTGCGCCAGGCTGTGGCCCAACACGCCCAGAACACCCCGATGGCCCCGCTGTGGTATGGCATGCCATATCGTGACAGCGTCTCCCCCATCCTGGGCACCCCGTTCTGGGAAGAGGTGGCGATCTGGCGCTATGCCGAAGTCATCCGCAATTCGGGCGTGGCGAGCTACTTCTGGAGCAACTGGAAGGACGAGCCGACCAGCCAGGTTATCGTGGCGGCGGAGAACCTGGGCGGCCGCCTGCTGATCGGCCCCGGCAGCCATTGCGAGACCCCGGCGGGGTTCGACTTCACCGGCGAGATCACCCGCTTTTTCGACCATCACCTGAAAGACCGCGCCAACGGCATGGCCGGGCAGCCGCGCGTGACCTACTGGCAGGATTTCGGGGATGGCCTGAACCGCTATACCCGCGTCGACCGGTTTCCGGGGGCGGACCAGATCACCCGCACCTTGTTCCTGGGCCAGGCGGCGGATGGCAGCGCCGTGCTGGCGGGCCGGCCGGGGGCCAGCGGCGGGCGGACTTTTGCGGTCGACTTCGACGTGGCGGACGACAACTACTTCGCCTTCTGGCCGCCCAGCCTGGATGCCCACGGTATCACCTATGATACGCCCGCGCTGGAGCAGCCGCTGGACCTGCTGGGCTATCCGGTGGCGCACGTGGCGGTGCAGCTTGACCGGCCGGACGCCAATGTCTTCGTCTACCTGGAAGAGGTGAAGGCCGATGGCAGCGTGGCCGTGCTCTCGTTCGGGCGGCTGATGGTGTCGCACCGGGCCGTCTCGGACGCGCCGTGGAACACGCTGGGCCTGCCGTGGCACTCGGGCATGCAGGCCGATGTGGCGCCGCTGCCGGTGGGGGAAACCGGCATGCTACAAATCGCTATGCAACCGCTTTCACGCAGGGTACCGATAGGCTCGCGCCTGCGATTCCTCGTGACCGGTGCGGACCCCCGGCAGCGCAACCTGCGCGACCTGGCGACCGACCCGGCACCGCGCATCACGGTCCGCCACGGGCCGGGTGCGGGATCGCGGATCGACCTGCCGGTGGTGCCCTGATGGGCGCCCCCAGGGCACGACAAGGGAGAGGTCGATGAACCGGATTGCCAAGTATGCGATGGCCGCGCTGCTGGGTTTCGGCCTGGCCCAGGGCGTGCTGGTGCAGAGCGTTCTGGCGCAGGATGCCGCGCGCCCCGACCCCGCGGCGATGCGGGCGGAGCGCGAGGCACGCAACCGCCTGCCCAATACGCCGGGTGACGGGCCCTATCCTGCCACGATCGAGATCGACGACAGCCTGCCCGGCCACGTCATCTATCGCCCGGCGGACCTGGCCCCGTTCGGCGGCGGCGGGCTGCCGGTGGTCATCTGGGGCAACGGGGCCTGCGCCGATGATGGCACCGCCCACCGCTTCCACCTGGCCCAGATCGCCAGCTATGGCTACCTCGTGGTCGCCGCAGGCCACTGGCGCAGCGGGCCCGGCGCAACCGAGGGGCCGTTCGTGCAGGAAATGCCGGCCGATGGCACCCTGCCGCCGCCCGCCACCACCGCGGAAGACGTGCTGGAAGGCCTTGACTGGGCCATCGCGCAGGACCGTGATCCCGCCAGCCGCCTTCATGGCCGGGTCGATACCGGCAAGGTGGCCGTCGCCGGCCATTCATGCGGCGGGTTGCAGGCCATCACCCTCGCGGCCGATCCGCGGATCGATACCGTGCTGGTGCACAATAGCGGCATATACAACAACCAGAACAGCCCCATTCGCGGGCTGATGGTGTTCAAGGACATGCTCAACAACTTCCACCAGCCGGTGATCTACATCCTGGGCGGGCCGGAGGATATCGCCTACCCCAACGGCACCGACGACTATGCGCGGCTGACCCGCGTGCCCGCCATGCTGGCCAACCTGCCGGTGGGTCACGGCGGCACCTTTGGCGAGCCGATGGGCGGCGCGGTGGCGCACGTGGCGGTGGACTGGCTGGAGTGGCAGTTGCGCGGCGACGAAGTGGCTGCGCGCACTTTCACGGGTGAAAATTGCCGCCTGTGCACCGGCACCGACTGGACGCTGGAGCGCAAGGGATGGTGACAGCCTTAACGCGCGCCGCGCTGGTCGCGGCCGGGCTGCTTGCAGCAGCGCCTGTGTATGCGCTTGCACCGCGCGAGGCCGGTCCGCTCTACGAGGGCCCTGCGCCGGGTTCGGAAAGCTGGAGCGAGCCGCGCGTGGTAACCGTTTGCGGCGGATCGGTGCAGGTCTTCAACACCAGCCAGCCGCGTTACGAGCTGTACCTGCCCGATGCCGGCAGGGCGACCGGCGCGGCGGTGGTGATGCTGCCGGGCGGGGGCCTGCGCGTGCTGGGCCGCGGGGCAGGGGAGAATGCCGAGATCGCGGCGTTTCTTGACCACGGCGTGGCGGTAATGCTGCTGGAATACCGCACGCGGCAGATGCCTGCCGCCTCGCTGGATGGGGCGTGCCGGGGGACCGACCCCGATGCCCCGCCGGTGCGCTTTCCGCCGATGCAGATCGTCAACGGCAATGCCAACCCCGCACGCGGCGATGCCACCACCAACGAGGTGCTGCGCCTGTCCACCGCCGACGCGCAGGCCGCATTTGCCATGCTGCACCGGCGGGCGGGCGAGCTGGGGCTGGACCCTGACCGGATCGGCGTGATCGGCACTTCGGCCGGCGGCGGCGTGGCTTTCGGTGCCATGCTGGCCGATGCCCCGGCGGAGACGAAGCCCGATTTCTTCATCTCGATCTTCGGCCCCAGCTTGCAGGACGTGCACGTGCCCGATCCTGCCCCGCCGCTGTTCCTGGTGACCGAGTCCGACCACGGCCCGGTGACCGACGGGCTGCTGGCGGTCTTCTCGATCTGGAAGGCGGCCGACCGGAAGGTGGAGCTGCATGTTTACGAAGTGCCCAATTTCTCGATGACCGTGGACCTGTGGGGCCCGCGGCTGTTCGACTGGATGCAGGAACGCGGGATCACCCCCGCCAACAACGGACCCGACCAATGATCAGACCCGCGCGCGCGATGCTCGCCGCTTCCGCCATCGCCCTGGCCCTGGCCGCCTGGCAGGGTGCCATTGCCCGCCAGGATGCCGCCGCCTCTGCGGTGCCCGCCCAGCGCGAGGCTCCGTCCGGCCAGCCGGTCGATCCGCAGGTGCCCGCGCAGGCCCGCCAGGCCGCTGCCGCGCCGGTGGACCCGGAAGCCGTGCCCGATGGCGGGCGGCGCTGGTGGGATCCGGGCGAAGGGGGCATGTTCCCCCAGCGGCTTGACTACCGGAACGATCGCGGCCGCCTGCGGCTGTTCAATCGCGATGGTGCATTCAGCACGGCCGGCCACCCGTTCTTCGAGCCGATCGGCACCAACGGGCGGGCCTGCGTGAGCTGCCACCAGCCGGCAGACGGGATGAGCCTGTCGCTCCAGTCGATCCGCGAGCGGTGGGAGGAAACCAACGGGCAGGACCCGATCTTCGCCGCGATTGACGGCTCCAACTGCCCCAGCCTGCCGCAGGGCGATCCTGCCTCGCACTCGCTGCTGCTGCAGCGCGGTCTGTTCCGCGTGTTCCTGCCCTGGCCGCCCAAGGACCCTTGGAGCGCGGGCACCATCGTGCCTGAATTCACGCTGGAAGTGGTCCGCGATCCCGGCACCTGCAACACCGATCCGGTCTATGGCCTGAACAGCGATAACCCGATGGTCTCGGTCTATCGGCGCCCGCGCGTGGTGGCCAACCTGCCCTATGCCGTGCACCGCAACTTCGGCATCGGGCCCTTCGTGGGCAAGACGGGCGAGCCCGCGCTGCGCGATCCGGAGAACGGCCAGCCGGTCAACATGAACATCATGGCCGATGCCCGCGCCGCCACGCTGGGCACGCAGGCGATCGATGCCTCGATCAACCACCTGCAGATGCTGCAGGGGCTGACGCGCGAACAGGTGCGCCTGATCAACGAGTTCGAGGACCAGCTCTACGCAGCACAAGTGCATGACAGCCGTGCCGGTAACCTGCTGACGGGCGAGGGCGGGCGCTATATCGGGCCGGAGGCGCTGGCCAACGGCACCGTGGGCGTGTTGGGCAACAACACCACCCGCTGGGTCTTCCCGCTGGACGAGGCCTGGGCCGCACCGCAGCCGGGCCTTTCGGCAGAGGAGAACGCCATGCGCGCCTCGATCCGGCGCGGGCAGCAGATCTTCCACTTCCGCACCTTCTGGATCAGCGATTCGATGCACCTCAACACCGTGGGGCTGGGCAATCCGGTGAAACGGACCTGCGCCACCTGCCACGGCATGCACATGACCGGGCTGGATACCGCCAACGGCTGGATGGATATCGGCACCACCAACCTGCCCTGGGCGCGCGAGGTTCCGCTGAACCCGTGGACCGAGGAACGCGAGCTGATGCCGCTGTTCAAAATCACCTGCCGGGCGGACGTGCCGCCGCACCCGTTCTATGGCCGGGTGTTCTATACCCAGGATCCGGGCCGCGCCCTGATCTCTGGCAAGTGCAACGATGTGGGCACGATCGTGATGCAGCAGTTCCGCGGGCTGGCGGCGCGCGCGCCGTACTTCTCCAACGGCTCGGCCATGAACATCCGCGAGATCATCGACTTCTACGACCGGCGCTACAACATCCAGTATTCGGAAGCCGAGAAGGTCGATCTCGAAAACTTCATGGGGACCCTGTGATGGCCAACCGTCTTCTTGCTGCCGCCGCCGGTTTCGGCCTGCTCCTGTCGGGCCAGACGGCATCCGCAACCGAACTCGCCTTCATCGCCTGTCCCTATGTGCGCGACACGGTGAGCGTGCCGTGCTGGCTGACCGAGTACGAGGGCGAAACCTACTACATGGGCGTGCAGACCGACGTGTCGGCCCCGTTCAACCCGCCGTGGCTGGGCCACAAGGCGCTGGTGGAAGGCACGCCCGATCCCGATGGCACGCGCATCTGCGGCGGCATCGTGCTGGAGCCGGTGAAGGTGGCCCCGATGCTGGAGATGTCGCCCGAGTGCAACCGGCTGGAAATGGCCGATCCGAATTATGTCCTGCCGTTCGTGCCGCGCCGTCCGCCGGGGCCGAGCGCGGGCACACTGGCCTTCGTCCCGCCGCCACCGCCGCCGGCGCCCGAACCGCCATTCCAGGTGCGGACGTTCGAGATCTATTTCCCGTTCGATAGCGGGGTGAATTTCCAGACCCCGGGGGATCTGCAGGCCGTGCTGACCTATGCCAACCAGGTCGGTGCCCGGCACCTGGCCGTGGAGGGGCTGCGCGGTGCCGTGCGGCTGAGCGACGGTACGCTGGTGGAGGAGCGGGCAGGCCTTGCCGAAATCCGCGCCCGCTCGGTCGGCCGCATGTTCGAAGGCCTGGTGCCCAGCGTGGAGGACGTGGCGGTGACCTATTCGGAGGAACCGCAGACCGGCGACTGGCGCAACCGCCGGGTATCGATCACGGTTACGCCTTGAGGGGGGAGTCGGCGCCCTGATGACGGGGCGCCGGCTATCGCTCAGATATCCAGGTTGGCCACGTTCAGCGCGTTATCCTGGATGAACTCGCGGCGGGGTTCCACCACGTCGCCCATCAGGCGGGTGAAGATCTCGTCGGTCACGTCGGCGTCTTCCACTTTCACCTGCAGCAGGCTGCGGTTCTCGGGGTCGAGCGTGGTCTCCCACAACTGCTCGGCGTTCATTTCGCCCAGGCCCTTGTAGCGCTGGGTGGAAAGGCCCTTGCGGCCCGCCGCCATCACCGCCTCGACCAGTTGGCTGGGCAGCGTGATGCTGTCGGCAGAGACGGCGGGTGCGGCCACCTCCTCGCCATCGGCATCCACCGGTTCCGGCTCGGCCTCGGCCCCGCCGGCGCGCACCAGCCGCACGGGGCGGGCAAACACGTCAAGCTGCTCCACGGCGCGGGCGTGGACCTTGCGGGCCTCGGCGCTGTCGAGGAACTTGGGTTCGATCAGGTGGGCATCGGTCACCCCGCGCCACTTGCGGAAGAAGCGCACGGTGCCATCGTCCGTCAGGTCTGCCGACCATTCGGCCTCCGGGTCGCCCGCCTGCAGGAAGGCGGCAGCGGCGGTAAGGCGCGGGGTGCGGGTTTCGGCGGAAATCTGCGGTTCCAGCGCGCCTGCCAGCGCCATCGCCTCGACCACGCCGATATCGTACTTGCGCGGCACGAAGGCGAGGGTGTTCTTGAGGCGCAGGGCGCGGGCAACGATCTCTTCCAGTTCGATCCCGCCGCGCGCGCCGCCGGCGGTTTCCAGCACGCGGCCCTGCAGGCCCGCTTCCACCAGGTAGCGGTCAAGCGCGGCCTGGTCCTTGACGTAAACCTCGCTGCGGCCCTTCGCCACCTTGTACAGGGGCGGCTGGGCGATGAACAGGTGCCCGGCTTTGACGATCTCCGGCATCTGCCGGTGGAAGAAGGTCAGCAGCAGCGTGCGGATATGCGCGCCGTCCACGTCGGCGTCGGTCATGATCACGATCTTGTGATAGCGCAGCTTTTCCAGGTTGAACTCGTCCCGCAGGCCGGTGCCCATCGCCTGGATCAGGGTGCCCACTTCCTTGGAAGAGATGATCCGGTCAAACCGGGCGCGTTCCACGTTCAGGATCTTGCCGCGCAGGGGCAGGATGGCCTGGGTCTTGCGGTCACGGCCCTGCTTGGCGCTGCCGCCGGCGGAATCGCCCTCCACCAGGAACAGCTCGCACTTGGCGGGATCGCGTTCCTGGCAATCGGCCAGCTTGCCGGGCAGGCTGGCCACGCTCATCGCGCCCTTGCGGCTCATCTCGCGGGCGCGGCGGGCGGCCTCGCGGGCGGCGGCGGCATCGATCACCTTCTGGATGATCTGCTTGGCGTCTGAGGGGTTTTCCTCCAGCCACTGGTTCATCTTGTCGCCCATCAGGCTTTCCAGCGGCTGGCGCACTTCGGAGGAAACCAGCTTGTCCTTGGTCTGGCTGGAGAACTTGGGGTCCGGCAGCTTGACCGAAACGATGGCGGTCAGCCCTTCGCGCATGTCCTCGCCGGACAGGCTCACCTTCTCCTTCTTGAGCAGGCCCGAGCGCTCGGCATAGTTGTTGAGCGTGCGCGTCAGCGCCGCGCGGAAAGCGGCCAGGTGGGTGCCGCCATCACGCTGGGGGATGTTGTTGGTGAAGCACAGGACGTTTTCGTAATACGAATCGTTCCATTCCAGCGCCACGTCGATGCCGATGCCGTCCTTTTCGGCGGAAACGGAGATCGGCTCGGGCACCAGCGCCTGCTTGTTGCGGTCAAGATACTTCACGAAGGCCGCGATGCCACCTTCATAGAACAGGTCATGCTCGGCCACGTCCTCGTGCCGCTTGTCGCGCAGCAGGATGCGCACGCCGGAATTGAGGAAGGCCAGCTCGCGATAGCGGTGCTCCAGCTTCTCGAAGTCGAACTCGGTAACGTTCTTGAACGTCTCCTCGCTGGCCTTGAAGGTGACGCGGGTGCCCTTCTTGAAGCCCTGCGGGTCGGAGTTGCGGTCAACCTTCGGGGCATCGCCCACCACGCGCAGCGATTCCACCGCGTCGCCATGTTCGAAGCGCATCCAGTGTTCCTGGCCATTGCGCCACACGGTCAGCTCCAGCCATTCGGACAGGGCGTTGACCACGGACACGCCCACGCCGTGCAGGCCGCCCGAAACCTTGTAGGCGTTGTCGTCGCTGGTGTTCTCGAACTTACCGCCGGCGTGAAGCTGGGTCATGATGACTTCGGCGGCGGACACGCCCTCTTCCTTGTGGATGTCCACCGGGATGCCGCGGCCGTTGTCTTCCACGCTGACGCTGCCATCGGGGTTCAGCTCGATCAGCACCAGGTCGCAGTGGCCGGCCAGCGCCTCGTCGATCGCGTTGTCGGACACCTCGAACACCATGTGATGCAGGCCCGATCCGTCATCGGTATCGCCGATGTACATGCCGGGGCGCTTGCGGACCGCATCCAGCCCCTTGAGCACCTTGATCGAATCCGCGCCATATTCGCCCTGCAGGGGTGCGTTGGCGGGAGTTTCCGGGGCGGTGTTTTCTGCGTCGTTTGCCATGGACCCGCATATAGGCATTTGCGCCCGTTTTCCCAACGAAACGGGCGCAAATGCATGCGGTTTTACGGGGATAAGCGGGGCCGGAACAGGCGCGGGCCTCTGGCGTTTCCAGCCTTGCCGCCATGACCACCTTGCCCGACTCCGCTTTCCCCGATGGAATCGAGCCCCGCCACACCCGGCCGGGCGCGATGGGCTGGCGTTTCCTGCCGCTGCTGCTGCTGGGTGCGCTGCTGGCCCTGGCGCTGAGCGGGGCGCTGGGCGGACGGCCCAATCCGGTGGTGACGGCGCGCTCGCCTGCGGTGGATCTTGCCTTCAAGGCCCCCACGATCCTGCGCAACGGCGAATTCTTCGAAATGCGGGTGACGGCCACGGCCCGCCGGCCCATTGCCAGGCCGGTGCTGGCCGTGTCGGCCACCTACCTGCATGACCTGACGATCAACTCGTTTATCCCCGCCGCCAGCAAGGAGGGGTTCGAGGACGGCATGTTCGTGTTCGAGTTCGAGCCGCTGCCCGCCGGCAAGGCACTGGAGATCAAGCTGGACGGCCAGGTCAACCCGCCGCTGGTGGGGGTGAACGCTGGCACGCTGCAACTGCGCGATGGCGATCGGGCGCTGGCCACCCTGCGCTCGCAGCTGAGGGTGCTGCCCTGATGGATATCGTGCTGCGCGCCACGGTGATGTTTTTCCTGGTCTTCGGCCTGCTGCGCCTGCTGGGCAAACGCGAACTGGCCGAAATGACCCCGTTCGAACTGGTGCTGCTGGTGGTGATCGGCGACCTGCTGCAACAGGGGGTGACGCACAACGATTTCAGCCTGACCGGGGCCACGCTGGCGATCAGCACCTTCGCCTTCTGGAGCCTGGTGCTGGGCCTTGTGGCCATGCGCTCGCGTCGGGTGGAAGCGATGCTGGACGGCGAACCTGCCGTGCTGGTGCGCCACGGCGAACTGCTGCGCGACATGCTGAAACGCAACCGCCTGACCCTCAACGAGTTCGAGGCCGAGATGCGGCTGGCGGGCATCGCCCGTGTGGCCGAAGTCGAGTGGGCAATCCTGGAAACCAACGGCAAGATCAGCTTCATCGAGGCGAAGGGCGCAGCCTGAAACGCAAACGCAAACGGCCGCCCGGGTGGGGCGGCCGTCAGGCTGTGGTACAGCGATTTTCGCGTCGCTCAGGCCATCCAGATCGGCGGCACCGGCAGGCGCTCCACGCTGGCGAAATAGGCTTCCAGCAGGCGCTTGGCGATCCGCTTCATCGGGTGGTCCTCCAGCCGCCGGTTCAGGCGACGAACGCGGTCAGCGCCGAGGTGCTGATGGCGATCAGGGCGATGGTGGCGAAAATGTCGATAGCAAAGGTACGCATGGTAAGAACTCCGGTTGGCGGGGCGGATTTGGGAGGGAGAGAGGGGTCCGCCCCGCCGATGGGAGCCAAATAGGCGCGCAATAAAATTGTGCAATTGCGAACAATGCGACAAGTGTTGCATGTTTTGCAACGCGGCGTTGCGGCTTGCATCGCACCGGTTGTGGCCATTTTTAGCCCTGCGCTGGACTTAGCCGCGCGCACAGGGCAAGCGCCTTGGGCATGACCGATACCGCCATGCACCCCGATTCCATCCTCATCGTCGATTTCGGCAGCCAGGTGACCCAGCTGATCGCCCGCCGCGTGCGCGAGGCGGGGGTCTATTGCGAGATTGCCCCCTTCACCCTGGCGCTTGCCGCCTTCGAACGGATGCGGCCCAGGGGCATCATCCTGTCCGGCTCGCCCGCCGGGGTGCCGGAAGAAGGCAGCCCGCGCGCGCCGCTGGAACTGTTCGATGCCGGGGTGCCGATCCTGGGCATCTGCTATGGCCAGCAGGTGATGAGCCACCAGCTCGGCGGCGAAGTGCGGCCCGGGCACGAAGTTGGCGACGGCGGCGAGTTCGGCCGTGCCTACCTGACCGTTACCCGCGATTGCGCGCTGTTCGACGGGCTGTGGCAGGTGGGTGAACGCCACCAGGTGTGGATGAGCCACGGTGACACCGTCACCCGCTTTGCCCCCGGCTTCGAGATCGTGGCCGTATCCGACGGCGCGCCCTTTGCCGTGATCGCGGACGAGAGCCGCAAGTTCTACGGCACCCAGTTCCACCCCGAGGTGGTCCATACCCCCGATGGCGGCAAGCTGCTGGCCAACTTCGTCCACAAGGTCTGCGGCCTGAAAGGCGACTGGACGATGGCCGCCTATCGCGAAACGAAAGTGGCCGAGATCCGCCAGCAGGTGGGCAGCGGGCGGGTGATCTGCGGCCTGTCCGGCGGGGTCGATTCCTCGGTCGCCGCCATCTTGATCCACGAGGCGATCGGCGACCAGTTGACCTGCGTGTTCGTGGACCACGGCCTGTTGCGGATGAACGAGCGCGAACAGGTGGAGACGATGTTCCGCGACCACTACAACATCCCGCTGGTGGTGGTGGATGCCGAGGAGCGCTTCATGGCGGGCCTGGCCGGGGTGACCGACCCGGAAAAGAAGCGCAAGTTCATCGGCGCGGAGTTCATCGCCGTGTTCGAGGAAGAGGCGAACAAGCTGGGCGGGGCGGACTTCCTGGCCCAAGGCACCCTCTATCCCGACGTGATCGAGAGCGTGTCCTTCACCGGCGGCCCCTCGGTGACGATCAAGAGCCACCACAACGTTGGCGGCCTGCCCGAACGCATGAACATGAAGCTGGTGGAACCCTTGCGCGAACTGTTCAAGGACGAGGTGCGCGCGCTGGGCCGCGAGCTGGGCCTGCCCGACATCTTCGTGGGCCGCCATCCGTTCCCCGGCCCGGGCCTGGCCATCCGCATTCCCGGCGAGGTGACCAAGGAGCGTTGCGACATCCTGCGCAAGGCCGATGCCATCTACCTCGACGAGATCCGCAAGGCCGGCCTCTATGACGCCATCTGGCAGGCCTTTGCCGTGCTGCTGCCGGTCAAGACCGTGGGCGTGATGGGCGACTATCGCACCTACGATTCGGTCTGCGGCCTCCGGGCGGTGACCAGCACCGATGGCATGACCGCCGATGTCTACCCGTTCGACGCCCACTTCCTCACCGGCTGCGCCACCCGCATCGTCAACGAGGTACAGGGGGTGAACCGGGTGGTCTACGACTATACCAGCAAGCCGCCGGGCACGATCGAGTGGGAATAGCTTGAGCCGCGCCACCGTCCTCGTTGCCGCAGGCGGCGGAGGATCGCCCGCGCGCCACCGGGGGCTGATCGGGCGGCTGGAAGCGGCGGGCTTCAGCGTGATCGCACCGGAGTTTGCGATGCTTGCCGCCCCGCGCGCCAGCGTGGCGGAGATGGAAGGGCGCATCGCCATCATGGCCGAGGCTTTGGCGGGTGCGGACCCAGCCCTGCCGCTTTACGGCGTGGGCCATTCGCTGGGCGCGGCGCTGCTGATCGGCTTTGCTGGGGCGGACATGTGGCACGGCCCCGGCGCGCGCCTTTCGGTGCCGCACCAGCCCCGGCTGGCGAAAGTGGCCGCGCTGGCCCCGCCGGTGGAATTCTTCCTGGCCCCCGGCGCGGCAGAAAAGCTGGCGGTGCCGTTGCTGCTGCGTTCTGCCGGGCAGGACTCGATCACCACCCCGGCCTCGCACAAGGCCTTCCTGGCGCGGCTGCGTTGTCCGGTGGACTTCACGGTCGAGCCGCTGGCAGGCCACTTCAGCTATATGGACATGCCGCCGCCGGGAACAGGCGATGGGTTGTCGGACGGGGCGGCGTTTCGCGCCCGGATCGCGGCAAAAATTTGCGCCTTTTTCCGCGACTAGCTGCACACGACACGACGATCCGACCAGCACTCGGAACGCGAACACAGTTCCCTACGTTCTCTCGCGCATGAAGCCGCAACTTCGCGGTGTTCACCGAGAGGATAGTCCCATGAAACTGACCACCACCTTGGCCGCAGTTGCCGGCATCGCAATGCTGGGCGCCTGCGCTACCATCGAGGAGGAGGCTGTCGACGCTTCGTCCGACACCTATCGCGCCCATCTGATGGGTAGCAACGAAGTACCCGCCGGCGACCCCGATGGCATGGCCGATGCCGAGATTTCCGTATCGGACGGCTTTGACCAGGTCTGCTGGGAAGTGAAGAACGTGCGCGGGATCGGCGATGTCACCGCTGCCCACATCCACTTCGGCCGCGCCGGAACCAACGGCCCGCCGGTCTTCACCCTTACCAAGTCCAACGAAGGCCGCTGGCAGGGTTGCAGGGACGGGCGCGAGTGGACCCAGAACCGGCTGCAAGGCAATCCGGCGGACTTCTACGTCAACCTGCATACCGCTGAATATCCCAACGGCGCGATCCGGGGCCAGTTGAGCCAGTAAGGCGGGGCGGGGCGCGCCCGGGGCCTGCCCAGTGCGCGCCGCCTCTTCGCCTAAATGGCCACAAACTTCCCCGCCGCGCGGTCCTTCTTCACCTTGAGCCCGTCGAACACCTCGCCGCTCATGGCGATCCATACGCCGGGCGGGGCGACCTGCGCGGTGGCGAAGGCCATGCCCAGGTTGAAGGGCGCGTCGGTCTCGGCAAAGCGCGCCGGGCTGAGGGCTCCGGTCAGCACGATCGTCTTGCCGGGCACTTCGGCGGCCAGCACACGGGCCGTCTCGGTCATGGTATCGGTGCCGTGGGTGATGACGATGCGGCTTTCCGGCGCCTCTCGCGCGGCGGCGGCCACCAGCAGCCGGTCGGCTTCGGTCAGCTCCAGGCTGTCCTTCCTCATCAGCTCCACCACGCGGAACGGCAGGGCCACGCGCGCCTCGCCCAGCAGGGCAGGAATGCCGCTGTCGGTGATCTGGTATTCGCTCAGCGCGTCGAAATAGTTCTTGTCGATCGTGCCGCCGGTGGTGAGGACGAGAATGGGCTTGCTCATCCCGCCAGCCCTAGTCCCCCCGCTGCGGCTTGGCCAGCAGGCCCTGCACCAGCCGCAAGGCCAGCACGGCGAGCGGATAGAGTAGCACGGCCAGGCACGCATAGGCCAGGATCGGCGGCAGCAGGAAGTGGTAGAACGCCGCCGCGCCCGCCAGTGGCAGCAGGGCCAGGGCAGCCTCGCGCGGGGCAAGCGGGCCCAGCGGCCAGGCATAGCGTCGCTCGTAGCGCCGCTCTTCGCTCTCGCCGGCAGCCAGCGGGCGGGGTTGCAGCACGGCGGCATAGACGTGGAGGTGGGCCAGCATCAGCAGCGCGGCCACGCCCACCAAGCCCAGCGCCACCACGCTCCAGGCGGCGCTGCGCTCCAGCACCACGGCCCAGTAGGCCATGCACACCAGCACCGGCATCGCCGCCGCCAGCGCCAGCGGTACGAAGCGGCCGACCATCAGCGCCAGCCCCGCCACCAGCAGCAGGCCCATCGCCACATAGATCAGCCGGCTGAAGTGCAGCGCCTCCAGCAGCTCGAAAGCCATGGGCGTGGCGCCGACCGGGAAGGGCAGGTGCACCGCCAGCACGTGGTTCAGCGCCAGCACGGCCAGGGCCAGCCCCAGCACCAGCCGCGCGGCATCGAGCAGGCGGGCCATCAGCGCGCCTCCCTGTCGGTGCCATAGCCCAGGTCCGCCAGGCGCGGAGGCCAGCGCGGCGTGGCCACGGGGTTCAGCATCGCGGCGTAGCTGTGGCGATAGGCCAGCATCAGCAGCAGGTTGGCCAGCAGCACGGCCCAGCCATAGTAGGCCGAGACCGAACCCCACCCCTGCAGCGGCACGTCCCAATACCACACGTTGAAGCTGATCGGCAGTTCCAGCAGCAGCGCCAGGGGCACGCGCCAGCCCAGCAGCAGGCACAACCCGGCAAACAGCTCCACCGCCTTGACCAGGCTGAACAGCCCGGTCTCGATCAGCGCGGTGATCAGCGCCGTGCTTTCCGGCTGGTTGCCCAGCGGCTGCGGGAACAGCGGATAGAAATGGTTGAGGCCCGCAGGCACCAGCCAGGCGGCAAAGCCTAGCCGCAGCAGCCACACCGCGTAATGCATCATTCCCTCCCCTGAACGCCCGGCTCTGGCGGCCGGTTACCGGGGGCGAGACTGGCCTGCGCGGCGGGGAATGTAAATGGCCGCACCCGCCCGGCCCCAAACGGGAACGGCCGCCCGCGAGCAAACTCGCGGGCGGCCGCACAGGCTCCCGTCAGGAGAGCTGGTTCAGCCTTCGCCGTTGTCCACCTTGTGGTAGGGCACGAAGTTCTCCAGGAACAGCGCACCGCTGAACGACGGCGAATAGCGATCGAACGTGCGCATCACGTCATTGCGGCAGAGCTGGCTGGAATACCGCTCGATCACCGGCACATCGTCCGAATCGAGCATGTTCGGGTTGGTGGCGCGGGCCACGTAGATCGTGTCCCCCGCGTCATAGACCAGGCCCACATGCGGCAGCACGGTCAGCCGATTGCTACGGATGGCGTTGATGCAGTTGACCGGCTCACCGGCCTGGTACCCTTCCAGCATCTCGGCCAGGCGGGCTTCCGACCGCTCCTGCCGGGTTTCCGCCTGGGCGGCCGTGCCTGCGCCAACCATCACGGCAGCAGCGGCGACACTTGCGAGAATCTTTTTCATCATCGTTCTCCTTCTTGCCGACGAATGGTGCCTGCACGTGGCTGAACGGAGCCTGACCGGCGCCGAAGGGTGCGACGCGAAGAGCCGCAATCAGTCTGCGGCGTGCCCCATCGTGCCTTCCGCGGGGCTGCCGGCCAGCACGAAACGCTTGTCGCAATAGCCGCAATCGACATAGCCCGCCTCGTCGATCTCCAGCCACACGCGCGGGTGGCCCAGGGCTGCGCCGCCGCGGATCTCGCTGGCACCGTCGCACATGACGCGGGTGGTGGTGACGGTGACGGTTTCGGGGACGAATGCAGGTGTCTGGCTCATGCCTCGCTGCCTAATTCCACAGCGCCCTTTACGCAAGCCGCGCCGCGCGCCTAGAGCGTCCCTCATGCCGTCCGAAAACGCCCCAGAAAACGCGATCGAGATCCGCGACGTTACCAAGCGCTATGCCGGGACCAGGAAGGCCCCGCCCAAGGAGGCGCTGCGTGGCCTGTCGTTCGACGTGCCGCAGGGCCAGGTGTTCGGCCTGCTGGGCCCCAACGGGGCGGGCAAAAGCACGCTGATCAACATCATGGCCGGCCTCGTCACCAAGACCAGCGGGACGATCTCGATCTGGGGCCATGACATCGATCATGACCACCGCAACGCCAAGCTGAACATCGGCATCGTGCCGCAGGAGATCGTGTTCGATCCCTTCTTCACGCCGTTCGAGGTGCTGGAGAACCAGGGCGGCATGTATGGCGTGGCCAAGCACCTGCGCCGCAGCGAGGAATTGCTGCGCGCGGTCCACCTGTCGGACAAGCGCAACGCCTATGCCCGCACCCTCTCGGGCGGCATGAAGCGGCGGCTGCTGATCGCCAAGGCGATGGTCCATTCCCCGCCGATCCTGGTGCTGGACGAGCCGACCGCCGGGGTGGACGTGGAACTGCGCCGCCAGTTGTGGGAACTGGTGCAGCAGTTGAACCATGAGGGCGTGACTGTGGTCCTCACCACCCACTACCTGGAAGAGGCGGAGCAGCTGTGCGACCGCATCGCCATCATCAACCACGGCCAGCTGATCGCCAACAAGCCCACCCGCGAGCTCGTCGGCCTGATGGGCGAGAAGGTGGTGGCGGTAACGGTTGACCGCGACATTACCGCGCTGCCCGCAGACCCGCGCTTCCGCAAGTGCGTGAAGGCGGGCGAGCGGGTGATCGAGGTTACCTATGACAAGGCCGAGATGACCGCCGGCCAGGTGCTGGGCCTGCTGCAGGACCAGGGCTTCACCGTGGAGGACGTCTCCACCCGCGAGGCGGACCTGGAGGACGTGTTCGTGCAACTGACGAGTGCGGCTGCCTGAGACCTGCCCCATGTCCCGTGCTTGCAGCATGGCCCCGCCACGGGCATGAGTCCCGCGCATGACACAGGCTGCCCCTTATGACGTCCTCATCATCGGCTCCGGCGCGGCGGGGCTGACTGCGGCCCTGTCGCTGGCCACGCGGCTGAAAGTGCTGGTGCTGGCCAAGGGGGCGCTGAACAGCGGCTCCACCGCCTGGGCGCAGGGCGGGATCGCCGCGGTGCTCGACGCGGGCGACACCTTCGAGGACCATATCCGCGATACCATGGTGGCGGGCGCGGGCCTGAACGACCTGGCGGCGGTGGAGTTTGTTATCGAACGCGCCCCGGCCGCGATCGACAGGCTGTGCGAGCTGGGCGTCCCCTTCAACCGGGAAAGCGGGGACCTGCACCTGACGCGCGAGGGCGGCCATTCGCACCGCCGCATCGTGCATGTGGACGATGCCACCGGCTGGGCGGTGCAGGCCGCCCTGCTAAAGGCGGCCGAGGAAAACCCCAACATCACCCTGCTGCCGCACCGGTCCTGCATCGACCTGATCACCGGCAAGCACGAGGAGCGCTATTCCGGGTCGGGCCGCGTGTGGGGGGCCTATGCGCTGAACGAGGCGACCGGCAAGGTGGAGGCGCACACGGCCCGCGCCACCGTGCTGGCCAGCGGCGGCGCTGGTCGCGTGTACCAGTTCTCCACCGCGCCGCGCGGGGCCACCGGCGATGGCATCGCCATGGCCTGGCGGGCGGGCGCGCGCGTCTCCAACATGGAGATGATGCAGTTCCACCCGACCTGCCTCTACAACCTCGAGGTCAAGAACTTCCTCATCACCGAGGCCGTGCGCGGCGAGGGCGGGCACCTGATCAACCCGGTCACCGGCCACCGCTACATGGTGGACTATGATCCGGAGCGGATGGAACTGGCCCCGCGCGATATCGTGGCGCGGGCCAACGATGACCAGATCAAGCGCTATGGCCTGGATTTCGTGCACCTGGATATCAGCCACATGCCGGCCGATTTCGTGCGCGGCCACTTCCCCACGATCCACGAAAAGCTGCTGGGGCTGGGGATCGACATGACGAAACAGCCGATCCCCGTGGTGCCCGCGCAGCACTATACCTGCGGCGGGGTGGTGATCGGGCTGGATGCGCGGACCGACCTGCCGGGCCTGTGGGCGGCGGGCGAATGCACCGAAAGCGGCCTGCACGGGGCCAACCGCCTGGCTTCCAACTCGCTCCTCGAATGCTTCGTGTTCGGCGAGGCGGCGGCGCAGGACATCCTCACCCGCTGGGACGAGCTGCTGACCGTGCCGCAGATCCGCGAGTGGGATGAAAGCCGAGTGACCGATTCGGACGAGGAGGTCATTATCAAGCAGAACTGGACCGAGATCCGCCGCTTCATGTGGAACTATGTGGGCATCGTGCGCACCACCAAGCGCCTGGAACGCGCCGCCCACCGCATCAAGCTGCTCGGCAGCGAGATCGAGGACTATTACGGCCACTTCCGCGTGACCACCGACCTGATCGAGCTGCGCAACCTCCACCAGTGTGCCGGCCTGATCGTGGACAGCGCCCTGAAGCGCCACGAGAGCCGCGGGCTGCACTACACGCTGGACTATCCGGAGACGCTGCCAAACGCGGTCGATACGGTGCTGGTGCCCTGACCTTGCGCCCGTGGCCCGGCCAGCCTTGGGGCTGCCGGGGGAGGGTAGGGAGCAAATGACCGGCGCGGGGTTGCCGCATTCTGTGCCCGGACTCGACGACGCTTTGGGTAGCTAGGTTACTTTCATTCGCGTCGAGATTTGTTGCCGCCGGCCCGCGGCCATCCTCCAGCTACTGACGCGACGGAGGGCAGCACTCGCGTGGCGGCCATGCCTGGTGCGAACGTTCGGCTGAACACCGGGACGCCCGCGCCGGTCATTTCCTCCGCGTTCCGAAGAACCGGAGGATGGCCCATCCGCTGCTCTGGCCAGACGCATCGGACGCGAATCGGGCTGCACTATTCCGGGTGCTGTAGGAAAGTGCTTTCTGCATTCGGCCTTGCGTAAAATTCCGTGTGCGACTTGACGCGGCGCGTCGTGACCGGCTCAAACCCCCGCATGGCATCCACCAACATCTGCGTGGCCTGCGGCATCTGCTGCGACGGGCACCTGTTCGATCACGCGCGAATGTACCCGGGCGAGCAGCCGCTGTGCGCCTCGCTGGGCATGGGAACCGAGGAGCGGGACGATGGCGAAGGGCGCTTCCTGCTGCCGTGCCCGCGCCACGGGGCCGAAGGGTGCACCGTCTATGACCGGCGGCCCACCACCTGTCGCACCTTCCGCTGCCGCCTGCTCAAGGACCATGAGGCAGGCGCGATTTCGGGCGACGAGGCGCTGGCGGTGATCGGCAAGGTCCACGCGCTGGACTGGCACGGCACCCTGCGCCCCCTTCTGCTGCGCCTGGTGCCGGACCAGGCCGGGCCGGTCACCCGCCACCTGCTGGCCGCCCAGGCCGCGATTGCCGCCGACCCCGATCCGGCCGCGCAGCGTCGCACCCACGCGCAGGCGCTGCTGCGCACCACGGCGCTGGTCGAGCTTTTGCGGCAGTATTTCTACAAGCGGCCGGAGGAAGACCCGGCCGCGCGCGAGTAAGCGGCCGGTCAGTCGCCCATCATCAGCAGGATCACGAAGGCCAGGAACGTGCCGGCGATGAACATCGCCCACGACCAGTAGAGCTTCACGTCGAAGTCCATGAACTCGACATGGAACGAGAAGATGTTGAGCACCCCGCCGGTGGACCCGCCCGAGCCCATGAACAGGCAGACCAGGATGGTCAGGAACACACCAAAGGGGATCGACTTGGCGAGGGTGATCATGCGGGGCCTCTCCGCAGTGTTGGCGACGGCGCGGCTTGTGGCAAATTTGCAGGGCCGGGTCCAGTTCCGCGATGCCCGCAAGGCGGCCGGCGCAAGCATGTTGCGCGGCCCGATTCGATAGATTCACGCCCGCGCAACGCCGCGGATTTTTTTCCGCAGATGGATTTTGGGGCTTGCCAAGCGCGCCAGTGGACCTTTTCCCGCGCGTCGCGGTGTATGGCGTGGGCAAGACAGTGGCTTGAACGGCGCGCATCGGCGCTTAAATCGGACTTAACCCTCTTGCGCGCGGATTCCACCCGATTCACTATGGGTGGTGGCTTGGACTGCGGAGGCACCCACAAGACCTAGTGTTATCCCGGATGGTCGGGAGAGTGCGCGAAGGGCGTGCTGAAGGGGCTTGGCAAGGGGGCGCGCAGCCAATCTGTGGGCAGGCGGGGGATAAGTTTTTCCCTGCCCAGGCATGGAAACGGGTAGGTTGGCTGATACCCGCCGATTCGAACACATGCGGAACAAAGCGGCATGGCTCCGGGTTTCGCCGGGGCTTTTGGTAACGATATCGGGGACGGGCGGCACACATGGAATTCAAGGCAACGGACGAAGCGGCAATGGGACTGGACCTCAACCTGGCGAACGACGCCCCGCCCAGGCGCAAGAGCGCCGCCGATACTGCCGGAAAGGCACTGGAAATGGACCGCAAGGATACGGGCAGCGATGCCCTGGTGGCCGATGCCGCCGCACAGGCGCTGGGCAACGCCATGGCCGAGGTGGCGAAGGCCGCCGCCGCGCCCAAGGATTCCAAGACCGTCAACGCGCGCCGGTTCACCGTGGTGACCGACAGTGCGCGTGACGCCAACCTGACCGATTTCGGCAAGGAAACGCTGCGCGACCGCTACCTGCTGCCGGGCGAGAGCTACCAGGACCTGTTTGCCCGCGTGGCCGATGCCTATGCCGATGACCAGGACCACGCCCAGCGGCTGTATGACTACATCTCGAACCTGTGGTTCATGCCCGCCACCCCGGTGCTGAGCAATGCCGGCACCAACCGCGGCCTGCCGATCTCGTGCTATCTCAACAGCGTGTCTGACAGCCTGGAAGGCATCGTCGGCACCTGGAACGAGAACGTGTGGCTGGCCAGCAAGGGCGGCGGCATCGGCACCTACTGGGGCAACGTACGCGGCATCGGCGAGCCGGTGGGCCTGAACGGCAAGACCAGCGGGATCATCCCCTTCGTGCGCGTGATGGACAGCCTGACGCTGGCGATCAGCCAGGGTTCGCTGCGCCGCGGCTCTGCCGCCTGCTATATCGACATCCACCACCCGGAGATCGAGGAGTTCCTCGAGATCCGCAAGCCCAGCGGCGATTTCAACCGCAAGGCGCTGAACCTGCACCACGGCGTGCTGGTGACCGATGCCTTCATGGAAGCGGTCCGCACCGGCAGCAAGTTCGACCTGCTCAGCCCCAAGGACGGCAGCGTGCGCGGGCAGGTGGATGCGCGCAGCCTGTTCCAGAAGCTGGTCGAGACCCGCCTCGCCACGGGTGAGCCCTACATCGTGTTCTCCGACACGGTGAACCGCATGATGCCCAAGCACCACCGTGACCTGGGCCTGAAGGTGTCCACCTCCAACCTGTGCAGCGAAATCACCCTGCCAACCGGGGTTGACCACCTGGGCAACGATCGCACGGCGGTGTGCTGCCTGTCGTCGCTGAACCTGGAAACCTGGGACCAGTGGAACACCGACAAGACCTTCATCGAGGACGTGATGCGCTTCCTCGACAACGTACTGCAGGACTATATCGACCGCGCGCCGGACGAGATGGCCCGCGCCAAGTATTCCGCCAGCCGCGAGCGGTCGGTCGGCATGGGCGTAATGGGCTTCCACAGCTTCCTGCAGATGAAGGGCATCGGCTTCGAAAGCCCCATGGCCAAGGTGTGGAACCTCAAGATGTTCAAGCACATCGCGGCCAAGGCGGAAGAGGCCAGCATGGTCCTGGCCGAAGAGCGCGGGGCCTGTCCCGACGCTGCCGAGCAGGGCGTGATGGAGCGGTTTTCGTGCAAGATGGCGATCGCCCCCACCGCGTCGATCAGCATCATCTGCGGCGGCACCAGCGCCTGCATCGAGCCGATCCCGGCCAACATCTACACCCACAAGACCCTGTCGGGCAGCTTCGTAGTGAAGAACCCGTACCTGGAAAAGCTGCTCGACCAGAAGAGCAAGAACTCCACCAACGTGTGGAACTCGATCCTGGAGAAGGGCGGCAGCGTCCAGCACCTCGATTTCCTGACGCCCGAGGAAAAGGCGGTCTACAAGACCAGCTTCGAGATCGACCAGCGCTGGCTGCTGGAATTCGCGGCGGACCGCACCCCGTTCATCGACCAGGCGCAGAGCCTCAACCTCTACATCCCGGCCGACGTGGACAAGTGGGATCTGATGATGCTGCACTTCCAGGCCTGGGAGAAGGGTATCAAGAGCCTGTATTACCTGCGGTCGAAGTCCGTGCAGCGCGCCGGCTTTGCCGGCGGGGTGGAGGCGGACAACACCGCCGATGCACCCAAGATCGAACTCAGCGCCGGTGGCCAGACCGACTACGAGGAGTGCCTGGCCTGCCAGTGAATTCGGCCGTAAAACCGGAACAGGGCCATGCGCCGCAAGAAGAGGCCGCTTCCGATACGGGAGCGGCTTTTTCGTTTTTGGCGCGACCTGCGTGCCGGCTGGCCCCTATCTCGGGCTTGTAACCTGCGTCTTTGTCCTGATTCTGGCAGCCATCGCTTCCTGGCCCACTACCCCGCATCCTCCTCGCCATAACTCGCCATCGCTTCGGTCTCTTCCTCCTCGCGGCGGGTCACGGCGTTGACCGATCGGTCGGCGCCTTCGCTTTCGTCCATGTAGACCATGGCGCTGGCGGCGGTGGTGTTCAGCCGCACGGTGTCGCCTTCCACCCCGGCCACCAGGTCGGCGGCGAGGTAGTGGTGGTAGCCTTCGTGGCCGGCGGGGTTGCCGGTGCGGGTCAGCTTGATGCGGTCCACCTCCACGCCGTCCACCGTGCCCACGGGTCCGCCGTCGGACCCGACCACGGCCATGTGCTCGCGGATCGTCTTGAGCTGGGTCATCGCTGGCTCTCCTTTACTGGTTTCCGGCAGACCAACGCGCGGCAAGGCTGGCGGCTCCCGCCCGTCCATCCCCCCATCCGTGGCATTGCGTAATCGCACCTGCGCAGGCATCATCCGGCCCGGGTCGCGCCATTGGGGTAGGGGTACACGCATATGCTGCTCTACGGGGGTATCGGCCTGCTGGCCGCCGGCATTCTGTCGATGGTGTTCAGCGACAAGCTGAGCAAGGATCCGGCCAAGGCCGCGCAGTTGAAGAAGCAGGGGCCGATGATCGCCATCGTCGGGGCGATTTTCCTGTTGTTGCGCCTGCTGGTGGGCTGACACACCGAAAATTGCCGCTGGCCAGCCCGCGGTAAATCATTCAAACCGTGGCCCATGTCTTGGGGTCGCGGGGTAGAGGGCTTGATCGGGGCACTGGCTACAGCCGGTGCCCTGGCGCTTGCCCAGCCCGCAGCGGGGCAGGAGGCGCTGCCGACCATCGAGCAGATGCGCGCGCGCGATGTCCTCGCTGCGCCTGAGGGGGAGCTGGCTGCCTGGCGCGCCTTTACCGCCCGCGTGCTGGCCGATCCCGCGTCTCCGCCCGAACTGGTGGCGGAAAGCCGCCTGGGGCTGGCCATTGCCCTGATGTATGCGCAGGCGAACGCGGACGGGCTGGCCGAATGGCAGGCCGCTGATGCGCTGGTGGCGGCGCTTCCCGCACCGCCCGCCTTCCTTGCCCGCCACCAGGCCACCGGATCGCTGCTGCTGACCGAGGCGGCGCGGCTGGACGAGGCCGAGGCGCTGGCCCGCGCCGCGCTGGCTACAGCGCAAGCCGCCGGGCCTGGCGGGCTGGTCGATCAGGCGCTGGCCCGCAACGCGCAAGGGATGATCGCTTTCGCCCGCAATGATCTGGCGGCGGCGGAAAGCGCCTTCTGCACCGCGCGCGACCTGGGGCTGGCGGCACCGTCTCCCTATCACGCGATGGTGGTCAACGATGCCAGTTCCTGCGGGGCGGTGAAGTATTACCTGGAGCGGCCCGATACGCTGGCCGCCATGCGCCTGGCCAGTGACCATGCCCACGCGCACCTGCCGCCGGACCATCCCAAGATGGGCAACGTCCTGAATTCGGCCTATGCCGTGCTGTTGCGCTATGGCCGCTATGCCGAGGCCGAGCCGCTGATCCGCCGCCACCTGGAGCTGGAGCGCACCCTGCGCACCGGCGACGCGGACGAGATCTACGATCCCCTGTCGCTGCTGGCCCGCGCGCTGGAACTGCGCGGGGCCTATGCCGATGCCGAGGTGCTGTTTCGCGCGGCGGCAGACATGGCCGACCGGCTCCGCTCCGCCACCCAGCCGTGGGCGCGCGGGCGGGCACGTGGCAACCTGGCCGTGGTGCTGGCGCGGCAGGGCCGGCTGGACGAGGCCGAGGCCGAGGCCCGCGCCGGGGTGGAGCGGCTGGTGGCCGAGCTGGAACCGGGCAACTCCAACATCGGCAGCGGGCAGGTAGTCTGGGCCGACCAGCTCGAGCGGCTGGGCCGGCGCGACGAGGCGCTGGCGCAGGTGGACGAGGGGCTGGCGCTCCTCAGCGCCGAGTATCCGCCCGAACACAGCGAGGTGATCGCCGCCCGCCTGATCCGCGCCCGCGTGCTGGCGGGGCTGGGGCGCACGGCCGAGGCGCTGGAGCAATCGCGCGAGGCCAGCGGCCTGTTCGCCAAGCAGATGTTCGACCTGGCCGCCAGCGAGACCGACCGCGTGGCCCTGTCGCGAGTGGTGCCGCGCGCCTTTGCCGATCACGTTGCCGTGGCGCTAGCCGCCGGGGACATGGGCGAGGCGGTGCAGGCGGCGCAACTGCTGCTGCTGTCCGAACAGGGCATCAGCAACGCCCGCATCGCCGCCGGGGCCCTGGCGCGCGAAGAGGGACTGGGCGCGGCGGTGGACCGGCTGGAAGCGGCCCGCGCCGCGGTGCAGGCGGCGGACAAGGCGCTGGCCGCCGCGCAGGCCAGCGGCAGCGCCGATGCGGCGGACCTGGCCCCGCGCCTGGCCGCCGCGCGCGACGAGGCGGCGGCTGCACAGGGCGCGCTGCTGGAGGCCTTCCCGCAATATGCCGAGCTCGCCCGCCCGCAGGTGCCCACGCTGGGCGAACTGCAGGCGAAGCTGGGTGCGGGCGAGGTGCTGGTCCTGCCGCTGGCCTTGCCGGACCGGGCGCTGACCATCACCGTCACCCGCGATGCCGTGGCCTGGGGGCAGGCCGACCTGCCGCCGATGCAGGTGGCCGCGCTGGCCGAGCGGGTGCGCCTGTCCGCCCAGTCGCCCGGCGCGTTCGATGTGTCAGCGGCGCGGGCGCTGCACGATGTGGTCTTTCCGGCCGCGGTGCGCGATCTCGCCACCGGCGCGCGCGAGCTGCTGTTTCCCGCCGCCGGCTACCTTGCCCGCCTGTCGCCTGCCGTGCTGCTGACCGGCGCGGCGGACCCCGCGCGGCTGGCCGATGCGCCGTGGCTGGTGCGCCGTTCCGCCATTCGCGTGGTGGCCGATCTGGCGCGGCTGGGCCCGGCCGATGCGCCTCTGGCCGCGCGCGACTTCCTGGGCGTGGGGGCGCCCGATGGCCTGCCGCCCGCGCTGGCCAGCGCAGCCGCCAGCCTGCCGCCGCTGCCCCGCGCCCGGGCCGAGCTGGACGATCTGGCCCGCGCGCTCGCTCCGCCGGGGGCAACCGTGCTGGCGGGGGCGGAAGCCAGCGAAAGCGCGCTTGCCACGCTGGACCTGCCGCGCTTCGGGGTGATTGCCTTTGCCACCCACGGCCTTGTCGGCGGCGAGGTGGCCGGGCTGGACGAGCCGGCGCTGGTGCTGGCGGGCAGCGCGGAAGGGGGCAGCGCCGAGGATGGCCTGCTGACCGCCAGCGAGATCGCCGGCATGAAGCTGGCGGCGGACTGGGTGATCCTGTCCGCCTGCGATACCGCTGCCGGGCAGAGCACCGGCGCGCCCGGCTATTCCGGCCTCGCGCGCGCCTTTGCCCAGGCCGGAGCGCGCAGCCTGATGCTGAGCCACTGGCGCGTGCGCGACGATGCCGCCGCCTTCCTCAGCGTGGAAACGCTGCGGCGTGCGGGCACCGGCGACAGGGCCGAGGCGCTGCGGCAGGCGCAATTGGCGCTGATGGCGCGGGCTGACCTCGCCGATGCCGCCCATCCGGCGGTGTGGGCACCGTTCGCAATCCTCGACAACTGATCGCATTTAAGCCTGCCCGTTAGCCAAATGCTAACCACGCCGGCGGTATTTTCCGCGCCATGGGCCAAGGTTCCAAACGCTTTCCCACCCATCACGGGTATGGCGAGGTGCGCGTTTCACGCTACCTGGTGCTGTACCTGGGGCAGATCGGCTGGCTGGTGCTGGGCGCCTGGCTGTTCGCCACCGCCTTCTGGCCATCGGCCTGCACGCCCAAGGACCTGTGGGAAGTGATCGAATGCTCGGTGGCCCTGCCGGAAAACGGCGGCTGGCACGAAGCGGGCCTGATGACGTGGATCTGGTCTACCCCCATCCTGGTGCTGCTGGAAATTTCGCGCCGCTGGAGCAAGAAGGACGGTTGATCCGTCCGGCGCATCGCGCGCCCTCGCTTCGACTCGCGCCAGCAACGCTTCGTCGCACGATTTATCCCCGCATATAGTCCTTCGCTCGTCTTCGATTCACCATCGGGAAACCCTATATTGGGGGTTCGCGATTCACGCCCGGAGATACCAGATGTCGTTGCTCGAAGCCCGCAAGACCTACAAGCCCTTCGAATATCCCTGGGCCTACGAGTTCTGGAAGCGCCAGCAGCAGATCCACTGGATGCCCGAGGAAGTGCCACTGGGCGAGGATTGCCGTGACTGGGCGCAGAACCTCTCGGACCACGAGCGCAACCTGCTCACCCAGATCTTCCGCTTCTTCACCCAGGCCGACGTGGAAGTGCAGGACTGCTATCACGACAAGTACGGCCGGGTGTTCAAGCCCACCGAGATCAAGATGATGCTGGCCGCGTTCAGCAACATGGAAACGGTGCACATCGCCGCCTACAGCCACCTGCTGGACACCATCGGCATGCCGGAAAGCGAATACGGCATGTTCCTCGAATACGAGGAGATGAAGGCCAAGCACGATTACCTGCAGCAGTTCGGCGTGGATTCGGACGAGGATATCGCCCGCACGCTGGCCATGTTCGGTGGCTTTACCGAAGGGCTGCAACTGTTCGCCAGCTTTGCCATGCTGATGAACTTCCCGCGCTTCAACAAGATGAAGGGCATGGGGCAGATCGTGTCCTGGTCCGTGCGCGATGAAAGCCTGCACTGCGAAGGCATCACCCGCCTGTTCCACGCCTTCTGCGCCGAGCGGCAGTGCCTGACCAAGGCGGTGAAGGAAGACATCATCGACATGTGCCAGAAGACGGTGCGGCTGGAGGATGCCTTCATCGACCTCGCCTTCGAAGGCGGCCCGGTGCCCGGGATGACGGCGAAGGAAATCAAGCGCTATATCCGCTACATCGCCGACTGGCGCCTGAGCCAGCTCAACCTGCCTGCGATCTACATGGTGGAAGACCACCCGCTGCCCTGGCTGACCCCGCTGCTGAACGGCGTGGAGCACGCCAACTTCTTCGAAACCCGCGCGACGGAATACTCGAAGGGCGCGACCAAGGGTGACTGGCAGACCGTGTGGTCCAGCTTCGACTCGCGCCAGAAGGCCAAGGCGGCGAACGAGGTCGAGGTGGAGCCGGAAGCGCCGGGGCTGTTCGGGGATTCGCAGGCGGCGGAGTGAGGGGAAAACTGACCCACCCCCAGCCCCTCCCGCAAGCGGGAGGGGAGAAACCGGTCGACCCCAGTTCAATGTGCCCGGTACAGCCCTTAGCAATCCCCTAACCCAACCAGCCTAAACTCGCGCCGCATGACGCTGCTCGCCCCGGCCAACCTCGTCACCGCGTTGTGTGCGGTCAACTTTGCGGCTTTTGCCGCTTTCGGGATCGACAAGGCGCGGGCGGAGAACGGGGGGTGGCGCATTCGCGAATCCACGCTGCTGTTCCTGGCGCTGATCGGCGGCTCTCCGGGTGCGCTCGCGGGGCGCAAGGCCTTTCGCCACAAGACGCGCAAGCAGCCATTCAACTCCGAACTTCGCGGCATCGTGGTGCTGCAGGTAATCGGACTGGCGGGGCTGGCCTGGTATTGGGGCGGCGGCCCGCTGCCGTCGTTTCAATAAGACCCGCAGACCAGCCCCTCAAACCGGATCAGGCGGCACGATCTCGTCCGGCTGGTCGGGATGGCCCGGGTTGGGCATTGGCGGCGGGGCGTCGGGTTGCTGGGGCATGTCGGGGGGAACCGGGGTCGGTTCTGACGGGGCGGGGGTTTCTGCCGGTCCGTCGGGCGGCGGGGTTTCGGCGGGGCCGTCGGGTGCCGGCGTTTCGGCCGGTGGGCCGTCTGGCGAATGGTCCGGCTCGGTCGCGCCGATCGGATAGTGCGGCTCGGTGGGCGCGGCGGCGGGGTCGGTGGCATTGGCAAAATCGCTCTGCGTCACGCGTGTCGCTTCCAGCCCCTCGTCGGTGGTCAGCGGGGCGTTGAACCCTTCGGTGTCGGACAGCTTGCGGTTGTACATGGCGCTGGTTCCTCTCTGGACGCTGGCGCGGGGAAAGACCGCGCCGCTTTCCCCTGTTCGACGCGCCAGCGCGCCACCTGTTCCCGCGCGCTCTTGCCAGCGGCCCGGGACAGGCGCACCATCGGCCGCGAGGATCACCTGAGTCTAGCCACGCCCCAAGGAGGCCGCCGATGCACCTGTCCCGCACATCCGCCCTTGCTCTTGCCCTGGTCCCCCTGCTGGCCGCCTGCCAGGCCGAGGAACCCGTGGCCCCCGAACCCGCCGCCACCGATGTCAGCGGCGGCGAGCTGATCGCTGTGCCGGCGGATGAGGCCAACCCCGAAGGCGTGACCCTGCCGGAAGTGACGATGACCCCGGTGGCCCCGTCCGCCAGCGCGTCACCCGCCGAATAGCGCCCTAGGCCCCGCGCCACCTGAGCGCGGGCATCAGGCCAAACAGCACCTGCCCCGCCAGCCCCAGCGCGCCTGCCGGGCGGGCGAGGGCGGCCAGCCATTGCGCTCCTGTCTGGCCCAAGGCGAGGGCCAGCGCTCATTCGCCTGCCAGCAGCAGCGTGAAGGCCAGCAGCCCCGTACCCAGCGCCGCGCGGCGCGTGGGGACCGGGTGGCGGGCCAGCACGCGGCCCGCCCACCACCAGCTTGCCGCCAGCATCACCGGCAGTTCCAGCGCCACGGCGGCAAGCGGGCCAAGCGCCGGCTCCAGCCACAGGGTCCGCACGGTGCCCAGCGTGAAGCCCAGCGCGAACACGCCCAGCCAATAGCGGATGGCCGCGCGGGTCATCTCACTTGCCCACGAACAGGAAGGCCACCGCCGCCATGATGCAGCAGAAGGCCGCCGCGTGGCGCCAGGTGGCCGCTTCGCCCAGCACGAAGACCATGAACAGGCCGAACACGGTGAGCGCGATCGCCTCCTGCACGATCTTGAGCTGCCCCGCGCTCCAGCCGCTGGCATAGCCGATGCGGTTGGCGGGCACGGCGAGGGAATACTCGATCCCCGCCAGCAGCCAACTTATCAGGATCACCCAGCCCAGCGGCCGGGCATTGGCTACCTCAGGTCCGCCCTTCAGGTGCCAGTACCAGGCGGCAGTCATGAACAGGTTGGACAAGGTGAGCAGGATCAGCGTGGGCATGGCGCAGGGGAGTGCGCCCGCCCGCCAGAACGGTCAAGGGCCGCTCAGCACCACCCCGCGCGGCTTTCGCCGCCATAGGGCCGCGCGCCGCCGTTGGCGATCATCCACCGGGCCAGCCGGTCCTCCCGGCCATCGGGCTCCGCACGCGTCACGAAGCGCAGTTCGCGGCCATAGTGGTCGGTCGGTTCGTCCAGCCGCGCGGTCATGCGAAACGAGCCGCGGTTGAGCCAGGCCTGGAGGGCATGGGTGCTGGCTTCGGCCTGCGCCGCCTCGGCCGGGCAGCGGGCATCCACCTCCGCCGTGTCGATCCCCTGCACGCGCACGGTGCGCTGGCCGATGCGGAAGGTATCGCCGTCGATCACGCAGTAATAGCCGCGCCCCCGTCCGCAGCGGGTGAAAGTGCCGGCAATGGTTTCGGGCGCGGTCTGCAGGAAGGCCGGCGGCTCAAACTGCTCGGGATTGTCGATCACGAACCACCCGGTGGCCAGGGCGATCAGCAGCAGCCACGGGCGCACCGCCACGAAGGCCTCCCGCCAGGTGGAACGCCGCCGGGCGGGCGGGCGCGGGGGCGGGCGACGGTTGCCGCCATTGCGCGGCCTGAGGGGCACCACTTTACCGCGTTCGATGGTCATGTCGCTTGTCCTATAGGTTCGGCGTCAACGGGCAATGGATTACGGGGCTTGAAAGCGGAGCGAATCACTCCTATTAGACGAGAGCGGACCGGGCCCCTCTGGCGGGCGCGCTTCTTACGAAGGCGCTCGTGATGTCGGACCGCATCGGACAGCCGATGCGTTCTCGACCCCGGGCCTTCCCCCCCTCACCCGGACGGAATGCAAAGGCTGTCCGATACTCCAACTCTCTTATGGAGACCGAGGATGTCGGCCCGATTGTTTACGCTTACCCGCCTGCACCAGAAGATCGACGAGCGCCTGCACCTGGCCCGCCAGCGCCCTGCGCCCGATAGCCTGGAGCTGACCCGCCTGAAGAAGATGAAGCTGCGGGTGAAGGACCTGATCCAGCGGCTGGCGCGTTCTGCGCCGCAGGCTGACCACACAACGCGGCGGCCCAGCGCGGGCTGATCGCGAACGCGGGCGCGCCGGCTTGCCACTCCTGCGGGGGCGGATGGACGGCGCGCCATGCCTTTAACAGGGACATTCAAACATGATGGAATTCTTGACAGCCGACTGGCTGGGCACCCCGGTGTGGTTCTGGGGTGCGTTCCTCAGCATCGTCGTGCTGCTGACCGCCTTCGACCTGGGCTTCCTGCACAAGGAGGACAAGGTGATGGGCGTGGCCGAAAGCCTGAAGCTTTCCGCCTTCTACATCGCGGTCGCCATGCTGTTCGGCCTGTGGGTGTGGTTCGAGCGCGGGGCTGGCCCTGCCACCGAATACTACACCGGCTTCTTCATCGAGAAGGCGCTGTCGATCGACAACGTCTTCGTGATCAGCCTGATCTTCGCCACCTTCGCCGTGCCCTTGCAGTACCAGTACCGGGCCCTGCTGTGGGGCATCATCGCGGTGATCGTGCTGCGCGGCCTGATGATCGCGGGCGGTGCGGCGCTGCTGGCAGAGGCCTACTGGGTGCTCTACCTGTTTGCCGCCTTCCTGATCGTTACCGGCATCAAGATGATGTTCGCCGGCGACAAGCCGATGGACGTGGCGGGCAACCCCGTTGTCCGCTGGATCAGCACCCACATGCGCGTGACCAAGGAGCATCACGGCCCCAACTTCTTCGTCAAGGTGCCCGACGAGAAGACCGGCAAGCTGGTGACTGCCGCCACGCCGATGTTCCTGGCGCTGGTGGTGATCAACCTGGCCGACCTGGTGTTCGCGGTGGACAGCGTGCCGGCAATCTTCGCCATCACCACCGATACCTTCATCGTCTACACCAGCAACATCTTCGCCATCCTGGGCCTGCGTGCGCTGTACTTCGCCCTGGCGGCGATGGTCCATCGCTTCCACTACCTCAAGTATGCCCTGGCCGCGGTGCTGGTGTTCATCGGCACGAAGATCTTCATTTCCGACTTCGTGCTGGATGGCGGCAAGATTCCCGCTTCGGTCAGCCTGGGCGTGACCTTCGCCCTGATTGGCGCGGGCATCGCCTATTCGCTGTGGAAGACGCGCGGGCAGGAAGAACCGGACTGGCCGGCCACACCTCCGGCCTGACAGATCAGCCCCGGCGGACAAAGAAAGGGCGGCTTCCTTGCGGGAGCCGCCCTTTCCGGTTCGTCAGGGGGGCTGACGCGTAATTTCGGTCGCTTAGTTGTCGGTGTCGGTATCGACCTCGACTGCAACCTCGCCGGCCGGGTGGTCACCAGCGTGGCCGTTGGCGTGAACCTGGCCCTGGGGGGTGGTCACGCGGACATCGGTATCGGCCTGCACATCGGTGGCGCGGTCAAGGCCGCGCCGGCCCTCTGCCCCGGCCTCTTCCACGCGGGTGCGGGCATTATCGAGGCCGCGCTCGGTCTCGTCCCAGGCATCCTCCACCGTGGTCGTGGTGGTGTCCACCGTGGTGTCGATAGTGCTGTCGACCGGCGGGTTGGGCAGCGGCACGTCCACGCCGCCGCCGGCATTGCCCCCAACGGAAACGCCGCCCGGGCCAACGCCCACGCCGCCCGCGCCGCCAATGCCGATGCCCTGCGCATGGGCCGTGCCAGCCAGGCCCAGGGCCAGGGTGGCGGTGATGAGAGAGAAGGTCTTCATGGCTCAAATCCTCTTGCAACACGCGCATCTGCGCATGGTGAAGAGGGGAAGCGCCGGCGCGCCGGTTGGCTCCCGCCGAAGCGGCCATGCGTTCGTGGCGGGCGGCGGATGCCCCTGAAAAGGCGCTATTAATCTGGCGTTCAGTCGCCCGGGACGGGATAGGGCGGCAGGGGCTGGATCAGCTCGTAGCGTTCAGGCAACGGCTCGTGCCCCAGCGGCGGCCAGTCGATCGGCTCTTCCGGCAGGGCGCAATCGGGCAGGCGGTCCAGCAGGTTGCGGATCAGCGTCAGCCGCCCGTGCTTCTGGTCGTTGAAGTTCACCATCGTCCACGGGGCATGGGCAGTGTGGGTGGCGGCGAACATGGCCTCGCGGGCCTGCGTGTACTCGTCATAGAGGGTGCGCGCCTGCACATCGATGGGCGACAGCTTCCAGCGCTTCAGCGGATCGGCCACCCGCTCGGCAAAGCGCTCTTCCTGCTCGGCCTGGTCGGTACCCAGCCAGTATTTGAACAGGCGGATCCCGTCGTCCACCAGCAGCTTCTCGAACACCGGGACGGCGGCCAGGAAGGCATCGACCTGTTCAGGGGTGGCGAAGCCCATCACCTTTTCAACCCCGGCGCGGTTGTACCAGCTGCGATCGAACAGCACGATCTCGCCCGCCGTGGGCAGGTGCTGGACATAGCGCTGGAAATACCACTGCCCGGCTTCCGCCTCGCTCGGCTTGCCCAGCGCCACCACGCGGCACTGGCGCGGGTTCAGGGGCCCGCGGATCGCGCTGATGACCCCGCTCTTGCCGGCGGTATCGCGCCCCTCCAGCAGCACCAGCACGCGCTGGCCTTTCGCCCTGGCCCAGCGAGCCATGGTCACCAGTTCCGGCTCCAGCGCTGCCAGCGCTTCCTCGTAGTGCTTGTTCTTCATGGGGCGGGAGTGTTCCACCCCCAGGCCGTGCGGGCAAGAGGTTTAGCGCGCCGCCAGCGCTCCCGCGCACCAGTCGCTGCGGCGTCCCTGCCAGTGCTCGGCCAGTCCCTCGGCCACCAGCACCTGCCCCAGGCTCACCCCGTTGCGGCTCGCCACCCGCAGCAGGCGGCCATAGCGGTCGGCATCGCGGCTGCCCTGCCGTTCCAGCGTGAAGGGGCCGGCGTTGAGCAGGGCAATCAGCCGCCGCGTGGCCGCTTCGCCCAGCGCGCGCTCTCCCGCGCAGCCGGGCTGCGAGACTTCGGGCGTGTTGATGTCGGCCAGGCGGATTTTCGCGCCATCCAGCCACAGGGTATCGCCATCGACCACGCAGGTCTGCCGGGGGCCGCTGCCGCAGGGGGCGAACTGCGTGGCCCGCACCTCCTGGGCACCAAGCGGGGCGGGGGCGAAGGCCAGCAGGGCGGGCAGAAGGGCGGCGGGGATGGCAAGGCGCAACATGGCCCCACGGTTAGGGGCGGGCCCGCGCTCGCACGCATAAGGGTGCCTACGGCTCCGCGCGAATCCCTATGCAGCCCCGCGCAAAGCCATTATGGCGCGGCTCCATGACCAAGACGCTTGATCCCCAGATGCTCATCAAGGCCGAAACGCTGATCGAGGCGCTGCCCTATTTCCAGCGCTATGCGGGGCAGAGCTTCGTGGTGAAATACGGCGGCCACGCGATGGGCGATCCCGAGGCGGCCAAGGACTTTGCCGAGGATATTGTGCTGCTGAAGGCGGTGGGTATCAACCCGGTGGTGGTCCACGGTGGCGGCCCGCAGATCGGCGCCATGCTGAAGAAGCTGGGCGTGGAATCGCACTTCGTCGATGGCTTGCGCGTGACTGACAAGGCCACGGCGGAAGTGGCCGAAATGGTCCTGTCCGGCGCGATCAACAAGGAACTGGTCGGCTGGATCGCCCAGGCGGGCGGCAAGGCCATCGGCATTTCCGGCAAGGACGGCAACATGGTCCGCGCCGAGAAGGTCACCCGCACCAAGAAGGACCCGGACAGCCAGATCGAGCAGGCGGTTGACCTGGGCTTCGTGGGCGAGCCGAAGGCGGTCGACACCTCGGTGCTGCGCACGCTCAGCGAAGGCGGCATGATCCCGGTGATCGCCCCCATCGCTACCGACGGGGAAGGGCACACCTACAACATCAACGCCGACACCATGGCGGGCGCGATTGCCGCGGCCCTTGGCGCGGCGCGGCTGTTCCTGCTGACCGACGTGCCCGGCGTGCTGGACAAGGACAAGAACCTGCTGACCGACCTGAAGCCGGCCGACATCGCCCGGCTGAAGGACGATGGCACGATCAGCGGCGGCATGATCCCCAAGCTGGAAACCTGCGTGACGGCGGTGGAAGGCGGCTGCCAGGCGGCGGTGATCCTGGATGGCCGTGTGCCGCACGCCATGCTGCTGGAATTCTTCACCAGCCGCGGCGCGGGCACGCTCGTCAGCGCCTGATTTCCGGTCGCGCTGGCGCGCAGATCAGATCCCCCGCCCCGCCTCCCCACCCGGCCACCATAGCCTGATGGTATCATTGATGGCCGGGTGGGGAGGCGGGGCGGGCACTTACTGCCAAGTATCCGTATTACCCAGTTGATACACCCGCCCCGGTTAGGCTAAGCCTGCCACAGGGACGCATTTCGCCGGAAGGTACTGCCTTGCTCTTCGCGCTGATCAATATCGTCAACTACATCGCCTACCTGGTGCAGGTGGTGGTGATCATCCAGTTCGTGCTGAGCCTGCTGATCAGCTTCAACGTGGTCAACATGTCGAACCACTTCGTCTCATCGGTGTGGACGGCGGTGAACGCGGTGCTCGATCCGCTGCTCAACCCCATCCGTCGGATCATGCCCAACACCGGCGCGATCGACTTTTCGCCCATCGTGCTGCTGATCGGCCTCAGGATCCTTACCGAGCTGCTGGTGGGCGCGCAGCGCAGCATGATTACCGGCACTCTTTGACCGGGCATCGGCCCGCCGCTTCATGCACGGTTCACCCGCGCGCCCGATAGCTGCGGCCATGCGCAAGTTCACCACCATGCTCGCCCTGTTGGCTGCCTCGGCGGCGCTGGCGGGAACCGCTTCCGCACCCCTGGCACAAAGCCGCGAGCGTGACCGCGCGCGCCCGATCCGCTCCGCCGGAGAGCCGGGCCGCGTGGCCGCTGCCGACTGGAGCCTGGCCCGCCGCGCGCGCGAGGAGGGCCAGTTCACCGCTATGCGCGATACCATGGCCGGAGGGGCGCTGCTGCACCAGGCGGAGGGCCCGGTGGACGCTGCCACCTGGCTGACCGGCCGCGCCGATCCGGCCGAGCCCGAGCAGTGGGCCCCCGCCACGGTGTGGACCTCTTGCGATGGCACCCTGGCGGTGACCGAGGGCCGCTATCGCCAGGCCGACGGCCTCGTGGGCACCTATGTCACCGTATGGGCCCTGCAGCGGGACCGCAGCTACAAGTGGACCTATGACCTCTCCAGCCTGGACGATCCGCAGCCGGTGGAGCGCCAGCGGCCCGCACTGCCGGCGGTCAGCCCGGCAGACCTGATCACCGTGCAGGACATTCCCAGCGTGCGCGGCCACGTGGCCGATTGCATGCGGCGCGGCAGCCCTCGCCCTGATCGGCCGCAACCGGTCTCCGGCCCCGCCACCCGCGCCGGGCAGGGCGCATCGGACGATGCCACACTGGTCTGGCGCTGGGAGCACCGCGCCAACGGCGAGCGGCTGTTCAGTGCCGATTACCTGCGCGACGGCCAATGGAGCCGCGTGACGACCTTGCGCGTTGCCCCCGCATCGGCAAGCGCTACAAGGGCTGAATGATCGAGCTGTTCCTGTCTGCCTTCGTCACCCTGTTCGTGGTGATCGATCCGCCGGGCTGCGCGCCGATCTATGCCGGCCTCACCAAGGGGGCCACCGTCAGCCAGTCTCGCACGATGGCGATCCGCGCCTGCCTGATCGCCACCGCGATCCTGCTGGTCTTTGCCCTGTTCGGCCAGACCCTGCTGGGCGCGCTGCATATCGAGCTGGACAGTTTCCGCATTGCGGGCGGCATCATGCTGTTCCTGATCGCGCTCGACATGGTGTTCGAAAAGCGCACCCAGCGGCGCGAGGAGCGGGCGGAAAAGGTTGCCGCCACCCCGGAAGTGGAGGACGTGTCGGTCTTTCCCATGGCCATGCCCATGCTGGCGGGGCCGGGCGCGATTGCCGCTGTGATGCTGCTGCAGAACGAGGCCGATGGGCCGCAGGAGACGCTGGTGGTGCTGGCCGCGCTGGGGCTGGTGATGGTCCTGACCCTGCTGGCGCTGATGGCCGCCAGCCCGCTGATGAAGCTGGTCGGCGCGCGGGTGGAGGCCGTGATTACCCGCCTGCTGGGTGTGCTGCTGGCGGCGCTGGCGGCGCAATACGTGATCGACGGGCTGCGGAGCAGCTTCGCGTAACGGCTATTGCAGCGTCACCCTGTCTTCATCCGGGTCGCCCTTGCCGAAGAATTCCAGCAGTTGCACCATCACCTCGCAGCGGGCGCGCAGGGTGGGGGCTTCCAGCAGCGCCTGCTTGCTGGCGGCATCGAACGGGGCGATCTGCGAGAAGCCGTTGACCAGCGTCATGTCGTCCAGCCGCGCAACCGAATCCCAGTCGACCGAATAGCCCTGCGCATCGGCAAACTTGCGCGCCTCGCTTTCCAGCGCCGCGCGTTCGCCCAGCGACAGCAGCTCGTCTGCCGCATCCTCGATCAGTTCGGCTTCCACCTGGCGGAACGGGGTGCTCACCTGCAGCTCGCTCAGCACACGGAAGCGCGCCTCGCCGGTCAGCACGATGTTGTAGCGCCCGTCCTCGCTGGTCTCGACCTCCTCGATCTTGCCCATGCAGCCGATGGCGAACAGCGGCGCGCCATCGCGTGCGGCCCCTTCGCGCGAAGGCTGTGGCTGGATCATGCCGATGCGCCGGTCGCGCGCCAGGGCATCGCCGATCATGGCGCGATAGCGCGGCTCGAAGATGTGCAGCGGCAGTTGCAGGCCGGGAAACAGGATGGCCCCGGTCAGCGGGAAGATCGAAAGCTTGCGCGTGGTCATCAGCCGAACAGCAGCAGGCTGAGCTTGCGGCGCTGGCCCGATACCCACGGGTCTTCCAGACCCACCGCCTCGAACATCTGGAGCAGGCGCGCCTTGGCCGCGCCGTCGTTCCACGCCGGATCGTTGCGGATCATGCCCAGCAGCGTTTCCGCCGCCTCGTCACGGCTGCCGGCGGCGAAGGCGGCTTCGGCAAAGGCCAGTTGCGCGTCCATATCCGCCGGACGCTCTGCGGCGGCGGCGCGCAGGGACTGCAACTCGCCATCGTCCACCTTGTTGGCCGCCAGTTCCAGCGTGGTCTTCACCTGCGCCAGTTCGGGGGCGTTCTGCACCTCGGGCGGCAGGGTGTCGAAGGCGGCCTGCGCCTCGGTCTGGTGACCGGCCGCCACCAGCGAGCGCAGCAGGCCCGAAAGCACGGCCACGTCCTGCGGCGCCATGTCGGTCAACTGGTGGAACATGGCCGCAGCCTGTTCGGCTTCGCCGGCGGCCAACCGCTCTTCGGCAATGGCAATCAGTTGCGCCAGATCGATCGCGCTGTCATCGCCCGGGGCACCGGGGGTGACAGGCAGTTGCGCCAGGATCTGGTCCAGCGCGCCCTTCAACTGGCTTTCGCTGCGCGCCGGGGTCAGGTCGGCCACCGGCTGGCCCTGGAACATGGCATAGACCGTGGGGATCGACTGGACCTGGAACTGGCTGGCGATGAAGCCTTCCTCGTCCACGTTGATTTTGGCCAGCACCACGCCCCTGTCGGCATATTCGGCGGCCACCTTTTCCAGCACCGGGGTCAGCGCCTTGCACGGGCCGCACCATTCGGCCCAGAAATCCAGGATCACCAGCTTGGTCTGGCTGGGTTCGACCACTGCCTTGCGGAATCGGTCGACGGCTTTCTGCTCGTCGAGGCTGAGGCCCATGCTTGCCAAGTGGTATCTCCGTTTTCGTCAGGGATCGATGTGCGCCCTCTATGTGGCGCTTTGGGGGCCAATGTGAAGGGTGAATTGCCTGCCAATAACCCTCTTGCGCGAGTCGGAAGCGGCTGTTAGTGGCGCGCTTCCCAACCGGAAGCCTGGCTTTCGGTAACGCCAGTGAGCGGGCGTAGCTCAGGGGTAGAGCACAACCTTGCCAAGGTTGGGGTCGAGGGTTCGAATCCCTTCGCCCGCTCCATTTTCCAGACATTGGCTGAATCCGGCTTCCCCTTCCCGGGGCGGTCTTCGCGATTCTCGACAGGTCCGCGCAAATCGGCCAATGCTCCGCGCGAAGGGAACAGGCGTGGCCATCGGAACACCAGCAACAGACAGCGCCGCCCGGCTTGCGGCCTACAAGGCGGGCGATCCTCCGCCCGAAATGCTGCTGACGATCAAGCTGGTGCTGGCCGCCCGCCTGTGGCGCGCGCGGGTGGACGAGCGGCTGCGGCCGATCGCTTACAGTTCCTCGCGCATGGAAACGCTGGGTGCCATCGCCGCATCCCCCGCGGGCAGCACGCAGAGCGACGTGGCCCGACGCCTCAGAATCGAAGGCCCCTCGCTTACCCGCATGGTGCAACTGCTGGAAAAGGAACAGCTGATCAGCCGGCAGGCCGATCCGGGCGATGCGCGGTCCAAGCTGCTGGAACTGACCCCTGCGGGCGAGGCCGCGCTGGACGAGATCTTCGGCCTGTCCGATGGCATGCGGCTGGCGCTGCTGGACGGGATCGACCCGGCCATGCTGGCGACGGTGGAGGCCTTTTTCGACGAGATCATCCGCCGGCTGGACCATCCTGAGGGGCTGTGAGGGCCGGAGGGCTGTAGAACACAAGGGAGAGAGCAATGGGCATTCTGGCAGGCCAGGTGGCGCTGGTAACGGGCGCGGGCCGCGGCTTCGGCCGGGCGATTGCCGAGCGGCTGGCGGCGGAAGGGGCGGCGGTGGCCGTCGTCTCCCGCTCGATCGGCGAGGTGAGCGCCGTGGCCGATGCCATCCGCGCTGCCGGGCACGCGGCCATGGCGGCTACCTGCGATGTGACCAGCCCGGCCGATATCGCCGTGGTGGTGGCGCAGGTCGAGGGCGAGCTGGGCCTGATCGACCTGCTCGTCTCCAACGCCGGGGTGCCCGGCCCGTTCGGCCCGCTGTGGCAGGTGAACCCGGAAGAATGGTGGCAGGCCCAGGAAGTGCACATCCGCGCCCCGTTCCTGCTGATGCACCGGATCCTGCCGGGTATGGTTTCGCGCGGGCGGGGGCGGGTGGTCTGCGTGTCGGCCAAGGCGGCGCGGATCGTGGCCCCGCACCTGTCCGCCTATTGCACCGGCAAGATCGCGCAGAACCGGCTGGTGGCCGAAGCGGCGGCGGAACTGGCGGGCACCGGCGTCAGTGCCTTTGCCATCGATCCCGGCTTCGTGCCCACGAGGCTGGCGCGCGACACGATGGAGGACCCGGCGGCGCAGCAATACCTGGGGGGCATGGTCGAGCGGCTGAAGGAGCGGTTCGACGATCCCGAAGCCCAGGGCGATCTGGCCCGCTGCGCCCAGCGCGTGCTGGACCTGGCGAGCGGGCAATACGACGAGCTTTCCGGCGGCTATTACGAGTTGCCCGACGACCTGGAGGCAGCCCTGCTGGCAAAGCGCGAGGAAGGGCCGGTGGCGGTGGGCCACTAAGCCGGTCGGGGCAAGATCAGTCCCTTAGCACGACGCGCGCACAGGCCCTGAAGCGGGCGTTGCCAGGTTCTGCGCGATGCCAGACCTCGACGACGTCGTAGTAGCGGAAATAGTCGCCCGCATCATGCGAGATGTATTCGCCGACCCGCGGCAGGAAGTCGAAATCCGCCGTCACCAGCAGCTGTGAGTCGTCATCGCCCTCATAGACTTCCACAAGGGGCATAGCTCACTCCACCGAACCCGCCGGGTATTCCTCCAGCTCGTCGCCCGTCAGGCGCACGATGTGCAGCAGGTTGGTGGCGCCGCTCTTGCCGAAGGGCACGCCGGCCAGCATGGCCACCCGCGCGCCGGCGCCGCCGAAGCCGTGGCGCAGGGCCATGCGCTTGCCCTTGGCGATCATCTCCTCGAAGCTGCCGATGTCGCGCGTGGCCACCGGGTGCGCGCCCCACAGCAGGGTGATGCGCCGGGCCACCTGCATGGAAGGGGTCAGCACCATCACCGGCACGGCCGGCCGCTCACGCGCCACGCGGCGGGCGGAACTGCCGCTGTCGGTAAACACGCAGATGGCGTTGAGGGCAATGGTATCGCCGATGGTCATGCAGGCATGGGCCAGCGCGTCAGCCGTGGTTGCATCGCTGGGCGTATCGAGCATCCGCACGCGGGCGGTATAGCCATCGTCCGCCTCAACCTGCCGGGCGATCGAATCCATCATCATCACCGCCTCCTCGGGCCAGGCCCCGGCGGCGGTCTCGGCGCTCAGCATCACCACGTCGGCCCCGTCATAGACGGCATTGGCCACGTCCGACACTTCGGCGCGGGTGGGGGTGGGGCTCTCGATCATCGATTCGAGCATCTGCGTGGCCACGATCACCGGCTTGCCGGTGAGGCGCGTGGCGTTGACGATCTTCTTCTGCAGCGGGGGCACTTCCTCGGGGTTCAGTTCCACCCCCAGGTCGCCGCGCGCCACCATCACGCCGTCGGCCGCCTCGATGATGTCGTGCAGGCGCTTGATCGCCTGCGGCTTCTCGATCTTGGCGCACAGGAAGGCGCGGCCCTGCATCAGTTCCTTGGCCTCCAGGATATCCTCGGGCCGCTGGACGAAGGACAGACCGATCCAGTCCGCCCCCTGCTCCATGGCAAAGGCCAGGTCAGCCCGGTCCTTGGCAGTGAGCGCGGGAATCGGCACTTCGGCATCGGGCACGTTCACGCCCTTGCGGTCCGAGATCACGCCGCCGACCTCGGCCACGCAGGTGATCGTGCCGCTTTTCACCTGCTTCACGCGCAGGCGGATCTTGCCGTCGTTGATCAGCAGCCGCTGGCCGGCCTGCAGCGCGGCGAACAGTTCCGGATGCGGCAATTGCACGCGCGTGGCATCGCCCGGCGCAGGGTTGTCATCCAGCACGAACTGCGCGCCGTGGGCGATCACGGCCTTGCCTTCCGCAAAGGTGCCCACGCGCAGCTTGGGGCCCTGCAGGTCGCACAGGATGGCGATGGGACGGTTGAATTCCTTCTCCAGCGCCCGCACCGTGGCAAAGTTGGCCGCGTGCATCGCGTGGTCGCCATGGCTCATGTTGAAGCGGAAGGCATCGGCCCCGGCGCGGAACAGGGCGCGCAGCACATCGGGATCGCTGCTGGCGGGGCCTAGGGTGGCGAGGATCTTGACCTTGCGGGCGCGCGGTTTGAACTTTGTCATGGGCCCACGCCTATGGCAGAGCGGCATGACAAGACAAGGTCGAGAATAGGAATGCTCTATGAGTAATAGCCACGATCCGCTGGATGCCCTGCCCGATGCGGCCGCCGCCGCCGCCTTCCGCCGGCTGGTGCGCCACCTGCGCAAGCGACACGACGCGCAGAACATCGACCTCATGGGCCTGGCGGGCTTCTGCCGCAACTGCCTGGCGGACTGGATCAGGGATGCCGGCTATGATGGCGACAAGGACTCCGCGCGCGAGCTGATCCACGGCATGCCGGCCGCCGAATGGAAGGCCACCCGCCAGACCGAGGCGACGCCCGAGCAACTGGCACGGATGGACGCCAGCCTGGCGAAGAACCGCGAGATGGGCGGGGACTAGGACCTGCGGCGGTTTGATCGATTTGGCTGAGGCCGGGCTGCGAACGGCCCGGCATCAGCCAAAGCCCCGGCGGGCTCAGGCTTTCTCCAGCCGGTACATGTCGACCTCGCCATAGGCCTTGGCCAGTTCCACCCGCCCCACCGGGACAAAGCGGCAAGAGTGGTCATCGGCCACCAGCAGCGCGGCGGCGAAGGCATCGGTGCAATAGACCCCGCCCACCGGCGTCACCGGTTCGATCCGGGCGGTGCGGTTGACCTCGCTGCCATACCACAGGCGGTTGCCGGTGATGCGGTCGGTGCCCACCCAGATCGGGCCATAGTGGACGCCGATGCGCATGCCCGCCGTGTCCCCCTGGGGTGACAGCTCGGGCGGCAAGTCCTCCAGCGCATCCTGCAGTTCCAGCGCGATCTGCGCGGCGCGGGCGGGCTTGTCGATGATGGCGTAGATCGCATCGCCCCAGGTGTTGCGGAACTCCACATGGTCGCCATGCCGGTTGAGCACGCGGGCGATGCGGCCCATCACCAGGTGCATGAACAGCACCAGCTCGCGTTCGCCCAGGCGGGAAAAGCCCTTGTAGTCGGCAAACAGGATGGACCGGATGCGCCGCTTGGTGCCGCTGCCGATCGGCTCGCGCTGCGGAAACACCAGGTTGCGCGGTACCGGCCCGGCCGGGATGGCCACCGTCTCTCCGCCCAGGTCGCGCCACAACTTGATGTCGGCCACGGTCCCGGCGATGCCGGTGAGGGAGAGCGAGGCGATCTTGTCGGAAACCACGGCAAGCTGCACCCGCGCCGCGCCGTCGATCTGCGCCCGCAGGGCGGCGAGGCCCATGGCATAGCGGCTGTTATAGGCAAACTGGTTGTCATCCCCCACGTAAGCCCCCGGGGTGGCAAAGTGGACTGCGGCAGCGGCATCGCGGCAGGCATGGTAGCGGGGCAGCCAGTCCGCGCCCCCGCTGGTGACGCTTTCGGCGATGAAGTCCTCCTCGCAGAAGGGCAGCACCACCTGCAGTTCGGCGCCCGCCGCCAGCAGCGCCTCGGCAATCACGATGTCGGCCCCGCAGGCCAGCGGGCCATAGCCCACGGTGACGTCAAGCCGGGCGATCTCGTCTGCTACGCGCGCGGCCAGGTCCTGCTCGGCCGGGCTGCCAGCGTTGAACATGTGGCCGCAGAACATGGCGATGGTGGGCAAGCGACCGGCCCTCAGTTGAAGGTGACGGAGGATACCGCGCAGACGTTCACCCCGTTGCGGGCAATGTTGCGCCCTCCGGCGGTGGTGGCCATCAGGTCATAGGTGCAGGCCCCGGTGCCATCGTCGATGGTCACGTCCCAGTATTCGCCGTTGCCCAGCACGTCCGACCCAAGCCGGTCCGCGCCGTAGTCAGACTGGTTGGCATCCGACCAGCGCAAGTACATGATGGTATCGCCGCTCTGGTTGATGAGGCGCACGTCGCGGTTGTACTGCTGTTGCTGCTGCGGCGGCGGCGCGGCCTGGGCCTGCTGCACGGGCGCGGGCGGCGGGGCTGACGGGGTGGGTGTGGGCGCGCTCGACGGAGTTGCTGACGGGGCGGCTACCAGGGCCTGCGCCTCGCCATCGGCGCCGGCGACCTCCTCGGTCGGATCCGCCTCGTCGCCCTTTGCGCCGCTGCTGCTGACCCACCAGGCGGCCCCGGCCAGGCCCAGCAGGGCCACCAGGCCGCCGACCACCACGGGCACCGGCACCCCGCCGCTGCGGGGTACGGCGGCCCCGTTGCCGCCTGCGGGCGCGGCTGCGGGCGAGGCCACCATGGCCGCTGCGGCCACCGGCGCGGGCCGCGCGGCTGCGGGTTCTGCCGGGGGTGCTGGCGGGAAGGGATAGGCCGGCCCGCCCTCGCGCGCGTCGCGCGGGCCGCACAGGTCGGCCAGGCTGGCCTTGACCTTGCGCCATTCGGGATGGTCCTGCTCGCCGTTCCAGTCGCCCAGGTTGGCATACTGGATCTGGTTGAACGGCAGCGGCGGGGTGATGTCGCCCAGCGCGGTCTGCACCAGCTTCTTCTGGTTGCGCGCCACGTCGGCCTCGGCGCGCACCCATTCGCTGGCGGCAGCCTCGGCCGACCAGACCACCACGGCGGCCTTGGCCATCTGGATCTTGGCGGTGATCACGTCACCATAGGACTGGTGCGGAGGCAGCTCGGCATCCCACCACACTTCATAGCCCGCATGCTCGATTGCGCGGGCGATCTGGCTGACGCGATCCTTGTTGGTGCGCGAATACGAAATGAAGACGTCGACCATATCCATCCCCCCGGACAGTTCGTTCGGGCCGGACCATACCCTCAACCGGCGTCCGCGCAAATGACATGTGCGGTCAGGAACGGCGTGTGGACAAAAAGCCTGCGCCCCCCTTTGCCCGAATCCGCTTAGCACCTTATCGGAGCGGCCAACCGATTCTGCTGATTCCCGACGGAGAGACCTTTCATGGCCAATGCCACCGACGACCGCCTGCGCCTGCTGATTGAGCGTATCGAACGCCTCGAGGAAGAAAAGAAGGGCATCGCCGACGACATCCGCGACGTTTACGCCGAGGCCAAGGCCGTGGGCTATGACCCCAAGATCATGCGCCAGGTGGTCCGCCTGCGGAAGATGAAGCCGGATGACCGCAACGAGATGGAACTGGTGCTGGAAACCTACAAGAACGCGCTCGGCCTCGGCTGAGTGCTGACCCGGACCACTTCAGGCTGCTGGCATATTGAAGCGGGCGCGCGGCTGGGCTAGGCCGCGCGCAACTTCACTTGCAGCCAACAGAAGCGATCCCATGGCAGGCCATTCCAAGTTCAAGAACATCATGCACCGCAAGGGTGCGCAGGATAAGAAGCGTTCCAACCTCTTCTCCAAGCTCAGCCGCGAAATCACCGTGGCGGCCAAGATGGGTGCGCCCGATCCGGACATGAACCCGCGCCTGCGGCTGGCGGTGAACGCGGCGAAGGCCCAGTCCATGCCCAAGGACAACATCCAGCGCGCGATCGACAAGGCCAGCGCTGCGGGTGGCGAGGACTATGTGGAGGTCCGCTACGAGGGCTATGGCCCGGGCGGCGTGGCGCTGATCGTGGAAGCGCTGACAGACAACCGCAATCGCACCGCCACCAACGTGCGCACGGCCTTCTCCAAGAACGGCGGCAACCTGGGCTCCGAAGGCTCGGTGTCCCACGGGTTCGAGCGGCTGGGCATGATCGAGTATCCCGCCAGCGTAGGTGACGAGGAAAAGGTGCTGGAAGCCGCCATCGAGGCGGGTGCCGAGGACGTCGAAAGCTCCGAGGACGGGCACACCATCTGGACCGCAGCCGATGCCCTGCATGGCGTGGCAAACGAACTGGAAAAGGCGCTTGGTGCCGCCGACAACGTCAAGCTTGCGTGGAAGCCCAGCCTGACCGTGGCAGTGGACGAAGCCCAGGCCGGCACCCTGCTCAAGCTGGTCGACACGCTGGACGACGATGACGACGTGCAGACCGTGTGGGGGAACTACGAGATTTCCGACGAGATCATGGAGAAGCTGGGTTGATCGTGCTCCCCTGCCGCTTGCGGGAGGGGGAGTGACCCTGATCCTCGGCCTCGACCCCTCGCTCTCCTGCACCGGCTGGGGGCTGGTGCGCAGCGAGGGGGCCCTGCTGAGCCATGTGGCCAATGGCCAGATCAAGTCCGATCCGGCTGCCACCATGCCAGCCCGCCTGTCGCACTTGCAGAGTGCGCTGGCGGCGGTGATTGCCGAATACCGGCCAGACCGGGCCGCTGCCGAGGAAGTCTTCCTCAACAAGAACCCGCAGAGCACCCTGAAGCTGGCGCAGGCGCGCGGCGCGGTGCTGGCGGCCTGCGGGGCGGCGGGCCTTGCCGTCAACGAACATGCGGCGCGGCTGGTGAAGAAGGCCGTGGTGGGCACCGGCGCGGCGGAAAAGGCGCAGGTGCAGGCCATGCTGAAGGTGCTGCTGCCCGGCGTGCACCTGGCCGGGGCCGATGCGGCCGATGCCCTGGCCGTGGCCATTGCGGACGCGCACCTGAAGCGGCGCTGATGTATCTGGTCGTCTTCCGCAACCGCAAGCGCGCCGGGATCGACCAGCAGGCCTATGCCCTCGCCGCCGACCGGATGGAGGAGCTGGCCGCCGCCCAGCCCGGGTTCCTGAGCTTCAAGTCCTATGTCGCCGCCGATGGCGAGGTGGTCGCCCTGTCGCAATGGGCAGACGAGGGCAGCGCACGCGCCTGGGGTCGGCAAGCCGAACACCTGGCCGTGCAGGGGCAGGGCCGCACTGAATGGTATGCGGATTACACGCTGTTCGGGTGTAACAATCCGCGCCTACACACGTTCACGCACAAGGATCAGGCATGACCATCGCGCTCTACGGCATTCCCAACTGCGACACCGTGAAGAAGGCCCGCACGTGGCTGGACGGGCGCGGCCTTGCCTACACCTTCCATGACTACAAGAAGGAAGGGGCCGATGCGGGCAAGGTTGCAGGGTGGATTGCGGCCAAGGGCGTCGACACGGTGCTCAACCGCCGGGGCACTACCTTCCGCAAGCTGTCGGATGCCGAGCGGGCACAGGCGGACAGCGACCCGGCGGGCCTGATGGTCAGCCAGCCGAGCCTGATCAAGCGCCCGGTGGCGGAACATCCCGGCGGCCTGCTGGTGGGGTTCGACGTGGCCGAATGGGAGCGGGCGCTGGGGTGAGGTGGCTGCTTGCCCTTGCAGCCGTGTGCCTCACCATGCCAGCCTTGGCGCAGGAGGAGCGTGCCATGCTGATCATCGCCCATCGCGGAGCCAGCGGCGAGCGGCCCGAGCATACCCTTGCCGCCTATGAACGGGCGATCGACCAGGGCGCCGACTACATCGAGCCGGATCTTGTGCCGACGAAGGACGGCGTGCTGGTGGCGCGGCACGAGAACGAGATTTCCGGCACCACCGACGTGGCCGAACGGCCCGAATTTGCCGACCGGCGCTCCACCAAGGTGATCGATGGCGAACAGGTGACCGGCTGGTTCACCGAAGACTTCACCCTGGCCGAACTGCGCACCCTGCGCGCCCGCGAGCGGCTGCCGCAGGTGCGGGTGGCCAACACGCGGTTCGATGGTCTGTGGCAGGTGCCCACTCTGGCCGAGATCATCGCCCTGGTGCGCGCCAAGGAGGCGGAGACGGGGCGGCGGATAGGCCTTTACCCGGAACTCAAGCATTCGCACTACTTTGCGAGCATCGGCCATGACACTGCGGCCACGCTGGTCGGGCAGTTGCACGCGGCAGGCTATCGCAGCGCCGACGATCCGGTGTTCATCCAGAGCTTCGAGGCCGACACCCTGCCGCGCCTGAACCAAATGACCGAGCTGCGGCTGGTGCAGCTGGTCTCGGCGCAAGGTGGCCCAGCCGACCGGCTGGGGGTGACATATGCCGATATGCTGACGGCGCAGGGGCTGGCGGACTTGGCGAGATATGCCGATGGCATCGGGGCGGAACTGGCGTTGCTGCTGCAGGATTACGGAGAATCGACCGGCCTGACGGATCGTGCCCATGCAGCGGGGCTCCTCGTTCATGGCTGGACGGTCAGGCAAGAGCGGGTTTTCGCACCCCTTTGGGCGCGCGGATCGGGTGAGGAAACGGCGCCCATTAACGCAGCCTGTTCCAACCTGATCTGGGAAGCACTTGCCAGGGCGCGGGTGGATGGTGCTTTTACCGACCAGCCGGGCTGGGGGCGGGCGGTCCTCAACGAAAACCGGAACTACATCTGCCTTTGATCGAGGCAGCCGCACTCAACTGAGATAATAGTCCACCGGCGCCAGCGGCTGCGGCGGCTCCTCGCCCAGGTGCGGGGCCAGGCTGATCTCCGCCGTGCGGCAGATCGCATCCAGCGGCAGGGCGTTGGGCGTGTTGCCGAAGGGGTGGGCCAGGTCTTCGGTCACCTCGGCCAGGCCCAGGAACACATAGGCCACGATGCCCACGAACAGCGGGGCCAGCCAGCCCGCCGGCCCCACCAGCGCCAGCGGCAGCAGCAGGCAATAGAGATACGTCGTGCGGTAGATCAGCAGCGAATAGACATAGGGCAGCGGGGTGCGGGCAATCCGCTCGGCGCCGGCCTGGCCCAGCGTGATGCTGGCCAGCCGCTCGGCCAGCGCTCTGGCGCCATAGCCGTCAAGCGTGCCATCTCTGCGGGCGTTGGCCAGCAGGGTGGCAATCGAATCCAGCGCAGCACAGGGGCGCGGCAGCGGTCCATCGGCGGACAGCCCGGCCCGGCCGGCCGCCGTCCGCGCTGTTGCATCGTCGGGCAGGCGGCGGGCCATCGCGCGGTGCAGGTGCATGAAGGCGAGCGCCAGCCGCAAGGCCCGCGCCCGGTCCGCCTCGCTGGCCAAAAACAGCTCGGTCTCGCGGGCGAAGCTCCTCAGGTCGGCCAGTAGTCCGCCCCACAGCTTCCTCGCCTCCCACCAGCGGTCGTAGGCAGCATTGTTGCGGAAGCCGAGGAACAGCGACAGGGCGATGCCGAACACGGTGAAAGGGGTGGCCTCGATCTCCGGGAAGGTGGCCAGGTGCCGGTCTGCCCACACCACCAGCGCGGCAAAAGCGGCCAGGCCCAGCACCTGCGGGGCGATGACCGGCACGATCGATCCGCGCACGGCAAAGGCCAGTTGCATGAAGCCCGGCTTGTCGCGCAGGATCACGGCGCGCTCATCCGGCCTGCGCGGTGACGATGTAGTTCAGCGCCATGTCGGCGGACAGGTGCAGGCCTTTTGCCGGGGTCCAGGCGATGCCCTGCGGCTCGCCCATTACCAGGCCCGCATCGGCCAACAGATCGCGCAGTTCGTGGGGCGTGACGAAATCGTCCCAGTGGTGGGTGCCGCGCGGGACCATGCCCAGCGCTTCGGCCCCTTCCACCAGCAGCACGCGGCTGCGCGCGGTGCGGTTGGGGGTGGACATGACCAGCAACCCCCCATCAGCCACATGATCGGCCAGTTGGGCCACGAACAGCGCCTTGTCGGCCACGTGCTCGATCACTTCCATGCAGGTGACAAGGTCGAACCGGCCCAGCGCCAGCGCTGCCAGCTCGCCATGGTGATAGGTGACAGGCAGGCCCGCACCCACGGCATGGTGGGTGGCGGCGGCCACGTTCTCTTCCGCCGCGTCCACGCCGGTAACCTGCGCCCCCAGCCGGGCCAGCGGTTCGCACAGCAGGCCCGCGCCGCAGCCCACGTCCAGCGCGCGCTTGCCCTCCAGCGGCCTGATGCCACGCACATCGCCGCCCCAGTGCAGGTCAATCGCCGCGCGGATGAAAGAAAGGCGCACCGGGTTCAGCCTGTGCAGCATGGCGCTGGAACCGGCGGGATTCCACCAGTCTGCCGCCAGCTTGCCGAAGTGTGCGGCCTCGCTGGCGCGGATGGTTTCACTTGCTACAGTTGCATCAGCCATGCAGCACCCCTAACAGCGCGCGTGATTCCAGACCAGCAGCAAGGATAGCAGCCCCGTGGCCCGTATCGTGATGAAATTCGGCGGCACCTCCATGGCCGGGACCGAGCGCATCCGGCGCGTGGCCAATATCGTGCGCGCGCAAGCCGCGCGGGGTGATGAGGTGGCCGTGGTCGTCTCCGCCATGGCGGGCGAGACCGACCGGCTGGTGAACTTCTGCCGCGAGGCCAATCCGCTCTACGATCCCGCCGAATACGACGTGGTGGTGGCGTCGGGCGAACAGGTGACTTCCGGCCTGCTGGCGCTGACCCTGCAGGCGATGGGCTGCAAGGCGCGCAGCTGGCTGGGCTGGCAGGTGCCGATCAGGAGCGATGACGCCCACGCCAAGGCCCGCATCGAGGAAATCGACGCGCCCGCGCTGGTGGCTTCCATGCAGGCGGGCGAGATTGCCGTGATTCCCGGTTTCCAGGGCATTTCCCCCGCCGGCCGCGTGACCACTCTGGGTCGCGGCGGATCGGACACTTCGGCCGTGGCCGTGGCCGCCGCGCTGAAGGCTGACCGGTGCGACATCTATACCGACGTGGACGGGGTCTACACCACCGACCCGCGGATCGTGGCCAAGGCCCGCAAGCTGAAGAACGTGACCTACGAAGAAATGCTCGAACTGGCTTCGGTCGGCTCGAAGGTGCTGCAGACCCGCTCGGTCAGCCTGGCGATGAAGGAGAAGGTGCGCGTGCAGGTGCTCTCCTCGTTCATCGAGGAAGGCGCCCCGCCGGCCGACAGCCTGCCGGGCACGATGATCGTCAGCGACGAGGAAGTGGAAGGAACCGACATGGAACGCCAGTTGATCACCGGCATCGCCGCCGACAAGAACGAGGCCAAGATCACCCTCACCCGCGTGCCCGACCGGCCCGGCGCGGTGGCCAACATCTTCGGTCCGCTGGCCGATGCCAGCATCAACGTGGACATGATCATCCAGAACATCGCCAAGGACAAGGGCGAGACCGACGTCACCTTCACCGTGCCCAAGTCCGACCTGCTGCGCACCCAGACCATGCTGGAAGAGCGCAAGGAGCAGATCGGTTTCTACCGCCTGATCAGCGACGACAAGGTGGCCAAGATCAGCGTCGTGGGCGTGGGTATGCGCAGCCACGCAGGCGTGGCCAGCACGATGTTCAAGGCCCTGGCCGATCGCGGCATCAACGTGGACGCGATCTCCACCAGCGAGATCAAGATCTCCGTGCTGATCGACGAGGACGAGACCGAGCTGGCCGTGCGCGTGCTGCACACCGCCTATGGTCTGGACGCGGTGGAGACCGCCGCTTGACCGCGTTTCCCCGCACCGACGCGCTGATGGCGCGCGGGGCCGCTTTCCTGGGCACCGAAACCGCCATCATGTGCGGCGCGATGAGCTGGGTTTCCGAGCGCAACCTGGTGGCCGCGATCAGCAACGGCGGCGGCTTTGGCGTGATTGCCTGCGGGGCGATGACGCCCGAGCTGCTCGATACCGAGATCGCCGCCACCAGGGCGCTGACCGCCAGGCCCTTCGGCGTGAACCTGATCACCATGCACCCGGACCTGTTCGCGCTGATTGCGGTCTGCGCGAAGCACCAGGTGGGCCACGTGGTGCTGGCGGGCGGCCTGCCGCCCAAGGGCAGCGTGGAAGCGATCAAGGAAACCGGCGCCAAGGTCATCTGCTTTGCCCCCACGCTGGCGCTGGGCAAGAAGCTGCTGCGTTCAGGCGCGGACGCGCTGGTGATCGAGGGCAGCGAGGCGGGCGGCCACATCGGCCCGGTATCCACCAGCGTGCTGGCGCAGGAAATCCTGCCCGAACTGGCGCAGGACAACCTGGTGTTCGTCGCCGGCGGCATCGGCACCGGCGAGATGATCGCGCGCTACCTGCAGATGGGAGCCTGCGGCGTGCAACTTGGCACCCGCTTTGCCTGCGCCACCGAAAGCATTGCCCACCCCGATTTCAAGAAGATGTTCTTCCGCGCCAGCGCCCGCAACGCGGTGGCGTCGGTGCAGATCGATCCGCGCCTGCCGGTGATCCCGGTGCGGGCACTGGAAAACAAGGGCACCGAGGAATTCGCCGCCAAGCAGCGCGAGGTGGCCCTGCTGCTGGATCAGGGCAGCATCGACATGGGCGAGGCGCAACTGCGCATCGAACGCTTCTGGGCCGGGGCCCTGCGCCGCGCGGTGATCGATGGTGACGTGGAGAACGGCAGCGTGATGGCCGGCCAGTCCGTCGGCATGGTCAAGGCCGAGGAACCCGCCGCCCAGATCATCCAGACGCTGATGACCGAGTGCGAGGCAGCGTTGGCCGGGCGGTAACACGACCAAGGGAAGTTACGTACGGACTTCCGTACGTATCCGAAGTGCGATTCTAATATAGCCGGGTAGTCTGCTACTACAAGGCTTACCCGCTATGGCCCACGATACCACGGTTGAAGACCGTCTCGACTTTTTCGGCATCGACCAGAATGACATTGCCCGTTTCCCCCGCATTGCCCGCCGCATGGCGCGGCTGGCTCCCCCCGCACTGGACCGCTTCTATGCCAAGGTGCGCACGGTGCCGGCGCTGGCGGCCAAGTTCTCCGGCCAGCCGCAGATGGACCTGGCGCGATCGAAGCAGATCGAACACTGGGCCGAACTGTTCTCGCAGCGCCCCGGCGCCGCCTACCTTGAGCGGGCGGAGCGGATCGGCAATGTCCACGCCCGCATCGGCCTCGATCCCACCTGGTACATCGGCGGCTATTCGCGCGTCCTGTCCGAAGTGGTCGAACGTGCGGTGAAGGGATCGCTCGGCGGCATGCTGGACGGCGGGCGCACCGCAGGCGAGGTGGCAACGCTGGTCAAAGTTGCGCTGCTGGACATGGAGGTGGCCCTTTCTGCCTATTTCAAGGCCGAGGAATGCAGCCGGCTGGAAGCGATCGAAGCCATCGGCGTGGCCTTGGCGGCGCTGGCCGACAGCGATTTTACCAGCTCGCTGAGCACCCTGCCGCCCGAGTATGCGCGCATCACGGAAGATTTCGAGCGGATGCGCAAGTCCGTTGCCGGTGCGCTGACCGATGTGGCCAATGCCGCACGCAGCGTTTCGCACGGGGCCACCGAGATCCGCCAGGCGGCGGATGACCTGGCCATCCGCACGCAGAACGATGCCGCCACCCTGGAGGAAACCAGCGCCGCGCTGCACGAACTGACCAGGGGCGTGCGCCGCACGGCCGACGGGGCCAAGTCCATGTCCGACCGCGCCGCGACTTCGCAGCAGTCGGTCGCCGACGGGCGCAAGGTGGTGAGCGAGGCGGTCGACGCGATGGAAGCCTCCGAAAAGTCGGCTAACCAGATCCGCGCGATTATCGACCTGATCGACGGCATCGCCTTCCAGACCAACCTGCTGGCACTGAACGCCGGGGTGGAAGCCGCCAGGGCGGGCGAGGCCGGCAAGGGCTTTGCCGTGGTCGCCAGCGAGGTGCGCCTGCTGGCCCAGCGCAGCGCCGATGCCGCCAGCGAGATCAAGTCGCTGATCATCCAGAGCGTGGAGAACGTGGAACGCGGCGCGCAACTGGTCGCACAGTCAGGCGTGGCCTTCGATGGCATTGCCGGACTGATCGGCGAACTGGCCGAACTGTCCGCTTCGGTTGCCGAAGTGACCGGCGCACAATCGGTCTCGCTCGACACGATCAATACCGCGCTTAACGAGATGGACCACGCCACGCAGCAGAACGCCGCCCTGGTGGAGGAAGCCAGCGCCGCCGCCCGCAGCCTGGCCGAGGAATCCCGCCGCCTGCAGGAGCTGTCGGACGGGTTCCGGCTGGAAGGGGTGGACGTGCAGGCACCGCAGCGCCGCCAGTACAGCCGCGCTGCCTGACGGGGCGAGGGCCGGGGCCCTGGTCCCGGCGCGCCTTTCGCCGCCAGCCGAATTGGCCCTGACGACAATTTAAGCTGTTGTTTCTCAATCCATCCCTGCCTACACTTCACCCGCGGGAGGTTGTGTTGAGAGAGGCAGATGCTCCTCGATTGCTTGCAGGAAATCGCGCGAAGCGATGATCCCGTCCGCCTGTGGAAGGGCCTGGTCCGCTCGCTGCGCGCCCAGGGTTTCGTGGCCGGCTCCTACTTCTTCGTGAAGGGCGCGCAGGTCTCCGGAAGCCTGCGTCCGCTGACCTTCGGCTTCCCGCGCCGCTTCATCGATGCCTATACCGATACCGAGTTCGATCGGCTGGACGTGGTTCCCCGCCGCACCCTGGCCAGCGGGCGGGTGATGACCTGGACCGAGGCCTGGAGCAGCGCGCCCATCGCCGCTGCCGAGCAGCAGTTTCGCCAGCAGATGCTGGCCCGCCTGGGCGCCGCGGAGGATACGCTCGATGGCCTGGCCGTGCCCGGCTATGGTCCGCGCCAGAGCAATGCCTTCGCCACGCTGGTTCCGGCTGATCAGGGCCGCGCGTTTTCAGCGCAGGAGCGGCGGATGGTCCAGGCGGTGGTCCAGGCCGGCCACATGCGGCTCTGCGAGGCGGTGCTCCAGAACCCGCCCGAAGTCCTGCTCTCGCCGCGTGAGCGGGAAATCCTCCAGTGGGTGGCCCTGGGCAAGAGCAATTCGGTCATTGCCGAGATGCTCAATTGTTCGGCCAACACGGTTGATACGCACCTGCGGCGGGCCTTCGGCAAGCTTTCGGTATCCGATCGCACCACGGCGGCCATCCGCGCGATCAGCCTGGGCCTGATCGCCTGACGCCAGGCCCGCGACCATTGGCCATCACGTAGTCGCGTGACACGTAACCAGTGGACTTTGCAAAGAGTCTAGAATGTCCGATTCAGTATTAACCCTGATGTGACCGTGCCTTGGCGGGGCGCTGCGCCGGTCGGCAAAGGGGTTGGATGACGGGCACGACGCGGGAAAAATGAGCCTGCGCGTGAAGCTAGGGGTCGTTAATGGGTTACGTGGATTTTCCCGAGCAGCAGTTCGAAATGTGCCCGCAATTGCGGCGGCTGGCGCAGATCGTGGAGGAAGGGTTTGCCGCGCAGCAACCGGTGCGCAAGCCCTATGCCACGCCACGGCTGCAGTACGGCGGGACTGTCCCCGCCGACCTGCTGGCGGACCTGCGCGCGCGGCGCAACGCGCTGTTTGGCGCGGACCTGTTCGGAGAGCCGGGATGGGACATGCTGCTGGAACTCTATCGCGCGCGGATGGAGAGCCGCCGCCTGTCGATCAAGAGCCTGGCCATTGCCTCGGGCGCGCCGGCGACCACTGCCGGCCGCTATATCGCCATGCTGATCGATGGCGGCCTGGCCGAACGGATGGAGGATCCGGCGGACGGGCGCCGCGCATTGATCGGGATTACCCGCAAGGGCTTTGCCAAGATGGACGAGCTGCTGATGGCAGCCTGACCCGGCGGCATTTGCCCCGCCGGGTTCACTCCGCCAGCACGGCCACTTCCTGCCGGCCAACGACCACCGCCAGCCGCATCCCCATGCGCCGCGCGGCTTGCGCCCAGTTGGCGAGGTCCGTGGCATAGGGCTCCTGCCGCCACGCATCAGCCCGCGCCGGATCGACGTGGACGGTCAGGCGCTTTTCGCTCGCCAGCGGAAATACCATCATCCCGCTGTCCGGCGGATACCAGTGCGCGCCCACGAAGGGCAGCGCCCGCCAGCCGCAGTAGAACTCGCGGCAGGCGGGCGGCCGGTCGGGATAGATTGCGCAGCCGCCCTGCTGGTGCGCGCAGGGGGTCAGCTCGGGCTTGTCCAGCGCCTCGATCCGCAGCACCTCGCAGCACATGGCGCAGGGTCCGCAATCACGACCCGCGACGAGGGGCTGGTCCCCCATCCTACTCCGCCAGGCCCAGCAGCACCTTCACCGTGGTATCGGGATCGTTCTGCATCACGAAATGGTCGGTGGCCACCTCGTGATAGTCCCAGCCGGCCGCCTTCGCCTTTTCGGCAAAGCGGGGGAAGGGGGTGGGGTTGTAGGCATTGGCGAAGATGTAGGCCTTCCTGGGGATCGCCTGCTCGTCGCCCGAAAGCTGCACCGCCTCCACCAGCGTCAGCAGGGGATGATAGCCGACCACGCCGGGCACCATCTTGAAGTCGATCGAACCGATCGGTTCCACCAGGCCGGGGCGGAACTTCTGGCTGTCGATGTACCAGGCGTGCTCATAGGCGCCGGTGATGTCGTACAGGCTCTGGCCGTTGTCGGGCAGGAAGGCGTCGATGTAGCAGATGGCATCGACCCGCTTGCCCAGCCGGCCCGCCACCCCGGTGATGACCATGCCGCCATAGGAGTGGCCCGCCAGCACGAAACGGTCGAACCCCGCTTCTTCGATCTGCTGGCATACGGCATCGATATGGTCGGTCAGCGTGATGCCGGGGTGCAGCTCGGCCTGCCGGCTCCCCAGGCCCGGCAGCGTGCAGTTGAGCACCTTGTGGCCCTCTGCCTCCAGCCGCGCGGGCACCTGGCCATAGGTGTGGTGGCCGCCCCAGGCCCCGTGGACGAGAACGTAGTTGGTCATGCGGGTCTTGATCCTCTCCTAAAGGTACTGCGGGCCGTCGTAGTCGTAATCACGGCCGAAATCGAACGGCAGGTCCGCTGACGAAACCCACCAGCCGTGGACCTGCATGTGCAGGCGGAACGGCAGCTTCACCCGTGCGATGGGGCCGGCGGCAAAGTCAACCGCGTCCACCACCACCAGTTCGCTGGCCATGGTGGCAAGGTTGTTGGCCACGCCAATCACATAGCCGTCCCCCTCCGGCGCATCGGCGCCGCGGGGCACGAACTGCGGTTCCAGCAGGGTGTGGGTGGGGCCGGCGGAGCACTTCTCGTATGTGCCGTGCAGGTGGTCGAAACGATACCAGGCGTTCCACTGCGATCCCAGCGGACCGGCGCGCGCTTCATCCCACGGCAGGGCGGTATCGGTCAGCAGGTTGAAGCTCCAGCGGAACGCTTTCGTGATGAAGCGGTCGTCCATCCGCGTGAAGCTGGTGGGGGTGACGCCGGGGAACAGGATCTCCTCGTCCCAGGCGCCGGTGGCAAGGTCGAAGGTCCAGCGGCGAACGGTGTTCTTGCGTGCTTCGTGGTCGAAGGGGGAGCCGTCCGCATTGGGGAACTGCGGGTTGAAGTTGCCGCGCGCCACCGGGGCATCGAGGATCACCTTGTTGCCCTCTGTGCGGGCATTGGTGGCGTGGATCAGCATGGCGCGGTCCGGCGGGCCCTGGAACCAGCGCACGTCCTGCGTCGTGCCATCGCGCGGCAGGATCCCCACGTATCCGGGCACGGCAGGGTCATAGGCCCAGTGATTCTCGCCCGCCAGCAGCCGGGCCTCGCTGGTGACCATGCCGGTGGTGGGCAGGATCACGTGGGTCTGGGTGATCATGAAGTCATGCATCATGCTGACCACCGGGCATTTCAGCCAGACCGAGCGGGTCAGCGTGCCGTCGGGGGTGAAGAAGTGGACCGCCAGGTCATCGCTCAGGTCGCCCTTCGCTTCATAGGAAAAGGCGATCATCTCGCCCGTCGTCGGGTCGATCTTGGGGTGGGCGGTGAAGCTGGTGGCGCCCAGCCGGCCGCCGAAATCGTGCTCCTCGATGGTCCGCAGCGTGTGCGGGTCCAGCAGCATCGGCGGGCTGGATTCCTTCATCGCGAACAGCTTGCCGGCATGGACGATGGGCGTGGTGTTGGCCGTGTTCATCGAGAGGTCGGTGGCCAGCGGATCATTCGTGTATTTGTTGCGATAGGCCCCGAACAGTGCCCGCCGCTCGCGCCGTTCCGCCACATAGCGGGGCGTACGGACATAGCGGCTGCGGAAGTCCACGTGGCCATCGCGGAAGCGGAACATGTCGATCGCGCCATCGGCGTTATAGGGTATGTCGTTCGCCACGCGCGGGGGATAGCGCCGGTCCACGCAGCTACGATAGAACGTGCCGTCCAGCGCGGCGGGCAGCGTGCCTTCCACCTGGCAATCGTGCAGGTCCGCCTCGAACCGCAACGGGGCGTAGAAGCCCCGGGCGGACGGATCACCGCTGAAATCGACCATTGGGTTCTCCCTCTTCGCCGCGCAGCCTAGCGCATTGCGCGCAAAGAAAAAGGGCGGCGCCTTGCGGCACCGCCCCTCTTTTCCCGTCCAGAGAAACCCTGGAACGCTTAGCCCTGACGGCTGGAGCGCCAGCCGGCGGCGTAGGTGTCGCCCGCCATGGCCGAGTACGGCACCGGCGAAACGCGCACGCGCACGTTGAGCTGCTTGTGCGGCTCCACGGTGGTCTTGCGGGTGCCGCCGTTTTCCTCGCCCCACACAACGTGCAGGTCGGTGCCCAGCGGGATTTCGTGGTCGACAGTGGCGAGGCTCAGGCCCTTCTTCTCGTTGTACGAGTAGCCGGTGAACAGCGACAGGCCCACGGTGCGACCGTTCGCGTCGATCACCTTGTCGTAGTTGCTGTTGCCATAGTTCGCCAGCGGCAGGTCGAAGAACTTATACTGTTCACCTTCCGGATCGAACAGCGAGCCAACGATCTTCTTCATGTCGTCGGCGTGCCATTCCAGCGTCACCTTCTTACGCTGCACGGCCGGATCGATCTTCTCCAGCGCTTCGCGGCCGATGAAGTCGTGGTCGAACTTCACGAACGGGCCATAGCCCAGTTCCCATGGGTTGAGGTAGTAGTCCTCGATGCTGTCGCCCACGAACGAGCCGCCGATCGCGCCGGTGGCTTCGTAGCTGTCGGCACCCAGCCATTCGCGGTAATCCTTCAGCTCGTCACCGGTGTAGATGGCGGGCAGCGGGCTGGGGATCCAGCCGGATTCCAGGGTGTTCGACGGATAGGCGCGCGAGCCCACGGCGATCAGGCCGAATTCTTCGCCAGCCTTCAGGATCTCGTCGCGGATGTAGTCCTGCTCTTCGTACGGACCCCAGATTTCGAGGCCCGGCGAGCCGGCCATGCCGTGGCGCAGGGTGCGCACGGTCTTGTTGCCGATCTTCATCTCGCTCATGTTGAAGAACTTGAGCTTGTCGAGCGGCTGGCCGTTCAGCTTCTCGATCACGTCCCAGGCGCGCGGGCCCTGGATCTGGAAGCGCCAGGAGATGCGGTGCACCGGCTTGCCCATCGGACGCGAAGGCGAACGCGGATCGTTGATGATCTCGACGTTGTACTTGCCCTTCTCGGCCTGGAAACGCAGCCAGTTGGCGGCGGGCGCACGGCCCACGTAGACGAACTCTTCTTCTTCCAGCCAGAAGATGATGCCGTCACCGATCACGTGGCCATAGGGGGTGGTCGGCACGTACTGCTTGGCCTTGTTCTTCTCCCAGCCCTTGGGGGAGTTGATCATGGTGTCGGTCAGCAGCTTCAGCGCGTCCGGGCCCTTGATGTACAGGTCGAACATGTGGTGCGACTGGTCGAACAGCACGGCGCTGTGCTGCCAGGCCCACTGCTCCGAACGCCAGTTCGAGAATTCCGGGGCCACGACCGGGTACACATAGGCACCGATCTGCGAATTGCGGAGCTTGTCGACGATGTTGTCGGTGCCCGCGAGGATCTGTTCCAGATTTTGAGCCATTTTTCCTCACCTCTCCATGTTTGTGAAGGAATCACATACGCGAAATTGTATGCGTCACATACAATGTTGCGCTAAGGGTGCAAGCGATAAGGCGCTTTGCGCCACCACAAATCGGCCAAAATCGACACCGCAAATCGGCAGGGAGAGAGCCATGAAAGTCGAAGCCCTCGATCACGTGAATATCATCACCGGCGACCTGGATGGCAGCGCCCGGTTTTACGAGGAACTGCTGGGACTGGAGCGGCGCGACGGCCCCCCGCCGCTGACCCCTGAGACGGCGCAGTGGATGTATGACGATGCAGGCCGCGCGATCATCCACATCAACTCGCTCGACTGCGTGCGGACCTACGACCGCGAGATTACTCCGGGCGACCTGACCGGCGCGCTGCACCACATTGCGCTGCGACTGAGCGGCTACGAAGAAACGCTGGAGCGGCTGAAAGCGCGCGGAGCCGATTTCCAGGAGAACTTCGTGGCCGCCATCGGCCTGCGGCAAATCTTCACCGCCGATCCCAACAACGTGCTGCTGGAGCTGAACTTCTTCGGGGAGTGATTGATCCCCCTCCTGAACCAGCCTTTATCTCGGCACCCCGCCCGCAATCGTGGTGCGGTACATCTCGCGCCGGAAGCCGTCGTAGTCGTTCGGGCCCAGGTGCATCGTCGCGGCATTGTCCCACATGCACACCATGCCCGGCTGCCAGCGCAGGCGGCAAGTGAAGGCGTGCTGGATCGTGTGCTGCACCAGGAAATCGATCAGCGGCTTCGCCTCATGCGTAGTCATGCCGTCGATCCCGGCGGCATAGGTGTCGCAGATGTAGAGAGATGGCTCGCCCGTGTGCGGGTGGGTGCGGACCAGCGGGTGAATGGAGCCCTTCAGTCCCTGCGCCTGCTTTTCCGCGTCACCAAAGCCGATCGGCTCACCGCGCAGGAAGGCCTGCGTGGCAAAGTTGTTGCGCGCGCTCATCCACACCTTCAGCGGGCGCAGCATGTCCTGGTAGGTCTTGCTGAGCATCTTGAAGGCAAGGGCGCAGTTGGTCCAGGTGGTGTCACCGCCCCAGGGCGGGCCTTCCACCTGGCGCAGGAAGGTGATGGAGGGCGGCTCTTCCAGGAAGGGGCTGTCGGTGTGCCAGCCGCCGCCGAACAGGCTGGGGGTCACCTCGTCGGCTTCCTTGATGATCGGGTGCACGTCGCGCTCCTCGGGCACGCCTTGCGTGTAGGCGTCCACCGCGAAGGGCCCAAGGCGGCGCGAGAAGGCGGCGTGTTCGGCGTGGCTGAGGTGCTGGTCCGCCAGGTAGAGCATCTTGTGCTTCCACAGCGCGCGCTTCAGGTCTTCCACGCCCTCATCGGACAAGTCCGGCAGGCGCACGCCGCGCACTTCCGCGCCCATCGCGGCGGCCAACGGCACGCAGGTAAAGTGGGCCGATTCGAACGGTCGGTTATCGAAATCGCCGCAGGGGGCGACGCGGACCTGCCACATAGTGTTGACTCCTCAACCAAAAGCATGCGCTCTCGCCGGCGCATTTGCAAGACCGGTGCGCCATGCCACGCGCGGGCACGGCGCACCATGATCGGCGTCAAGTTCAGTCGCGCACGATCACCGTCTTGCCGAAGCTGTCCGGCCCCCAGGCATGGGCATAGGCGGCGGGCGCTTCATCAAAGCCGAAGGTGGCCCCGATCGGCGGCTTGATCTGGTGCGCGTCGACGAACTTGTTGAGCTTCTTCGCCATGGCCACGCTGCCAACGAAGATGCCGCGAATGCTGCCGCCCATCATCATCAACTGGCGCGGGTGGGGCGGATCGCCATCAGCCAGCACGCCGATCAGGGCAATTTCGCCTTCCGATGCCAGCGCGTTCATGCTCTGCTGCAGCGTGCCCACGCCGCCAACCTCGACCACCTTGTGCGCCCCACCGAACTCGCGGGCGACATGCGCGCCCCAATCGGGCACGGCCTTGTAATTCACGCCGTGCGCGGCCCCCATGGCCAGCACGCGGGCCAGCTTCTCGTCGGACGAGCTGGTGGCGATCACCTCGGCCCCGGCGGCTTTCGCCAGTTGCAGCGCGATCAGTGACACGCCGCCGCTGCCCAGCACCAGCACGCGGGAGCCCTTGCCAATCGGGCGGCCGCCTTCGAACAGCGCGTTCCACGCGGTGACGCCGGCGCAGGGCATGCAGGCGGCTTCGGCCCAGCTCAGGCTGTCCGCTACTTTCACCACCCCTTGCGCGGGCAACACCACCTGCTCGGCCAGCATACCGGGGGCCTTGCCGTCACCCAGCGCGCGGCCCATCACCTGTGGCCCGTCTGCCCAGTCGAGGAAGAAGCTGCCCTGCACGCGGTCGCCGGGGGCGAAGTCGGTCACCCCTTCGCCTACGGCCAGCACCTCGCCCGCCCCGTCGCTCAGCGGCACGGCCGGCTCGGTCAGCGCGCCGCCGAAATACTTGCCGGCAGCGACGGCAAAGTCGCGGTAGTTGATCGACCAGGCGCGCGGCGCGATCAGCACCTCGCCCGGGCCGGGCGTCAGGTCGGGCAGGGTGTCCTGGTAGAGTTTGTCGAAGCCGGTCGACCCGGCGGGCAGTTGCCATGCGCGCATTGTAGTTTTCTCCTTAAATTCAGCCGACCTCGATGCTTTCCAGCACGCCGCCATCGACCGCCCAATCCTGCCCGGTGACGTGGCTGGCCGCGTCGGACAGGAGGAAACAGGCAACCTCGGCCAGTTCCTCCGGCTCGCCCATGCGGCGCTGGGGCACGCGGGCGGCTATCATGCCTTTCTGGTGGTCGGGAATACGGTCAAGGGCCTCTGTCCGGATGAAGCCGGGGATGATGCAATTGGCGCGGATGCCGTGCGGGGCCATTTCCACCGCGATAGCGCGGGTCAGGCCCAGCACGCCATGCTTTGAGGACACATAGGCCGGGTTCATCGCCATGCCGCGCTTCGAGCCCATGCTGCCGGTGACGAGGATCGCGCCCTTCTTTGCCTCGATCATCGCGGGCAGCACCTTCTGCGCGGCCCAGAATACGGATGTGAGATTGACCTTGATGGTCTCGGCAAAGACCTCCGGATCGAAGGCCGTGAAGGGGGTGAAGCCGCCCGTCAGGCCGGCATTGGCGAACAGCGCCTCGATGGGCCCGAAATGCGCGGCGGCGGCATCCAGCGCGGCTTCCAGGCTGGCCTTGTCGCCCACGTCCGCCGGAAAGCCCGCCGCGTTGGCGCCCAGTTCGGCCACCACCTCGTCCAGCAGTTCCTTGCGCCGCGCCAGCAGGCTGACGCGTGCGCCGCGTGCCACCAGCATCCGCGCGGTCACCAGGCCGATACCCGAAGATGCGCCGGTGACGCAGATGTGCTTGCCGTTGAAATCCACTGTCAGTCTCTCCCCAGACTCTCTTATCCGAGCGCGATTGCCGCCCATTTATCCGCGTGCGGGTAATCCGATGATTCGGGGTCCCAGACAAGCTGCATCTGCGCCCGCGCCGCATCATCGGCCATGCCGCGCTCGCGGTGCCAACGGCACAGGAAGGCAGACACGCGCCAGTTCATGATGCAGTGAACGTGGACGGGCGTTTCGGCAGCTTCCAGCGCGGTGGCGAAAGCGCGGTAATGCTCCAGCGTCGGCGCATCGAAGGGCACCGGGATGTGGGTATAGCCAAGGCGCGCAGCCGCTATTTCAGCCGCCGCATCGGGCAGGGCCTCGGGATGGTCCGGCATGGCCAGGTTGATCACGTGCGCCACGCCCATTGCCGCCAGCCGCGCCGGATCGCCCGGTTGCAGGCGGCCCGATGTGGTCAGGGTGGGCGAGAGGCGCAGGAAGGCGCGGATGTCGGCGGGGTCGGTCATCGTGCCGCCGCCGTTCACATCGAGCGAAGTCGAGATGCCGCGCATTGGGTCTCGACTGCGCTCGACCCGAACGGACCTTGAGCCATTGGCCTCAAACCAGCCCCAGCACCTTGGCTGCGTTGTCCTTCATGATGCCGGGCATCACTTCTTCCTTGAAGCCCACTTCCTGCGCCACCTTGATCCACTTGTCCGGGTGGATTAGCGGAAAATCGCTGCCGAACAGCATCTTGTGCTTCAACTGGGTGTTTGCGTACTGGATCACCTGCTTGGGGAAGTACTTCGGGCTCCAGCCGGACAGGTCGATGAACACGTTGGTCTTGTGCAGCGCCATGCTCAGGCTCTCGTCCACCCACGGCCAGCTCGGGTGGGCCAGGATGATCTTCATGTCGGGGAAGTCCACCGCCACGTCGTCCACCAGCATCGGCTGTCCATACTTCAGGCGCATGCCGCCGCCGCCGCGCATGCCGGTGCCCATGCCGGAATGGCCGGTGTGGAAGATGGCGGGCAGCTTGTACTCGTTGATCACCTCGTAGATGGGATAGCCCATCGGGTCCGCCGGATGGCAGTTCTGGGCGATGCCGTGGAACTTGAAGCCCTTCACGCCGTGGTTCTCGATCAGGTCCAGCGCCTCGCGCGCGCCATACTTGCCCTTGTGCGGATCGATGGAGGCAAACGGGATGCAGATATCGTCGTTCTTGTTGGCCAGTTCGGCCACCTCGTAGTTCGATACGCGCTTGGCGCCCATGCCGCTTTCGCAGTCCACGGTGAACATGCAGAAGGCGATCTGGCTCTCGCGGTACAGCTCGATGATCTCGGGCATCTTGGGCCGCTCGCGCGGGGCCTTGAAATAGTGGCTCGCCGCATCGAAGAACTTGCCCATCACCGGGTCTTCGGGATCGTGGCAGCTGACTTCCGCGTGTACGTGAACGTCGATGGCGCGGATCTTGGAGAGGTCGATGGGCATGGTGGTCCTCGGTTGTAATCGTCACCCCAGCGAAAGCTGGGGTCGCTGTCGGCAAGGCAGGAGTCTGCTGGCCAGCGATCCCAGCTTTCGCTGGGATGACGGTTGAGCGGAACGGGACGGGGGCGGCCTAAACCGCCCCCGCACCAATCAATTACAGCTTCATCAGCACCGACTTGGTCTCAAGGTAAGCCTCAAGACCCAGGCGGCCCTGTTCATGGCCCAGGCCGCTTTCCTTGTAGCCGCCGAAGGGCAGCGCCGGGTCGATCATCGCGTGGCAGTTGACCCACACGGTGCCGGCCTTGAGCTGGCTGGCGATGCGCACGGCGGCGCTGGCGTCCTTGGTCCACACGCCGGCGGCCAGGCCATAAGGCGTGTCGTTGGCTTCCTTGACCACGTCGTTCAGGTCCTCGAACCGCTGGGCGACGACGACGGGGCCGAAGATCTCCTCGCGCACCACGCTCATCTGCGGGTTCACGTCGGTCAGGATGGTCGGGTTGATGTAGTAGCCGCCATCGGCCGAGGGGGCATCGCCGCCCATCAGCACGCTCGCGCCATCGCGCTTGCCCGCTTCGATGTAGCCCAGCACGCGATCATGCTGTTCCTTGCTGACCACCGGGCCCATGTGGGCGGCGGGATCAAGGCTGGGGCGCGGGGCCCAGAAGTCGGCCGTGGCGGCCATGCCTTCCACCACCTTGTCGAACACGCTCTTGTGCGCATAGAGGCGCGAACCGGCCACGCAGACCTGGCCCGAGTTGAAGAAGATCGCACCCGCCACGCCCGGCGCGGTTTCGGCCACGTCAACGTCCGGCATCACCACCACGGGGCTCTTGCCGCCCAGTTCCAGCGTCACCTTCTTCAGGTGTTCGGTGGCGTTGCGGTTGATCAGCTTGCCGATCTCGGTGGAACCGGTGAAGGCCACCTTGTCCACATCGGGGTGCTTGACCATGCGGTCACCCGCGGTGTGGCCATAGCCGGTGATGATGTTGACCACGCCTGCGGGCACGCCGGCTTCATGGATCAGGTCGGCCAGGCGCAGCGCGGTGAGGCTGGTCTGCTCGGCAGGCTTCAGCACCGTGGTGCAGCCGGCGGCCAGGGCCGGGGCAATCTTGAGGCAGGCCATCAGCAGCGGGAAGTTCCACGGCACGATCTGCGCGCAGACGCCCACCGGCTCCTTCAGCGTATAGGCGAACATCATGTTGCCGGGCATCGAGTACGGCGGCAGGGTATCGCCGTTGATCTTGCCGGCCCAGCCCGCCATGTAGCGGAAGTGGTTGGCGGCACCGGGCACGTCCACCACGCTGGCCATGCCCTTGGGCTTGCCCACGTCGATCGCTTCCAGCTCGGCCAGCTCGTCGGCATGGGCCTCGATCAGGTCGGCGATCTTGTGCAGGGTCTTTTCGCGCACCACCGGCGGCAGGTTGCGCCAGCGGCCATCGTCAAACGCTACGCGGGCAGCGGCCACGGCACGGTCAACGTCCTTGTCGGTGGCTTCCACAAAGCTGGAGATCACCTTGCCGTTGGAAGGGTCTTCCACGTCGATGGTGGTGCCGCCGCTGGAATCGACCCACTCGCCGTTGATGTAGAGCTGCGGCTTGCGGGCCAGCGCCTTCTTCACGGCATCCGAATATTCGCGCTGGGTACGGTCAATCGTGGTCATCTCGTTCATGGGTAAATCCTCTCTCCCAAGGGCATGGCAGGCAGGCCGAATCCGAATCCGGCCTGCAGATGGCGAAATGCTAACAGACGCAATCCATAGTGCCTATGCCCGCGCGATCAAGCTAACGATCGTTAGAATGACCGCGGGGGCGCTGGCAGGATCAGGGCTGGTTGCCAATGCCACCCAGTTCCTTGTCCTGGTTGGCGCGGAAGATGACATACTGGCGCAGGCCCTCGATCCGCTCGGCACTTAGCGACTGCGAAAAGCCGACCATGCCATTGGCTGCCAGCGCGCCATCGTGGACGATGGTCTGCCAGGTCTGGGCATTGTCCAGCACGGCGCTGCGCCGCAGGTCCGGCAGCACGGTGGAGCCGATCGCCGCATCGCCGTGGCAGGCCCCGCAATAGCGGCCGAAGTCATAGGTGGCGCGGGTAAGCTGCGCAGCGTTTCCGGTGTAGGCCGGCGGATCGATCGGCCGGCGAGCCAGCGGCGGGGCCGGGGGCAGTTGCGCCGTGCCGCCCAGCTTGAACACCAGCAGGCGGCTGATGTTGGGCACCGGGCCGCTCGTCTCGTTGAGCACGCCGCCCGGTGCCAGCGCCCAGATGCCGCCCCAGCCGGCCATGACGGCCACATATTGCTCGCCATCGATGGTATAGGTGACCGACGGGGCCACCACGCCGGTCTGCGCCGGGAACGACCACAGCTCGCGCCCGTCAGCCGCGCTATAGGCCTTGAACATGCCCGCGGCCGTGCCCTGGAACACCAGGCCGCCGCCGGTGGCCAGCAGGCCGCCGTTCCACGGGCCGGGGTATTGCACGCGCCAGCGCTCGGTCTGGGTCACCGGGTCCCAGGCGACCAGCGCCCCCCTGGTGCCCGCCGCCGCGCCGCGCCGCACGGCCTCGTCTGCCGGCATGGCCCCGGCGGACTGGTCGATGCCCACGTTGAAGCCGCGGTTGCGATCGGGCTGCCAGTTGGCTTCGGGGAAATAAGGGAAACCGGCCTCGATCACCGGGATGTAGACCAGCCCTTCATCCGGGTGGAAAGCCATCGGGTGCCAGTTGTGCGCCCCGCCCGCGCCGGGCACCGACACAAACGGACGGCCCGTCTTGTCAAACCGCGCCTCCGGGTTCTCGATCGGGCGGCCGGTGGCCATGTCGATCCCCGTGGCCCAGTTGACCTGGGTATAGTTGTTGGCGCTGATCAGTTCGCCGGTGGCCCGGTCGATCACGTAGAAGAACCCGTTCTTGGGGGCCTGCATCAGCACCTTGCGCTGCTGCCCGTCGATCGTCAGGTCGGCCAGCATGATGTGCTGGGTGGCGGTGAAATCCCAGGTCTCGCCCGGCGTGGACTGGTAGTGCCACACGTATTCGCCGGTTTCCGGGCGCAGCGCGACGATGCTGGACAGGTACAGGTTGTCGCCGCCGCCGGGGCTGCGATAGGCCTGGTTCCACGGGCTGCCGTTGCCCACGCCGATGTACAGCAGGTCAAGCTCGGCGTCATAGGCCATCGCATCCCACACGGTGCCGCCGCCGCCCAGGTCCCAGAACTCGCCGTTCCAGGTTTCGCGCGCGCGGGCGAGGTATTCCGGCTCGTCCGCCGCTTCGTCCGGTGCGCCGGGCACGGTGTAGAAGCGCCACAGCATGTCGCCGCTATCGGCGTCATAGGCCGAGACATAGCCGCGCACGCCGTATTCCGCGCCACCGTTGCCGATCAGCACACGGCCATCGATCACGCGCGGGGCGCCGGTAATGGTGTAGGCCTTTGACTGGTCCACGGTCACTTCCGACCACACCTGCGCTCCGGTCTCGCGGTCGAGCGCGATCAGGCGGCCGTCCAGCGTGCCCAGGAACAGCTTGTCGCCCCAGGCGGCAAGGCCGCGGTTGACCACGTCGCAGCAGGCTTTCACCGCCGTCTCGCCGGGCACCTGCGGGTCAAACTCCCACAGCAGCGCGCCGGTCTTGCCGTCATAGGCCTTCACCTTGGACCATGCGGTGGTGACGTAGATCTTGCCGTCAATCACCAGCGGCGTGGCTTCCTGCCCGCGCCGGGTGTCGAGATCGGCGTACCAGGCCAGCCCCAGGTCACCCACCGTCTCGGCATTGATCTGGTCCAGCGGGCTGAAGCGCTGTTCGGCATAGTCGCGGCCATAGGTGATCCAGTTGGCCGTATCCTCGCCCGCGCCCAGTAGCGCCTCGGCATCGATCCCGTCACCGTTATTGCAGCCCGCCAGCAGCAGCGCCGCACATGCCGCCAGCATGCCGTTTCGCAATGTCATCGCCTTGCTCTCCCCAAAGGCCCGGCCCGTAACAGACCGGCTCTCCGCCTCTTTTGTAGGCGATGCATACAAAGGGGCCTTGCGCGCGATCAAGCGGTCTTTTCGGGCAGGGGGATGATCCGTGTTCGCACTTGCACAAAAAGCAGGGCTTGCGCGCCGGCGGTTTCTTCGCATATGTGGACACGTCCAGTCGAGCGCGAGCCCGCGTTATGACCCTGGTCTTTCAACGCTTTGGCCAAACCATTGCTTAGACAGGACAATTCCAGAATGAATTGCAAATTGCCGTCACGCGCCGATCACGTCGGCTCGTTCCTTCGCCCGCGCGAAGTGCTGGAAGCACGCCAGCACAAGACCGCCGAGAACATTTCGCACGAAGAACTGCGCAAGGTGGAAGATGCCGCCATCGCCGAGCTGGTTTCCTGGCAACAGGGCCTGGGCCTGAAGGCGATCACCGACGGCGAGTTCCGCCGGTTCTTCTTCCACACCGATTTCCTGCTGCAACTGGCCGGCGTGGAGGAGCGCGGGGGCCTGGCCAAGGCGTTCAAGAACGATGCCGGCAAGGACGTCTCGTTCGCCCCGCCGGTGATGGTCGTCACCGGCAAGATCGCTCACCAGCGGCCGATCCAGCTGGCCGATTACCAGTACCTGGCCAGCCAGGTGGGCGAAGGCTTCACCCCCAAGGTGACCATTCCCAGCCCCTCCATGCTGCACTTCCGCGCCGGGCGCAGCGGCATCCCCGAGGACATCTATCCCACGATGGACGAGTTCTATGCCGATGTGGCCGCCGCCTATCGTGCCGAGGTCGATTCGCTGGCCGCTGCCGGCTGCCGCTATATCCAGATGGACGATACCAACCTCGCCTACCTGTGCGATGACGAGCAGCGCGCCCATGCCGCCGCGCGCGGGATGGACCCTGATGCCACCACGCGCCAGTATGCCAGGCTGATCAACGACAGCTTCGCCAGTGCGCCGGCCGACATGATCAAGGCGATCCACCTGTGCCGCGGCAACTTCCGCAGCAGCTGGGCGGCCGAGGGCGGCTATGAGCCGGTGGCCGAGATCATGTTCAACGAGCTGGATATCGACGCCTTCTTCCTGGAATACGACGATCCCCGCAGTGGCGACTTTGCTCCCTTGCGGTTCCTGCCCAAGGGCAAGACCGTGGTGCTGGGCCTGGTCACCACCAAGCTGGGCGAACTGGAAACCAAGGATGACGTGAAGCGCCGGATCGAGGAAGCGGCGAAGTTCACCGACATCGACCAGCTGGCGCTGAGCCCGCAGTGCGGCTTTGCCAGCACCGTCCACGGGAATGACATCACCACCGAACAGCAGGCGGCCAAGATCCGGCTGTGTGTCGAGGTGGCCGAGGAGGTCTGGGGTTAAACCCCACTCCCGCTGAAAACGGGGAGGGCGGCACCCGGCGGGGTTGCCGCCCTTTCTTTTGTGCCGCGCTGATGATAGCGCTACCTTCGAGAGAGGGGAGCGCCGATGGACAAGCGCGTTGCGATGGTGGATGCCCTGCGCGGCTGGGCGCTGATGGGGCTGTTCCTGGTCCACTGCGTGGAACGGTTCGAACTGTTCTGGTTCGTCCCTGTCTATGACCGGTGGTACACGCTGACCTTCGGCCTGTGGGGCGGCAAGGCCTTTGCCGTGTTTGCCCTGCTGTTCGGTTTCTCCTTCGCCACCATCATGGCCAACGAGCGGGCGCGGGGGGGCGACTTTACCTGGCGCTTCGTGCGCCGGCTGGTGCTGCTGTTCGTCCTGTTCGGCCTCATTCACGTGGTGTTCTATCGCGGCGAGGTGCTGACTGTGCTGGCGGTGATGGGCCTGCTGCTGATCCCGTTCGACCGGGTGAAGAGCGACAGGGTGTTGCTGGCCGTGGCGCTGCTTGCCTTTGCCCAACTGCCGTTGTGGTGGCGCTGGTGGGCCGCCGGACAGGGCGCGGACTGGGCCGTGGCCCCGCCGCTCTATGCCAGTTGGGGCAGTCTGCCCACGCTGGCCGGCGGCAGCTTCTGGCAGGTGGCGGCGGACAACCTGTGGCCGGGCAATGTGGGCAAGTGGTCCTACTATGTCGAGACGGGCCGCGTGACCGAGATCGTGGGCCTGTTCCTGCTTGGCATGGTGCTGCAACGCCGCCACCTGCTGGCCGAGGCCGACCAGCACCGCAAGCTGTGGCTGGGCGTGGCCGTGGTCAGCGGCGCGCTGTGGGCGCTGGCTGCGTTGTGGCTGCCCGGCCAGCTTCCCGCGGCAAGCGAGGCGCAGCGGCAGACGACCGACTGGCTGCTGGCCCACGCTGCCAACCTGCCCGCCACTGCCTTCCACGTCAGCGCCTTCGTATCGCTATGGCATATGGGCCTGCGCCCGCTGCTGGCCTGGCTGGCCGCGCCCGGGCGGATGACGCTGACGCTCTATTGCGGGCAATCCTTCCTCTTCGCCCCGCTGTTCTATGGCTATGGGCTGGGCCTGTGGGATGACATGAGCAACGGCGCGGCGCTGGCTTGGGGCGTGCTGGCCTGGGGGGCGCAGGCGCTGTTGGCTGCCTGGTGGTTCACCCGCCATCGCTATGGCCCGCTGGAATGGCTGTGGCGCGCGGGCACGCTGGGCACGGCCAGTGTGCCGATGCGGCTGGTGCCAGACCCGACGCGGTGATAGCGCACACCCTGCAACAGACGGGGTGCGCGGGGTGAACGGCCGGATATCGATGGTGGATGCCCTGCGCGGCTGGGCGCTGCTGGGGCTGTTCCTGGTCCACTGCGTAGAGCGGTTTGCGCTCTACCGGCTGGAGCCGTGGAACGACGATACACTGCGCCTCATCTTCGCGCTTTTCGGCAGCAAGAGCTTTGCCCTGTTCGCCATGCTGTTCGGCTTTTCCTTTGCCACGATCATGGGCAATGCCCGCGCGCGGGGGACCGATTTTACCGGCCGGTTCATCTGGCGGCTGGTGCTGCTGCTGGGCTTCGGAACGCTGCATGTGGCCCTGTTCCGGGGTGAGATCCTGCAACTGCTGGCCGTGGTGGGCCTGCTGATGATCCCGTTCGACCGGGTGAAGAGCGACAGGGTGCTGCTGGCCGTCGCCATGGTGGCCTTCCTGCAGGTGCCGCTGCTGGCGCGCATGGTGGGCGCGGCGCTGGGGCAGGGCTGGGCCGCCATGCCGCTGTTCCCCGCCCCGCCGGATGACCTCACAACGCTGACCACCGGCACCTTCTGGCAGGCAACATGGGAAAACCTGACCCGGGGCAACGTGGTCAAGTGGTCGTTCTATATCGAGCGCGGCCGCGCGATGCAGATCGTCGGCCTGTTCCTGGTGGGCATGGTCATCCAGCGGCGTGGCTGGCTGGCGCGGGCTGACCGGCACCGGCTGGGCTGGGGGCTGGTGCTGCTGGGCGGTGGGGCGCTGGGCCTGCTGGGCCGCGATCTCGCGCTGCTGGTGGCTGACCTGCTGCCCGGCCTGCCCGGAGACCGGCACGCGGCCAACGCGGGCATGATGTGGTCTATGCTGGGCTGGACGGCGGTGCACGCGGCGGTGTTCGTGTTTGCCTGGCAAACGCCGGTGCAGCGCCTGCTGGGCTGGCTGGCCGCACCCGGGCGGATGACGCTGACGCTGTATATCGGCCAGTCGGTGCTGATGGCCCCGCTGCTCTATGGCTGGGGGCTGGGCCTGTGGGACGCCTTCAACCCCACGGTGATGGCGCTGGCGGGGCTGGTGCTGTTTGCGCTCCAGGCGCTGGCGGCGCGGTGGTGGTTCGCCCGCTTTCGCTATGGCCCGATGGAGTGGTTGTGGCGGGCGGGCACGCTGGGCACCTGGGCCGTGCCCAACCGGCTGGCTGCCGCCAACGCCCGATGAATGCGGGAACAAGGCTTTGTTAAGCACGTTTTCGTAAGGTCGGGTGACGACAGCGAAAACGGATCAAAGCCATGGCAACGGCGTTCCAGGTTCCTTCCCAGTTGGAGATCACGGCCCAGTGCGATTGCGCGGGCGAACAGGTGGCGCTGGCTATCACCGCATTGCGCACCGATGGCTGCGAGGTGGAGGCCACCGGCCCCTGGCACGGTGACTGCGATTTCCTGCGGCTGGTGATCGATGGCCGCATCACCATCAACGGCCGGTTGCAGTGGCGGCGCGGCAACCGCGCGGGGATCGGCTTCTTTGGCCAGATTCATCCGGTGGTGGTGAACCAGCTCACCCCCTGAACTTTTCAGTCAGGCAAAACGAAAGGGGCGGCCCGCCAAGGCCGCCCCTTCCTGTTTGTGGCATCTGCCGCCGGTGGGGCGATCAGAAGTCCTTGCGCACGGTCAGCGCCCATTCGCGCGGACGGGCCGGCGCGCCGATGCGGCCGCCGTTGTTGTTGCGTTGGTCGAACACCGAGTAGAAGTAATAGGAGTCGAACAGGTTGGTCACTTCCAGCGCCACCGACAGGTCACGGTCCTCGTTCCGCCAGGTCAGGCGGGCATTGGCAACCGTGAAGGCCGGCAGGAACTGCGCCAGGCGGTTCACGCCGGTGCCGTCATAACCGGTGAAGGTCACGTCCTGGTGGTTGACGTCGAAGCGCGGGGTGAGCGAGCCCGAACCGCCCAGGTCGATTTCGTATTGTGCGCCGATGCTCCACTTCCACTCCGGCATGCCGGTGCCTTCGTCGGTGATCAGGATCGGCGGCGTCACAGTCTGGTAGGTAAAGTCGATGTAGCTGACCGACCCGTCCAGGCGCAGACCGTCGACCGGCTCGGCGTTCATTTCCAGTTCCAGGCCCTTGATCCGCGCGTTGCCGCCATTGATGCGGCAGGCCGACGGGGTGGCGAAAACGGCATCCACGCCGGCCGCCAGAGGACAGGGGCTCACGCCCACCTGGATATCGTCGTACTCGTTCTGGAAAGCCGAGACGTTCACCCGCAGGCGGCGGTCGAACAGGTCGGACTTGAAGCCGATTTCATAGGCGGTCAGCGTTTCCGGCGCGAACGACAGCAACTGGAAAGCGTTGAACGGACGCGGGTTGGAACCGCCGCCCTTGAAGCCGGTGGACACCGAGGCATAAGCCATGAACGCGTCGCTGAAGCGATAATCCAGTGCCACGCGCCAGTCGATCTTGTCGCCCTGGTAATTGGCTACTGCGCCGGTCAACGCCTTGCCTTGCGCAGGAACCTGCGGACCTACCGGGATGTTCAGCGTGTTGGGCCCTTCGAAGCCCGGGCCATATGCGGCGCCGAACGGATCGAGGAACCGGTTGATCGTGCCGTCCAGGTTATACCGGAAATAGTGCTGGTCCTTGGTTTCCTCGGTGTACCGGATGCCCGCGTTGAGGTTCAGGTCAGGCATGATTTCCCAGCCGACGTTGGCGAAGACCGCCTTGGCATCGGCCCCAACCGTATCCGGCTGACGGAACTGCAGCGCATTGGTGGGCAGGTAGCGCAGATCCTGCACCGAATCGTAGACCGAGGACTGCTCGAAGTAATAGGCGCCCAGGGTCACGAACAGCGCATCGGTCAATTCAGCATTAAGCCGCAGTTCCTGGCTGAAGCTCCAGTTGCTGAGGTTGTTGATGCCATAGCCGGTCTGCGCCGGCGAGATGTCGCCATCAGCAAAGAACTGGGTGTCGAATTCGCGATAGCCGGTGATCGAGACCAGTTGCAGGTTGTCGGTCAGGTCCAGGTTGCCCTGGCCCGAAACGCCCCAGCCGCGATAGCTGGTGGTGTTGTCGCCGTTCACGGCCGACAGCTGCTGGTTGGTGGCCAGGCTGCCGTTGAACACGCCGGCCGTGTGGCCGTCGACCTGGAAGTTGCAGAACCGGCCGCAAACGAAGCGGTCATCGAACGGCAGGCCGCCCGGGGTCCGCACGTTGGCGCTGGTCTTGGCGCGGGTGGAAATCAGCACCTGGCCCGAACCGGTCCGGTGATCGTCGGTATAGTCGGCGATCAGGGTGTAATTGAAGCTGTCCGACGGTTCCCAGCGCAGGATGGCGCGGCCAGCCTGGTAGTTGGTGCCGCCAAGGCGGGCAACGCGGCAGTTGTCGGTGAAGATGCGGCGAGCTTCGCCACCGGCGGGGTTGCGCGGCACGTTGGTGGTACCGTTGAAGAAAGTGGCGCTGCCGCCGGCCGGATAGACGCAGCCGAAATCGAGCTGGTCGACATAGCCGTCCTGACGCTTGGACACGCCCGAAATGCGCATGAACAGGTTGCTGGTCAGCGCAAAGTCCGCCGCGCCGCGCAGCGAGATGCGGTCGCGCGAGCCATAGCTGCCTTCCACCATGCCGCTGGAATCGCCGTTGGGCATGCGCGAGTACATCTTCACCGCGCCGCCGATGCTGTTGCGGCCAGACAGGGTGCCCTGCGGCCCGCGCAGGATTTCCACCCGGTCAAGGTCCAGCGTGTCAAAGATCGCGCCGGTCAGCGAGGGGTAGTAGATATCGTCGATGTAGATGCCCACGCCCGGCTCGTATGCCGGGTTGAAGTCACCTTGGCCGATGCCGCGGATGCTGGCGGTGACCGAGGGGCCGAAAGCCGCGGTCTGCGGGCGGATCTGCACGTTGGGTGCGCTGTCGGCGATGGTGGCCAGGTCGGTCTGGCTCTTGGCTTCCAGGATCTCGGCCGTCACGGCGGTGATCGCCAGCGGGGTATCCTGCAGGTTCTGTTCGCGGAACTGCGCCGTCACCACGATGGTGTCGCCGCGCTCGTCATCTTCTTCGTCCTGCGCCCAGGCGCTGGTGCTGCTGAGTGCGATTGCCGAAATGCCCAGCGCAAGCCAGGTGCGCGCCGCGCGGCGCGGTGTGCGGTATGCCATTATTCCCACCTCTCCCTATTCAGGGCGACCTTCTTTTTGTCGCCGTCCCGTTACAAGTTGATACATCAACCGCAGCGAAGATCAATTCCGTGCGGTTAAATTTGTCGGACAAACGATCTGCCGCGTAAGCGTTTTCAGCAAGAGTGCTGCAAGGGCGCAACACCCATGCGGACAACCTCCGCCTGCTCCGCATGGCGGATGACGGCTGGCAGGCGGAATCCCTCAGTCCTGCGGGCTAGAACATCCCGTTGGCGTTCTTTGCCGCGGCCGGATCGGGCACTTCCTGCATCACGTCCCAATGCTCGACGATATAGCCGCGCTCCACCCGCAGCAGGTCCATGATGGCATAGCCGCGCGTGCCCGCCTCGCGCTGGAAGCGGAAGTGCACGGCCACCAGGTCCGCATCTCCCCAAACCACCCGGCGCACCTCGTGCCCCAGGTCAGGCAGGCGGGCCATGCTCGCCTGCATCATGGCCAGCGTGGCGTCGCGCCCGGTGGGGGCGTTGGGGTTATGCTGGATGTAGTCCGGGTGCATCCAGCAGGTGAAGGCATCGACCGGATTGTCGTCCACGTAGAACAGCTGGATGAACCGCTCGGCCACCTGGCGGGTGGTGAGGGCCTCGCGGCCCGCCGTGTCGCGCGGGTCGAAGGGGGGTGCCTGCCAGTCCCACGGCAGGGCACCCTCTGCCGGCCTCATTTCACATCCCTGGCCAGCGCAATCCCGAACTTGGGGTGGGCGAAGTGCATCGGCACGTCCTGGCGATAGGGCCAGGTCTGCCGGTGCTGGCTGGCGGGCAGCAGGCGGTCCGGGCCAAGCGGGTCTTCGGGGAAGGTCTTCGTGGCCGGCTGCAGGTGGGCGGTGGTGTGGGCCCAGCCTTCCTCGTAATTGCCCTGCCATTGCATCATGTAGTCGAGCCGCTGGATCTTCCACACGCCGTCGACCCGCACATAGTCGTTCTCGTAGATGCCCGCTTCCATGAACTGCTGCGGCATCATCTCCTCGCGCGTGTCCTGGAAATCGTCGTGCCAGCCGCCCAGCAGGATGCCGTGGAAGCGGCCCTTGGCGGTCTTGCGATCGGGCGCCACGGTGATGATGTCCTGCATCTGGAAGTGGTCGAGCAGCAGGCCGTTGACCGGGCCGGGCTTCCCGCCGGTGAAGCGCCCGGCGATCCAGTCGCCATAGAGCCGCTTCACGCCGGCGTAGCCCACATATTCGCCGCTGAGGAAGACCACGCAGCCATCCTCGGCAAACAGGTCGGCCACTTCGTCCGGACGGTTGAAATCGATGTAATAGCCGTAGGCCCAGTGCAGGCGGCGGATGGCGGCCATATCCTCCAGGATGCCAACGCGCTGCTCAAGCTCGGCCAGACGGCCTTCCAGTTCACTCATTCTCGACTCTCCCGACATTCTTTGTATGCAATACTAACGAACGATAACATCTTGGCGAGAGGATTTGGCAGGTGGCTGACTGGAACGGCGCGAATTACCGCGAGCAATGGGCGGGCCGGGTGGCCTTCATCACCGGCGCGGTCAGCGGGCTGGGGCTGGGCGTGGCGCAGGCCTTTGCCGATGCGGGGATGAAGCTGGCACTATCCTATCGCAAGGAGGCCGATCGCGCCGCTGCCGCCGCCTGGTTCGCTGCCAACGGGCACCCGGAACCGCTGTTCGTGAAGCTGGACGTGCAGGACCGCGCCCGCTGGGCCGAAGTGGCCGAGGAAGTGACTGCCCATTATGGCGAGGTCCACGTGCTGGTGAACAACGCCGGGGTCAGCGTGTTTGGCCCGACAGACGAGGCCAGCCACGCCGATTACGACTGGATCATGGGCGTCAACTTCGGTGGGGTGCAGAACGGCCTGGTTGCCTTCCTGCCAAAGATCAAAGCGGCCAGCGGGCGGCGGCACGTGACCAACATTGCCAGCATGGCCGCTTTCCTGCCGGGGCCGCAGGCGGGCATCTATACCGCCAGCAAATTCGCCGTGCGCGGCCTCACCGATTCGCTGCGCTACAACCTGGCTCCGCACAGGATCGGCTGCTCGCTGGTGTGCCCGGCGCTGACGAAGACCAACGCCGGGATCAGCGCGCTGGGCCGCCCCGATGATATCGGTGAAAGCGGCTTTCCGCCCGTGCCCGAGGAGACGCTGCGCCAGTTCGGCACCGCGTTCGAGGAAGGGATGGAGCCCTACGTGGTCGGCTGCAAGATCCTTGCCGGCATGACCCGCCAGGACGGCCTGATCCTGACCCACCCGGAGCACGGGGTGGACCTGGCCGAGGAATACATGAAGCAGGTCCGCGCCCTGCCGGTGGAAGAATGCCCGCCGGGCCGCGCCCATATCGAACACCTGCGGCGCGAGGCGGGCAAGGCGGCGGATGCCGGCCTGTTCATCCACATGGATGACCTGACCTGAAGCCACCTGCCGATGCTGCGCCGCGACCTGCTGCCTGCCGCCTTCGACCGCTATGCCCGGGTGGGCGAGCTGGAGTTCGCCCTGTTCGAGGATGCCGATGGCACGCCGGAGGCGATCGTCGAGGCGGTGCAACAGGCCTTACCATCCGGGGCCAGCTTCGATGGCGCGCGGCTGTTGCAACTGGGCAGCCGGGTGATCGATCAGACAACATTCTTCGGCGATGCGCTCAGCATCGACGGGCGTGACCTGATCCGGCGGGGCACCTGGTGCACGGCCGATGGCCAGGAACTGACCGATCCCACCTTTCGCCAGCTAGCAGGCCGGCTGGTGGTCAGCGGCGGCAGCGGCTGGCCCGATCCGGGTGCGGGCGGCAATTTCGCCCATGCCTTCTGCCGCCCGGTCCATGGCCCCGGTGGCGATCCCTTGGAATGGCAGCAGATGTTCGACGCCATCCGCGCCGTCCTACTGCCGCCCGCCACCCCGGCGGAAATCCGCGACTGGACCAGTCCGCAACTGGACCAGGTTTCGGACTATTTCCGCCCGGGGCTGGAATGGTGGGGCGTCTACCTGTTCAGCGTGTACCTGCCGCAATGGCGGCAACTGGCGATCGTGCTGGGATCGGCAACCGACTGATCATACCTGCTGGACGCGCGCCCCTGCTCTGGTATCTTCGCGCTCACAAAATGGGGGTTAGCAGGAGAGGTTTCCCATGTGCGATCAGGACACGTTTGCATCCGTTCCGCTGAAGGCCAAGGGCGTCACCCGGCGTGAATTCGCCCGCATCGGCGCTGTCGCCGGGGCTGGTGCGCTGGCCGTGGGCAGCGGCGCGGCGGCGCTGGCGCAGGGCCGGCTGGGCGAGAAGGAAGTGAAGTTCCCCGCTCCCGGGGGCACAATGGACGGCATGTTCTTCTATCCGCGCGAAGGCAAGCATCCGGCGGTGATCCTGTGGCCGGATATCGCCAGCTTGCGCGATGCGCCGCTCTCCATGGGCCGGCAACTGGCGGCGGAAGGATATGCCGTGCTTGTCGCCAACCCGTACTATCGCAGCGTGGAAGGCCAGCAGTTCGACGATTTCGATGACTGGCGCAGCAACAACGGCATGGCCGAAGTGCAGCCGTGGATGGCCGCCAACACCCCCGCCGCGATCGCCGAAACGCACGTGGCCGTGGTCGAATGGCTCGACCGGCAGGACGAGGTGGATACCGACAAGGGCATCGGCGTGCAGGGCTACTGCATGACCGGCGGCTGGACCATCCGCGCCGCCGCCGCCGTGCCGTCGCGTATCAAGGCCGCTGCCAGCTTCCACGGCGGCGGGCTGGTGGGCGCGGCCGAGGATGCGCCCGTCAACCTGCTCGACAACATGGCCGAGGATGCGCGCGCGCTGATCGCCATTGCCCGCAATGATGACGCCCAGGCCCCGGGTGACAAGGACGCGCTGCGCGCCGCCGCCACCGCAGCGGGCCGCAACGTGGAGATCGAGGTCTACCGCGCCGATCACGGCTGGACCGTGCCGGACAGCCCATCGTTCGACGTGGACGAGGCGGACCGCGCGTGGGAACGGCTGCTGGCGCTCTATTCGGCTGCCCTGTGATTTCTACGCGACCGGCGGGGGCGGCCCTTGCGGCTGCCCTTGCCGGCGCTTTCCTGCTGTTGCCGTCAGCCGCTTCGGCGCAACATGCCCCCACCCCGCAGGCCCCGCCCGCGCCCGATCCCGCCGGGCTGGCGGCAGGCTTTGATGGCGTCCTGCTGGCCTGCGAAAGCTGGGTGCTCGATCCCACAAGCTGGAGCGGCGCGGAAGGCATCGCCCCGCTGGTGGAACTGACCGGGCTGGGCGCGCGGATCTATCCCGTGCCCGGCGTGATCGATGCCGCGCTGCCCCCGACCGAATTCCGGCGGGCCAACCACTTTTTCCGCGTGGATGCCACGGCGGGCGAGGGGTTCTATCTCGTCGTGTCCGATCAGGTTCCCATGTGTCACATCACCGGCGGCGGGGTGAACGCGATGGGCGAAGTGGTGGAGCAGGTCCTTGTCTCGCCCGCCTTCCGGCACCGGTGGGACAACACGGGGGTTGAGGAGGGGGATGGCGTGATCAGCACGCAGTATCGCCACCGGCTGGTGCCGCAGATGGAACTGGTGGTCAGCCGCCAGCACGCCGGTTCGGCCAACGACCTGGTGCAGGTGGTGGCAACCGCCCAATATGACCCTGACGGGGTGCAGACGCCCGATCGTTGATTTTGTCCTGCGTCAAGGCGGTGTCGCGGCGGCCACCCTATCCCCCATGCAAGACAGACACGATCCCGGGGGACATGCCATGAAAATCAACCGTTTCACCGCACTCAAGGCCGCGCTGGTGCTGGCACCTGCCTTGCTGCTGGCCGCATGCGGATCGACCGATCCGGCCGAATCGATCGAAGCCATCCGCCAGACCGAGCAGGCGCAGCTCGATTCCATCGCCGGCAAGGACCTGGTGGGGGCCGTGCGCCTCTATACCGACGATGCCCGGCTGGTGCGGCCCGATGGCAGCGTGCTGCAGGGCGGCGAGGCGATTGCCGAAGCTTATGGCGACCTGATGGAAGATCCGAACTTCCAGCTCACTATCGAACCGCAGGACGGCTGGGCCGCCGAATCGGGCGATCTGGCGGTGCTCACTTCGGCGGTCAGCCTGACAACCACCGATGCGGCCACCGGCCAGCCGGTGACCCAGCAACTGAGTAGCGAGACTGTGTGGACCCGCGCCACCGGGGCCACGTGGAAGATCGTCTCGGCCTATACCGCCCCGGCAGCGCCCGCAGCCGCTGCACCTGCCGAGGCGACAGCGGCGGAGTAATCCTCAGGGGTAGTTGCGCCACTCGATGGTGGCTGCGGGATCGGTGCACAGGCGGCAGTTCGCGCCCGTAAAGGTGCGGGCCGCCGCCATGTCGCCGCGCAACTGCCATTCCAGCCAGTCGACCACGATGAAGGCGTTCCGCCCGCCGTTCGGCTCGTGATAGGTGCCGCCGTGGCCGGTGGGGGTGTTGACCCAGGCCACCGGCACGTGGGTGATGCGGTTCACATCGTCCAGGCCGTTGGCATAGGCGATGTCCGTCTCCCCGCCGTCGAGGTAGATCACCGGGGTGTGCAGGGCAAGCAGCCCTTCCTTGCGCAGTTCCATGCCGCCCAGGCGCGGGCCATCATCCGGCAGCAGGCCGGAATTCTGCACCACGATGGTATCGAGGCGCGGATCGCCCGCCACGGTCAGCGCTTGCACCCCGCCGCAAGAGAAACCCCCGGCGGCCAGCGCGTTCTCGTCGATCAGGCCGTGATAGGGGCTGCCGGCGCGGGCGTTCTCGGAGAGGGCCCAGTCCAGCCCCTGGGTGAGCTGCATTGCCTGCGTGGGGCTGGGGCTGGGTTGGCCCGGTGTCACGTTGCGCGGGGGTTCGGGTGCGGCCAGTGCATTGGGGCCGCTGCGCCACTTGCCCGGCGCGATGACGATGTAGCCATAGCTGGCGATCTGGGCCAGGTGGAAGCGGCTGGACGTGCCATCCGCCGCGCAGCCGCCATTGCCCCACACGAACACGCCAAGGCCATTGGGGCCGAAGGCAGACAGGTCTGCCGGGCGATAGACCACGTGATCGGGCAGGGCGTCGACCACTTCGGTGACCGCCGGATAGGGTCCGTCACCCCGGGTATCGGGCAACTGGTTGATGCGCGCCATCATCTGCTCGAAACTTTCCTCCTGCGCCACGGCAGGGGCAGCGGTCAGGGCACAGGCCAAGGTGGCCAGCAGCAGCTTTCGCATCGTCGAAGTCTCCCATTGCGGTATCGTTATGCCGAACAGGGATAACGATTGCACGCTCGGCTGGCCAGAGCGCTCCGCCCAGCGGGAAATCAGCCGAACCAGTAGGCCGTGCCGCGCATTTCCAGGCTTACGCGGGGCGGGCAGCCCGGCGGCGCCAGCGGGTTGTCGAACGCGCCGTGCGGCATCAGCAGCGGACGCGCCGGATCGCTTTCGCTGGTGACGAAGACCAGCGCCTCGCCCGGATGCATGTCCGGGTAGTAGAACCAGCGATGGCCGGGCTTTGCCTCCAGCAGGTAGTTCTCGAACGACCATTCGGGCGCGCCGGGCGGATCGAAGATCGCATCGCACACGATCAGGTCATCCAGCGCCAGCGAATCGAACGCGCACAATGCCAGCGGCACGTCCTGCGGCGGGGGGCTGAGCACACGCCACACGTTGTACTGCACGCTGCGGGCAATCGTGCGCCCTGCGGGAGCGCCCCTGTCGCGCGCGGCCCCGGCGGCGGCAATCGACATGTCGACATGGACGAAGCGCGCGGGGTGCGAATTGTCGTGCGCGTCATTCTGCCCGGCGCGTTCGGAAAAGCGCAGGATGCCGCGGCTGAAGATGTCCACATGGTCGCAGCCGGACACCTGCGTGAGAAGCTCGGCAATCTCGCCGGCGTGGACAGTTGCCACCTGCTCCAGGTCGGTCAGGTCCGCCACCTCCGACCTGTGCTCCACCAGCGTGAAGCCTTCCTTTTCCAGCGAGCAGCTGGCCGCGCGCGCATCGCGGATCAGCACCTCGTGCGGGGCCAGCGGGACGAAGTCCTTCTCGTGCGCGTTGGCATAGAAATAGGGGCGCTTCTCGGTGCGCTGCGAATAGCCGATCCGGGCGCGGACATCCTGCGGCATGGGCCTTTACGCCTCCTCGAATTCCTCGGTGTCGATCGTGGGCTTGATCGCATCGTGATAGCGGTGGCCGCGCACGGTCTGCTGGTTGATCAGCGTGCCTGCCGCGGCCAGCACATCGGCCGCAATGTCCAGCGTGGGCGTGGCCATGTTCTCTTCCAGGTGGGCAATGCTGGTGGTGCCGGGGATCACGTGGCAGTGCTCACCCTGCGCCAGCACCCAGCCCAGCGCCAGTTGCGCAGGCGTGAGGCCGTTGTCGCGGGCGAGCTGGTTGAACCGGTCGATCAGCGCCAGGTTGTGCGGCCAGTTATCGGCCATGAAGCGGGGCATCTGGTGGCGCAGGTCCTGCTCCTCAAGGCTTGCCGGATCCCGCAATACTCCTCCCAATGCGCCGCGCCCCACCGGGCTGAAGGCGACCAGGGCTATGCCCAGGTCCGCGCAGGTATCGCGCACGCCCAGTTCCACGTTGCGCGTCCACAGCGAGTATTCCGGCTGGGCGGCAGCGGGCACGTGGATCGCGGCGGCCTCGCGGATATGGGCGGCGGACCATTCGGACACGCCATAGCTGCGGATCTTGCCCGCCTCGATCGCGCGCACCATCGCCCCCACGCTGTCGGCCACCGGCACCTTGGGATCGAACCGGTGCATGTAGAACAGGTCAAGGTGATCGGTGCCCAGCCGCTGCAGTGTGGCATCCACGGCGGCGGTGATGGTGGCGGGCGAGCAATCGACCCCGCGCTTCGGTCCGTCGACCACGATGCCGCACTTGCTGGCCAGGAAGTATTCGCTGCGGCGGTGGCCTACGGCGCGCTGCAGCAGTTCCTCATTCTTGCCGCCACCATAGATGTTGGCTGTGTCCAGGTGGTTGCAGCCCAGGTCCAGCGCGCGGTTCAGCAGGCGCGTGGCATAGGCTTCATCGGGCGGTGTGCCATAGGCCCACGAGAGGTTCATGCAGCCCAGCCCGACAGGGTTGAGGGCGGTTCCGGCGATGGTGCGATGTGCGAACATGGGCGCAGCGTTACACGCGCGCGGGCGCGGCTGGCAACGGGTTTGGGGGGCCTGGAGGTGTCTGTCAGCCCAGCGCGGCGCGCGCGTCGGCCACGAAGGCGATCACCGCCTGGTCGATGCCGTGAGCCGCCTGGCGATAGGCGGCTGGGTCGGCCTCGATCCGGTCACCTTGCCAGCGCAACTGGTGGTTGGTGATGCGGGTGCGCAGGGCATCCAGCGCGGTCTGCATGTCCACGAACAGCGTGCGATCACCGAAGATCCGCTCGTCCTCGCACATGGCCAGCAGCAGGGTGCCGCATTCGGTGGTAAAATTGTAGCGCAGGCTGACGATCTGCGCGCCGGAACCATCGCCGCCGCGCAGGGCAGCCTCGCCCAGTTCGCGGTTGATCGCTTCCATCCGGTCGAGCGAGGCCTCCACCGCCGACGCGGCAGGCGCAGCCGGCATGGCCAAGGCTTGCGGCGTGGCGCCGGTGGGTCGCTTGATCAGGGATGACAGGTCGGTCATGCCCGCCAGCATAGCGGGAAATGGTTAACGCTTTGCCCGGCACGATCGCCGGGGCGGGCGGTAAGTTGCCGCCCGCCCCGGAGTTCGGATCAGGACCAACCGTCCTGCGCTTCCAGGCTGGCGGCCAGTTCGCCGATCACGCGGTAGCAATCCAGCACCTGCTGGACCGAGCTGTTCGGCTCGCGCCCTTCGCGGATCGCGGCGATGAATTCGCGGTCCTGAAGTTCGATGCCGTTGTTCGACACGGTCACGCCGGTCAGGTCGATCGGCTCTTCCTTGCCGGTGACGAGATCGTCATAGCGGGCGATGTAGGTGGCGGTATCGCCGATGTAGCGGAAGAAGGTGCCCAGCGGGCCATCGTTGTTGAACGACAGCGACAAGGTGCAGATCGCGCCGCTCTCGCTCTTCATCTGGATCGACATGTCCATGGCGATGCCCAGTTCCGGGTGCTTCGGCCCCTGGATGGCATTGGCGGTAACGATCTTGCCCGCCTGGTAGGCGAACAGGTCGATCGTGTGTGCGGCGTGGTGCCACAGCAGGTGGTCGGTCCACGAACGCGCCTCGCCCTTGGCGTTCATGTTCTTGCGGCGGAAGAAATAGGTCTGCACGTCCATCTGCTGGACGTTGAATTCACCACCCACGATCTTGTTGTGCACGTACTGGTGCGACGGATTGAAGCGGCGCGTGTGGCCGACCATGCAGACAAGGCCCGTCTCTTGGCTCTTCTTCAGCACTGCCTCGGCATCGGCCCAGCTATCGGACAGGGGGATTTCCACCTGCACGTGCTTGCCAGCTTCCATGCAGGCAATCGCCTGCTCGGCGTGCATCTGCGTGGGGGTGCACAGGATCACCGCGTCCACATCGTCGCGGGCGAGGGCTTCGGACAGCTCGGTGCCCGAATGCTTGGCGCCGTACTTGGCGGCCACTTCCGCGGCCTGTTCGGCGCGGCGGCTGATGATCGAGGTGATTTCCACCCCGTCGATGTTCTTCAGGCCATCAAGGTGCTTTTCGCCAAAGGCGCCGGCACCGGCGAGTGCGATACGCATATGTCATTTTCTCCTTCGAGAACTCGTCATCCCAGCGAAAGCTGGGATCGCTTGCCGCAGAGGCCGGGCCTTGCCGAAAGCGATCCCGGGTCAAGCCCGGGATGACGCCAATTTCCAGTTACTCTGCCGCCGCAGCCAGGCTGTGGCCGGAATGGACCACGCGCGGGTTCAGCGGCTCGCCGGCGGTTTCCTCCGGCTGCAGGATCATCGCGCCCAGCGCGGTGTTGGACGCGGGGATGTGGTAGAAGGTGTACAGGTCACGCACCTTGTCACCCAGCGCGCCGCGCATGATCAGCCACATCACCAGCTCGATGCCTTCCGAACCTGCCTCGCGCAGGTACTGGATGTGCGGCATGCGGCTGAGCGTTTCCGGGTCCTTGATCAGCATGTCGATGAAGTTCAGGTCGAACTCCTTGTTGATCAGGCCGGCGCGCGGGCCCTGCAACTGGTGGCTCATGCCGCCGGTGCCCCAGACGTGGACATTCAGGTCTTCCGGGAAGCTTTCCACTGCGGCCTTGATGCTGTCGCCCAGGTTGAAGCAGCGGCGGCCCGAGGGCGGCGGATAGGTGACCACGTTGACCGGGAAGGGGATCACCTTGCACGGCCATTCGCTCGGCTCGCCAAAGACCATGCTCAGCGGCACGGTGCAGCCGTGGTCCACCTTCATGTCGTTGAAGATGCACATGTCGAAATCGTCCAGGATCAGGCTCTGGGCGATGTGCCAGGCCAGGTCCGGGTGACCGATCACGTCGGGCACCGGGCGCGGGCCCCATCCCTCGTCCGCCGGGGCGAAGCTTTCCGCGCAGCCGATCGAAAAGGTGGGGATCACGTTCATGTCGAAGGCGGTGGCGTGATCGTTGTACACCAGCACGATCACGTCGGGCATGTTGCCGGGTTCGTAGATCCACTTCTTGATCGGCTCATAGCCGTCGAACACCGGGCCCCAGTAGTCGTTGCCCTTGGTGCCGGTCTGGATCGCGGCGCCCAGCGCCGGGATGTGGCTGGAGGTGATGCCTGTGGTAACGCGGGCCATCTCAATACTTCTCCTTGATCGAGCGCACGCCTTCGGGCGAGCGGCCGCCATTGATCATCATCTGGGCATATTCTTCCGGGGTCATGCCGGTCATGGAGCCGGCAGCGGTCTGGAAGCTCTGGCCATCGGCGGAAAACAGCTTGGACAGAAAGTAGACGTTGCCGCCTTCATCGATCATCGCGTTGTAGTCGCGCGCCAGCACGGCCTTCTTCGCGGCATCGGTGAGGTTCCAGTTTTCCAGGTAGGCGGCGTTGTCCTCCTTGAACTTCTGGCGGTTCTCTTCCTTCATCAGGCTCATGGCGAACTGGTTCAGCCAGTAACCCTTGCGCGCGCGCTGGGCGGTGAACACGCGGGTGCCGGGGATGTCGTCGAATTCCGCTAGGTAGGCGTGGATGTCGATCCGCTCTTTCTTCTTCTCGTCGCTCATTGGTCTTTCCATTCGTAGGTCAGCGGTGCCTCGCGGAAGGCGAAGCGGTCGATATGCTTTTCCACCACCTCGCGCATGCGGATGTTCTCCGCCTGGTCTGCGGTGGTGAGGGTGATGCCGATGCCGCCGTTATGCGCGGTCATCACGCAGTTGGTGTGTTCCGAAAAGGGGAACACGCCCATCCCGTCGCCCTCGTCGTAAGACGTGGCGTACTTGTGCCCCCAGTGGCTGACGAGCTGCTGGATATAGCGCTCGGGCTTTTCGCAAGGCGCGAAGCCGGTGGAGGTGAAGCCGCCAGAAGATTCTTTGGCCGTCACTTTCCGCGGGCCTTCAACTGCGCGTCAAGCCGCGGGAACACCCGGCGGGCATTGCCTTCGAAGATCATATGGCGCTCGTGGTCCGAGATATCCAGCGCATCGACATAGCGCTTGGTATCATCGAAGTAGAAGCCGGTGGTGGGGTCGATCCCGCGCACCGCGCCCACCATTTCGCTGCCGAACAGGATGTTCTTGTTGTCGATCACGTCGGCCAGCAGGTTCACGCCCGGCTGGTGATAGACGCAGGTATCGAAGAACACGTTGTTCATCAGGTGGGTGCTGAGGTCCGGCTTCTTCAGCATGTCAGCCAGGCCACGATAGCGGCCCCAGTGATAGGGCACCGCGCCGCCGCCGTGCGGGATGATGAAGCGCAGGGTGGGGAAGCGGCTGAACAGGTCACCTTCCAGCAGTTGCATGAAGGCGATGGTATCGGCCGCGATGTAATAGGCGCCGGTGGCGTGCATCGCCGGGTTGCACGAACCCGACACGTGGATCATCGCCGGCACGTCCAGCTCGCACATCGTCTCGTAGAACGGGAACCAGTACTCGTCGGTCAGCGGCGGGTGCTTGAAGTGGCCGCCGCCGGGATCGGGGTTCAGGTTGCAGCCGATGAAGCCCATCTCCTCCACGCAGCGGCGCAGTTCGGCAATCGGCGCGCTCATGTCGCTTTCGGGCGATTGCGGCAGCATGCAGACCGGCGCGAACACGTCCGGATACAGCCCGGCCACGCGGCCGATCAGGTCGTTGCACACCTGCGCCCACTTGATCGCCACGCTGCGATCACCCACGTGCGGGGCCATGGCGCTGGCGCGGGGGCTGAAGATGGTCATGTCGGCCCCGCGCTCGCGGATCAGGCGCAACTGGTTGGCCTCGATCGTCTCGCGGATCTCGTCATCGGAAATCGCCGGATAGGGCGGGCACTCGGTCCCGGCCTTGAAGGCGGCCTTCTGCTCCTCGCGCCAGGCGTCATGCGCCTTGGGCAGGACCGTGTAGTGGCCGTGGCAATCGATGATCATGGTCATTTGGCGGCGTCTCTCTCTTTGATTGCGGCCAGCTTGCCTTCAAGGCTTTCGGGCGGCGGTGCAAGGCCCAAGTCGCCCAGTTGCTGCTGGCGGCGGACGGTATTGTCGGTCATCAGCGGGGCGATGCCAAGATCGCGCAGCATGGCGGCGCTTTCCGCCATTTCCGCGGCGCGGCGACGCCCATGATGGAGCATGCGATCGAGGTTGTAGTCGGCCCGCTCGCGCCAGGACACGTGCTTCTCGCTCGCGTCCAGGCTGGCCAGCACTTCGTCCAGCACACCGGCTTCGCTGGCGGCAAACACCATCTCGGCCGTGAGCGCTTCCAGCCCCTTCACCATGACGCTGCGGCACAGCTTGATCGCGCTTGCCTGCCCCACATTGTCGCCCACAACCCGCGTCTTCGCAAAGCCCAGTGCGCGCACCAGCATCATCGCTTCCAGTGCATCCGGCCCGGCAATCAGCAGCGGCACGTTGAGGCGAGCAGGATCGACCGGGGCCATCACCGCCACATCGCTATAGCGGCCCCCGTGTGCGGCAATGGCGGCGGCGGCGCGTTGCTTGGTGCCCGGCGCAACCGAGTTCATGTCAACGAAGAAGGCCCCTTCCGGCAGCAGCGGGGCCACGGCCTCGGCAGCAGCCACCGCCTGGTCTGCCGTGACCAGCGACAGCACCAGTTGCGCGCCCGCCACGGCATCGGCCACCGTGGCGCAGGGTAGCACCCCGCAGTCCTCCATCACGGCCATGCGGGCGGGCAGGATATCGAAGGCGCGGGCGTGGCCATCCCAGCCACCGGCGCGGGCAAAGGTGGACCCGGCCTCTCCGAAGCCGATCACTGCCACCTGCGGGCTGCCAAGAGGGTCTTGCGAGTCTGTCATCTCCCGCGCGCGGCCTACACTTTGTATGCCTTGCTTACAAGTTTGCGCGCGCCAAAACGTCCACCGGTCTTGACGAAAGGGCCGCGCATGGCCCACCGGACTTGGCGACGGCTATCACGCGAAAGGGAGACTCAGCGCATGTCCGGTATCGTTGTCCAGAACATCCAGCGGGCCGACCGCGAAGTGGTTGAGGCGCTGGGCCGCTGCGGCGTGGCCACGGTCCACGAATCGCAAGGGCGCACGGGCCTCCTCGCCAGCTACATGCGGCCGATCTATGCCGGCGCGCGCGTGGGAGCCAGCGCGGTCACCATCAGCGTGCCCCCGGGCGACAATTACATGGTCCACGCCGCGATCGAACAGTGCCAAGACGGCGACATCCTGGTGATCGCGCCGACTTCTCCCTGCGAGGACGGCTATTTCGGTGACCTGCTGGCAACCAGCGCCCAGGCGCGCGGCTGCAAGGGACTGATCATCGATGCCGGCGTGCGCGACGTGCGCGACCTGACCGAGATGAACTTCCCCGTCTGGTCCAAGCGGATTTTCGCGCAAGGGACGATCAAGGCCTCGCTCGGCAGCGTGAACGTGGACGTGGTCTGCGCCGGTGCCTACATCCGCCCGGGCGATGTGATCGTGGCCGATGACGACGGTGTGTGCGTAGTCCGCCGCGAGGATGCCGAGACCGTGCTGAAGGCCGCGCAGGCGCGCGAAGCCAACGAAGGCAGCAAGCGCGAGCGGCTGGCCAGCGGCGAACTGGGCCTGGACATGTATGGCTTCCGCCAGAAGCTGACCGACATGGGCCTGAAGTGGGTGTAACCGCCATGCGTTCTGCACCGTGCATGTGGATGAGGGGCGGCACGTCGAAAGGCGGCTATTTCCTCGCTGACGACCTGCCCGCCGATACGGCGGAGCGCGACGCTTTCCTGCTGGCCGTGATGGGCAGCCCCGATCCGCGCCAGATCGATGGCATGGGCGGGGCCGATCCGCTGACCAGCAAGGTGGCCGTGGTCAAGACAAGCGAGCGGGAGGGGATCGATGTCGATTACCTGTTCCTGCAGGTCTTCGTGGACCAGGCGATCGTGACCGACGCGCAGAACTGCGGCAATATCCTGGCGGGGGTTGGTCCCTTCGCCATCGAGCGCGGACTGGTGATGCCCACCGGCGACGAGACTGCCGTTTCCATCTACATGGAGAACACCGGGCAGGTGGCCGTGGCCACGGTGGAAACGCCCGGTGGGTTCACCGGCCAGCATGCGGTAAACTATTCAGGAAGCGCGAGAATTGACGGGGTGCCCGGCACCCATGCGCCGGTGCCGGTGGAGTTCCGCGACACCGCGGGGTCAAGCTGCGGCGCGCTGCTGCCCACGGGCAATGCAGTGGACGTGATCGAGGGCGTGGCCTGCACGCTGATCGACAACGGGATGCCCTGCATCGTGATGGCTGCCGCCGATCTTGGCGCGACCGGATACGAGACGCGCGAGGAACTGGAAGCCGAGGGTTTTGCGGAGATCCGCCGCAAGATCGAAAGCATCCGCCTGGCCGCCGGCCCGCTGATGAACCTGGGGGACGTGAAGGAAAAGTCCGTCCCCAAGATGTTCCTCGTTTCGCCGCCAAAGGATGGCGGGGCGATCTGCACCCGCAGCTTCATCCCGCACCGCGCCCATGCCACCATCGGCGTGCTGGCGGCGGTGACCGTGGCCACCGCCGCGCTGATCCCCGGCTCGCCCGCCGCCAAGGTGGCGGTGATTCCCGAAGGCCAGCGCAAGACGCTGTCGGTGGAACACCCGACCGGCGAGATGACCTGCGTGCTGACGCTGGGCGATGATGGCCAGGTGGCCAGCGCCGCCCTGCTGCGCACCGCCCGCAAGCTGATGGATGGAACCGTTTTCGCATGACCACTGATCGCATCACTTCCTGGCACCCCAACCCCAGCAAGCCGAAGTTCACCCCGCCGCCGGGTGCGGTGGACGCGCACTGCCACGTGTTCGGGCCGATGGACCCGTTCGGCTTCTCGCCCAAGGCCAAGTACCTGCCCGCCGATGCCGGGCCGGACATGCTGTTTGCCCTGCGCGACCACCTGGGATTCTCGCGCAACGTGATCGTGCAGGCGAGCTGCCACGGCACCGACAACGCCGCCACGCTGGATGCCATCGCCAAGAGCAACGGCAAGGCGCGCGGCGTGGCCGTGGTCGATCCGGACATTTCGGAAGAGGAGCTGGCCGCGCTCCACGCAGGCGGGATGCGGGGCATCCGCTTCAACTTCCTGAAGCGGCTGGTGGACAACGCGCCCAAGGACAAGTTCCTGGAAGTGGCCAGCCGCCTGCCGAAAGGCTGGCATGTGGTGATCTATTTCGAGGCCGATATCCTGGAGGAACTGCGCCCCTTCATCGATGCCATCCCCGTGCCGGTGGTGGTGGACCACATGGGCCGGCCTGACGTGCGCCAGGGGCCGGACGGGCCGGACATGCAGGCCTTCCGCCGCCTGCTGGAAAGCCGCGACGACATCTGGTTCAAGCCCACCTGCCCGGACCGGCTGGATGCCATCAAGGAAGGCGGCATGGGCGATCCGTGGGACAACTTTGCAGCAGCGATTGCCCCGCTGGTGGCCGATTACCCCACCCGCTGCATCTGGGGCACCGACTGGCCGCACCCGAACATGGAAACCGAGATCCCGGACGATGGCCACATCGTCGACATGATCCCGCGCATCGCCCCCACGGCCGAATTGCAGCAGGCCCTGCTGGTGGACAACCCGATGCGGCTCTACTGGGCGGATTGAGCGGCGACCCATCCGGAAGCCGGATACCCTACAAAAGGCGATCGAGCCGCTGACGATCACTGGCTAGGTGGCACCCTGGGTTCCTCGGGGCGGGGTAATTTAGAGTGCTGAAGAATCGACCAACAGCCAGCTTGGGCGGGCTGGTGTTCCTGCTGATGCTGTCAGGCTGTATCCAGACCGACCAGCAGCGCAGCGCTTCATGCGAAAGCGGGGTGGCCGGGGATATCTTCGTCAATTCGCGCTACTGCGACAATGTGGAGCGGTGGTGCGATGGGCTCAACTACGCCCACCAGAACATCCTGTTCCTTAACCGGACCGACGTGGCCGCGGCGGTGAGGATCTCTTACAGCGACGGATCGTCCGAAGAGCGGCTGATCCCGGCGCATGACAGTTATCACGTAATCAAGTCGCTTGGCACCGGTGCGGAGGTAGTGGCGCAATGTTGAGCCGGTCGATGATGAAGATGACGTTGGGAGCGTTTTGCGCGGCAAGCCTGGTGGCTTGTGTGACCACCAATGAAAGCAACCAGGTTGTATGCGAGAGCGGTCCCTGGACGATAGGTGTGTGGTCCTCCTATTGCGATGGTGAGCAGTTGATTTGCGGAGACGGGTCCGGTTTCCAGCGGATCACGCTGCAGAACAACGCCCCGCACCTGGCAGTCGTGCAACTGTATTTCAGCGACGGGACCACCGACGAGGCGCACCTGAGGCCGGGCCAGGGCTACACCGCCCGCAAGGGTCTTGGCACCGGCGTCAACGTGGTGGCGCAATGCTGAGGCTGGCGGTCGCGCTGGTCGTCATGCCGCCGCTGGCGATGTTCGCGCCGGTGGTGGCTATCGCTCAGGAAACCGGTGTCAGGCCCAGTCAGGCCGATGTGCAGATGGCCTTGCTCAGCCTGTCGAACGGCCAGCCTCACCCGCTCTTTACCCCTGGTTTCGCCCAGCGCGTTGCCGCCAATTCGCAACGGCTGGCGCAAGCACTGGGTCAGCAGCTCGGCTATATTTCGGTCGCCCGGGCGCTGGGGCAGGACCAGTACATGGGGTATTACTCACAGGGCTTCGTGCACTGGCAACTGGAATTCACGCGCGAAGGCCGCATTTCGGGTGCCACTTATGAAATCCGCAGCACGCCCGGCACACGCGGCGTTTCCGTAGGCACCCGCGATCAGACGGGTTTGACCAGCTTCTGGGCCGGAGTGGGTGAAGTGGTCACCGCATATCAGCAGCAGCGCGCCGAGGAGGAGGCCTTCAATAGTGCGGTGCTGGCGCGCATCCACGCCAGCGGTGGCTATGCCTCGACCGGCTCCGGCGTAGGCGCCCGGGGTGAAATCATCTCCGACGCAGACCTCGCTTCCTATGAGCAGCAGGCCAGCAGCGACAGAAGCAGCGAAAGCTCGAGCTACGGCGGCAGTTCGTACGCCGACGCAGGTGCCGCCGACGGCTACGGTGGCGGGCCAGAAAGCGGTGGCCAAGGGCGCAGCCTCGGCGGGTCGGACACGGAATACGAATCGGCTTTTTCCGGCCAGGCAGCGTCAGGCGGTAGTTCCGCCTATGCCAGCAACGCCGCATCGTCCAACGGGTCGGGTGGCGGTTCCTACGGCAACGACTCCGAGCAAGGTGCGATCATCGTATCTGACGGAGGCATGGCCGAGCGGCTGCGGTTCGAAGCCGATCAGCAAGCCCTGTTTGCAGCGCAGGAGGCGCAGATACGCCAGCAGCAGGCGATTGCCCAGGCCGACCATGATGCTGCGGTTGCGCGCGACGCGGCAGACGCGGCCGCCGACCGTGCCGCCTACGAGGCCAGCGATTGCTATCGGGACAAGGAGACGTCCTGCGTTTCGCCGCAGTAAAGCCCCACCTTGGAAGACAATCCGTTTGCCGCTCCAAATCGGCGAGATTGATCCGGCGCACCTGGAGCGCTAGTATTGCCCCATCGGGGCCAAGCAACCCCCCGGTCAGGCATCCCTTGCCCAAGCGTTGCCTCGTACCACCGCCGCTTTGGCGGTTGCTCGATGGCGAGGTTCTGCATGGTGGAAGTGCCCGTTCAACCCACGTTTTCCCAACTGCTGCGTGCGTTCTGGCGTGTGGGGCTGCTCAGCTTTGGCGGGCCGGCCGGGCAGATTGCCCTGATGCACCGCGAACTGGTGGACGAGCGGCGCTGGGTGGCGGAGGAGGAGTTCCTCCACGCGCTCAACTTCTGCCACCTGCTGCCAGGGCCCGAGGCGCAGCAACTGGCCACCTGGATCGGCTGGCGGCTGCATGGCCTGCGGGGCGGGCTGGCGGCGGGGCTGCTGTTCGTGATCCCCGGCGCGGTGATCATGCTGGGCCTGTCGATGCTCTATGTCGCGGCCACGGGCCTGGGCTGGTTTGCCGCGCTGTTCCTGGGGGTGAAGGCGGCGGTGCTGGCCATCGTGGTGCAGGCGCTGTTGCGGATCGCGGGCCGCGCGCTGGATACCCGGTTCAAGCAGGGGCTGGCCGTGGCTGCTTTCGTGGCGCTGGCGATGCTGGCCCTGCCATTCCCGCTGGTGGTGCTGGGCGCGGGTGCGCTGGGCATGCTGGTGGCCGCCACCCGGCCTCACTGGCTGGCGCTGAAGCCGGGCGGAGCGCCTGCCGCCGGTCCGCGTCCATGGCGCTCCACGATCAGTGCCGCCGCCGTCTGGGCAACCGTCTGGGCCGCGCCGATGGTGCTGGTGGCCGCCACGCTGGGCACCCATCATGTGCTATGGGACATCGGCACCTTCTTCAGCCAGCTGGCCGTGGTGACTTTCGGCGGCGCCTATGCGGTGCTCGCCTACATGGCGCAGGAGGCCGTGCAGGGCTTCGGCTGGCTGAGCGCGGGCGAAATGGCCGACGGACTGGGCCTGGCCGAAACCACGCCGGGGCCGCTGATCATGGTGACGCAGTTCGTCGGTTACCTGGCGGCCTTTCGCTCGCCCGCGCCGTTCACGCCGCTGGTTGCGGGCCTGCTGGGCGCAGGGCTGACCACCTGGGTCACATTCGCGCCGTGCTTCGGGTGGATCTTCACCTTCGCCCCGTGGATCGACCGGCTGGCGCAGGCGACCAGGCTTAAAGGCGGGCTGGCGGCGGTGACGGCGGCGGTGGTGGGGGTGATCGCCAACCTGACCGTGTGGTTTGCCGGGCACGTGCTGTTTCCGGCGTTCGACACCTCGGTGCCCGGCTGGGGTTTCGACTGGCGGGCCGGACTGCTGGCCGTGGTGGCGGGCGTGCTGGTGTTCGGCGCGAAATGGGGCGTGATCCGCGTGCTGGCCGTGTGCGCGGCGGGCGGATTGATCCTCGGTTCGCTCTAGTCGCCACCCTTATCCCGCCGGCCCAGAAGCCGGTTTCGCCACCAGCGCCAGCACCAGTGGCCGCCCCACAGGGCGCAGCCGCCGGCCAGCGCCCAGGCCCCGGCCAGCACCAGTGCCATGCCGATGGCGCCGGTGATGCCAAGGATCAACTGGACCAGGAATTCGATGACGTGGCGCATTGGTGCCCCAACGCGCCACGTTACCAATCAGTGCCGGGGTCTTTCAGTTGCTGGAAATCAGCCTTCGACGACCATGCGCACGAAGTCGACCGTCTGCCGGGTGGCGGCGGCGAATTCGGTGGCGGTGGACTGGAACGCGCCATAACGGCTGAATTCTTCCGGCTTCATGCCTTCGAATTCGTAAGCCTGGCGGAAGCTGGGCAGCTTGAGCAGCTTTTCGAGCGACTTCGGGTTCACCTCGCGCTCGATCGCCTTGGGATCGAAGGTCAGGCTGTCCTCGGCTTCCATGCACTGGGCGATGTAGCTGGGCGGGCAGGTATAGACCATGTCCGAACCGGCGAAGTCCTCGATGTGGCGGCTGACGATCTTGCCGTTGTCGTCCTTCTCCACCCGCATCGAGCACTGCAGCATCTTGGACGGGTGGTTGATCGACTTGCCGAACCAGTAGGCGCGCTTCAGCACGGCTTCCTCGCCATCGCGGATTTCCATCATCGAAAGTTCGATGCCGCGGGCCTTGGCTTCCTTCTGCCAGTCACCCAGCTGGCCCAGGCGGGCCGACATGTGGGTGATGACGCTGCGGAACCTGGAAAGGTCCACGCCCGCCGCACGGGCGCGCTGGAGGCCGGCGGTAACCGCAGCCATGCAGCGCGAATACTGCGACACGGTGAAACTGGTGGTGTTGTTGGTGGAAATGCCGCGCGCGGTCAGCTCCTCCAGCACCTCGTAGCCTTCCTTGGAGCCGGGCAGCTTGACCATCACGTTCTCGCCCATGGCGGCGATGGACAGGCCCTGTTCCAGCATCTTCTCGCCATCGGTCACGAAGCGCGGATCGACCTGGCCGGACAGCATGCCGTACTTGCCGCCGCTGGTCTCGTAGACGCGGTGGATTGCCGATGCGCCCTTCTTCACCAGGTCCAGGTACATGGTCCAGTAGACCTGCTCCACGCTCATGCCCGGATTCTTGCGGGCGATATCCTTGATCTCTGCGCGCCACAGCTCGGGGTTGAGCTGGATCGCCTGGAGCGACAGCGGCGGGTTGGTGGTGACGCCGCGGAAACCCATCACGCCTTGGGCATGAATCGTTTCGTTGTCATACAGGCGGGTGAGCTGCTCGCGCCATTCGGGCTGTTTTTCCTCAGGTGCCTTGGCCAGCGTGTCTTCCTTCCAGCTCGGGTAGATCAACGGGCTGGAATCCCACCAGATTTCGGCTTCGGGATTGGTCGCGGCGAGTTTCTCGAGGACGTGCTGGGACATGGCTTGCTCCTGCGGCGGCGCGCTTCTCCCTGAATCGCGCCATGAAAGGGTGGCTGCCCCCTAATACATGAACGCGTGGCGAGTAACCCCGTGGCGGCGGTTTTTCCCACCCTGTGGACTGATGGTAACGCCCTTGCCGCGTGAGCCGGGCAAAGGCACAAGCGGCGTATGGCCGGGACGCGTTCGCTCAAGATCAAGCTGCAGGTGCTGTGCGGGGATGAAATCGCCATGGGCCCGGGCAAGGCCGACCTGCTGGAAGCGATTGCCGCGCACGGGTCCATCTCTGCTGCGGGGCGCGCGCTGGGCTTCTCCTATCGCCGCGCCTGGCTGCTGGTGGATACGATGAACCGCTGCTGGGCGCAGCCGCTGGTGCTGGCCAAAGGCGGCGCGGCGGGTGCCGCGGTGACGGAGTTCGGGGCGCAGGTGCTGGCACACTACCGGGCCATGCAGGCGGCGGTGGCGGCAGGCAGCGGGGCCGGGTGGCAGGCGCTGGAAGCAGGCCTGCTGGATGCCCCGCGCGAACGCCAGCAACGGGCGGACACCCGGGCCTAGCCCATCTCCACCACCAGGCCGCCCAGCCGGTCCACCTCGGCCCGGTCATGGCTGACGTGGATGATCGGGATCTTCAGGTCATCCCGGATGCGTTCCAGCATAGCCATGATTTCCTCGCGCCGCGCGCGGTCGAGCGAGGCGAGCGGCTCGTCCAGCAGCAGCACGCGTGGCCCGGCCAGCAGCGCGCGGCCCAGCGCCACCCGCTGCGCCTCGCCGCCCGACAGCGTGGCGGGCCGGCGATCCGGCAGGTGGCCGATGCCCAGCAGGTCCAGCGCCTCCTCCAGCGCAAGCCAGCGCCGCGCGGGCGCGGTCAGCCGCCAGCCATACAGCAGGTTGTCGCGCACGTTCATGTGCGGGAACAGCCGGGCATCCTGCGGCACGTAACCCACGCCGCGCCGCTCGGGGGGCAGGGCGATTCCCTGTGCGGCATCGAACAGCGTCTCGCCATCCACCCGCACGTGCCCGGCAGCGGGGCGCAGCAGGCCGGCCACCATGTCGAGCACGCTGGTCTTGCCTGCGCCCGAGGGGCCGAACAGCGAGACCACGCGGGCTTGCGTTTCGAAACGCACGGCGATCTGGCGGCCCCCGCGCGCCACGGCCAGGTCCACGTCAAAGGCCATCGCTGCCCCTTCCGCGCTGGCGGCGCGTCAGCCACTCGCTGGCCAGCAGGGCGGCCAGCGACAGCGCCACCGAAACCAGCGCCAGCCGCGTCACCGCCTGTTCGCCGCCGGGCACCTGCAGTGCGGTGTAGATCGCCAGCGGCAGGGTGCGCGTTTCGCCCGGAATGTTGGAGACGAAGGTGATCGTGGCCCCGAACTCGCCGAGCGAGCGGGCCAGGCCCAGCACCGTGGCGGCCAGCACGCCGGGCAGGCACAGCGGCAGGGTGATCGTGGTGAAAACCCACCACGGCCGCGCGCCCAGCGTGCGGGCCACGCCTTCCAGCCGCCGGTCCACCGCCTCCAGCGACAGGCGGATCGCCCGTACCATCAGCGGCAGGGCCATGATCCCGGCGGCCAGCGCGGCGCCGGTCCAGCGAAACATCACGCTGATGCCGAACGTCGCCTCGAGCCAGCCGCCCACCGGCCCGTTGCGCCCGAATGCCAGCAGCAGCAGCCAGCCGGTCACCACCGGGGGCAGCACCAGCGGCAGGTGGACCAGCGCATCCAGCAGCACGCGGCCCGGCAGGCGGGTGCGCGCCAGCACCCAGGCCAGCGCAAAGGCCAGCGGCAGAGTGAGGGCGATGGCCAGCAGGCTGACTTTCAAGGACAGCGCCACCACCGCCCATTCGGCGGGAGACAGCCAGCCGGTCACGGGCCCTCGGCGCGGGCAAAACCCAGCCGCAGCAGGATCGCCTGCCCTTCCGGCGCGGCCAGGAAATCGGCAAAGGCGGCGGTATCGGGATGGGTGGAGCGGGCCAGTTGCGCCATGGGATAGCGCACCGGCGGGTGGCTGGCGGCGGGGAAAGTGCCCACCACCTGCACCCGGGGTTCGGTCCGCGCATCGGTGGCATAGACCAGGCCCAGCGGTGCCTCGCCCCGAGCCACCAGCGCCAGCGCGCCGCGCACGGAATCGGCCACGGCCAGGCGGTCCGCCACCTGCGGCCAGGCACCCAGCGCGGTGAGCGCGGCCTTGCCATAGCGGCCTGCGGGCACCGAGTCCGGCTCGGCAATGGCCAGTCGTCCGTCCGCCCCCAGCAGGCCGGCAAGGTCGACCCCGCTGGTCAGGTAGAGGTCAACCGCCGGCCCCGCCGGGGCTACCAGCACCAGCCGGTTGCGGGCCAGGATGCGGCGGCTGGCGGGCACGATCAGGCCTTGCCCGGCCAGCTCGTCCATCCATGCCTCGTCCGCGCTCACCAGCAGGCCGGCCGGGGCACCGGCCTCTACCTGGCGGGCGAGGGCGGAGGTGGCGGCAAAGGACAGCACCGGGCGCGCATGGCCCTGCGCGGCCCAGGCATCGGCAGCCTGTTCCAGCCCTTCCTGCATGGAGGCGGCGGCCAGCACCATGGGGCCCGCCTCGGGCCCGGCCGGTGCGCAGGCGGCCAGCAACAGGGCGGGAACAAGGGCCGGCAGCCGGCGGCACCAGCGGGCAAGGCGGGACAGCGTGGCCATGGCCCGCAGATAGCGGGGTTGTATATCCCGGTATACAGTAAATCCGCGACGGCGCGCCCGCGTATCAGGCTCCGGGCGGCACCTGCGGCGGGGGCGGGGGCGGCACGTAGTCGGCCGCAGCCGGTGCCGCTACCGGCCCCGGTGGCGCAGCAGAGCGCGCCGGGGGCACCGGGCGGGCGGGAGCAAGGTTGTAGCCATCGTCTGCGGCGGAACCGGCAGCAGGCATCTGGCCCGCTTCTCCCGCGTCTTCGCCGTACCATGACGGGTCCGCTTCCGCCGGGGCGGCCTGCATGGCGGGCGCAGGGGCAGCGGCGGCCAAGTCAGCCTGTCCGGACTGCGACGCTGCCACGGCCGGTTCGGCTGACTTTTCGGCACCGGGATCGGCCACCAATACGGCCAGGCCCAGCATCACGATGGCAAATGTGGCAACATGCTTGATCACGGCAATGCGGGTCCCCCGATAAATCCCTGTCCAGCCCACGCGTCTGGCCAGCGGCATAAGCGGCATTCCCCAACACTTTGCTAACCGCAGCAATCCCGGCGGCTTACCTCTTTCGAAATCCCGCTTGCACCAGGGCCGGAATCGCGCCAAGGTAGCGCTAACATGACGGGGTCCGGAAAGGCCCCGCGGGACAAGCTCCGGCCATCTGCGCCGCGCGGGAGAGGGGAAGACATGGAATCTACTGCCAAGAGCGTCAACATGGCGCTGATTTCCGCCATCGTGGCCGTGGCCACCATCGGCGGGCTGCTGTTCGGGTACGATAGCGGCGCGGTCAACGGCACGCAGGGCGGCCTGACGGCAGAGTTCAACCTGAGCGAGGCGGCGCTCGGCTTCACCGTGGGATCGCTGCTGATCGGCTGCGCGGTGGGTGCCTTCTTCGCCGGCACGCTGGCCGATGCCATGGGCCGGCGCAAGGTGATGATCCTGGCCGCGCTGCTGTTCGTGATCGGCGCACTGGTGCAGGGCAGCACCGACAGCCACACGATGTTCGTGGCCGCCCGTTTCGCCGGCGGCATGGCGGTGGGCGCGGCCAGCGTGCTTTCGCCCCTCTACATCTCGGAAATGGCCCCGGCCAACATCCGCGGGCGGCTGACCACGGTGCAGCAGGTGATGATCATCTCCGGCCTCACCGCGGCCTTCGTGGTCAACTATTTCCTGGCCCAGGCGGCGGGCGATTCGCTGGGCGAGATCGGCGGCACCACGGCGTGGCGCTGGATGTACCTGGCGCAGGCCGTGCCCGCTGTGGTCTTCCTGGTGGCGCTGTTCTTCATCCCGGAAAGCCCGCGCTACCTGGTCAGCCGCGGCCGGACCGAGGAAGCGACCATGGTCCTCACCCGCATTTTCGGTGACGAAGAAGCGCGCCGCAAGGTGGGCGAGATCCAGGCGAGCTTCTCGGCCGATCATCGCCCCAGCCTGAGCGACGTGACCGCCAAGGGCACCATTTTCCGCCCGATCGTGTGGGCCGGCATCCTGCTGGCCACCTTCCAGCAGTTCGTGGGCATCAACATCATCTTCTATTACGGCGAGACGCTGTGGCGGCTGGCGGGCGTGTCCGAGGAAGTGGCGCTGGAGCGCAACATCATCTCGGGCCTTGCCAGCATTGCGGCGGTGTTCGCGGCGCTGCTGCTGATAGACAAGATCGGCCGCAAGCCGCTGCTGCTGATCGGCTCGGCCGGCATGGCGGTGACCCTGGGGGCGATGACCTGGGCCTTCAGCGGCGCGGGCACCGATGCGGCGGGCAACCTGGCGCTGAGCGACAGTGCCGGATGGATCGCGCTGGTGGCGGCCAACCTCTATGTCATCTTCTTCAACTTCAGCTGGGGCCCGGTGATGTGGGTGATGCTGGGCGAGATGTTCCCCAACCAGATGCGCGGGTCCGCGCTGGCGGTGGCAGGCCTGGCGCAATGGGGCGCCAACTACCTGGTGGTGCAGAGCTTCCCGCCGATGGCCAGCAACCTTGGCCTCGCCACCACCTATGCCGTCTATACCGTGGCGGCGGCGATCAGCTGGTTCCTGGTCAAGAGCTTCATCGTGGAAACGAAGGGCAAGGAACTGGAGGAAATGGTCGGTTGAGACTGCATCGCCTTTCAGCCCAGGGCGCCTGCAAATGGCGACAGTCTGCGCTTCCGGTGCTCACGACCCTGAAGGTCGCTGCGCGCCGGGTCACAGCCGGTCACCATTTTCGCCTCCCCCTGAACTGAAAATCGATACAGTCTGGCGACACGATTTGAACTAATAGTTTCGGGCAGCCGGGAGCGGATCGCGCCGCTCCCGGCTCTTCCGTTTCACGGGAACGACATGGGCGAGGCGCAGGCAAGGTTGCGGGTGGTCGTGCTGGGCGGGGGCACCGCCGGGTGGATGACGGCTGCGGGCCTGGCCGGCCTGCTGCCGCACCGCTGCACCGTGGACCTGATCGAGAGCGAGGACATCGGCATCGTCGGCGTGGGCGAGGCCACCCTGCCGCACATCCGCGGCTTCGTGGAGAAGCTGGGGATTGACGAGGCGGCCTTCATGAAGGCCACCCACGCCACCTACAAGCTGGGGATCGACTTCCGCGATTTCGGCCGCATCGGGGAAAGCTACATCCACCCCTTCGGCAGCTTTGGCGAGGAAGTGGGCAGCATCGGCTTCCACCATTACTGGCTGGAGATGCGGCGGCAGGGGCTGGCGGCGGACCTGGGGGAATACTCGTTGGCCGTGTGCGCGGCGCGCGCCAACCGCTTTGCCCCGCCGGCGCAGGATAGCAGCCTGGCCAGCACCTATGGCTATGCCTACCAGTTCGATGCCACGCTGTTCGGCCCCTTCATGCGCGAGCATGCAAAGGGCCAGGGCGTGCGGCGGCACGAGGGGCTGGTGGTGGACGTGGAGCGCGATCCCGCCAGTGGCAACGTGACGGCGCTGGTCCTCAAGGACGGGAGGCGGATCGAGGGTGACCTGTTCGTCGATTGCAGCGGCTTCCGCTCGGTCCTGCTGGGGCAGACGCTGGACGAGGACTGGGAGGACTGGACCCACTGGCTACCGTGCGACCGCGCCGCCGCCATGCCTTGCACCCACCGCACCGCTGACCTGCGCCCCTACACCATTGCCACGGCCATGCCCGCCGGGTGGCGCTGGCAGATCCCGCTGCAGCATCGCATGGGCAACGGTTATGTGTTCTCCAGCGCGCACCTGGGCGAGGAAGAGGCCTGCCGCGCGCTGGTGGCGGCGGCTGACGGCGATCCGCTGGCCGATCCGCGCATCCTCAAGTTCCGCCCGGGCCGCCGCAAGCATTCGTGGAGCCACAACGTCATCGGCGTGGGCCTCGCCAGCGGGTTCCTGGAGCCGCTGGAATCGACCTCGATCTACCTGGCGCAGATGGCGATCACCTACCTGATCGAGCTGTTCCCCGATGGTGGGCGGATCGATCCAAGAGACAGGGCCGAATTCAACCGGCTGGTCGACATGGAATACGACCGGGTGCGCGATTTCCTGATCCTGCACTATCACGCCACCACGCGCGACGATTCCGAATTCTGGAACCATGTCCGTACCATGCAGGTGCCCGACAGCCTGGCTGGCAAGCTGGAACTGTGGCAGCGCGCCGCGCGGATCGAGAAATACTCCGATGGCCTGTTCTACGATGCCAGCTGGATCGCGGTCTATGTAGGGCAGGGGATGTTGCCGCAGGCGCATGACGGGCGCACCGCGCTGCCCGATCCCGCGCGGGTGGCGGGCGCGCTCGACAGGCTGCGGCACGAGATCGGGCGGCAGGTGGCGGCCATGCCGGGGCACGTGGCCTACCTCAACAGCGAACGCGCGCGGCTGGCGGACACGGCCGTATGAGCGCGCCCCGCGAACGGCTGCGCCGCGTATGCATCGTTGGCGGCGGCCAGGTGGCGGTGCTGACCGCCGTGGCCATGCGCCGCACCCTGCCCGATTGCCAGGTGGTGCTGGTGGGCACGCCGGCCGATCCCGGCGCCTATGCCGACCGGGCGCTGACCGCGCTGCCCTTCACCAACGCCCTGCACGAGCGGCTGGGGGTGGACGAGCAGCAGATCGTCGCCCGCGCCGGTGGCAGCCACCGGCTGGTCCAGCGCTATTTCGGCTGGGCCGCCCCGGACAGCATGGGCACCATGGCCTATGGCGCGGAACTGGACGCGCAATCGCGCACCCGCTTTGCCCGCGAATGGGGCGGCGGGCCGCGCAATGCCGGATCGGGGGGCCGTGTGGCCGGTTCGGCAGCGCATTCCCTGGCCGAGGTGCTGGCCGATGCCGGGCGCTTTGCCGTGCCGCCTGCCGGACAGGCCACGCCGCTTGACGGTATCGACTTCGGCCTCAGGTGGAACGGGCCGGCCTATCGTGACCTGCTGGTCGCCGCCGCGCAGGCGCGCCAGGTGGTCTATGTGCCCGGCACGCTGGAAGGCGCGCTGCGCGACGCTGCGGGGGGGCTGGCAAGCATTACCGTGGCCGGTCAGGGCGCGATCGAGGCCGACCTGTTCATCGATTGCAGCGGGCCGGCGGGTTCGCTGATCGCGCTGGTGGCAGGGGATGCCTGGCATGACTGGCGGCCCTGCCTGCCGGTGCGCCACCTGTTCCACGCCCGCCCCGGCCAGCCACTGCTGGCGCTGGAGGACCGTGCCACGCTGGTCCCGCAGGGCTGGCTGAGCGCCGTGGCCGGGCGCGACGGGCTGCACCTGGTGCTGGGCTATGGCGAAAAGGTGGGCGAGGCCGAGGCCCGCGCCGCCCTGCCCGGGCAGCCCGAGGCGCTGGTGGAGATCGCGCCCGGTTGCCGCCCCGAAAGCTGGGTGGGCAACGTGGTCGCGCTGGGCGATGCCGCCGCCTGGTTCGAGCCGCTGGCTCACCTGAACCTGGACCTGGCCCACCGCCAGTTGGCCCTGCTGCTGGAAATGCTGCCCGGTCGCCCGATCGAGCCGCTGGAGCGGGCCGAATACAACCGCCGTGCCGCGCTGATGGCGGCTGGCGTGCGCGACGTGCTGGCGCTGCACTATGCCGCTCCGCAGGCGCAGGTGGTGTTCGGCCAGCAAGTACTGCCCGAAAGCGTGGCCCACATGCTTGACCAGTTTACCCGCCGCGGCCGCGTGCCCTTCCGCGAGGAAGCGCCCTTTGCCCCGGCCGAGATGGCCGCGCTGCTCCTATCGCTGGGCTATCCCGCCGGCAAGGGCGCGCAGGCGGGCAGCCACGATGCAGCCGAAGCGGCTGCCGCCCGTCGCGCATTCGACCAGCGGGCGCAGGCGGTGCTGGCTTTTGCGCCGCCCTACCGCGATTTCATCACCAGCGGGGCGCAGGCGACCGGCAACCCGGTGACGGACGACCTGCAGTATTAACCCAGCATCCCTTTCAGCATCCGCCGCATCTCGGCAAACATGGCCGGGTCTGGCGGGCCCAGGGCACCGCGGGCGTGGGCGGGCAGGTGTGCGGCGGGATCGCCCTGCGTCTCGAACACGTAGAAATCGAACCACTCGCGCCACACTGTGCGCTGGTCTTCCGGCAGGTGTTTGAGCGAGAGGATCGCGTGCAGCAGCGCATCATAGGCCCCGCCCATGCCGGGCTGCTGCCCCTCGCTCCACCAGTAGTTGACCAGCACGTTGACGCTGCCCAGCGATTGCACCGCGTGCCACCAGCAATAGGGGATGTAGATCGCGTCTCCCGGCTCCAGCACGGCTTCCTGCGCGGTGGCGGCGGCTGCGGCAAAGCGCGGGTAGCGCGCCAGGTCCGGCGCGGCGAGGTCGACCATCGAGACGGGCGTGCCCGCCGGGGTCTGTTCCAGCGGACCGGGGTAGAGGTTGGCGATCTGCGCCGGCGGAAACAGGGTGAACCGGCGGCGGCCGGCCATGCACACGGCCACGTTCTCCTTCACATCGTAATGCGCGGCCACGCGGATGGCATTGCCGATCCAGATGCGCGGGGGGACGTGGGCCAGCGGCTCCAGCCGGTTCTCAGCCGCAAAGGCCGGCAGCAGTTCGCTCACCACCTCCGATTGCACGGCCAGCGCGGGCGGGTGCTCCATCGGGGCGGCGCGCAGCAGGTCATCCAGGAACAGGGCCAGCGGGCCGGTGCCGCGCTGGAAGTTCATGCCCGTGAGATCGGCATTATAGAAGAACCGCCCGCCTTCGTCCGGGTGCGCGGCGATGGCACTGACGGGGCGGGTAGGGCCTTGCGCCTTGAGGTAGTTCACCGCCGCTTCCGGCCCCTGCCGCCCGGCGACCACGGCCGGCCAGTGCGCTGCCAGGCCGCGCAGCACCACCGGCTGGCCCCCGGCGCGCAGGGCGGCAAGGTCGAGCGGGCCGGCCACTTCCCGCAAGGGAGCGGGCGTGGGCAGCGCGCTCACGCCATGATCCGCTGGCCGGGGGCGATGGCGCTGCCCTGCTCGCGCAGGAATTGCTCCTGCGTGGGCATCTGGCCCACGGCCTGCGCGATCACCTGGCGCACGTGGCCAAGCCGCCGCTTCAGCTCGCCCTCATCGAGGATCTCCGCCGCAGGGTGCCAGCCGCCCGCGACAATGCCCTGGCCCGCCATCACCGACAGCCAGCTCGTCTCGGTAAACAGCTCGTTGTGTTCGCGGATCACCCGGCCGGAACTGCGGAACATCTCCAGCTTCTCGCGCAGGCCATCGGGCGGCTCAAGCGTGCGGCAATAGTTCCAGAACTCGCTGTCGTCCCGTGTCGTGGCCTTGTAGTGCAGCACCAGGAAATCGCGGATGTCCAAGTATTCGCGCGCGGTTTCGACGTTGAAGCGGTCGATCTCCTTCGGCGTAAAGTCCAGCGAGGGGAAATAGGCCATCAGCCTGGCGATGCCCGCCTGCACCAAGTGGATGGCGGTCGATTCCAGCGGCTCCAGGAAGCCGCCCGCCAGGCCCAGGGCCACCACGTTCCTGTCCCACAACCGCGCGCGGTGGCCGCCAGTGAAGCGGATCCGGTTGGGGTCGGCCAGCGGCCGGCCATCAAGGTTGGCCAGCAGCAGGTCCAGCGCCGCGTCATCGTCCAGGAAGGCGCTGGCATAGACGTGGCCGTTGCCGATGCGATGCTGCAGGGGGATGCGCCACTGCCAGCCGGCGGGGCGCGCGGTGCTGCGGGTGATCGGCTGGTCCGGCCCCGCAGAACTGCACGGCATGGCCACGGCCCGGTCGCACGGCAGCCACTTGCTCCAGTCGATGAAGGGCACGCCCAGCGCCTCCCCCAGCAGCAGGCTGCGAAAGCCCGAGCAATCGATGAACAGCTCGCCATCCACCATGTCGCCATTTTCCATCTGCACGGCGGTGACGAAGCCGGTCTCCGGATGCTGGTGGACCTGGACCACGCGCCCTTCGATCCGCACCACGCCCTGCGCCTCGGCCAGCCGCCGCAGGTAGGCGCCATAGCGGCCGGCATCGAACTGGAAGGCATAGGCAAGGCGCGCCAGCGGTGAATTGGGCTGTCCGGGCTGGGGCGGGAAATACCTGCCCGCCCGCGCCGCAACCGCGCCAATCGAATAGTCGTCCAGCCCCGCCGTCTCGCCCAGTGCCAGGCCGCGCAGCCAGAAGTGGTGGAACTCGATCCCCAGCATGTCGATGCCATAGGTGCCGAACGGGTGGACGTAGCGATGGCCCAGTCGCGTCCAGTCGACGAACTCGATCCCCAGCTTGTAGGTGGCGTGCGTCTCGCGCACGAATTCGGCTTCGTCGATGCCCAGGAGCTGGTTGAAGCCCACGATTTGCGGGATCGTCGCCTCGCCCACGCCCACGGTGCCGATGGCCTCGCTTTCCACCAGCCTGATGGTCAGGCCGGGCAGGCCGCGCAGCACTTTCGAGATCGCGGCGGCGGCCATCCACCCGGCGGTGCCGCCGCCCACGATGGTGATGCGGGTAACGGGGCGGGAGTGGCCTTGTTCGCTCATTGCGCGGCGAAGCTCCAGCCGGGAATGGCCGCTGGCGGCGCGGCCTCGTCCTCCGCCCAGGCGCCGGCCTGGCGCAGGAACTGCTCCTGCGTGGGCAGGGCTTCCGCCGTGGCGCGATAGTCTGCCCGCATCTGCGCCATGTGAGCCGCCACCCGCTCCGGATCGAGCGTGTCGGCGATGGGATCGTGCCGCTGCGGCCACAGGTTCTGCCCCAGCATCACGGCCACCCAGCTCGGCAGGGCGAACAGCTCGGCATCGTCGCGGAACACGCGGCCGTGCAGGCGCCACAGCTCCATGCGGCGGGTTAGGGTATCGGGCACGGGCATGTCGCGGACATAGCGCCAGAACGGCGTGTCGTCGCGCTGAGTGGCCTTGTAGTGCAGGATGATGAAATCGCGCACGTCCTCGTAGGCGGCGTGCATCCCCTCGTTGAAGTGGTCGCGCTCCACCGGGCTGATCGCCTTGTCGGGGAACAGCGCGAACAGCCGCTGGATGCCGTTCTGGACGAGGTGGATGCTGGTGGACTCCAGCGGCTCGATAAAGCCCGATGCCAGGCCCAGCGCGATCACGTTGTGGTGCCAGGTCTTGGCCCGCGTGCCGGTGAGGAAGCGCAGTTCGCGCGGGTCTGCCAGCACCTCGCCCTCAAGGTTGGCCAGCAGGATCCGTGTCGCCTCGTCGCGTTCCATGAAGCTGCTGGAAAACACGTGACCGTTGCCGGTGCGGTGCTGCAACGGGATGCGCCACTGCCAGCCCGCGCCGTGGGCGGTGGACCGGGTGTAGGGATCGGGCGAGCCGGTGTTGGCCGTGGGCACGGCCAGCGCCCGGTCCATCGGCAGCCAGTGGCTCCAGTCGTGATAGCCGGCGCCCAGCGTCTCCTCGATCAGCAGGCCGCGAAAGCCGGAGCAGTCGATGAACAGGTCGCCTGCCACCAGCGAGCCGTCTGCCAGTTCCACTGCGGTCACATCGCCGCTTTCCCCGTCCCGGTGGACGCGGGCAATGGTGCCCTCGCGGCGTACGGTGCCCTGCTCCTCGGCGCGGGTACGCAGGAAGGTGGCATAGAGGCCGGCGTCGAAATGGTAGGCATAGGCCAGTTGCGACACCAGCGAGCGGGCGGTGGGGGCAGGGCGCGCGGCGCGGCCCAGCATGGCGGCCACGGTGCACATCGAATAGTCGCCTATGGCGCCCGCCGCCGCCCCGCTGCGGGCCCGCTCGCGCAGCCACAACTGGTGGAAGGCGATGCCGTGCAGGTCCTGGCCGTAGGCGCCGAAGGGATGGAAATAGCGGTCGCCCACCTGGCCCCAGTTGCGGAACTCGATCCCCAGCTTGAACGTGCCGCGCGTGGCGCGCAGGAAGGCGTTCTCGTCGATCCCCAGCATCTGGTTGAAGCTCTTGATCGGGGGGATCGTGGCCTCGCCCACGCCCACGGTGCCGATGGCATCGGATTCGACCAGGGTGAAGCGGCGGCGGCCATCGGCGAGGTATTTGGACAGGGCCGCGGCAGCCATCCACCCGGCCGTGCCACCCCCCACGATCACCACGCTGGTGATATCGTTACCATTTGCAGGCATCGCCACCATCCCATCCGCCCGAGGCGCTGTTTTCTGCGCTTTTCCTACGCTGATGTATGCCCTCTTGCCAAGGAGGGAATCGGGATATATGCAGGGGGCAGAAAAAGAAGTGAGCGCTACCGCGATAGAATGGTAGCGCTAACATGGGGAGGGAGCTTTGGTAACCAAGGGCACTGCTGCGCGCAATCTGTCGCAAACCACCGATATTCGCGGACTTCGCAGCGCGCTGCGTTCGGGCGCTTCGGCGCTGGTGCTGGGCGGCCTGCTGCTGTCCGTTCCGGCCATGGCGCAGGACGAGGAAGCGGCCGCCGAGGACGACCTGATCGTGGTGACCGGCATCCGCCAGTCGCTCGCCTCGGCCCAGAACATCAAGCGCGACAGCGAAACCGTGGTCGACGCGATCACCGCCGAGGACATCGGCGCCCTGCCTGACCGTTCGGTGACCGAAGCCCTCCAGCGCGTGCCCGGCATCGCCATCAACCGCTTCGCCGGTTCGAACGATCCCGACCACTTCAGCGTGGAAGGCTCGGGCGTGGTCATCCGCGGCCTCAACTTCGTGCGTTCGGAATTCAACGGCCGCACCGCCTTTGCCGCCGGCGTCGGCGGGCAGGCGCTGAACTTTGCCGACGTGCCGGCCGAACTGCTCGGCTCGGTCATCATCAGCAAGAACGCCACCGCCGACATGATCGAGGGCGGCCTGGCCGGCACGGTCAACCTGGTCACCCGCAAGCCGCTGGACAACCTGGGCTTCCACATGGGCTTCAGCGCGGAGGCCAACTATGGCGATTTCGCGCGCGAGTGGTCGCCCTCGTTTTCCGGCCTGCTCAGCAACACCTGGGAAACCGGCGCCGGCACCTTCGGCCTGCTGGTTTCCGGCTCGTATTCGCAGATCCTCAGCCGGGCTGACGGCCTGCAGGTCGCCAATTACCAGAACCGTGATGGTGAGCTGGCCCGGGCGGCCAACACCACCGATCGCCTGATCTGCCGCACCCGGCTGCCGTCGAACACCGACCAGTTCACCCTGCCGCCTGGCAATGCCGCGTGCGGCAACACCGGCACCGCCGGGGCTGACGGGTTTGCCGACTATGCCGATTCGCTGGTGGCCCCGGTGGGCGGCCAGTTCCGCACGCAGGATTACAACCGCCAGCGCGATGGCCTGGCGGTGTCCGCCCAGTTCGAGACGCTGGACGGCAACACCCGCGTGACGGCGGAGTTCATCCGCTCGCACTCCACCAACGCGTGGGGCGAGCACACCTACGAGGCCGCGCCCGACCTGTCGGAATATTCGACCTTCCCGATCGGCTGCCAGCAGAACGCCAACGGCTCGAACGTGATCGACAGCAACGGCGTGATCGATCCAAACGACGAGACTCCGCCGCGCGCGCAATGCCCGGTGGGTGGCTTCACCAACTATTCCTATGACGATAACGGCCTGTTCCAGTCCGGCTACATCGTGGACGTCAGCAACGGCTGGCGCGGTGATCCGGGGACCAACCCGTTCGTGCCGATCGGCGGTTCGCAATACTCGCTGGCCCGCCGCCAGATTCGGGACGAGATCACCAATACCGATGTCAGCTTCAACGTCGAAAGCCAGATGACCGAACGTCTGCACGCTACGTTTGACATGAACTATGCGCACTCGCGCAAGGAGAACCTGGACTTCAGCGTGTTCGGTTCAATCTTTGCCGATTCGGAACTGGACCTGACCGGGAACGCGCCGATCATCGAACCGCACAAGCCGCAGTACCTGGGTTACACCTGGTCGCAGCCCGGCGCCGATCTGGCTGGCGCCACCGACGCGCAATACTTCACCGACCCGCGCTTCCAGTTCTGGCGCGCGGCGATGGATCACGCCGAGGAAAGCACCGGTTCGCAGTATGCTTTCCGCACCGATCTGGAATACGAGATCGACGAGGATTCGTTCATCCGCAGCGTGAAGACCGGCTTCCGCTACCAGAACAACGACCAGACTGTCCGCTACTCCACTTACAACTGGGGCATGCTGAGCGAAGTGTGGTCGGGCAGCCGTCCGGTCAACTTCGGCGATACCGCCGGCGACGGGCGGCAGGGACGCTACGAGTTCGACAACTTCTGGCGTAACGGCGTCCCCGGCCCCCCAGGAGCGTTCTATTACAGCGGCGAGCTGATTTCGGACTATGCAGGGTCGGTCGACTACTTCCAGAGCGTGCAGGCCCGCGCCCGCGCGCTGGGCGCCAGCCCTTCGTGGAACCCCCTGTCCGAGCGCGAAGGCGCCATTGACGGATCGTACTACATCCCGTCCGACATCCAGCAGGTGCAACAGCGCGACTGGGCGGCTTACGGCATGGTTCGCTTCGGCACGCCCGAAGGCGCGGACGGCTTGCGGTTGGATGGCAACATCGGCCTGCGCTGGGTGCGGACCGACGTGCAATCGGCCAGCGCCCGCAGCCCCGGCACCCGGGGTGGGCTGGGAATTGCCGATCCCTTCAGCGTACGCTGCGCGGAACGCGCACGTCCGGCGGCGGCGGGCGGCGGCACCGCACGGCCCGGCGGCATCTGCAACATCGGCGAGGCGGCCTATGTGGCGCTGCAGACCTTCGTGGACGGCAGCTTCACCCCCGTAGTCCAGAGCCACAGCTACAACTACCTGTTGCCGAGCCTCAACCTCAAGCTGGGCCTGACTGATGACCTGATCATGCGCCTGGCCGGGTCCAAGGTGCTGACGCGGCCCGACAACGGCTATATCCGCAACTACTTCACCTCCAGCATCGATACCTCGGGCAATTTCACCGGCACGGCGGGCGATCCCACGCTGAACCCGGCGACGGCCTGGCAGTTCGATGCCACGCTGGAGTGGTATTTCGACACCGTCGGCTCGTTGACGCTGAACGGCTTCTACAAGTCGATCGACAACTTCTTCTACCAGAGTGTGCGCCAGGAGACGATCACCAACGGTTCGGGTGCCACCCGCAACGTGACGGTGCGCGGCCCCGCCAACTTTGACGGCACCGGCAAGATCAAGGGCTTCGAGATTGCCTACCAGCAGACCTACGATTTCCTGCCGGGCTTCCTCAGCGGGCTGGGCACTTCCGCCAACTACACCTTCATCCAGAGCAGCGGCCTGCCCAACACATTCCTGAATGGCGGCCAGGTGCCCAACAACTCGGCGGTGCCGCCGGGCAATCTGCCGTTGGAACAGCTCTCGAAGCACAACATCAACGCCACCGTGTTCTACGAACAGGGCCCGCTGTCTATGCGCGCCGCCTACAACTGGCGCTCGCGCTTCCTGCTGACCGCATCGGACGTGATCTTCCCGTACTACTCGATCTTCAACGAGCCGACGGGCCAGCTGGACGCATCGATCTTCCTCAACATGTCGCAGATCTTCGACGTGCCGGGCAATATCCGCATCGGTGTGCAGGGCGTAAACCTGCTGAACGAAGTGACCAGGACCACGCAATCCTATTCGGGTGATCCGGCGGACCTGGCGCCTCGTTCCTACTTCATGAACGATCGCCGGTTCTCGTTCATTCTCCGCGGCCAGTTCTAAGCTCCTGGCCGAAACCAGAAGGGCCGCCGTTTCTCCCACGGCGGTCCTTTTGTTTTGGGGGATTGGCAATTCTTCCCCTCCCGCCGGGAGGGGGCCGGGGGGGGCAGGTGAGAAGCGGTGAGCGCCGTTTGCGTTGGCACACCCTCACCCAACCCTCTCCCTCAAGGGAGAGGGCTATTGAAAGAAAACACTTTCCTACAGCACGTGATTTAGTGCAGCCCGATTCGCGTCCGCAGTATCCGGCCGGTGCAGCGGATGGGCCGTCCCTTGGCTTTCGGGTGCAAGGGAAATGACCGGCGCGGGCGTCCCGGCATGTAGCCGAACGTTCGCACCAGGCATGGCCGCCACGCGAGTGCTGCCCTCCGTCGCATCATGACAAGCTGGGGGTTGGCCGCGGGCCGGCGGCAACAAATCTCGACGCGAATGCAGTAAGTTCTACCTACAACAAGCGTCGTCGAGTCCGGGCACAGAATGCGGCAACCCCGCGCCGGTCATCAGCTCTCCCGTCCACCCCGGCAGCCCATCGGCTGGCCGGGCCACGGGCGGATCAGGCGGCGGCGAAGGCGGCGGCAATCGCCTCGCGCATGGGCTTGGCCTGGTAGTAACTGGAATAGGGCGTGCCGCGCACTTCCAGCCCGTCCTCGCGGGGCGCGAAGCCCTGCAGCCAGTTGTAGCGGTCGACCATGCCCCAGGCGAGCACGTCGGTCAGTTGCGGATAGTCCAGCATCACGTCGAAATAGCGGCGGGTATAATCGGCCACCCGCTCGTCGCGCACGGCGATGGCGCCGGGCAGGGCCTTGTCCTTCACGTCGAACTCGGTGATCAGCAGCTTGTAGCCCATGGCCACCACCTCATCCAAGAAACGGCGCCATTCGGCTTCCAGGTAGCGACCGCTGCCGGTGGCGGGATCGAGCGCGAACATCTCGATGTGCGACTGGATGCCCAGCGCGTCGACTGGCACGTTGCGGCGGCGGAAGCCTTCCAGCAGGCGCAGCACGGCATTGCAGTGGTTGCGGTGGTCCGGCTCCCAGCTCATGTAGTCGTTATAGACCAGCTCGCCGGTGGGCAGTTGCTCGCGCGCGGTGTGGAAGGCGAAGTCGATCACCGCCTCCGGGCTGCCCATCGCGCGGCTTAGGCTGGTGGCCAGCGTGCCGTTGGTATCGTGGTCGATCGCTTCGTTGACCACGTCATAGCTGGTGATCTGCCCGCGATAGCGATCGGTAACGGTGCGGATGTGCGTGGTCAGCAGCCGCTCCGCTTCCCGCACCGGATTGGCGCCGTAATCGTAGGTGTTGAGCCATTCGGGAAACCACTGCGGGCGATGCCACAGCAGGGTGTGGCCGCGCAGCGCCACCCCGTTCTGCATCGCCCAGCGGGCGATGGCATCCATGCGCGCGAAATCGAACGCCTCGGGGCCGGGCCGGGTGGCCTGCCACTTCATCTCGTTTTCCGGCACCACGATGCCGCATTCGTCCAGCACCACCCGGGCATAGCGGGGGTTCTGCACCGATCCGCCAACGCCGCGATCGTTCGAGGCAACCGCGCTGCCCCAGCGCCGCCCGGTGCGCTGCGCCGCGGCGTTGAGGCTGCCTGCGGCGGTGCCCTGCGCCATGGCCGGAACCGCACCGGCCAGCGCCCCGGCCACCGGCATTGCGGCCATGCCGGCCAGCGCCGCGCGGCGCGAGAGGGGCAGGAACGTGTCGACGCTCATCGGATCGTGATCTCCGTGGTTTTCAGGCTGGCGCTGCTGGCTCCGGCGGACAGGGTGACGGGGCCGGGCTCGTTCACCTCGCGCATGTCCTTGTCGAAGAAAGCCAGTTGTTCGGGCGTGATGGTGAAGCTGGTCCGGCGGGTTTCGCCCGGCTCCAGCGGCACGCGCCGGAAGCCCTTCAGCTCCAGCACCGGCCGGGTGACCGAGACATCGCGCCGGGTGATGTAGAGCTGGACCACCTCGTCACCGGCGCGGGTGCCGGTGTTTGTCACGTCCACCGAGACGGTGATCGCCTCGTCGGGCGCAAAGCTGGTCCGCTCCACCTGCGGGGCGGAAACCTCGAAGGTGGTGTAGCTGAGGCCGTGGCCGAACGGGAACAGCGGGGCGGCATCGTCGAACAGGTAACCGCGTCGGCTTGATGGCTTGCGGTTGTAGAACAGCGGGATCTGGCCTTCGTTGCGCACCACGCTGACCGGCAGCTTGGCGCCGGGGTTGATGCGGCCCAGCAGCGCCTCGGCCATGGCCACGCCGCCTTCCTGACCGGGATACCAGCATTCCAGGATCGCATCGGCCTTGCCGACCACGGTGGGCCAGCTTGGCGGGCGGCCGTTGATGGCGCAGACGACCAGCGGCTTGCCCAAGGCGGCCAGCGCCTCCACCAGCTCGTTCTGCTCGCCGACGATGTCGATATCGGTGCGGTCGCCCAGGTGGTTGGCGGCAAAGCCTTCGCGGCTGGTCTGCTCGGTATCACCGATGGCCAGCACGATGGTATCGGCGCCGCGCGCCACCTCCACCGCCTCGGCAATCAGGCGCAGGTTCTCCTCGCGGTCGGCCAGGTAGATCAGGTCCTGGCTGCGGTCCTCGCTGGTGGTGATGAACACCCCTTGCGCGGTAACGAAGCGGGCGCGCGGGGCCACCTGGCGCAGGCCTTCGATCAGGCTGATGGCCTGCTTGGGCACGCTGGAATAGCCGCCAAGGCGCGCAATCGCGTGGTTGGGGCCGATCACCGCCACGGTGCCCATGGTGCCTTCATCCAGCGGCAGGGCGTTGTCCTTGTTGGTCAGCAGGCACAGGCTCTTGCGGGCCGCTTCCAGCGCCAGCGCGCGGGCCTCCGCATTGCCGGTAAGGCGGCGGGTCTTGCGCCAGTCGCCATAGGGGTTCTCGAACAGCCCGGCGCGCATCTTGAAGGTAAGCATCCGGGCGCAGGCCTGGTCCACCAGCGTTTGCGGTATGCGGCCGGCGGTAACGGCGGCTTCCAGCGTGGCAAAGGCCATGCCTTCGGGCAGCTCGCTGTCCACCCCCGCCAGCAGCGCCTGGTGCGCGGCATCCTCCAGGTCGCGCGCCACGTGGTGCAGCGTGGCCAGTTCGTGGACCCCGCCGTAATCGCTGGCGATGATGCCATCAAAACCCCATTCGCCGCGCAGCACCTGGCCCAGCAGCCACACGTTGGCATGGCTGGGAACGCCGTCGATCTCGTTATAGCTGGGCATGACCGCGCCCACACTGGTGCGGCGGACCACTTCGCGGAATGGCGGGAAGAAGTTCTCGCGCAGCTCGCGCTCGGAGACCGAGGCGGGGCTGATGTTGTTGCCGCTGTCGGGCTGGCCGTGGCCGGTCATGTGCTTCAGCGTGGCGAAGACCTTGTCGTCCGCCAGCCGCTCGAATTTGCCGGGGCCTTGCAGCCCTTCCACCGCGGCCACGCCCATCTCGGCGCACAGGTAGGGGCATTCCCCCCAGCATTCCTCGATCCGGCCCCAGCGCGGGTCGCGCACCGTATCGACCACGGGGCTGAGGACATAGGGTACGCCGCGGGCGCGGGTTTCGCGGGCGATGACCGACTGCACCCGGCGCATCAGGTCGGTATCGAAGGTGCCGGCCAGGCCGATCGCCTGGGGGAACATGGTCGCCTCGGTGGCCATGTAGCCGTGGAGCGATTCCTCGTGGACCAGGACCGGGATGCCCAGCCGGGTTTCCTCCAGCGCCCAGCGTTGCAGGGCGTTGATGAAGTCCACCGTCTCGCGCGGGGTGCGCCAGCGGGCCGCCGTGCCGCCCGCCGCACCGGTGATGCCGGGCACGCCGCGCTTGTCGCTGGGGCGGGTGACATGGCCGATCCCGTGGGGGAAGGCGGCGCTGGCCTTGGCCGGGTTGAAGGTCAGCTCATGAATCATGTCCGCCTTGCCCTGCCAGGCGGTGCGGATCTGCTGGATCTTCTCCGCCAGGGTCATCCGCCCCATCAGGTCCGCCACCCGCGCCGGAATGGGCGCGGCGGGGTTCTTGTACAGCGGCCCGGCCTCTTGCGCGAAGGCCAGCGGGGCATGGGCGACGGCCAGCGTGGCCAGGCTGCCGCCCGCCAGCAGCTTCAGGGCCCCGCGACGAGAGAGGGGGCGGCGCGGATGGCTCATTCAGCCACCGTCAGCGCCACGCTGGTCAGGTCGGCCGAATTGGGGCCGACCATGATGGTGAACTCGCCCGGTTCGACCACGCGCTGCATCTCGCGGTTCCACAGGGCGAAGGCATCGGGGCGAATGGTGATCGCCACCTGGCGCGTCTCGCCCGGTTGCAGGGTCACGCGCTGGAAGCCGACCAGTTCCTTCACCGGACGGGTGACGCTGGAGATGTTGTCGCGCAGATACACCTGCACCACCTCGTCACCCGCCATGCTGCCGCTGTTGGTGACCGGCACGGTTACGGTCACGCCTTCGCCGCCACGGATTGTGGTGGCCGAAAGCTGCGGCGCACCGAAGGCGAAGGTGGTGTAGCTGAGGCCGAAGCCGAACGGGTACAGCGGGCTGACTTCGGCAAACAGGTAGCCGCGCCGGGCGCTGGGCTTGTAATTGTAGAAGATCGGCAACTGGCCCACCTCGCGCGCCACGCTGACCGGCAGCTTGCCGCCCGGATTGACGCGGCCGAACAGCGCATCGGCAATGGCCGAGCCTTGCTGTTCCCCGGCGTACCAGGTTTCCAGGATCGCATCGGCCTCAGCCGCGATCAGCGGGTAGCTGGGCGGGCGGCCGTTGACGAGTACGGCGACGATCGGCTTGCCCAGCGCCTTCAGCGCACTGAACAACTCGTTCTGCTCGCCCACAAGGTCAAGATCGGTGCGGTCACCCAGGTGGTTGGCGGCCCAGCCTTCGCGGCTGGTCTTCTCGGTATCGCCGATGAACAGCACGATGGTATCGGCATCGCGCGCGGCTTCCACGGCGGCGGCGATGCGGCGGCGGTTCTCTGCCGGATCGCCCAGCACCACGGGATCGTCCCACCAATCGCTGTCACCCTGGACGATCTCGACGCCCTGGGCATGGACGATATTCGCCCGGTCCCCCACCAGCGCGCGGATCCCTTCCAGCGGGGACACGGCCACGCGCGGTTCGCCGTAATAGCCGCCCAGGCGGGCAACATCGGCATTGGGGCCGATCACGGCAATTGTCGGGCGCTCGCCACCGGCTTCGGGCAGGGCCAGGGGCAGGGTGGCGTTGTCGTTCTTCAGCAGGATCAGGCTGCGCTCGGCCGCGCGGCGGGCAAGGGCCACGCCTTCCGCCATGTTGGAGCGCTGCGCCTCGGCCAGGTCCGGCCAGGGGTTCTCGAACAGGCCGGCGTTGAACTTCATGGTCAGGAAGCGAGCCACGGCGCGGTCCACCGCCTCCATTCTGACGGTCCCTTCGCGCACGCTCTGGACCAGGTGCTGGAAGCCCGCGCCCTGCGGCAGGTCCACGTCCACGCCGGCGGCCAGCGAGATTTCCGCCGCCTCGCGGTAGGAGCCGGCGATATGGTGGACGCGCTGCAGGTCTTCGATGGCGTAATAGTCGGAGACGACCGCGCCCTGGTAGCCCCACTCGCCGCGCAGCACGTCGTTCAGCAGCCAGCCGTTGGCGTGGCTGGGAATGCCGTCGATCTCGTTGTAGCTGGCCATGACTGCACTGATGCCGGTGCGGCGGACAACTTCGTGGAACGGCGGGAAGAACATCTCGCGCAGGGTGCGTTCCGAGATGGGCGCGGGCCCCACGTTGGTGCCGCTTTCGGGCTGGCCGTGGCCGGTCATGTGCTTGAGCGTGGCCAGCACCTGGCCTTCGCCGATGTGCGGATCGGTGCCCACCCCTTGCAGGCCTTCCACCGAGGCGACGCCCAACTCGCCGACCAGGAAGGGGTCCTCGCCGAAGGTTTCCTCGATGCGCCCCCAGCGCGGGTCACGCGCGACGTCCACAACGGGGGAGAGAACCATGTGGACGCCGCGCGCGCGAACCTCGGCGGCGATGAGGTCGTTGACCTCCCGCACAAGGTCCGGATCCCAAGTCGAGGCCAGGCCGATGGCCTGCGGAAAAGCCGTAGCATCGCGCGCGGCCAGGCCGTGCAGCGATTCCTCGTGAAACAGCACCGGGATGCCCAGCCGCGTATTCTCGATCGCCCAGCGCTGGGCATCGATCACGTACTGCACCGAATCCTCGATATTGCGCCGCCGCACAACACGCGGGCTGGTGGGGCCGCCGATGTCGCTGGGCCGGGCGATCTGGCCGATGCCATCGGGATAGCGGGCGCTAGCGCGGGCCGGATCGAAGGTGTTGTCGGCGGCCTGGATCTCCTCCTTGTCATCCCATACGGTGATGATCTGGGCCACCTTCTCCTCCAGCGTCATGCGCGAGAGCAGGTCGGCTACGCGCACCGCGGTGGGCAGGCTGGCATTGCGGTAGGGGGCATCGGCCGGGGGGCGGGCGGTGGTGTCAGTGGCGGCAGCGGCGGTGGTGGCGGCTGCGCTCTGGGATACGGCCGGCTGGGCCAGGGGCCCTGCCAGAGCCATGATTCCGACACTCGCAGCCAAAGTGGCGCGCAGCAGCTTGCGCATGATGATTCCTCTCCTCCCGTCGCGCGCTCGAAGACTGGCGCGGATGACCATTGGTAGCGCTATCATCAAGTGTGGGCGGGGCCTTGTCAACCGCCTTGCATGCCGGCCAGCCAAGTCTGTGCGGCGGTTCCGGAATTTGCTGCCGCGAGGATCGCCGGAGCGTCGCTGGTTGCCCGATTCAGGAATGCCAATTCCAATACTCCGAGCAACTGTGGTAGCGATCACACAGTCAGAATGATTCGCGTTGAAATGCTAAATCACGCCGAAAAACCCCGATTGACACACCGCATAAACCGATTAGGTCTTAAAGATATGGTAGCGCTATCATGCTAATCGATCCCGATTGGCGTGACCGGCCCTGTCGTATCGAGAGCAAATAGCCGGCCGTGCGGGCCGTGCATTGTGAGGGGATAGTCATGAAGAGTTCCACCATTTCTGGTGCCCGTCGTCGCGTGGCCGGTCGGACCGGCCGGGCGCTGTTGTCGGTCGGCGTTTCCGCCTTCGCCATGGGCGCTGCCGCGCCGGTTCTGGCCCAGGATGCGGGTGACGACATGATCGTGGTCACCGGCGTGCGCGCCAGCCTTGAAAGCGCGATGAACATCAAGCGCGAAGAGAACGGCGTGGTCGATGCCATCTCGGCCGAGGATATCGGTGAATTCCCCGATACCAACCTGGCCGAATCGCTGCAGCGCATTCCCGGCGTGTCGATCAGCCGCGTGAACGGCGAAGGCAGCCAGGTGACCGTGCGCGGCTTCGGCCCGGCCTTCAACCTGGTGACCGTGAACGGCCGCCAGATCGCCACCACCTTCGTCAACACCGTGGGCGGCGACCAGGACGTGGACTTCAGCCGCGCCACCGGCCGCTCGTTCGATTTCAACAACCTCGCCTCGGAAGGCGTGCAGCGGCTGGAGGTCTACAAGACCGGCCGCGCCGCGATCCCCTCGGGCGGCATCGGTGCGGCGATCAACGTGGTCACCCAGCGTCCGCTGGAAGCGGCCGGCACGGGCCTGCGCGGCAGCATCGGTGCCAAGGCGCTGTACGACATGTCGAACGAGGACTTCCGCGTCGATCCGGAACTGTCGGGCGTGCTGACCTGGTCGGATGCCGAGGACATGTTCGGAGTCTCGCTGTTCGGCGCCTACCAGGTGCGCAATTCCAGCTCGATCAGCGCCACCTCCAACGCCTGGAACGTGGCCCCCTATGCCAGCTTCCCGGGTCGCGGCAATGCCACCGTGGTCACCGGCGCGCCGGCCGATCCCAATACCCTGGTGGCCGTGCCCAACGACAGCCGCTACCACTTCTCCGAGTTCGAGCGCGAGCGCCTGAACGTGGCCGGCACCGTGCAGTTCCGCCCGGTCGAGACCCTGACCATCACTGCCGATGCGATGTACGTCACCAATGACCAGAGCGAGCAGCGCACCGACCAGACCAACTGGTTCAACCGCCCGTTCGATTCCATCACCTTCGACACCACCGACACCGTGCCCACCGCCATCAGGATTGCCGAAGGCAACGGCTATGGCACCAAGGACATCGGCTTCGAGCAGCAGTACCGCGCCACCGATACCGAGCTGCAGTCCTATGGCCTGAACGCCGAGTGGGAAGTGGCCGACGGCTTTACCCTGATGCTGGACGGCAACCACTCGCTGTCCACGTCCACGCCGGGTGCCCGCAACGGCACCAGCTCCACGCTATTCTCGATGGGGGCCCCGGTAGTCGATGGCCACTCGGTCGATTACTCCGGTCCGGTGCCGATCCAGGCCTGGACGCTGAACGATGCGGGCCTTGGCACCGACGGCGTGCGTGGCACGGCCGACGATCGCGGCAACAACAACGGCCGTCTCGACATTGGTGACCTGGGCACGCAGATCCTGCGCACCAATGCCAGCAGCCAGCGCCACCGCGTGGACCAGTTGATGGGCTCGCTCAACTGGGAGTTCGACAGCGACAGCAGCTTCACCGTGGGTGCCAGCTACATCGATTCGAACATGACCAGCGCCCGCGTGCAGACCCAGCAGACGCTGGGTGACTGGGGCATCAACAACGTGGGCGAAATTGCCGCCCGCGCCAGCGACCTGGTCGAAGAGTTCTGCATGTCGTGCAAGTTCAGCAAGTACGACGTGACTGGCGGCGAAACGGCCTTCCGTGGCAACGCGGTGGACCTGGCCGAGGTGTTCGGCCCGCTCTATGCCGGTCGCGGCAACCCCAACAACGTCAGCGGCAGCGATTTCGACCAGGTGGGCGAGCAGATCTTTGCCGCTTTTGCCCAGCTTAACTGGAGCGGTGAACTGGGCGGTCGTCCGGCCGGCCTGGTCGCCGGTCTGCGGTGGGAAAACACCCAGACCAATTCGTTTGCGCGGTTCAACGCGCCCGATGTGATCGAGTGGGATTCGGACAACGATTTCACCCGCGTCCTCAGGCTGGTGCCGACCACGCTGGTCGAGCGCTCCGGCAAGGGCGAGTACACCAACTTCCTGCCCTCGATCGACTTCCGCATCGAGCCGATGGATGATGTGGTGGCGCGCGTGTCGTACTCGAAGACGCTGGCCCGTCCGGACTATGGCAACCTGTTCGCCTCGCAGTCGGCCAACACGCCTGACCGGCCCACGCTGCTGGGCGGCGTTGCCGGTGGCACCACGGGCAACCCCGGCCTGCTGCCGCTGGTGTCGGAGAACTTCGACATCTCGCTGGAATGGTATTTTGCCCCCACCAGCTTCGTTTCGGCCGCCTTCTTCGTGAAGAACGTGTCGAACTTCGTGGGCGTGGGCCAGATCAACCAGAACCTGTTCGGCCTGCGCGATCCCACCACCGGCGCTGCCGGCACGCGGTCGGGCGCTGCCCGTGACGTGATCAACAACCTGGGCGCCGTGCTGAGCGACGTCAGCCTGTTCACGATGACTGCGCTGATCGACAAGAACAACGGCAACGTGGCGGCCGCCACCACCGAGTTCCAGGCCAACCTTGGTGCCAACGGCCAGCTGAACCAGGCGTTCGTGGATACGATCCTGCCCCAGCGCGACGTGATCGCCAACGCCACCGACCCGCTGTTCAACTTCCAAGTCTCCACCCCGATCAACAACCGCGAAGGCAACATCCACGGCTTCGAGCTGCAGGGTCAGTACTTCTTCGGTGACACGGGCTTTGGCGTCAGCGGCTCGCTGACCAAGGTCTATGGCGATGTTGACGTGGACATCCTCTCCAACCCGGGCACCGACGTGTTCGCGCTGGTGGGCCTGTCTGACAGCTTCAACATCACCGGCATCTATGAAGCCGGTCCGATCTCGGCGCGCGTGGCCTACAACTGGCGCGACAAGTTCCTCTCGGGCGTGAACCGCGGGGGCAGCCGCAACCCGGTGTTCTTCGATGCCTTCGGCACGCTGGACGCCAGCATCAGCTATGACTGGAACGACGCTGTGTCGTTCTCGCTGGAAGCGGTGAACATCCTCTCCGAACCGGTCCGCAGCTATGGCCGTGACGAGAACCAGATGTTCTTCGCCCAGGAGCTGGAGCCGCGCGTGCTGGTGGGCGCCCGCTACCGCTTCTGATCCGGACCAGCCATCCGGCACGAATGAGGGGGGAAGGGTTCTTGGCGACAGGAACCCTTCCCTTTTTCATCACCACAAGACGTGGCAATCAGGGCCAACCGATTGCGCGGGTAAGGTAACCAGACGGCATGGCCAGTGTTTCGAACAAGTCTGTTCCGATTGAGAGCGTCCTGCTCAACAACGTCGACCATCACGACCTGAAGATCCGCCCCGGATCGGCGGGGGAGACAGGTTCCGCGGTCAACCAGGTGCTGGTGCTGCCGACCGAATTCGAAGCCGTGCAGCGCGAATTCCCGATCATCCTGCGCGAGGATAGCCAGGGCAAGATCCGCCCCGTGGCGCTGCTGGGCCTGGCGCAGGGGCAGAACGCCTTCCTTGACGCGGCAGGTAACTGGACCAGCGCCCACGTGCCGCTGATGGTGCAGCGCGGGCCGTTCAGCATCGTCGCCCCCGAGCATGGCAACGGCGATCCGATGATCCAGGTGGACCTCGCCGATCCGCGCCTCTCCCGAGAGGAGGGGGCACCGCTGTTCCTGCCACACGGCGGGCAGGCGCCCTACCTGCAGAAAATGGCCGACGTGCTGCGGGCGATCTGGCTGGGCCACCAATTGCTCGATCCGATGGTTGCCGCCTTCAGCGCTGCCGGCCTGCTGCGCCCGGTCAACCTGGAACTGCGCACCGGCGAGCACGAGGTGTTCGCCATCGCCAATGCCATTACGGTCGACCGCGAGCGGCTGGCCGGGCTGGACGGGGCGGCGCTGGAGAAGCTGAACCGCGAGGGCTTCCTGCAATCGGCCTTCATGATCGCGGCGTCGCTGGGCAACGTGCAGGCGCTGGTCAATCGCCACGCGGCGCGGCTGGCCATGGCGGCGGCGGCCTGATGGCGGCGGGCCTGCCGGAATGGGGCACCCCGGTGCGCCGGCTGGCGGGCCTATCCCCTGCGGCAATCCCGTGGGACGAGCTGTTTGCCACCGGGCAGCCGGTGGTGCTGGAAGGGTTGGCGGCAGACTGGCCGCTCGTCCGCGCCGGGTTGGACGGCGGGCCACGCGGGGCAGCAGACTACCTGCGGCGCTTCGCCACGGGCGCGCCGGTCACGGTGTTCACCGCCCCGCCGGAAGTGCGCGGCCGGTTCCACTACAAGGCCGATCTTGCCGGCCTCAACTTCACCAGCGTCCGCGGGCCGCTGGCCGATGTGCTTGACCGGATCCTGGCCACGCAGGACCAGGACGAGAGCGAGGCAATCTATGTCGGCTCGACCGACCTGGCGCAGTTCCTGCCGGGCTTTGCCCAGGACAACCGCCTGCCGCTGGATCATCCCGATTTCGCCGTGAAGCCGGTGGTTGCCAGCCTGTGGCTGGGCACGCGCACCACGGCGGCGGCGCATTACGACATGTCGGCCAATGTGGCGTGCAACCTGGTGGGCCAGCGCCGTTTCACGCTGTTTCCGCCCGACCAGGTGGCCAATCTCTACCCCGGCCCGCTGGAGCCGACGCCCGGCGGGCAGGTGGTGACCATGGTCGATTTCGCCGCACCCGATCTCGCTCGCTATCCGCGCTTTGCCGATGCAATGAAGGCGGCGCTGGTGGCGGACCTGTCACCGGGCGATGTGCTCTACTACCCCGCGCTGTGGTGGCACCAGGTGGATGCAACCGGCCCCCTGAACGCCATGGTCAATTACTGGTGGAACCCGGTTCCGTCGCACATCGATACGCCGCACAACACCCTGCTTCATGCCCTGCTGAGCCTGCGCGACCGGCCAGAGGGAGAGAAGAAGGCGTGGCGCGCACTGTTCGATTACTACGTGTTCGGGGATGGCGCGCAGGCCGCAGCCCACCTGCCCGAGCACGCCCGGGGCCCACTCGGCCCGATGGACGACATGACCGCGCGCCGCCTGCGCGCGCAACTGCTCAACCGGCTGAACCGTTAGGAGCGATGCGATGCTTGGCAAACCGGTGAAGAAGGTGGTCATCGCGGGCGGGGGCACGGCGGGCTGGGCGGTGGCCGCCATGCTGGCCAGGACCGTGGGCCAGTTGGTGCAGATCGTGCTGGTCGAAAGCGACGAGATCGGCACCGTGGGCGTGGGTGAAAGCACCATCCCCACCGCGCGCCGCTTCCACGAGATCCTGGGGATCGACGAGCAGGAGTTCGTCCGCGCCACCGGTGCCAGCTTCAAGCTGGGCATCAGTTTCGAGAACTGGCTGGCTGACGGGGAGCGCTATTTCCACTCTTTCGGCTCCATGGGCCGCAGCACCTGGCTGGCCGATTTCCAGCACATGTGGCTGGCCGCGCGGGCAATGGGTGTGGCAGGCGACATCGGGGACTACAGCCTGGAGACGCAGGCGGCGCTAGCATGCAAGTTCGCCACCGGTGGCGAACAGGCCCTCAACTATGCCTACCACCTCGATGCCACGGCCTATGGCCAGTACCTGCGCAGGTTTGCCGAACCGCTGGGCGTGACCCGCGTGGAGGGCAGGATTGCTGAGGTCAGGCTGGACCCGGAAAGCGGGTTCATCACCGCGCTGGCGCTGCAATCGGGCGCGCTGGTGGAAGGCGACCTGTTCATCGACTGCACCGGTTTCCGCGCGCTGCTGATCGAGGGCGCGCTGAAGACCGGATACGAGGACTGGACCCACTGGCTGTCCACCGATCGCGCGCTGGCGGTGCAGACCGATAGCACCGGCCCCGCGCGGCCCTTCACCCGCGCCATCGCCCACAAGGCCGGGTGGCAGTGGCAGATTCCGTTGCAAACCCGCGTGGGCAACGGGCTGGTCTATGCCAGCAGCCATCTGGGCGATGAAGAAGCGCTGGCGCTGCTCAAGAGCCGGCTCGACGGCCCGATGCTGACCGAGCCGCGCGTGATCCGCTATGTTTCCGGCAGCCGGCGCAAGACCTGGGCAAAGAACTGCGTCGCCATCGGCCTTGCCAGCGGCTTCGTGGAGCCGCTGGAATCGACCTCGATCCACCTGATCATGATCGCGGTCACGCGGCTGGCGCAACTGTTCCCGTTCAACGGCGTGACGCCCGCGCTGGTCGACCGGTTCAACGACCTTTCCCGCCGCGAGCTGGAAGGGGTGCGCGACTTCATCGTGCTGCACTATTGCCTGAACAGCCGCGAGGGCGAGCCGTTCTGGGACCACTGCCGCAACATGGCGCTGCCGGGCAGCCTGCAAAGCCGCATCGCCCTGTTCCGCGAAAGCGCCACCGCCTTCCAGGCCAATGACGAGCTGTTCCGCGTGGATAGCTGGGTGCAGGTGATGCTGGGGCAGGGCCTCACCCCCCAGGGCCACCACGGGCTGGGGCAGATGATCGGCAAGGAGCGTCTGGGACAGTCGCTTGCCGCGCTGGCGCAGGGGATTGCCGGGCACGTGGGCAAGCTGCCTTCGCACCAGCAGTTTCTTGACGACTATGCGGGAGCTGTCACCGCGTGATCGCCCGCCTGCTCGCGCTGTGCCTTGCCGTGGCGGCCCTGCTGCCCGGCGCGGCGCGGGCGGAGGACGGGTATGACCTGTGGCTGCGTTATGCCCCGCTGGAGGGCGAGGCGCTGGAGCGGTTGGAGGAATTCAACCCGCAGATTGCGGTCGATTTGTATAACCGGGAAGACAATCCGACCTTGGAAGCGGCTGTCCGGGAACTGGGCTTCGGTTTGCATTCCCTGTTAGGGGAGCCGGCCCGCAGCCGCCCCGGCGGTCATGGACGCATACTGATCGATTGCGGCAGTCACCCCACTGGTGGCGAGCAATATTTTGTCACCACCGACAGACAAGGCATCAGGATCGGCGGACCGTCTCACATTTCCTGCCTCTACGGCGCCTACGCCCTGCTGCGCGAACTCTCGCTTGGTGCCGACCCGCGCACCATCAACCTCACCTCCGCCCCCGCCATGCCGCTCAGGATGCTCAACCACTGGGACAATCCCGATGGCCATGTTGAGCGAGGCTATGCCGGACGCTCAATCTTCGACTGGTGGAACCTGCCCGACCGGCTGGACCAGCGGATGATCGATTATGCCCGCGCCAATGCCTCGATCGGCATCAACGCCGTGGTGGTGAACAACGTGAATGCGCAGGCCTACATGCTGGAGCCGCGCTATATCGCCAAGCTCAAGCGCTTGGCCGACGCCTGGCGGCCCTATGGCATCCGCGTGTTCCTGTCCGCGCGGTTCAGTGCGCCCCGCGATATTGGCGGCCTGCCTACCGCAGACCCGCTTGATCCCGCAGTGCGCGCCTGGTGGCGGGCCAAGGCAGACGAGATTTACGCCGCCATTCCTGATTTCGGCGGCTTCCTGGTCAAGGCCAATTCCGAAGGCCAGCCCGGCCCGCAAGACTATGGCCGCAGCCACGCAGACGGGGCCAACGTGCTGGCCGAAGCGCTGGGCAATCGCGGGACGGTGATCTGGCGCGCCTTCGTCTATTCCGAGCACAACGATGTCGACCGGGCCATGCAGGCCTTTGACGAGTTCGTGCCGCTGGACGGGCAGTTTGCCCCCAACGTGATCGTGCAGGTGAAGAACGGCCCGATCGACTTCCAGCCGCGTGAGCCGTTCCACCCGATGTTCGGGGCCATGCCCAATACCCGGCTGATGCTGGAAGCGCAGATCACCAAGGAATACCTGGGGCAGGGCACCCACCTGGCTTACCTTGCGCCGATGTGGGAGGAGGTGCTGCACGCGGACACGGGCCGGGGCGGCACTGTGGCGCAGATCGTGCAGCCGGTGGGCATGGCAGGTGTTGCCAATACCGGATCAGACCGCAACTGGACCGGATCGGATTTCGACCAGGCCAACTGGTATGCCTTCGGCCGCCTCGCCTGGGACCCCTCGCTGACCAGCGAACAGATCGCGCGCGAGTGGGCCGCGCAGACCTTCAGCCGCGCGCCGGAATTCGTCGAGGCGGTCGTGCCGATGATGCTGGGCAGCCGGCAGGCGGTGGTCGATTACATGACCCCGCTGGGCCTGGCGCACCAGATGGCCACTGGCCACCACTACGGCCCCGGCCCCTGGGTGTGCGACCTGGCGCGGCCGGAGTGGAACCCGTGTTACTACGCCCGCGCCGACCGGCAGGGCATCGGGTTTGACCGCACGGCCAGCGGCTCCAACGCGCTGGCGCAGTATGCCCCTCCGGTTGCCGCCGGCCTGGCCGCCGATCCGGATTACCTGCTGTGGTTCCACCATGTCGGCTGGGACCAGGCCATGCCGTCCGGCCGCAGCCTTTGGGCGGAGCTGGTGGGGCGCTATGACACCGGCGTGGCCGCAGTCGACGCGATGGCCGATACCTGGGCCGCGCAGCAACGCCACGTCGATCCGCAGCGCTTCCGTGCCGTGGCCGAAAACCTGGTCATCCAGCAGGCCGAGGCGCGCTGGTGGCGCGATGCCAGCCTGGCCTGGTGGCAGAGCATCAACGGCCTGCCGCTGCCCGAGGGCACGCGCCCGCCGCAACATGAACTGGATTACTACCGCTCGCTGGCTTTTCCCGAAGCCCCCGGCCAGTGATCCCGACAGTAACGATGGTTAACTTCGCTGTGCATCATGCCCCAACCGGCGCTTGCTGTTAGCGGTATCGTGGGTCTATGGGCGATCTGATGGTTGACGAAGGGGCCTCCGACAACAGGCGCAAGCAGCGCGGCGCTCGCCGCCGTGCCGGCGCGCCCACCATTTCCGACGTCGCGCGTGAGGCGAACTGCTCGCCGATGACGGTCAGCCGCGTGATCAACGGCGAAGGCAACGTGCGGGATGCCACGCGCGAGCAGGTGCTGGAGGCGATCGCCCGGCTCAACTATTCCCCCAACCGCGCCGCGCGCAGTCTGGCCGGCGGGGAACAGGCGCGGGTGGCGCTGCTGTTCGACAACCCCTCGTCGTCCTACCTGGCCGAATTCCTGATGGGCGCGCTGGACGAGGCCAACCGGCGCGATATCCAGCTGGTTGTGCAAAGCTGCGACGATGTTGCCCATGGCAAGGCGCTGATCAGGCACCTGGCCGAAGGCGGCATCCAGGGCTTCATCCTGCCCCCCCCCGCTGTGCGACGATGCATCCGTGCTGGAACTGGTGAGCGAGCTGGATGCCATTTCCATCGCCGTCGGATCGGGCAAGGCTGCCGGTTCGCAGGGCGAAGTGCAGATCGACGATTTCCAGGCCGCTTATGACATGACCAAGCACATCATCGGCCTGGGGCATGAACGCATCGGCTTCATCATCGGCAATCCGGAGCAGATTGCCGCCGACCGGCGCCTGAACGGCTACCTGGCGGCGATGCAGGATGCGGGGATTCCCAAGGACGACCGGCTGATCGTGCAGGGCCGCTTCACCTATCGCTCGGGGATGGACGGGGCGGAGAAGCTGCTGTCGGTCAACCCGCGCCCCACCGCGATCTTCGCCTCCAACGACGATATGGCCGCCGCCACCGTGGCCGTGGCCCACCGCCGCCATCTTGACGTGCCCAATGACATCACCGTCTGCGGTTTCGACGATACCGACATGGCCAGCTCGATCTGGCCCGAACTCACGACCGTGCGTCAGCCGATCCGGCAGATGACGGCCTGGGCGGTGGATGCCGCCGCCCGCATGCTTAAGGCCAAACGCTTGGGAGAGCGCGTTAAGCCCGAGACCAAGACGCTGCCCTATACCCTGGTGCGGCGCGAAAGTGATGCCGCGCCGCCTCTGGCCACGCGCGGCGCACGCATGCAGGAAGGCTGAAGAAGGACTCTCCCCCCATGTCCGCCGACAATACTGGTCCCGCTCGCCGGCTGCGCAGCCGCGACTGGTTCGACAACCCTGACCGCATGGACATGACCGCGCTCTACCTCGAGCGGTTCATGAACTATGGCGTCACTCCGGAAGAACTGCGCAGCGGCAAGCCGATCATCGGCATCGCGCAAAGCGGCAGCGACCTTTCCCCCTGCAACCGCATCCACGTGGAGCTGGCCAAGCGCACGCGTGACGGCATCCGCGACGCGGGCGGCATTCCCATCGAATTCCCGGTCCACCCGATCTTCGAGAACTGCCGCCGCCCCACCGCCGCGCTCGATCGCAACCTGCTGTACCTGGGGCTGGTGGAACTGCTCAACGGCTATCCGCTGGATGGGGTGGTGCTGACCACGGGGTGCGACAAGACCACGCCCAGCCAGATCATGGCGGCCAGCACGGTGGACATCCCGGCCATCGTCCTGTCCGGCGGGCCGATGCTGGACGGCTGGCACGAAGGCGAGCTGGTGGGCAGCGGCACAGTGATCTGGCGCAGTCGCCGCAAGCTGGCGGCGGGCGAGATCGACGAGGACGAATTCCTCGACCGCGCCACCAGCAGCGCGCCGAGTGCAGGGCACTGCAATTCGATGGGCACGGCCAGCACGATGAACGCCGTGGCCGAAGCGCTGGGCCTGTCGTTGACGGGTTGTGCGGCGATCCCCGCGCCCTATCGCGAGCGCGGGCAGATGGCCTATCGCACCGGGCGGCGGATCGTGGAGATGGTGCACGAAGACCTGCGCCCGTCGAAGATCCTGACGCTAGATGCCTTCCTCAATGCCATTGCCACGGTCAGCGCCTGCGGTGGTTCGTCTAACGCCCAGCCGCATATCCAGGCGATGGCGGCGCATGCGGGCGTGGACTTGCCCTTGAGTGCCTGGCACGAACATGGCTGGCGCCTGCCGCTGCTGCTGAACATGCAGCCGGCGGGCAAGTACCTGGGCGAGCGGTTCCACCGCGCCGGGGGTGTGCCGGCGGTGATGTGGGAGCTGTTGCAGGCGGGCAAGCTGAAGGCCGATTGCCTCACCTGCACCGGGCGCACGATGGGCGAGAACGTGGCGGGCCGCGAAAGCGCTGACCGCGAGATGATCCGCCCCTATGCCGATCCGCTTATGCACGACGCGGGCTTCATGGTCCTGTCGGGCAACCTGTTCGATTTCGCGATCATGAAGACCAGCGTGATCGGCGAGGAATTCCGCACCCGCTACCTCTCGCGCCCCGGTGCGGAAGGGGTGTTCGAGGCGCGCGCCGTGGTGTTCGACGGGTCGGACGATTACCACCACCGCATCAACGATCCTGCGCTGAACGTGGACGAGGACTGCATCCTGGTGATCCGCGGCGCGGGCGTGATCGGCTGGCCGGGCAGCGCCGAGGTGGTCAACATGCAGCCGCCCGATGCGATGATCCGGCGCGGCGTATCGTGGCTGCCAACGCTGGGTGACGGGCGTCAGTCCGGCACCAGCGACAGCCCATCCGTGCTCAACGCCACGCCGGAAAGCGCCGCTGGCGGGGGCCTGGCCTGGCTGCGCGACGGCGACGTGATCCGGGTGGACCTGAACCGGGCGCGCTGCGACGCGCTGGTGGACGAAGGCGAAATCGCCCGCCGCCTGGCCGAGGAACCGGCTCCGCCGGTGCCTGCCAGCAATACGCCATGGGAAGAACTCTACCGCGAAAAAACCGGACAGCTTGGCCAGGGCGGGGTGATGGAATTTGCCCTGAAGTATCGCGGTACCGCGCAAAAGGGCCTGCCGCGGCATAACCACTGAAGGGTATGGGGGCCAAGCTGTGCTCGGTCCTCCATACGATATGGGGATCAGGAAACCATCACCCACATCTGCAGGCTGGCGCTGCAACCCGGCGGCAGGCAGGTCATCGCGCCCGGGTTCTGGTTCAGCGCATCGGGCGGGTGGCTGACCGGTTCCAGGCACAGGGCAGAGCCATCGGCGGGGGCGTAGACGTGCAGGTGCGGCGCGCCGCGGGCCATCACGGTGATGGTGCCCAGGTCATCTGTGATCGTGGCCATGCCGTCCCAGCCGGTGAAGCAGTGGTCGATGGTCACGTCCGGCAGGGCCGCGCCGCGCGCAAAATCCGCGAAGTGGCTGGCAGGCGCATTCTCGCCCGTTGGGATCAGAGCATCGTCCACCAGGGCCACGGCATCGGCGCCAAAGCGCACGCGGCTCTCCGGCCGGCGGCGGAAATAGGGGTGCACGCCCAGGCCCGCCGGCATCGGCATGTCGCTGCGATTGGTCAGCGTCAGGCTGATGGCGCAGCCCTTGGGCCCCAGCATGATCCGCTGGTCGGCCTGGTAGGCCCACGGCCAGCAGGCGATATCGCCCTTCCACGGCGAGGGGCCGATGCCCTCGTACCGGTGTTCCAGCGCACACTTGAACGTGCCTTGTGCGCTCACCTCCCACGCGCTCTGCCAGCCCAAGCCGTGGAGGTTGCTCTCCTCCGGCAGGAAGTTGCGCGGCAGGTGGACAAGGTCGCCCGCCAGCGGAAACTGCGCGCCGGCCACGCGGTTGGCATAGGGCACCAGCGGGAAGCAGGCGGCGGCCAGCGGATCGGTGGACCCGGCAGGCAGCGGGCGCAACACGTCCACACCCTTGTGGCTGAGCGAGGCGATCAGGCCGCCCGCTTCAGGCAGCACTTCGGCGCGCCAGTCGGCAGTTTCGATGATCAGGCGGGACACGGCTCCTGCAACCCTTCACACTTCATCGCCACATGTGCCCGGATCACATCGAGCATGGCGGCATCGCTGTTGAAATTGCCATACCAGCCCTGCGGCTCGTGCGGCGGGTCACCCATATAGGCAAGATCGCCGTCCTTGAAGCGGAAGTCTTCGTGGGCCGCGCGCGCCTCGCCGTTCCAGGCCCAGAAGTTGCTGCCCTGGATCGGGCCGCTCTCGCGCCAGCTCTGTTCCACCGCGTCATAGATCGTGCGGTAATAGCGCTGGCGGAACTGGGTGGTGGCTTCCGGGCCATAGCCTTCCGCATCGCGCGGGAAGCCGAACTCCTCGATCAGCAGCGGCTTGTCGATTTGCGTGGCGAGCTGCCGGTGGGTGGCGATGTAGTCCGCTACCAGCCGCTCCCCTGCGGGCCAGGTGCCGGCCAGGTCATCGCCCGTTACCCAGCCCCAGTTGAGCGGCCAGATATGCGCCGTGAGGTAGTCCACATGCTCGTGCGCGGCGGCCACCAGACCGGCATCGCCGTTGCACCCCTGGGTGCCTTCCTGCCCCAGGCTGACCATGTGGTTGGGATCGATCCCCCGGATCAGCGCGGCGGTGCCGGCGATCCAGTCGAGGTAGGCCTGCCGGTGCTCGGCAATCGCCGCGTCGCTGCCGCCGGGGCGTGGTTCGTTGGTCAGTTGCCAGCTCATCACGGCAGGATCGGCGGCATAGGGCTGGCCGGTGACCGAATTGGTCCGCCCCACCACCGCGCGCACATGGGCGTGATAGAGTTCCACCGCCTGCGGATTGGCATAGAACTCAGCCGTGGCATCGGCAAAGGCGGGCCAGGGGTGGGCAGGATCGTTCATGTCGATATAGCTGCCGGTCACCCGTTGCAGCAGGGTTTGCAGGCCGCCGGACCATTCCCAGAAGTTGCTGAGCGCCAGCACGCAGGTCATCCCCCGCTTGCCGATTTCGGCGACGGCAAAGTCCAGCCCTTCCAGCAGCGCGGCATTGCTGCTGCCATCGGGCAGGGTGAAGCCGGGCTTGATCGAATTCTTCAGCGGGCCTTCTTCGGCCGCCGCCATGATCCGCAGGTTGTTGAGGCCCAGCGCCTGTAGCCGGTCCAGTTCGCGCAACAGGCGCGGACGGTTGCCATAGGGCGCGTTGGCGCCCAGCCAGGCGGCATACCACATGTTGGCGCCGACCACGCGGTAGGGTGCCTCGCCCAGCAGCAGCCGCTGGCCATCGCGGCGGATGAAGGCGGGGGCCGCGCTTGTCGCAGCGCCGGAACAGCCGGGGAGCCACAGGCTTGCCGCCGCTGCGGTTCCGGTGGCGAGGAGAGTGCGCCGGTCCATGCTCATTCTCCCACCATCAGTTCGAACCCGGGCACGGCCACGTCGCGCTCGTCATAGAGGTTGGTGACGGGGGCATCGGCCCAGGCATAGCGCACACGGGTCACCGGCTGGCCGTCCAGCGGCAGGAAAACGGCGTTGTCCTGCGCCGTGCCGGGCACGAAGCGGCACGATCCTTCCGCCGGTCCGCACAGCTCGAACGAGAGGGCGGGGCCGCCATAAGTCCGCAAGCTGCCCTCCACCCCGTCGAAGCTTACCGCCAGCATGCCTTCCGGCACCTCGCCCCCGGTCAGCGCGGCGACAGGCATGGGCAGGCCTTCGCCTTGCGCAGCCATGGCCAGCCGCAGGCCAAGGACGTTCTTGTTGGCCGGGTGGATATCGCTCGGCTCGCCGATGTCGATCGCGGTGACGAGGGCCGCGTTATCGTCGGCCAGCACGGCCTGCCGCTGCTCCTCGCGCAAGGTCGCCCAGCCGCTCTCCACCGGTTCGGTCACGCGCTGGCCATAGTTGGCCAGTTGCACCACCAGCATCCGCGCCTGGTCGCCGAACTGGCGGCGCCAGCCCTGGAACAGTTGCGCCAGGCGCACGTCATAGGCGGGTTTGCCCACGTCGGCCTCGCCCTGGTACCAGGCAACGCCGGCCAGCCGCATCGGGCCCAGCGGGGCGATCATGGCGTTGTGCATCACGCCCATGCCCTCGATCGCATCCCACGGCGCACGCGGCGGCCTCTGGCTGACCGCGCCGATGGAATACTGCCAGTCTGCCCCCAGCGGCACGATGGAGCCATTGCCGGCGGTGAAGAACAGCCGGTCAGGCCCAGCAAAGAAACCGCCGGTGTCCCAGTTGTTGCTGGCGGCGATCAGCACCTCGTTCTCGCCTTCGCGCAGGTAGTCCGCAGGCACGCGATAGGTGCGCTCCACCCCCCAGCCGAAGGTATAGCCCACCGGCTGGCCGTTGACCCAGGTCAGGTCCAGATCGTCGATCGCGCCGATGGCCAGGGTGCCGGGATTGCGCGCCTGCTCGGCAGTCAGGGTGAAGCGCTGGCGCAGCCAGACGTTGGCGGCTGGCTGGGTGTCGAGGCCGGTGCCGGTCCACTCGTTCCAGAAACTGAAGCGCGGGATCGGTTGCCAGGACAGGCTGTCCGGATCGGTCCACGGTTCGCGCCCGCCATCGGCATTGGCCCACCAGTCATACCACTGCGGCACAAAGGCCTGCGCGGCGGCGAAGGGGTCGCGCTGATACAGCTTCAGCAGGTCCGCAGCTTCAGGGCCATAGAGCGTCCGAACGGAGGAAGGGCTCATCCAGGCGCTCGCGCCCGATCCGCCCCAGTTGGCATGGATCAGGCCCACCGGCACGCCGTTTTCCGCGCGCAGGCGCTTGCCCATGAAGAAGCAGGCGGCGGAGAACGGCTCGACAGTTTCCGAGGTGGCGGCGCGCCATTGAACCGGCTCGCCGAACTCCGCCTGCTCCACGGCGGCGGTGACCTTGGGGACCATCAGCAGCCGCATCTGCGGATCGGCCGCCATGCGCAGCTCGTTCCAGGTGTTGAGCGCGCGGGAGACCGACAGCTCCATGTTCGACTGGCCCGAACAGAGCCACACGTCGCCCACCACCAGGTCGGTCAGGCGGGTCTCTCCGGTGCTGTCAGACAGCGTCAGCGTCAGCGGATCGGCCGAGCCCTCCCGGGCCGCGAAGGTCAGGCGGAAGGCCCCGTCGGCATCGGCGCGGGCGGTGGCGGTTTCGCCCCCCAGCGTACCGCGCACCTCGCCGCCGGGTGCGGCGGTGCCGCCGATCACGATGGGCTGGCCGCGTTGCAGCACCATGCGGTCGCCATATCCGGCGGCGGGATCGGGTGCGGCCAGGGCCGGGGTGGTGGCCAGCAGGGCGGCAAGCGTGACAATGCGGCGCATCGGGGCCAATCCTCTCTCAACGGGGAGGCGGCCCTCTAACGGAGCATCACCTCCGGCAGGGCAAGTGTTACAGCTTTACGCGGGCCTGGGCGAAACCCGCCACCGGGGCATCGAAGGCCAGCAGGCACCCCGCATCGGGGAACTGCTCCGCCTCTCCCTCGGCCAGGTTCTTGGTGGCCGTGGTGACATAGGCCGTGCGGAAATCAGCGCCACCCAGGCACATCTTGGTGATATCGCGCGCGGCGAATTCGACTTCGGCCTCCAGCACGCCATCAGGGCTGAAACGGGCCACGCAGCTGCCGAAATACATCGCGGTCCACACATGGCCCTCGGCATCCACCACCGGCCCGTCGGGATAGGCGCCGGGCCAGATCGCGCCGGTGTTCACGAACTCGCGCGCCTCACCCACGCCTGCGGGCGAGAGGTCCGCCACCATGATCTTCTGGCCCACGGTATCGGTGAAATAGATCCGGTCACCCTGCGGGCTGACGGCGGGTCCATTGGTGATCGAGATGCCGGTGGGCCCAGCGGGCGTTATCGCACCGCGATCGAACACATAGAACCGGCCGGAAGCCTCCGCTTCCGCATCGTCCATCGATCCGAACCATACGCGGCCCCAGGGATCGGTGCAGGCATCGTTGAGGCGGTTGTGCGCGGGCTCGCCCGGCACATCCATCAGCTTGCTGAAGGCCTGCGCCTCGGGATCGAAGGTGTAGAGCCCATCCTGCAGGCCGCACAGCAGCAGGCCGCCTTCCGCCGGCAGCGCCCAGCCGATCTGGCCCGGTGCCTCGGCCCGCGAATTGCTGCCGGTGGCGGGATCGTGCACCCACAGGTAGTGGCGCTTGATATCGACGAACCAGACCACCTGCCGCTGCGCGTCCCAGCACGCGCCCTCACCCAGCTTGAAGCCGGCATCCAGCACGCGGGCGACGGGCACGGTCAGCGCCATCCGGCATCGACCCAATAGTTGTGGGCGGTGCAGAAGCGGGCATCGTCGCTGGCCAGGAACATGGCCATGGCGGCAATGTCAGCCGGCTGGATGCGTCCATCGAGGCACTGCGCGGCGACGATCTCGGCCTCGCCCTCGGGCGAATACCACTTCATCTGCCGCGGCGTCTGCACGTTGCCCGGCAGGATGGCGTTGACGCGGATGTTGTCGCGCCCCAGCTCGCGCGCCAGGCTGCGGGTCAGGCCCTCGATCGCGGCCTTGGCGGTCTGATAGATCGCCAGGTCTTCCAGGCCCAGGTGCCATGAGATCGAACCCAGGTTGATGATCGACCCCCCGCCGGCAGCCTTCATCGCCGGGATTACCGCCTTGGCGGCAAAGAACTGGTGCTTGAGGTTCACCCCCATGCGCTCGTCCCAGTATTCGGGCGTTACATCCTCGATGCTGTGGCGGTCATCGTTGGCGGCATTGTTGACCAGCACGTCGCACCCGCCAAGCTGGCCGATCATCTGTTCGATCCTGGCGACATAGTCCGCGCAATCGGTGATATCGCACCGGACATAGACCGGCGGTATGGCGGCATCGGCCAGCCGGGCGACCAGCGCCTCGCTCAGCTCGTCGGCCACGTCCACGAACATCACTGCCGCGCCCTGCCGCGCAAAGCCCTCGACGATCCCCTCGCCGATGCCCGAGCCACCGCCGCTGACAATTACCTTCTTGCCCGCAAGGCTGGGGTACACTGCCCCCTGCGCTACCGGCCGCAACACTCCATCAGCCATCTGGCCTCAATCCCCCGTGTAAACAGTCTTGACCTGGGTGTAGAACTCGACCGCGGCGAAACCCTGTTCGCGCGGGCCATAGCTCGACCCCCGTGTGCCGCCGAACGGCACGTGATAATCAACCCCGGCCGTGGGAAGGTTGACCATGACCATGCCAGCCTTGACGTTGCGGCGGAAATGCCGCGCCTTGGCCAGCGATTGCGTGACGATGCCCGACGACAGGCCGAAATTGCCGGCATTCGCCAGCGCCAGCGCCTCCTCGTAATTCTTCGCCCTGACGGTAGAGACGACCGGGCCGAAGACTTCCTCATTGTTGATGCGCATTTCGGGCGCGGTGTCGGCGATCACGGTGGGCTGCATGAAGTAGCCCTGGGTGGGGCCGGAAACCCGGTCACCACCGCCGGCCAGGCGGCCGCCCTCGTCACAGGCGATGCGGACATAGTTCAGGTTCTGCTCGAACTGGCTCTCGCTACTGGCGGGGCCCACCTGGCTTTCCGGGTCCAGCGCGGCGCCGACCTTCAGGCTGGCGGCCTTCTCGGCCAGGGCGGCCACGAAGGCATCGTGGATGCCGTCTTCCACGATCACCTTGCTGCTGGCGGTGCAGCGCTGGCCGGTCTGGAAGAAGCCGCCGTCCGCCGCGATGGCCACCGCCTTGGCCAGGTCGGCATCGTTCAGCACCACCAGCGGGTTCTTGCCGCCCATTTCCATCTGCACGCGCGCGCCGCGCTTCATCGCGGCCATGCCCACCGAAGCGCCAACGCCCTGGCTGCCGGTGAAGCTGACGGCGGTAACATCGGGATGATCGACGATCGCCCGGCCCACGTCACCGCGGCCAAGCACCAGGTTGAACACGCCCGCGGGCACGCCCGCTTCGTGGATCACCTCGGCCAGCACGTGCGCCATGGCCGGGGTGACGTTGGCGGGCTTGAGCACCACGGCGTTGCCGAAGGCCAGTGCCGGGGCGGCCTTCCACGCGGGAATGGCGATGGGGAAATTCCACGGGGTGATCAGGCCGACCACGCCCAGCGCCTCGCGATAGGTGGCCACATCCAGCCCCGGGCGGGTGCTTTCCAGCGTCAGGCCGTGGCGGCGCAGCGCCTCACCCGCAAAATAGCGGAAGATGCGCGCGGCGCGCAGCGTCTCGCCGATGCCTTCGGCGCGCAGCTTTCCTTCCTCGCGCGCCAGCAGCTCGCCGATTTCGGCCGAGCGGGCGAACAGGGCGCTGGCGATCTTTTCCAGCAGGTCCGAGCGCACTTCGGGCGACGCATCGGCCCAGGCGGGCTGGGCCGCCTGGGCAGCCGCCACGGCCATGGCCACGTCGGCCGCCGTGCCGTCGGGGAAGCGGGCCACCACGTCGCTGGTGTCGGACGGGTTGAGGCTTTCCAGCGCATCGCTGGCCCCGGTGAATTCGCCGCCGATGTAGTGCGACAGGACTCGGTTGGTCATGGGATTTCCTGTTAGATGCGGTCAACCAGGCCGCGCACGGCCAGGTTGCGGATGAATGCTGCGATGCCCATGGTCCAGGCCGGGGCATCGCGCGATGTGGTGACGGTGTTGGTCAGCCGTCCGATGCGGCGCGAGCTGATCGAGACCACGTCGCCCACCTTGTGGGTGAACCCGGCGCCGGGCGTATCACGATCCTGAACCGGCGCGAACAGGGTGCCGCAGAACAGCACGAAGCCATCCGGGTAGTGGTGTTCCGACAGGCACTGGCGCACCAGTTCGGTGGGATCGCGGCTGATCTGGCCCATGTCATTGGTGCCTTCCAGCCGGTAGCCCTCCGGCCCCTGGATCAGCAGGTCCACATTGGCCACGCGCACGTCATCGATGCCGAAACCATCGTCGAACAGGCGGATGAACGGGCCGATGGCGCAACTGGCGGTGTTGTCCTTGGCCTTGGACAGGAGCAGCGCGGAGCGGCCCTCGAAGTCGCGCAGGTTCACGTCGTTGCCCAAGGCCGCGCCCACGATCTCGCCGTGGGCATCGCACACCAGCACCACCTCGGGTTCCGGGTTGTTCCAGCTCGAATCGCTGCGCACGCCGATGGGGGCACCGGCACCAACGGTGGAGAGCACGGGGGACTTGGAGAAGATTTCCGCGTCCGGCCCGATGGCCACTTCCAGGTACTGCGACCACATGCCTTCGGCGATCAGCGCCGCCTTCAGCTCTGCCGCCTCGGCGCTGCCGGGCACTACCGCGCGGATGCCCGCGCCAACCTTGTCTTCCAGCCCCTGTCGGATTTCCGCCGCCCTGGCCGCATCGCCGCGCGCGCGTTCCTCGATCACTCGCTCGATGGCGGAAAGGGCAAAGGTAACCCCGGCAGCCTTCACGCACTGCAGGTCGATGGGGGAGAGCAGTGTCCAGCCGGCGGGCAGGCCGGCTTCCACCGGGCCAAGATCCGTGCCGCCGGCAAAGGCCTTGCGGGCCACGGCCCCGGCGCTGGTGGCCACGTCTTGCGTCAGGTCGAACAGGCGGCCACCGCGAATCGCGATGACGCAGGGGCCATCCGGTCCCTGTGCGCGGCCGAGAAAGTGTCCCGCAGCGTAATCCGCGGGCAGAATTGAAATCAGACTGTCGGCCATCGTGGCTCTTGTCCTCCCCATTGATAGCGCTACCATAGGCGGGCAAGATCACGCGGGCAAGGGGCAAACCCTTTCCGCACCGCCAGAGAGAGGGATTTTATGGGATCGAGGACAATTGCCGCATCGATAGCTGCACTGGCCGCCACGCTGGTTTCTGCCAGTCCCGCCGCCGCCGGCCCCACCGCGCGCTTCGATTATGTAGATTACCGCGCCGACAGCCCCGAGCTGCCGACCCCACAGGGAAGCTATCGCAATCCCGTGCTGCCGGGGTTCCACCCTGACCCGTCGATCGTGCGGGTGGGGCAGGATTTCTACCTGGTCACCAGCACCTTCAGCTTCTGGCCGGGGCTGCCGATCTTCCACAGCCGTGACCTGGTGAACTGGCAACTGGTGGGCCATGCGATCGACCGGCCGGGGATGATCGAGACCGGGGGGATGGGCACCAACCGCGGTCTCTTTGCCCCCGCGATCACCCATCACGATGGCAAGTTCTGGATCCTCAACACCTGCATCGATTGCCGGGGCAACTTCGTGATCAGCGCGGATCGGCCGGAGGGGCCGTGGAGCGATCCGGTGTGGCTGCCGTTCGAAGGGATCGACCCGTCGCTGTTCTTCGATGACGATGGAAAGGCCTGGATCGTCTACAACGATGCCCCGCCCGGGCCGCCGCAATACGATGGCCACCGCGCCCTGTGGCTGCAACAGTTCGATCCCGCTGCGCAGCGGCTGGTGGGCGAACGGACCGTGCTGGTCGATGGCGGGGTGGACTTCAGCACCAGGCCGGTGTGGGCCGAAGGGCCGCACATCTACAAGGTAAATGGCTGGTACTACCTGCTGGCGGCAGAGGGCGGCACGGCCGACCAGCATTCGCAGACCATCTATCGCAGCCGCTCCGTCACCGGCCCCTATGTGCCCGGCCCGGTCAATCCGATCCTGACCCAGCGGAACATGGACCCGAACCGCCCCGACCGGGTGGAGGCGACCGGGCACGCCGACCTTGTGCAACTGGATGATGGCACCTGGTGGGGCGTGTTCCTGGCCACGCGGCCCTTTGCCGGGCAATCGACCTTGCTGGGCCGGGAGACCTGGCTGCTGCCGGTGCGCTGGGTGGACGGCTGGCCACGCTTCCTCGATCCCGGCCAGGCGCTGCCGCCGGTCAACGCCCGGCCCAACCTGCCCGCCGGGCCGGTGGCGGACTGGAGCCGCTGGCGTGACGATTTCACCGGTCCGCTGAGCCCCGAATGGATCCGGTTGCGCAGCCCCGGCGCGGTGCAGCAGTGGGGCGTGGACCGCTCCGGCGGAGAACTGTGGGTGGCGGCGGGTGAAGCAGCCGCGGGCAGCCTTGGGCGCCTGGCCTTCACTGGCCGCCGGGTGCGCCACCATGCCGCCACGGTCAGCACGCGGGTGGACTTTGCGCCGCAGGAAGCCGGCGACCACGCCGGTCTCCTTGCCTTCATGGACGAGGCGCACTTCCTGGCGCTGGGGGTGGAAGGCACCGGGGCCGGGCGGCAGGTGGTCGCCCGCCTGCGCGATGCGGCGGAGGACAGCGAGAGCGGCGAACTGGTGGCCAGCGCCCCCCTGCCCGCCAGCGGGGCGGTGGACCTGCGGCTGGCGCTGGACGGCGGAGCCGCGCGGCTATCCTATCGCCAGGGCCGTGGCGCCTGGCAGGACCTGGGCGGGCCGGTCAACGTGGAGCCGCTCGCCAGCATCCACGCCGGGCTGTTCACCGGGCTGGTGGTGGGCCCCTACGCGGTCAGCGGCGCGGATTAGCGCCCGCCCGTCAGCGCTGGCGCAGCCGGAACACCGCCGTGTCGCGTGGCTCCAGCCGCAGGTCGAGCGGTTGCGCGGTGGTGCCCGCCGCGCGCCCGGTCCAGCTATCTTCGATCGCCCAGGTGGTGCTGGCCAGCTGCCCGTCGCGCTGGTTGGTGCCGTCCTGCAACTGCTGGCTCCAGTCGATGGCAAAGGCCTGCGGCTGGCCCGAGCGGTTGAGGACGGCCAGCGCCCAGTCACCATCGGCCAGCGGCTTGGCCCACACCTCCACCTCCGGCGTGCGGATCCAGCGGAAGGCGGCGATGCCATCCGCATCCTGGTCGATCGCCAGCAGGCGCGGGTTGGTCAGGATGGCGGCAATCTCCGGCCGCATGGCGGGTACGTCGGTCCCCAGGATCAGCGGCGCGGACAGCATGGCCCACAGGGCAAAGTGGCTGCGGTTTTCCGCCAGCGTGGGCAGGTTGCCCACTTCCATCATGTCCGGATCGTTCCAGCCGTCCGGGCCGGAATGGGCGCGGATCGCCTCCTGCTGGTCGAGGATCGGCAGGATCCCCCGGCTCTGCCAGTTGCCGTGGCCGATCACGCAGTCCCAGCAATTGGTGATATCCCCCGTGGTGCGCCACAGGTGGCCGGACGCGCGGCCCCACAGCCACGGCTGGTTGTCACCCCACTCGCAGATGGACAGCACCATCGGCCGCCCGCTGGCCGCCAGCGCGCGGGAAATGGTGGCGTAGGCTTCGCGCGGGTTGCGCCGGTCGGCCCCTTCGCCGGTGTTGCACCAGTCGTACTTCACATAGTCCACGCCCCAGCTTGCCCAGGTGCGCGCGTCCTGGAATTCGTAGCCCTGGCTGCCGGGGCGACCCGCGCAGGTCATCGATCCGGCATCGGAATAGATGCCGAACTTCAGGCCGCGCGCGTGGATGTAGTCCCCCAGCGCCGCCATGCCGGAAGGGAAGCGGTCTGGATCGGGGCGGATGTTGCCCTGTTCGTCACGCGTGCCGTGCCAGCAATCGTCCAGCGTGACATAGACATAGCCCGCATCGCGCAGGCCGCTGGAGACGAGCGCATCGGCGGTCTGCCTGATCAGCGCCTCGTCGATGTTGCAGCCATAGTGGTTCCAGCTGTTCCAGCCCATCGGCGGGGTCAGCGCCAGGCCCTCCACCTTCTGCGCCAGCGCCGCCTGGGGCAGCAGCGTCAGCGCGGCGCCTGCCAGAAGGGCAGCCTTCACGAATAGCCTCGTCGTCATCGCCTTTTTCCCCCTCGTCATTGGCCGGCCGGGGCCAGCCGGATCACGTAGACCGGCCCCACGTCCACCACCTGCTGCGCGCCCGCAAAGTGCAGTGCCACCACGCCGTTGCCCTGCGCCAGTTCGCGGGTGACCGTGGTGCGCAGCCTGACAAGCTGCCAGTTGGGACCGACAGGCAGGACCGCCTCGCCAAAGCCTTCGTAGGGCGCGGCTGCCTGCTGCACGCGCACGCCGATGCGGGCCTTGCCGTCCTCCGTGGCGGCGGAGACGGTGCGGGCGGCAACGGCAATCTCGATCTGCTCGCCCACGGCCAGCGCCTGCGTCAGCGGCACATTGGCCTGGATGTCCCAGGCTTGCGCGCTGGCGGCAGGACTGGTGAACTGCACTGCATGACCCAGCCAGATCTGCGGTTCGGCACGGCCTGCGCGGCTGGTGTCCGGTCCCTGCAGCACCCATTCGTCGAGCCAGGGCGTGTTGATAAGGGTGCCGCGCCCGGCCAGTTGCGGGGGCAGTTCCACCGGGGGCCGCGCGCCGTTGCCGTTGATCCGGTCCGCGCCCTTGACCACGAAGGCCTGGCCCACTTCCACCACCTGCGCCAGGCTGCCCAGTTGCAGCGCGATGAAGGCCTGCCGCTGCGGCACCGCGATGGTGGCAATGGCCGATGCCTCGTACCAGCGCCACTCCGGCCCCACGTCGAACGTTGCCTCGCCAAAGCCGGGCCACGGGTCGGCATCGCGCTGCACACGGGCCAGGATCCGGCCCGGGCCGCCCTCACTGGTCGTCCGCGCCCAGAAGCCATAGGTGACCGTCTCGCCCGCCGCGATATCGGCCGTGAGCGGGATATAGGCCTGCATATCCCACGGGTTGGCGCCTGCCCGGCGCACCTCGTACTGCACCGCCGCCCCGCCGCCGGGAATGGCCGGATCGACCACGCTGGATACGCGCAGCCGTTGCCCCTGGGTGCGCCATTCCAGGCTGGTGGGATCGTTGATCAGCGTGCCTGGCAGGCGTTCGTCGATCTGCGCCAGCACGGCTGCGATGTCCTGCGCCCGCGCGGGATGAAGCGCGGGCAGGGCGGTGCCAGCCAGCAGGGCGGCGGCGATGATCAGGGTGCGCATGGTTTCCTCCTCTCCCCTTGTGGTTATCCCGATCCCAGCACTTGCAGCACGAACCGGCGAATCCGCTCGTCCCGCTCGGTCGAGGGCGGGCCGGTCACGCCCCGGGCGAGCGGCGGCAGGTGGGCGGCGACCTCGCTCGCATCGTCCCCGAACACGAAGTGGTCGAACCAGGCCCGCCAGGCCGCCCGCTGCGGCGCTGGCAGGTCGCGCACGGCCAGCATGGCGTGGACCATGGCCAGGAAGCCGCCGCCGCGCTGCACATCGTTGTGCCAGTAATTGACCATCAGGTTGACCGGATCTTGCGCTGCCACGTGATGCCACCACAAGGTGGGTATGTAGAGCGCGTCCCCCGGCTCAAGCTCCGCCACCAGGCCGTGCGGCTCTGCCTCGGCATAGCGCGGGAAACGCGCCAGATCGGGGGCAAGCGGATCGGCCATGGAAACCGGCTGTCCCGCCAGCGTCACGTCCAGCGGGCCGACGTAGAGGTTGGCCACCTGCTCGGGCGGGAACAGGGTAAAGCGGCGGCGGCCGCAGACCACCACGGCGAAGTTGTCGGACAGGTCGAAATGGGTGGCCGCCTGCGTGGCATTGCCCAACCACAGGCGGGCCGTGGCGCCCATACCGTCGACCAGTGGCAGGGGATGGGTGGCTGAAAAGCGCGGAACGTGCAGGTCTGCCGGTGCGGCTCCGGCGTAGATGCCAATCGGCTCCGCCTCCCCAGCAATGGCCAGCAGGTGTTGCGCCAGGTGGGCCAGCGGGGCCTTCTCGCGTCGGAAGTTGAAGCCGCGCATGTCGGGACCGTAGAAGAACCGTCCGCGCTCGGATGGTGGGGCGACCATGATCTCGGCCGGGGCGCCGCTGTCCATCGCCACCACCTGGCCGATCACCTCTTGCGGGGAGCGGGCGGCCGCCTGCACCAGCGGCCAGTGCGCCGCCACTCCGCGCAATACCACGGGGCGGTATCGCGGCCTGACCTCGCGCTCGAACCACTCCGGTCCGGGAGGGCCGGCGTCACAGGCTGCAATTTCCTCCACCGGCTGCATGGGTGGCGATCCTCTCTGTTATGAGCAGGGCAGCACGACCTCCGCGTCGGTGCCCAGCCGCACTTCTGCCAGCGAAAGGTCCGCCGCACCACTCGTGGTCAGGATGAACGGCGCGCCCAGGCTGGCCATGTCGATCCCCTTGTCGCGCAGGCACCTGAGGGCCATGCCATAGCGCACGAAGCGGTTGCCGGCTGTCAGGGTGAGCGGAACCGTGGCCAGCGTGCCATCGCTGGCACGCATCCCAAGCGCCAGGCTGGCGGGCACCTGGTCGGCGCGCAGGGTGAACAGCAGCAGCACGTCGCCATTGGTCTCGCGGGTGATATCCACCGCGTCGAAGTTGCCCAGCGAGATCGCCGTATCGCCGCCGGTGATCTGGAAGCGCCGCGCACCTTCCTGCACCGTGGTATCGATGGCGGTGATCCGGGCCCGCCCTTCCAGTGCGGCGGCGGGCACAGTGGTCACGCGGGTCTGGCTGCCCGGCGCACCGGGATCGGTGACATAGAGCGACCACGAACTGGCGGGCACCCCGGCCGAGAACCAGGTGCGGCTGTCGCTCCCCTGCACCGCCACCAGCGGCAGGTCGGCCCAGGCCGTGCGGGGGGAGGAGTAGGAGAGGCCATGGCCGCGCGGGTACAGTGCGCCATCGGCCATGTCCGGCGTGCGCGGCCAGGCGGCGGGCAGGCGGCCGGTGAAATCAAACCGCGGATGCCCGTGCGCATCGCCCACCAGTACGTCGGCCAGGCCATGGCCGCCCTCGCTGCCCGGCAGCCAGGTGACCACGAAGGCATCGGCACTGTTCAGCGCCTCGTTCACATAGAGCGGGCGGCCGGTGATCATGACCGCCACCACGGGAATGCCCTGCTGGCGCAGGCGCTGCATGGTGGCATAGGGGCCGGTCAGGTCTGCATCCAGGGCCAGCGTGGCCCGGTCGCCCTGGAATTCGGCATAGGGCCGCTCACCAAACACCACCACTGCTGCATCGGGGCGCTGGGTGAACGTGCCATCGGGCGACAGTTCGGCGCTGCCGCCACCGGCTTCCACCGCTTGGCGCAGGCCGGCCCACAGGCTGGTGGCGCCGGGGAAATGGTCGTTGTTGAGGCCCGTGCCCTGCCAGGTGAGGGTCCAGCCCCCGCTCTGGCGCGCTACGTCGTCCGCCCCGTCACCGGCTACCAGCAGGCGCCCGCCGGGAGCCAGCGGCAGCACGCCATCGTTGCGCAGCAGGACGAGGGACTTCCTCACCGCCTCGCGCGCCAGGTCGCGGTGCTCGGGGCTCCCCAGCAGGTTCCACTGGCCCGAGAGAGGGCGGGCAGACGGGGTGGGCGCATCCAGCAGGCCCAGGCGTGCCTTCACCGTCAGGATGCGCGTTACCGCCTCGTCAATGCGGGCCAGGGGAATTTCGCCGCTGCGGGCGCGGGCCAGCAGGTCGTTCCAGATCGGCCGCCAGGTATCGGGGGCCATGTACATGTCCACGCCGGCCAGCAGCGCGCGCGGGCAGCTTTCGTTGGTGCAGCCGGCCACCTGGCCGTGGGCGTTCCAGTCGCTCACCACGAAGCCGCCAAAGTCCATCCGGTCCTTCAGCACGCCGGTCAGCAGGCTATAGTTGCCGGTCATCTTCTGGCCCTGCCAGCTGGAGAAGCTGGCCATCACCGTGCCCACGCCCGCCGCCGTGGCCGGGCCATAAGGCGCGCCGTGGATATCGCGCAGCTCTTCCTCGCTGACGGTGGAATCGCCCTGGTCCACGCCGTTGTCTGTGCCGCCATCGGCCAGGAAGTGCTTGGTGCTGGCGATTACGTAAGGGCCGGCCAGCAGGTTCTGGCTGTTAGGCAGCCCCTGCAGTCCGCGCACCATGGCGCCCACATAGCTGGCGACCAGCGCCGGATCGGATGAATAGCCTTCATAGGCCCGGCCCCAGCGCCAGTCCTGCGGCACGGCCACGGTGGGGGCAAAGGTCCATTCCTGCCCGGTCACGCGGATTTCCTGCGCGGTCGCGCGGCCAATCCGTTCCACCAGCGCGGCATCGTGCATCGCGCCCAGGCCCACGTTGTGCGGAAACAGGGTGGCGCCGATGATGTTGGAATGGCCGTGAACCGCGTCGGTCCCCCAGATCACGGGAATGCCCGCGCCGCCATCGGACCGGTCGGTGCTGGCGGCCCAGAACTCGTCCGCCAGCCGCAGCCAGTCCTGCGCCGGGGCCAGGTCATTGCCATAGGGGCCGGAATTGCCACCGTTGAGCACCGAACCCAGGTTGAACTGGCGCACCTCGTCCGGCGTGACGCAGCAGATATCGGCCTGGACAAGCTGGCCGATCTTTTCCTCCAGCGTCATGCGCGCCAGCAGCGCGGCCACGCGGGCCTGGTCTGCCGCAGGGGTCACCACGGGATAGTCGTAGGCCGGCCAGCGATCGGGATGGGCGGTGCCGGCACCATCGTCCAGCGGCGCAATGGCTGCCACGGGAGCCGCCGCCTGCCGCGCCGTTCCGGTGGTTCCCGCACAGGCACCGACAACCAATCCTGCAAGGCCAACCACGGCCCACCTGCCCACGCGCACCATTCCTGTCCCCTCCGTCCCGCCATGAGTCAGTGGCGAGAATCTTGACTATGTGAGCGCTAACATCATAAGTCCTGCAGTCAATGTCAAAGGCAAATGCAAAAGCCTTGGCGATAAGGGGATGGATGATGGTGAAACGCGGTGGTGTAACGGCTTTGGCCCTGTGCCTGTTAGCGGTACCGTTTGGCCCGATGGAGGTTGTCGCGCAGCAAGCCCCTGCCACCCGTCCTGACCGCTCTCCCGAAGCCCTGCTGGCGCAGATGACGCTGGACGAAAAGATCGGCCAACTGGTCCAGCGCATGGGCGGCCGCCAGCGCGCGCTCAACAGCCGGCTGGGGCCGGACGAGCTGGAGCGCGTGCGCTTGGGCGAGGTCGGCTCCTACCTCCACGTGGCGGGTGCGGAACCCCTGCGCGAACTGCAGCGGGTGGCGGTGGAAGAAAGCCGGCTGGGCATTCCGCTGCTGTTCTCGATGGACGTGGTCCATGGCTACCGCACGATCTTCCCCGTGCCGCTGGGCATAGCGGCAAGCTGGGACCCTGACATGGCCCGCCTGCACGCCCGCGTGGCGGCGGTAGAGGCCAGCGCGGCGGGCCTGCACTGGACCTTCGCCCCGATGGTGGACGTGGCGCGCGATCCGCGCTGGGGCCGCATCGTCGAGGGCGGGGGCGAAGACCCCTATCTGGGCAGCCGCATGGGCGAGGCGCAGGTTTACGGCTTCCAGGGCGATGACCTGGCCGCTTGCGACACGATCATCGCCGGCACCAAGCATTTCGGGGCATACGGCGCGGCCGAGGGCGGGCGCGACTATGCCGAGGCGAACCTGTCCGAACGGTCCCTGCGGGAAACCTTCCTGCCCCCGTTCGAGGCGGCGGCCCGGGCCGGCACGGCCAGCTACATGACAGCGTTCAACACCATCGGCGGGGTGCCCACCACCGCCAACGCCGCCCTGCTTCGCGACCTGCTGCGCGGCGAGTGGGGCTGGCAGGGGCTGCTGCTGAGCGACTGGCGCGCGCTGGAGGAACTGGAGGCCCACGGCGTGGCCGAGAACCGCGCCCATGCAGCCCAGCTCGCCCTGCGCGCCGGGGTGGACATGGACATGGTGGCCGATGTCTATGCCAACGAACTGAAGGCCGCGCTGGAGGCAGACCCTGCGCTGCTGCCCTTGCTGGACCAGGCGGTGCTGAATGTTCTGCGGGTGAAGGAGCGGCTGGGCCTGTTCGCCAACCCCTATGCCTATCATGACAGTGCGCGCGAGGCAGCGGTGATGCTTTCGCCCGAACACCGCGCGGCGGCGCGAACCGTGGCCGAACGCTCGATCGTGCTGCTGAAGAACGAAGGCAACGTCCTGCCGTTGGCGGCTACGGCGGGCCGGGTGGCGCTGATCGGGTCGCTGGCGGACGATGCCCGCAGCGCCATCGGCAGCTGGAAGGCACAGGGGCAGGAGGGCGAGATGGTGACCCTGCGCGCCGCGTTGCAGGCGGCCCGCGCCGAGGTCACCTATACTCCCGCCATCGGCCCGCGTGACGAGGACCGGGCCGGCATTGCCGCCGCCGTTTCCGCCGCCCGCGCGGCGGATGTGGTCGTGCTGGCACTGGGCGAGGATTTCGACCTGACCGGCGAGGCGCGCAGCCGCGCAGACCTGACGCTGCCCGGCCTCCAGCGCGACCTGCTGGCCGCCGTCGCCGCCACCGGCAAGCCGCTGGTGGTCGTGCTGATGGGCGGGCGGCCGCTGGCCATTCCCGAGGTTGATGACGCCGCCGATGCCGTGCTCGCCACCTGGCTGCTGGGCACCGAGAGCGGCCCGGCGATCACCCGCGTGCTGCTGGGCGAGGTCAACCCGGCGGGTCGCCTGCCGGCCACCTTCCCGCGCGCCACGGGGCAGGTGCCCTTTACCTATGACCAGATGCCCACGGGTCGCCCGGCCGATGCCGACCTGTCGCGCGACAGCACGCGCTATCACGATCTGGCCATAACCCCGCTCTATGCCTTCGGCCACGGTCTCAGCTACACCAGCTTCACCTATGGCGAGGCACGCGTGGACCGGGGCGAAGTGGCGGCCGATGGCGGCACGGTTACGGTCACCGTGCCGGTCACCAACAGCGGCGCTGTGGCGGGGGATGAAGTGGTGCAGCTCTACATGCGCGATCCCGTCGCCAGCGTCTCGCGCCCGGTGATGCAGTTGCGCGGCTTTGCCCGCGTGGCGCTGCAACCGGGGGAGACGAAGCGCGTGGCCTTCACCCTCAGCCCCGCGCAGTTTGCCCTGTGGGGGCAGCAGGGCGGATGGGTGATCGAGCCGGGGCGGATCGACCTGATGGTCGGCGCGTCCTCAGCTGACATCCGCAGCCGCACCGCCCTTACCATCACCGGCACCGCGCGGGGCACCGTTTCGCCCGCCGCCCTGGCCACCACCACGGAGATCCTGCCATGAAGCGCCTCATCGCCTGTGCCCTGCTGGCCAGTGCCGCCATGCCCGCTGCCGCGTTTGCGGGATCGGTGGAGCAGGTGCCGCACGGCATGGTCGTCACCACCGATGCGGGCCAAAAGGTGCGCGTGCTGGCCTATGCCGACGGCACCTTCCGCGTGAGCGTGGCTGACGATCTGGCGCAGGTGCCGCAAAGCTACATGGTGGTGCGCCAGGCCGATGGCGATCCGCTTTTCACGCAGGAGGGACAGACCGCCCGCCTGACCCTGTTCAGCGGCCATGCCGTGGTGGGGCTGAGCGACGGGCGCTTGACCGTCTACGACCGCACCGGCGCCGTGCTGCTGGACGAATATGCCCCCGCGCGGCGGCTCGATCCGGTGAGCATCGAAGGCCAGCCCTGGCTCAGCACCCGCGTCCAGTTCAACCGCGGGACGGACGAGGGGCTCTATGGCCTGGGCCAGCACCAGAACCGGCAGATGAACTATAACGGCGAGGATGTGGAACTGGCCCAGCACAACATGGCCATCGCCGTGCCATACCTGGCCTCCACGCGCGGCTATGGCCTGCTGTGGGACAACAACAGCATCACCCGCGTGGGCGATGCGCGGCCCTACCAGCGACTGCAACTGGACTGGCGGGCCAGCTATTTCCTGGGTGACCGACTGGCGGTGGAACGGCGCGAGCCGACTATCGATTACCAGTACATCCGCGACCAGACGCGCTGGCCGGAGGCAGCGAAAGCGCGGACCGAGGCGGCCACCACCGGGCAGAACACCGCTGGCAATGCGGTGGAAACGCAGAGTGTTGTCTGGACCGGCCGCTATCGCCCCACCACCACCGGCACGCACAAGTTCCGCCTCTATTCATCCAGTTACGTTCGCGTTTTCGCCAATGGCGAGGAAGTGCTGAACCGCTGGCGGCAGAACTGGAACCCCTGGTACCACAACTTCGAGCTGGACCTGACGCGGGGCCGCGCGGTGGACCTGCGCATCGAATGGATCCCCAACCAGGGCTATATCGCGCTGGACCACGCCGATCCCCTGCCGGAAGCAGACCGCCACTCGGTGAGCTTTGCCAGCGATGCGGGCAAGGCGATCGACTACTACGTGGTTCCGGCGGAAACGATGGACGGGGCCATTGCCGGATACCGCCGCCTCACGGGCCAGGCACCGATGATGCCGCGCTGGGCCTATGGCTTCTGGCAATCGCGCCAGCGCTATACCTCGCAGGCGGAATTGCTGGGGGTGCTGGACAGCTATCGCGCCGCGCAGATCCCGATCGACAACATCGTGCAGGACTGGTTCTACTGGCCAGAAGACCAGTGGGGCTGCCACTGCTTCGATCCCGTGCGCTTCCCCGATCCGGCAGGCATGGTGCGCACCGTTCACGACGCCAATGCGCGAGTGATGATCAGCGTCTGGCCGAAGTTCTACCCCACCACGCAGCACGGCGCGGAATTGGCGGCGCAGGGCTGGCTGTACCAGCGGCCGCTGGAGGCGCAGCAGCGCGACTGGGTGGGGCCGGGCTATGCCAACACCTTCTACGATCCCTATGTGCCGGCCTCGCGCGATCTCTATTTCCGGCAGATCCGCGATACGCTGGTGGGCCAGGGCTTCGATGCCTGGTGGATGGACGCGACCGAGCCGGACTGGCACTCCAATCTGTCGGTGGAGGAACGGGCGTTCCAGATGACCAGTGCGGCCACCGGCCTGCCGGGTGCGGCGATCTTCAACTCCTATCCGCTGGTCCACGCCGAGGGGATGGCCAATGGCCTCCGTGCCGCGCAGCCGGAGCGGCGGCCTTTCATCCTCACCCGCAGCGGCTTTGGCGGGATCCAGCGCACCAGTTCCGCCCTGTGGAGCGGCGACGTGGCGGCGCGGTGGGACGATTTGCGCGACCAGATCAGCGCGGGCACCAACCTCAGCGTGGCGGGCGTGCCCAACTGGACGCACGACATCGGCGGCTTCGCGGTGGAGGACCGCTATTCGCGCGAATATCCGGCAGACCTGCCCGAATGGCGCGAGCTGTATCTGCGCTGGTTCCAGTTCGGGGCCTTCAGCCCGCTGTTCCGCAGCCACGGCGAGTTCCCCCAGCGCGAGACGCCGATCATCGCGGCGGGCGATCCGGCGATGCTGGAGGGCCTGACTTACTACCACCGCCTGCGCTATCGCCTGTTGCCCTATATCTACACCCTGGCGGCAGACACGCACTTTGCCGATGGCACGATCATCCGCCCCCTGGTGATGGATTTCGAAGCCGACCGCCGCACCTGGGATATCGATGACCAGTACATGTTCGGCCCCGCCATCATGGTCGCCCCGGTGACCGAGTTCGGCGCGCGGCAGCGGACAGTGTATCTGCCTGCGGGCACCGATTGGTACGATGCCGCCACCGGCCGGCGCCACGCAGGGGGGCAGACGATCACGGTTGCCGCCCCGCGCGAACGGGTGCCGCTGTTCGTGCGCGCCGGGGCGATCGTGCCCATGGGCCCGCTGGTGCAGCACACCGGCGAGGATCCGCAAGGGTCACTGACGGTCCACGTCTTCGCCGGTGATGATGGAGCCTTCAGCCTGTACGAGGACCAGGGCGAGGACATGGGCTACGCGCAGGGGCAATATGCCCGCGTGCCGCTGGCCTGGCACGATGCCACCCGCGTGCTGGCGCTGGGCGAGCGGCAGGGCAGTTTCCCCGGCATGGCGCAATGGCGCGAGGTGACCGTGGTGGTGCACGATGGCACCGGCGATCCGGCCCCGGTGTTCGAAACGGAAGGCTCGGGCGGCGTGCTCTATTCGGGTGCGGCAATGCCTTGATGGCAAAAAGAAAGGGGCGGCAGGTTGTCCCGCCGCCCCGATCACCAATCCGATCCCGCAGGACCGACCGGCCGGGTTAGGTGTTGGCCGACTCCAGCTTGCTGTCGACGGTCGAGAAGGTCGTGCTCAGCTCATCGCCCAGATTGTCGAGGGCGGTGATGGCGGCCACGGCAACAAGGGCCGCGATCAGGCCGTATTCAATGGCGGTGGCGCCGGCTTCGTCGCGCAGCATGGTCTTGAAGAAGGTCATGATAGTCTCCTGGATTACAGTAACTTGTACTTGGTCCCAGCGAGATTTTCGCCCCGGACACCGGCAGGATTATGGGTCCATGATTAAGAAAGTGCCCCCGGGAACTCCTTAACCGGCTTTAGGGATTTGCGCGCCTGGCCCAGGTGCGGTGTCCGCAGGCACAAGAAAAGGGCGGCAGGTTGCCCTGCCGCCCCGATCTTTCGCCTGGCCCGGAAGGTCCGGACCAGTCGGCTATTAGTTAGCCGACTCGAGCTTGCTGTCGACGGTCGAGAAGGTCGTGCTCAGCTCGTCGCCCAGGTTGTCGAGGGCGGTGATGGCGGCAACGGCCACCAGAGCAGCGATCAGGCCGTATTCGATGGCGGTGGCGCCGGCTTCGTCGCGCAGCATGTTCTTGAAGAAGGTCATGATAGTCTCCTGGTTTAGTAGTCTTCGGTACCCGGTCCAAAGCGAGGTTTCCCCCTCGGACATCGCCTCTTCTAGACACCAGGTTTGAAAGAAGGCTCTCCGGTTATGGTTAATGCGGAGTAAAATTCCGCCCTTTCTGGCAGGCCGCATTAAGGGCTGCGGACCTGTGGATAAGCTGGGCGTAACCTTTTGCTCTCGGGGGCAGCGGCTGGCTGGCGATATGTCACACGGGGTCTGGCGATACGGTTTCACGCTTGTCGGGCACTTGCCCCGGGGCCTTCGGTAAGGAGAAAGTTACGAAGTGCCTTAACCACGATATCGCGCCCCATGCGCCAATTTGCGGTCCTGACAAGCGGCATGGGGAGCGCTACCATCAAGAGATGCCGGCCTGGACCGGACCGATGGGGGAGAGCAGGGATGACAAGGATCGGCACCCTTCTGGCGCTGGCTTCGGCATTGGCCCTGGCCGGCTGCGCGCCCGTTGCCGCGCCGTCTGGCCCGCCTGCCAGCGCAATCCAGGCGCCTGCCGGCAGCCCCGTTGCCCGCCACGGTGCGCTGCACGTGGCCGATGGCCGGGTGGCGGACAGCCACGGCCAGCCGGTAACGCTGCGCGGGATGAGCCTGTTCTGGTCGCAATGGGCACCGCAGTACTACAATGCCCAGACCGTCGCCTGGCTGGCCAGCGACTGGAAGGTGAGCGCGGTGCGCGCCGCGATCGCGGCCGAAGGGCAGGACAGTGCCCTCACCCACATGGACCGCGAGATCGCCAAGGCGGCAACGGTGATCGATGCCGCGGTGGCCCAGGGCATCTATGTCATCGTAGACTGGCACGCCCACCGCCAGCACCCGGCGGAGGCGGAGCGGTTCCTGGCCGAACTGGCCCGCCGCTATGGCCACCTGCCCAACGTGATCTGGGAGCCCTTCAACGAACCGCTGCGCGACAACGTGGACTGGAGCCGCGATGTGAAGCCTTATCACGAGCGGATGGTGGCGACGATCCGGGCCCATGATCCCGACAATCTGATCGTGCTGGGCAGCCCAAGCTGGAGCCAGGACGTGGACATGGCCGCGCGCGATCCGGTGCCGGGCGACAACCTGGTCTATACGCTCCATTACTACGCCGCGACCCATAAGGCAGAGCTGCGCGCCAAGGCCGATGCCGCGCTGGCGGCGGGGCTGGCGCTGATGATCACCGAATACGGGGTGGTGGAAGCCACCGGCAACGGGCCGGTCGACCTGGCCAGCAGCCAGGAATGGTGGGACTGGGCGGAACGGAACGGTGTGTCCTACCTCGCCTGGTCGATCGGTGACCGCAACGAGACCAGCGCGGCCCTGCAACCCGGCGCACCGACCTGGGGCTGGGGGGACGGGCAACTGACCCCGGCGGGCCGGCTGATGCGCGCTCACCTGCGAAGGGCGGCTGGATTGCCACGCTAAGAGCTGTCGTGCGGTCATCTCGAGCAGGGGGGACTTTGGCTTGACCTCACCCTAGCCTCGCTTATGGTAGCGCTATCAGAGGGAGAGGGAACGGCAGATGTCCCACAAGATGGCAACTCCGGCGAAGCCCGCCGGCAATTACCGCTGGGGCATCTGCGCGATGCTGTTTTGCGTCATCACCATCAACTATATCGACCGGCAGGTGATCGGCGTGCTGAAGCCGGTGATCGAGGATGACCTGGGCTGGTCCGAGGTGGACTATGCCAACATCGTCACCGCCTTCCAGGCCAGCTATGCCGTGGGGCTGCTGCTGGTGGGCCGCTGGCTGGACAAGGTCGGCACCCGCAAGGGGCTGGCCATTGCTCTTGCCCTGTGGAGCCTTGCCGCCTGCTTCCATGCCGCCGCGCGCAGCGTGCTGGCCTTCGTGCTGGCGCGGCTGATGCTGGGGCTGGCGGAGGCGGCGGCTTATCCCGGCGCGGTCAAGTCGGTGGCCGAATGGTTCCCCCGGCGCGAGCGGGCGCTGGGCGTGGGCATCCTGAATGCAGGCGCCAACGTGGGCGTGGTGCTGACCCCGATCATCGCCATCGGCATTGCCGGGGCATACGGCTGGCAGGCAGCCTTCCTCGCCACCGGCGCGGTGGGGTTCGTGGTGCTGTGGGGCTGGCTGCGGTTCTTCCGCAGTCCCGCCGAGCACCCCTCGGTCACGGACGAGGAACGTGCCTGGATCACGCAGGATGGCGAGGACGTGGCCGGCAAGCCGCTTGGCTGGCAGCAGGCGCTGGGCCAGCGGCAGACCTGGTACTTCGTGGCGGGCAAGTTCTTCACCGATCCGGTGTGGTACCTGTTCCTGTTCTGGCTGCCGGATTTCTTCAAGACCACGCAAGGGATGGACCTGTTTCCCAAGGCTGAGAGCGGGATCCTGTCCACTATCGGCCCGGCGCTGATCGGGGTCTACCTGCTGGCCGATATCGGCGCGATTGCCGGCGGCTGGCTGTCATCGCACCTGATCGGGCGCGGCTGGACCGTCAACCGCGCCCGCAAGGCCACGCTGTTCGGCGCCGCCCTGCTGGCCGTGCCAATGGTGGGTGTGGCGGACGTTGCCAGCCCGCTGACGGCGGTGCTGCTGATCGGCCTCGGCACGGCCGCGCACCAGGCCTTTTCCAGCAACATCTTCGCCATGATCAGCGACCTCTACCCCCGCCGCGCCGTGGCGACCGTGGCCGGCATCGGCGGTGCGGCCGGCGCGGTGGGCGGCATGCTGATCGCCCAGGCGACCGGGTGGACGCTGGAGCTGACCGGGAGCTACACCCCGATCGTGATCTACGCCGGACTGGCCTACCTGATCGCCTTCGCGGTGATCCAGGCACTGGTGCCAAGGATGGAGCCGGCGCGGATGGTGGGGGAGTAGGGACTATCACCTCACGTCATTGCGAGGCCAAAGGCCGAAGCAATCCAGCGCGGGGTACGCGGCCCTGGATTGCTTCGCTCCGCTCGCAATGACGAACGAATGAGCAGGCCCACTTCAAACGACTCCGTTGCGGACCTTTCGCGCATAGGTAACAAGGTGCAATGAGCCATACCGCTTAGATCGCCGAGCTGGAGAAGCCCGAGTGAATGAGATTGTCGGAAGGCTTATCGTAAGCTTGTTCATGGTTGTCTTCGGTTTAGGTTGGTTTGCATACCATCTCCGTCGATTTTCAAAATGGCGGAACAGGCGATCCACCAATCCTGTCCTCTATTGGCTGATCTCTGCCTATAGCATTGGATGCATGCTATTCGGCGTTGCGTCAGCAATCCTTGGCGCAACGCTCGGTGCGCTGGGGGTATGAGCGCCAGCAATTGAAAAGCTGAGCCCACCATCGTGTAGCTTGCATCGGGAAGGTGCTGTGGACAGGCAGCTTCCTAACCAATCCGCCCTTTCACCTCACACCGCCAACCCCACCATCACCCGATCCCCCTCGGCATCCGCGCTGCGATAGATCGCCTCGATCAGCCGCATATCCCTGAGGCCCATCTCGCCCGGCGTCAGGTGCGGCACGCCCGCACGCGCGGCGCGGCTGAAGGCATCGATCTGCGCGGCGAACTGGCTGGTCGGGTCTCCGGCCCGGAACGTGCGCTGGGGCAGGTTGCCGCCGTCCATCGTGATGCTGTTGGCATCATAGGTGGTGGCGGGCTGCATCGCCGCGCTCGCGGCGCTGCCGAAATAGCACTGGCGGCTGAAATAGGGACTGTAGCAATAGCTGGACGAGCCCTGCACGCTGATCCCGCTGGCCATGCGCAGGCGGTATTCCACCGCGCCTTCCACTTCGGCAAAGCGCGGATCGTTCTGCGGGGTGGAGTAGGTGGCGCTGACCCAGTCCACCGTGTCGCCCGGCAGCATCATGAGCGAAGTGTTGAGGCCATAGATGCCGATGTCATACATCGACCCGCCGCCGCCGAGTGCCTTCTGCAGCCGCCAGATGTGCGGCGGCCAGTCGAAAGTGGCGTTGAAGCCGTGGTCGGCATTGATGTGGCGCAGCGTGCCCAGCTCGCCCGCGCGAATGCGGCGCAGCACGTCCACGTTGTTCGGCTCGAAATGCACGCGATAGGCCACGCCCAGTTGCCTGTTCGCCTGGCGGGCGGCGGCCACCATCGCTTCGGCCTCGGCCGCACTGGAGGCCATCGGCTTTTCGCACAATACGTGCTTGCCGGCTCTGAGCGCGCGGATCGTGTATTCGGCGTGCAGCCCCACGGGGAGGGCGATGTAGACACAGTCGATCTCCGGATCGGCGGCGATCTCGTCATAGTTGGTGTAGCTGTAGAACCGGCTGACGCCATAGCGCGCGCCAAGGTCGGCCTGCTTGGCGGGAGAGCCGCTGACGAAGGCGGTCAGGCGGCTGGCGTGCATGTCCCCGAAGCGCGGGATGATCTGGCCCACGGCATAGTTGCCCAGGCCCACCACGGCCCAACGCATCCGCTGCCCGGGTGGCTCGGGGAATGTGAAATCGCCTGCCAGCGTGGTGCCTTCCGCGCGCACTTGCGCGGCTGCGCGGCTGGCTCCGGCTGCGGCCAACGTTGCCCCGGCACCTGCCGCCAGCACCTGCCGGCGCGAAAGGCCGTTCCTGTCCATGATTCCCGATCCTCTCATTATGGTAGCGGTAACATTGCGCGAGAATACCGTGCGGCGCAAGGTTTGCCTTTCCACCCCTTCTCAAGCGATTATAACGGCCGTTACGGAGAGGGAGAATCCGTTGTCCAAGTCCATCACCCTGCGGCCTTTGCTGGCCAGCCTGCTGCTGGCCCCCGCTGCCGCCTGCGCCAGCGTGCCCGATGCCGCGCCGCCTGAAATCGTGTTACCGGGCGAGCGGCTGTTCCCCGAAAGCATCACCAGCGATGCGGCGGGCCATATCTACATCGGCAGCAATCCCGGCACCGTGTTCCGCGCGCGGGCGGGGGACAGCGTGGCGCAGCCGTTCATCGTGCCCGATGTCGCCAACGGCCTGGCCACCGTGTTCGGCGTGCTGGCGGACGAGAGGCGCGGCCTGCTGTGGGTCTGCTCCAATCCCCGGCAGGGTGACGGCGGCGCACCGGCGATCAAGAGCTTCCGGCTGGCCGATGGCGCGCTGGTGGCCAGCTATCCGCTTGCCATTGAAGGGCCCGCCATGTGCAACGACATGACTGTGGCCCCCGATGGCGCGGTCTATGCCAGCGAGATGATGGGCGGGCGGATCCTCAAGCTGGCCAATGGCGGTGCAACTTTCACCGAGTGGGCGCGCGATCCGGAATTCGCGACGGCTGACGGGATTGTGTGGGGCGGGGACGGGCAGCTTTACCTCAACGCCATCCAGCGCAACAACCTGGTGCGCGCCAACCGCGATGCGGCGGGCAACTTCGCCGGGGCAACGGTGCTGACCCCCTCGCGCCCGATGGGCGGGCCGGATGGCCTGCGCGCGCTGGGCGGCAACCGCTTCCTGCAGAGCGAGGGCAACGCCGGGCTGATCGCGCTGGTCACCATCGAAGGCGACCGGGCGGAGATCGCGGTGCTGGCCGATGGCATCGACTATGCCAGCGCCGTCACCGCCGTGGGCGGCCGCGCCTTCTATCCCGAGGGCAAATTGCGCTTCATGTTCGGCCCGCAAGCCGGGCAGGATCCGGGGCCGTTCGTGGTCCGCAACGTCGCTATTCCGGGGGGTGAGTGATGCGCCTGCTGCTTGCTGCAATTCTCTTCACCGTGCCCGTGCCCGCCGTGGCGCAGATGAGCGAGACGCAGGTCCGGGCCGAGGCGGCCGCGCTCACCCGCCGGGTGGAGGTGCTGGAAGGCAGCCGCGCGATCCGCAACCTGCAGCGCGCCTTCGGCTTCTATGTTGATCGCGGGCTGTGGGCCGATGCCGCCACGCTGTTCGCTGCCGATGGCACGATCGAGATCGGGGCCGACGGGGTCTACCAGGGGCCGCAGCGGATCGAGGAATACCTGCGCCGGCTGCATGGCGGCCAGGAGGGGCTGGTCTACGGCCAGCTCAACGAATGGGTCACGCTGCAACCGGCCATCGTGGTGGCGGATGATGCCATGAGCGCCACGGCCCGCTGGCGCGACCTGGGGATGCTGGGGCAGTATCGCAGCCACGCCGAATGGCGCGACGGGATCTACGAGAACACCTATGTTCGCGAGGGCGGGGTATGGAAGATCAACTCGCTGCACCTCTACGTGAACTTCGTCGCCCCCTATGCCCAAGGGTGGGCGCGGCTGGATGAAGGCGAGGGGCTGGCGCGCAGCCAGGCGAGCGTCGATTTCCCGCCGGACCGGCCCTTTACCGCCGCCCCCGCGCCGTTTCCCGCCGTGCAGGTGCCGCCGTTCAGCGCGCCCCATCCGGTTACGGGGAGGGCGGTACAGTGAAGCGCCTCCTTGCCCTGATCGCGCTGGCGCTGGCCCAACCTGCCTTCGCCCAGAGCGCCACGCCCGAGCAGCGTCTCGCCCAGATGCGCGAGCGGGTGGAGCGGCTGGAGGACCAGGACCAGATCGAACTGCTCCAGGCCACCTATGGCTATTACTTCGACAAGGGCCTGTGGACCCAGGTGGCGGCGTTGTTCAGCCGCAACGGGCGGTTCGAATATGGCCAGCGCGGCGTCTATATCGGGCGTGAGCGGATCCGGCGCGCCTTGCTGCTGTTCGGCCCGGAAGGCCTCTCGCCCGGCCGCCTCAACAACCACATGCAGTTGCAGGCGATCATTACCGTCGCGCCTGACGGGCAGACCGCCACGGCGCGCTGGCAGGGCATGGTCATGCTGGCCGAGCCAGGCGTGAACGGCCAGTGGGGCGTGGGGGTCTACGAGAACCGGTATGTGAAGGAAGGGGCCACGTGGCTGATATCCAGCCTGCACTTCTATCCGATGGCGCAGACCGATTACGATCTTGGCTGGATGCGCAGCGCCACGCAGATGGAAGGCCCCAGCGCCCTGTTCCCGCCGGACGAGCCACCGACTGAGGTCTATCGCAGCTATCCGGCGCAATACATTCCGCCGTTCAGTTATCCGCACCCGGTAACCGGCCAGCCGATCGAGCTGGTGCAGCCGCGCGACGATATTGCGGGGAGGGAGTGACGATGCGTTCGATAATCCTCGCTTGTCTGGCACTTGCCGCAGCCGTTCCCGCCGCCGCGCAGGATACCGGCGTGGACGGGACGCTGGACGCCCTAGACGCCCGCATTACCTGGCTGGAAGACCTGAACCAGATCGAGCGGCTCCAGCGCGCCTATGGCTACTTCGTCGACAAGGGCCAGTGGACCCATCTTGCCAACCTGTTTGCCGAGGATGCCACGCTGGAAATCGGCGGCAAGGGCATCTTCGTCGGGCGGGATCGCGTGCTGGAATACATGCAGACCGCTTTCGGCCCGGACGGGGCCAATCCCGGCGTGCTGGCCAACCACATGCAGTTCCAGACCGTGGTCAACACCAGCCCCGATGGCGAAACCGGCTGGCTGCGCGGCCGCGCCTTCGTGATGAGCAACGGCGGCTGGGGCCTGCCCCTTTACGAGGACGAGTTCGAGAAGGGCGCGGACGGGGTGTGGCGCATCAAGCGGCTGACCGGCCCCTTCACCATGTACACCAACTGGCAGGGCTGGGGGGAGAACGCGCTCAACAACACCTGGCCCGACAAGTTCAACCCGCCGCCGGACCTGCCGCCCAGCACGGTCTACCTGACCTATCCGGCCTATTACATCGCCCCGTTCCACTATCCCAACCCGGTAACCGGCGAGCCTTTCCGGCCCGATGTGGGCACGGTGGGCGCCTATCACGCGCCGCCCGGCACGGCGGCGCAGATGGAGGCGCTGGGGGTGGGGCGGCAGGCGGACGGTACGCAAGCCATCGCCTTGCCGCCGCAGGAATAGGGCTTTTCTACACCCGGCGGTTGCGAGCAGGACTATCACGTCGCCGGGCAGGGTCATGGAACACGGGCCCCGCGAAAGGTCACACACACGGTCGGGCAGATCCGGCGTAACAGATTGAGGGTTAAGGGTATTAGATGAAAGGTCACAGCAACATGCGTGCCGTTCTGTGTTCCACGGTGACCGTACTGGCACTGGTGCTTGCGGGCTGTGCGGCCACGGCGCAGGCACCGATCGCTGCTGCAACACCGGCCCGCGCGGCGGATCCACTGGCCAACCCCGCGCCTGGCGATTGGCCCAGCGACGGGCGCGACTATACCGCCCAGCGCTATAGCCCGCTGACCCAGGTGAACCGGCAGAACGTGGGCCAGCTTGGCCTGGCCTGGTATGCGGACCTGGACACCTATCGCGGGGTGGAGGCAACGCCGCTTTATGCCGATGGCGTGCTCTACAACACGCTCTCGTGGAATATCACCACCGCCTATGACGCGCGCACCGGTGCGGTGATGTGGACCTATGACCCGCAGACGCCGCGTGAATACGGGCGGCTGGCCTGCTGCGAACCGGTCAGCCGGGGCCTGGCGATGAGCGGCGACAAGGTGATCATCGCAACGCTGGACGGGCGGCTGATCGCGCTAGACCGCCGCACCGGCCAGCCGGTCTGGACCACGCGCACCTTCGAGCATGGCAGCCGTTATGCCTATTCCATCACCGGCGCGCCGCGCGTGTTCGGCGACAAGGTGGTGGTGGGCCAGAGCGGCGGCGACTTGGGCGTGCGCGGCTTCGTCTCGGCCTACAACGTGGAAACCGGGGCGGAGGAATGGAAGTTCTACCTCACCCCCAACCCGGAAGACCGGCCCGACGGCGTGGCATCGGACGGCGTCAACGCCATGATGCGCGCCACCTGGAGCGACGAGGGGCTGTGGCGCGAACTGGGCGGCGGGGCCAACCCGTGGGATGCGATCGCCTATGATCCGGCGCTGAACCTGGTCTATGTCGGCACCGGCAATGCCGTGCCCCACGCCCGGTTCTATCGGTCCAATAACCAGGGCGACAACCTGTTCGTCTGCTCGATCGTGGCGCTGGATGCCACCACCGGCGCATACCGCTGGCACTACCAGATGAACCCCGGCGAGGAGTGGGACTGGACCTGCACCCAGTCCATGATCCAGGCCGACCTCCAGATCGGCGGGCGCATCCGGCAGGTGCTGATGCAGGCCCCCAAGAACGGCTTCTTCTATGTGCTGGACCGGGCCACGGGCGAGTTCATCCACGCCGGCGCACACGTGTTCCAGAACTGGAACCTGGGGTTCGAGGCCGATGGCCGGCCGATCACGGCCGACATCGTGCGCTATGGCGAGGACCAGCGCATGGTCGCCCCGGGGCCCGGCGGCGCGCACAACTGGTTCCCCATGGCCTTCTCGCCCCGCACGGGCCTGGCCTATTTCCCTGCTTACCAGAGCGCCTTCGTCTATGGCCTGCAGCGGGACTGGCAACCACAGCCGATGCGCAGCAACAGCGGCTGGGCCGGGTTCGGCAACCCGCACGCCGCGCAACTGCTGGCAGACGCCAACGAGCTCGAGCGGGCCTATCTCACCGCCTGGGACCCGGTGAACAACGAGATCGCCTGGCAGGTGCCGCTGCCCCGCCACGGCAACGGCGGGGTGATGGTGACCGCCAGCGACCTGGTATTCGAAGGCACCACGCGGCAGACCTTTGCCGCCTTCAACGCGCGCACCGGGCAGCAGTTGTGGGAATACCCCACGCAGAGCGCCCCGGTGGCGGGCGCAATCACCTATGAGCTGGACGGCGTGCAGTACATCGCCATCAACGCCGGCTGGGGCGGCGGGGCGGCGCAGATCGAGCGCGGGGCGGGGATCGAGATGCCGCGCGCCCCGGCACGCCTGCTGGTCTTCCGCCTGGGCGGCACCGGGCAGTTGCCTCCGTTGCCGCCGCAGGCCAGTGCCCCGCCCGAGCCGCCGCCCTTGCGCGCGAGCGAGGCACAGGTTGCGCGCGGGCGCGAGCTGTTCGGCCAGGCCTGCGCCGTGTGCCACGGGCAGAACGCCATCGGCGGGGTCAAGGACCTGCGCCACATGACCGCCGAAACCCACGGCCTGTTCAACCGCATCGTGCGCGAGGGGCTCTACCTGGACAAGGGCATGGCCAGCTTCGCCGACATCGTCAGCGAGGAGGATGTGAACGCCATCCATGCGTACCTGATTGCCCGGGCGAACGAGGACTGGGGGCGCTGAATGGGGCGATATTGCACCCAGGGCGGCCTGCAAACGGCAAGCCTGTCTTGAGCGCAATCTCAACCCTTTCAGAGGGCCATGTTACCGGCGCAGGGCGGCCGCGCCGTCACCCACCACGGCGAAGGCCGACCAGTAGAACGGGTGCGAGGTTTCCGCATCGTTCATCAGCGCCAGTTGCGCCTGGCGCAGCGCCTCGCCGATGGCCACGCCGGGCTGGGCCTGGAAGAAGCCGGCGATCAGGCGGCCGGTGGCGTTGTAGTCATCTGGCACCGGCCAGTGGCTGGCGACCACGGTGCGCCCGCCCGCGCCCACGAAGGCACGCACCAGCCCGTCCAGCGCGAAGTCGCCGCCGCTGGTCACGCCCGCCTCGCGGCTGGCCGCAAGGCCCCCGGTGCTGGCGGTGTTGCAGGCCGAGAGGATGACGAGATCGGCATCCAGCGACAGGTCGAAGATCTCGCCGAAGGTCAGCAGGCCATCCGAATCCTGGTCGCCAAAGCTGGTCAGCAGCGCGGGGCGCGGCGGGCAGCCGGGTTGCGGCGCGGTGACCAGCCCGTGAGTGGCGAAGTGGAGGATGCGGAACTCGTCGAGATTGTCCATCGCCTTCAGGCGGCTGTCGGTGAACTCGCCGCCGGTCAGCACTTCCACGCTCCGGCTGTCACCACCCAGCAGCGAACTGGCCGTGCGCAGCTCGGCAGCGGAGATCGGGTTGTTCCAGGTGCCGCTGCCCCAGGTGCAGCGGGCCGCATCCGGTCCGGCTGCGCCGCCGCGCGTTCCCGCAACCTGTGCGGCGGTGCTTCCCGGTACCAGGGGCAGGTTCTGGCCCAGCCCCAGGTACTCGCCGCGGGCATCGGAGGCGCGGGCCTGCCGCACCGAGGCGAAGGCGGCGGGGGAGACGGCGGTGGTTACCTCCATCGCCCGGCCCAGCCAGGCCGTGCCGCGGAAGTCATAAGGGTCGGCTTCCGGGTCCGCGATGCGGGCCAGGTAGCGATCGACGCTGGCGTCATCCATTACCAGCAGGTTGGCCGGCAGGCTGAGGAGGGCGCCATCGGGCTCGAACACCAGGTGGCGCACGTCACCCAGCCGATCCAGCGCGGGGCCGAACAGCGCCTTGGCCAGGTTGCGCGCGGTGGCGATCTCGAACGGATAGGTGATCGTCTGGCCGCCTTCCTCAACCGCGATCGAATCCCGCAGGGTGGCGACCATCGCGGTGATCTCCGCCGGGCGGACGGACAGGCGCCAGGCCTGCGCCCCATCGGGGCTGGCCATCAGGGCATAGGCGGACTCGTCCAGCATCACCACTTTCAGGTAGGCCTCGCCCGGTCGCAGCGCCTGCTGCAGGCTGGCCAGCGTCATGGCCGGATCGCTGACCGCGCGGTAGCGGGGATAGGCGGCCAGGGCCTGCTGCACTTCGAGCTGCCGCTGGCGCAACTGCTCCAGCGCGGTGGTCTTCTCGGCCAGCAGCGTCGCGGCCCCTTGCACGCCCTGCGCGGCCCGGTCGGCGGCCTGGGCCTGCTCGCCGCGCAGCACTTCAACCGCGCGGGTCAGGTTGATCGACTGGCGGAACAGTTGCGCCGCCTCGTCGCTGCCGGCGGATAGCTCGCGCGCCAGCACGGCCTGGGTCTGCGCCAGGCCGGGCCGCTGGAGAAGCTGGCTGGCCAGGAACAGGTCAGCTGCCGCCGCTTGCGTGCCCTGCTCTGCCAGCAGGCGGAAATAGGGCGCGAACAGGCGCCGGGTGCTGGCGGGCGGGGTGCCCTCGCTGTCGGCCACCATGGTGCGGTAGAGCGCCGTGGCCTCCGCCGTGCGGCCGGTGCGGGCATAGAGCCCGGCCAGTTGCCCGCGCGCGGTGACGAGGGCGGGGGAGGCGGGATAGGTCCGCTCCACCATGGCCCCAGCTTCGCCGTGCAGGGCCTCGGCTTCGGCGATATTGCCCCGGCTCTCGGCCTGGTCGGCCAGTTCGCCCAGGATCTGCGCGCGCAGCCACAGCATGGACACCACGCGCCCCTCGCGCACCGCCAGGATCGAACCATAGGCCTGGCGCAGCGCGGCATCGGCGCTGGCCGTGTCGCCCTGGCGGCGCAGGGCCGAGGCGCGCAGGTAGGTGCCCTGGGCATCCAGCAGCGCGATGCGCTCGGCCACGGTCAGCCGCCCGCCCACTTGGGCCCCGCCGCTCTCGGCGGCCAGCCGCTCGGACAGGGCATTGTCGATCTGCAATTGCAGGCTGGCTTCCACGCTGTCGCTCAGTTCGGGCAGCGGCGTATCCAGCGCCAGCAGCGCGCCGGCGGGGCTGGCGCGGTTGAGCGCATCGATCGCGGCATAGTTGCGCGCCAGGCGGGCCAGCACGGGATCGGTCCGCGTGCCGGGGGCAGCCTCGGCAAAGAGCTGGCGGGCTTGCGTGAAATTGCCGAGGTTCGATTGCTGCAGGGCGGCGTTCAACTGCGCTTCGGTGGCGCTGCGCCCGGTCAGCGTGCTGGCGGAGACGGTGAAGAATTCCGCCGCCTCGGCAAAGTTGCCCGCGTTGGACCGGCGATAGGCCTCGTCCAGCGCGGTCTGCTCTGAAATGGCCTCGGCCTGGGCGCGGGCAAAGGCCTGCGGATCGGCTGCCTGGGTCAGCGGCACCTCCACCGTGCCGGCCACCTGCCGGTCGGTGGCCAGAGTGGTCAGCCCCAGCCGCAGGGCATCACGATAGACGGCAAGGCCGCTGGCGGCATAGATCCGCCCGCCGCTGCGGCCCACCAGCACCAGCCGCTCCACCGGGTTGCCCGGGCGGGTGCAGACCAGGCTGCGCGCTTCGCTGAGGCCCTGGGGCAGGCTGGCGCTATCTCCATCGCGGCACTGGGCATCGGCCCCGGTCGCCTGGGCCAGGGCGGCCTCGAAGCTGCCGCTGCCCAGCACCTGCAGCGAGCCTACGGCGGACGCCGCATCGCGGCAGACGACCTGGTAGGAGCGGTCGAACAGGCCCTGTCCCGGGCGCGGGGTCTGGATCTGTGCCTCGCAAAGGCCGTTGCTGCCGATAGGCACCGAATCGCGCAGGCCCACGCTCTGTGATGCCGCCTGCTGAGGCAGGGCCAGGGGGGCCAGCACGGCCAGCAGGCCGGCAGCCAGGCGGCCAAACATGGTGGCGCGGCGAGGGCGATCAGCCTGCATTGTCGTCTTCCTCTTCGGACCCTTCGCCGCCGCTGGTGACGGGATCGTCCACCAGCCCCTGGTTGTCCACGGCGGGCGCGTTGAACAGATCGGGGAAATCGATCCCGAAGGCAGCATCGGCCGCGGCCGTGCTTGCCGCGTCAAGCGGCACGTCGACCTCGGGTACTTCCGTCAGGTCCTCGCTCGTCAGCGGCACCTCGATTTCCGGCTCCGGCGGTGGCGGCGGCGGCGGCGGCGGCGGAGCTTCGGCACCGCCGAAGTTCAGGATCAGGCTGATCAGCGCCGAGTGGGTCGCCAGGTCGAAGCTGGTTGCCCGGCCACGCGAGTCAACGATGTCGAACTCGTTGGTGTTCAGGTAACGGTACTTCAGGCCGACGTCGAAGTTTTCGCTCGCCGGGATGCGCAGAGCGGCAATGCCCTGCCAGGCCCAGGTGTGATCGGAATCGTCGAAGTAGCCCGGGCCGGTGGACGCGATGGCGTTCTCGCCATTGAACCACACGTGGCCGTAACCACCACCGATCGAGAAACCGATGCTGTCATCGCCGCCGAAGTCGAGCAGCGCGTTGGCGAAAGCGCTGGTCAGGCGATGCTCGCCGTCAGCAACGAAGGTGCCGCGACGCAGGACGTTGTTCTGCGCAGCCACGGCACCACCGGGCAGGCCGACGACCGGCGACGAAATCTCGTCCGGATTGAACTCCTTGTACGAGCCTTCCAGCTCGGTACGGATCACGCCGAAGTCATAACCCAGCACGCCACCCAGTTCCCAGCCGGTTTCCGAGCTGGTGACCACGGCATCCGAAATGCCATTGACGGTGGAATCATATTCGTTCGGGAAAACGGCACCGACATCGACACCGAAGTAACCCTGGCCATCCCGGGCCATTGCGGGGGCCGCGAGGGCCGTTGCCGCAACGCCAAGGCAGAGCGCTATCTTTCGCATTTTCATATTCCCCTTTGAACCTGCATTGGCTTCATAGTTGCTGACGCAATCTCTGGCAACCGCCAGTAATTGGCCAAATGCAAAGTGATTATCACTTAGTCGCCTTTACGTTCCCGGGCAAAGCACGGAAATGTGAACGGTCGGCGAAGTTTCGTCCCGGGCAATGGCTCATTTTGGCCGATTTGCGCCCTAGCCCCCCTGTTGTGTTGCGCGAATGCAACAGGATGCCGGCCTTTGCGTCGGAACGAACCGAATGCGTGCAACCGCTTAGCTCCAGGCGCGCGGTTCCGCCCCGGCCTGAACCTAGAGCGCGAGCTCTCCGGTCTCACCGGTCCGGATGCGGATCGCTTCGGGCAGGTCCAGGACGAAGATCTTGCCGTCGCCGATCGTGTCGGTGTTGGCCGCGTTGCGGATCGTCTCCACCACTTTGGGGGCCATTTCATCGCTGGTGGCGACTTCCAGCCGCACCTTGGGCAACATGTTGATGGCATATTCCGCCCCGCGATAGATCTCGGTCTGGCCCTTCTGCCGACCGAAGCCCTTGGCCTCGGTCGCGGTAAGCCCGGCCACCCCCGCAAGCGACAGCGCCTCGCGCACGGCTTCGAGCTTGAAGGGCTTGATGACTGCAATGACCAGCTTCATGGATGACCCCCGTCTATTGGCATGGCCGGCAGGCGCGGCCTTTTCGATCCGCGCATCATGGGCACCTCCCCCCGTCGCAGGCAACAAAAAAGGGCCGGAGCGTGATGCTCCGGCCCAAAGTTTGTGCGTTCGCAGGAGGAACGTCTGGAGGCGGGACCGGGGGAGAGGAGAGGAGGTCCGGTCCCGCCAAGCTGGTTATCAGTTGTAGGCGCGCTCGCCGTGCTCGGAGATGTCGAGGCCGTTGACCTCTTCCTCTTCCGAAACCCGGAGGCCGGTCAGCGCCTTGGCGATGTAGATGGCGATCACGGTACCGATGGTGGACACCACGATGGTGGCGACGACCGCGAAGATCTGGGTCATCATTTGCGCGCCGATCACGTAGTCCTCGCCGCCCGGGCCGCCCAACGAGGGAGCGAACACGATGGCGGTGCCCAGCGCGCCGACGATGCCGCCCACGCCGTGGATGCCGAAGGCATCCAGCGAGTCGTCATAGCCCAGCTTCGGCTTCACCTTGGCTACGAAGAAGTAGCAGATGATCGAAGCGACAGCGCCCAGGACGATGGCACCGAACGGACCGGAGTTGCCGGCCGCCGGCGTCACCGCGACGAGACCAGCAATCACGCCCGAGCAGAAGCCCAGGGCCGATCCCTTGTGACCCATCAGCTTCTCCGTCAGCATCCAGAAGATACCGCCAGCCGCCGTGGCAACGAAGGTGTTGATCATGGCCAGGGCGGCCGAACCGTTGGCTTCAAGCGCCGAACCGGCGTTGAAACCGAACCAGCCCACCCACAGCAGGCCGGTGCCGACCATGGTCAGCGTCAGCGAGTGCGGAGCCATCGGCTCGGTCGGGTAGCCACGACGCTTGCCCAGGATGAAGGCGGCAACCAGCGCCGAGACGCCGGCATTGATATGCACCACGGTACCGCCAGCGAAGTCCAGCGCACCCATGGCAAAGAACACGCCGCGGGCTTCCCACACCATGTGGGCGATCGGGAAGTAGACGATGGTCAGCCACACGATCACGAAGATCATCGTGGCGGCGAACTTCATCCGTTCAACCACCGCGCCCAGCACCAGCGCGGCGGTGATCGCGGCGAAGGTCATCTGGAACGAGATGAAGACGTATTCGGAGATCACCTCGTCAGTGAAGGTGGCCGCGGTCGAATCCGGGGTCACGCCAGCCAGGAAGAACTTGCCCCAACTGATGTATTCGTTGCCTTCGGGGCCAAACGCGAGGCCATAGCCCCACATCACCCACACCAGCATAGCCAGCGCCGCGGTAGCGCCGATCTGGGTCATGGTGGAGAGCATGTTCTTGGAACGGGTCAGGCCGCCATAGAACAGGGCCAGGCCCGGCAGGATCATCAGGAGGACGAGGACGGTGGAGGTCATCATCCAGGCGTTGTTGCCCGGGTTGGGAACGGGAGCGACCGCCTCGGCCACTTCCTGGGCGAAGGCCGCAGAGGCCATCAGCATGGACGAACCGAGCGCCCCGATGCCGTAAACGAGTTTGCGGATCATTGTGTTACCCCTTGTCACAGCGCGGAATCGTCGGTTTCGCCGGTGCGGATCCGGGTGGTCGACATGAGGTCGAGCACGAAGATCTTGCCGTCGCCGATGCTTTCGGTGCTGGCGGTCTGCTGGATGGTCTCGACAACCTTGGGCATCAGCTCGTCGCTGACGGCGATCTCGATCTTCACCTTGGGCAGCATATTCACCGAATATTCTGCGCCGCGATAAATCTCGGTCTGGCCCTTCTGGCGGCCGAAGCCCTTGACCTCGGACACGGTCATGCCCGCAACGCCCAGCGCGCCAAGCGCTTCGCGCACTTCATCGAGCTTGAACGGTTTGATGATGGCAATGATGAATTTCATCATGGACCCCTGTTGCTTTTTACCGGCGGAAACCCCGGCCGGGATAAGCAATGCAAAGGCCGTGCCAATTCCCCCTGCCTGCGGGTTTACCCTGCGTTAACCTCTTCAGCAGCGATTCATGGTGCAGTGCAGCGCCGGAATCTTGGGCAAGTGCCCAAAATTTAGGCAGAGAGAGTGAGGCAAGCCTTTACCGGCAGGTGATCGGATGCCGCCACTGCCAGCGCGCTGTGGTGCACCTGGCACTCGCTGACCTGCCAGTGCGGCGAGTGGACCACCCGATCGAGCTGGGCCAGCGGGCGGGTGCCGGGGAATGACCGGCCCGGGGCAAGCACCTCCCAGCCTTTTCCGAACGCAGCCAGCGACCCGCCGCGCAACGACCATTCGTTGAGATCGCCCAGAAGCACGCAAGGCCCTGCTTCGTCCATCGTCCGGCACACGGTCTCGATCTGCCGCTTGCGCAGCAGGCCTGACAGATCAAGGTGCATCCCCGCCACGCAAAATTCCATGCCCTCCAGCCCCAAGCGGGCCCGCACCGCGCCCCGCGGCTCCAGCGCCGGCAGGGCGATGCGGTCCGCATCGAGCACCTCGATTCCGCGGCGAACCAGCAGGGCGTTGCCGTGCCAACCGATCGAGCGGGCGCGCTCGGCGACAGGTACCACCTGCCATTGGGCTTCCTCCAGCAAGGCGCGGGGCAACACGGTCTCGCGCTCGCCGAAGCGACGATCGGCCTCCTGCAGGGCGACAACATCGGCCCCCACCTCGTGCAGCACGCGGATGATCCGGTCTGCGTCGCGCTTACCGTCAACCCCCACGGCCTTGTGGATGTTATAGCTGGCGAAGGTGATCTGCATGGCGGCTGGCAGCACGTCTAATCCATGCCTTCGGGCAGGGTTCCGGCAATGAAGCGATCGGTGGTGCGGGTGCGCAGGCCGTCGATACTGTGCCGTCGGGTGCGGTGCTTCCAGGCCCACTCCTGCGGATCAGCCTTCGCATGATGCTTCACCAGCGTGGGCCGCTCGCGCTCCAGCTTCATCTGCGGCACGCCATAGCCGCAAGACGTCTGCACGCCCTCCACCGCAATATCGAAGATCTGCCGCGTTCCCGGCAGCAGCTTGAAGTGGGCCGCCAGTTCATCCCACCCGCGCTCCCACGGCAGCACCGGGGCGCCCCGGCCATAGATGCGCAGAATCTGCGCCGGCTGATTGAAGTTGCAGAACATCAGCGTGATGCGACCATCTGCCAACAGATGCGCGTTGGTCTCGTTGCCGGAGCCGCCCAGGTCCAGCCAGGCAACGCGGGTGGGCGAGAGCACCCGAAACGCATCGTAACCCTTGGGGCTCAGATTTATGCGGCCCTCGGCGCAGGCGGTGGCCACGAAAAACACCGGCTGGGCGGCGATCATCGCCCGGTGCGCAGGCAGCACCTCATCGAAGAACTCGGCCATAGGCCTACGTTATGGCCCGGCCGGCACCTTGTCACCTCTCCTTGGTGGCGCTGAACGTCAATTCGGGGTTCTTTTCCTGCTGGTAGTTCACGTCCCACGGGCTCCTGGCCATGAACACCATGTCGCCATCGCGGTCCTTGGCCAGGTTCGGCCGGTTGAACTCGGCAAAGGTGCGCAGGGCGGCATCGCTGCCCTTCAGCCAGCGGGCGGTGGCAAAGGGGCTGGCCTCCAGCCGCGCCTCCACCTTGTATTCTGCCTCCAGCCGCGAGACGAGCACATCAAGCTGCAACTGGCCCACCACGCCGACGATCCACTGGCTGCCGATCTCGGGGTAGAAAACCTGGATCACGCCCTCTTCGGACAGGTCATCCAGCGCTTTGCGCAACTGCTTGGTCTTGGTCGGATCGACCAGCGCGATGCGGCGCAGGATTTCCGGCGCGAAGTTGGGCAGGCCAGTGAAGCGCACCTGGTTCTTCTCGCTGAGGGTATCGCCCACCCGCAGCGTGCCGTGGTTGGGAATGCCGATGATGTCGCCCGCCTCGGCCGTATCGGCCAGCTCGCGATCCTGCGCGAAGAACAGGATCGGGCTGTGGATCGCAATCGGCTTGCCCAGCCCCGATGGCACCAGCTTCATGCCGCGTTTGAACGTGCCCGATACCTGCCGCATGAAGGCGATCCTGTCACGGTGCATGGGGTCCATATTGGCCTGCACCTTGAAGATGAAGCCGGTCACTTCGTTATAGTCGGGGTTGATCTCGACATCGCCAGCAGGCTGCGGACGCGGCGGCGGGGCAAAGCGGGCGATGGCGTCGATCAGTTCCTCGACCCCGAAATTCTTGAGGGCAGAGCCGAAATAAACCGGCGTCAGGTCACCGTGGCGATAGGCTTCGAGGTCGAATTCGGGATAGCCGCCGCGCGCAAGCTCGATTTCCTCGGCGTACTGGTCGGGGATCGGCGCATCCTGGTCGCGCTTGCCGAGGTATTCGCGCGAGGCGCCTTCCGGTCGCGCCACCGCGTTGGTGCGGAAATCCAGCAGCCCCTCGAACAGGCCACCCATGCCGATCGGCCACATCTGCGGGCTGACGTCGAGCGCCAGCTTGTCCGCCACCTCGTCCAGCGTTTCGAACGGGTCGCGTCCTTCACGGTCCACCTTGTTGACGAAGGTGATGATCGGCACCGAACGCAGGCGGCAGACCTCGAACAACTTCAGCGTTTGCGGCTCGATGCCCTTGGCCGCGTCGATCACCATGATAGCCGAATCGACCGCGGTCAGCGTGCGGTAGGTATCCTCCGAGAAATCCTGGTGCCCCGGCGTGTCGAGCAGGTTGAAGGTGATGCCGTTCTTCTCGAAGGTCATCACGCTGGAGGTGACCGAGATGCCGCGCTGCTGCTCGATCTTCATCCAGTCCGACCGCGCACGCCGCGCCTGGCCCCGGGCCTTGACCTCGCCCGCCAGATGGATCGCGCCGCCCTGCAGCAGCAGCTTTTCGGTCAGCGTGGTCTTGCCCGCGTCAGGGTGCGAGATGATGGCAAAGGTGCGGCGATTGGACGTCATGCCCGCGCCTCTAGCGGGTCACGCCTCCAGCGTCACCCTCATCGTGCAGCGCCATTCGTCGCCCGGCGGCAGGGTGATGACGCCGGGCTTGGTGCGGAAATCGCCGCTGAAACCCGCGGGATCGGCATGGCCGTGCCACGGCTCGATGCAAACGAACTGCGCGCCAGGCTGGGTCCAGATGCCCAAGTATGGCGTGTCCGGAAAGGCGATGCGCAGGCGCGGGCCTTCAGCGGCTCCGTAGGTTACCTCCTGCGAGGCGACCGGGGCCCAGACCAACGCATCGTTGGTGAACAGCGCATCCGACAAAGGCAGATCGCGAACCTGCAGGGGCGAGGGAACCTGTGTGGCGATCAAACCACCCTCAAGCCGGACAACCTCGGGACCTTCCTCGCGCTCAAATGTTATGCGGTGTTCATCGCGCGGTTGCCCGAACGGCAGGGGCCAGGCGAAGGCGGGGTGGAAGCCGAAGCTGAAGGGCAGGTCCTCCGGCCCGGTATTACCCACCCGCACGGTGGTGGTCAGTGTCGTGCCTTCAAGCTCGTAAAGCACCGCCAGGTCGAAGGCGAAGGGATAGGTCTCGCGCGTCGTCGCGCTGTCGCGCAGCACGAAAGTGACCGCATCCTCGCCCGCGCCCAGCACTTCCCATTCCAGCCGCCGGGCAAAGCCGTGCTGCTTCATCGGGTACTCACGCCCGTCCAGCCGCAGCACGTCGCCGTTCAGCCGGCCGACGATGGGAAACAGCAGCGGCGCGTGGCCGGTCCAGTGCGCGGGATCGGCGGAGGTCATCAGCTCGCGGCCATCGGCTTCGCGCAACGAAACCAGTTCTGCCCCCAGCGGATCGATACGCGCGGTGAGGTTGCCACTGGTGATGGTGATGGGATCGGTCATTCAGTCAAACGGATCGGGTACAGTACGCGGCTGGTCAAGCAGCCATTGCCCGTGCTCCAGCCGGTCTTCGCGCTGGCCGAACTGGATCAGCGTCCCGTCGGGCACGCCGAGTTCGGGCAGGTGCAGGCGCAAGATGGCCCGTGTCCGGGCAACATCCGTTGCATCGATGTCGATGATCGTAAAGGATTGCTCGTCCTCGTCGCTCTCATCATCGGCTTCAAAATACAGTGTCCCGCCGCCATCGCTGGTGCCCGCCCGGGCCAGTCGAAGCTCGGCATCGAGATGGATCGACACGCCATAATGCCGCTCGAACGGATCGAGGTCACCCGGGATGACCACCGCCATGTACGAGCCGTACAGCGGATCGAGCAGGCAATCCCGAATGGGCTCGAGAAAGCGCTCGATCATCGGCTAGCCACGCAGTTCCCCGCCCAGCTTGCCCGCCGCCGCCACCACCCTGTCGGCAATGGCCTTGAGGTCGGCCTCCTTGTAGCTCGTCTCGCCCGGTTGCAGCGTCACTTCGACGGCGAGCGACTTCTGCCCTTCCGGCACGCCCTGCCCCTCGAACAGGTCGAAGATCCGCGCATCAACGATGTTGGCCTTGTCGGCACCCTTCACCGCGCGCAGCAGGTCCCCCGCCGGCAGGTCCGCCGGCACCAGGAAGGCGAAATCGCGCGTCACCGCCTGCAATGGCGGCGGGGCAAAGTGCGGGCGAGCGAAGCCGGCGCTCTTGCGGGCGGGAATGGCATCGAGGTGGATGCCGAAAGCCACCACCGGCACGTCGATCCCGAAGGCCTTCAGCGTGGCCGGGTGGATCGCGCCGAAGCTGGCAATCGCGTTCTTCGGGCCCAGCCGCAGAGTGGCTGCCTGACCGGGGTGATAGACATCGCCGATCGGCTCCATCACCATCAGCTTGTCAACCGGCGCGCCCGCCTCGGCCAGCAGCGCCTGGCACAACGACTTGGCATCGAAAGCGTCGAACGGCGCGGCCTTGCCCTGGCTCCAGCCACGCGCCACGCGCTCGCCCGCCAGGACACCAACCAGCGTGGGATGCTCGCCATCTTCCAGATAGCGGCGGCCGATCTCGAACAGGCGCACGCTGGTGGCCCCGCGATCCATGTTCCGCTGCACGGCCGATAGGAGGCCCGGCAGCAGCGAGGGGCGCATGACCTTCAGGTCCTCGCTGATCGGGTTGTCCAGCACCCAGCGCCCGCCACCCACGGCAGCGGCCTCGCGCTCGGAAATGAACGACCAGGTGACCGCTTCGTTGAGGCCCATCGCGGCAGCAGCACGGCGCAGGCGGCGCTCAATCTGCTGCTGGGGCGTGGCGGTGGGCCGGGCCACCCCCTCCCCGCGCGGCAGGGGCACGCTGGCGACCTTGTCGATGCCGTGGATGCGGACCACTTCCTCGACGATATCGGGCGCACCCTCCACGTCATGCCGGCGCAGCGGCACGGTGACCTGCCAATCATCCGAGACGGTGAAATCGAGCGCGGCCAGGATGCGGCGCTGTTCGGCCTCGTCCACGGCCACCCCGCCCAGCTTCTGCGTCAGTTCCGGGTGGTACTGCACCACCTTGGCGACGCTCGGGGGCGAACCGGCGCGCATGACGTGGCTTGCCTCGCCCCCGCACAGCCGCTGGATCAGGCTGGTCAGGCCATCCAGTCCGCCATCGAGCCAGGCCGGGTCCACCCCGCGTTCGAACCGGGTGCGGGCATCGGTGGCCAGGCCTAGCTTGCGGCCGGTCACGCCGATGGTTTCCGGATTGAAATAGGCGATTTCCAGCAGCACGTCGGTGGTCTCGGGCTGCACGCTGGAATGCTCGCCGCCCATGATCCCGGCGATGTCATGCACGCCGGCTTCGTCGGCAATCACCGTCATGGTGCGGTCGAGCGTGTAGGTCTTCTCGTTCAGCGCCAGCACCTGCTCACCGTCTTGCGCGCGGCGGGCAACCACAGGGCCGGTCAGCTTGGCCAGGTCATAGACGTGCGCCGGCCGGCCGAAAGCCAGCATCATGTAATTGGTGATGTCGACCAGCGCGCTGATCGGGCGCTGGCCGGCGGCCTTCAGGCGGGCCTGCATCCACTCCGGCGACGGGCCGTTCTTCACGCCCCTGATCACGCGGCCATAGAAGGCCGGGCAGCCATCGGGATCGTCAGTGCGGATTTCTACCGGGCAGGGAAAGGTCCCCTCGATCTTGTCGTCGCGCAGCGGCTTCAGCGTGCCGAGGCCCGCCGCAGCCAGATCGCGGGCAATGCCATAGACGCCCATGCAATCGGGCCGGTTGGGGGTGATCGCCACGTCGAACACCGGGCTGGCGCCCTGGTATTGGGCAAAAGGCGTGCCCACCGGTGCATCCTCAGGGAGTTCGATGATGCCATCGTGGTCATCGCCCAGCTCCAGCTCGCGCGTGGAACACATCATGCCGTTCGATTCCTGGCCGCGGATGGCGCTCTGCTTCAGCACCATGCCGTTGGCCGGGACCACAGCACCAGCCGTCCCCAGCACGCCGACCAGGCCCGCGCGCGCATTGGGCGCGCCGCAGACCACCTGCAGCGGATCGCCCTCGCCGGTATCGACGGTGAGCACCTGCAGCTTGTCAGCATCGGGGTGCGGCCTTGCCGTGAGCACGCGCGCCACGCGGAAGCCGGCCAGCTTGTCCGCCGGATCCTCGATCCCCTCAACCTCGATGCCGATGGCGTTGAGGGTAGCACTGATCTCCGCCACCGAGGCATCGGTGTCGAGGAAGTACTTCAGCCATTCGAGCGAGAACTTCATGCGCGTGCTCCCACACCGGCGGACAGCGTGGGCTGGTCGAAGGCGGAGAAGCCATAATGCGCCAGCCAGCGGACATCGCCGTCGAAGAAGGCGCGCAGGTCATCCATGCCGTATTTCAGCATGGCAAGCCGGTCGACGCCCACGCCGAAGGCAAAGCCCTGCCATTCGTCCGGGTCGAGGCCAGACATCTCGATCACCTTGCGGTTGACCATGCCGCTGCCCAGCAGCTCCATCCAGCCGTGGCCGGGCGCGTCCCCGCTACCGCCGAGCACGCGCTTGCCGTTCTCGATGGCGAAGCCAACGTCCACTTCCACGCTGGGTTCGGTGAAGGGGAAATAGCTGGGGCGCAGACGCAGGACGATGTCCTCCTTCTCGAAGAAGGCCTTGAGGAAGGTTTCCAGTGTCCACTTCAGGTGGCCCAGGTGAATGTCCCGGTCGATCACCAGCCCTTCGATCTGGTGGAACATCGGCGTGTGGGTGGCATCGCTGTCGCTGCGATAGACGCGGCCCGGGGCGATGATTCGCAGCGGTGCGCCGTGCGCCATCATCGAGCGTATCTGCACCGGACTGGTGTGCGTCCGCAGCAGCATCTTGCCACCCTTGGGAGCCGCATCGGGGAAATAGAACGTATCGTGCATGGCCCGCGCCGGGTGGCTTTCGGGCATGTTGAGCGCGGTGAAGTTGTACCAGTCGTCCTCGATCTCCGGACCAGTGGCGACGGCGAAGCCTAGGTCGGCGAAGATTTCGGCCAGCTCGTCCATCACCTGGCTGACGGGGTGCACCGTGCCGCGCGGAGAATCGGGCGCAGGCAGGGTCAGGTCCAGCGTCTCGCTGGCGAGGCGGGCTTCCAGCGCGGCGGCATCCAGCGCCGCCTTGCGATCCGCCAGGGCACCGGCCACGCCTTCACGCAGGGCCTGGATGGCGGGGGCCTTCTCCAGCCGCTCCTCCGGCCCCATCTGGCCCAGCGTCTTCAGGAGGGCGGTAATGGTGCCCTGCTTGCCCAGGAATTCCACCCGCAGGGCTTCCAGCGCCGCCGGATCGGCAGCAGCGGCTATGCGGGCAAGGGCGTCGGTCTGGATGGTGTCGGTATCGGACATGGCTTTCCTGGCAGGCAGGCGATGGGAACAGGCGCGCCTGTTAGCCGCCCTGTTGCCCGGACCCAAGCCCTAATCGAGCGAGCGCACCTCGGCACCATAGCGCGCCACGGTGGGCAGATCGGTCTGCGGTGCGGCACCCTGGTCGGCCATGCGCTGGGCCATGATCCGTTCGATGATCGGATGGGGCATTTCGGCATACTCTGTAGGGGTCATCCCCATGAAGCTGCGGAAGTCGCGCACGAAGTGGGCATGGTCGTAATAGTGCAGGTCGAGTGCATCGGACCAGGTGTCCAGCGGCTGGAGCATGTAGCGCGCCAGGCTGCGCAGGAACCGCTGGCGGCGCAGCAGCAGCTTGGGCGGAAACCCGAAATACCGGCCACACAGCCGCTCGAGGCTGCGACGGTTGACGCCCAGGCGTGCGGCAAGCTGGGTCACGTCCGCCATGTCCGGATCGCGCAGGGCAGCCTGGCAGGCCAGCACCTGGCTTTCCGCAGCGAACGGAGCGCGCGGAAGGGCCAGCAGGTGGGCGTTGACCTGCCTGGCGGTCTCGTCCGGGTCTTCCCCGCCGCCTTGCACGATACCGGCAACAGGGTGGAAGGCCGCGAAAGCCTCCAGCTCGCCGGCATTCACGATCCGGTCCGCCAGGCTGTTGGCCGGCGCCTGCACGAACCGGGCCCAGCCCGCCGGATGCAGGCCCAGGCCCCAGATGCGCGATCGGGTGAGGCCGAAGCGGATCGCCCGGCTGGTTGGCCCGCTGGCAACCAGCGGATAGGTGGGCAGCATGGGATCGGGCGTGATCCCGGCCTGCGGCGGCGTGCCCGACTGGGTGAAACGCAGCGCGGACCATTCCGGATGCAACTGGTCCTGCACCAGATCCCCTTCCGCGCAATCGAGATCAAAGCGGTAGAGAACGGTGAAGTAGGGGGCCAGTTCGTCGGCCAATCGGTAATAGCGCACGTTCAATGCGAAACTGGCTGACATCGGCGACCCACTTTCGGCGGCGATCTTATGCCCCGGGCCGGGGATGGCAAGACTGGTTTGCCCGGTGAGAAAAGACAAAGGGCGCGGGCGACTGGTGTCGCCCGCGCCCTTTTGTTGTGCGCCGGAAGGCAGGCAGATCAGGCCGGCAGGGCCTGCTTGGCCTGCTGGATGATCGCGGTGAAGGCAGCGCCTTCATTCATCGCCAGATCGGCCATCACCTTGCGGTCAAGGCTGATGCCGGCCAGCTTGGCGCCGTGCATGAACTGCGAGTAGGTCAGGCCTTCCACGCGGACGGCAGCGTTGATGCGCTGGATCCAAAGGGCGCGGAAGTTGCGCTTCTTGATCTTGCGATCGCGATACGCGTACTGGCCAGCCTTCTCGACCGCCTGCTTGGCGACGCGGATGGTGTTCTTGCGGCGGCCGCGATAGCCCTTGGCCGCGTCCAGAATCCGCTTGTGCTTCTTGTGCGTGGTTACGCCGCGCTTGATACGGGACATCTGTCAGTACTCCTCAGCTTAGCCCGTAGGGCGCCCAAAGCTTGATCGTCCGTGCATCGGCATCGGAGATCACCTTGGTGCCGCGCTGCTGGCGGATGTACTTGGCATTGTGGCTGATCAGGCGGTGGCGCTTGCCGGCGACACCATGCTTGACCTTGCCCGTAGCGGTGATCTTGAAGCGCTTCTTCACACCGCTCTTGGTCTTCAGCTTGGGCATTTTCGTCTCCTTCAAAGGGACACGTCCAACCAGCCCTGGCAGCCCTTGTGGCCAGACCGGCAGATGAATCACGTGTCAGTGAAGGGAGGGCCCCTAGTGGGGCGCGGGCAAAAAGGCAAGCGGCCAGAGTCCGCGCCTGCATGGGGCCGCCCCAAGTTGATGAAGTACAGACGGGGCGGAGGGTCTGTACAAGCCCAAAAGGGGCGGCCGGCGATGGGAAAGAGCGATTCGCGGACACCCTGGCAGGCCGGCGCGGCTGTAGGACAGCACTTTGTGCCCGTAAGCACCCGCTTATCCGGGCCGCGATAAGCGCCGCGCCGATTCCCCCACCCCGCCACCGGGCCCATGTCTGCCCCTGCCAGCGGCCGGCCCCGTGACCTTCCCCCATCCCTCACCCGGCCGGTCGCTGGCATCAAAGCCAAGGAGATTGCCGCCATGACCGCCACCACGAACACACGCCGCTGGGATCCGGTGGTCAAGCTGACCCACTGGACCATAGTTGCGGCCATCCTCGCCAATGCCGTGATCACCGAGGAAGGCAGCGCGGCCCACGTATGGGTCGGCTATGCCCTGGCCGCCATCCTGGCCCTGCGCCTGCTGTGGGGCCTGATCGGCCCGGCAGAGGCGCGCTTCACCGCCTTCCCCCCCAGCCCGGTGCGGGCGCTGCGCCATATCGGCGAAATCCGCCGGGGCGAGCAGGCCGAGCACGCCAGCCACAACCCGCTGGGCGCGCTGATGGTCTATGCCATCTGGTCGTGCCTGGGGGTGATCATCGCCACCGGCATCGCCATGGCCGGGTTCCCGCCGCAGGGCGAGAGCCACGAGGAAGACCGCCCCGCTGCCTATGCCTCTGCCGAATACGGCGAGGAAAGCGAGGAGGGCGAGGAAGCCCGCGAGGGCGGTGAAGGCCATGAGGAAGACGGGATGGAGGAGCTCCACGAAGTCGCCGTCAACCTGCTGTACCTGCTGATCGTGCTGCACATCGCCGGCGTGGTCTTCGAAACGCGGCGCAGCGGGCGGCAGGTTGTGCTGGCGATGCTGCCCCGCCGCCGGTAAACCGCAAGCCATGCAGGGGCGGGCACGCAAGCTGGAACACCGGGCCACGGCGATGACCATCGTCGTGGCCCTCCAGGCGCTCGCCGCCGCCTTCTTCCTGGCCGACCTGGCGGGAGACCTGGCAAGCGAGCCGGCCGATGGCCACCTGATTGTGGAAGGGATTGCCGCCGTGGCCCTGCTGATATCGGTGGTGCTGGGGGCGATCCAGATCCGCCACCTGGTGCTGGCCGCCCGGGCCGACGAGGCCGCCGTGGCCGTGGCCCGCGGCGCGCTGGCCCAACTGGTGCAACTGCGCTTTGCCCAGTGGCACCTGACACCGGCGGAAGCCGACGTGGCGCTGTTTGCCCTGAAAGGCTGCGACGTGGCCGAGATTGCGACCTTACGCGGTGCGGCTGCGGGAACGGTGCGGGCGCAACTGGCGCGCATCTATGCCAAGGCGGGGGTTGCGTCGCACACCGCGCTGCTGGCGCTGTTCGTGGAAGAACTGATCGATACCTCGCTGCTGCACGCGGCGGGGACAGAGGGGGAGAAGACCGCATGAGACCGCACCGCGAAGAACACCTGGTTTCCCGCATCGGCTGGCTACGCGCCGCCGTGCTGGGGGCGAATGACGGGATCGTCTCCACCGCCAGCCTGATCCTGGGCGTGGCCGCATCGGGCGCGGACCGCCCGGCGATCCTGGTGGCGGGCGTGGCCGGGCTGGTGGCCGGCGCGATGTCGATGGCGGCGGGCGAATATGTCTCGGTCAGTTCGCAGTCGGATACCGAGCAGTCGGATATCGCCCGGGAGAAGGCTGAGCTGGCCAGCACACCGGATGCCGAACTGGCCGAACTGGCGGGCATTTACGAGGCGCGCGGAGTGGACCCGGAAACCGCCCGCAAGGTGGCCCAGCAGATGACCGCCTTCGATGCCTTGGGCAGCCACGCGCGCGACGAACTGCACATCACCGCCATGACCGAGGCCCGCCCGGTGCTGGCCGCCGTCACCTCCGCCGGCACCTTCACCGCCGGGGCCGCCCTGCCGCTGGCGCTGGCCGCCTTCCTGCCGATGGGGCTGGTGGTGCCGGGACAGGCGGTGGGATCGATCCTGTTCCTGGCCCTGCTGGGAGCAGTCGGCGCGAAAGCCGGCGGATCGAAGCCGCTGCGCCCGGTGGCCCGCGTGGTCTTCTGGGGTGCGCTGGCGATGGGCCTGACAGCGGCGATCGGGAACCTGGTAGGGACGAGCGTGTGACGGCCTGACGGGCGGGAAAGGCAAACACGCTTCACCTGCGGGCCCGGGTACGCGCCCCCGAGCGGCTGCCTTCCGAGGAGCCTCCGCACTCTAATAATAGAAGCCCTGTTCTAAAAACGTTTACTCCCTCGAAGCCGTCATTATATACTCCGAGTAATACGGATCTAGAGGAGCCCATTTCATGAAGGCAACCCGCAAGCCCGGCCTGATGCTCGCCCTGTGCACGGCAGCCATCGCCGCCGCCCTTTCCTTGCCGGCGCAGGCGCAGGATGCGCCGCTGCCGCACGTTGTCCGAAACGACGGCCAGTTGCAGCTGATCGTTGACGGGCAGCCCTTCATTGCCCTGGCTGGCGAGGTCCACAATTCCACCGCCTCCAGCGCCGAATACATTGCCCCGATCTGGCCCCGCTTGCAGGGCTTCAACCTCAATACCGTGGTCTCGCCCGTCTATTGGGAACTGGTCGAACCGGCGGAAGGGCAATACGACTTTGCCCTGGTGGACGAGCAGTTGCGCCAGGCGCGGGCACACGGGCTGAGGCTGGTGCTGCTGTGGTTCGGCACCACCAAGAACGCGAAGTCGACCTTTGCGCCCGCCTGGGTGCTGGCTGACCGGAACCGCTTCTCGCGTGCGGAGACTGCGGCCGGCGCGAACCCGTTCGATCAGGGCGATCCCGTGCTCAGCGTGTTCGACGAGGACACCATGGCCGCCGATGCGCGCGCCTTTGCCGCCCTTATGGCCCATCTGGCCCGGGTCGATCCGCAGCACACCGTCATTACCGTGCAGGTGGAGAACGAGGCCGGCCTGCTGGGCGACAGCCGTGACCGATCCGATCTGGCGAACCGCGCCTGGCGCGGGCAGGTGCCCGCCACCATCCTTGCCCGCCTGCGGCGCGGCAACCTGCAACCATCATTGCAGGCGCTGTGGGCGGCCAACGGATCGCGCACCAGTGGCACGTGGAGCCAGGTGTTCGGCGATGACTGGCAGGCCCACGAAGCCTTCATGGCCTGGGGCGTGAGCCGCTATATCGATCACGTCGCCGCCGCCGGTAAGCGCGAGTTGCCCTTGCCGATGTACGCCAACGCCTGGCTGGGGCCGCAGAATCCCGGGGATGCGGCAGGTGCCTATCCGTCCGGCGGGCCGGTGCCCCGCGTGTTCGACATCTGGCAGGCGAATGCGCCGCATCTCGACTGGCTTTCGCCCGACATCTACGTCGATGACTATGCCGGCTGGGCCGGTCAATATGCCGCCAACCAGGGCGCCGTATTCGTGCCCGAGGCGCGGTTCGAAGTGGGCAACCTGTTCACCACGCTGGGCGCGCTTGATGGATTCGGCTTCGCGCCGTTCGGCATCGAGGATGGCTTGCCGGGCAACCAGCTTTCCGATGCCTATGGCATTCTGTCAGGAGCCTTGCCCGTAATCGCCCGCGCCCAGGCAGACAATCGCATCGCCGGCTTTGCGCTGGCCGCAGAGGAAGTGCGCCAGATCACCTTTCCCGGCTACCGGCTTACGGTGCAGGGGCAGCGCGAAGCCGTGAACCGCCGATTCCGCGACATGGGCGTGCCGGTCCAGGCACCGGCGCCGGAGCCGCGTGCCCAGACCGCAGGCTGGGGGCGTGCCGAAATGTCCGACCTCAGGCCCAGCGGGCTGATCATCATGCTGGCAGAGGACGAATTCCTGCTGGCGGGCAAGGATGTCGACCTGGTGATCGCCGACGAGTCCGGCCGCAGGCTGGAAGTCGTGCGTTATCAGGAAGGCCGCTATGTCGATGGCGAATGGCAGAACGGCCGCGTTCTGAATGGTGACGAACGCATGGCTCCCCTGCCGAACGACAGATTCGGGATGGTGCGCATCCGGGTGCTTCCGGCCGCCAGCGGGCGCTAGCGTTCCTGCGGCTTCAGCCGCCCGTCAGTGCCCGTGATCATGTCCCGGCGGCGCCCCCGCCAGCGCACCCAGCACGTCCTCCAGCCGTGCGGGATCGCCCAGGGCCAGCACATGGCCGTCCGATTGGCCGTGCAGCGGCTCGCCGTTCCAGTCGCACATCAGGCCGCCCGCGCCTTCCACCACCGGCACCAGCGCGGCAAAGTCATGCAGCTTCAGGCCCGCCTCGCACACCACGTCGATATGGCCGGTGGCAAGGCACGCGTAGTTGTAGCAATCGCCGCCCATGACCATGCGCTTGTGATCGGTCTGGCTGGCCAGGGCCATGAACATCTCGCCCTCGGTTTGCGTGAAGTATTGCGGGCCGGTGGTGGCAATGGTGGCGCGTGCCAGTTCGCGGCACTGGCGGGTGTTTACGGACTTGCCGTTCAGCGTGGTGGCCTGCCCGGCTACGCCCAGCCAGCGTTCACCCAGCACCGGCTGGTCGATCAGGCCCAAGACGGGGAAGCCATCCACCAGCAGCGCGATCAGCGTGCCGAATGTGGCGCGGCCGGCCAGGAAGGCGGTGGTGCCGTCGATCGGGTCGAGCACCCACTGCCGGCCCGAGCGGCCCTCTTCCACGCCGAATTCCTCGCCGTGGACCCCGTCCTGGCCCATTTCCGCTTTCAGCAGGCGGCGCATGGCTTCCTCGGCATTGCGGTCGGCAATGGTGACGGGCGTGGCATCGCCCTTGGCCTCGCTGGACACGGGCGTGCGGAACAGCGGCAGGATCTCGGCCCGGGCGGCGTCGGCGAGGCGGTGGGCAAGGGCGATTTCGGCGGCGAGGTTCATGGGCCAAGGCAATCGTCAGCATTGCCCGCCCCGTCAAGCCCTGCGGCAACCGTAACGGGCGGTACAATCGGCGATTGACCAATGCGGCAGGCGGGATATTCTCTCCCACAACAGGGAGTTGAGTGGTCGCACATGAGCAGGCGGGCGGAACCGGGGCGTGATCCCGCCGTGGTGACACGGCTGGGCCAGTCGCGCGATGGCCAGCCGCTCAGCTACAACCGCCTGCCCGCGCCCGACCTGCTGCCGTGGATCGCCTGGCTCTATGTCGCCAAGGTGCAGATGCCGCCCGATTACCGGCTGGACTGTCACCTGTTCTGCGATACCGCCTTCATCCGCATCCAGTTGCAGGGCCAGTGGGAAGCGCAGACGGTGGACGGCCCGCGCCACAACGGGCGCGCGGCACTTCATTTCGGCAATCACAGCAAGGCAATGCCGGTCAGCGTCACCGGCAGCTTTACCAGCGTGGGGCTGGCGATCCGGCCCGGGGCCGGCCCCGCGGCCACCGGCAAGCCGGCGCGCGATTTCGTGGACCGGATCACCCCGATGGCCGACCTGGGCCTGCCGTTCGACCGGGTGCTCGACCCGCTGGAGGCCGCCGGGGACGATCCCGAGGCCATGCTGCAACTGCTGGAAAACGCCGTGCGCGGCTTCCTGCAGCAGCGCCAGGCTCCGCCGCCGGATCCGGTGACGCAGCAATTCGAGATGCTGGCGCTGGTCGATCCCGCCGCCAGCATCGCCGGTTTCGCTGAAAGCTGCGGCGTCACCCAACGGCGGCTGGAGCGGCTGTGCCTGCGCGACTTCGGCCTCAGCCCGAAGCAGGTGATGCGCCGTGCCCGGGCGCTCGACATGGCCAGCCACCTGCGCGGCGTGGCCGACGAGGCCGAGGCGGAAGACCTGATGCTGCGCTATTACGACCAGAGCCACCTGATCCGCGACTTCACCCGCTTTTTCGGCCTGTCGCCGCGCCAGTTCCGGCAGACCCCGCAACCGCTGATGACACTGGCGCTGGAAAGCCGCCAGTCACGCCGCCTGGCCCTGCTGGAACGGTTGACCCCGGGCGAGCCCAAGCCGTGGGAGCAGGGCTGAGGCGCCCCGCGCGGCCTACTCCGCCACCATCTCGCGCAAGGGGTGGTCGTCGTCCTTGATCCACACCGAGATGCCGCGCATCCCTTCCGGACCCGCCGTGCCCCAGTGGACCACGCCGGGAGCGATGGTCACGCTCTGGCCGGGACCAAGCTGCAGGTCAGGCTGGCCCGCGCGGCTGACCGTGGCGCTGCCGCCGATCAGGTAGATGTACTCCTCGCCATGGTGGAAGTGGCGCGGGATCGGCGCGCCGGGCCCCATGTTGAGGTCACCCACGATCAGCGAATGGCCGGGCGCGGCGGCAATGCGGTCTTCCAGCACCTGGTTGATCCCCGGCGGCGGGTCATAGACCGCGACAGACTGCGGCCCGGCGGGCGCGGTGGAACAGGCGGCCAGCGCCAGCGCGGGAACGGTTGCGAGGACGATCCGCCGCGCCATCAGTCGAACAGGCTCGACACGCTGCTTTCGTCGGCGATGCGGCGCACCGCCTCGCCCACCAGCGGGGCCACGGTGAGGACGCGGATCTTGCCCGAATCGCGGGCCGCGTCGGTCGGCAGGATGGTGTCGGTGATCACCAGCTCGGTCAGCATCGAGGCGTTGATCCGGGCCACTGCCCCGCCCGACAGCACCCCGTGGGTGATATATGCGGTAACGCTGCTGGCCCCCGCCTTAAGCAGGGCCTCGGCCGCGTTGCACAAGGTGCCGCCGGAATCGATGATGTCATCGATCAGGATGCAGGTGCGGCCCTTCACGTCGCCGATGATGTTCATCACCTCGCTCTCGCCCGGGCGCTCGCGGCGCTTGTCGACGATGGCCAGCGGAGCGTTGTCGAGCCGCTTGGCGAGGGCGCGGGCGCGCACCACGCCGCCCACGTCGGGCGAGACGACCATCAGGTCGGTCCCGCCCAGCCGCGCCTGGATGTCCGCCGCCATCACGGGGGCGGCATAGAGGTTGTCAGTGGGAATATCGAAGAAGCCCTGGATCTGCCCGGCGTGCAGGTCCACCGCCAGCACGCGGTTGGCCCCGGCCTGGGTGATCAGGTTGGCCACCAGCTTGGCCGAAATCGGCGTGCGCGGGCCGGGCTTGCGGTCCTGCCGGCCATAGCCGAAATAGGGCACCACGGCGGTGATCCGCTTGGCCGAGGCGCGCTTCAGCGCATCGATGCAGATCAGCAGCTCCATCAGGTTGTCGTTGGCCGGGAAGCTGGTGGGCTGCACCACGAACACGTCCTCGCCGCGCACGTTCTCGTGGATTTCGACGAAGATCTCCTCGTCCGCAAAGCGGCGCACGCTGGCATCGGTCAGCGGCACTTCCAGATAGGCGGCAATCGCGCGGGCCAGCGGCAGGTTGGCGTTGCCGGACATGATCTTCATGGGAAACGGGCCTCTTGGTCGGGTCGCAACGGGCGTAGGATTCGCAGAGGCAGGCTCTAGCCAAGCGTCACGCGATTGCAACCTGCGCCCGGTTCCCGCTTGGGGATAGGAATGCCGGTTCGGCTTTTCCGGGGGTGGCTCACCTTGGCCGCGCTGCGGCGGCCCCATACTCGAACCCAAGCGCCCTGGGGGATATCACCTGGGCGGCAAGGGGAAACGGGGCCGCAATGTCGACAGCCAGCAGCCAGGGCACGACCGCGCAGCCGGACCTGCGGGTGATCATGCCCGTGTTCAACGACTGGGAATCGGCCGAGCGCCTGCTGGCCGATATCGATGCCGAATTTGCCGGCGATGACGTAACCATCGAAGCGATCCTGGTGGACGACGGATCGATCCAGCGTCCGCCCGCCAGCCTCGCCGCAGGCCAGCGGATTCGTCGCGTCACCTGCCTGAAGCTGGGCACCAACGTGGGTCACCAGCGCGCCATTGCCATCGGCCTGGCCGACGCATCGCGCAGCGCCACCAGCGGGCACCATGGCCTCCCCAACTGGGCTACCACGGTGCTGGGCTTTGCCATCGTCATCTCGTTCCAGGCGCTGATGATGCCGATCCTGATGGTCTTCATGCTGCTGAACGCGCGCGGCCAGATCCAGCCGCCGCCGGAGCGGGTGGTGCTGGATTACCTGGCCGAACGGATCGAGCTGGCCGGCCCGGCGGCAACCCCCGCGCCCGTCCCCGCCTCGGCCGCCTGAGAACTCTCAGCCCAGGCGGTGTTCCGCCTGGACCCAGCGCACCGTTCCGCTGGAAGCGCGCATCACCACGCTGTGCGTACAGTGGACCATGGTCCCGTCGGCCCGGCGGCGCTGGCTGACGCCGCGCAGCAGCGAGCCATCGGTCACCCCGGTGGCGGCAAAGATGCAGTCGCCCCGCGCCAGGTCGTCCAGCCGGTAGATGCGCTCGCTGTCGGTGATGCCGCAGTCGAAGGCGCGCCGCCGGTCGGCCTCGTGGCGGAACATCAGGCGGCCCTCGAACTGCCCGCCGGTGCAGCGCAGCGCAGCCGCCGCCAGCACGCCTTCGGGCGCGCCGCCGCTGCCCATGTAGAGGTCCACCCCGGTGGCCGGATCGGTGGTGGCGATCACTGCGGCAATGTCGCCATCGGGCAGCAACTGGATGCCGCAGCCCATGGCCCGCAGCCGGCCGATCAGTTCGGCATGGCGCGGCCGGTCAAGCACGCAGACCATCAGGTCTGCCGGCGCGACGCCCTTGGCTGCGGCCAGCGCGGTGACGTTCTCCTCCGGGCTGTTCGCCAGGCTGACCACGCCCTCCGGATAGCCCGGGCCGACGGCGATCTTTTCCATGTAGATGTCGGGCGCGTTGAGCAGGCAGCCGTGGCCGGCGATGGCCAGCACGGCCAGGGCATTGGCCCCGGCCTTGGCGGTGATGGTGGTGCCTTCCAGCGGATCGACCGCGATATCCAGTGCCGGGCCCTTCCCCGCCCCCAGCTTCTCGCCCACGTAGAGCATCGGCGCATGGTCGCGCTCGCCCTCGCCGATCACCACGGTGCCGGTGATGGCGAGGCGGTCGAAAGCGGCGCGCATGGCAGAGACAGCGGCCTCGTCGGCGGCGGTCTCGTCACCCCGGCCCACCAGCCGCGCGGCAGCGGTCGCGGCGGCCTCGGTCACGCGGACCAGCTCCATCACCAGCACCCGGTCGAGCGGGGAGCGCTCGTCCCGAACCTGCGCCTCTTCACCCTCATTCATCGGCAATTCACTCCCGCCCACGAAGGGTGCGGGGCTTAGGACGGGGATGTTGCAATGTCGATACGGTTGGCCTTCGGCACACTGCTGACCGCCCTTGCGCTACTGGTCCCCGCCGATCCCGCCGCCGCGCAGGATGCCACCTACGGTCCGGCCGATGAACGCGAGGCGAGCCCGGCACAGCAGGCCACCAGCCCCTATCTTGCAGGGCGCAGGCGCGAGCGGCCGCGCGAATGCGACCAGGCCAACCCCGATCCCGACACGATCGTGGTCTGCCGCGAATGGGAGGACGGCGAGCGCTATACCTTCGACAGCCCCGTGGAAGCCGACATCGGCGTGACCGGCAGCGGCGTGCCGCGCGCGCCGGACGTGTTCGGGATGCCGCCGTGCAGTTCCTACACCGTGTGCGTCGGCGGGCTGGGCAGCGTGCCGCCGCCCGCGATCATGGTAGACTTCAGCGAACTGCCCGAAACCCCGCCCGATTCCGAGGCCGCGCGGCTGTACGACGGGCCGGTGGCAGAGGGGGAAGCGAAGATCGAGGAACCTTAACCGATCAGGCGCATCACGAGCGGCGGCTCGCTGATCGAAGGCGAGCCTTCGAGCAGTTGCAACGCCGCGCTCACCGCGCTTTCCGGGCCTTCATGGCTGACGATGGCGACCAGCACCGATTCGGACTCTGGGCCACCCTCCTCAGCCCGGCCCTGCTGGATCAGGCTCTCGATGCTGACCCCGGCATCGCGCATGGCGGCGGTGATCTCGGCCAGCACGCCGGGCCGGTCAGCCACGACAAAACGCATGTAGGCGCGGGCCTTGCGGTGGCCGGCATCGGCGGGGGCAGCAGCGCTCAGCATGCCCACCGGCACGCCGAAGGCCGGGGTGGCATTGCCGCGGGCGATATCGATCAGGTCGGCCACCACGGCGCTGGCGGTGGGACCATCGCCCGCGCCGCGCCCCACGAACAGCAGGCGGCCCACGTGGTTGCCTTCGGCCACCACGGCATTGGTGGGGCCGTCTACGGATGCCAGCGGGTGGCTCTTGGCCACCAGCACCGGGGCCACGCGCTGGAACAGGCGGCCATCGGCCTGCAGCTCGGCCTGGCCGACCAGGCGGATCTTGTGGCCCAGCGCGTCGGCCTGCGCGATATCCGCCGCACGGATGCGGGTGATGCCGGAAATGTCGAGCGCGGCAAAATCCACCGCCGTGCCAAAGGCCAGCGCCGCCAGGATGGCCAGCTTGTGGGCCGCGTCCACGCCCTCGATGTCGAACGCCGGGTCGGCCTCGGCATAGCCCAGGTCCTGCGCCGCCTTCAGCACCACGCCGAAGTCAGCGCCGGTCGATTCCATCTGGCTGAGGATGTAGTTGCAGGTGCCGTTGAGGATGCCGAACACGCGGTCGATCCGGTTGGCGGCAGCGCCCTCGCCCAGCCCCTTGATCACCGGAATGCCCCCGGCCACCGCCGCTTCGTACTTCAGCGCCGCGCCGTGCTGTTCGGCCAGCGCCGCCAGCTCCATGCCGTGGTGCGCGATCATCGCCTTGTTGGCGGTGACCAGTTGCTTGCCGCCAGCCAGCGCGGTGCGCGCCAGGGTCAGCGCGGGGCCATCGCTGCCGCCGACCAGTTCCACCACCACGTCCACGTCATCGCGGGTGGCCAGCGCGGTCATGTCGTCTTCCCAGGCGAAGGCGGACAGGTCCACGCCCCGGTCCTTGGTGCGGTTGCGGGCGCTGACAGCGACCACCTCGATCGGGCGGCCGGCGCGCGCGGTCACCAGCGCGTGGTTCTCGGCCAGCAGGCGGACCACGCCCGCGCCCACGGTACCCAGGCCCGCAAGGGCGATGCGAAGCGGTGCAGTCATGAAAGTCCCCGTCCGGCTAGAATCCTGCCGGCGCACCTAGATGGTGCGGGCGCAATTGCCAAGCTCGCGGCGGACGAAGGCATAGTCTTCCCGCGCCCGGGTGCGCGAAGCGGGATCGCTCTGCAGGAAGGCGCTCTCGGGCAGCGAATCGGGCAGGCGGCAGGCGAGCGCGAACCACTCCAGCGTCTCGGGCTGCGGCGGGCGGGCCGACTGGTCGACGATCTCGCTCCACGAGACGCCCCAGGCGGGCGGCATGCCCGGGCGGCGCACCACGCTGAGCGAAACCGGCTGGCCACCCTGCGTGGCCAGGAACACCTGGGTCTCCGATTCGCCCGCCAGGTTGCCGGGCACCGAGATCGCCTCGCGCACGCCTTCGATCACCGGCGGGACAGTGCTCTGCACCAGTTGCGTCAGCACGGTGCGCAGGCGCTGTTCCAGCAGCGGATCGGCCACCTGCATGGCCCCGCGCCCCACCAGCACCAACTCGCCCGGGCGGCCGGGCACACGGTTGGCGAACAGCAGGTACACGCCGCGCTTCAGGTTGGGCCGGCGGCCGCGCGCGTCAAGCGGCACATCGGTCAGGAAGGCGCTGTTCTCGCCCACCGGCCCGGCCCCGGCCAGCAGGGCCTGTGTACGCGCTTGCAGGTAGAGCCGCGCGTGGCCCGGCGCCAGGCCCGGCGCGCGCTCTACCGGAACATTGCGCTGGTCGCGGATCTCCACCCGCAGCACCAGCTCGCTCGCCTGCGCCAGGCTCACCAGGTCGGCATAGGTCAGCGGATCGGGCGCCGGGGTTGCCGCCGGGGCAGCCGGCGCGTTCCGGTCACGGAACATGCCCGCCGGATCGTTGGCATCGCGTTGCTGCGCCGTGGCGGGTTGCGCCAGCCATGCAAGCGCTGCCATGATCGCCCCGGCGGATCGCCAGGAGAGATTCGCCGGGGGGGAGATTCGTACCTTTGGAGCCATGGCTCGATCCTCGGAAATACGCCGAATTGCGATTGGGCAATGTCACATTTCGACGCACAATGCAGCCGCAAAGGGGGCCACGGGACGTGAATCGTATCTGAACGGACAAAGCGGATTGCCCACACGTTAGTGTGTCGTTAAGACCCGGCCCGAACGGGTCTGCTGCCATAACACAACAGGCGGTCCCGGGAACGAGGGGTGCGCTGGACCGGTATCCCCCTCAGGCCGCTCTTGAAATTCGGGGTGGACAAATCTTCGCTGCGGCAGGCAGACTCCCCGGTCTGCAATCTGCCGCGATGGCCGGACATCGTCCGGCGAATGGAAATGGAGTGATGGGACTGGATGGCTTACGCTGACCAAGAGATGAGCGGCAGTCGGATTGTTTCGATTGTCATCGTTGCCCTCATCCACCTTGTGATTGGGTACCTGCTGGTGACCGGCCTCGCCATAAGCGCGGTCAAGGAGGTCGTGCAGCGGGTGACCACGGTGGATGTGACTGAGCCGGAACCCGAAGAAGAGGAACCGCCGCCACCGCCGCCGGACCAGGAAGTGGCTCCGCCGCCGCCCGTGGCTCCGCCGGCACCGATCAACATTGCCCCGGCCCCGCCGCCGATCCGCACCGTGGACAGCATCCCGCCGCCCGCACCGCCGGCTCGCATCGTGCCGCCGCCGGCCCCGCCGGCCCCTCCCGCCGCACCGCCGCCGCCCTCGCGGGCCCGTGCCGCGCAGCGTGATGGCCAGAACCGCTGGGCCGCCCGCATCCAGAGCAACTACCCCCGTCGCGCCGTCCAGCGCGAGATCGAGGGCAACGTTGGCGTGGCCGTGACGGTGGGCCCCGACGGGCGCGTGACCGCCTGTTCGGTGACCGCCAGCTCGGGCTCGGAAGATCTCGACCAGGCAGCTTGCGAGGGCATGCAGCGCTATGCCCGCTACGAGCCTGCGCTGGACGATGCCGGCAACCCCACCTCCGGGCGCGATTCGATGACCATCGTCTATCGCCTGGGCGAATGATTTTTCACCTATTTACCTGATCTCTAAGAGAGGACGTTTCGCATGTTTATTGACCTTCTTGCCGCTGGCGCGGCCGGCGCTGAAGAAATCCAGAACCAGTTCGGCTTCAAGGAAGCCATGGAACAGGGCGGCCCCGTCGCCTGGACCATTCTGGCCATCCTGGTGATCCAGTCGGTCGGTTCGTTCTACATCATGATCACCAAGTGGATCGAGCAGAACAAGATCATGAAGCAGTATGCCGCCGGCCGCGCCAACTTCTGGCGTTCGGGCAGCATCTCGGAAGGTGCCGGCAAGTTCGAGAAGAACAGCGCCTGGCGCCAGCTGGTGGACGACGCCCTGACCGCCGAATCGCAGCACAAGCAGATGACCGACAGCCTGGAAGCCCATGACTGGCTGCACGGCACGCTGGCCCGTTCGGAAAGCGCCATCAACTCGAAGCTGGCTTCGGGCCTGCCGTTCCTCGCCACCGTGGGCGCCACCGCGCCGTTCGTGGGTCTGCTCGGCACCGTGGTCGGCATCTACCGCGCCATGATCGGTATCGCCATCGCCGGCTCGGCCCAGATCGACAAGGTCGCCGGCCCGGTGGGTGAAGCACTGATCATGACCGCCATCGGCCTGCTGGTCGCCGTGCCGGCCGTGTTCGCCTACAACTACCTGCAGAACCGCAACAAGAAGATCGCTGCCATGCTGTCGGGCTTCTCGGTGGAACTGCTGGCCAACCTGGCTTCGAACGGCGCGATCAAGCCGACGGTTGCCCCGGCCAAGGCTGCTGCCCCGGCCGCTCCGGCCAAGCCGGCCCCGAAGGCCTGAGGCTGATCTGGTTCATCGGCGGGGCCCGGCCATTGGCCAGCCCCGCCGCCAACCCAGCCAGCCCCATTTGAAACAGGACAAGTAACATGGCCATTGCATTGGGCGGAGACGGCGACGAAAAGCCGATGTCCGACATCAACACGACCCCGCTGGTGGACGTGATGCTGGTGCTGCTGATCATCTTCATCATCGCCGTTCCGGTGGCGATCCAGACGGTCGAGGAACTGAAGATCCCGATCATCCGGTCGATCGAATCGGACAACAAGGTGGAGAACCTCCTGATCACCATCACCACCACCGACGACGCCGGACTTGAGCCGGGGTTTACGGACACGGCCTATGCGGGCGCGTCGCGCAACGGTGAATGCCGGGTGTTCTTCAACAACGTGACCCCGGTGGACTCGCAGGAACTGTACGACAAGGCGTTCCAGCGGCTGGACCAGCTCGTGAAGCGCGCCGGCGGTGCCGAAGCCATGATGGCGAACCCGGACCTTATCCCGCAGGTTCACATCCGTGGTGACGTAAACGCCCCGTGGCGCTGCGTTGCCGGCACCATCTACAACATCCAGGCGGCCGGTTATCCCACGGTCGGCTTCATCTCGAACCCGATCGATCCGGGCAACTAAGCCCCGGTCGGATCGAGATAGTCTGAGGAGTAACACAACATGGCAATGTCAGGCGGCAGCGACGATGGCGAGCCGATGATGGAAATGAACACCACGCCGTTGATCGACGTGCTGCTCGTGCTCCTCATCTGCTTCATCATGTCCATCCCGATTGCTACCCACGCGGTCAACATCGACCTGCCCGCGCCGAGCCCGCCCCCGCTGGTTCCTCCGCCCGATCCCGTGATCAACAAGGTGGTGATCACCCCGGGTGGCGAGATCCTGTGGAACGGCAATCCCGTCAACCAGGGCGGTCTGGTCTACCAGCTGCAGCAGACGCTGACCTACTCGGTCGAGCCGGAACTGCAGTTCGAGCCGGAAGCCCAGGCCAGCTACGAGATCTCGTCGCAGGTGCTCAACATCATCAAGAGCTCGGGCGTGACCAAGTTCGGCTTCGTGGGTAACGAGCGGTATCGCCAGTTCGGCAAGTAAGCCTTCACCGGCTTTTCGCTGACAGCAAGATCAAGGGGCGGGTAACACCGCCCCTTTTTCTTTGGGCGGAAGGCGGCGTGGGGAGAACGGCACCAAGGCCCCGTCCCCGGCCTCATGCACAAGAGCGATGGTCCTTCCTCGGCAAGCCAGGAGGCCATCCAGGCTTGCCGCGGCGCTGCCCACCACCAGCGCCGCGTGCCTCCAACGCCTTCCCAACTTGTGGACTTGACAAAGCGCCTGGGTGGTGATGTTATCTTGTTACCTGTTGCACAAGACGGCAGGATCCGAGAGGAGGCATCGCCATGACTGTCCAGGCCCTTCCCCAACCCGTCCGCCGTTTCCGCCGCCCCTATCCGGCCTATCGCGCCGATGCCTACGGTGCCGCTGCCAGCAAGCCGATGATGGAGATGAACACCACCCCGCTGATCGACGTGCTGCTGGTGCTGCTGGTCATGCTGATCCTGGCAGTGCCGATCGCCACCCACCAGACGCCGGTGGACCTGCCGCAGGACGGCACATCGGTCAGCCGGGTGGAGCAGGTGAGCCTGACCGTCGATGCCGCCGGCCAGCCGTACTGGGATGGCCAGCCGGTCGACAGTGCCACCCTGCGCCAGCGCCTTGCCCGGGTGGCGGCGCAGGCCGAGCAGCCGGTGGTCGGCTTCGAGCCCGACCCGCAGGCCAGCTATAACGCGGTGGTCCACGTGATCGCGTTGACGGGCGAGGAGCGGATCGAAAATCTGGCCTTTATCGGCAACGAGCAGTTCCGCCAGTTCGGCAAGTGACCAGCCCGCCATCCCGAAGGCGGCGGCTGCGCCACGCCGTCGCCGTCTTCGATCATGGCCAGCCGATAAGGCGTATACAAATGGGTCCGCTCGCTGGTGTTCTGCTGCTGGCGATGGCGCTGGTTGCCGCAACCGACAAAACACCCACGCACACCCTGATGGTCAACCTGCCGCCGCCGAGCATACTCGACCATCAAGAGCGCCTGGCATTGGCCAGAACGCCCGTGATCCGGCTTTCGGTTACTGCTTATGGTGTCGTGCGATCGAATGGCATCCGGGTCTTGCCGGAAGAACTGGAAGACAGGCTGGACGAAACGCTGTCCCAACCTTTCGAACCCTTCATTGTCTTCGATCCCGATCCTGACGCGCCTTATGCCATGACCCTGTTGACCCTCGCGACAGTGGTCGAAAAGGTGGGCAGCAACCGGCGCTTCTGCTTCGGCGAACTCGAGCGCTTCAGGACCTACGAAGACCTGACGCCACGCCCCCGCGCGGTGAACCACCCGGGCGGCCTGCCCAGTGGCTGTGCGGATCCCAGCTGGGTGGAATAACCTTCAAACCCGCATCGCTGCCGCGCTCAGGCTCTCCGCCTCCAGCAACAGCTCCTCGTCTGCCGCGCCTTGCGGCACCGCCTCGCGCCCGATCATCACCAGCACCGGCACGGCCAGCGGGCTGACCCGGTCGAGCACCACGTGTTCCACACGCTGCGCGCTCGTCTCCAGCACCTGCGCCAAGCGGTCCATGTCAGTCAGCTTGGATCGCGCGTCGGCCCAGGCGGCCTCGATCAGCACGTGGTCGGGCTCGTACTTGCGCAGCACGTCATAGATCAGGTCGGTGCTGAAGGTGACTTGCCTGCCGCTCTTCTTCTTGCCGGGATGCTGGCGTTCCACCAGCCCGCCGATCACCGCCACCTCGCGGAACGCGCGGCGCAGCAGGTAGCTGTCCTGCACCCAGTCGACGAATTCCTCGGCCAGGATCGTCGGGCTGAGCAAGGGCCGGGGGTCCTCCACCGGCTTCAGGCCCCACACGGCCAGCGAATAGTCGTTGGCCACGAAGCCGCCCGGCATCAGCCCGGCATCCTCCATCCGCTTGGTCAGCAGCATCCCCAGCGACTGGTTGGCGTTCCACCCGCAGAAGGTGTAGTAGACCGTGTAGTGCACCCCGCCGTGGGGGAAGCTTTCCACCAGCAGGTTATCCGGCCCGGGCAGTTTCGAGCGCCAGTCCTGCACCTCCAGCCATTCGCGCACCTCGTCCGGCAGGCGGGCCCAGCCGGCGCGATCGACCAGCAGGGCGCGCACGCGGTCGGCCAGGTGGGTGGTCAGCGGCAGGCGCAGGCCGCCATAGCTGGGGATCATCGCCGCCTTGCTGCTGGCGCGGACGACCAGTTCCATGTCCTTCACGCTTTCCACCTCCAGGCCGAGGCCGGCAAACTGGAAGGTATCGCCAGGACGCAAGCTGGCGGCAAAGCGCTCCTCCACCTTGCCCAGCGACCTGCCGTTGCGAAAGCGCACGGTGAGCATCTCCGAATCGACGATGATCCCCGCGTTCATCCGGTGGCGCGTGGCCTGGTCAGGGTGGGCCAGCCGCCACACCCCTTCCCGGTCACGCACGATGCGGCGGAACCGGTCATAGGCCTTCAGCGCATAACCACCGGTGGCCACGAAGTTGAGCACGCGGGCCCACACGCCTTCGTCCAGCCACGAATAGGCGAGCGTGGAGCGCACCTCGGCCAGCAGCGCCTGTTCGTGGAACGGCGCGGCGCAGGCGCAGGCCATGAGGTGCTGGGCCAGCACGTCCAGCGCACCGGGGCGGAAGTCCTCGCCATCGCGCTGCCCGGCGTCCACCGCATCCTTGGCCGCCAGCGCCTCCAGGAATTCGAAGCGGTTGCCCGGCACCAGCAGCGCCTTGCTTGACTGGTCGAGCCGGTGGTTGGCGCGGCCCACGCGCTGGAGCAGGCGGCTGGAGCCCTTGGGCGCCCCCATCTGCACCACCAGGTCGATATCGCCCCAATCCACCCCCAAGTCCAGGCTGGCCGTGGCCACCAGCGCCCGCAGTTCGCCCCGCGCCATGGCCCCCTCCACCTTGCGCCGGCTTTCCGCAGAGAGCGAACCGTGGTGGACGCCAATCGGCAGGTTATCCTCGTTCACGTCCCACAATTGCTGGAACACGTATTCGGCCAGGAAGCGGGTGTTGGTGAAGACCAGCGTGGTCTTGTTGGCCTTGATCCGCTCGTAAAGCTGCGGGATCGCCCAGCTTGCCGCATGGCCGCCCCAGGGAACGCGGGCATCCTCGGCCTCAAGGATCTCCACCAGCGGCTCGGCTCCCGGCTCGCCCTCCACCAGCGTCACCGAATCGATCTCGCCATCGGGAGCCAGCCAGGCGCAGAAGCCTGCCGGATCGGCCAGCGTGGCGGACAGGGCCACGCGCTGCATGGCGGGCGCAATGGTCTGCAGGCGGGCCAGCGACAGGGCCAGCAGGTCGCCGCGCTTCTGGGTGGCGAAGGCGTGCACCTCGTCCACCACCACGCGCTTCAGGGTGCGGAACAGGTCCACACTGTCCGGGAAGCTGAGCAGCAGGCTGAGGCTTTCGGGCGTGGTCAGCAGCACGCTCGGCGGCCGGGCGCGCTGGCGCTTCTTGCGATCGGACGGGGTATCGCCGCTGCGCGTTTCCACCGTGACCGGCAGCCCCATGGCTTCCACCGGGGCGATCAGGTTGCGCTGCACATCGTGCGCCAGCGCCTTCAGCGGCGAGACGTAGAGCGTGTGCAGCCCTTCAGGCAAGGGCGCACCCTGCAGCACCGACGGGCAGAAGGCAGCGAGTGTGGGCAGAAACCCGGCCAGCGTCTTGCCCGCGCCGGTATCGGCCACCAGCAGCGCGTGCTGGCCCCCTTCGGCGGCGGCCATCATGTCCAGCTGATGGCGACGGATGGTCCAGCCGCGCCCTGCAAACCAGTGGGCGATCTCCGAGGGAACCCATGCAGCTCGAACGGGGGGGGCGGCGGCCATGGCTCAGAGATAGGGGGGCCAGACCCCCGCCACAACGGCGCGGGCGATCAGTTCACGCGTGGCGGCGGCCCTTCGCCCTGCGGCAAGTCCTGTGCCACCACGTGCTGGGTGCGGTTCTCGTGCGGGAAGCGGACCAGCAGCATCAGCACCACCATCGCGCCCCACAGCCCGGCCAGCAGCAGGTACATCAGCACCGGGTGGCCCGCCCCGGCGGTGGCCGCGGCAAGGCTGGCCCCCAGCGGGCGGCCGAAGTTGCCCAGCGCCATGAACACGGTGAACTGGGTGGCCGCCACCTTCAGGTCGCACATCCGCATCGACAGCGTGATGCCGCAGACGAAATAGACCATGGCGAACAGGTCCAGCGTCACCTGCGTGGTCATCAGGAACCAGGTCTCGCTCCACAAGTGGGGCAGCAGGGCCATCGCCAGGATCACCGCCGCACCGCCTGCCAAGGCAAAGATCAACGCCCGCTGCGCCCCGATCCGGGCGACCAGCGGCCCGCCGACGATCATGGCAAAGACACCGGAAATCAGGCTCTGGATCGAGCTGAAGCTGCTGTAATCGGTGGCGCTCCACCCGGCCCGTTCCTGGAACATCACCGGATGGAAGCTTTCAAAGGCACCCGCATGGAGCGAGCGGACCAGCAGGATCGGGATCAGGCACAGGCTGAGCGGCACGACCATCGCCTTGAAGCTGGCTTTCAGCAGCGGCCACCATGCTTCCACCTGCACCGCCAGGTTGTGCGGATGCGCACGCCCCGCAGTCCATGGCAGGCGGCGCTCGCCCTCGCGCTCGCGCAGCATCACGCCGAACAGCATCACGGCCGCCGGGATCACCGCACCCACGGCCAGGCACCCGGTGATGCCCGACAGCTCCAGCAGCCAGCCGCCGCCCGCCATGCTGGCCGACATGCCCAGCAGTTGCGCCCCGCCCATGATGCCGCCGGCCTTGGCGCGCTCATCCTCGGGCATGATGTCCACCGCCAGGCTGTCGATGCCCACGTCCTGGAAAGTCACCGCCACGTTGGCGCAGAACGCCAGGGCAGAAAGCACCGCCACGTCCAGCGGCAGCGGAGCGATCAGCGCACCCGCCAGCAGGGCCAGCACCAGCAGGCTCTGCGCGCCGATGATCCACACCCGGCGGCGGCCCATTGGCAGGAAGGTATAGCGATCGATGATGAAGCCGTTCACCAGCTTCAGCGACCACGGCAGGCTGGCCATGCCGACCACGGCGGCCACCTGCGTGGTATCGGCCCCGTTCGCCGCCATCCACGCGGGGATGGCATAGACGAACAGGCCGATGGGAAAGCCTTGCGTGAAGTAGAACACCAGCAGGGTGACGATCCGCAGCAGCGGGCTGCGCGTGAGGATCAGGCCCGAAGTTGCGCCCCTTGCCGCCGTGCTTGCCATGCCGTGCCCCTGCCCGTTGATGTCCGGGGCAGAGTGTGAACGAGCGCGGGGATTTGTCCAGCGCCCGCGATCGACCCTTACGCTATTCGGCGAAGGACGGGGTGGCATCCATCAGCGCGTATTCAAGATCCTCCGCCGCCACGCCCAGCCACTGGGCCAGCAGCTTGCGCTGGTTGGGCGTAAGGTCGGCATAATTGCGCTGACGGGGCAGATCCGCCATGGCCGCGTCCAGTTCGGCCTGGATCGATCCCATCTGGCCCATGGCTTCGGGCATCATACGCATCATCGTGCCCGCCAGCCGCGGGTCGCTGGCCATCTGGTAGGACTGGCGGGCATAGGCCGCGCCCGATGGGGTGGCGAAAAAGGCATCGATATCGGCCAGTTGCGCCTCGCTGAAATGGATCGCGTAAAGCTCGGCAATCGCCTGGCGGACCACCGGCTCCACCGCCTGCATCACCCGGCCCATCGCCTGTTCGGTAAATTCCCGGCTGCGCGTTTCACGCTCGCGCCAGGCGGGATCCAGCAGGTCGGCGATGCGGGTTGCCTGCTGGTCGGTGATGGCGTCAGTGTCGACGGAGAAAACACCCACCCGGCGGCTGATGACATCCCGCGCACTGGGCTCGCCATCGGTGCCAATGATCGCGCCGAACATGCCGCCCATCATGCCATCCATCATGCTGCCCAGCGATCCGGCTGGCACGACCTTGTCGGCGAGGGCCATGGCCAGCGGCAGGCGGGCCTGCTCCTCGGCAGTGAGCGGCGGGGGTGGAGCGAACAGTCCGGCCATCGCCTCGCCGAAGCCGGCCAGACCGGCATCGCTGTCCTGCGCTAGCGCGGCCGCCGGCGTCAGCGCCAGGATCACCGCTGTCAGTGCTGCCTTGAATCCCGCCATTTCAGCCCCCTTTGCCAGGAGGCGATTAATGCCCTGCCTGCGGCCCCCGCTCAAGCCCGCTGGCGGCCAGCTGGTCATCGATCTGCTTCAGCAGCCGGTCCAGGCCTTCCTGGGTATCGCTTTCGGCACGGGCGACCAGCACATCCTGCGTGTTGCTGGCGCGCAGCAGCCACCAGCCGTCCTTGCTGGTCACGCGCACGCCATCGGTGCCGTCGACCTGGTCGGGGCTGTTGGCAAGGCGGGCCTTCACCTCCTCGATCGCGGCAAACTTGCGGCTCTCGTCCACCTGGAAGCGCAGTTCGGGCGTGTTGAGCATGGCCGGCATCTCGCCGCGCAACTGCGTGACCGTCTTGCCCAGGCGGGCAGCGGCGGCGATCAGGCGAATCCCGGCATAGAGCGCGTCGTCGAAGCCATAGTAGCCATCGGCAAAGAACACGTGGCCGCTCATTTCGCCGGCAAGAGGCGAGGAAGCCTCCTTCATTTTGGACTTAATCAGCGAGTGCCCGGTCTTCCACATCAGCGGCTTGCCGCCGTGTGCGGTGACATGGTCGAACAGCGCGCGGCTGGCCTTCACATCGGCGATGATCGTCGCCCCCGGAGTTCTACTTAAGAGTTCTTCCGCATAGATCATCAGCAGCTGATCGCCCCAGATGATGCGGCCTTCGCCGTCGATTGCGCCGATGCGGTCGCCATCGCCGTCGAAAGCAACTCCGAAATCGAGGGACTTTGCGGAGACAAGGCTTCGCAAATCCTCAAGGTTTTCGGGGACAGTCGGATCAGGGTGATGATTGGGAAAATGACCATCAACGGCAGTGTACAGCAAGTGGTGTTCGCCGGGCAGGCGGGCCGCCAGCTTCTCCAGCGCGGGGCCGGCCGCGCCGTTGCCCGCGTCCCAGCCCACCTTGAGACGGGCCAGGACCTCGGGATCGATCCCGTCCAGGCCCTGCAGCAGCCGGTCGACATAGGCATCGATGATATCTACGTGCTCGGTCCCGCCGACACCGCTGTCCCAGTCGCCCGCCGCCGCCATCTCGCCCAGCTTCAGGATGTCGGCGCCGAAGAACGGTCGCCCCTGAAATACCATCTTGAAGCCGTTATAATCGGGGGGATTGTGGCTGCCGGTTATCTGAATGCCGCCCTGCACGTCTTCGGCTGAGGCTTCGGCATAATAGAGCATGGGCGTGGCCCCCAGGCCGATGCAGCGCACATCCACCCCGGTGGAGGTCAGCCCTTCCACCAGCGCATGTTCCAGCATCGGACTGGATACGCGGCCGTCATAGCCGACAACCACCTTGTTGCCGCCTGCCCGGCGCACCAGCGTGCCGAAGCCCTTGCCGATAGCGCGGGCATCGTCCGCACCCAGGGTTTTGCCGATGATCCCGCGGATGTCGTATTCGCGAAGGACGGTGGAATCGAAGGTGTGTGTCATCATCATCCCGGTCTTTGGCGCCGGAAGGTTACCGGCGCGTGGCTTTTCTGCACGCCAGCGATCAGCGATCGCCCGGCAACTCGTTCAGCAGCAGGTCGCGCGCGGCATTGGCCTCGTGGACCTGGCTGTTGGTGCCACCCTTGTCGGGGTGGACCAGGGCCACCAGCCGCCGGTGCGCCAGCACGATCTCGTCGCGCCCCGCCCGCGCATCGACACCCAGCAGGCTGCGGGCCTTCAGCACCGCCTGCTGGCGAGTGGAGACCTTCGGCTGCCACGGCCAGCGTCCGGTTATCATCCTGAATAACAGGCATATCACCCCGGCGGCGAACAGCAAACGGGTCATGGTTCAGGCGGTTCCCTCTGCCGCCAGCACCCGTTGCGGGGCGGCCTTGGGCACCACCAGGTTGAGCTGGGCGACCAGGCTGCGCAGTTCCTGCCGGGCGACCAGGTGGCTGGTGCCCAGTTCGCCCAGGTGGCCCTTGTCCAGCAGGGTCAGCCCGCTGGGGAACAGCTCGCGATAGATCACGCGTTCGGACAGGCCCTGGGCCACGCGGAAGCCCACCCGCTTGCTCAGTTCGCCCAGCGCCTGGTCAAGCCGGCGCTGGTTGCGGGCATCGGTGTGGCCGGTGCGGTTCCTGACCACCACCCAGTCCATCTGCCGGCGCTGCTGCTCGATCGTGGCGCGGCTGCGCTTCAGGCGCGCCTCCCAGATCAGTTCGGCATAGAAGCTGAGGCGGCGGACCTTGAAGCTTTCCGCGTCCACCTGCCCGATCAGGTCGAAATCGACGAAGCTGTCGTTCATCGGGGTGACCAGGGTATCGGCCTCGGTCGCCACGTGGCGGGCGAACGGATCATCACGGCCCGGGGTGTCGAAGATCAGGAAATCGGCGTTGCGGGCGAGGCGTATGGCCTGCTCCTCCAGCTCCTCTACCGTGGTGCCGCGGAACACCTCGCACACCGGGCCGGGCAGTTCGATCTTGCGGCGGGCGCGGGTTTCCTCGCGGTTCTCGATATAGCGGTGCATGGTCGCCTGCCGGGTATCGAGGTCGATCGCGGCCACCCGCGCGCCCTGGTAGGCGAGCGCCACGGCCACGTGCACCGCGGTGGTGCTCTTGCCGGTGCCGCCCTTCTCGTTGGCGAAGACGATGCGCTGGGCCGCATGGGGCGCGGAAAGGCTGGTCACGATCAGGCGGGCTTTCTCTGGCTGGCGAATGCGCTAAGGCGGCTGGGTTCGAACAGCATCTCTATCGGAGCCGGGCGCGCGTGCAAACCGTCAACACCCTCAATGCCCTGCGCGAAGCTGTGGATGACCTGCGCCGTTCGAGGGGCAGCGTGGCGCTGGTCCCCACCATGGGCGCGTTGCATGAAGGGCACCTGAGTCTGGTGCGCGAAGCGCAGGCCCGTGCGGATCACGTGGTCGTCTCGATCTTCGTCAACCCGCGCCAGTTCGGCCCCAAGGAGGACCTGGCCGCCTATCCACGCCAGCTTGCCGCCGACCAGGCGCGGCTGGAGGAAGCCGGGGTGGCCCTGCTGTGGGCGCCCACGGTCGATGTCATGTATCCTGAAGGGTTTGCCACCAGCGTCAGCGTGGAGCGGCTGACCGAGGGGTTGTGCGGCGCGGTGCGCCCGGGGCACTTCGCCGGGGTGGCCACCGTGGTGCTGAAGCTGTTCAACCAGGTGCGGCCCGATCTGGCAGTTTTCGGCGAGAAGGACTGGCAGCAACTGGCCGTGATCCGCCGTTTTGCGGCTGACCTCAACCTAACTTTCCCCGGTGTGGAAAACATCCTTGGCGCCCCGATCGTGCGCGAAGCGGACGGCCTGGCGATGTCCAGCCGCAACGCCTACCTTTCGGCAGACGAGCGGGCAATTGCCGGCCTGCTCAACCGCCTGATGGCCAAGGCCATCGGCTATATCGAGGGCGGCGAAGATGTGGGGCCGGTGCTGGCCGGCCTGGAATACGAGATCGTCGCCGCCGGCTTCTCCTCGGTCGACTATGCCGTGCTGGCCGATGCCGCCAGCCTGGAGCCGCTCGACACCGCGCCCAAGGCCCCCGCCCGCCTGCTGGTGGCCGCGCGGCTGGGCACCACCCGCCTGATCGACAACATGCCCGTGGGAGAGAGCGCCGCATGACCGAGGACGATTTCCGCAGCTATGTGGCGGCCTTCAACGCCAATGACTTTGCCGGCTTCGGCCGCTTCTACGCCGATGACGTGGTGTTCGAACTGGGCGGATCGAAGCGCATCGTGGGGCGCGACAACATCCTCGCCTTTTACCGGCAGGTGAAGGCGCACATCACCGAAGTGGTCACCCCGCTGGAGGTGATCGTTACCCCCACCCGCGTAGCCATGTACTGCCGCACCACCTTCGATACCTTTGCCGACTGGCCCGATTTCGAGATCTGGCCGACCATGGCGGGCGACCACCGAGAAGTGGAGACGATCGCCATGTACGAAGTGGTGGACGGGCGCTTCACCCACATCCGCGGGGCCCGGTTCAAGCCTTAGGGTTTCTCGCCTTAATAGTTCACCGTGACGGTGACCGTGTCGGAATAGCTGTCGGGCTGGACGTTGGTGTTGGGCACGCTGGCAAACACCGCATAATCCTGGTTGCCGCCGGTGCCCGTGCCGCCCACGCCGTTGCCCACGCTGGTCACCGTCGCGGTGTTGCCCCAGGCGGCTCCGCTACCGCTGTTGCGCCGCAACTGGTAACCCACCGTATCGGTGTTGCTTCCCGTCCCCTGCATCATCCCCGCGCCGCCCATGTTGCCGTTGGATGGCAGCAGGCCGATATTGTAGGCCGTGCCCGTGGGGCAGACCACGCGGATCGTGGTCGATCCCGGCGCGGGCGTGGAGCCTGCCACGACCGATCCCAGGCTGGCATTGGCCAGCGCATCCACCGTGCAGGCGTTGATCTTGGTGGCGGTGACCGGCAGGGTGAAATCGAGGCCCGAATTGCCCTGCCGGCTGGCCTGGCAATTGTTACCGCCGTTGTTCGCGATGCCCAGCAGGGTATTGTAGAAGAAAGCCTGGTAATTGCCTGCGGGCGATGACTGTGCAGCAGGAATGCGGCCGTAGAAGCTGAACGACCCCGTCACCGTGTTGCCGATGCCCGCGCCGATGGTGACCGACTGGGTCAGCGGCGTGCTCGCGGTCCAGATCGTGGTCGTTGCCGCGTTGCTGTAGAGATTGAAGGCCATGGTGCTCGACCCGTTCAGCAGTTGCGGCTGGCTGGCGGTGCCGGGCCAGCTTGGCGTTCCCAGCCGCAGGCACAGGACGAAACTGTTGGTGAAGGTATCATAGCCGGTGCAGGTCCAGTTGACGGTGCCCGTAGCCGTGCTGCCGCTCCCAAACGCGAGGCCCGAATTGACCACCGAGCAGACAGCCCCGGCCTTTGCCTCGCCCGGCGCCACGGCCGAGATTACCGGCGCGGCCATCAACAGGGCGCACAGGCGCAGCAGCAGCGCCACGGACAGCGTCAGGCCTTTCATTCACCCTCCCTGCGGCACACCTGCCGCCCCAGCACCCCGCCCGGGGCATCCGCCATGCTGTCCGGCAGGCGCACGGTGCAACGCCCTGCCTCTCCCGCCAGCGTCACCGTGGCCCCGGCAATCGCCCGTTCGATATAGAGCTGGCCGCCGAAGCCAACCATCAGCGGCGTGGCTTCGTCCCCGGCCGTGGTGCCCATGGTGCCCACTGGCAGTTCGGCCCCGGCCTCGTCCACCAGCGACAGCAACACCGCACTGCTGCGGACAATGGCGAAGCTGACCGCCACCCCGGCGCCTTGGGTGGGCACGGCCTCCTGGTCGAGCGAAGCCACGGTCAGTTCGGCGGGCAGGTTGGCGGCATCGATCGTGACGCGGTTGGCCTGGTAGGGGTTGAGGCCGGTGACCAGCAGCTTGCCCTTGCCATTGGTGCGCCCCACGGGCCGGTTGTGCACCAGCACCGGCACATCGGCCACGCCAGCCGTTTCGACCACGGCGAACCCGTCATAGACCTTGCGTGAGGCATAGACATCGCCCCCCAGCGCCACCAGCGCGCCCGAGGCCCCGGCATAGCCCGATGCCCGCCCGCCGGTCAGCCGCGCCCCGGCGGTCACCTGCCCCAGCCGGCCCAGGTGGTCCACCTGCCCGGCGGCCTGCACGCGGCTGCCGTCATAGGCGGTGTCGAGGGCCCAGGCAGTGCCGCCATCGGTCGGCAGCGAGCGGCGATAGCTGAGCGCGGCACTGGTCCGCCGCAGCCCGCTTTGCAGGTTGGCGGACACGTGGTCGCGGTCGTTCGGAACGTAGCTGACGGTCAGGAAAACGCCCCGCGCCGAACCGGGGCGCAGGCCCATGTTGCCCGTCAGGCTCAGCGCCAGGTTGCTGCCCAGCGTGTGCTGCCAGCTGGCGCTAAGGAAGGTCTCGCGCGGCTCGCCCGGATTGCGCTGGCGGATCAGGCTGGCGTTGAAAAAGCCAAGGCTCTCCGCGTTGTAGCCCGCATTCAGCACTTCGCGCGAACGCTGGCTGGTGGCGCCTTCCAACGTTGGCAAGTCGGCAAAACTGCCGCTGGCACGCTGCGCGCTGGCGGAAATGGTGAAGTTGGTATCGGTCCAGGAATAGCCGACCTCGCCGCGCAGGCCGGTCTTCCCGTCGTTGCGGCTGGCCGCCAGTGAGCCGGTCACCACCCCGCCAAAGGGCAGCAGCACCGTGGCTCCGGCCCCGCCGTTGACCAGGCCTGCGCCGCCCTCGCCATGGGCTTCCAGCGTCACGAAGTTCGACAGGCCCCGGCGCAGCGAGGCGGACAGCACCGGATCGCCGGCATAGGCGAACGAGCGGATGCCATAGTCGCGCCGCACCGTGCCCAGTTCCACCGCCCAGTCGGTCAGCCCACCGCGCAGCAGCAGCGGGGTATCGTAGAACGGCACGCTCAGCGTGGTTACCTGGCCCAGCGCATCGGTCACCACCAGTTGCGCCGTGCCCGCCCCGCTGATCTGGTTGCCGCCAGCCCCCAGCTCGAAGGGACCGGGAGCAACCGAACCCGAATAGCGCTTCAGCCCCTCGATATAGAGATCCACGGTGGAAGGCAGCGTGGCCTCGCCGAAGAAAGTGGGGATCGGCGCGGTGACCAGGTAGGGCTGCAGGGCAAAGTCCGTGCCCACGCGCACACCGCCCAGCCGCGTGGGGCGCGACCAGCTTGTGCTGCGGGTGAGGATGTCGCCGGCCCGCACGGTCAGCCGCCGCTCGGGCATCGACCACGAGAGCGTGCTGTCCAGCCGCCGCAGGCGGGCCTGCCCAAGGGCAAGCGCGCGCGAGTTGTACACGCCGGTCGATTCCAGCAGCACGTTGCCGGAAAAGGCCCGCAATTCGCCGAACCCGTCAAAGGCCAGCCGGCCGCCGGCGTAATTGGCATAGATGTCATAGTTAAGCAGCGCCCCGGTGGCGCTCTGGGCCACCGGCATGTCCTGCGCACTGGTGTTGAGGCGGTGGGTGCCCACGTCCAGCCTGGCCAGATCAACGTGCACGGCGAGGCGCTGGGCCGCCGCGTCATAGGCCATGCCGCTACCCAGTTCCTGGTCCAGCAGCAGCAGCGGATCGGTGGCGGGGTCGGCGGCCGATTCCAGCTTCAAGCCCATCTCGCGCAGCACGCTGAAATTGGCCCACAGGCGGTTATCGATCAGGCGGAAGGGCAACAGGCCACGGTTCACGCCGTTCACTTCGACATCGAGGATCAGCATGGCCTCCGCCGGAACTGCGGTCCGCAGGGCGGTGACCGGCGGCAGCGCCGATGCGGCCAGCGCGAGGCCGGGCTCAGCCTCGTCCCGGGCCTGGGCGGCACCGGGCGCGGTAGCCAGAAGGATCAGGGCAAGCCTACTGGCCCGAAGAGGCCAGTGCGACCGGCGCAACGACCCGCGAGCCATTGACCGATACCTCTACAGTGCCACCGGAAACGGCAGCGGAATTGAGCACGAAGTGACGCTGCTGGCCCGGCAGGACATAGCCGACGAGACCTCCCCCCAGGTCCGAGCGGGTACCGCCAGCGGCAACCAGCGACAGGTCGGCCAGTTGGGCGCGGACCTGCCCGGTATTGGCCACGACCAGCGCGGAACCTTCGCTGCCCTGCTCGATTCGCCAGGTGAGAACGGGGTCCAGCTCGGCACAGGCAGGCGTGGTCAGGTAGACCGGCACCGAGAACCTCAGCACGTATTGCAGGCCATCGCCGGCCTGCCGTTCGGCAGCGGGCAACTCGTCCACGACGATGCGGAACGTCTGCTCGCACGGCGCGGCGGGATCGGCGGCAGCGGCCGTGCGGACCAGCCGCACCACCTGCTGCGCGCCAGCCGGAATGGAGACGAACGGCGGACTGGCCACCAGATCGGTGGTTTCGGCCAGCACGTCCTCGCCGTTGTCCTGGCTCCAGCGGAACACGCGCACCTGGGCGCGCAAGGCTTCGCCGCCTTCATTGGTCAGCCAGACGGTTCCCGACCGTTCGGGAATCGTCACCGAGACCGGGGCCACCTGCAAACCTTCGGCCTGGGCGATGCCGGGAAGCATCGCCCAGGCCGAGAGGGTCAGCGCCACGCGGTGGAGGGAACGCGAGGCAGACATCGGATCAGTAGTTCACCGTGACGGTGACCGTGTCCGAATAGGTATCCGGCGCATAGTTGGCGCTGGCGGCCGTCGCATAGACGGTCAGCGTCTGGTCGGCGCCGGTGCCGGTGCCGGTCACGCCGTTGGAGCTGGTGTTGCCCCACACGGTTCCGCTCATGCCCGAGGCCGAGCGAAGCTGGTAGGGCACCGTGTCCGGGCTGGCGCCGACCGGGTCGAGCGAGCCGGCGCCGCCGGTATTGCCGTTCGACGGCGACAGGTTGACGCGATAGGGCACGGTGTTGGAGCACTTTACCGTGATGTCGCTGCTGGCCCCCAGGTCCGTCGCGGTCGACTGGTGCGTGCCCAGGTCGATGTCTGACGACGAGGCGTCGACCGAGCAGGCGGCGGTGATGGTCACGGAGACATCGAAGGTGTCGGTGGCCGTGGCGGCATTGGCGGCCGAAGCGCCGAAGGCGCCCGCGGCGACCGCAACCAGCAGGGCAGCCCGCTGAGCAATCTTGAACATGATACGTATCCCCAAATCAAAGTTACCCCTGTGGTAACCACAAGCGGCCTAGCGGTCCGGTCGCCAAGATTTGGTTAACGCAGCATGCCCCCACATATGTGAGGATGCCCCTATTTTCACCCCGAACTGATGGTTAACAGGCGCTCTCTGGCCGGACTGGTGACGCACTTCGACGGGTGTATCATGGCAAATAATACGGAAGGCCGACCGACCATAAGAGTGATGTAAACTTAGGGGACTTGCGCCACCAGGCAAACCTGCTCAGGCATTCGATAGCCCGCCGAACTCCTGATGCGCCTTCTGCCCCCAGCGGGTGCCTGCGTCGGGATCGCGTAGGCAGAGGAAAGGCCAAGCCCGATTTGTCGGCTGGTAAATTTTTGCGCCTCACGCGCCGATCAGGGGCGCTACCATAAATGGGTCAGCGGGGGCGCGTCACCAATTGCGGGGTGGTCCGCGCCGCATCGGGCGAAGAGAATCGTCGGGTAGTCTGCTGCGCGCCCGTCATCGTCTTCACGGGCCTTGCTGCGTAGAAAATAGCGACCACGAGGCTTCGGCAAGTAAGAAGCCAGCCCTCTGGCGCCTGATGGTGATCGCACCGTGCCCCCTTGGGTGGCCACTCCACCTCAAAGAGCAGCCCGATAGGCCCGCCCGGCCGCCGAAGCCGACCTGTGCTACCTGTAAGTCCAACACAGGGGCCTATCCGGACTCTCATCAGGAAGGAGGTGGAGCGGGTAGCGGGAATCGAACCCGCATAGCCAGCTTGGAAGGCTGGAGCTTTACCACTAAGCTATACCCGCCCAGGTGCCGAATTCGGGCAGAAGCGGCGCTTGCCATTGCCGGGGTGCCCTCGTCAAGCGGTAGCGCGCCGTGGCGGTGCTTGACCGCTCAGTGGCCGGCGAATTCCATTACCGCATCGGCGGCTACGCCCGCTGAACGCAGGGCAGCCGCGCCGCCGAGTTCAGGCAGGTCGATCACGAACAGCGCGGTATCGACGAGGCCGCCGGCCCGCCGCAGCAGGCTGGCGGCGGCAAGGGCGGTGCCGCCCGTGGCGATCAGGTCGTCGACCAGCAGCACGCGGCCACCCTGTGGGACCAGCGTGGGATCGATCTCGATCGTGGCCGCGCCGTATTCCAGTGCATAGTCCTCGCTGATTGTCTCTACAGGCAGCTTGCCGGCCTTGCGCACCGGAATGAAACCGGTGCCGAGCTGCATGGCCAGCGCCGCGCCGAAGATGAAGCCGCGCGCCTCGATCCCCGCAACGGCAGCGACATCAGGGGACGCGAGGTCCGCCAGATGCGCAACAGCCGAGGCGAGGCCCCGGCTGTCGGCAATCAGCGTGGTGATATCGCGGAACTGGATCCCGGCAATCGGGAAGTCCGGCACCGTGCGGACCAGCGACCTGAGCTCCTCGCGGGTCATGTCGCTGCTGCGCACAGCCGTCAGTCGTCGCGGCGGGTCTTGAGCTGCGACCAGACCGACTTCTTGGCGAGGTAGGCCAGGATCGTCAGGAAGATGAGGAAGCCCATGACCATCCAGCCCAGCCGCACGCGGTCCACCAGCGAAGGCTCGGCGGTCCAGGTGAGGAAGGCAGCCACGTCGGCCGACATCTGCTGCACGGTCGCCTCGGTACCGTCGTCATAGGTCACCTGCCCTGCGGTGTGCAGCGGCGGGGCCATGGCCAGGTTCAGGTTGGCGAACCACGGGTTGAAGTGCAGGCCCGTGCCCGGCATCGAATCCGGGAACGCCTGGGCCAGCGTTTCACCCTCTTCGTTGGTGTAGCTGTTCGGGTCACGATAGCCGGTCAGCAGCGAGTAGACGTAGGCGGTGCCGTGATGGCGGGCCTTGGTCATCAGCGAGAGATCCGGCGGGATGGCGTTGTTGTTCGCCGCAGCGGCTGCCGTGTTGTTGGCATAGGGCGCGGGGAAATAGTCGGTCGGCAGGCCGGGGCGCAGGTTCGCCTCGCCGGTCACCGGATCGATCCCCGGCACCTGCCAGGCGGCGGCTTCCGCCTTCACCTGGGCTTCGGAGTAGCCGAGCTGCTCCAGGTCGCGGAAGGCGACATGGTTCATCGAGTGGCAGGCGCTGCACACTTCCTTGTACACCTTGTAGCCGCGCTGCAGCTGGGCAACGTCCCACTGCGGGGCCAGGCCGTCGAAGGTGTAGCCGCCGGTGGGCAGGTGCGCTTCCATATGGAAGGCGTGCTCGGCCGTTTCCTCGGTCGGTTCCGTGAAGAAAGTGTAGGCGCCGGTCACGAAGGCCAGCAGCGCCACGAAGGCGAAAACCAGGCCGGTCAGAATTCCAACAAGGCGGATCATGATCTTGTCTTTCCCCTTAACCCGCGTCTCAAGCCGCCGAACCGGCAGGCAGAGCAGCCTTGTCGTCAGCACCCAGCACCGCCTCGGTAATCGAGAAGGGCAACGGTTCCGGCCGTTCGATCGACGAAATGATCGGCAGGATGACGAGGAAGTGCAGGAAGTAATAGGCCGTGGCGATCTGGCTGAGCATCACATAGGGCTCCTCCGCCGCGGCGCCGCCGAGGTAGAACAGCAGCGCCATGTCGGCCACCAGCACCCAGAAGAACTTGCGGAACAGCGGGCGGTAGTGGCCGCTGCGCACCGGGCTCTTGTCCAGCCAGGGCAGGAAGAACCACACCAGGATGGCCGCGAACATCGCCAGCACGCCCCACAGCTTGGCCGGCAGGATGAAGTCGAAGGTGAAGGCGCGCAGGATCGCGTAGAACGGCCAGAAGTACCATTCGGGCACGATGTGCGCCGGAGTGGAGAGCGGGTTGGCCGGGATGTAGTTGTCCGGGTGGCCCAGCGCGTTCGGCATGAAGAATACGAAGGCGCAGTAGATCACCAGGAACACCGCCAGCCCGAAACCGTCCTTCGCCGTGTAGTACGGGTGGAAGGGCACGGTGTCGCTCTCGGTCTTCACTTCCACGCCGGTCGGGTTCGACGAGCCGGGGATGTGCAGTGCCCAGATGTGCAGGATCACCACACCGGCAATCACGAAGGGCAGCAGGAAGTGCAGCGAGAAGAAGCGGTTGAGCGCGGCGTTATCCGGCGCATAGCCGCCCAGCAGCCAGATCTGCAGCGGTTCGCCCACCAGCGGGATCGCGCCGAACAGGCCGGTGATCACCTTGGCACCCCAGAAGCTCATCTGGCCCCAGGGCAGCACATAGCCCATGAAGGCGGTGGCCATCATCAGCAGGAAGATGGTCACGCCGATCAGCCAGATCATCTCGCGCGGGGCCTTGTACGAGCTGTAGAAGAAGCCGCGGAAAATGTGCAGGTAGACCACCACGAAGAAGGCCGAGGCGCCGTTGGCGTGGGCATAGCGCATCAGCCAGCCCCAGTTGACGTCGCGCATGATGTGCTCGACCGAATCGAAGGCGACGCCCGCGTTGGCGGCATAGTGCATCGCCAGGATCACGCCGGTGACGATCTGCAGCACCAGGCAGAAGCCCGCCAGCACCCCGAAATTCCAGGCATAGGACAGGTTGCGCGGCACCGGATAGCCGGCACCCACGGCGTTGTAGACGAGGCGCGGCAGGGGCAGCTTCTCGTCAAGGAACTTCGTCACCGCATTGGTGGGTTCGTATTGCTTGGCCCAGGGGAAGCTCATCTCTTCTCTCTCTCGCCTCAGCCGATCACGATCGTGGTGTCGGAGGTGAATTCGTAATCCGGAACCACCAGGTTCGTCGGGGCCGGGCCCTTGCGGATGCGCGCGGCGGTATCATAGTGCGAACCGTGGCAGGGGCAGAAGTACCCGCCGAATTCGCCCTTTACCTCGCCCTCGCCCGCGCCCAGCGGCACGCAGCCCAGGTGGGTGCAGACGCCCATGGTGACCAGGATGTTCTCCTTGCCGGGCTTGGTCCGCTCGGCCAGGGTCTGCGGATCGCGCAGGTCGCCCACGTCCACCGCCTCGGCGGCGGTCATCTCTTCCGGCGTCAGGTTGCGCACGAAGACCGGCTGCTTGCGGAACACCGCCTTCACGGCCTGGCCCGGCTCGATTGCGGAAATGTCCAGCTCGGTGGTGCTTTCGGCCAGCACGTCCTTGGACGGGGCCATCTGGCTGACCAGCGGGATGAGGACGAAGATCGCCCCGGTGCCGGCTGCGGCCGTTGCAGCGATTTCGATGAAGTCGCGGCGGCGCACGCCGCCTTCGGCCACCTGTTCCGTATGCGCGGTATCAGTGGTGCTTGCCATTATCCTGCCTTGCTGGCCCCGATCTGCCGGTTTGACCATGGGGACGAACGCCCGTGGCCGAACCTCAAAAAGACTAAAGACAAGCCGCGAACCCCTGAATCCACCCCTTGGGACGAGAACGTGGGGGCGGCGACTTGGCGCGGCTGATAGACGAGCAAAACGCCCCTGCCAACCCGCCTTTTGGCCCTTAGGCTGCCCCTGCGGAAATGGCCATGCCGTCGGGGCACTTTTCCGGACCGATTCTACAGCGAAATAAGCGCAAATTGGCGGCCATAGGTCGGCTCGGCCCGGTGGGTGGCGCGCCGGAAGGAATGGAAGCGGCCTGCCCCTGCATAGGTATCGAGCGCCAGGTCCTCGACCTGTCCCACGCCCGCTTCGCCCAGGCGGGCGACAACATAGGCCGGCAGGTCGAACTGCCAGTGGCCGGTGCGGCCGGGGGTGAAGAAGCGCGCATTCTCCGGTGCGCCGTGAAGCAGGCGGGCGTGGAAGCCCTCGTCCACCTCGTAACTGGGGCGGGCGATGGTGGGGCCGACCACGGCGACGATGCTGGCGGGGCTGGCCCCCAGGGCCACCATGGCCGCCACGGTCGCCTCCAGCACGCCGCCGACCGCACCGCGCCAGCCGGCATGGGCCGCGCCGATCACGCCCGCCGTCGTGTCGGCCAGCAAGACGGGCGCGCAATCGGCCGTGCGGATGGCCAGCGCCAGGCCGGGCGTGGCGGTGACCAGGGCATCGGCTTCCGGCGGATCGCCGGCAAAGGGCTCGCTGACAGTCACCGCCAGTGCCGAATGGACCTGCTTCAGGAACACCGGCCCCGCCCGGTGCGGCACCAGGTCGAAGGCCTCGGCATCGCTTTGCGCGGCGTCGAGAAAGCCGTGCGCCACGCCATCCAGCGCCGCGCTGCGAATCACCTCACCCCCCATGTCAGCCAAGGCTGCGGCCCACCTGCTCGGCGGTGTCGCGCGACAGGCCGGGGGTGGCAGCAATCCGCTCCAGCTCGGCGCGCATCAGCGCGGCGCGCCTGGGCTCGATCCGCCGCCAGCGGCCCAGCGGCGGCACAAAGCGCGCCGCAGTCTGCGGGTTGACCGGATCGAGCGCGATGATCAGGTCGGCCAGCATGCGGTAGCCCTCGCCATCCTCGGCGTGGAAGGCCGCGGGGTTGGCCGCGAAGACCATGTACAGGCTGCGCACGCGGTTGGGGTTCTTCAGGTTGAAGTCCGGATGGGTGGCCAGCGCCTTGACGTGCTCGATCGCGTGGGGGTGGAGCGAGCCCGCCTGCAGGCCGAACCACTTGTCCACCACCAGCGGGTTGGAGCGATAGCGCTGGTAGAAGTCGAGCAGCTTGTGCGTGCGCTGCGGGCCTTTCAGCCCGGCCAGCACCATCAGCGCGCCCTGCCGGTCGGTCATGGTATCTGCGGCATCGTATTGTGCGGCGGCCATCTGTTCGGCGAGGTCCGGGTTGCCTTCCGCCAGGTAGACCAGCGCCTGCGTCTTCACCTTGCGCGCCCCGCGTGCGGCGGCGTTGAGGCCGCCGGGCACCGCGCTGGCGCGCTGGTGCAGGGCCACGAATTCACCCTCCAGCGCCCTGGCCAGCGCGCCGCGCAGGGCCTGACGCTCGTGATGGATCGTGCCGGGATCGGCAATCAGCATCTGTTCGGCGATATAGGTCTGGCTGGGCAGGATCAGCAGCTCGCCGCGCATCAGGTCATCCAGCGCGGGATCGGCGATCACCGCAGCCAGCGCCCCGGCAATGGCGGCGCGGCCGGCGTCGCGCTCGGACGCCGACAGCTTGCCGTCAACCACGTCCTTCAGGTGGCCGACCACCAGTTCCTGCATCGCCTCGTAACGGGCGAAGGGATCGTCGTCGCGCGCGGCCAGGAACACCAGGTCCTCCACCGGGGCGGCGTGCTCGATGGAGACCGGCGCGGTGAAGCCGCGGTTGATCGACAGCACGGGCCGCGTGGCAAAGCCGGGGAAGCTGAAGCTCTGCTGCGCCCGGTCCAGCACCACCAGTTGCTCGCCCGCGTGGATGCCGCTGGCACGATCGAACAGCGCCACCTTCAGCGGAATCGGCATCGGCCGCTTGTCCGGCTGGCCGGGCGTGGGCGGTACCACCTGGGCCAGGTGCAGCGTGGCCACGTCGCCCGCGTGGTCCAGCCGCACGGTCACGCGCGGGGTGCCGGCCTGCGCATACCACAGGCGGAACTGGTTGAGATCCAGCCCGGCGCCGTCTTCTATGGCTTTCACGAAATCCTCGCAGGTCGCCGCCTCGCCATCGTGACGGTCGAAATAGAGGTCGCACCCGGCGCGGAACCGCTCCTCGCCCGCCATCACCCGCATCATGCGGATCACCTCGGCTCCCTTGTTGTAGACCGTGGCGGTGTAGAAATTGGAGATTTCGCGGTATTCGTCAGGCCGGATGGGGTGGGCCAGCGGGCCCGAATCCTCGGGGAACTGGGCCCCGCGCAGCACCCGCACGTCCTCGATCCGCTTGACCGGGGCACTGCCCATGTCCTGGCTGAACAACTGGTCGCGCAGCACGGTGAAGCCTTCCTTGAGGCTCAACTGGAACCAGTCGCGGCAGGTGACGCGGTTGCCCGACCAGTTGTGGAAGTATTCATGGGCGATCACCCCTTCCACCGCGTCGAAATCGCCATCGGTGGCGGTCTCCTCGTCGGCCAGCACGTACTTGGTGTTGAAGACGTTGAGGCCCTTGTTCTCCATCGCCCCGGCGTTGAAATCGCTCACCGCCACGATGTTGAAGGTATCGAGGTCGTACTCGCGGCCGAACTGCTCCTCGTCCCAGGTCATCGAGCGCTTGAGGCTGGCCATGGCATGGGCGGTGCGCGGGAGGTCGTCCTCCTCACCCGCCCCGGCTTCGCGGACGTAGATGGCAAGATCGACCTTGCGGCCCGAACGGGTGGTAAAGGTGTCGCGATTGGCCACCAGCCGCCCCGCCACCAGCGCGAACAGGTAGCTCGGCTTGGGCCAGGGATCGTGCCACTCGGCCCAGTGGGTGCCATCGCCATTGTCGCCCCTGGCGGTGAGGTTGCCGTTGGACAGCAGCACCGGGAAGGCATCGGCATCGCCGCTCATCCGCACCGAATAGATGCTCAGCACGTCGGGCCTGTCCGGGAAGAAGGTGATGCGGCGGAAGCCTTCCGCCTCGCACTGGGTGCACAGCATCCCGCCCGAGGCATAGAGGCCCGAAAGCTGGGTGTTGGCGGCGGGATCGATCCGGGTGACGAGGCCGATGGTATGCGCCGTGCCCGGCAGGTCCAGCACCAGGTCATCCCCCGCCATGCGCCACAGGCTGGTGGGCTGGCCGTCCACCGTCACCTCCAGCGGAGCAAGCCCTTCGCCGTTGAGGCGGATCTGCCCCGTGGGGGTGGCGGCGGGGTTGCGCTCCACATGCAGCGTGGCGGCGACGCGGGTATCGGTGAGGCCAAGCTGGAAATCGAGCTCCAGCCGCGGGACCAGCCAGCCGAACGGCTGGTAATCCACCCGCCGGATCACCGCCGGGGCAGGCGGCGGGACGGCGGCATCGGCCATTTCGGGATTGCCATCGGGTGCGGAGGGGTTGCGGATATCCATGCCTGAGGCTTTAGGACCTTTCCCGCCCGCGTCCAACCGCTAGGAAAGCCCTGATGGCGCATCTTTTCATCTTCGGACTGGGTTACAGCGCGCAAGCGATCGCCGCGCTGGCGCGGGCGCGCGGCTGGCAGGTCAGCGCCACGGGGCGCGCGGGCGACATGGCCTTTGCCGATGCGGAGCGGGTGCGCGCTACGCTGGCCGGTGCCAGCCACGTGCTCTCCAGCGTTCCCCCGGCGGAAGGCGCAGGGGATCCGGTGCTGGAAACCTATGGCGATGCGCTGGGCGGTAAGCGCCTCGCCTATTTGTCCTCCACCGGGGTCTATGGCGACACCGGCGGGGCCTGGGTGGACGAAAGCGCCCCAGTGGGCACCGGCCGCCGCACCGCGCGGGCACAGGCGGATGCGCGGTGGCTGGCGCTGGGTGCCCACGTGCTGCGCCTGCCGGGCATCTACGGGCCGGGAAGGAGCGTCTTCGACCGCCTGGCCGATGGCCGCGCGCAGCGGATCGCCCTGCCGGGGCAGGTGTTCAGCCGCGTGCATGTGGATGATATCGCCAGCGGAACCGTGCTGGCGCTGGCGGGCGATGCGCCGCCGGGCGCGTACAACCTGGCCGATGACCTGCCGTGCAGCCAGAATACGGTGATCGAGCACGCCTGCCGCCTGTCAGGCCTGCCCTTGCCGCCCTTGCAGACGCTGGAGGAAGCGCAGCTCAGCCCGATGGCCCGCGCCTTCTATGCCGAGAACCGCCGCGTGGCGAACGGCAAGGCCAGGCGGCTGCTCGGCTGGCGCCTGCGCTATCCGACCTACCGCGAGGGGCTGGCGGCCGTCTTCTCCGGCACCTGACGCGCCCGCAGCGCTACCATCAGGCCGGCCATCGACAGGATCGCCCCGCCGATCGCCAGCGGGGTCCACTTGTACCCTTCCAGCAGGGTGGAAATCACCATGGCGATGACCACCACCAGCACCCCGTTGTAGGCCGCGCGCCCTGCGCCCAGCTTGCGGACCAGGTCATAATAGAGCGGGAAGGTGACCACCGAGCCCACCACCGCCAGCCACGCCGTGCCCAGCCAGTAGGCGGTGCCCGTGGGCAGCACCGGCGGCCCGTCGATCGCCCAGGCCAGCGCGAAATCGAGACCGGTGCCATAAAGCATGGCCCAGGCCAGCAGGCTCACCAGCGGCACGACCTTGCCCGCCGGCCCCGCCTGGATCACGTTGGCGATGGATGCCGCCAGCATGGCCACCAGCGCCAGCAGCGTACCCAGTGCCACGTTGCCGTCGATCGGTGCCACCTGCGCCTCGTTCACCAGCAGCAGGGCAATGCCGGCGATGGCCACGGCGCTGGCCAGGATGAACCGTTGCGTGATCGGCTCGCCCAGCAACAGCTTGCCCAGGATGGCGTTGGGCACCAGCATCAGCCCGATCAGCAGGGCGACGATGCCCGACGTCAGGTGCAGTTCGGCCAGGTAGACGAAGCTGTAGTTGCCGCAGAACTGGAACAGCCCCATCAGCGCCGCCAAGCCGTGCGAACGGCGCGGCATGGCCAGCGGCAGGCGCATGATTGCGGCCAGCACGAACATGGCCGGGGTGGCCAGCGCGAATCGCCAGGCCACCGACCAGTGGGCCGAGACCTCTGGCCCGATCTGCCCCTTGATGACGAACCAGGTGGAGCCCCAGATCAGCGCCACCGCCACGAAGGGAATGGCGACAGCGGGGCGCAGCAGCGCGTGGGGCGGGGGGGGGTCGCTCACGGGTCCGTTCACAGGGCCGCCAGGGCGCGGGACAGGGCGCGCGCATCCTCTTCGCGCGTATCCCACGCGGTCACGAACCGGACACAGGCTTCGTCCCAGTCGTAAAAGGCAAAACCCTGTGCGCGCAAAGCGGCGCGTTCTGCCGCGGTCAGCCGCGCGAAGACCTCGTTCGCCTGCGGGCGATAAACCAGCCGTTCGCTCGCCCCCCAGGCCACCTCGGCGGCAAGCGCATTGGCGTGCCCCGCCAGCTCTAGCCACAGGCCGCCCTCCAGCAGCGCCACCACCTGCGCGGCCATGAAGCGGCCCTTGGAATGGAGGTGGCCGGCGCGCTTCCTGCGCCACCGGGCGAGGTCTGCCTTTGCCGGATCAAAAAACACGATCACCTCGGCATCCATGCCGCCGTTCTTGGTGAAACCGAAGCTCAGCGCATCGACCGGTCCGGCGGCCTCGGCGGGGGAACAGCCCAGAAAGGCCACGGCATTGGCAAACCGCGCCCCGTCCATGTGCAGGCCCAGCCCGCGATTCGCGGCCAGCGCGCCCAGCGCCCGCAACTCGTCCGGCGTATAGGCCTGGCCGTATTCGCTTGCCTGCGTGACGCTGATGGCATGGGCCTGCACCTGGTGCACGCCACGGGTGATGCCGGCCAGCACCTGCTCCACCGCTGCCACGCTCAGCTTCGCCCCCGCCCCTTCGGCCAGCAGCAGCTTGGCCCCGTGCAGGTAGAAGCCGGGCGCCCCGCCCTCGTCCATCTCGATGTGCGATTCGCGGTGACAGATCACCCCGCCGTGCGGCTGCACCAGCGTGGCCAGCGCCAGGCAGTTGGCCGCCGTGCCGGTGCCTGCCCAGACCACGGCGCAATCCCGTCCGAACAGATCGGCAAACACCGCGTCCAGCCGGCGCGACAGGGCATCGCCGTCATAGGGCGCATCGGGCGCATCGGCGGCCTGCATGGCCTGCCACACCCGGGGGTGCACGCGCGCCGCATTGTCGGACAGGAATTGCATCTTACATTGGTCCTTGAGGGGAAATCGCAATGGCCGCAGGGCCGGTTTGTGGCAAGGTGGCACAAAGGAGCAGCCTCATGTCGTCCGATGTCGAAATCAAGCGGGTCGAAACCACCAACGGCGGCGAATACACCATCATGGTGGAAGGCAGCGCCCGGCCGGCCGTGTTGACCTGGCAGCGGCGCGAGAAGGACGGCACCCCGGTACGCCTGGTCGATCACACCTTCACCCCGCCCGAAGCGCGCGGCCAGGGCCTGGCCGGCAAGCTGGTGGAAGCCATCGTGGCCGATGCCCGCGAACACGGCTTCAGGATCGCCCCGCAGTGTCCCTACGTCGTCAGCGCCTTCGCGCGGCACCCCGAGTGGGTTGATGTGAAAGCCTGAGGAACCTCGCCTACTGCCGCTGACTGGCCGGAAGGCCCGCAAGCGCGAACGCGCGCCCGCAGATGCCGCGAAACGAAGTGAAGCGATCAGCATCGAAGGATCGTCAACCCGGATGGGTGCACGGAAAGAAATGGTGCGCGACGCAGTGAGGGGCGGACTGGTCTTTGGTCCCGAATTCCCTGATAATGCCCGATTAACAGGGAATTTCGCTAAAATCGCGCGAATCGGCGATCTTTACCGTCGCGGAAACGGCAGAATTGCGGGCCTTTCCGCCCAAATTCCCTGCTTAGGATAACAGGGAATTTCGATGATCGGATCAGGGAATATTTTCAAAGGAACAGCGATCTGCATCTGACGAACAGGGATTCAACTTTGGCGTCCTCGGTCGGGAGTTTTCACAAGCCATCAAACCTCCAGATCTCTCTCGCCTGCCAATGAATGAACATGGGCCAGTGCTTGTTGGAGGCCTTGCTCGATGATCCGCAATTCCAGTCCGAGCTCGAGGTCGTCATGGCCGGTTAGCTTCAGCAGAACCGACATCACGGTATCTGAGTTCGCTGCAAGAGCGATCAAATGAATGCCGCTTGGACTGGCGCGGCCCTGCAACCAGGCTCGTGCCGTCGTGTCGCTAACGCTAGTCCAGCGCATCACGGTTTTTGTAGCTCGGCGACTCGCACCCAGCTCAGCCCGAAGCGCCGCTCCGATTTGTGCTCCCAGCTCGGAATCCGAAAGCCCAAAGGGTGAATCCCGAAGTTGACTTACGCTTTTACGAACCATCCTTCGGCCCCTCATACTGTACATGAAGGTTTCGGCGTGGACACAGCGACAGACGTCAGTCGGGACCGTGATGGTAATACGATGGTTGGATCCGAAGGAGCCTGAAGGCGAGGACGAACCGCCCAAGCAACGGGCGGCAGAATACGTCCGCATGTCGACCGAGCACCAGAAGTATTCGACGGACAACCAGTCCGAAGCCATCCGCCAATACGCCGACAAGCGCGGCTATCAGATTGTTCGGACCTACGCTGATGAAGGCAAAAGTGGCCTCAACATCGGTGGGCGCCTGGCGCTGCAGCAATTGATCGATGACGTGAAAACCGGACGCGCCGATTTCACCGCGCTGCTGGTTTATGATGTCAGCCGCTGGGGACGCTTTCAGGATCCGGACGAGGCAGCCAGCTACGAGCTCCGCTGTCGCCGAGCGGGGGTCCAGGTTCATTACTGCACCGAGCAATTCGAGAATGACGGCAGCATTGGCTCGTCGATCATCAAGACCGTGAAACGTGCGATGGCCGGCGAATACACTCCAGCGCAAAGCAGCAAAAGGTGATGTCGCGGCAAGCCGACATCTTGCGAAGCTGCGCGAGCAGGCAGGCCACCAGGGGCCGGTATGCCCCATCCCCGGCGGCGGCGCTAAGCGCTCTGCGCAATCGGCTAGGTGGCATGGCTGAAGAAGCGGCGCTTGAGCCGCTCCTGTTCGATGGAGACGAGGGTCAATTTGCCGACACCGACGTCGAACCAGCAACGGCAGTAGAATGCGAAGAGATCGCAACGCTGAAGGACCTGATCGGCAAGGCCGAAGTTCTGGCAGGCCGCTTCAGCGAGGATCCCAAGCTGCGCGAACTGGTGGCGCAAGTGAAGGATCTAACCGCCAAGAAGGGTGCCCGGCCGGTGATCTTCTGTCGCTTCATCAGCACGGCCGAAGCTGTCGGCGAGGCGCTGCGTGCACAGTTCAAGAAGCATACCGTCGAGGTTGTTACCGGCCGCCTCACTCCTGAGGACCGCCGCGCGCGCGTGGAGGCGATGTCCGATCATCCAAACCGTATCCTAGTAGCCACCGATTGCTTGTCGGAGGGTATCAACCTCCAGGCACTGTTCAACGCAGTGGTCCACTACGATCTCAACTGGAACCCCACGCGACACCAGCAGCGTGATGGACGGGTGGACCGCTTTGGCCAGCATGAGGACAATGTCTGGTCGGTGATGATGTTTGGGGCCAACTCGATCATCGACGGTGCGGTGATCAAGGTGATCACGGAGAAGATGAAGCGTATCCAGAAGGAAACCGGCGTCGTCGTCCCGGTGCCTGAAGATTCTGCCAGCGTCTCCAACGCGCTGATGCAGGCCATGCTGCTCCATTCCAGCAAGCCGCGCGCACAGGGCATGTTCGATTTCGGCGATGCCGAGGCGGCCTTGGAAACGCAGTGGCGTGATGCGGAAGAGAACGCCCGCAAGAGCCAGACCCGCTACGCCCAGACCGCCCTCAAGCCCGAGGAGGTTTTGCCAGAATGGCGCAAGCTTCGCGATCTGCTTGGAGGACCGGAAGAGGTAGGCGCGCCCGGCAACGGCCGCGGGTCCACTAGCCCGCACGCATTTATCGCATCTCGGTGCATTCGAAAGTCCGCTTTGGGGCAAGTATGCCAACTGCAAGAACGACCACTTAGAAGGCGCAATGCAGACATTAGGCTTTGCCCTTTGCCTTGTCTTTGGTCCCCACATTCCATTGGACTTCTGGCGCACCGCAAGCATTGGTGCAGTCATTGCATCGCGGCCTATGCATGAGGCCGCAGCCCTGACCGGTGCGACCGGCAGGGCCTTGGGTGGTGGAAGCAGCGAATTGTCGCTGCTCCCGCAAGGAGATCCACCCATGACTGATACCAACGAAGCTGCCGTCGTTACCAAGCCCGTGACGAAGCGTCCGCGCCGGATGGCCCGGGATCCCATGATTGCAACCGCGGATCGACTCGCCGCGCCAGTTCCGACCAAGCGCGCCAGCAAGTCAGACCTAGTCCTCGGCCTGCTCCAACGACCAGAAGGCGCGACGATCGACCAGCTGGTCGCTGCAACCGGCTGGCTGCCGCATACCACTCGCGCAGCGCTCACTGGCCTCAGGAAGAAGGGGCACTCTGTAACCAGCGAGAAAGTCGAGGGCCAGCGTCACTACCGCATCGTTTACGGGGCTAGCTAATGGGCTGGCTGCCAAACGACCTTGAACGGATTACGACGATGAGCGGCGACACCTTGGCATCTGTATGGGCGGAGACATTCGCTGCGCCGGTGCCGGAGGTGGCTCCTTCGCTGTTGCGCCGCGCGCTCGCCTATGAGCGGCAGGAACGAAAGTTCGGCGGGCTACCGGTGGTGATGCGCAAGCACCTCGAGTCCATCTCGGCCGATCAGACCGCCGCCATGCCCGAACCGCCGCTCAAGCTGAAACCCGGCACCCGCCTGGTACGCGAGTGGAACGGCACGATCTATACGGTGCTGGTCATGGCGGACGGCTTCGAGTTTGCAGGCCGATCCTGGCGCTCGCTCTCGATGATCGCGCGGCACATCACCGGTGCGCAATGGTCGGGTCCGCGCTTCTTCGGGCTCAAGCGATCAGGCAAGGCATGAGCCGGTCTACCCCGCCACTGGTGCGATGCGCGATCTATACCCGCAAATCGACCGAGGAAGGCCTGGAGCAGGCCTTCAACAGTCTCGATGCCCAGCGAGAGGCCTGTGCTGCTTATGTCATGTCGCAGCAGCACGAAGGCTGGACCTTGTTGCCAGACCACTACGACGACGGGGGGATTTCAGGAGGAACCATGGACCGCCCGGCGATGCAGCGATTGCTCGCCGATGTCCGCGAGGGCAGGGTCGATGTCATCGTCGTCTACAAGGTCGATCGGCTGACCCGGCGCCTCGTCGACTTCGCCAAGATAGTCGAAGTGCTCGACGAAACGGGCGCCAGCTTCGTCAGCGTGACCCAGGCGTTCAATACCACCAATTCAATGGGTCGGCTGACTCTCAATGTCCTCTTGTCCTTCGCTCAGTTCGAGCGCGAGGTAACCGGCGAGCGGATTCGCGACAAGATCGCGGCATCAAAGCGCAAGGGCATGTGGATGGGTGGACCCGTGCCGATCGGCTACGATGTTATCGACCGGAAGTTGGTAATCAGTCCGACCGAGGCGGAGATGGTCCGGCTAATCTTCGCCCGATATCTGACTTCGCCATCGATCGAGATCCTTGCCGGGGATCTGGCCAAGCTCGGCTTCCGGTCCAAGCAGCGCGTGACCCGCAATGGCCGACCCTTTGGCGGAACGCCATTCCGGCCCGGCGGTCTTCGGCACATTCTCGGCAACCGCATTTACCTCGGCGAGGTCAATCACAAGGGTCAGATTTATCCCGGCGAGCATGAGGCAATCATTGATCGTATGCTCTGGGAAAAGGTGCAGTCCCGGTTGAGCGGCGTAGTGAAGCGCCCGCGCACGGGCAAGGTCAGCGCGCTTGCGGGACGAATCTTCGACACCGATGGCCTGCGCCTCTACAGCACTCACTGCAAGAAGCGTGGCAAGCGCTACAACTACTATGTCAGCAGCACTCGCGACAACCGCAACGGTTGGCGTCTGCCTGCAGGCGACGTCGAAGCCCTCGTCCAGCAGTCCCTTGCAAACTTCCTTTCCGAACCCGACCGGCTCAATGCCGAACTGGGCGCGCCTGGCCTGACGGACGCCAACGTTTCGAGAGCCGCAATGCTCGCGCCACCATCCGATGACAGCAAGGGACTTTGGGAAGCCCTCCAGCAGCTCGATGTCCGGGTTTCGGTTGAGACCCATGCGCTCAGGATCGAGCTGGATCGCAGCCTTCTTGCCGAAGCCATGTTGGTCGCCACATTAGATGCGCTGCTCCGGGATCGTGTCGTCCTGATCACGCCCGTCTCGCTCAAACGTCGCGGGATCGAACTTCGCCTGGTTTACGCCACTCCCGATGCGCGACGCGCCAACCGCGATCCGCACCTTATCGATCTGATCCGGCGAGGCTGGGCTGCATGGAAGAAGCTGACCACCGAGCAACGCCCCGCCAATCCGGTCGAGCGCAGCCATCTGGTTCGCCTGGCACGGCTGCGCTTCCTGGCGCCGGACATCACCATGGCGATCGTCGAAGGCCGGCAGCCGGTCGAATTGACGGCGCGGTCGCTGCTTCGTTGCGGCGAGCTTCCGCTTGATTGGAACGACCAGCGCAAGGCGCTCGGCTTCGTATAAGCCTCGCGGCCCCGCGAATCGCCTCAGAACCATCTCAGGACAGGAAAAGCGGCTTCCGAGAAGGGCGGCGAGATCTGGCCGCGAGCAGCCTCTGATCTAGGCGTCTCAGTCCTCAACCCGAATGCACAAGGCTTGAAACGGCGCAGAACTGCGCCGTTTTTGGCAGGTCGATTTCCGAGGTGCCGTTTTGCCGTCCATACGACAGTGGAATGGTGCTTCGCAACATGATTGAACTTGCGACCTCAATCTCCAACACAGGACACCAAAATCGCCTTCAGAGAGTCGCTGCCCCAGATGCTCTCTCTCTCGGCCGCAAGTCACCCCTTCTCAGTCCTGAGCCCAGAAAATCAGGCCGCAAAGTGCGCGGTTTCCCGCCCTTCCCGCGAGGGGCGGCGAAAAATCCTTTTTAATCAAGTATTTAGGAGTGTAATGGTGCTGCTGGGGAGGATTGAACTCCCGACCTCACCCTTACCAAGGGTGCGCTCTACCACTGAGCTACAGCAGCAGGACCATCGCGCCGCCCGTGATGGGGCGGCTGGCAGGCGCGCGCTATTGTCGGGGACGCTGCCAAAGTCAAGCACGGCTTGAGTGCCGGCCGGTTTAACGGCATGGATTTGTCCATGACCCAAAAGCCCAGCCGCGAAGAAAGACTGGCCGCCAAGCTGCGCGAGAACCTGCATCGTCGCAAGGCCCAGGCCCGCGCCTTGAGCGAACAGGGGTCCCGCGCCTTGAATACCAGCGATCGGCCCCCCGCCCTTCCCAAGGGCGATTCGAGCGGCTAACGGCGGGCCGCAACCGCAATTCGGGAGACGACATGCCCAGCCTGATCCTCGTCCGCCACGGCCAGAGCCAGTGGAACCTGGAAAACCGCTTCACCGGCTGGTGGGACGTGGACCTGACCGACAAGGGCGTGGCCGAAGCCACTGCCGCAGGCGAACTGCTGGCAGCCAAGGGCCTGCTGCCCACGGTGGCCTTCACATCGGTCCAGAAGCGGGCGATCAAGACGCTGCACCTGGCGCTGGAGGCCTGCGGCCGCCTGTGGATCCCCGAAACCAAGGACTGGCGGCTGAACGAGCGCCACTATGGCGGCCTGACCGGCCTCGACAAGGCCGAGACTGCCGCCAAGCACGGCGACGAGCAGGTCAAGGTGTGGCGTCGCAGTTTCGACGTGCCGCCGCCGCCGCTTGAAGCCAATGGCCCGTTCGACCTGGCATCGGACCCGCGCTATGCCGGGATCGCCATCCCCGCAACCGAAAGCCTGAAGCTGACGATCGAGCGCGTGCTGCCCTACTGGGAAAGCACGATCCTGCCGCAGCTTGGCGCGGGCGAGACGGTGATCGTGGCGGCGCATGGCAACAGCCTGCGCGCCCTGGTGAAGCACCTGTCGGGCATTTCGGATGCGGACATCACCGAGCTGGAAATTCCCACCGGCCAGCCGATCGTCTATGACTTTGATACGCAGCTCGTCCCCGGCGAGCGGCACTACCTGAAGGACCGGTAAGCGAATGGGGGCACCCGTAGCCATCGTCATGGGCAGCCAGAGCGACTGGCCGACCATGAAGCGCGCCGCCGAGGTGCTGGACAAGCTGGGCGTGGCCCATGACAGCCGCATCGTCTCGGCCCATCGCACGCCCGACCGGCTGCACCAGTTCGGCCACGGCGCGGCAGACGAGGGCTTCAAGGTGATCATCGCGGGCGCGGGCGGCGCGGCGCACCTGCCAGGCATGGTTGCCAGCCTGACCCACCTGCCCGTGCTGGGCGTGCCGGTGCAGAGCCGCGCGCTGTCCGGCCAGGACAGCCTGCTGTCCATCGTGCAGATGCCCGCCGGCATTCCCGTGGGCACGCTGGCCATCGGCGAGGCGGGGGCCACCAACGCCGGGATCCTGGCCGCCTCGATCCTGGCGCTGACCGATCCCGCGCTGGCCGAACGGCTGAAAGCCTTCCGCGCCGCACAGACCGAGGCCGTGGCCGAACGGCCGGTGGACCAGTAAGGCGCGAGACGGGGATGAGCGCGACCGCCCTGCCTGCAGGCAGCACCATCGGCATCCTGGGCGGCGGGCAGCTTGGCCGCATGATCGCGGTGGCCGCCGCGCAGCTTGGCTATCACTGCCACATCTACACGCCGGAAAAGGACAGCGTGGCCGCCGAAGTGGCGGCGAAGTTCACCTGCGCCGGCTGGCATGACAAGGCGGCGCTGGCCGGTTTTGCCGCCGCCTGCGACGTGGTCACCTATGAATTCGAGAACGTGCCGGTGGCCCCGCTGGCGGTGTTCGTGGGCGGCCAGCTTGCCCCCGGCGTGGCTGCGCTGGAAGTGGCGCAGGACCGGTTCCGCGAAAAGCGCTTCGTGGAACAGCTTGGCGGCACCACGGCCCCCTATGCCCCGATCGACCACGAGAGCGAGATCGAAGCCGCGCTGCTGAAAGTGGGCATCCCCGGCATCCTCAAGACGCGGCGCGACGGGTATGACGGCAAAGGCCAGTGGAAGGTTGCCAGCCCGGCCGATGCCCTGGGCCTGCGGATGCCCGAAAGCGGGCTGGTCTATGAAGGGCTGGTCCACTTCGTCTGCGAATTCTCGGTGATCCTGGTGCGCGCCCGCAACGGCGAGGTGCGGTTCTGGGATTCGGCTCACAACACCCACGAAAACGGCATCCTGGCGCACAGCGTGCTGCCTGCGCCGGCCATCGTGGCCGAGCAGGTGGGCGAGGCGCGCGCAATGGCCGCCCGCGTGGCTGAGGCGCTGGGCTATGTCGGGGTGATGACGGCGGAGTTCTTTGCCACCCGCGGCGGCCCGGTGCTGAACGAGCTGGCGCCGCGCGTCCACAATTCCGGCCACTGGACCATCGAGGGGGCCGTCACCAGCCAGTTCGAAAACCACGTGCGCGCCATCTGCGGCCTGCCGCTGGGCGATACCGCCAGCACGGCGGACCGGATCGTGATGGACAACCTGATCGGGGAAGGCTCGCTCGATATCGCGCGCCACCTGGCCGATCCGAAAGCGCGGCTACACCTCTACGGCAAGGCAGAGGCGCGCGCCGGGCGCAAGATGGGGCATATCACCCGTGTCGGGTGAGGCGCGCCCAATGGAGCGCGAGGTTCCCTTCGTGGTCGCCCGCGCCACCAACGGCTGCATCGCGGCTGGCGGTGACGTGCCGTGGAAGATCCGCGAGGATTTGCAGCGGTTCAAGGCGCACACCATGGGTATGCCAATGGTGATGGGCCGCAAGACCTTCGAGAGCCTGCCCGGCCTGCTGCCGGGCCGCCGCCATATCGTGGTCACCCGCAACCCGGGCTGGAACGCGCCTGGCGCGGAGGTGGCCCATGACGAGGGGGGCGTGCTGGCGCTGGTGGGCAACGGTGACTTCTCGGTGATCGGCGGAGCGGAAATCTTCGCCATGCTGGACCACCTCGCCACCCGCTGGGAAATCACCGAGGTGTTCGAGGATACGGCGGGCGACGTGTTCATGCCGCTGCCCGATTCCGCCCAGTGGGAAGAGGTGGCGCGCGAGCACCGCCCCGCCGCCCACGGCTGGCCGGCGCACGATTTCGTCACCTACCGGCGGCGCGCGCGGTGATCCGCTGGGCCCCGCTGTGGTCGCTGGCGCTGGTCGCCGCGCTGCTGGCGGCCTTCTTCCTCCTGGCCCCCGGCATCGCCGAGCGGCAGATGAACGTGGTCGACGGCGGGCCCCTGCCGGAGGTTTCGGATGAAGCCCGCGCTCTTCATGCCAGCCTGACCGTGGTGGACCTGCACGCCGATACCCTGCTGTGGCAGCGCAGCATCCTCGACCGGGCGGACAGGGGCCATGTGGACCTGCCGCGCCTGAAGGATGGCAACGTGGCGCTGCAGGTGCTTTCCAGCGTGACCAAGAGCCCCGCCGGCCTCAACAACGAGACCAACAGCGCCGAGGCGCGCGACGATATCACCCTGCTGGCCGTGGCCCAGTTGCAGCCGGTGCCCACCTGGACCTCGCTGCTCCAGCGCACCCTGTTCCACGCCGCCAAGCTGGCGCAGGCGGTGGAGCGGAGCGAAGGCGCGCTGGTGCCAGTGACCGACAATGCCGGGCTGGCCGCGCTGCTCGATGCGCGCGCCACAAGGCAGCGGCCCGTGGGCGTGATGCTTTCGGTCGAAGGCCTGCATGACCTGGAGGGCGATGTGGCCAACCTGCCGCGCCTTTACGATGCGGGAGTGCGGATGGCGGGGCTGACGCATTTCTTCGACAACGAGCTGGCTGGATCGATGCACGGCGAGGCCAAGGGCGGCCTCACCCCGATGGGGCGTGACGTGGTGCGGCAGATGGAACGGATGGGCATGATCGTCGACATCGCCCATTGCAGCCACGCCTGCGTGGCCGAGGTGCTGGCCATGGCCCGCCGCCCCGTCGTCTCCAGCCACGGCGGGGTGCAGGCGACCTGCCCCGGCAACCGCAACCTGACCGATGACGAGATCAGGGGCGTGGCGGCCACCGGCGGGGTGATCGGCATCGGCTATTGGGACAGCGCCGTGTGCGATATCTCGCCGGCGGGAATCGTGCGGGCGATGGTCCACGTGCGGAACCTGGTGGGCATTGCCCACGTGGCGCTGGGCAGCGATTTCGACGGCACGGTGACCACCCGGTTCGATACCGCGCACCTGGTGCAGATCACGCAAGGCTTGCTGCGCGCAGGGTTCTCCGAAGGCGAGATTCGCGCGGTGATGGGCGGCAATGCGCTGCGGGTGATCGGGGCGGGAATCGTGCCGCAGCCGGAGTTGCCAGCGTGACCCGTGCCATGATCCGTATCGACCATCGCGATCAGGTTCCCGAGCACCTGCGCGGCGCGGTGCTGGCGCTGGGCAATTTCGATGGCTTCCACCTGGGCCACCAGGCCGTGGTGGCCGAAGCGGTGAACTGGGCCAGGGCCGAGGGCCGCCCCGCCATCGTTGCCACCTTTGACCCCCACCCCGTGCGCCACTTCGCCCCGCACGTGCCGCCCTTCCGCCTGACCACGCTGGACCAGCGGCAGGAACTGTTCGCTGCGGCGGGCGCCGATGCCATGCTGGTGTTCCACTTCGATGGCGACCTTGCCAGCATGAGTGCGGACAGCTTCGTGGCCGATCTCCTCTGCCGCCATATTGGCGCGGGCGGCGTGGTGACGGGCGAGGATTTCAGTTTCGGCGCGCGGCGCGGCGGCAACGTGCAGGTGCTGCGCGACATTGGCGCGCAGCACGGCATGGCCGCCCGCGCCGTGGGGCCGGTGAAGGTGGACGAGCAGACCGTCTCCTCCAGCCGCATCCGGGTCCTGCTGAAGGCGGGCGACTGCGAGGGGGCCGCAGCCCTGCTCACCCGCCCCTTCGCCATTCGCGGCGAAGTGATTCACGGCGACAAGCGCGGGCGGACCATCGGCTATCCCACGGCCAACCTCGACATGGGCACCTACCTGCGCCCCCGCTATGGCATCTACGCTGTCAGCGGCCGCGTGTTGGCGACCGGCGAGCCGTTGCACGGGGCGGCCAACCTGGGCATTCGCCCCACCTTCGATCCGCCCAAGGAACTGCTGGAGCCGTTCTTCTTCGACTTTGCGGGTGACCTCTACGGGCGGGCAATCGAGGTGGAACTGCGCCACTTCCTGCGGCCCGAGGCGAAGTTTGCCGACCTGCCCACGCTGGTGGCGCAGATGGAGGCGGACTGCGTGAAGGCGCGGGCGCTGCTCGGCTGAACCAAGAAAATTGCGCGAAGCCGCCCCCACGGCTAAGGCCCGCGGCGATGACTGAAAATCGTGATTACAGAGACACGGTGTTCCTGCCGCAGACCGACTTTCCGATGAAGGCCGGCCTGCCCGAAAAGGAACCGCACATCCTGGCCCGCTGGCAGGAGGCGGACCTCTATGCCCAGTTGCGCGAAGCCCGCAGCGGCCGCGAGAAATTCATCCTCCACGATGGCCCGCCTTATGCCAATGGCGACATCCACATCGGCCACGCGCTGAACAAGGTGCTGAAGGATGCCGTGGTCCGCAGCCAGACGCTGCTGGGCAAGGACGCACCCTATGTACCCGGTTGGGATTGCCACGGCCTGCCGATCGAGTGGAAGGTGGAGGAAGCCTACCGCAAGAAGAAGCTCAACAAGGACGAGGTCCCCGCCGAGGAATTCCGCGCCGAATGCCGCGCCTATGCCGCGCAGTGGGTGGAGGTGCAGAAGGCGCAGTTCCAGCGGCTGGGCATTTCCGGCAAGTGGGACCAGCCCTACCTGACCATGGCCCCCGAGGCCGAGGCGGCGATCGTGGCCGAACTGCTGAAGTTCGCCGAAACCGGCCAGCTTTATCGCGGGGCCAAGCCGGTGATGTGGTCGCCGGTGGAGAAGACCGCGCTGGCTGAAGCCGAGGTGGAATACGAGGACATCACCTCGACCCAGATCGACGTGACGTTCGAGATCGTGGAATCGCCGATTGCGGAACTGGTGGGCGCGCACGCGGTGATCTGGACCACCACGCCGTGGACGATCCCCGTGAACCAGGCTTTGGCTTATGGGCCTGAGGTTGACTACATTCTGATCGAAGCACTCGACGAGTTCGCTGAGCCTACCGGGCAGCGATACCTGGTGGCAACCGAACTTTACGACAGCTTCCGATCGCGCATTCGCGGACAGGGAAACCCGAACCAGAATTATGCCACGGTGGACTTCTTCGTGGGGGAAACTCTCGCCGGCACGATCTGCCGCCACCCGATGCACCATCTCGGCGGGTTCTACGCCGAGCCGCGCCCGCTGCTGCCCGGCGATTTCGTCACCACCGACAGCGGCACGGGCCTTGTCCACATGGCGCCCGATCATGGCGAGGACGACTTTGCCCTGTGCAAGGCGCATGGCATCAACCCCAAGTTCGTGGTCGAGGCCGATGGCCGTTATCGCGAGGACTGGCTGTGGCTGCCGCGCACCGATGCGCGCAACATGTCGGTCATCAACCCCAAGTTCAACGCGCCCGACGGGCCGATCTGTTCGGACCTGAAGGAAGCTGGAGCCTTGCTGGCCGCGTCCACAGACTATCAACACAGCTATCCACATTCGTGGCGCTCGAAAGCCAAGGTGATCTACCGCTGCACCCCGCAGTGGTTCGTACCGATGGACAAGCCGGTGGCCCCGTTCGACTATCCCGTCGCCCCGCTGGGCGGGATCGGCGGCGCCGTGGCGCTGGCGGTTTCGGCGAGCAAGACGGCCACCCTGCGTGAAACCGCGATCAAGGCCATCGCCGATACGCGCTTCGTGCCGGAAAAGGGCCGCAACCGCATCGGCAGCATGGTGGAGGGTCGCCCGGACTGGGTGCTGAGCCGCCAGCGCGCCTGGGGCGTGCCGATCACGCTGTTCGTGGACCGCAAGACCGGCGAATACCTGGTCGATCCCGAAGTGAACGCCCGCATCATTGCCGCCGTGCGCGAAAAGGGCGTAGATGCCTGGAGCGACGAGGCCGCGCCTGCCCTGCTGGGGCCGGATTACAACGTGGACGACTACGAGCGCGTGGTCGACATTCTCGACGTGTGGTTCGATTCGGGCAGCACCCACGCCTTCGTGCTGGAATCGGGCGTGTGGCCCGAACTGCAATCACCGGCGGACCTCTACCTTGAGGGTTCCGACCAGCATCGCGGCTGGTTCCAGTCGTCCTTGCTGGAATCCTGCGCCACCCGCGGCCGCGCGCCCTACAAGGCGGTGCTGACCCACGGCTTCACCATGGACGCCAAGGGCATGAAGATGTCCAAGTCGCTCGGCAACACGGTCAGCCCGCTGGACGTGATGCGCGATTACGGCGCGGACATCATCCGCCTGTGGGCACTTTCGGTCGACTATACCGAGGATCACCGGATCGGCCCGGAAATCCTGAAGGGCGTGGCCGACCAGTACCGCAAGCTGCGCAACACCTTCCGCTACCTGCTGGGCGCGCTGGATGGCTACACCGAGGCGGAAGCCCTGCCGGTGGACCAGATGCCCGAGCTGGAGCGCTACATGCTGGCGCTACTGGGGGAGCTGGACGGCAAGATGCGCGCGGCGGTCGATGCTTTCGATTTCAACACCTATACCCGCAGCCTGATCGATTTCTGCAACGAGGACCTGAGCGCCTTCTTCTTCGATATCCGCAAGGACTGCCTCTACTGCGACCATCCGGCAGACCCGAAGCGCCGCGCCTATCGCACGGTGCTGGATACCATGTTCCACGCCCTGATCCGCTACGCCGCGCCGGTTCTTGTGTTCACCAGCGAAGAGGTGTGGGCGAGCCGCTATCCGACAAGCGGCAGCGTGCACCTGCTGGAGTGGCCGGTGGTGCCGGCAGTCGAAACAGACGCCTCTCGTTGGAATGCGCTTCGCGAGCTTCGAACCCAAGTGACCGAAGCGATTGAACCCCTGCGTAGAGAGAAAACTGTTCGGTCCAGTTTGGAAGCCGAGGTCACAGTCTCGGATATCGATGGCGTTCTCCGCGAGTATCGAGATCTTGGACCGGATTTCCTCGCAGAGATTTTCATTTCTGGTCCAGTGGCCTTCGTGAAGACGACTGATGGACCCGGCATCAGCCGCACTGAGCACCACAAGTGCGGCCGCTGCTGGCGCCACCTGCCCGAAGTGGCCGAGGATGGCGACCTGTGCGCCCGGTGCGACGATGTCGTGACCAAGCTGGACGCCGAAGCATGATGGGCATGGCCTTCACCCGCGACCGGCTGGCCGCCTTCGCCCTGGCGCTGGTGCTGTTCGTAGCCGACCAGTGGAGCAAGGACTTCGTGGTCAACACGCTGGGGCTGAAGCGGGTGGGCGACCACTATCCGGTGCTGCCGTTCTTCGATTTCACCCGCACCAACAACTTCGGCATCTCGCTGGGCATGTTCGAGGCGACCAGCATCGAGATGCGCTGGGGCCTGGTCCTGATAACCGGGCTGGTGGCCTGCGGCATCGCCGTGTGGATCCTGCGCGAGGTGAACCGCTGGGACCTGGCATCGCTGGGCATGATCCTGGGCGGGGCTCTGGGCAATATCGTCGACCGCTACCAGTATGGCTACGTGGTCGACTTTGCCGATTTCCATATCGGCGACTTCCGCCCCTTCCTGATCTTCAACCTGGCCGATGCCGCCATCACGATCGGCGTGGTGATTCTCCTTGCCCGTGCCTTGTTCATCGGCGAGAAACCGGCCAAAGAGCAGGACGAACCAAAAGGCGGCGAGACCGCTGCCGGAGATTGACCGCATGCGCATTTCGACCACCGCCATCCTTGCCACCGGCCTGCTGGCCCTGCTGCCCGCCTGCTCCAGCGGCCTGATCGCCAACCGCGATTCGCCGGACGAGTTTGCCGTGCAGCGCCAGGCGCCGCTGGTGGTGCCGCCCGATTTCGCGCTGGTCCCCCCGGCCCCCGGCGCGCCGCGCCCCAGCGATTCGTCGGCCTCGCAACAGGCGCTGGACGCACTGTTCCCGCCGCAGAGCCGTTCCGCCGTGGAAACCAACACCCTGAACCGCGCCGGCACGGCGGAAGTCTCGATCCGCTCCACCGTGGGCGATCCGGGCACCTATACGGTGAACAAGGGCACCACCACGCGCACCATCCTGGCCGCACCGGAAGGTGACGGGCAGGCGGCAAGAGCCGTCATCTGATTTTTTGCGAAGGGCCATCCGGCCCTTCGTCCTCGCTAAGCGGGCAGGCAAGCTGCCCCCGCTGCGGGCGGCCTGTCGGCCTTGCGGGCTGCTGGTCGCAGCCCGGACAGCGCTGCACGGCAAGGCGGGATCAGCACGACATTCGCTGACCGCATGTGATCGGGCTGCAGGCCCGCAAGCGCAACCACGCGCCCGCAGGTGCCGCGCAGCGAAGCGGAGCGGACAGCACCGAGGACGAAGGCCCGGATGGGCCTTCGAAACTCAGGATACCTTGCTGATCAGCAATTTATCGATCCGCCGCCCATCAAGGTCGACCACCTCGAACCGCCAGCCCTGTTCCTCGAACGATTCGCCCTCACCGGGCAGCTTCTTCATCTGGTAGAGGACAAAGCCCGCTGCCGTCGCGAATTCGCGCTGTTCGGGCAGGATGATTTCCAGGCATTCGGCCAGTTCGTCGGCCGGCAGGCCGCCGGCCACCAGCAGGCTGCCATCTTCGCGACGCACCACCATCGGCTCGTCGTCATCGTCCTTGTGGCTGGCAAAGCCGCCGGCGATGGCCTGCAGGATGTCGGCCGTGGTCACCACGCCATCGAGGTGGCCGTATTCGTCATGCACCATCGCCATGGAGGTGCCCGATTGCTGCAGCAGACGCAGGGCATCCATCGCGTCGAGCTGGTCGGGCACCACCTCGGCCTTCTTCACCAGCTCGGCCAGCACCACCGGCCGCCCGGCCAGCTTGCAGGCCAGGATATCACGCACCTTGACCACGCCCAGCACCCTGTCGGGCGAGCCATCGGCCACCGGCAGCAGCGAGTGCGGCGTTTCCCCGATCACCTGCCACATGGCCTCATCGCCCTCCTCGGCGTCGATCCAGTCGAGCTCGGTGCGCGGGGTCATCAGTTCGCGCACCGGCTTGTCGGCCAGCCGCATGATCCCTGAGAGCATGTCGCGCTCCTGCTCGGCAATCACGCCGCTGCGGGTGGCATCGGCAAACACCATGTGCAGCTCTTCCGCCGTCATCCCGTGCTCGCCCTTGTGGCGCACGCCGATGGCCCGCATGATCGCGCTGGAACTGGTATCCAGCAGCCAGACGAAGGGGGCTGCCACCCGCGCCAGCATGGCCATGGGTCGCGCCATCACCAGCGCAATCGGCACGGCGGCGCGCAGGGCCAGTTGCTTGGGCACCAGTTCCCCCACCACCAGGCTGAAATAGGTGGTCAGCCCGATCATGATCACGAAGCCCAGGTTGTCCGCCAGATCCGGCTTTACGCCCCAGGCGGCCAGCCGCTGGCCCATCGGCTCGCCCAGCGTGGCACCCGATACCGCACCGGCGATGATACCGATCAGGGTAATGCCGATCTGCACAGTGGAGAGGAACTTGCCCGGCTCCTCCGCCAGCTTCAGGGCAATCTGTGCGCTGCCGCTGCCGTTCTGTGCCGCCACGCGCAACTGCGCCGGGCGGGCCGACACGATCGCCAGCTCCGACATCGAGAACACGCCGTTGAGGACGATGAGGGCAGCCAGCGCCGCCGCGTAATGCCAGGGGAATGGGTCCATGGGGCCGCCACTGCTAGCAGATTTGCCGCGCCTGTCGAAGGCTATTGCGGTTTCGTTCAGGAACGCGCAGCCATCAGGGGCGTTACAAAGCTGAACAACCCCGGGTCGCACCGTTTCGCACGAGAGGAATTCCTCATGAACAAGTCCCGCATTCTCGTTTCCGCCTTGGCCGCCGTGTCGCTCGTTTCGCTGAGCGCCTGCGTGACCGATCCCAACACCGGCGAACGCACCGTTTCGCGCACGGCCATCGGCGGCGTGGGCGGCGCGGGCCTTGGCTACCTGTTGGGCGGCCTGATCGGCGGCAAGACCGCGCGCATCGTGGGCGCGGGCATCGGTGCGGCTGCCGGCGGCTATGTCGGCTATCGCATGGACGAACAGATCCGCGAGCTGGACGAAGCCACCGCTGGCACCGGCGTGGACGTGGGCACCACCCCCAATGGCGATGGCATCCTGGTCAACCTGCCGGAAGTGACCTTCGCCGTCGATTCCACCACCATCAGCCCGCAGATGCGCGACGTGCTGGGCCGTGTGGCCGAAAGCATGATCCAGTATCCCAACTCGCTGATCGACGTGATGGGCCATACCGATTCGACCGGCAGCGACAGCTACAATCTGGACCTGTCGCGCCGCCGCGCCGAAGCCGTCACCAACTTCCTGGTGTCGCGCGGGGTTGCCCGCAGCCGGATCGAGAGCATCGGCTATGGCGAGCAGTACCCGGTGGCCGACAACACCACCGAAGCGGGCCGCGCGCAGAACCGCCGCGTGGAAATCCGCATCACGCCCGTCACCGAACAGGACGTGCGCGCAGCGTATTGATTGGGGCGAGGGGCCATCCGGCCCCTCGCTTCCTCGCTAGCGGCCAGCAAAAGCTGGCCTTCGCTGCGGGCGCCCGTTCGGGCTTGCGGGTCGATCCTCTGGATCGGCCCGTTTCCATTTCACGGTCAACAACTGGTTCGGTTTGCGACCAGCAAACCGCAAGGGCAACTGCCCACCCGCAGGTGCCCCGCAGCGAAGCGGAAGGAACAGCCGAGGATGTGGCCCCGGACGGGGCCACTCAAGACAAGAGATTCGCCCGCGGTGCGAGGCGCTCGACCGCCTCCTGGTGGATGGCCGGCGCGCTGACCAGCAGACCGAAGGCGCGCGGATCGCGCTTGTTGTAGGCCAGCGGCTGGCCGAAAGCGTCGGTCACCTGGGCGCCGGCCTCGCGCGCGATCAGGGCGGCAGCGGCCACGTCCCATTCGTAGCCCCAGCGCAGCGTGGCCACCAGGTCGGCCCGGTCATCGGCCACCATGGCGATCCTGAGCGCGATCGAGTTGGGCTTGTCCACCACCGTCAGGTCATGGTCCTCGCGCGGCAGGCTGTCGGCCGGCACCCGCGCGCCGGGGAAATAGCGGCGCTTGCTGGCGCTGATGTCCACCCCGTTGAGCCGCGCGCCCGCGCCTGCCGTGGCAGTCCATACCTCGCCCCGCGCCGGTGCCACCAGCAGGCCCAGTAGCGGCCGCCCGGAGCTGACCAGCGCCACGGAAACCGCCCAGCCGGTGCGCCCGCGGATGAAATCGCGCGTCCCGTCGATCGGATCGACGACCCAGATCAGGCCGCGCTCCAGCCGCGCGGGGTCGTCCGCCGTTTCCTCGCTAAGCCAGCCTGCGGAAGGGAGCAGGCGGCCCAATTCTGCTTTCAGGAAGGTGTCAACCGCCAGGTCTGCCGCGCTGACCGGGCTGGCATCGCCTTTGTCCCAGCTTTTCACCCGGTGCCCGTCACCCGGCCACATGCGGCGGGCAATCTGGCCTGCCTCCACGCAGATATCCCTCAGGCGAAAGCGGTCGATCATCGCTGGGCAACTTGGGATGGCGGTTCCCGCATTGCAAGCGCGACGCGTTAGTGCTTTAGGCCGCAGCGACTCTCAACTCTCTCTCCCGAAGGTCACCTCCACATGAACATCCACGAATACCAGGGCAAGGAACTGCTGGCCAAGTTCGGCATCGGCATCCCCGCAGGCGTTGCCGCGCTGACGGTGGAGGAAGCGGTTGCCGCCGCCAAGACGCTGCCGGGGCCGCTTTACGTGGTGAAGGCACAGATCCACGCCGGCGGGCGCGGCAAGGGCAAGTTCAAGGAACTTGGCCCCGATGCCAAGGGCGGCGTGCGGCTGGCCTTCTCGCTGGACGAGGTGGAAAGCAACGCCCGCGAGATGCTGGGCAACACTCTGGTCACCGTGCAGACGGGTGAGGCCGGCAAGCAGGTCAACCGCCTGTACATCACCGACGGGGTGGATATCGCCGCCGAATACTACCTGTCGATGGTGGTTGACCGCGCATCGGGCCGCGTGGCCATGATCGTCTCCACCGAAGGCGGCATGGACATCGAGACCGTGGCGCACGACACGCCGGAGAAGATCACCACCATTACCATCGATCCCGCCACCGGCTTCATGCCGCACCACGGACGCGCCGTGGCCTTCGCGCTGAAGCTGACGGGTGAGCTGAACAAGCAGGCGCAGAAGCTGGCCGCCCAGCTCTACACCGCCTTCACCAGCCTCGATTGCGCCATGCTGGAGATCAACCCGCTGGTGGAAACCAAGGATGGCCGCCTGCTGGTGCTCGACACCAAGATGAGCTTCGATAGCAATGCCATGTTCCGCCACAAGGACGTGGAAGCGCTGCGCGACGAGACCGAGGAAGACCCGATGGAGGTGGAAGCCTCCAAGTACGACCTGGCCTACATCAAGCTGGATGGCGACATCGGCTGCATGGTCAACGGCGCAGGGCTCGCCATGGCGACGATGGACATCATCAAGCTGAACGGCATGTTCCCGGCCAACTTCCTGGATGTGGGCGGCGGCGCCAACAAGGAAAAGGTGACCGCGGCCTTCAAGATCATCCTCAGCGATCCGGCCGTGAAGGGCATCCTGGTCAACATCTTCGGCGGCATCATGCGCTGCGACACCATCGCGGAAGGCATTGTCGCGGCGGCCAAGGAAGTGAACCTGTCCGTGCCGCTGGTGGTGCGCCTGGAAGGCACCAACGTGGACGCCGGCAAGGCGATCCTCGCCAACTCGGGCCTCGCCATCGTGCCGGCGGACGACCTGGGCGATGCCGCGCAGAAGATCGTGGCCGAGGTGAAGAAGGCCGCCTGAGACTGCAGCGCCGGAAAACAGAAGGGGCCGCGCGGGAGCAATCCGGCGCGGCCCTTTTGCTGTCCGCCGCGCGACACTTGTTACAAATTGCCTGATTGATTTTGTCCGGTTGGCGGATAGCTTGCCCGTGGGGAAACACGGGGGAGAGCCATGATCCGCACACTGACCGCGCTGGCCTGCGCCAGCATGATGCTGGCTGCCAGCACCAAGCCCGCCATGGCGCAGGATGCCGTGCCAACGGTGTTCACGCGCACCGGCCAATGGCAGCTTGAGGCGGCGGACGAGGAATGCCGCATCGCCCGTGTATTCACCAATGGCGGCCGGCAGATCGCCCTGGCGCTGGAGCGCAACCGGGCCGATCCGCTGGTGCGCGTGGTGCTGGTGACCGATGCATTGAGCTTCTACCGCACGGCTGAGGAGCTGGGCTTCACCTTCCAGCCATCGGGCGAGCATCGTTCGGCACGCTATATCACCGCCGAAATGGGCGGGGGTCAGCACTACTACAACCTTGGCAATGTGCTGCTGGCCGCCCCGCCCGCTGCGGGAACGACGCCGCCAGCGCCCGGCACGCCGCAGCCGGTCTATGACCGCGCCGCCGAACAGGCCTATGCTGCCGGCATCACGGCGATTGAATTCAACGATGGACTGACCCAGCCGGTGCGGCTGGAGACCGGCAGCCTGCGGGCCGCCATCACCGCGTTGCAGGCCTGCCAGGATGACCTGTTGCGCACCTGGGGCCTTGACTGGGAAAGGCACCAGACGATGACCCGCCGCGCCGCTCCCGATGGTCCTGCATCCGACTGGATACCAGACGGGGCGATCGGCTTTGGCGATTTCGCTTCGCTGTCAGCCGGGCGCAATCCGTTCCGCGTGATGGTGAGCGCCGAAGGCCGGCCCACGGCCTGCAGCGCCTTGTGGGTCTCGCTGGACGCAGCGAAGAACGAGCGGGTGTGCAACGCCATCATGGAGAACGGACGCTTCCTGCCCGCACTGGATGCTGCCGGGCAGCCGATGGCAAGCTACTGGATCGTCGACTTTCTTTTTGGCCTGACCCCGCCCCCGCCGCGCCGATAAAGGGGCGCTAGACCACCAGCGTCAGCGCGTGGATGGCCAGGCCCACCAGCCCGCCCACCAGCGTGCCGTTGATGCGGATGAACTGCAGGTCGCGGCCCACGGCGCGTTCGATGCGGGTGGTGATGGTCTGCGCATCCCAGCCCTTCACGGTCTCGGACACCAGCCGGACGATCTGTTCGCCGTGGCGGCTGGCAATGCCCACCACGGTGCGGCGGACCAGCCGGTTGATCTGCAATTGCAGCGCCGGATCGGCCTTCAGCGTCTCGCCCAGTTCCTTCAGCGCCTGGCCGAACTGGCCGCCCAGCGCGCCATTGGGATCGCGCGCCATGTCGATCAGGCCCAGCCGCAGCCGTTCCCAGATGCCCATCCACCAGTCGCCCACGGCGGGGTTGCTGAGCAGATCGTTCTTCAGTTGCTCCACCTTGGCGCGCATGGCGGGGTCGGCCTGCAAGTCTGCCGCCAGCCCGGCCAGGCCCGCTTCCAGCTTGCCCCTTAGCGGATGGCCGGGATCGACCAGCACTTCGGCCAGCAGGCGGTAGAGCCCGTCGAGCACCGAATTGGCCAGCCGCTCGTCCAGCCCGGTCCACCGCAGCACGGCGTTGGCGCGGTTTTGGATCATGGCGCGGACCATGTCCTCGTTGGCTTCCAGCGTCTCGCCGGTCCAGCGGATCATGCCATCGACCAGCGGGCGGTGGCGCTGGTCGGCAATCGCAGCATCCAGCATCTTGCCGAGCAGGGGGGACACCTCCACCTTCTCGATCTGCCGCGCCAGCCCCGCCTTCACCTGGTTGCCCAGCCGGTCAGGATCGAGCGATTGCAGCAGGTCCACCGCAAGCTGGATCACGCCGGCGCGCAAGCGGCCTGCTTCACCTTCGCGCTGCTGCACCAGGAACTCGCCGGCAGCGCGCGCCACGTTCACCTCGCGCATGCGGCGGGCGACCACCAGTGGGGTGAGGAAATTCTGCCGCAGGAAGCCGGCCATCGAATCGGCGATGCGGTCCTTGTTGGTGGGGATGATCGCAGTGTGCGGAATCGGCAGGCCCAGCGGGTGGCGGAACAGCGCGGTCACCGCGAACCAGTCGGCCAGGCCGCCCACCATGGCGGCCTCGCTGAAGGCCAGCACCCAGGGCCAGGCGGGATGGCTGTCCTCGAAATGCAGCGCGAAGCCGAACAGGCCCGCCATCGCCACCAGCAGCAGCGTGGCGGTAATCCGCATGCGGCGTCCGCGGTCGGGCGGCAGGCCCGGGGCCAAACCGGCGAGGCTTGCGCCCGGGGATCCCCGCGTGCTCATCCGCAAGGCCCCGTCACTCGGCCGGGGCCGGCTCCGTGGGGGCGGCATCGCCCGGCTTGTAGGACAGCAGGTTGTCGCGCAGCCACGGACCCAGGCGCTTCTCCAGCCCGTCGGCCAGGCTGAAGCCCGCCGGCACGATCAGCAGGGTGAGCAGGGTGGACAGGATCAGGCCGCCGATCACCACCGTGCCCATCGGCGCCCGCCAGGCGGAATCGCCCGCCAGCGACAGCGCCGTGGGCACCATGCCCGCCACCATGGCCACCGTGGTCATCACGATCGGCTGGGCGCGCTTGTGGCCGGCTTCCACGATGGCATCGCGCTTGGAAGCGCCGGTGGCCATTTCCTCCAGCGCGAAGTCGATCAGCAGGATCGAGTTCTTGGCCACGATGCCGAACAGCATCAGGATGCCGATGAACACCGGCAGCGAGAGCGGCTGGCCCAGCGCCCACAGCAGCAGCAGGCCGCCCAGCGGGGCGAGGAACAGCGAGCCCATGTTGACCAGCGGGGAAACCAGCCGGCGGTAGAGCAGCACCAGCACCGAGAACACCAGCAGGATCGCGGTGAGCAGGGCCATGCCGAACGAGTTGATCATCTCGGCCAGCCACTCGTCCTCACCCACGGGGGTGTTGGTGACGCCGGTGGGCAGCTCGGCCATTGCCGGCAGGCGGTTGATCGCGTTCATCACGTCACCCTTGGCGGTGCCGGGGGCAAGGTCGGCCGAAACGAACACGCGGCGGTTCTGGTTGTAGCGCTCGATGCTGGTCGGGCCGCTGCCCAGGGTGATGGTGGCCACGCGTTCCAGCGGCACCGAGCCGCCGGAGGACGTGGGCACCGGCAGGTTGCGGATCACCGAGAGGTTGCGCCGGTCACCCTCGGCCAGGCGCACGCGGATGGGAATCTGCCGGTCCGACAGCGAGAACTTGGCGGCGTTCTGGTCGATATCGCCCAACGTGGCGATGCGGATCGCCTGGCTCAGCGCCTGGGTGGTCACGCCCAGGCTGGCGGCCAGGTCCTCGTTGGGGGTGATGATCAGTTCGGGGCGTTGCAGGTCGATCTCGATCCGCGGGCCCACCGCGCCTTCCACGCCCTGCATCTGTTCGACCAGCGCATTGGCGGCCTGTTCCAGCGCCACGGGGTCAGAGCCGGACAGCATGATCGAGATCGCACGGCCGGTGCCCCCCTGCGCGCCGGGGCCCGATTCCTGGAAGTTGGCCCGGGCATCGGGCACCGATTGCAGGTAGGGGGTCAGCTCGCGCTGGAAGGTCAGGCTGTCCCGCTCGCGGTCGGGCTTGAAGACGATGCGGATCATGCCGCTGCCTTCGTTGGCAATGCCCAGCGCCAGGCTGACTTCCTGCTCTTCCTGCATGCGCGCGGCGATAGTGGAGATGACCTCGTCGGTCTGCTCCAGCGTGGTGCCGGGCACCATCGACACGCGGATCATCGCGAAGTCGCTGTCGGCATTGGGGAAGAACTGCTGCGGGATCTTGGTAATGACAAAGCCGGTGAAGCCCAGGGCAACCAGACCCACGCCCATCATCCACAATCGATGGTCAAGGAAGCGCGCCGCCAGGTAGCGGCTGCGGGCAACAAAGGCATTGGCATCGTAGCCGATGAACCGGCCCGCGATCAGGCCGAGGATGAAGTTGACCACGCCGCCGATCAGGTAGGCGAGGATTGCCGTGCCCAGTACGCTGCCGATGGACCATCCGCCCTCCTCAGCGCTGTCACCACCGAACCAGCCCATTGCCGCCAGCACCAGCGCGCCTGTGACCAGCGCGGCGATGTGGAAGGCCAGGCGCGACCCGGTCTTGCCGATGCGCGCGCGCATGGCGCGGAAGCCGCTGTCATCCAGCGACCAGCGCAGCACCGCCATGTACATGTCCATCATGCGGCCTTCGCCGTGCGCCGCCTCGCCCTTGGCTTTCAGGAAGTAGGCCGCCACCATCGGCGTGATCATGCGGGCCACGGCAAGGCTCATCAGCACCGAGGCGACCACGGTGAGGCCGAAGTTCTTGAAGAACTGGCCCGAAACGCCCGGCATCAGGCCCACCGGCAGGAAGACCGCGACGATCGAGAAGGTGGTTGCCACCACGGCCAAGCCGATCTCGTCAGCCGCGTCGATCGATGCCTGGTAGGCGCTCTTGCCCATGCGCATGTGGCGCACGATGTTCTCGATCTCCACGATCGCATCGTCCACCAGCACACCGGCCACCAGGCCCAGCGCCAGCAGGCTCATGGTGTTGAGCGAGAAGCCCAGCCATTCCATGAAATAGAAGGTGGGAATGGCCGACAGCGGGATGGCCAGCGCGGCGATGATTGTCGCGCGCCAGTCGCGCAGGAACAGGAACACCACAATCACCGCCAGGATGGCGCCTTCGACCATGGCGGCCATGCTGCTTTCGTACTGGGCCTTGGTATAGTCCACTTCGGTGAACAGGCGGGTGAAGTGCAGGCCGGGGTTTTCCTCCTGCAACTGCTCCAGCACCTCGACCGCACCGTCATAAACGGTCACGTCGCTTTCGCCGCGCGCGCGGGTGATGCCGAAGATCACCACCTGGCGGCCGCCGATCTTGGCCTGGCTGCGGATTTCGCCATAGGCATCGCGGACCGTGGCAATATCGGCCAGCTTGACCGCGCGCCCGCCGCCGATGGACACCTGGGTCTGCGACAGTTCGTAGGCCGTGGCGGCATTGCCCAGCACGCGCACCGACTGGCGCGAGCCGGCAATTTCCGCCTGCCCGCCCGCGGCGTTCACGTTGGTCTGCCGCAGCGTCTGGTTGACCTGCGAGGCGGTGACGCCCAGCGCCTGCATCTTCGCCGGGTCGAGGATGACCAGGATTTCCCGATCCACCCCGCCGCTGCGGTTGACTTCCGCCAGGCCGGGCACGGTCAGCAGGGCCTTGGTGATGGTGTCGTCGATGAACCAGCTCAGTTCCTCCACCGTCATGTCGTCGGCGGTAACGCCGAAGTAGACGATCGGCTGGCTGCTGGTCTGGTTCTTGAACACCCGCGGTTCGAGGATGCCATCGGGCAGTTCGCCGCGGATCTGGTCCACCGCGCTCTTCACCTCGTTCACCGCCTCGGCGATGTCGGTGCCCAGGGCGAATTCGATCTGCGTGCTGGAGCTGCCCTCGGACGCGGTCGAGCGGATGTTCTCGATCCCGTCCAGCGTCTGCACGGCGGATTCCACCCGCTGGGTGATCTGGTTCTCGATCTCGCTGGGGGCGGCGCCCGGCTGCGAGATCTGCACGTTGACCTGCGGAAACTCGATATCCGGCCGGTCCTGCACGTCCATTCGCTGGAAGGCCATGATACCCGCGAGCATCAGCCCTAGGAAAGCCAGCAGCGGGACGATCGGGTTGCGGATCGACCAGGCGGAAATGTTGCGGAAATCCATCGGCGGTTACTGGCCCGAACCCTGGCCCGCGCCCTGGACGACCGGCTTCACTTCCTCGCCCACGGTCAGGAAGCCACCCGCCCGGGCGACCACCCGCTCATTGCCGCTCAGGCCCGAGGAGATGACGATGCCCTCGTCGCTGATCATGCCCAGTTCCACCGCGCGGCGTTCCACCTTGTTGCCCTCGCCGACCACATAGACATAGCTGCCCTGGTCATCGTTCATCACCGCGCTTTCGGGCAGGCGGGTGGCGACCATGGTGCCTCCGGCCAGCGCGATCGTGGCAAAGCCGCCGGGCCGCAGCGCGGCATTGTAGGACATGGCGCAGCGCGCCGTGCCCTGGCGGGTCTGCTGGTTGATCACCGGGCTCTTCTGCCACACCTGGCAGGTGAAGCTCTGGTCGCTGCCCGCCGGGGTAACCTGGCCGGTCGCGCCCACGGGGATCGAGCCCAGCTCCGCCTCGCCGATCTGCGCCAGCAGTTCCATCTCGCCGCCTCGGGCGATCGAGAACAGCACGCCCGAGCCCGCGCCCACCACTTGGCCGGGTTCGACCTCGCGGGTCAGCAGCAGGCCGGCCGCAGGGGCGACGATGTTGAGCTGGGCATTGCGCGCCTGCCGTTCGCCCGCCTGGGCCTGGGCCACGCGCACGCGGGCCACGGCGGCATCGCGGGTGGCGGTCAGCCGGTCCACGTCGGCACGGCTGATGAACCCGCGGTCAACCAGTTGCAACGCCCGGTCAAGGTTGGCCTGGGCCAGGTCGGCATCGGCCTGGGCCACGGCAATCTGCGCCGTGGCGCTGGCGGCCTGCTGGCTCTGCACCGAGCGGTCGATCACGGCCAGCACCTGGCCTGCACGGACCCACTGACCCGGCTCCACCGGAACCGAGACCACGCGCCCGCCTTCGCCCACCACGCCCACCGGCATCTCGCGCCGGGCAGCCAGGGTGCCGGTGGCGTTGATCACCCCGGCATAGGTGCCCTGGCGCGGCACGATCACGGTGACCGAGGGGATGCTGGCTTCGGCACCGGTGAACGGCTCGGGCTCTCCGCCGCGGGTCAGCATCACGGCGGCGGCGATCACCGCCAGCACCAGCACGCCGGCCACGATCCACTTGCGCTTCTTCGCGGCGCGCTGGTCCATGTCCGCGTCCTCGCCGGCCGGGATGCCGTGCGTCACGTCTAGTCGCGTTTCGTAGTTCATGCGCCGCTTCTGCCTGGTTCCATGCCTTGTTCCGCATGCGCGCCCGGGTCCTGACCCGACTGTGCCGCCCGCCTTGGCACGCGTGGTGCCCGCAGGATATGCGGTTTTTCTGCCGTATCGCCCATATACGCTTGTCGCACGGGCCGCAATCGAACCATCGGCGGGGACACGTCCGGCACCGACCGGCAGCATGGCCGGAAACGCAAAAAAGGCCGGAAACTCGCAGGTTTCCGGCCTTTTCCAGCCAATTGTAACATTTTGTCAGTCGCCCCGCCAAGCGGGACGACCGGCGCCGGTTAGCGCACCCGGCCGCGCTGGATCAGGTTGACGATCGCCAGCAGCACCACGGCGCCGACGATGGCGATCAGCAGGCCGGAGAGCGAGAATTCCTGCACCGAACCGCCAACGCCGAGCAGCGGGCCCAGCAGCAGGTTGCCCAGTACCGAACCGATACAGCCAACGATCACGTTGAGCACTACGCCCATCGATGCGTCACGGTTCATCAGCTTGCTGGCCAGCCAGCCGGCGATGCCGCCCACGATGATTGCGATAATCCACCCCATTCGATTTCTCCTTGCCAACGGCGACGAACGCCACTGCCCATCTGAACGTGCCGCAGGCGAGGATGTTCCTGCAAACGCACCCCACGGCGCAGGCGTGATCATGCGCCGGCACCGTGCGGGAGTCGAATCGGAGATGTAGGTGGCTGTACGCGGGGGATTAATCGCGTCCGGCGGCAATCAATACTTGAGCTGCCGCTCGTACAGGTCGCGGTAGTGCTGGATGCGGGTGACGCGCAGGCCCTGCATGCCCGAGCGGTCGACCGCGCGCTGCCAGCCGGCAAATTCCTCCAGCGTCAGATCATAGCGTTCGAGCACCTCGTCGATGGTCAGCAGGCCGCCATTGACGGCCGCAACCACCTCGGCCTTGCGCCGGACCACCCAGCGCCGGGTGGACGGCGGGGGCAGGTCGGCCACCGTCAGGGGCTCGCCAAGCGGGCCGATGACCTGCGCCGGTCGGATGTTCTGGTTCTCGATCATTTAATTCCTCAAGGGCTGATAAAGGCTGCCATCGTGCGACGCAGCCGGTGTGCCACCGATCCCTTTGCCATTGGCTAAATCACTAGGGTTAACGACCTCTTTGCCATTATCCAGCCCATGCTCCAGCGCTGCCACCTGGCGGGCCACGGGGGCATCGAAGCTGGCCGCCTCGCGGACGGCTTCGCGGGCCAGCGACAGGCGCAGGTCACGCGCGGCTGCCAGCCGCAGGCGCAGGTCGCCCCAGGTCAATTCGCGCAGCGAATCGCCCTCGACCAGGCTGGCCGCCGGCCCCGTTTGCGGGGCAGTCAGGGGTGGTTTTCCCTCGAACATGCCGCGGTCATAGGCCTGCAACCGTCAAAAAGCGGTAAAGGCCGCCTTAACCGCCCGTTACCCCGGGGTCGGCGCATGTGGGGCGGCGGCACAATTGGCGCAAGGCGCTGCGGCGTGTATGGGCCGGGCACGATGACCACGGCTCCCGCCCCTGCAATTACCGTTAACGCCGAAGCGCTGTTCGACCTGCCGCGCCCGGCCGGCCAGTGCCGCATCGTGGTCGCCATGTCGGGCGGGGTGGACAGCAGCGTGGTCGCGGCCCTCGCCCATGCCAGCGGGGCCGAGGTGATCGGCGTGACGCTGCAACTGTACGACTATGGCGCTGCCACGGGCCGCAAGGGCGCCTGTTGCGCGGGCGACGACATCCGCGATGCCCGCGCCGTGGCCGATCGGCTGGGCATCGCCCACTATGTCTTCGACCATGAGAGCCAGTTCCGCGAGGAAGTGGTCGACCGATTTGCCGACGATTACCTGGCCGGCCGCACCCCCATCCCCTGCATCCGCTGCAACATGGGGCCTAAGTTCACCGACCTGTTCCGCATGGCGCGCGAACTGGGGGCCGCTTGCCTGGCGACGGGCCATTATGTCCGCCGTGTGACCGGGCCTGAGGGGCCGGAACTTCACCGCGCGCTGGATCCGGCACGCGACCAGTCATACTTCCTCTATGGCACCACCGAGGCGCAGCTCGATTTCCTGCGCTTCCCGCTGGGCGGGCTGCCCAAGCCGGAAGTGCGCGCACTGGCGGAAGCCTTCGGCCTGCGTAACGCCGCCAAGCCCGACAGCCAGGACATCTGCTTCGTGCCCGATGGCGACTATGCGGGCCTGGTCAAGAAGCTGCGGCCACAGGGCGCGCGGGCGGGCAGGATCGTCCATGCCGCCACCGGCGCGGTGCTGGGCGAGCATCAGGGCATCGTCCACTTCACCGTGGGCCAGCGGCGTGGGCTGGAAATCGGCGGCCAGGCCGAGCCGCTCTATGTGGTGGCGCTGGACGCTGCCAGTGCCGAAGTGCGCGTGGGCCCCAAGGCCATTCTGGCGGTGGGCGCGGCGCACCTTGTCGAGACCAACCGCATCGGCCCGCTGCCTTCCGGCGGGATCACCGCCAAGGTCCGCAGTCTGGCAAAGCCTGTGCCGGTTACGCTGGAGGGCCCGCTGGGTGACGGCGCGGCCACCACGATCCGCTTTGCCACACCCGAATTCGGCGTCGCTCCCGGCCAGGCGGCCGTGCTCTACCACGGCGAGCGGGTGCTGGGCGGCGGCTGGATCGAGGGGACCGAGCAGGGCTAGGCCCTAATCGTTCCAGCCGTCCAGAACGCAGCCATAGCCCTCGCGATAGCGGGCGGTCTGCGCGGACACCAGCGGCACCCAGGCGGTGACCGAACGCTCGTCCTCGTCCTCGGAGATGAAGACGGCCTGCATCCCCGGCTCGAAATCGGCCTTGCAACTGCCCATGTCGCGCCCGCCGATATAGCGGCACGAACACATCATGTGTGCGCCATAGCTGGTGCCGGCCACCGCGTAGCCGTCGATCGGTTCGCGCCACATCCAGTAGGCCGCGCCGACCACCGCCACGGCCAGCAGCAGCAGCGAAAGCCAGCTTGTGCGGCGGCGCGAGGGGCCGTTGCGGGAGCCGGTCTTTGCGGTTGCCATTCGAAGTCGCCTGCCTGATTAGTGCGCCGCCATGACGCGCCGGACCTTCCCTAGCCTTGCCCTTCGCCTGACGCCAAGCCTGATTGGCCTGGCCCTGCTGGCAGGCTGCGGCGAGCCGGGGCCGCCCGAGCTGCCGCCCCTGCCCGAAGGCGCGCTGGAGGCGGTGGACGTGGAACCGGGCGTCCCGCGCGAAGACCTGGCGCGCGCGGTTGACGCACTGTTTTCCCGCGAGGACATCGGCGAGACGCGCGCCGTGATCGTGATGCACGGCGGGCGGATCGTGGCCGAACGCTATGCCGAGGGGTTCGACGAGGACACCCGCTTCATCGGCTGGTCGCTGTCGAAGACCGTCACCGCCGTCCTCATCGGCATGATGGTGGCCGACGGGCGGCTGGCGCTGGATAATTCACCCCCGATCGACCAGTGGCGCCGCGCCGGCGATCCGCGCGGCGAGATCACCCTGCGCCAGCTCCTGCAGATGCGCAGCGGCCTGCGCCACGAAGAGGGGGCAGAGCCGGTCTATGCCAGTTCCGAAGTGCGGATGATGTACCTCGACGGGCGCGATGACATGGCCGCCTGGGCTGAAGCCCAGCCGCTGGACCATGCGCCGGGCGCGGTGTTCCGCTATTCCACCGCCACCAGCGTGATCCTGGGTGACGTGATGGCCCGGCTGCTGGCCCCCGAAGGGGATGGCGATGCCCGCCAGCAGGCGGTGGCCCAGTTCCTCGATGCGCGGCTGGTGGTGCCGTTGGGCCTGCAAACGATGCGCGCCGAATACGATGCCGCCGGCACCATGCTGGCGGGCAGCGCCGTGTGGGCCAACGCCCGCGACTGGGCCCGCTTCGGCGATTTCCTGCGCAGCGGCGGGGCGGCGCGCGGGGTGCAGGTGGTGCCGCGCGGGTGGATCGACTTCATGAAGAGCGAAAGCCCCCGCGCCCCGGATTACGGCGCGCAACTGTGGCTCAACCGCCCGTCCGGCACCGATCGCGACAACCTGCTGGCAGGCAAGGCGCCCGACAGTGCCTTTGGCGCGCTGGGCCACGGCGGGCAGGTGGTCTTCGTCTCGCCTGCCCAGAAGCTCACCGTGGTGCGGCTGGGCATGGGCAGCGACGAGCAGCAGCGCGCGATGCTGGACACGCTGGGCGAGCTGGTGGCGCTTTACCCCGAACGCTGAGGAGACGCGCCGGGCAGCAGTTCCTCTGCCGCCGTCCCTTCCTCGTTCACCAGGCCATCGGGATCGGGGTGGATCAGCACTTCCACGCCGGGAAACTCGGCCTCGATGCGCTCTTCCAGTTCGTCCATCAGGCGGTGGGCTTCGGCCACGGTCATCTGTCCATCCACACTGGCATGGAACTGCACGAAATCGTCCGCCCCGCTGGTGCGGGTGCGCAGGTCATGCACGCCGCGCAGTTCCGGATGGCGGGCGAGCACTTCAAGGAAGGCCGCGCGCCGCTCTTCCGGCCATTCGCGGTCCATCAGGTGGTCGATCGCCTCGCCCGCCGCGCGCCACGCACCCCAGCCCAGCCACCCGGCGATGGCCAGGCCAAACAACGGATCGGCCCCCGGGACGTTCAGGTAGCGGTCGAGCACCAGCGCGGCGATCACCGCCAGGTTCAGGGCCAGGTCGCTCTTGTAGTGCAGGTGATCGGTGGCGATGGCGAGCGAGCCGGTGCGCGCCAGCACGCGGCGCTGCCACCACAGCAGGACGAGCGTGGCGACGAAAGCCACGGCGGAAACAAGGATGCCCTCGTCCGCCGAGGCAACCTGTTCGCCCGCGATCAGTTGCATCACCGCCCGGAACGCCAGCCCCGCAGCGGACAGCGAGATCAGCACCACCTGGAACATGGCCGAAAGCGCCTCGGCCTTGCCGTGGCCGAAGCGGTGCTCCGCATCCGCCGGCTGCGCCGCGATCCATACGCCGGCCAGCGTGGCCAGGCTGGCGACAAGGTCCAGCCCGGTATCGGCCAGGCTGCCCAGCATAGCGGTGGACTGGGTCTGGATCACCGCCCACAGCTTGGTGGTGACAAGGAACAGCGCCATCGCGATCGAGGCATAGGCCGCGCTGCGGTTGAGCGCTCCGCGCTGGTGGGCGGCCTCGCTCACGGATAGAGCAGGCTGCTGGTCCAGCCGCCGTCCGCCGCGCGCTCGAACCGGCGGCGTTCGTGCAGGCGGTTGGGCCGGTCGGTCCAGAATTCGATAGCCTGCGGAGCGAGGCGGAAGCCGGTCCAGTGCGCGGGGCGCGGCACTTCGACCGTGTGTTGCGCTGCCAGCGCCTCCACCCGGTCAAGGTAGGTTTGCCGCGTATCGAGCGGGCGCGACTGGTCGCTTGCGGCAGAACCGATCTGCGACTTCAGCGGGCGCGAGTGGAAATAGGTGTCGGCCTCTTGCGGGGTGACCTCGGCCAGCGGGCCTTCGATGCGGATCTGGCGGCGCAGGCTCTTCCAGTGGAACAGCAGCGCGGCGCGCGGATTGGCCAGGATTTCCCCGCCCTTGCGGCTCTGCGCATTGGTGTAGAACACGAAACCGCGTGCATCGTGCCCCTTCAGCAGCACCATGCGGACCGAGGGAAAGGCATCGGGCGTGGCCGTGGCCAGCGCCATGGCGTTGGGATCGTTCGGCTCGCTCTCGAAGGCCTCGGCAAACCAGGCATCGAACAGGGCGAAGGGGTCGGTATCGGGGATGGCGTTGTCGGCGTCGTTCATGCGATCGGCCTAGCCCAAGCGCGTCACGCTTGCCAGCCCACGATGCCTTACCTAACTAACACACCATGAGCGATCCCTATGCCACCCTGGGCGTTGCCCGCAATGCCGACGAGGCGGCGATCAAGTCGGCCTATCGCAAGCTGGCGAAAGAGCTGCACCCGGACCGCAACAAGGACAATCCCAAGGCTTCGGAACGGTTTTCCGAGGTCACCCGCGCCTATGACCTGCTGTCCGACAAGGACAAGCGCGCCCAGTTCGATCGCGGCGAGATCGATGCCGAGGGCAACCCGCGGATGCCGTTTGGCGCCGGTGGCGGCTTTGGCGGAAGGCAGGGCGGGCCGCAGGATTTCGGCGGCTTCGGCGGCGAAAATGTGGACCTGGGTGACCTGTTCGAAGGCCTGTTCGGCGGCCGTGCCGGGGCGCGAGGTGGTTCGGCCGGCTTCGGACGCAGAGGTCCGCCGCCGCCGCAGCGCGGGGCCAATGCCGCCTATCGCCTGAAGGTTTCGTTCACCGACGCCGCCACCCTCACCCCGCAGCGGATCACGCTGGGCGATGGCAAGACGATTGACCTCAGCCTGCCCGCAGGCGTGGAAGACGGCACGCAAATGCGCCTGAAGGGCAAGGGGCAACCGGGCCCCGGCGGGCCGGGCGATGCGCTGGTGACGATCGAGGTAGACAGCCACCCCTTCTTCCGCCGTGACGGCGACGATATCCGCCTGGACCTGCCGGTGACGCTGGACGAGGCGGTCAACGGCGCCTCGGTCAAGGTCCCCACGGTGGACGGGCCGGTGATGCTGAAGGTGGCTCCCGGCTCCGGCTCGGGCAAGGTGCTGCGGCTGAAGGGCAAGGGCTTCAGCAGGAAGGGCGGCGGCCGGGGCGACCAGTTCGTTGCGCTGGAAATCCAGTTGCCGCAAGACCTTGCGGCGCTGGCCGAACGGCTGGGCGACTGGCGCGACGAAGGGAACCCGCGCGCACGGCTGGGCGTCTAGGGGTTGGCTCGCTCGACTTGGGCGCGCAGACTGGTAAGGCTGCCCTCATGGTCGTGGAAGCACCCGCAGACGATCCCCTCCCCGGGCCCCCACCCGGCCTTGTCCGGCGCTTCCTGGCGAGCCCGGCGTGCAGCATCGTCAGGCGCATTGCCGTGGGCGTTTACGAAGACGGGCTGATCCACGCGGGCAACCTGGCCTACATGTCGCTGCTGGCGATCTTTCCCTTCTTTGTCACCGGTGCCGCCGCCGTCACCCTGCTGGGCGAGGAGGCGGACCGCGCCGCCGCCGTGCGTGCGCTGCTCTCCGCCCTGCCCCCGGTGGTGGATGACGTGATCCAGCCGGTGGCGATCCACGTGATCGAGGCGCGCACCGGCTGGCTGTTGTGGGTTGGCGGGCTGGTGGGCCTGTGGACCGTGGGCAGCCTGATCGAGACGATCCGCGATATCCTGCGCCGCGCCTATGGCGCACCCGCCACCCGCGCCTTCTGGCAATACCGGCTGTTTTCCACCGGCATCATCATCGTGGCCGTGCTGCTGCTGATCCTTTCGCTGTTCCTGCAGGTGACAGTGAACGCCGCCACCGAGGTGATCGGGGCCTATTTCCCGCAATTCACCGAAGCACTTTCACGTTTGGCGTGGACCCGCATCGTCTCCGGCGTGGGGCTGTTCGGGTCGATCTACCTGCTGTTCTACACGCTGACCCCGGCCCGCTATCGCAGCCGCCGCTATCCCAAGTGGCCCGGCGCGGTGCTGGTAACGGGCTGGTGGGTGCTGGTTTCGATGGCCCTGCCGTGGGCAATCCGCATGCTGTTTGCCTATGACCTGACCTATGGCTCGCTGGCCGGGATCATGATCGCGCTTTTCTTTTTCTATCTGGTCGGCTTAGGGATGGTAGCAGGGGCGGAACTGAATGCCGCCCTGGCCGGACCGCAGACGCGAGGCAGGATCGGGCGCGAGGCGGACATGGCGATGGGTTTGCAGGAGAATAGCTAATGAGCGGGCTGATGGCGGGTAAGCGCGGTCTCATCATGGGGCTGGCGAACGACAAGTCGCTGGCCTGGGGCATTGCCAGAAAGCTCCACGAGCACGGGGCGGAAATGGCCTTTTCCTACCAGGGCGATGCGCTGAAGAAGCGCGTTGGCCCCCTGGCAGAGCAGGTGGGCAGCGATTTCCTGATCGATTGCGACGTCAGCGACATGGCGGCACTGGATGCCGCCTTTGCACAGATCGAGGCACGCTGGGGCAAGCTGGACTTCCTGGTCCACGCCATCGGCTTTTCCGACAAGAACGAGTTGCGCGGCAAGTATGTCGATACCAGCCTCGAAAACTTCCTGATGACGATGAACATAAGCGCCTATTCGCTGGTGGCCGCCGCCAAGCGCGCCCGCCCGCTGATGCAGGACGGCGGCAGCATCCTGACGCTGACCTATTACGGCGCGGAAAAAGTGGTGCCGCATTACAACGTGATGGGCGTGGCCAAGGCGGCGCTGGAAACCAGCGTGAAGTACTTGGCCAATGACCTGGGGCCGGAAAACATCCGCGTAAACGCCATTTCGGCCGGCCCGATCAAGACGCTGGCCGCCAGCGGCATCGGCGATTTGCGCTATATCCTCAAGTGGAACGAGCTGAATTCCCCCATGCGCCGCAATGTCACCATCGAGGATGTGGGCGGATCGGGCCTCTATTTCCTGTCCGACCTCGCCAGCGGGGTGACGGGCGAGGTGCACCACGTGGACGCGGGCTATCACGTGGTTGGCATGAAGCAGGAAGACGCGCCGGATATCGCGCTGGCCTGACCCATGCGTTCATGATACGTTCCATCCCGATTCTGGCTTGAGGAGGCGGGACATGGCCGATCTGGGTGCGGGCGGATGCCGCTGCGGCGCGGTGCGCTATGCGATTGCGGGCGAGGCCGAACGGCATGGCCTGTGCCATTGCCGCGATTGCCAGATGGCCAGCGGCGCACCGATGGTGGCCTGGCTGGCAGTGGGGACGGACCAGTTCCGCGTGACGCAGGGTGAGGCAAGCTGCTTCACCGGCGAAAGCGGCTCGCAACGCTATTTCTGCGGCCAGTGCGGCACCCCGCTCTATTTCGTGAACGAGACCATGCTGCCGGGGATCGTCGACGTGCAGTCAGTCACGCTGGACCACCCCGATGCCACCCGCCCCACCATGCACATCCAGGTGGCCGAGCGGCGCGCGTGGATGGACGGGGCGGAAAAGCTGCCCTCGTTTGAACGCTGGCCGGAGTAAGCCTTCCCGGTACGGGGAGGATCGGAGTATTCACCCCGCCTTGCGCAAGGCCCCTTCGTCCTGGTCCACCACGGCACGCGGCTGGTCGGGCCAGACGCCGCGGGTATCGTAGACCTGCTTGTCGGCCCGCTCTGCCAAGGGGACGGAGCGGAACACGTCATGGTCCACCAGCAGGACCAGCACGTCGCAGGTCTCCAGCGCGGTATCGATGTCGGTCAGGCTGGCACCGGTGCCCTCGAATTCGCGCGGCAGCTCGGCGGCATAGGGCTCCACGATGGAGATGCGGCTGCCATAACGGCGGGCCAGCGTGGCCGCCACCAGCCGGGCGGGCGATTCGCGGAAGTCGTCGATGTTGGCCTTGAAGGCCAGGCCCAGGCAGGCGACCCGCGCCGTGGGGCTGGCATCGATCAGCGCGGCGGCGCGGGCGATGGTGTGGTGGATCTTGCCATCGTTCACCCCGCGCGCAGTCCGGATCAGCGGGGTTTCCTGCGGCGCGGCGGCCACGATGAACCACGGGTCCACCGCGATGCAGTGCCCGCCCACGCCGGGGCCGGGGGTCAGCACGTTCACGCGCGGGTGCCGGTTGGCGAGGCGGATCACCTCCCACACGTCCATGCCCAGCTTGTCGCAGACCATGGAAAGTTCGTTGGCAAAGGCGATGTTCACGTCGCGGAACGAGTTTTCGACCAGCTTGGTCATCTCGGCGCTGCGGGCATCGGTGGTGACGCAGGTGCCGCGCACGAAACGCTTGTAGAAGGCCAACGCCTTGCGGGCACAGCGCGGGGTTATGCCGCCGATGGAGCGGTCGTTGTTGGTCAGTTCCTCCAAGATGCGCCCCGGCAGCACGCGCTCCGGGCAATAGGCGATCGAGACATCGGGCGTGCCGCCGGTGATGCCGGGCAGCTTAAGGTCCGGGCGCTGGGCAGCGATCATATCGCGCATCTGTTCGGTGGTGCCCACCGGAGAGGTTGATTCGAGGATCACCGTGTCGCCAACCTTAAGCACGCGGGCGACGTTCTTGGCGGCATCGAGCACATAGGTGATGTCCGGCGTGTGCTGGCCATCCTTGTGGAAGGGCGTTGGCACCGCGATCACGAACACGTCAGCGGGGGCGACATCCAGCGAGGCTTTCAGCAGCCCGCGCGAGACCACGCCCTGCACCAGCCCGTCGAGGTCCACTTCCTCGATATGGATTTCGCCCCGGTTGATCGTCTCGACCACGGAGGGGGTCACGTCCACGCCATGCACCCGCATCCCCGCCCGCGCGATCACCGCGGCGGTGGGCAGGCCGATGTAGCCAAGGCCGATAACGGAAACGGTGGGCAGGTTTTCGCCGCGCATGGAATGCCTTCTCGCTGATAGTCAGCAGCGGCATTGCCGGAAATTGGTTGATAATCGGGTAATGATCGGAAGGTCGTTGGCTGCCGACTATCAGCCGCTGAAGACAGATAATCCATGCGTAAGGGGCCTTCGAGTCCAGATTGAAGCTGACAGATGGCATTGCATATTGCCACCCAAATTCAGCCATGCCCCATCCCCGGCAATCACCTCACAAGATCATCCAGCCAGCAATTCGCAAATCCGCGCCGCGCTGTGCCCATCCCCGAACGGATTATGCGCCCGCGCCATGGCCTCGTAGGCCGCGCGGTCATCCAATAGCCGCGTAGCTTCCGCCAGGATCCGGTCCGCGTCCGTGCCCACCAGCATGGCCGTGCCGGCATCGATGCCTTCGGGCCGCTCGGTCGTCTCGCGCATCACCAGCACCGGCTTGCCCAGCGCGGGAGCTTCCTCCTGAACGCCGCCGCTATCGGTCAGCATCAGGTCGGCCAGCGAGAGCAGCCTCGCGAAGTGCGGGTAGTCGAGCGGTTCGATCATCGCCACGTTGGCGATGCCGCCCAGCGCGCCGTCCATCACCGCGCGGACATTGGGGTTGAGGTGGACGGGGAAGATCACCGCCACATCGGGTCGCGCGGCCAGGCGGCGGACGGCATCGGCAATCGCCTCCATCCCGCCGCCGAAATTCTCGCGCCGGTGGGTGGTGACGCCAATGATGCGTTTGCCCTTGAAGCGTTCCTCAAGCTCAGCCAGCCCGCTGGCCAGCGAGGGATCGGCTTCGATCTTGGCAGTGATCCGGTGCAGTGCATCGATCACCGTGTTGCCGGTGACGTGGACCGTGGCGGGATCGACATTCTCCTTGAGCAGCGCCGCCTGGCTCACCTCGGTGGGCGCGCAATGGAGCGCGGCGATGGAGCCGATGACCTTGCGGTTAACCTCCTCCGGCCACGGGTGGTAGATGTTGCCTGACCTGAGGCCCGCCTCCACGTGGCACACCCTGATCTTGCGGTAATAGGCAGCCAGCGCGCCGCACATGGCGGTGGCGGTATCGCCCTGCACCACCACCCAATCGGGCTTCTCGGCATCCATCACCGCGCCAAGGCCGGTGATGAGGCGTGCAGTCAGCTGGTCGAGCGACTGGTCGGGCTGCATCAGGTCAAGATCGTGGTGCGGGACCACGCCGCTGATCTCCAGCACCTGGTCGAGCATCCCGCGATGCTGGCCGGATACGCAAACCCGCGAATCGAACCGCGCATCCGCCTCCAGCGCATGGACCAGCGGGAACAGCTTGATCGCTTCGGGCCGCGTGCCGAAGATGGTGAGGATGCGCTTGCTCATGCCCGCGCCATAGCGTGGCAGGGGTTAACCTTGAACTAGCACCGCGCTTACGGGCGCGGCGTGGTCAGCGGGCGATCGGGGATGGCGGCGGGATCGGCCACTTCGGCCGGAGCAGCCGCTTCCTCGCCCGGCAGCGGGGCGCTGCTCTGGGCGTTCTCGCGCTCCATGTACTCGCGCTCGATCGCTTCCACGCGCGACTGGGTCATCGCGGCATCGGCATCGATGGTGGACAGGCGCTCGGCCCGCTGTTCGGCAATCTGCTCGCTATAGCGGCGCTGCGGGCCGTTCTGCCGTTCCTCCACGTTGTCGGCAATGAACTGCGCGGTGCAGCCCAGTTCCGATCCGCCGCCGATGTTGGTGCACGAACCTGGCCCGAAAGCGCCCACCCGCTCGTTGGCGCGCACCCGCTCGGCCCAGCTCTGGTTTTCCGGGCTGCGGCCCTCGCGCAGGGCGCTGGGGATGCGATAGGGATCCTCGATCTCGTCACACACCACGATGGTATCGGGTTCGGGGCTTTCCGGGCAGGCTTCGCCCGGGCGGATGGTGACCATCATCACCCGCTCTCCGCTCGCATCCTGGGCGGCGGCGGGCACGGCGCAAAGGCCGGCGGCGAGAGCGCAGGTGGCGAGGAGGAACTGGCGCATCATCGGATCGGTCCTTCGGTAATCCCGGCCTATATAGGGCACGCTGCGCCCTGAACCATAGGTGAAGCGCCCGCAGGCACACTGACCTGCGTCAAATCCGCTCGGACAGCCGGATGGCCGCGCGGCAGCCCAGGCGGATGGCCATGCTGAGCAGCGGATAGGCGGGCGCGCGTTCGGCCCCGGCGGCAAGGGCGGCCTCCTTGTGCTCGCGCTCGTCATCGCGGAACTCGGCGATCATGGCGGCGAGTTCGGGATCGTCCCCGTCGCGCTCCAGCTCCGCGAGCTGCTTGCTGTAGTGCGCGTCGATCTCGGTCTCCACCGCGGCGGTGCAGGCCATCGCCGCTTCCGGGCCCAGCAGCGCGGTGCCCGCGCCCAGGGCAAAACCAGCCACGTGCCAGAACGGCTGGAGAGCCGTGGGCCGCACGCCGCGCCGCGCCATCAGGGCATCGAAGCGGGCGCGGTGGTCCTCCTCCTGCCCGGCCATGGCGCGGATTTCCGCCGAATGGGGTCCGCGATCGCCCATCACCGCCAGTTGCCCGGCATAGATGCGGGTGGCGCCGAATTCGCCTGCCTGGTCCACGCGGATCATGCGGTGCCGGTCAATGGTCATGCTGCCTCCTTCCGGCGCAGCAGGGCGAAAATGGCCAGTGCGCCGCCGATGGAGAAGATGGCGTTGAACCCGGCCAGCGAAATGCCGGCAAAGGTCCATGCCGCCTCGTCGCACCGGGTGATCGGCTGGGCCAGCACGGCGGCCAGCGGATCGGCGCTGGCGCTGGGCGGCAGGGTGCAGGCCGACAGCCCCTCCCACAGCTTGTATTCAACGCCCGCGTGGAACACCCCGATCAGGCCGGAAACCAGGATCGCCAGCGCGGCCAGCATGACGAGCGGGCGCCTGGGCGGCAGCACGAAGGCGGCCAGCGCCAGCAGCACGGCCACGAAATGCGGGTAGCGCTGCCACCAGCACATCTCGCACGGGTAGAGGCCAAAGCCGTATTGCGAGACATAGGCCCCGCCCAGCAGTAGCGCGGGCAGCGCCAGGGCCAGCAGGCGGGCCTTCTGCGTGTTGGTGGTCATGCCCCCGCCAGCCCTCAGCGGCGGGCCATGGTGGCGCTGGTGCGGCGCAGGGTGCGCAGCGCGTAATCGAGCTGGAAGTCCTCGATGCCCTGCTCCTCAAGCTGGGCGGCGGTGAGCTGGAAGCGGGGATCGTCGTTCCGGTCACGCTCCAGCGATTCGTCCTCGCGGCCCAGTTCGTTGACCAGGTGGCCGCGCAGGTCGCTTTCGCGCAGGGCATAGCGCTGGCGGCGCTCGGCATCCGGATCGGACAATTGCGGCACGCGAATGTCCGGATTGATGCCGCCTTCCTGCACCGAGCGGCCCGAAGGCGTGAAATAGCGCGCCGTGGTCAACTTCAGTGCGGAGTCGCGGCCCAGCGGGAGCAGCGTCTGCACGCTGCCCTTGCCGAAGCTGCGCTCGCCCATGATCAGCGCCCGGTTGTGGTCCTGCAGCGCGCCGGCCACGATCTCGCTGGCAGAGGCGCTGCCTTCGTCGATCAGCACGATCATCGGGGTGCCCTGCAAGGCATCGCCGCGATAGACCGTCTCGGCATCGTAGTAGATCGTATCGCGGCTGGACCGGCCACGCTGGGACACGATCTGGCCTTGCGAAAGGAACAGGTCGGACAGGGCCACCGCCTCGTCCAGCGAACCGCCGGGGTTGCGGCGCAGGTCAAGCACCAGACCATTCAGGCGGCCGCCCGCCTCGCGCCGCAGGGTGGCGATGGCCGTGGCCACGTCACGCCCCACGTCGGCGGAGAATTCGTTGACGCTGATGTGGCCGATGGCACCGTCCTTCAGTTCAGAGGTGACCGGCTCCAGCTCGATCACGCCGCGCGTCACGGTCACTTCCACCGGCTCGTCGCGCCCGGCGCGGAACAGGGTGAGGTTGACGCTGGTGCCGGCGGGGCCGCGCATCTGCTGCACCGCCTCGTCGATCTCCAGGCCATAGATCAGCCGCCCGTCGATATGGGTGATGAAATCGCCCGCCTTGATCCCGGCCTGGTCCGCCGGGCTGCCACGGAACGGGCTGACCACCTTGACCGCGCCGTCGTCCATCTGGATCGAGATGCCCAGGCCCTGGTAGTTGCCGTCGATCATCGTCTCCAGACGCTGCAACGCGGAACCATCGAGATAGCCGCTGTGCGGATCGAGCGAGGCGAGCATGCCATCGATCGCGCCGCGGAACAGCACCTCGTCTTCCACCGGCTCGACATAGCTCGCCTTGATCCGCTGGTAGACCGCATAGAGGCGGGCGAATTCGGGCGAAGCGTTGCCTTCCACCTGGGCGAAAGCGGCGGTGGTCAGCGGCAGCACGGCCACGGCGGTGCTGAGAGCGGCAGCGCGCAGCAGGGAGGCGAATTTCATGTGGACAGGTCTTCCTCGGCAAGAGTCCCGGTGCGCTTCTATCGCAGGCGGGGGCTTAACGCCAGATGAGGACTGGCACGCTGCCGTTCAACGGGTCAGGTCCAGCGGATTGACCGGCTGGCCCCCGCGCCGCAGTTCCAGCGTGATGGTCGGGCGGCCCGGCCCTGCCACGCCGATGGGTGCGCCGCCCACCAGTTCTGCCCCCACCGCCACGTCGCTGCGGGCAAGGCCGGTGACCAGGCTGGTCCAGCCGCCGGGATGTTCCACGATGACGATCTGGCCATAGCCGCGATAGGGCCCGGCATAGGCCACGCGGCCCGCCGCCGGGGCCACCACCTGGGCATTGGCTGCGGGGGCCAGCGTGAGCCCCTGGCTGAGCGTGCCGTCGATCTCCGCGCCGAACCCCGCCAGCGTCCGCCCGGTAACCGGCATGATGTAGGGCGCAGGGGCAGAGGCAGGAGCAGAGGCACTGGCGGAAGGAGCGGCCAGCGCCGGGCCATCCTCACCCGCGCCACCCGATCCGGGCCGCAGCACCGGCCCCGGCAGCGCGGCAAGCTTGGCCCGCAGGGTGGCGGCCTGCTCCATCTCGTCCACCAGCGAATCGAGGTCGCGCGCCTGTTCGGCCAGGGCCAGCGCCCGCTCGGCCTCGCGGTTGGCGCTGCTGCCGACGGCGCGGGAGGCCAGCCGCTGGCGGGTCTCCAGCGCGGCCAGTTGCTGGCGGCGCTGGGCTAGTGCGGCCTGTTCCTGTTGCAACACCGTGGCGGCCTGGCGCGCGGCAAGGGCCAGTTGCTGCGTGCGGTCGATCTTGCGGCGCAGGGACACGGTGCGCTGCTGCACCTGCGGCACCGCCTCGGCCATCACCGCGCGCAGGTAGACGAGGTCGCGGATCTCGCCCGGGCGCAGCAGGCCCAGCACCACGGGCCGGCGGGCGAACTGTTGCAGCGCGGCGGTGAGCGAGACGATCGGGCGCTGCTCGCGGCCAAGTTCCGCCTGCAGGCGGGCCTGCTCGCGGCTGACCAGCGTGGACCGGGCGCGGGCGGCGGCGATGCCGGCCTCGGCCTGCTGGATGCGCGCGGCAAGGGCAGCAGCCTGGCGGGCGGTTCGCTCGGCCTCGTCCTCGGTCTGGCGCGCCTGGGCTTCCAGCACCTCGCTGCGGGCGGCGGCAGCCTCGCGTCCGGCAAGAGCCTGTTGCAGGGCCTCGCGGGTCTCCCCGGCATCGTCATAGACCACTGGCGCCTGCGCCAGCGCGGTCCAGCCCAGCAGGGCGGCGGCAAGGGCGATGGGGGCGAAGCGGCGCATAAGGCCTATCCTGCCCTGTGATAGGGGTGCCCGGCAAGGATGGCGGTGGCGCGAAACAGCTGTTCCAGCAGCATGGCGCGCACCAGCAGGTGGGGCCAGGTGGCCTTGCCAAAGGCGATCAGCAAGTCCGCCCCGTCCCGCTCGGCCTGGCTGTGGCCATCGGCAGCACCGATGAAGAAGCAGCATTCGCGGATACCGCCATCGCGCCATTTCTCGAGGATTTCAGCCAGGTGTTCGGAAGAAAGGTCCTTGCCCTTCTCGTCCAGCAGCACCGTGCGGCATGGCGTCAGCGCCTCGGCCACGCGCCCGCCCGTTTCAGGAAGCTCGGTCAGCTTCAGTGGCCAGGCAATGCGCTTTTCATAACGCGCCACCAGTTCCGCCTCGGGCGAACGGGCAATCTTGCCGCGGGCGATGACGTGGAGGAGCATATGTGTTTCGCCTCAAGCGCCGGCGGGGCCATCCGGCCCCTTGGCTATCCTCGCTCCCGGCCTGACGGCCTTCGCTGCGGGCGCGCATTCGCGCTTGCGGGCTTTTGGCCCGATCAGCCTTTGCGGGCAAGCTCTGGCACGGTCCGCGACCAGTGGACCGCAAGGGCGCCAGAGTGATTGGGCGCCCGCCCGCAGGTGCCGCGTAACGTGGTGGAGCGAACAACACCGAGGACATCGGCCCGGATGGGCCGATGCAATCAGGAAGCCTTCTCTTCCCCGAAACCCCACATGCGTTCCAGGTTGTAGAAGCTGCGCACTTCGGGGCGGAACAGGTGGACCACCACGTCGCCCGCGTCGATCAGCACCCAGTCGGCAGCCGGCAGGCCTTCGATCCGCGCGGGGCCATAGCCGCCCTGCTTCAGCTTCTCGGCCAGCTTCATCGCCATCGAGGCGACCTGGCGGGTGGAGCGGCCCGAGGCGACGATCATGTGATCGGCGATCGAGGTCTTGCCGGCGAGCGGGATCGACACGAGGTCCTGCGCCTGGTCTTCATCGAGCTGGTCGAGGATGAAGGCGTGCAGCGAGCCGGGTTCGGCATTGATCGCGGCGCTGGCCGGGACGGGGGCGGTGTGGTCTGGATTGCTGGTCATGGTGAAAAAGGTTGCGGTTCCGGTGCTTGCCATCAGGCCGTGGGCCTGGCTGATCTGGACAGAACTCATCGCGACGTTTTCTGCTCCGTGCTTGGGGAATGAAGGTCAGCCTGGCCACAACCGAAAGGGCGGCAGGATGGCTTCATGCGCCCCTGCCCTCCGTGCCGTCGTGGATGAGTGAATGCGTCACATGATCCCGGGTAAGCACGCCCTTGTAGCGGCTTGCCCAATCTGGATCCGCCTGTCGCAGGGCCGTGGCCGAGCGCGGATCGGGATCGAAACGCAGTTCTATCAGCGCAGGTGCGCTCCATTCGCCCCGGTTGCGAAACGCGGGTGCGGCCAACCGGTAACGCCGCAACCAGGCCATGGCAGGACTTGCCAAAGCGGCGTCATCATACCCGGGGCGGGCGATTACGGCAATCGGCATTTCACGGGCGATCTGCCGCCAGGCCTTCCAGCGGTGGAACTGGGCGAGGTTATCAGCCCCCATCAGCCACACGAAGCGGCGGCGCGGAAAGCGGCGTTTGAGCGCGCGCAGCGTGTCGACGGTATAGACCGTGCCAAGCTGCCGCTCGATCGCGGTGACGCGGATTCGCGCACCTTTGGCCTGGCGCTGGGCGGACCGGACGCGGGCCGCCAGCGGGGCCATGCCAGCTTTCGGCTTCAGCGGGTTGCCGGGGGACACCAGCCACCACACCTCGTCCAGCCCCAGTGCCCTGGCGGCAAACAGGCTGACGCGGCGGTGCCCGCCGTGCGCCGGGTTGAAGCTGCCGCCCAAAAGTCCCGTGGGCAGGCCGGTGAGCGGGCCGCCGGTCACTTGGCCGTGCGCGGCGGGGTCAGGCGGAAGCCGTGGCGCGTGTCTTGCGCCTTGATCGCCCAGACGGGATATTCGTCTTCCAGCGGGGCAACGGCGTCCAGCGTGGCCATCTCTGCGGCGGTCAACTCCACGTCGCTGGCGGTCAGGTTCTGGGCCAGTTGCTCGGGCCGCCTGGCCCCCACGATCACGGACGAGACCACCGGCTGGTGCAGCAGCCAGGCCAGGGCAATTGCCGCCACCCCCACGCCCCGCGCCTCCGCCATCGGCCGCATGGCTTCCACCGCCGCATGGGCCAGCCGCTTGTCGGCGCGCGGGAAATCCAGCGTGGCGCGGCGGCCTTCGCCCGACAGCGTGCCATCGGCGGCGAAATCGTACTTGCCCGAAAGGAGGCCGCCGATCAGCGGGCTCCACACCATCAGGCCCAGCCCTTCGGATCGCATCATCGGCACCAGTTCGCGCTCAAGGTCGCGACCGGCAACGGCATAGAAGGCCTGGTTGGACACGAACCGGTCCCACCCGCGCCGTTCGGCAATGCCCAGTGCCTTGGCAATCTGCCAGGCGGCCCAGTTGGACACGCCGACATAGCGCGCCCGGCCCGAGCGGACGATGTCCTCCAGCGCGCGCAGCCCTTCCTCCATCGGGGCGACCGGGTCCCAGCCGTGGATCTGGTAGAGGTCGACATGGTCCAGCCCCAGCCGCGCCAGGCTGGCGTCGATCTGGGCCAGCAGGTGCTGGCGGCCATAGCCGCTGTCGTTGGGGCCGGTGCCCATCGGGCCCATGCCCTTGGTGGCGATCACCACCTGGTCGCGCGCCACGCCCAGATCGCGCAGCGCCTGGCCGACGAACTGCTCGCTCTGGCCCTCGGTATAGTTGTTCGAGGTGTCGATGAAGTTGACCCCGGCGGCGAGCGCCTGCTTCACCAGCGCGGTCGAACCCGCCTGGTCCAGGTCATGCTGGAAGAAGCCGCTGGGCCTGTTGCCGAAGGTCATCGCCCCCAGGCACAGCTCGGATACGACGAGGCCGGTGCGACCAAGGGTGTTGTAGCGCATCGGTTCTCTCCCCCGGCGCAATCGCCGGAATGTAACGGGTTACGCCCTCGTCTGGCCCGTGCCCAGCACCTGCCACTTGTAGGTGGTGAGGCCTTCCAGCGCCACCGGGCCGCGCGCGTGCAGGCGGCCTGTGGCGATGCCGATTTCCGCGCCCAGCCCGAACTCGCCGCCATCGGCAAACTGGGTGCTGGCGTTGTGCATCACGATGGCGCTGTCCACTTCGGCCAGGAAACGGTCGGCCACCTGCTGGTCTGCCGTGACGATGGCATCGGTGTGATGGCTGGAATGGCGGGCAATGTGGTCCATCGCCGCATCCACCCCGTCGACCACGGCGACCGAGAGGATCGCATCGAGGTATTCGGTGTCCCAGTCGTTCGCGCTGGCGGGCTTCACCCGTGGGTCGAGCGCCTGGGCGCGGGCATCGCCGCGCACTTCGCAGCCGCCGTCGAGCAGCGCCTGCACCACCTCCACGCTGGCGGGGAAGGCGGCATCCAGCAACAGCGTTTCCATCGATCCGCAGATACCGGTGCGGCGCAGCTTGGCGTTGACCGCCAGCGCTTTCGCCATCGCCGGATCGGCGGCGGAATGGACATAGGTGTGGCAGATGCCATCGAGATGGGCCAGCACGGGCACGCGGGCATCGTTCTGCACCCGCTCCACCAGGCTCTTGCCGCCGCGCGGCACGATCATGTCGATCAGGCCCGCAGCCTTCAGCATGGCGCCCACCGCCGCGCGGTCCTGCGTGGGGATAAGCTGGATTGCTTCTGCAGGCACGCCCGCCGCTGCCAGCCCCTCGCCCATCACTTTCGCAATCGCGCGGTTGGAATGGACCGCCTCGCTTCCCCCGCGCAGCAGGGCGGCATTGCCGCTCATCAGGCACAGGGCGGCGGCATCCGCCGTCACGTTGGGGCGGCTTTCGTAGATGATGCCGATCAGGCCGATGGGAATGCGCCGGCGCACCAGCGTCATGCCCGCAAGCGCCTGCGAACGGTCGATTTCCTGGCCCACGGGATCGGGCAGCCCGGCCACGTTCTCGATCGCGGCGGCAATGCCTTCCAGCCGCTTGTCGTCCAGCCTCAGCCGGTCGAGCAGGGCGGCGGTGAGGCCGTTCGCTTCGCCGTTCGCCAGGTCTGCCGCGTTGGCGGCAAGGATCTGCGGCGCGGCGGCGCGCAGGGCGTCCGCGGCGGATTGCAGCGCGCGCGCCTTGTCCGCCGTCGGCATCCCGGCCAGCACCCGCTGGGCCTTGCGGCCGGCGCGGGCGAGGTCCTCCACCAGGGTGGTGACATCGGTGGTCTGCTGTGCTGCTGCCTGTTCCATGGGGCGGGCGGATACCACTGCACGCCCGCCTTGTCAGGCAGGAATCGGTTGCCGCCGGCAGGCGATTCGCCCCGGCGGGCAAGCGATTCCGGAAAGGGTCCAACGACTCGTCGCAGGCCGCCTTCGTTTCGCCCCAAAGGTAAACGGCCCGAGTCGACTCTCGGGGTGGGACCGCTAACGGACTTCGCGGGGTCGAACGATACAAACCTGAAGGGGTCGTTTTGGACAAGCTTTTCGCCGGCGGTTTCATGAACCGCCTGCGCACCATGTTCCCGGAGCGTGAATTTTTCATGCGGTCCGACGGGCAGGTGCGTTTCATCAAGATTTCCTCGCGCATGCAGATGACCGCTGCCGGCCTCGCCGCCGCCGTGCTGCTGGGCTGGGGCGTGTCGATGGGCGCGATGGCCTTCAGCCAGTACCAGGCCAGTGCCGAGCGCGCCGACCTGCTCAGCCGCGAGGCACAGGTGGCCCAGGCCGAGGACCGGCTGGCCGACTATGGCGATGACCTGGCCGCCACCACCGCCGACCTCGAACGCCGCCAGGACGTGCTCGACCGCATTGCCGAGATGCTGCCCGAGGATGCCGTGGCCCCGGTGGAAGCCGAAGGCGCCAGCGCCGTGGGCGCGGTGTCCGATTCCAGCAAGGAATCCGATGAGCTGATCTCGCTGATCGAGCGCGAGATTCCCGGCGCCGCCGGCCTCGCCCGGATCGAGGCCCGCCAGCTGGCCTTCGTGGAACGCGTGACCCGCTATGCCGACCGCCGCGCGCAGAGCGCGGAAAGCGCCATCCGCCGCCTGGGCCTGAACCCGCAGATGATGATGGTGGCCGACGAGGAAGCGATGGGCGGCCCGCTGGAACAGCTCGTCACCGGGCGTGACGGCAGCCTGGACCCACGCTTCGAGCGCATGGTACTCAGCCTCTCGCGCATGGCCTCGCTGGAACGCGGCCTGCAGGAAATCCCGCAGGTTATGCCGGCCGATATCCGCTCGATCTCCTCGGGCTTCGGCTATCGCCGCGATCCGTTCAATGGCCATGCTGCGATGCACGCGGGCCTCGATTTCCGCGCCCCCCATGGTGCACCGATCCACGCCGCCGCCGATGGCACGGTCAGCTTCGTGGGCGTGAAGTCGGGCTATGGCAACGTGGTGGAAGTGAGCCACGGCAACGGCATGATCACCCGCTATGCCCACATGTCGCGCTTTGCCAGCCGCGTGGGGCAGGACGTGAAGGCGGGCGACGTGATCGGCCGCATCGGCAATTCGGGCCGCTCCACCGGCCCGCACCTGCACTTCGAAGTGCGTATCAACGGGCGCGCGGTCAACCCGCGCCCCTTCCTGGAGACCGCCCCCGATGTTCTCGAAGAAGCCCGCGCGGACTTCATCGCCAATCACGGGAACGCGACCCGTGGCTAACGGCGCGACCTTCTCGGTCATCGGCCCGGACGTGACCATCACGGGCAATATCGAGGCTTCGGCCGACCTGCACGTGGACGGCCGCGTGGTGGGCGATGTTACCTGCGCCAGCCTGGTGCAGGGCGAGAAGAGCATGATCGAGGGCGCCATCACCGCCGAGCGGGCGCGCCTGTCCGGCCAGATCAAGGGTACGATCAGCGCGCGCGAACTGGTGGTGCTGAAGACCGCCCGGATCGAGGGTGACGTGACCTACGAAACGCTGACCATCGAGCAGGGTGCCGCCGTCAACGGCCGGTTCGCCCCGCGCGGCGAGACGGCCGAACCGAAGCTGACGCTGGCGGTCTGAATTCCGCCCATCGCGCAAAGAGAAAGGGCGGCCCGCGAAGGCCGCCCTTTTCGTTTGGGTTTAATGGGAAGCCACCCCGCTACGACTAGGCTCGCTCCCCTCCCGCTTGCGGGAGGGGTTGAGGGTGGGATGTCCGATCAGCCCTCGTTCGCCTCGGCGGCGCGCTTGGCCTGCAGCCAGGCTTCGGCCTCGGCTTCCTGCGCGGCTTCGCTGGCGGCGCGGGTGGCGGCTTCGCGCTGGGCCTTCAGTTCCTCGATCAGCGCCTCGCGGTCGTCGCGGCGCGGGGCCACCACTTCCTCGGTCGCATCATCGGCATCGGCCTGGACAACGCCCTTCTTGGCGGCGCGGGCCACGGCGGCGTCCAGCTCGCGCTGGCTGCACAGGCCCAGCGTCACCGGATCCTTGGCGACGATGTTCTGGATGTTCCAGTGGCTGCGCTCGCGGATCGCGTTGATCGTGTTGCGGGTGGTGCCGATCAGCTTGCCGATCTGCGCATCGGAGATTTCCGGGTGGTTGCGGATGATCCAGGCGATGCCGTCCGGCTTGTCCTGCCGCTTGGACACCGGCGTATAGCGCGGGCCCTTGGTGCGGCTGACATCCACCGGGGCCTTCTGCATGCGCAGCCGGTATTCCGGATCGTTCTGGCCCTTCTCGATCTCGGCATGGGTCAGCTCGCCCGAGTGGACCGGATCGCGGCCCGTATACTTGGAGCTGGCGAGATCGTCCGCCATCGCCTGCACTTCGAGGATGTGCAGCCCGCAGAACTCGGCAATCTGCTCGAAGCTGAGGGCGGTGTTGTCGACCAGCCACGAAGCGGTGGCGTGGGGCATCAGAGGGGTGGGCTGGGCCACTTGCGAATCTCCGGCATGAAATAAAAGGGCCGCCCCTTGCGGAGCGGCCTGCTGGGGCACGGTCTAGTCCCTTTACCCCTCTACGGCAAGCGATTCACACTAGGCCGCCGCGCGCAGGGCCGGGGGCTCGCTTGCCGGCGACGCGGTGACCGGATGCAGCGCGGCCACGAACTGCCGTGCGCTGGCGGCCCAGCTGAAGCTGCGGCCATGAGCCAGGCACTGCGCCCGATCCAGCGCGAGCGCGCGGGCAATGGCGCGTTCCAGCACCTCGTCCATCGCGCCCGCCTGGGGCACCAGCACGTCCAGCGGCCCGGCCACTGGATAGGCCGCCACCGGCGTACCGCAGGCAAGCGCCTCCACCAGCACCAGCCCAAAGGTGTCGGTGCGGCTGGGGAAGACGAACACGTCGGCCGCGGCATAGCAGGCGGCCAGCGCCGGGCCGCTCTGCGCGCCCAGGAAGTGGGCCTGCGGATAGCGGGCCTTCAGCGCCGCCAGCGCCGGCCCGTCACCCACCACCACCTTGGATCCCGGGTGCGTGTTGCCCAGGAAAGCGTCGAGGTTCTTCTCCACCGCCACCCGGCCGACATAGAGCTGGATCGGGCGCGGCAGGCGCAGGAACAGTTCCGGCGGCAGATGATCGGGGTGGAACTGCGCGGTATCCACGCCCCGGCTCCACGGGCGGATGTGTTGCAGGCCGTGCTCCTCCAGTTCCCCGGCGATGGTGGGGGTGGCCACCATGATCGCCGAGGCCCGGCGGTGGAAGCGGCGGATCACCGGCCAGAACAGGCCCGCGGGCAGGCCCGTGCGCCGCGCCAGGTATTGCGGGAACTGCGTGTGATAGGCGGTGGTGAACGGCCGCCCCTCGTCCATGCACCAGCGGCGCGCCGCCCAGCCCAGCGGGCCTTCGGTGGCCACGTGGATGGCGTCAGGGCGGAAGGCCGCCAGCTTCGCGCCCACTTGCCGTGCGCCGGCCATCGCCAGGCGGATTTCGGGATAGCCGGGACAGGCCATGGTGCGGAACTGATCCGGGGTCACCAGCAGCACCTCGTGCCCCATCGCCCGCAGCTCGCCCGTCACCATCGCCAGGGTGCGGACCACGCCGTTGACCTGCGGCGTCCAGGCATCGGTGATGATCGCGATCCGCACCTCAGGCCGCCTGCCGCAGGGCCGGTGCCTGCCCTCGAGTCCCTGCCCCCTCGCGGGCCGCAGCCTCGCGCCTGATCACTTCCTGCGGCCAGTGGAGGATCTCCATGCGCCCGTCGAAATGCTCGACCAGCGCGGTGCACCCTTCCACCCAGTCGCCATCGTTCCAGTATTCCACGTCACCGAACATCCGGTGCTCGGCGGTGTGGATATGGCCGCAGACCACCCCGTCGATGCCGCGCTCGGCAGCGGCGCGGGCCACCACTTCCTCGTACTGGGAAATGAACTCGACCGCGTTCTTGACCTTGTGCTTGGCCATTTTGGACAGCGACCAGTAAGGCAGGTCCAGCCGCCGGCGCACGGCGTTGACCCACAGGTTGAGGGCCATCAGCGCGTGGTAGGCGGCATCGCCCACGAAGGCGAGCCAGCGGTGGGCCAGCATCACGGTATCGAACTCGTCGCCGTGCAGCACCATCAGGCGGCGGCCATCGGCGGTATCGTGGAAGGCCGCGCGCCGGATTTCCACCCCGCCGAAGCTGAGGCCGGTGAACTGGCGGAACATCTCGTCATGGTTGCCGGGGATATAGACCACCCGCGTGCCGCGCCGGGCCCGCTTCATGATCCGCCAGACGATGTCGTTGTGGGCAGATGGCCAGTAGAACTTCTTCTTCAGCCGCCAGCCATCGATGATGTCGCCCACCAGGTACATCGTCTCGCTGTCGGTATGGTCGAGGAAGTCGATCAGCAGCCTCGCGTTGCACCCGCGCGTGCCCAGGTGGACATCGCTGATCCAGATGGTGCGATAGCGGCGGCGCTCGCCCCCGGTCGATCCGGGGGTGGGTTCGGGATGGGCTGGCTGGTGCCGGTCCGGATCGGGCAGGCGCACCTTGCGCGCGAAGGTATTGCCCAGCGGGCCGTCGAGATAGTCGCCGAACATGGGTGGGACCCCTTTGGCTGCGGTTCCTGCTAGTGGCCTATGGCGGGCAATTGTTGCAGGAGAGTCTCGGTTTGGCGTCGGTTTGGGGACAGTGTGACGGGGGTGTGACGCTTCGTGCGCCGCTTGCGTGGCACACCCCCACCCAACCCTCTCCCTCAAGGGAGAGGGCTTTTGCGCAGAAAACACTTTCCTACAGCACCAAATCTAGTGCAGCCCGATTCGCGTCCACGGTGTCTGCAGCGGCGTGGATGGGCCATCCTCCGGTTCTTCGGAATGCGGAGGAAATGACCGGCGCGGGCGTCCCGGCATCTAGCCGAACGTTCGCACCAGGCATGGCCGCCACGCGAGTGCTGGCTCCCGTCGCATCTGAAGCTGGGGGTTGGCCGCGGGCCGGCGGCAACAAATCTCGACGCGAATGAAAGTAATCTAGCTACCCAAAGCGTCGTCGAGTCCGGGCACAGAATGCGGCAACTCCGCGCCGGTCATTTGCTCTCCCGCCTCCCCCGCGGCCTTTCGGCCAGCCGGGACAGAGGTATTTACAGAGAAATTATCCCTCGATTACATAGGGTTGTGGCTTCACCCAGGGCGAGACCATGTTGTAGGGCACGGTCACGAACACCGCCTCGACTTCCGCAATCTTGCCGCCGACGATCTTGAACAGTTCCAGCAGCACGAAGCTGTGCGGGAAGTGGAAGATCGACTTGTGCACGCTGCCATCGGTCCAGGTCACATCGATCACCTTGCCGGCGTGGTCGATGAAGCCGGCGGCACAGACGATGCCCTTCTCCTCGTCCACCAGCGGATAGCGCCGGTCGCGCAGGCGGTCGTCATAGATGTATTGGCCCAGGCGGAACTGGTCCGCCGTGCCCATGCGGGCGATGGGATAGCCCTCGATTTCGGTATTGGTGGTCTGCAGGCCGTTTTCGATGCGGTTGCAGTCATCGGTGAATTGGGTGTGCAGCGTACCGTCGTTCAGCTCGATGGTCTCGAAATAGCCGTTGGCAATGCGGATCAGCTCCTCGCGGCTGGAGCGTTCGCCTTCGGGCACATCGGCCAGCAGCAGCGGGCGCGGCTTGTCGTAACCTTCGAAGTTGGGGAACGGGCCGTATTCGTGCTCGCGGCAAATGATCGTCTCGATCTCGCTCAGCGCGCCATCGGGCGTGACGGCCAGGCGCATCATCATGATGGCGGGATGGCCGCGCTCCTCGATCACGCCGATCCAGCTCACCTGCCCGGTTGTGAGGTCGGCACACTTCAGGTCATACGAATCGCGCCGCGCGGTCACCGTGTTCCACTGGCCATCGCCCAGGCGGATCTGCACGTTGTTCTCGGTAAATACCACGCCGGGGGCCAGCTTCAGCCGCGCCACGTCGTGCGCCACCAGCGCATCCAGGTAATTCTCGGCGGCGGCATAGAGCCCCTCGCGCGTAAAGGTTGCCATCAGTTCTCTCTCCCGATCGCGAGGACGATCTTGCCGATCACCTCGCCCGCTTCCATGGTCCGGTGCGCCTGCGCCGCCTCCTCAAGCGGCAGCACCCCGTGGAGCAGCGGCCGCAGCGAGCCATCGGCCACCAGCGGCCAGGCCTCGCGCGCGATTTCCGCTGCCAGGGCTGCCTTGAAGGCTGCGCTGCGGGGCCGCAAGGTCGATCCGGTGAGTGAGAGACGGCGCACCATCAGCTTGCCCACGTTGATCTCGGCCTTGAATCCCCCTTGCGTGGCGATGGTCACCAGTCGCCCGTCCACGGCCAGGCAATCGAGGTTGCGCTGGGTATAGGGGCCGGCCACCATGTCCAGCACCACGTCCACCCCGCGCCCGCCGGTCAGCTCGTGTACGCGGGCGACGAAATCCTCGGTGCGGTAATTGATCGCGTGAGCCGCGCCCAGGTCCAGCGCCACGGCGCACTTTTCCGCACTGCCGCAGGTGGCGATCACCGTCAGGCCGAATAGCGCCCCCAGCTTCACCGCCAGCGAACCGATGCCGCTGGTGCCGCCGTGGACCAGCAGCAACTCCCCATCGCGCACGCCGCCGCGCTGGAACACGTTGTGCCACACGGTGAAGAGCGTTTCGGGTAGCGCCGCCGCTTCGGCCAGCGAGAGGCCGGCGGGCACTTTCAGGCACTGCCCGGCGGGAACCACGCAATACTCGGCATAGCCGCCGCCGTTGCACAGGGCGCAGACCTGCAGGTCCAGCCATACGGGATCGACTCCCTCGCCCAGCGCCACCACGGTGCCGCTGATCTCCAGCCCCGGCAGGTCGCTGGCATCGGGCGGCGGGGGATAGGCACCGGCGCGTTGCAGGCAATCGGGCCGGTTGACCCCGGCATAGGCCACGCGGACCAGCACCTCGCCCGGGCCCGCCATGGGCAGCGGTCGCTGTTCGGGCTGGAGCATGTCCGGCCCGCCGGGCGCAGAAATGGCCATGGCCGTCATTGCGGCCGGCAGTTGCAGATCCACCACGTCGTTTCCCCAAGAAAGTCGCCCACCAGCCTTAGGGTCGCGCCCCATTGACAGCAAGCGGCGGCAGCGCAATGCTGCACTGCAATGGAAGACGATCTTCCCCGCCCCCGCAGCGATGCGGCATCCTTGCTGGGCAAGGAGGTGCTCGACAGCTACTCGCAGGCCGAGCTGCTGGAGCGTATTGCCCTGCTGGAAGCCGAGATTGCCCGGGTGAAGGCGCACCACGCCAGGGCGGCCGATCACCGCAAGCTGGCCGAATCGCTGTTCAGCAAAAGACCGCCAACGGGGCAGGGCGACTGATGGCGGGGGGCAAGCCTTTTGCCACCCTCGCAATAGCGCCGCGGCGCCCTATATCTGTTGCAACCAGTCCGGATATCCATCCTGCTTCAAGGGCAAAGCCCGTGGCCGATGGCGCTGTTCGCACATTGGCACCCCCCGGGGTTTACCACCCCTATTGAACGGACGCAGGACACATGCCCAGTTTTGCCCAGAACCTGGAAAAGACCCTTCACAACGCGCTGCAGCACGCCACCGACCGGGCGCACGAATATGCCACGCTGGAACACCTGCTGCTGGCGCTGATCGACGACGAGGATGCCGCCGAGGTGATGACTTCGTGCGGGGTGGACCTGTCCGAACTGGCCACCGTGGTGCGCCAGTACCTGGACCAGGAATACCAGAGCCTGAAGACCGAGGACAATTCCGATCCCCAGCCCACCGCCGGGTTCCAGCGGGTGATCCAGCGCGCCATCCTGCACGTGCAGAGCAGCGGGCGCGATACCGTTACCGGCGCCAACGTGCTGGTGGCGCTGTTCTCCGAACGCGATTCCTATGCCGTCTACTTCCTGCAGCAGCAGGACATGAGCCGGCTGGATGCGGTCAGCTATATCAGCCACGGAATCGGCAAGGGCGGCCGCCAGATCGAAAACCGCACGCCCACCGGCACCGAGGAACCGGAGGCCAAGGCCGAGGAAAAGCCGGAGAAGAACAAGAAGGATTCCGCGCTCGACCAGTTCTGCGTCAACCTCAACCAGAAGGCGCTGGACGGGAAGGTCGATCCGCTGATCGGCCGCGGGCCGGAAGTGGACCGCACGATCCAGATCCTCTGCCGCCGGTCGAAGAACAACCCGCTCTACGTGGGCGATCCCGGCGTGGGCAAGACCGCCATCGCCGAAGGCCTGGCGCGCAAGATCGTGGAGGGCGACGTGCCCGAAGTGCTGGCCGACGCGGTGATCTACTCGCTCGACATGGGCGCGCTGCTGGCCGGCACCCGCTATCGCGGCGATTTCGAGGAACGCCTGAAGCAGGTGGTCAACGAACTGGAAAAGATGCCCGAGGCGGTCCTGTTCATCGACGAGATCCACACCGTGATCGGCGCCGGGGCCACCAGCGGCGGGGCGATGGATGCATCGAACCTGCTGAAGCCGGCCCTGTCCAACGGGGCGATCCGCTGCATCGGCTCCACCACCTACAAGGAGTTCCGCAACCACTTCGAGAAGGACCGCGCCCTGCTGCGCCGGTTCCAGAAGATCGACGTGAACGAGCCCACGGTGGAAGATACGATCAAGATCCTCAAGGGCCTGCGGACTGCCTTCGAGGAGCACCACAAGGTCAAGTACACGCCCGAGGCGATCAAGACCGCGGTGGAGCTGTCGGCCCGCTACATCAACGACCGCAAGCTGCCTGACAAGGCGATCGATGTGATCGACGAAGTGGGCGCGATGCAGATGCTGGTGCCCCCCAGCCGCCGCCGCAAGACCATTACCGCGCGCGATATCGAGGCGGTAATCGCCACCATGGCGCGCATTCCGCCCAAGTCTGTCAGCAAGGACGACAAGGCGGCCCTCGCCAGCCTTGAGCGGGACCTGAAGCGCGTGGTCTTCGGCCAGGATGAGGCGATCGAGAAGCTCAGCACCGCGATGAAGCTGAGCCGGGCGGGCCTGCGCGATGCGGACAAGCCGATCGGCAGCTTCCTGTTCTCCGGCCCCACCGGCGTCGGCAAGACCGAAGTGGCCCGCCAGCTGGCCGAGATCATGGGCATCGAGCTCAAGCGCTTCGACATGTCGGAATACATGGAGCGGCACTCCGTCTCCCGCCTGATCGGCGCGCCTCCGGGCTATGTGGGCTATGACCAGGGCGGCCTGCTGACCGATGCCATCGACCAGCACCCGCATTGCGTGCTGCTGCTGGACGAGATCGAGAAGGCCCACCCGGACCTGTTCAACATCCTGCTCCAGGTGATGGATAATGGCCGCCTGACCGACCATCACGGCAAGACGGTGGACTTCCGCAACGTGGTGCTGATCATGACCACCAACGCGGGTGCATCGGATGCCGCCAAGCAGGGCATCGGCTTTGGCGCGGGCGTGAAGCACGAGGCACAGGAAGAAGCGGTGAAGAAGATGTTCACCCCCGAATTCCGCAACCGGCTGGATGCCGTGGTGCCCTTCGGCTATCTCGGCACCGATACGGTAAGCCGCGTGGTCGACAAGTTCGTGCTGCAGCTGGAACTGCAACTGGCCGACCAGAACGTGCACATCCAGTTCGATAGCGATGCCCGCGAATGGCTGGCCAAGCGCGGCTATGACAAGCTGATGGGTGCCCGCCCGATGGCCCGCCTGATCCAGGAGAAGGTCAAGCAGCCGCTGGCCGAGGAGCTGCTGTTCGGCAAGCTGGCTGGAGGCGGCGAGGTTCACGTGAGCGTGAAGGACGACAAGCTGGCCTTCGAACTCACCCCCGCCGCGCCCCGGGCGCAGAAACCGAAGAAGGCGAAAGGCGCGCCCCAGCCGCAGCCCTCGCCCGACGAGGCGCAGGAGGACTGAGCGTCCAGATCTGCCCCCCGCCCTGTCAAACTATGCGGCAGGGCGGGGGAGGGATACGGCGAAATGTCTGTATTGACTTGTCAATTATCGGGAACATCGGCACTGCCGGGGCATTCGGGTGCCGGGCGGGTTCCGGCGGATTGCAGCTTGGGGGCTGTACTTGATCGCTTGTGATCGGAACCCCATGCCCTGCCCATAAGGACAGGAAAACAATGGTCGATCTGAAGAAGCGCTATGCGCGCCCCGTTCTTCGCAAATTGGGCACGCGCGATGAAGCCGCTATCGGCAATCGCGCAGGCGCGCTGGAGCAGGCGATGGACGAAATGGCCGAGGAAGCTCTGGCGATTGCGCGCGCCAGGAAGCGGAGCATTCCTGGCAGGGACTGACCGCAGGATACCGCCCGCGAGACGGGCTGGAACTCCCGGGTAGCCCGGGCCATTTAGGCTAGCGATGGCTGCCGCCTTTTCCTGGATCAGGCCCGAACCGCACGGGATTCACATCGTCCCCGCCGATGCGTGGATTGATCCCGCGCGCCCCGTGCCGCGCGCGCTGGTGACCCACGGCCATGCCGACCACGCCCGCGGCGGCCACGGGCAGACCATCGCCACCCCCGAGACGCTGGCCATCATGGACCTGCGCTACAACACCCGCGAAGGCACCCAACCGGTGGCCTATGGCGAGACGATCCGGCTGGCGGGCGGGGTGGAGGCCACCTTCATCCCTGCCGGTCACGTGCTGGGCAGCGCGCAGATCCTGCTGGAACACGCCGGCGAGCGGGTGGTCATCACCGGTGATTACAAACGGCGGCACGATCCCACCTGCGTGGCCTTCGAAGTGACCCCGTGCGATGTGTTCATCACCGAGGCGACCTTCGGCCTGCCGCTGTTCAGGCACCCCCCGATCACCGGCGAACTGGCGAAGATCCACCAGCGCCTGGCCGCCGAGCCGGACCGCTGCGTGCTGGTAGGGGCCTATGCCCTGGGCAAGGCGCAGCGGGTGATCGCGGAACTGCGCGACATGGGCTACCACGACCCCATCTGGCTGCACGGCGCGATGGAGCGGATGTGCCGCCTGTACCAGGGCTGGGGCGTGGACCTGGGTGACCTGCGGCTGGTAGCCGACGCGAAGAAGGACGAGCTGCGCGGCCAGGTGGTGGTGTGCCCGCCAGGCGCGCTGGGCGACCGGTGGAGCCGCCGCCTGCCCGATCCCGTCACCGCCATGGCCAGCGGCTGGATGCGCGTGCGCCAGCGCGCCCGCCAGCGGGGCGTGGAACTACCGCTGGTGATCTCCGACCATGCCGACTGGGACGAGCTGACGGCCACCGTGCAGGAGGTGAACCCGGCGGAAACGTGGATCACCCACGGCCGCGAGGAAGCCCTGCTGCGCTGGCACCAGCTCAACCAGCGCAAGGCCCGCGCCCTGGCGCTGGTAGGGTATGAGGATGAGGACGACTAAGTGGAACGCTTCGCCGCCCTGCTCGATGCCCTGGTCTACACCACCAGTCGCAATGCCAAGCTGCGGCTACTGGCCGACTACCTGCGTGAAACTCCCGATCCCGATCGCGGCTGGGCGCTGGCCGCGCTGACCGACGGACTGGATTTTCCGGCGGTCAAAGCCAGCACGGTGCGGGGCCTGATGCAGGAACGGGTGGACCCGGTGCTATGGACGCTCAGCCGCGATTTCGTGGGCGATACGGCGGAGACCGCCAGCCTGCTTTGGCCCGAGCCGCCGGTGCCCGCTGACGTCACGCCGCCACCCACGGTTGCCGAGGCCGTGGCGCAACTGGCCGCGATGACCCGCGCCAGCGCGCCGGGGGAACTGGCGGCCATGTTTGACCGGCTCGATTCCTCGGGCCGCTATGCGCTGATCAAGCTGGCCACCGGCGCGATGCGCGCGGGCGTATCGGCCCGCCTGGCCAAGACAGCCTTTGCCCAGGCCTTCGATGTCAGCGTGGAGCAAGTGGAGGAATACTGGCACGCCCTCGCCCCGCCCTATGCCGAGCTGTTCGCCTGGGCCGCGCACGGGCAGGAGCCGCCCGATACCGCCTCTATGCCGCTGTTTCGCCCCTTCATGCTGGCCCACCCGCTGGAAGAGACGGTGGTGGACCTCACTGACTATGCCGCCGAGTGGAAGTGGGACGGGATCCGCGTGCAACTGGCCCACGTGGGCGGCGAGACGCGGGCCTATTCGCGCAGCGGGGATGATATCTCGGCCACCTTCCCGGAGATGATTGCCGCCTTGCAGGTGCCCTGCGTGGTCGATGGCGAGCTGCTGGTGCGCGGCTCGCATCAAGGGGGTGAAGAGGGCGGCGCGGCCAGCTTCAACGCCTTGCAGCAGCGGCTGGGGCGCAAGACGGTCAGCAAGGCCATGCTGGCCGACTATCCCGCCTTCGTGCGCCTCTACGACGTACTGATGCTGGACGGCACGGACCTGCGGGAAATGCGGTGGACCGAGCGCCGCCTGCGGCTTGAGGCGCTGATGGCCCGCCTGCCCGCCAGCCATTTCGACATCAGCCAGGTGCTGGAGGCCGACACCTTCGATGCCTTGGCAACCATCCGCGAAGGCGCGCGCGACGAGGCGATCGAGGGGCTGATGCTGAAGCGGCGCGATTCGCCCTACATCGCCGGCCGCCGCGTGGGCCTGTGGTACAAGTGGAAGCGCGATCCGCTGCTGGTGGATTGCGTGCTGATGTATGCCCAGCGCGGCAGCGGCAAACGATCGAGCTTCTATTCCGACTACACCTTCGGCTGCTGGGATGGCGATCCCGATGCGGGCGCGGAACTGCTGCCGGTGGGCAAGGCCTATTCCGGCTTTACCGACGAGGAGCTGAAGCGGATCGACCGCCACGTGCGCCAGCACACCACCAACCGCTTCGGCCCGGTGCGCGAGACCGACCGCAGCCTGGTGTTCGAGGTGGCCTTCGATTCGGTCCACACCAGCAAGCGCCACAAGAGCGGCCTGGCCATGCGCTTCCCCCGCATCCACCGCGTGCGCTGGGACAAGCCGGTGCACGAGGCAGACCGGATCGAGACGCTGAAGGCCCTGATCAAGGACTGACTTGCGCCAGATCAAGGCGCTTGCCGGTCCCGCCCTTAGGGACAAGGCATGGACACTTCTGCACCCGAGCTTCTCAGCCCCTACGACCAGATCGGCGGGGCGGATGGCATCCGCCGGATCGTAGACCGGTTCTACGACCTCATGGAGCAGGACCCGGCCTATGCCGAGCTGCGCGCCATGCATGCCGATGAGCTTGGCCCGATGCGCGCCGCGCTGGCCGGGTTCCTCGGCGGCTGGGCCGGCGGCCCGCGTGACTGGTTCGATGCCAACCCCGGCAAGTGCATGATGTCGATGCATGGCGGCCTCGCCATCACACCCGGAACCGCGCGCCAGTGGGTACAGGCGATGGAACGCGCCTTTGCCGATTGCGGCATGGCCGACCATCCGGTGGCCCTGCTGATGAACGAGCGCTTCCGCATGATGGCGGGCGGCATGGCAGCTACCGACCTTGACGGCTGAGGCCGGCGAGGCCTAGCCCTTCCGCCATGCAGCCCAAGATCCTCACCACGCTGAAGGGTTATGACGCCCGCCAGGCGCTGGGCGATGCCTTGGCCGGGTTGACCGTGGCACTGGTGGCCATTCCCCTCTCCATCGCCATTGCCATCGCCAGCGGGGCAGACCCCGCCACCGGGCTGGTGACCGCCATCATCGGCGGCCTGATCATATCGCTGCTGGGCGGCAGCCGGGTGCAGATCGGCGGGCCGACCGGGGCCTTCATCGTGGTGGTCTATGGCGTGATCGCTACCCATGGGTTCGACGGGCTGGTGCTGGCGACCCTGATGGCGGGGGTGATTCTGGTGCTGGCCGGATGGTTGCGGCTGGGCAGCCTGGTGGCCCATGTGCCCGAACCCGTGGTCAACGGCTTCACCATCGGCATCGGCGTGATCATCGGGGCCAGCCAGTTGAAGGATTTCCTTGGCATCGGCGGCCCGGCCCTGCCGGCAGACTTCGTGCCCAAGGTGGCGGCGCTGTGGGACGCACGCGGCGACATCAACCCCACGGCAGTCGGCGCCGGCCTGGGCGCGCTGGTGCTGATCGTGGCGCTGCGGCGGCTGGCGCCGCGCTTTCCCGGGCTGGTGGTGGCGGTGGGCGTGGTCTCCGCTGCCGTGCTGCTGGCGAACCTGCCGGTTGACACCATCGCCAGCCGCTATGGCGAACTGCCGCGCAGCCTGCCCATGCCCGCCCTGCCCGAAGTGACGCTGGAGCGCCTGCGCGAGCTGTTCCCCTCCGCCCTGGTGATCGCCTTCCTGGCCGCCATCGAATCGCTGCTGTCCGCGATGGTGGCCGACAGGATGATCGGCGGCAGCCACCGGCCCAATGCCGAGGTAGCCGCGCAAGGCTGGGCCAATATCGGCAGCGCGCTGTTCGGCGGCCTGCCCGCCACCGGCGCCATCGCCCGCACTGCCACCAATGTCCGCGCAGGCGGCAAGACGCCGGTGGCGGGCGTGCTGCACGCGCTGTTCATCCTCCTTATCATGCTGCTGGCCGCCCCGCTGGCAGGCTACATGGCCATGCCCGCGCTCGCCGCCCTGCTGCTGCTGACCGCATGGAACATGACCGAGCCGCACAAGTGGCGCGAGTACATGTCTGCCCCGCTGGAAGACCGGGCGCTGTTGCTGCTCACCGCCGTGCTGACCGTGCTGGCCGACCTGACCGTGGCGATCGGCGTGGGCGTGGCGCTGGGCCTGGCCCTGCGGCTGCGCCGGCGGCAGGAACCGAGCGACTGGAAGACGCCTGACCGCTAGGGAAGCTGCACCAGTTTCTGGCGCGAAGTTGCGCCGCGCAACAAATGGAGCTGCGACGGCGCGCAATCCAGCGCCTCGGCCAGCAAGGCCAGTACGGCGTCGTTGGCTGCCCCGTCCTGCGGTTTGGCGCGGACTTTCACCTCCACCTGCCCATCGGACAGGGCGATGCCCTGCATCCGCGCCCCCGGGGTCACGCGCAGGGCCAGCCGCCCCTGCCCGTCGGCAAGGGCGTGGATCGCCTCGGCAGCAGGGAGGTCAGCCTTCGGCCGTGCCAAGGATGGCCGCCTTGTGCCGCCGCGCCAGCTCGACATAGCGCTGGCACTGGAAGGCGATCTTCGCCTCCTGCTCCGGCCCCTGGGCGCGCAGGAGTTTCGCCGGGCGGCCGATCCACACCTCGCCCGGCGGGATCGCCTTGCCCGGGCTGAGCAGCGCGCCTGCCCCCAGCATGGCCCCGGAACCGACGCGCGCGCCGTCCATCGCCGTGGCATCCATCCCCACGAAGGCACGGTCCTCCAGCACGCAGCCGTGGAGGATGGCGGAGTGGCCGATCAGGCAATCCTCGCCGATCAGGGTCGGCAGGCCATCGGTGGGCACCGAGTTTTCCGGGCGTGGGCCTTCCACATGGATCACCGTGCCATCCTGCACGTTGCTGCGCGCGCCCACGACGATGCGGTTGATGTCGCCGCGCAGCACGCAGTTGTACCAGACGCTGGCATCCGGCCCCACTTCCACATCCCCGATCAGCCGCGCGCCCGGTGCGATGAAGGCGCTGACGTGGATGCGCGGGGTCTTGCCGCCAAACGGCAGGATCGTGGCACCGGGAAAGCGGGGGTCATGCATCGCGCAGGTAATCCTCTCTGCTCAGGCCCCAGACCATCGCCGGGTTGTCCTCCGGCGGATAGGCGGGATCGCTGTAGTCGAGCTCCGCCCGCCGGGTCATGCCCAGCTTCTTCATCACTGCCCAGGAACCGGTGTTGCGTTCGCTGGTCTGCGCCCACAGGGTATCCAGCCCCAGTGGTCCGAAGGCATGGGGCAGGAAAGCGCGCGCGGCCTCGGTGGCATAGCCCTGGCCCCACATGTCGGCGCGGATCTGCCAGCCGATCTGCAGCCCGCTGGCGAGCGGTTCGGGGGCGGGTTCGTCATACACGCGGTTGATGCCGCAGGTGCCCACGAAAGCGCCATCGGCCAGCCGCTCCACGGCCAGGAAGGAAAAGCCGTCCTCGTCCCACCCGCGGCGCATCTGTCCGAACGTCTCGGCCACCTTCCGTTCGCTCTGCACCCCGCAGATGTAGCGGCGCACGGCGGGGGTGTTGAGATGCTCCAGCCACAGCGCCAGGTCCCCCTCGCGCCACTTGCGCAGCGTCAGCCTTGGCGTGGTGAAAAGCGTGTCAGCCACGCTCCGCCTCCCAGGCGGCGCGATCGATGCCATAGACGATGATCAGGCCACCCTCCGGACCGAAGTCGGTACTGGCAAAATCCAGGTCGGCCCGCCGCGCCATGCCCAGCCGCAGCATCAGGCCCCAGCTTGGCGCATTGCCTTGTACCGTCAGGGCAATCACCTCGTCAGCAGCGAAGCGATCAAAGGCGAGGTCCAGCGAAGCAGCGGCAGCCTCGCGGGCGTAGCCCTGTCCCCAGGCGTCTTCACGCAGGCGCCAACCCACCTCCATCAGGCCTTGCGGTCCACCCGGCTGATTCGAGCGCTTGAGCCCGCAGAACCCCAGCAGCGCACCATCCGCCTTGCCTTCCACGACCCAGAAGGTGTGCCCGTGGTCACGGTTGTAGGCGAGCAGCCGGTCCTGCGTTGCTTGGCGCTTGGCGGGATCGCAGACACCGCCCAGCCAGCGCATCACGGCAGGGGTATTGGTGGCTTGCCAGAACGGCTCCCAATCATCGTCGCGCCAGTCGCGCAGCACCAGCCGCGCGGTTTCCTGCCGGAAAGCGGGCAATGTCTCAGCCATTGAGCAGGCGCGCGGCGTGGGCGGCGTGGTAGGTCAGCACCCCGCTGCACCCGGCGCGGCGGAAGGCCAGCAGCGTTTCCAGCACCAGCGCATCGCGCTCCCCCGCACCCGCCGCCACAGCCGCCTCGATCATCGCGTATTCGCCGCTCACCTGGTAGGCGAAGACCGGCACCTCGAACCGCGCCTTCACGCGTGCCACGATGTCCAGATAGGGCAGGCCCGGCTTCACCATCACGCTGTCGGCCCCTTCGGCAATGTCGAAGGCCACCTCGCGCAGGGCCTCCTCGGTATTGGCCGGGTCCATCTGGTAGCTCTTCTTGTCGCCCTTCAGCAGGCCGCCGCTGCCCACGGCATCGCGGAAGGGGCCGTAGAAGGCGCTCGCGTACTTCGCGGCATAGGCCATGATCTGCACGTTGGTGTGGCCGTTCATCTCCAGCGCCATGCGGATCGCGCGGACGCGGCCGTCCATCATGTCGGAGGGCGCGATGATGTCGGCCCCGGCATCGGCCTGGTTCACCGCCTGGTCCACCAGCACGGCCACGGTCTCGTCGTTCAGCACGTAGCCGGCATCGTCCACCAGCCCGTCCTGCCCGTGCGCGGTATAGGGATCGAGCGCCACGTCGGTCAGCACGCCGATATCGGACCCGCAGGCATCTCTGATGGCCCTGATGGACCGGCACATCAGGTTGTCGGGGTTGAGCGCCTCAGCCCCGTCATCGCTGCGGTGCCCCAGCGGTGTATTGGGAAACAGCGCCAGGCACGGGATGCCCAGCGCCACCGCCTCCTTCGCGCGGGCGGCGATCAGGTCCACCGACCAGCGCGATACCCCGGGCAGGCTGGCCACGGGCTCCTCCACCCCCTTGCCCCCGGTGACGAACAGCGGCCAGATCAGGTTGGCCGGGGTCAGCACGGTCTCGCGATGCATGGCGCGACTCCACGCGGTGGCGCGGGTGCGGCGCAGGCGGGTGTTGGGATAGCTTGCGGTCATGGCCCCAGCGTCTGCCGCAAATGGGGCAGCAGGGCAATCGGGGAGAAGCGCCGCGTCAGGTGGTCTGGCGGCGCTGGTCCAGCCGGTCGATCTCGCGCACCGGCTCGTCCTGCTGGGCAGGATCGGGCGCCAGGGGAGCAAGTGCCGCGCCGGGGGCCACGCGCTGCAACAGGTCAAGCCGCGCGCGGAACTCGGTCAGCTCGCGCCCGGTCAGTTGCGCGCGGGTGACGAAGCGGACCGACGAGGGATCGACCGTGCGCCCGCCGCGATACATCTCGTAATGCAGGTGCGGGCCGGTGGAGAGGCCGGTGGAACCGACATAGCCGATGATCTGCCCGCGCCGCACGCGCTGGCCACTGCTCACCGCGATGCGGCTCATGTGGGCATAGCCGGTGCCCAGCCCGCCTTCGTGGTTCAGGCGCACATAGTTGCCGTGGCCGCCGTGCCGCCCGGCAAAGCTGACCGTGCCGTCGGTAACGGCATAGATCGGCGTGCCATAGGAGGCGCGGAAATCGAGGCCGGCGTGCAGCCGGGTATAGCCCAGAATCGGATGGCGGCGCATGCCATAGCGCGAGGAAACCGCGCCCGGCACCGGCTGCAACAGGCCTTCGCGCTGCTCGCCCACGCCCGATGCTTCGTAATACCGCCCCTCGCGGCCCCAGCGCATCAATCGCTTCTTCGGCTGGCCATTGCGGATGATGGCGGCATAGAGCAGCTCGCCCGCCTCCACCTCGCCGGTGGCGGCACGCTTGTAATCCACGATCAGGTCGATCTCGTCGCCCGGGGCAATGTCGCGCTCCACGTCCAGCTCGTTGCTGATCACGCGCAGGAACTGCTGCACCGAGCGGGCCGGGGCCCCGGCGGCGCGGGCCGAGCGGTAGAGGCTGTCGCCCACCTGGGCCTTGATGCGCAGCGGCGTGGCATCCACCCGGATCGGGCGCGGATCGAGCGCCAGCGAACCGTTGCGCCGTTCTACCCCCAGCTCCAGGTCGAAGCGGGCGCGGAAGGCCAGGGCATCGAGCGGGCGCGGCTGGCCGGCGGCAAGGCGGCGGCCCAGTGTGATATCGACCTGTGTGCCGGACGCGATCTGGTCCAGCGGCACGGCGGCGGCGACCATGCGGGCGACCTGCCCGGCCTCGGCCTCGCTCACCCCGGCACGGCGCAGCATGCGATCGAAGCTGTCGCCCTGGGTCAGCGTGGCGACCACGTCCAGCCGCGGCCGCTCCGGCGCGCTGGCCAGCGGCGTGACCACGGCGGTGGAGCCCATCTTGCGACCGCTGTCCGCCCCAAGGGCCAGCGGCATGATCATCTGGCTGCGCATCTCGTCGCGCACGCCATCGTCGATCGCCATCGCCGGGGCGGCTTCGACGGGGGAGAAGCCGGGCCAGGCCAGCAGCGTCATGGTGGTGAGGCCGATCAGCGTGGCCGCCCCGCGCAACCAGCGCTTCGAGCCGATGTCCACGGCCAGGTCGGGTGCCAGGTCCAGCCCGGAAAGCCACAGCGAGGCATGCTCGCGCCATTCGTGATAGCGGTCGGCAAAGCTGGCCACGCGCGCCTGCCGGTGGACCGTGATTCCCTCGGCCGCGCCGATCACGTGGGCCACGGAGAGTTGCGCCGGCGGAAAGTCCCCGCCTGCACCATCATCCTGCCGGTATGCCGGATCCTTGAACAAGCGCATTCCCATCTTCGGCCTCGCGCCCGCAGAACCCTGCGTCCGATCCCGGTATGGCGCGACCCCTTAACCCAGGGGTTGTCTGGCCTGTGGATGTGCCCGCATAAAGTAAATTCCGGCTTAATGGCGACCAGCCGAGTCCCCTGCGCGGCGAACTGCATTCAGCGCTTTCCCCTAGGTCCTTGCCGACTCCCCGCTTGGCAGGCAGGCAGGCGCGCGATAGCGGGGGGGCATGAGCACGATACTGCCCGGTACCGAGGATGGCCTGGCTCGCGCGGCAGACCTGCTGCGCGCCGGCCATGTCGTCGCCGTGCCGACCGAGACGGTCTATGGCCTGGCCGCCCGCGCCGACAGCGCCGGGGCCGTGGCCGCCATCTACCGCGCCAAGGGCCGCCCCGCCTTCAACCCGCTGATCGTCCACGTGGGCTCGGTGGAACAGGCGCGGCAGCTGGCCGTGTTCGACCATCGGGCAGAGCTGCTGGCCCGGAGGTTCTGGCCAGGCCCCCTCACCCTGGTGCTGCCGCTGCATGAGGCGAGCGGCATCGTGCCCGCGGTGACGGCAGGATTGGGGACCGTGGGCCTGCGCCTGCCGGCCCACCCGCTGATGCGGGCCCTGCTGGATTGCGTGGAGTTTCCGCTCGCCGCGCCATCGGCCAACCGCAGCCTCGGCGTCAGCCCGACCACGCCCGAACACGTGGCGGCCTCGCTGGGCGACGTGGTTCCGGCCATCCTCGATGGCGGGGCCTGCACGCAGGGTCTGGAATCGACCATCGTCGCCCTGCGCCCGGAAGGCACGTGGAGCCTGCTGCGCGAAGGGCCGGTAACGCGGGCGGAGCTGGCGGCCCTGCTGGGCAGCGAGCCTGTCGAGGCCGGTGGCGGTATCGAGGCCCCGGGGCAGATGGCGCGGCACTATGCCCCCGGCAAGCCGGTGCGGCTGAATGCCGGCGAAGCGCAAGGCGACGAGTTCCTGATCGGCTTTGGTCCCGTTGGCGGAGATTGCACGCTGTCCGAGGCAGGCGACCTGGCCGAGGCCGCCGCGCGGCTCTACGCCTGCCTGCACCTGGCCGCCGCAGCCCCGCACCGGCGCATTGCCGTGGCTCCGGTACCGCAGGAGGGTATCGGCGCCGCGATCAACGACCGGCTGCGCCGCGCTGCGGCCTAACCAGTCGCGGGTCTGTCAGTAGGGGTTATCAGTCAGGCGGGCCGGCAACATTGCCGCCGCCGCCTTCGCAACGCACTTCGCCGCTGCCCACCTGGGTCACCGAACACACGGCGCTGCCGCTGATGTCAACTTCGGCGCTGCCCATGATAGCCACCTCGGCGGTTTCCAGCGCGGTCAGGTCCACCTCGCCCGAACCGGAGATGTCGACCGTGGCCCTGTCCGCACGGAGGCCTTCAGCGTGGACCTGGCCCGAGCCGTTGATCGTGACCGCCACATCGCCTGCCGTGCCCTCGGCATCAAGGTCACCTGCGCCGTTGACGGTCAGGCTGGCGCGGGTCACTTCGAGCTGGGCGATGACAAGCGTGCCGCTGCCACCGATGGCGCCTTCGAAGCTGTCGCCCTGCGCCCGGTCGAGCGTCACGTCGCCCGATCCGTCCACGCTGACGCGGGTGATGGCGGGCAGGGTGACGGCGAAGCGCACGTCCTCAAGCGATTCGCCGAAGGAAATGCCGTCACGCGGGCGCAGCATCAGCACCCCGTCCTCCACCACGGCTTCGACCAGGTTCAGGCCGTCAGGGTCGCCATAGGCGGTTACGGAAAAACCGTCGCCCAGCGTGATCTCCACGTCCTGCGGGCCGGCCACGGCAACCTGGGTGAAATCGCGCAGGTTGAAAGTGATCTCCTCCGCGCCACGCTCCTCGCGCCTTTCTTCGCGGTCGGGGCCGATCTGGTCGTCCAGGACCAGGGCGGCACCGCCTGCTGCCAGGGCCCCGGCGGCAAGGGCAAAGGCAATCTCGCGCGGGCTCAGGCGCGGGCGTTCACGTGGCAATGGTCGAGTCCCCCATTCTTGGCGTCAATCAGTCATCATAGGCGGCATCCCTGCCAGCCAGCAGTTCATCCATCTCGCGGCGGGTATCGCGCGAGCGTTCGCATGCCCGCCGGTCACCCTCGCCGCAATCCTCGGCCTGTTCGCGATAGCGGCGTTCCAGCCGGCCCAGCCGCTCCTCGCGCTCGCGCAGTTCGCGGCCGCGTTTCTCGTCAGCCTCGGACTGGCTGGTAGTGGCCAGGTCCACCGCACCGCTGACCACGCGGACCGGAGCGGTGACCACATCGGCCACGGTGCTGACGCAGCCGCCCAGAACCAGCGGGAGGGCGAGGGCGCAGAGAATCGGGCGGAAGGACATGGCAGGCCTCTTGCGGGCAACGGAACCAGTCCATCATGGCGGCAAGCGCCTTTGCGTGCAATGAACGCCGGTCCGGTCCTGCCGGATCAGTCGACCACATCGTCCCCGCTGTCTTCGCGCCGTTCGCAGACCAGGCGTCCGGTCCCCATGCCCTTGACCTCGCACCGGGCCGAGCCGCGCACGGTGACCGTGCCCGATCCCATCAGCCGGGCGCTGACCTCGCCATCGCTGGCAAAGACCGCACGGCCCGATCCGGCGATGGTTACGCAGGCTTCCTCCACCATCACCGCGCCCAGCTTGGCCCGGCCGCTGCCGGCCACATTGAGGTTGAGCTGCGCCACGCGGCCGCTGGCCTTGAACCGGCCAGATCCGGCGATCGACACGTCGAGTTCGGTCAGGGCCACTTCCTGCACCTCTATCCGTCCGGCCCCGGCGATGATCACTTCGGCAAATTCGGCCAGCTTTTCCAGTTCGATCCGCCCCGCCCCGGCAATGGTCACCTTGGCGGGTGCGGGCATGGTGACCGTGATCGTGGCCACGCCTTCGCCGCCGTTGCCGGTGTTGCGGCTGGCGATCTGGAGTACATCGTCCTTCAGGCGGAAGCGCAGGGTATCCTTGGCTTCGTCGTCGCCCTGGACGGCCACGGCGAACTCCTCGCCCTCGCGCACCACCAGGGTATCGGCCCCGGCAAGGACCAGACCGGTCGGCACATCGCCGTCCATGTCGAACTCCGCAAACGGCACGCCGCCAGCCGTGCCGAAACCGGCGGGCCCGAAACCCTTGGCTCCGCCCTTCTCGTCATCCCAGTCGAATTCGAACTTTCCGCTTTTGCGCGCCGCCGCCATTGCCCCGCCCATGGCTGCCATCGCCACGAACGGACCAATCGCGCGGAACATCCTGTCGAAGCCACCGGCTCCATGCCTGCCAGTCATCACACGACTCCTGTATCTGTGTATTAACGCGGCAATACAGGATCGGACGGCGGCGCGCAAATGCCTCCGTCGAGCGGAGTCCGCCCCTCGCCGCATAGCAAATGGGCCGCCCCGGCATTATCCGGAGCGGCCCCTTTGGCTTGCGGCAGGCTTCAGATCAGGCGTCTTCAGCCGTCTCGTAATACTGCGGGGCATGCTCCTTGAGCACGCCAAGGATCTTCTGCAGTGCCGCGGGCTCGTCGGTCTTTTCCATCGCCGCCAGTTCGCGGGCGAGGCGGCTGGAGGCCGCTTCGAAGATCTGCCGTTCGGAATAGGACTGTTCCGGCTGGTCTTCCGGGCGGAACAGGTCGCGCGTCACTTCGGCAATCGAGACCAGGTCACCCGAGTTGATCTTGGCTTCGTATTCCTGGGCGCGGCGGCTCCACATGGTGCGCTTCACCTTGGGCTTGCCCTTCAGCGTGTCCATCGCTTCCTTCAGCGTCTTGTCGCTGGACAGCTTGCGCATGCCGATGGCTTCCACCTTGTTGACCGGAACGCGCAGCGTCATGCGTTCCTTCTCGAACCGCAGGACATAGAGTTCGAGCTGCATGCCGGCGATTTCCTCGCTCTGCAATTCGACCACGCGGCCAACACCATGCTTGGGATAAACAACATAATCGCCAACATCGAAGGCGGGGGCACTGGATGCCATGTATTGTCCTTTCTCTGCCGGTCAGATCTCCGCTTCAGCGACAGGAAAAGCCCGGACCGCGCGACCCATCGGCGGCCATCACTTGCCTGCTAGACATCGCTGAGAGGGGGGAAACCTGCCTTCCTTTATGCCCGGAAGCGCGAAAGCTGCCGAGTGGTGACGGATTATATAGCAGAGTCGCAACAAAATTTCCACCCCTGCCCGATTCGCGGGCAGGGAGGACAATCAGGACCGTGAATGTGGGGAAAAATCAGTCCCCTTCGCCGGGCTCCGGCGAGAAATAGGCGTCGAACTTGCCGCTCTTGCCCTTGAACTCGTCGGCATCGGCCGGCGGGTCCTTCTTCTCGGTGATGTTGGGCCATTCGGCCGAGTACTGGGCATTCAGCTCCAGCCACTTCTCGGTGCCGCTCTCGGTATCGGGCAGGATCGCCTCGGCCGGGCATTCCGGCTCGCACACGCCGCAGTCGATGCATTCCGACGGGTTGATGACGAGCATGTTCTCGCCTTCATAGAAGCAATCGACCGGGCAGACCTCGACGCAGTCGGTGTACTTGCACTTGATGCAGGCGTCGGTGACGACATAGGTCATGTGAGCGTATTCCTTCGATCCGTGGCGGCCCTTTGCTGGCCGCTGCCCCGTTTACGATTCTGCTATGGCGAATGATCCGCCAGCGTCAAGCACCCGATAGCAGCTACGCGCTTCAGCCGGCGGTCCACGCCGTTCCGGCAGGCTGACGATCTGGACCACCTGCACCGAAGGCCCCAGCGGCAGGGTCAGCACGTCGCCCACGGCCACAGCCCTGTCGCGCGCCAGCAGCCGCTGGCCGTTCAGGCGCATGTGCCCTTCGGCAATCCGCGCCTGCGCCAGGGCCCGGCTCTTGGCCAGGCGCAGGCGGAACAGCAGCAGGTCGGCGCGCAAGAGGCCCCTAGTTGAACAGCCCCGCCAGGCTGGCGAAGGCGTTGTTGGCGGGAGTAGCGGTCTCGCGCACCGGTTTGTCCTGCCGGGGCCGATCCTGCCGTGGCTTCTCGTCGCGGGGCTTCTGGCCCTGCGACTTCCTGCGCCTGGGCTTGCCCTTGACTTCCTGCCCGTCAGCGCCGCGCGGCTGGCGCTGGTCGCGGCGTTCCGGACGGGGAGCGGAGTCGGCCCGGGTATCGGTGCGCGCGTCTGTCCGGGGCGGGCGCCAGGTCCAGCGCAGCGGTGCGGGCGGGCCGAAAGCACCCTCGGCCAGGGCACGCTGTTCCAGCGGGCGGAACCCGGCCTCGCGCAGCAAGGGCGCGAAATTGTCGGCCGCCAGCCCCATCGAGGTGGCAAGCGCCGCATCCAGTGCAAACTGCCTGCCACCCGCTTTGGTGCGCTGGTCATGCGCGGCGCGGAACAGCTTTTCGGCCAGGTCCAGGCGGATCGCCTGCTTGCCAGCACGGCGATAGCCGGCGGGCACCTGGCGGCCACCCTCGATCACCGCCTGCATTCCGGGATGGAGCGGGCGCTTGTCGATCCCCAGCCGGTGCAGCAGTTCGCGCGGAGCGGGCTTGAGCAGCGCGGGCACGAACAGGTCCAGCGCGCCGATGGTGACGCCGAGGCGGCGCAGCAGCGGGCGCTTCTCCTTGGGGATCTGGGCCAGCCGCGCATCCTCGCGCCGCACCGCGCCGTGATGGTCGATCAGTGTCAGCAGCAGGGCACGCACTTCGGTGCCGGCATCCGGGTCAAGCGCACCGTCTTCCAGCGCGCGCAGGGGGGCCAGCGGGGCAAGCTGGCCTTCCAGCCAGTGCTCCAGCGCCTCGGTCAGGCGCTGGCGGCCTGCATGGTCAAGCGCACCCAGCGCCCGTTCCAGCACCACGCGGAAGCGGGTGGGCGATTTGGTGGGCTCCAGCCGCGCAACGGTCTGGTCGCCACGCATGATCGCGCCGGGAGCCAGCGACAGATCGCCAAGCTCCCGCGTCACCAGCGCATCGGCGCGGGCGGCAAGCAGCGTGGGCAGGTGTTTCTCTGCCGCCGCCAGCATCAGCTTGCGGTCCTCGTGCCCCGCCGTGGCATCGACCACGAAGCGGAAGCCCTCCAGGTGGCCGATTTCCTGGCCTTCGACCAGCACCCGGCCATCATCTTCCAAAGTCACGCGCAACAAACCGGCATCCTTCCCCTGGGCCTTCATCAGCACCGCCGTGCGCCGGTTGACGAAGCGTTCGGTCAGCCGCTGGTGCAGCGCGTCCGACAGCTTCGCTTCCACCGCGCGGGCACGGGCGGCCATCTCGTCGCGCGCCAATACCCAATCGGGGCGCTGGCAGATATAGGCCCAGCTGCGAATTGCGGCCAGACGCCCCTGGAGTGTGTCGATATCGCCACGCACCTCGCCCAGATCAGCAATGCGCGCGGCCACGAAATCGGCCCCCAGATGCCCTGCCTTCAGGTCGCTCCACAAGCGGGCGACGAAGCGGGCGTGCATCTCGGCGCCCTGCTGGCGGAAGTCGGGTAGCTGGCAGACCTCCCACAGGCGGCGGACCTGGCCGGGGGTGCGGGCATCGGCGCGGATCGCGGGATCCTCGGCCAGCCGCTTCAGCACGGCGAGGTCGATGGCCTCCGGGGCAGCCGCAAGGTGGGGGGAATTGGGCTTGCGCTCCAGATCGTCGATCAGCGTTTCGACAGACGTGAACCGCGGCTCCGCCTCGCGCCAGAACAGCCTGGTCAGCGGAGCAAACCGGTGCTGCTCGATGGCGTAGATCTCCTCCTCGGTGAAGGACAAATCCTGCGCCCGACCACCCGAAAGAACGCCGAAGGTGCCATCCTGGTGGTGCCGCCCTGCCCGGCCGGCGATCTGCGCCATTTCCGCCGGCCACAGCCGTCGCTGCTTGATCCCGTCGAACTTGCTCAACGAGGCAAAGGCCACATGGGTGACATCGAGGTTGAGGCCCATGCCAATGGCATCGGTGGCAACGATGTAGTCCACCTCGCCAGACTGGAACAGTTCCACCTGCCGGTTGCGGGTCTCCGGACTCAGTGCCCCCATCACCACCGCCGCCCCGCCCCGGAAACGGCGCAGCAGCTCGGCCACGCGATAGACCTCCTCGACCGAGAAGGCGACCACGGCGCTGCGCGGCGGCAGGCGACTAAGCTTGGCGGAACCGGCGTGGGTCAGCGTGGAGAAGCGCGGGCGGCCTGCCACCTCCACGCCCGGTACCAGAGCTTTGACCAACGGCTCCACCGTGGCGGAACCCAGCAGCATCGTCTCCTCGCGCCCGCGGGCGTGGAGCAGCCGATCGGTAAAGATATGCCCGCGCTCGCGGTCGGCGGCGATCTGCACCTCGTCCAGCGCCACGAAGGCCCGCTCTCCGGCGGAGCGCGGCATCGCCTCTGCCGTGCACAGCAGATAGCGGGCGCCGGGTGGTTCGATCCGCTCCTCGCCGGTAATCAGCGCCACCTGGGCATCGCCCTTGATCGCACGCACCTTGTCGTAAACCTCGCGCGCCAGCAGCCGCAGCGGGAAGCCGATGGCGCCGCTTGAATGGCCGCACATCCGCTCGATCGCGAGGTGGGTCTTGCCGGTATTCGTCGGCCCCAGGACCGCGCGAACCCTGCTGTCTGATGCACGCGAGGTCACAATACCTGCAATGTGGCAACGGGATGGGGCAGGTGCAACCGGTTACCCACAGGGCAGTTGGCGGCAGCAAGCGCCTTGACGGCACGGCGACAGGCGGCGCACTTGGCCGGCATGACCGCCAACGATGACATCCTGCACCGCATTGCCACCGCGCTGGAGCGGCTGGCCCCGCCGCCCGCCCCGCCGTGCGACTGGCTGGCGGCCCCCGCCTATGTCTGGACCGGCGCGGGCCAGCCGGTGGCGGCGATCGAGGCCCCGGCCCTCGCCCGCCTGACGGGAATCGACCAGCAGAAAGAGCGGGTGGTGGCCAACGTCACCCGCCTGGCCCGGGGCCACGCCGCGCATGACATGCTGCTGTGGGGCGCGCGCGGCATGGGCAAGTCCGCCCTGGTGCGCGCGGCGGTGAGGCAGGCGCAGGCCGATGGCGGCAGCCTGGCGCTGGTGCAGGTGGCCAGCGATGCCATCCCCTCCATCTCCGCGCTGTTCGCCCAGCTTGCCAGGGTTGCGCGCAACTTCCTGGTGTTCATCGACGACCTGGGTTTTGCCGAGGGTGATACCGTGGGCCCGCGCCACCTGCGATCCTGGCTGGACGGCGGGGTGGAAGCGCGGCCCGCCAACGTGCGGCTGGCCGTTACCAGCAACCGCCGCGCCATCGTGCCGCGCCACGGGGCCGAGCAGGACGATCCGATCAACCCGCGCGATGCAGTGGACGACAATCTGGCCCTGGCCGACCGCTTCGGCCTGTCGCTGGGGTTCCATGCCTGCTCGCAGGACGATTACCTGGCGATCGTCCACGGCTATGCGGCCGACCTGGGGCTGGCGGTGGACGAAGGCGCGGCGCTGGAATGGTCCAAGCGCCGCGGCGCGCGTTCGGGCCGGGTTGCCTGGCACTATGTGACCGAGCTGGCCGGGCAAGCGGGCCGGCAGACCGGCTGAGGCGCGCCGCTCCCTATTGGTTCTCAAGCAACTGCTGCATCACCTCTTCCGGCACCTCGTCGAAAGCGCGCGCCGGATCACCGTTCAGTTCGCGCTGCGGCGGCAGGCTGGTGCCGCTGTTGCGCGCGTGGGCCACTGTGGGCTGCGCTGCGGGGTTGATCACCCGCCAGATGATGTTGCCCGTATCGTCGCTGACCAGCAGCGCCCCTGTCTGGTCCCAGGCCAGCCAGGTGGGACGGCCGCGTGTCTCGTCCTCGCTGGCCAGGAAGCTGTTTAGCACCGGCACCGGCTTGCCCACCGGATTGCCCAAATCATCGAAGGCCACATAGACCACGTCATACCCACCCAGCGGACGGCGGTTCCACGATCCGTGGCGGGCAATGAAGGCCCCCTGCTGGAACGGCGCACCAAGGCGGCTGCCGGCCTGGGTGAAGACCACGCCCAGCGCCGCCACGTGTGCGCCCATCGCGAATTCCGGCTCGCGGGTGTACTGCTCCAGGAACTGCGGCTGCGGCAGTTGCACCCGCTCGTCATAGTGGCTGCCATAATAGGTCCACGGCCAGCCATACTGTGCGCCGAGCGGCACGTTGGTGAAGTAGTCGGGCACCAGATCACTGCCCAGCATGTCGCGCTCGTTCACCGTGGTCCACAGCTCGCCGCTCCACGGGCTCCAGGCGAGGCCGTTGGGATTGCGCAGGCCGGCAGCCCACTGGCGGGCGCGGCCGGTGGTCAGGTCCAGTTCGTGGATGGCGGCGCGGTCAATCTCGGCATCCAGCCCGCCTTCCGCGATGTTGGAAGCCGAACCCACGGCAATGAACAGCGATGTGCCGTCTTCCGACAGCAGGATGTTGCGCATCCAGTGGTTGCCTGCAGGGGGCAGGTCCATCAGCTTGGTCGGTTCGCCCGGCAGGCTGGTGGCACCGGGCTCGAAATTGAAGCGTAGCACCTCGTCATGGTTGGCGACGTAGAGCTTGCCATCGCCCCACGCGATGCCCGAAGGGCTGTCGAGATCGTCGCGCAGCACGAACTGCGCTTCGGCCCGGCCATCTTTGTCCGCATCGCGCAGCAGCACCAGCTTGTTGGGCGATGGCACATCGGCCCCGGCGGCCGAGAACAGGAAGCCGGCCACCAGGTTGGTCAGGAAACCGCCGGCCAGCGGGCGCTCTGGCGCATTGGACAGGGTGACCAGCACGTCGCCATTGGGCAGGGTGTAGAGCACGCGCGGATGCTCCAGCCCCTCGGCAAAGCGCGTTACCTGCAGGCCCTGCGCGGCATCGGGGGTGCCGTCAGCGCCCCAGCCAATAGGCTTGGCCACGCCGACAGTGGGGAACACCTGCTCGTCAGGTTCGACCAGGACCGGATCGGTGCCGGTGGTATCCTCCAGGCTGACCGTGGCAGGCACGGGCCGGGTCATCCACCACAGCACCCCTCCCCCCACCAGCAGGATGACGACAAGGGCGATGGCGAGCTTCTTGAGAATGCGCATCCCGGCAAAATAGGCGGGGCTGACGCTTGCGGCAATCGCTTTGCAGCCTACCTTTGCCGCCATGTACGATTTCCGCGCCGATCCCGCCCTGCCCAAGCCAGAGCTTTACCGAGAATTGCTGGCTGCAGCCGACGCCCTGACCGCAGGCGAGCCGGACTCGGTGGCGAACATGGCCAATGTGGCCGCCCTGCTGGGAGAGATGGTGCCGGATCTCAACTGGGCCGGGTTCTACCGCATGAACGATGGCGAACTGGTGCTGGGGCCCTTCACCGGCCGTCCCGCCTGCATCCGTATTCCGCTGGGCCGCGGGGTATGCGGCACGGCAGCCCAATCCGGTCAGACGCAGCTGGTGGAGGATGTGCACGCCTTCCCCGGCCACATCGCCTGTGATGCCGCTTCGGCCAGCGAACTGGTGGTGCCGGTTATGCGCGACGGCGCGGTAGTCGCGGTGATCGATCTCGACAGTCCGCTGAAGGCTCGCTTCGACGGGGCCGACGCGGTCGGGATCGAGGCACTTGCGGCCATGCTCTCCAGCCGGATCTGACCGGAGCTCATCGCCCCGTTTCGGGACAGCGCGCGCGGCGGGCTTGGGATTTGCCTGCAAGCGCATAGTAAATACCGGGTAAATGCGCCGCAATCGTGCGTGCTGCACCTCGGGGGCCGATTCGATGTCCATGCGTCTTGCTCTGTTCGCCGCCGCCAGCCCGCTGGCGCTGATCGCCCTGCCCGCCCAGGCGCAGGTGGATGACCGCTATGCAGGAGTGGAAGAGGTGATCGAAACCTACTCCGAACCGGTGGTGCAGGACATCGGTGAATGGGAAAGCGAAGAGGCTGCGGCGGGTGCCAGCTATGCCCACGGCGATCGCGGGTCCTACGGCAGCGAAGACTACGTGGAGTGGGAGGAAGAGCCCGCCCGGCCGATGCACCGCATGCGCCACGGCGGGCATCGCCAGCACATGGCCCCCGGGCAGCCACGCCAGCTCGCCTACTCGCCCGAGGAGCGGGCTGAGTGGCTGCGCCAGTGCCGCGCACTGCACACAAGCCATGACGAACCGGTCTATGTCGACCGTGACGGAGACGGTGATGCCGACATCATCGGCGGCGTGATCGGTGCCGTAGCAGGCGGCGTGATCGGCAACCGCGTGGCCAACCGGGGTGATCGCCTCGCCGGGACCTTGATCGGAGCCGGCCTTGGCGGCCTGGCCGGCGCGGTTGTCGGCGCGGTGATCGACGGGATCGACGATGACGACGACTATCACGAAGTAGCCGCCCCGCAGGATCCCGGCTTCGATTATTGCGAGGCCTACCTCATCAACTACGAGCGCGGCTATGGCGTGCCGCAACAGATGGCCTATGCGCCGGTGATGATGGTGCCGGTGGCGCAGGGCATGGCCACGCCGCGCCACGGCGCACGCCGGATCATCGAGGAAGAGATAGAGGTTGAGGCAGAAGCGCCGCGGGGGCCGCGCCGCCACACCGCCCGCCGCGTGATCCACCGGCAGGCTGCCGACGACAAGCGCACGCCAATCAACTAAATAGCTGCTGAGAAAGGAAAACGTCGCGCGGAGCGAAGCTGCTCTGCGCGACTTTTCATTTCAGATCCCGCCGCCGGTCAATCGCTGGCAGATCAGGTCAAGCTGGTCGAGGGTATGATAGCGGATCGTCACCGCACCAGAACGCGGGTCTTCGTCGCTGGCGATCTTTACGGGCAGGCCGAGAAATTCCTCGAGGTGATTCTCGACTGCGGCGATATCTGCATCGTGGGCCGGATCGCGCGGAGTCCGGGCAGTGCGGCGTTCGCGCGGGGGATTGGCCGGATCGCCTGCCCGCACCAGCCGCTCAACCTCGCGCACAGACAGCTTGCGGGCGATCACCTCCTCAGCCAGCACGGCGGCGTTGACGTGACCGATCAGGGCACGGGCGTGGCCCATGTCCAGCCGCCCAGCCGCCAGGTGATCGAGCACGCTCTCCGGCAGGGCCAGAAGGCGCTGCAGGTTGGCGACATGGCTGCGCGACTTGTCGACCAGCCGGGCAATCTCGGCCTGGGTCAATCCTTCCAGCTCGGCCAGCCGGTGATAGGCCTGAGCTTCTTCCACCGGATTCAGGTCTTCGCGCTGGATATTCTCGATCAGCGCCAGCGCCATCACGTCCCGGTCCGCCAGGTCGCGAATTATCGCAGGTATTTCATGCAGTTGCGCCTTCTGCGCGGCCCGCCACCGACGCTCGCCCGCCACCAGTTGATAGCGACCGCCGGGCAGCGGGCGGACGATCACCGGCTGGATCACCCCGCGGGTGGCGATCGAGGCGGCGAGCTCCTCCAGCGCGGCCTCGTCGAAATGCCGCCGTGGCTGGTTCGGGTGGGGCGAGATCGCGGCCACCGCCAGGCTCGCCAGCCCGTCGATCACGGCAACTGCTGCGCCGCCACTCTCGGCGGGAGCAGCACTGACCAGCGGCTCCTCGCGCCGTGTCTCGCTTAGCAGCGCACCCAGGCCCCGGCCCAGCTTGCGCCGCTGCACAGCCTTGCCAGTGGCGTCGTTGGCAGCTTCGGGCGCACTCATGCGGCAATCCTTTCTTTCGGCAACCGACCGATCAGCTCGCGCGCCAGGGCCATATAGGCGCGACTGCCAGGGCAGGCGTGGTCGTAAATCAGCGCCGGCAAGCCATGACTGGGCGCCTCCGACAGACGAACATTTCGCGGAATGACCGCATCGAACACCAGCCTGCCCAGACACTCACGCACATCATCGGCCACCTGGTCGGTCAGCCGGTTGCGCCGATCAAACATGGTCAGCGCAATGCCGACAATGCCGAGATCCGGATTGAAGCGTTGCTGCACCTGCTCCACCGTCTGCAACAGCTGGCTGAGGCCTTCGAGCGCGAAGAACTCACATTGCAGCGGCACCAGCAGCGTATCGGCTGCACACAGGGCGTTGAGCGTCAACAGGCCCAGCGAGGGCGGGCAGTCGATAAAGCAGATATCGTGGGCCGTGTGAGCGGCAACAGCCTGCCTGAGGCGATGGGTCCGGTTTTCTACGCCCACCAGTTCCACTTCGGCACCGCTCAGGTCCACGGTGGCGGGCACGAGATCAAGGCCGGGAATGGCGGAGGGCAAGGTGCATTCCGCCAGCGATGCGCCATCAACCAGGACATCATAGCTGGACAGCACACGCTGCGAGGCGGGAATTCCGATTCCGGTCGAGGCATTACCCTGCGGGTCGAGATCGATCAGCAAGGTGCGCCAGCCGGTTGCCGCCATCGCCGTCGCAATATTGATCGCGGTAGTGGTCTTGCCCACTCCGCCTTTCTGGTTGGCGATGGCAATGCAGATCATCGGACTGGTGGCCTCCCTTTACCGATCACGATTCCCGCCTCGCAATCGGTGCGCGATTGTTCCACGTGGAACGTGGCCCGGATCGATTCGGGCTGCTCGGCCAATTCTTGCGCTGCGGAACGGCCCTTGGGCAACAACCAATGGGTGTCCGGTGTGGAAAAGCGGGCGGATAAGCTGAGAAGCTTTTCCAGCGGGGCGAAGGCGCGCGCGCAGATGACCTGCATCGGGGCACTTTCCACATTTTCGAGGCGCGAGCCATAAACACGGCATTGTTGCAAATCGAAATGATCAACCACGCCCTGCAACCAGGCCACCCTTCGCTTGCGCGATTCCACGAGGTTGAAGGAAAGGTCGGGGAAGGCGATCGCCACCACCAACCCGGGCATCCCGGCTCCGCTCCCCAGATCGATCCACGGCGATGTTTCACGTGGAACATGCAGGAGCAGTTGCAGGCTGTCGGCAATATGCCGTTGCCAGACATGATGAAGGCTGGCGCTGGAAACCAGGTTCTGCTGCTCGTTCTCCTCACCCAGCAGGTGGATGAATCGCTCCAGCCGGGCGATCGCCGGAGGATCGCACAGGGCCTCGCAAAAGCTGCGGGCCTCTTCCTCGCTGGCAATCATGCCGCCTCCTGATCCTGATTTCGGCGGCGCGCATGGACCAGCAGGGCCGCAAGGGCCGCCGGGGTGATCCCCCGCACCCGCCCCGCGGCGGCAAGGTTGGCGGGCCGAGCCGAAGCCAGCCGCTCGACCATCTCGCGCGACAGGCCGGGTACGTCAGCGTACGGAAACCCGTCACCAAGGCTCAACCCTTCGCTGGCGCGCAGGTCGCGCAGCTCGCTGTCCTGGCGCGCAAGATAGGGCGCATAGGCGAAGTCTTCGGCGATTTCGTCCGACAGGTCATCGGCAGGATCGAAATCAGCGGGAAGCAGGGGCGACATTCCGCTGAGGGTCACCTCGGGAAAACGCAACCAGTCTGACAAGGGAATCCGCCCTGGATCACTGCGCACGTCGAGGCCGGCCTGCTGCAGTTCGGCGGCCGATACCGGGCGGGCCAGGGCTTCCTTGCGAGCTTCACTCATGGCGCTTCGCTCCTCAAACCAGCGGCGCCGTTCGGGTCTGACACAACCGACCGACAGAGCCAGGGGTGTCAAGCGAGTGGCGGCGTTGTTGGCGCGCAACCGCAAGCGGTACTCGGCCCGGGCGGTCAGCATCCGGTAGGGCTCGTTAACCCCGTGAAGGGTGAGGTCGTCGACCATTACGGCCATGTAGCTGTTGGCCCGATCGATTTGCAGAGGGTCGCGCTCAAGGACGGAGGCGGCAGCGTTCAGGCCCGCCACAAGGCCTTGGGCGGCGGCTTCCTCGTAACCGGTGGTGCCGTTGATCTGGCCGGCACAGTAGAGGCCCGGGATAGCCCTGACCTGAAGGTCCTGGCCAAGCGCCCGGGGATCGATGTGATCGTACTCCACGGCATATCCGGGCACGACCATGTCGACCTGTTCGAGGCCCTCCATCGTGCGCAACATGGCAAGTTGCACATCTGCCGGCAGCGAAGTGCTGATGCCGTTGGGATAGACGAGCGTTGTATCCAGGCCCTCCGGTTCCAGGAACACCTGGTGCCCGTCGCGATCGGCAAAACGGTGAATCTTGTCCTCGATCGATGGACAATAGCGCGGCCCTGCAGCACCAATCGCGCCGGTGAACAGGGGCGACCGGTGGAGATTGTCGGCAATAATCGCGTGGCTGGCGGGGTTGGTGCGGGTGATGGCGCAAAACACCTGCGGGCTCAGACGCGCCTTTGTCAGCGGCGACATGGTCCAGCCATCCGGGTCGGACGGCTGCTCCTCCAGGCGCGCCCAATCTATAGTACGGCCATCAAGCCGGGGTGGAGTTCCGGTCTTCAGCCGCGCCATCGGCAGCGCAGCCTCATCTCGCAACTGGCGGGCGAGTTCCTGCGCCGATGCCTCGCCGATCCGGCCGCCAGTCATCCGCTCCTCGCCGCGGAACAGGGTGCCACCAAGGAAGGTGCCGCTGGCAAGCACCACGGCTTGGGCGCAGAGGTGGCTTTCATCCGCGAGTCTCACGCCAGCCACCCGGCCGGCATTCATCAGCAAGCCCGCGGCTTCCCCGCCAATCACGGTCAGGTTCTCCTGGGCGCCAAGCATTTGCTGGACGGCGGCCTTAAACAGCTTGCGGTCAGCCTGAATTCGCGGCCCTTGCACCGCGCTTCCCTTTGACCGGTTGAGCATCCGATAGTGGATCGCCGCGGCATCGGCAGCGCGGGCAATCAGCCCATCGAATGCATCGACCTCGCGCACCAGATGGCCCTTGCCCAGACCCCCGATCGCCGGGTTGCAACTCATCGCCCCGATGGCCGCCGGATCGAAGCTGACCAGCGCAGTACGTGCGCCCATACGCGCAGCCACGGCCGCAGCCTCGCAGCCCGCATGGCCTCCCCCGATCACTATGACATCAAACGCGGTCATGCCCTTGCCGATAGTGTGCCCGCCAGAAGAGGTCAAAGGCCCTGGTAGTCATTATGTGTTCCACGTGGAACATTACTTGCCGATGCAGAAGCGGCCGAAAAGGGTATCAAGCACATCTTCCGTACTGGTCCGGCCAAGCAGGGCGTCGAATGCCACCCGTGCCTGGCGCAAATGTTCGGCGAGCATCAGCAAGTCGGTCTGTTTGGATGCTGCCTCAAGGTCGCGCATTGCCAAGGTCAGCAGATCGCGTTGCCGTCGGTTAAGCGCCAGGTCGCCGGGCTTGGGGAGAAGTGCTCGGGCATGGTCGACCAAATCCCGCCGCAATTCATCCATCCCGGCACCGGTCATAGCCGATATGCGATGACGTGCGTTGGTTTTTCCCGGATGATCGGGCCGGTCGATCTGGGCAGCAATCTCCCAGACACCGTCGGGGCCCTGACCTTCCGGCCCCAGCCACAGAACCAGGTCCGCACGGGCAATCTCGTCCCCGGCGCGGACAATCCCGGCTGTCTCAATCGCGTCGTCGGCCCGGTCATGCAGCCCGGCCATATCAACCAGCGAGAAGGGCACGCCACCGATGGCAACCGGGCGCAACAAGACATCACGCGTGGTTCCCGCCTGGGGCGCCACGATGGCCGCCTCGCTCTCCAACAAGGCATTGAAAAGAGTAGATTTACCTGCGTTTGGCGGACCAGCCAAGGCAACCCGGAACCCCTCGCGCATCGGCTCCGCAGCGGGCGCAGCCAGGGCCGCGCGCAAATCATCGCTCAGGCCGGACACCTCGCCAGCCAGCTTGGCTGCATCAGCGGAATCGACATCGTCCTCGTCGTCGAAATCGAGCAGGGCCTCAACCCACGCCGAAAGGCCCAGCAGGCGCTCGCGCCAGGCTTCGACCTTGCGCGATAACACGCCGCCCGCGTTGGCCAGGGCCAAGCGACGCTGGAGCTCGGTCTCTGCCGACAACAGGTCGGCCAGCCCCTCAGCTTCAGCCAGGTCGATACGGCCATTGGCAAAGGCGCGACGGGTGAACTCGCCCGCTTGCGCGCGGCGCAAGCCCGGCAGCGTGCCCAGCGCCTGCTCCACTGCCTGCACCACGGCACGTCCGCCGTGCAGGTGCAATTCTGCCAGATCCTCGCCGGTCGCCGTTGCCGGACCGGGAAAGAACAGGATCAATCCATCATCCAGCGCTGTCCCGTCAGCGTCCTTCAACCAGGCACGCGACGCTCGACGCGGCGGCGGCACCCGTCCGGCCAGGGCCTGCAGGGCCGACGAAGACTGCGGCCCGCTGATCCTGATAACCGCTATACCGGCAGGCGGCGCGCCGCTGGAAAGCGCAAAAATCGTGTCCATGCGGCGCCGGAGTTCAATCGTCGCTGGAACTGCGGCTCTTGCCCGGCCGTGACGAGGTTCCGGCCGTGGCGGACTTGGCCGCACCCTCCACGAAGGACTGGAACAGCTTCAGGCCCATCTGCCCCATCGGAGCGAGTTGCCGGGCATATTCATGCAGTTGCTCGGTGTTCGAGACGCCCTGCATGGCCTTGGCGATAGCGTCGACATAAACCGAGTTGGCCTTCTCGACATCGGGCAAGCCCATGAAACGGCGAGCCTCCTCGGGGGAGCAGTCGATCTCGATATTCACTTTCATGGCAACACGCCTTTCACCGCCAAGGTCCCGGGTCCCAAGTGTCATATATGAGCAAGACGGTGGATGATTTCCAGTGCTGTTCGATCCTCGTGAAAAAGGGGGCCGCAGCCCCCCTCTTCCCTTTCGCTTGTACAAATCGCCTACTGGTTCATGGTGGCGAAGAAGTCCGCATTCGACTTGGAATCCTTCATCTTGTCGAGCAGGAATTCCATCGAGTCCACCGTGCCCATCTGCATCAGGATCCGGCGCAGCACCCACATCTTGGAAAGCTGGTCCTTAGGTACCAGCAGTTCTTCCTTGCGGGTGCCGCTCTTGCCCACGTCCAGCGCCGGGAAGATGCGCTTATCAGCCACCTTGCGGTCCAGCACGATTTCGCTGTTGCCGGTGCCCTTGAACTCTTCGAAAATCACCTCGTCCATGCGGCTGCCGGTATCGATCAGTGCCGTGGCGATGATGGAGAGGCTGCCGCCTTCCTCGATGTTGCGGGCCGCACCGAAGAAGCGCTTGGGACGTTGCAGGGCGTTGGCATCCACACCGCCGGTCAGCACCTTGCCCGATGACGGGACGACGGTGTTGTAGGCGCGGCCAAGGCGGGTGATCGAATCCAGCAGGATGACCACGTCGCGCTTGTGTTCCACCAGGCGCTTGGCCTTCTCGATGACCATTTCGGCCACCTGCACGTGGCGGCTGGCAGGCTCGTCGAAGGTGGAGGAGATCACCTCGCCCTTCACGCTGCGCTGCATGTCGGTCACTTCCTCGGGCCGCTCGTCCACCAGCAGCACGATCAGGAACACTTCCGGATGGTTGTCGGTGATGGCCTTGGCCATGTTCTGCAGCAGCACGGTCTTGCCGGTGCGCGGCGGGGCCACGATCAGGGCGCGCTGGCCCTTGCCCTGCGGGCTGATCAGGTCAATCACGCGGGCGCTCTTGTCCTTCACCGTGGGGTCCACGGTATCCAGCACCAGCCGTTCATCGGGATAGAGCGGCGTGAGGTTGTCGAAGTTTGTGCGGTGGCGCACGGCCTCCGGATCGTCGAAATTCACCTTCAGGAGCTTCGTCAGCGCGAAATAGCGCTCGCCATCCTTGGGCGCGCGGATCTCGCCTTCCACCGTGTCACCCGTGCGCAGACCCCATTTGCGGACCTGGTTGGGCGAGACATAGATATCGTCCGGGCCGGCGAGATAGTTCGCTTCCGGGCTGCGCAGGAAACCGAAGCCATCCTGCAGCACCTCGATCGTGCCGATGCCGAGGATTTCCTCGCCGTCCTCGGCCACCTCTTTCAGGATGGCAAACATCAGGTCCTGCCGGCGCAGCGTGCTGGCGCCTTCAACCTCGTATTCCTCGGCCATGGCCACCAGCTCGGCCGGGGTGCGCTTTTTCAAATCTTTCAGATGCATAGTGGTATTTCCGTGTACGCGTGGAGGCCGGCCGGTCCGAGGGGCGTGGAGAACGCAGGACTTGGGTTACGTGATCGTCACCCGTGCCGGAAAATCAGGTGCGGGATATGCCTTTGGGGCCAGCCCGTCAATTCGCTTTCGGTGAACCGAGAGCGGCTCAGAACGGGCGCAGGACAACCATAATGACGATGATCGCCGCAGCCACGCCGGGCACCTCGTTCAGCAGGCGCAATTGTTTGCCGGTCAGCGTCCGCTCGCCGCGTACCAGCTTCTTGTGATAGGCCGCCAGGTAGCCGTGATACCCCGAAAGGCCCAGCACCAGCAGCAGCTTCACGTGCAGCCACCCGGCGCCCCAGACGTTCAGGGTCTGCGCCAGGGCCAGCCCCAGTACCCAGACGACCACGATCGAGGGCGTGAGAATGATCTTGAGCAGCTTGCGCTCCCGATCCAGCCACACGGTTTCTTCGGCCGATCCTGCTGCTGCTTCCTGATGATAGACGAAATAGCGCGGCAGGGCGAACAGGCCCGCCATCCAGAAGATCACGAAGATGATGTGGCCGGCCTTCAGCCAGAGGTAGATCATGGGAAGCACCTGCTGCATGGGGCCGATTTAGGCGGATGAGCGGACAATTTCCAGCAGCCGTTCAACGTGGGCGATAGGTGTGGACTTGTCGATCCCGTGGCCCAGGTTGAACACGTGGGGCCGGTCGGCAAAGGCAGCCAGCACGGCGCGCGCAGCCTCTTCAAGCTCCGCTCCGCCGGATATCAGCAGCAGCGGGTCGAGATTGCCCTGCACCGGCATTTCCGGCGGCAACTGGGCGTGCACCCAGCGCGGATCCTGCGTCTCGTCCACGCCCACGGCGTCAACGCCCGTTTCCCGCGCATAGGCCGGCAGCTTGGCCCCTGCTCCCTTGGGAAAGCCGATGATCGGCACCTCGGGGTGCCTTGCGCGAATGGTACTTACGATCCGCGCGGTGGGGGCCACAACCCAGCGCTCGAACTGCTGGGGGGAAAGGCTGCCCGACCAGGAATCGAACAGTTGCACGGCTTCCGCGCCGGCCTCGATCTGCCCGGAGAGATAGACCAGCGAGCTGTCCACGATGGCATCGATGATCGCCCCGAAGGCTGCCGGATCGCGATAGGCCATGGCCCGCGCCAGGTGATGGTCCTTCGACCCTTCGCCCGCCACCATGTAGGTCGCCACGGTCCACGGGCTGCCGATAAAGCCCAGCATGGTCTTGTCCGGGCCCAGTTGCGCCCTGGTTAGCCGCACGGTGTCCCACACCGGCTGGAAATGGTGCGGCGCGGGGGTGAGCGCCGACAGCGCGGTATCGACCAGCCGGGGCGACAGGTGCGGCCCCTCGCCCGCGAGGAACTGCAGGTCCTGGCCCAGGGCGTGGGGCACGATCAGGATGTCGGAAAACAGGATCGCCCCGTCAAAACCGAAGCGGCGGATCGGTTGCAGGGTGATCTCGGCTGCCGCCTCGCTGTCATAGACAAGGGCCAGGAACCCGCCCTTCTCCGCGCGCAGGGCCCGGTATTCGGGCAGGTAGCGTCCGGCCTGGCGCATCAGCCACACGGGCCGCCTGTCGGTCACCTGGCCACGCAGCGTATCAAGGAGAATTCCGGGCATCGTGAAAGAGTCCAAACAATAAAATAATAGATTCTTATAAGAATTTAGGAGTCTGTTGGCCCTGTGGATTGCGGGGATTGTGCGCCCTTGCCCGATTTCTCCCGTGGTGAACAGGGGGCGAAAGGCCATGCGACTCTGCAGCCCTGCGTGGTCAAACAGAATCTCTCCCCGCTATCAACAGGCTGTCCATAACCCTGCCGCCCTGTCCACAAAGCCGCTGGCGGAATCCCGGTCAGCGGGGGTGAAAACCCATGCCGTGCTTGTCCATAGGCCCCTCCCGTGGTTTATGCGTGGGTTTGTCCACATGCCCCGCCTCAACCTTCACCTGCTGTCGGATTCCACCGGCGAAACGCTCGAAATGATTGCCAAGGCGGCAATCGCCCAGTTCGACGGGCCGGAGGTGGCGCGCCATTTCTGGCCGATGGTCCGCAGCCGCCAGCACCTTGACCGGATCATGGAGGAGTTCAAGGCCCATCCCGGCCTGGTGCTCTACACCCTGGCCAATCCGGAAACCCGCGCCCGGCTGGAAGAGCGCTGTTCCGCCTTGGGCCTGCCCCACATCGCGGCGCTGGATGCGGTAACCCACGCGCTGGAGGACCACCTGGGCCAGACCGCCCACGGCCGCACCGGCGCGCGCCACGTGCTCGACAAGGCCTATTTCGACCGGGTCGACGCCATCCAGTTCACCATCGCCCATGATGACGGGATCGGCTGGGAGAACTGGGAGGAGGCGCAGATCGTGCTGGCCGGCGTTTCGCGCACCTCGAAGACGCCCACCTCCATCTACCTGGCCAACCGCGGGTTCAAGGTGGCCAATATCCCGCTGGTGGTGGAAAGCCCGCCACCGCCCAGCCTGTTTTCGCTCAAGCACCCGATGGTCGTAGGGCTGACAACGGCCCCCAAGCGGCTGATCGAAATCCGCCGCAACCGCCTGCTCTCATTGAACGAGCGGACCGAGACCGCCTACATCGACGAGGAGCGGGTGGAGAAGGAAGTGGCCTTTGCCCGCCGCATGTTTGCCGATAACGGCTGGCCGGTGATTGACGTCACCCGTCGCTCGATCGAGGAAACAGCCGCCGCCGTGATCAAGCTGTACCAGGAGCGAGAGGCGCGCGGGAACGACGAGCCGCACGGAATCAAGCCGATATGATTACCCTCGCCTCCAAGAGCCAATCGCGCCAGGCCATGCTGGCGGCGGCGGGCGTGCCGTTTCAGGCCCGGCCCGGCGCGGTGGACGAGCGCGCGGTGGAAGCCGCGCTGGGCGATGCCGCACCGGCAGACGTGGCGCTGGCCCTGGCCCGGGCCAAGGCGCTGGCTGTGCCGGCCGATGGCCTGGTGCTGGGCAGCGATTCCCTGGTTTCGGTCCAGGGCCGGCGGTTCGACAAGCCGCGCAACCTTGAGGAAGCCGCCGCGCACCTGCGGTTCTTCTCGGGCCAGGTGATGGAACTGCATTCTGCCGCCGCATTGGCGCGCGATGGCGAAGTGGTGTGGGACCACGCGGCCCTTGCCCGCCTGCATGTGCGCGAGCTGTCGGATAGCTTCATTGCCGACTACCTCGCCGCCGAGTGGCCCGAAGTCAGCCATTGTGTGGGCGTGTTCCGCATCGAAGCACGCGGGGTGCACCTGTTCTCGGCGATCGAGGGAGACCATTTCACCGTGCTCGGCCTGCCGCTGCTGCCAGTCCTTGGTGCCTTGCGCCAGTTCGGGGCCCTTGCCGCATGAGCCAGCCTTACGCAGAGGTGATCGGCGATCCCATCGCGCAGTCGAAGTCGCCTGCCATCCATGGCTACTGGCTGGGCAAGCTGGGGATGGAGGCAGACTACCGCGCGGCCCATGTCACCGCCGGCGGGCTGGCCGATTACCTGGCCTCCCGGCGTGAAGACCCGGACTGGCGCGGCTGCAATGTCACCATGCCCCACAAGCAGGCCGTGATTCCGCTGCTCGACCGGCTGGAGATCGGCGCGGAGATGGTCGGCGCGGTCAATACCATCGTTCCCCGCCGCCGTGCCGGCAAGCCTACCATGCTGATCGGCAGCAACACCGATGTCGCCGGTTTCATCGAGCCCTTGCAGCCGCTGCTGGCCCGGCCGCACCTGTTCCGCATGGCCCGCGTGCTGGGCACAGGCGGCGCAGCGCGGGCGATCATCGCCGGGCTGGCCGAACACGGCCTGACGATCGTTCTGGCGGGGCGCGATCCGGCCAAGGCCAGCGCCCTGCTGGAAGAAATCGACCCTGAGGGCGAGCATCATGCGGTGGACCTGGCACACTTTGCCGATCCCACCGATTTCGCCTTCGATGACCGGCAGGGCTGCCTGGACCTGGTGGTCAATGCCAGCCCGCTCGGCATGGTCGGCCAGCCGCCGCTGGCCTATGATTTCAGCCACACCCCGCCTGGCGCGGTATTCTACGATATCGTCACTGCGCCGCCGGAAACTCCGTTGCTGGCCGAGGCCAGGGCGCGCGGGTTTGCCACCATAGACGGCCTGGCCATGCTGATCGGCCAGGCGGCGGTGGCCTTCGAGCGATTCTTCGGCGTGCCTCCGCCCCGTGATGATGGCGATGCCGAACTGCGCGCGCTGCTCACCCGATGACGCGGCCGAAGATCCTCGGCCTCACCGGCTCGATCGGCATGGGCAAGAGCACGGTGGCGGAGATGTTCCGCGAGCTGGGCGTGCCAGTGTTCGATGCCGATGCCGAAGTGCACCGGATGCAGCGGCCGGGCGGGGAACTGCTGCCGGCGATCGAGGCGGCCTTTCCCGGCACTACCGGCCCTGAAGGCGTCAAACGGTCCGAACTGGGCGCAAGGGTTTTCAGTGACGATACCGCCCTCGCCCGCCTTGAAGCCATCGTTCATCCCGCCGTGCGCGCCTTGCGAGAAGCCTTCCTGATCGAGCACTGGCAGGCCCCACTGGTGGTGTTCGACGTGCCGCTGCTGTTCGAGAAGGGGGGCGCGGACGAGGTGGATGCGGTGGTGGTCGTCTCTGCTCCGGCAGGAGTGCAACGCGCGCGGGTTCTGGCGCGGGAAGGCATGACGCCGGACAAGTTCGCGGCCATCCTTTCCCGGCAGATGCCCGATGCAGAGAAGCGCGCGCGCGCCGATCATGTGATCGATACCGGCACCTCGCTCGCCGCCGCCCGCACCGCAGTCAAACAGCTGGTGGACAAGCTGCGCCCCTAGTTGCGCGCCCGGTTGCGCACTGGCCGGCACGGGCCGATAGAAGGCCGATGCGCGAAATTGTCTTCGATACCGAAACCACCGGCCTCGATCCGCTGACCGGCGACCGGCTGGTGGAGATCGGCTGTGTGGAAATGGTCAACCGCGTGGTCACCGGCAACAGCTTCCACGCCTATTTCAACCCGCAGCGCGACATGCCGCTGGAAGCCGAGCGGGTGCATGGCCTTTCCGCCGCTTTCCTGGCCGACAAGCCCCTGTTTGCCGAACGGGCGGACGAGTTGCTCGCATTTATCGGGGATGCCCCGCTGGTGGCGCACAACGCCCAGTTCGATTTCGGCTTCCTCAACGCCGAGCTGGCGGCTGTCGGGCTGGAGCCGGTCTCGCTCGATCGCATGGTCGATACCCTGGGCATTGCCCGCCGCCGGCACCCCGGGGCCAAGCATTCGCTCGACGCGCTGTGCACCCGCTATGGCATCGATCGCAGCCACCGCGTGAAGCACGGCGCGCTGCTGGACGCGGAACTGCTGGCGCAAGTTTATGTGGAATTGACCGGCGGACGGCAGATCGGCCTCTCGCTGGCGACCGAAACCGTGGTGGAAGTGGTGGAGGTGGTCACCTTCCGTCCCCGGCTGGGCACGCCGCGCCCGCCGCGCCCGCACGCCGCGACTGTCGAAGAGCTGCAACGCCACGCTGCTTTTCTGGCAACACTGGAATCTCCGCTTTGGCATAATTAAGTCCAAATCAGGATCTAGAGATACAGACTCGGGTTCGCAGAAGGAGAGTGATGTATGGATATTCGCGTTTCCGGCCACCAGATGGCTACCGGTGCAGCCCTGCAGGAACATGCGGCGGATCGCCTGGAAGTCATTATTGAGAAGTATTTCAGCCGGGCGCTTTCCTCCACCGTCACCTTCGGCAAGGCGCCCAGCAACGCCTTTGACTGCGATATCGTGCTGCACGTGAACCACGGCCTGATCCTGAAAAGCCACGGGCAGGCACACGATGCCCACGTGGCCTTCGACGCGGCGGCCGAGAAGATCGAAAAGCAGCTCCGCCGCTACAAGCGCCGCCTGAAGGACCGGCACGAACAGGCCGCCCACGCCGCCCGCGAGGAAGAAGCCGCCTACACCATCTTCGCCATGCCCGAACCCGAGCCGGAAACGGAAGAGGTGGTGGTCGATGCCCCACCGGTGATCGCCGAAACTCGCGTGGACATCCCCGAATGCAGTGTGTCGGATGCCGTGATGATGCTGGACCTGCGGCACACCAACGCGCTGTTCTTCAAAAATGCTGGCACAGGCAGGCATAATATGGTCTATCGCCGCAACGATGGGTCGATCGGCTGGGTCGAACCGTCTTGATCGGGCTGTTTCCTTTTCGGGGACCCGGTCGTTTAGCCAACAAAAACAGTTCTCTCCCCTGTCTGTCCGGACGCCGGGCAGGACTGTGACACACGCGAAGCAATTGCCGATGGACCCCCTCTATCTCCTGAAGCCCGATTCGGTCGCCATTGTCGATGCGGCCGACAAGCAGGCCATCCTCGATCGCCTGAGCGGGCTTTTCGCCAGGTCCTACGACCTGGATGCCGGGCTGGTGCTGGAATACCTGGAAGAGCGCGAGAAGCTGGGTAGCACCGGCTTTGGCCGGGGTGTGGCGATTCCGCACGCCCGCATTCCGGGTATCCAGCGCCCGGTGGCGGCATTGCTGAAGTTGAACCAGCCCGCGCAGTTCAACGCCGCCGATGGCCTGCCGGTGGAACTGGTCTTCGGCCTGCTCTCGCCCGAGAACAGCGGCGCGGCGCATCTCCATGCCCTCGCCGCCATCTCGCGCCTGCTGCGCGACGAGGCCGTGCGCGACGCCTTGGCCGATGCGCCCAGTGAAGAGGCCATGTACGGCCTGCTCACCAATGCCACCGACCGGGATGTTGCCTGAGGGCCATGGATCCGAGCGGCGCCATGGATGAGCGCCTGCCAGCGCACATCGAGGTTTCCGGCCTGATCCGCGCGGTTGATGCCGCCGGTGGCTTTGCCACGGTGCTGGCCAAAGGCGAGCGGGATGCCGGTACGATCCTGGTAATCTGTTGCCATCGGGATACACCGGCCCGTGCCTGGGAGCGGATGCCGCAGCCCGACGGGAGCCGGAAATGGGCTCTCAGCCGCCAGCAAGACCCTGAAAATGCTGCGGCCCTCACCGAATGGTACCAGCGCCGCCACGACCAGGACCCGGATCTGTGGGTGGTCGAACTGGACATCGCCGAGGCGGAACGTTTCATCGGAAACGGGTCGCACAACGGTTGACATGCTGCGGTGCAGCAGTAAAGGGCCGCGCACTTACCCATGCGTAGGCCCTTCGACCCGCGGCAATGCAGCCGCAATCGGGGCACGTAGACGGGGAGCGACCGGCAGGTAACGCGCCGGTTCCACTGGATCCTCCCGGGTCCGCCGGAGCCGCCACCCTGCGTCAGGCCCGCTCACCGCCCTGAGCATTCTCATTGATGATCTCTTTCACCCGCCGTGCCGGGGTTTTCACCTCGGCTGCGCTGCTGATTGCAGCCACTGCCGCCACCGGCCTTTCCGGCGCTTTGGCGCAGGAACAAAACCTTCAGGATCTGACCTTCGTGGCCGAGCCCGTGGTCCAGCCCGTTCCCCAACCTTCCGCCGAAGTGCCCGCTGCCCCTGTCGCAGCACACTCGCTGCCCGCACTGGTGGCCGAGATGGGCCAGCACGGCGATCTCTCGCCCGCTCTCACCTGTCTTGCCCAGGCGGTCTATTTCGAAGCCCGTGGCGAAGCGCTGACCGGCCAGCTTGCCGTCGCCCAGGTGGTGATCAATCGCGCCGAGAGCGGTCGCTTCCCGCGCGACTATTGCGCCGTGGTGCGCCAGCCGGGACAGTTCTCCTTCGTGCGGGGCGGTGCCATTCCCTCCGCGCCCTCAGCTTCTCCCGCTTGGGTCCGCGCCCGCGCCATTGCCCGCATTGCCGAGCAGGGCCTGTGGGACAGCGGCGTTGGCGAATCGCTCTACTTTCACAATTCGGGCGTCCGCCCTTCGTGGTCGCGCCGCAAGGCCAGCGTCGCCCGCATCGATAGTCATCTGTTTTACGAGTGAGTGAAGGGGCGCCGGCTGGTGCCCCTAGATTCTCAGTTCCACCCACACGGGCGCGTGATCGCTGGCCTTCTCGCGCCCGCGGTGGGCCTTGTCGACCCCGGCGGCAACCATGCGGTCCGCGCAGTCGGGTGACAGCAGCAAGTGATCGATGCGGAAGCCATGGTCCCGTTGCCAGGCACCGGCCTGATAGTCCCAGAAGGTCCACACGCCGCCGCGCGGGTTGAGCGTGGCGATGGCATCGGTCCAGCCGTCGGCCAGCAGGCGCGCATAGGCATCGCGCGATGCGGGCTGCATCAGGGCATCGCTGGCCATGGCCGAAACGGACCACACGTCCCTGTCTTCCGGGATGACGTTGAAATCGCCCAGCACCACGGTCGGAATCTCGGCAGCCAGGTGTAGCGCGCAGCGGCGGCGCAGGCGGTCCATCCAGGCCAGCTTGTAATCGAATTTCGGGCCGGGCTGCGGATTGCCGTTGGGCAGGTAGAGGTTGCAGATCCGCACCCCGCTCACGTCTGCTTCGAGATACCGGGCCTGCTCGTCCAGCTCATCCCCGGGCAGGCCGCGCTGCATTTCCACCGGGGCCACACCGTCGGCCAGGATGGCCACGCCGTTGAAGCCCTTCTGGCCATGCCAGATAGCCTGGTAGCCGATCTTCGCGAATTCCTCTGCCGGGAAGCCCTCGTCCTGCGTCTTGATCTCCTGCAGGCAGGCGACGGCGGGGCGGGTTTCCTCCAGCCATTCGAGCAGGCGCGGCAGGCGGGCCTTGATGCCGTTGATGTTGAAGCTGGCGATCCGCACGGAAACGGTCAGATGCCGAAGCTGGAACCGCAGCCGCAGCCGCTGGCGGCCTGCGGGTTGTCCACCCGGAAGGCCGCGCCGCCCAGCGATTCGACGTAGTCCACCTGGGCGCCTGCCACCAGGTCCAGGCTGACCGGATCGACCACCAGCAGCACCCCGTCGGTCTCGCTCACCAGGTCTTCCGCGTCCGGCCCGTCGGCCAGGTCGAACTTGTACTGGAAACCCGAACAACCGCCGCCATCCACGGCCAGCCGCAGCACGGGGTTTGCCTTGCCCTGGCGCTGGGCGATCAGGCGTACGCGCTGGGCGGCGGCGGGAGTGAGGGTGAGTGCATGGGCCATGCGGGAGATGTAGGGCTGCCGGGCCGCGCGCTCAAGGTATCACTCACGCCAGCGTGATATACTCGCGCATCTGCTGCGCTTCGGCCTCGATGCTCTCGATGCGGTACTTCACCAGGTCGCCGATCGAGACGAAGCCGAGCAGGCGACCGGCTTCCACCACCGGCAGGTGCCGGATGCGCCGCCTGGTCATCAGCGAGAGCGCGGTCATCACCTCCACCTGCGGCTCGATGGTAATGGCCGGCGCGGTCATCACCTCGGCCACCGGCCGGGCCAGCGCGGCCTCGCCTTCCTTGGCCACGCAATAGAGCAGGTCACGCTCGGAAAAGATGCCAGCCACTTGGCCGCCATCCAACACCGGCATGGCGCCGATCCGGCGTTCGGCCAGCAGCCCGGCGGCGTGGCGCACGCTGTGTTGGGGGGAGCAGGAAACGATCTCCTGCTGGCGGCCTTCGATGATACGCCTGATCGACATGGGCGTCCTCCTCTCACTCCGACACACCTTATCGCACGCTTTGCCGAGTCTTGCCAAATCGGGCGCGGCATACGGTTGCATCGGGGCGGGGGAAGGCCCATTGAAGGGGCCATGCAGAGCTCCCCCCTCGATGATCCGGCCAAGGCTGCCTATGCCTGGGCGCGCTACCGGCGCCTGATGCGCGGCATGTTTGCCTTCACCGTGCTGGTGGTGATCATCGCCCTGGGCGCGCTTTATGCCGAATTCGGGCTGGTTTCGGTCCACCTGTTTATCGCCACGGCGCTGGGTATCGGCTTTGCCATGCTGCTGATGAGCGCGTTGATGGGCCTGGTGTTCCTCAGCAACGGCACCGGCCACGATGCTGCGGTGGACAACAACCTCGATTCGCTGGATCCCTGATCCGCTGCGCTTGTTGATGAAGTACAGACGCGGGAGCCGGGAAATGCGCCCCTGAAAGGCGGCGCGAGATTCGACGGTAGCAAAGAGCCGATCATGGCCTGCCCTGTACAAGGCCCTGTAGGAAAGCCCTAATCGTGCGCCTCGTCGCCTGCGGGCCGCAGCCGGTATTCCTCCACCGGCTCGCCGCCGATCAGGTGCTGCTGGATGATCCGCTCCAGCACCTCGGGGCTGCACGAATGGTACCACACCCGGTCCGGCCAGACGACGGCGATCGGCCCTGCGGCGCAGATCTGCAGGCAATCGGCCTTGCTGCGCTGGACCCCGCCGCCGGGAGCATCGGGGGAAATCAGCCCCAGCTCCTTCAGCCGCTTCTTGAGGAACTTCCAGCTCTCCGCGCCGTCCTCTCGCCGGCAGCATTCCTGCTTTTCGGAAATGCCGCACAGGAAGATCTGGCGGGCCACACTGGCCCCCTTGATCTTGCCCAGCGCGCGGCGGGCCTGTTGCAGCTCTGCGGCCGAAGCGGTCAGCGCTTTTTCCCGGCGATGCGGGCGATCTCGGCCTTCACCAGCCGCTCGACGATCTCGGGCAGGTGGGCATCAAGCCACTGGGCCATCATCGGCCGCAGCATCTCGCGCACCATGCCTTCAAGCGAGGTTTCTCCCGATCGCACGATGCGCGGCGCGGCCGGCGGTTCGGCCAGCATGGCAAGGGCGGCAAGCGACTGGCGCATGGCATCGGCCGCCTGGTCGTTGGTGAGGCCGGCGCCCGCGTCCACCGGATCGGCGCTCTCGCCCCCGGCGAAGGGCATGGCGGACAGGTCCAGCACGTCTTCGTCCTCGCCCTCGTCCTCCTCGGGAACGGGCGCGGAGAGCGGCGACAGCGAATGGAAGCCGGGTTTGGCAGGCGGCGCGGCTGCATCGGGTGCGCGCTGTCGCCGCAGGGCATCGGCCTGGTCACGGTTGTCGCGCGCGATCACCTTCTTGATCGATTCGAGGATTTCCTCGACGGAAGGTTCGCCTTCGTGCCGCATCGCCACCCCAAAACCCCGTGAAATTATTGACCGGCGGAAATTGCGCCATCCTGCGCGGGGATGTCAACCGTGCGGGTTGCCTGGGCCACCGGCTCGGGGTCAGCCCCCCAGTCGAAGAAGATCGGCCGGTCGCGCTCGAAGTTCACCACCGGATCGTACAGCGGCAGCCCTTCCTCGGCCAGGCCCAGGTCGCGCGCCTCGGCGCGGCCCATCGCGGCCAGCAGGGTGAATCCGGCGACATATTCGTTGCGCCGCGCGGTGACGAGCTGGACCTGCGCGCGCAGCAGTTCCTGCTGGGCATCGAGGATGTTGAGAATGGTGCGGTTGCCCACGGTGTTTTCCGCCCGCACGCCTTCCAGGCTCAGTTCCGCCGCAGCCACGGCGGCCTGGGTCGATTCGATGATCGCGCGCGAAGCCTGCCAACTGGCATAGGCACCGCGCACCTGGGCCACCACCAGCCGTTCGGTGGCGATCACGTTTTCCATCGCCGCCAGTTCGGTCTGCTGGCTCTGCCGCTGGCTGGCCGAGACGCGGCCACCGTTGAAGATCGGCACCGACAGCCGCACGCCCGCCTGGGCGCTGCTGCTGGACTGGTTGGCCGCGCCCGTGCCGGGCACCGAGCCGAGCGTGCCGAGGTAGTTCTGGTAGCCGGAGTTGGCGAAGCCTTCCACGCGCGGCAGGCGGGCGGCCCCGGCCACTTCCACGTCGAACCCGGCAGCCACCGCGCGTTCCTTGGCGGCGATCAGGTCCGGGTTGTTTTCCAGCGCCACGTCTTCCGCTTCCTCCACGCTGGAGGGCAGGCCGGGCAGCGGCGGCGGGGGCTGCAGGTTGTCGGGCGCCATGCCCACTAGCTGGATGTAGTTTTCCCGGGCCCGGATCAGGTTGGCCTCGGCAGTCTGCACGTCGCTCAGCGCAATGGCCCGGCGGCTGGCGGACTGGGCCACGTCGGTCCGCGTCAGGTCACCGATCTCGAAGCGGTCGTTGGTGGCCTGCAGGTTGACTTCCAGCACGTTCAGGTTGCTGCGGGTGAGGCCCACGATCGCCTCGTTCTGGATCACGTCCATGTAGGCCGCAGTCACCTGGCTGAAGAGCTGGCTTTCGGTTCCGCGCAAGGACGCGCGCCCCGCAGCCACGCGGGTTTCCGCGGCCGCCACGCCGTTGCGCACCGCCCCGCCGGAATAGAGCGGTACGGCCAGGTCCACGCTGGCCGAGATCTGCCGCTCGGGCGAGATGAAGCTGGCGGAGCTCTGCTTCAGGTATTCGGTATAGGTGCTGCTGAGGTTGCTGCTGGGCAGGCCGCTGGCCTGCTGGATGTACACCGTCTCGTCGGTGGCGCGCAGGTTGGCGCGGGCGGCCTGCAGCGTGGGGTTGGTCTGGTAGGCGCTGGCCAGCGCCTCGCGCAGCGTATCGGCCCGTGCCGCGGTTCCTGCCAGGCCGGTGCCGGCCAGCAACACGGCCGCCAGGGCCATAACGCGCGACTTCCCGGGCATGATCAGAAGGTCCAGCCCTTCGGCACGTCGAATTGGGCAAGGCGCGGCATGCCCACCTCGATCAGCTTCAACAGCGCGACGTTGCCGCCAGCCTTGCGGCCACGCGCCACGCTGGTCACACCCTTGTCGGCAAGGCCCGTGACCAGGCGGCCATCATCGGCCAGGCGGGCAGCCAGGGCGGCGGGCACCTGCTCCACCGCGCCGTCGATCACGATCAGGCTGGCTTTCGCCTTGCCCTTGGTTGTCAGCGCCTGTTCCGGCGAAAGCACTTCCACGCTGGCCACCTGGCCGCGCAGCAGTTCCGCCAGGTAGCCGCTGCCGCCATCCACCACGATCGCCACGTCATCCGCCTGCGGGGCGGCTTCCTGCAGCAGCAGGCCGTGAACCAGCGGGGCGGCCAGCCACTTGCCATCGCCCAGCGGCACGGCGCGGTCCATGTAGGCCACGGCACGGGCGCTTTCGGGCACATAGGATTCGCGCGGCACCCGGCCCATCGGCCCCACGGCCCACAGGGCGGTAACGCCGCTGGTGCGCAGCTGGCTGTCCACCATGGCCTTGCGGGCGGCGGCATGGTTGTCGGTCTTCACGGGGGAATCGAGCAGCGTCACAATCCGGGTACTCTCGTCACTCTTGCCGATGCGGGCCTTAGGCTTATGAGGGCCGCAGGCCAAGGGGGCTTTTCGGCGTAGTCATAAGGCCGCAAAGTCCGCGATGCGCCAAAATTCGTGTCCGTTTTTGTATCAGCCAGGAGCGTCCGCCATGACCCAGATGACCACCATTCGCGAGGAAGACATCATCGCCAGCGTGGCCGATGCGCTGCAGTACATCAGCTATTACCACCCGATGGACTACATCAAGGCGCTGGGCGAAGCCTACAAGGCGGAACAGGGCCCGGCAGCCAAGGATGCCATCGCCCAGATCCTGACCAACAGCCGCATGTGCGCCGAAGGGCACCGGCCGATCTGCCAGGATACCGGCATCGTCAACGTGTTCATCAAGTGGGGCCAGAATTGCCGGCTGGAATCGCGGATGAGCCTGCAGGACGTGGTCGATGAAGGGGTGCGCCGCGCCTATAACCTGCCGGAAAACAAGCTGCGCGCCAGCGTGCTGGCCGATCCCGCCTTCACCCGCCGCAACACCCGCGACAACACCCCCTGCGTGCTGAGCGTGGACATGGTGCCCGGCAATACCGTGTCGATCGACGTGGCGGCCAAGGGCGGCGGCAGCGAGAACAAGAGCAAGTTCAAGATGATGAACCCCAGCGACAACATCGTTGACTGGGTGATCGAGCAGATCCCGCTGATGGGCGCGGGCTGGTGCCCGCCGGGCATGCTGGGCATCGGCATCGGCGGCACGGCGGAACATTGCATGAAGCTGGCCAAGCTGTCGCTGATGGAGCCGATCGACATGGGCCAGCTGAAGGCGCGCGGGCCCCAGAACGATATCGAGGCGATGCGGATCGAGATCTATGACAGGGTCAATGCCCTGGGCGTGGGCGCGCAGGGGCTGGGGGGCCTCAGCACTGTGCTCGACGTGAAGATCCTCGACTGGCCGTGCCACGCGGCGGGCAAGCCGGTGGCGATGATCCCCAACTGCGCCGCCACCCGCCACGCCCATGTCACCCTGGACGGTTCCGGCCCGGCCTTCCTGCCGGTGCCCAACCTGGATGAATGGCCCGATGTCCACTGGCAGCCCGACGCGGCGGCGAAGAAGGTCGATCTCGACAACCTGACGCGCGAGGAAGTGGCAAGCTGGAAGCACGGCGACCGGCTGCTGCTGAACGGCAAGATGCTGACCGGGCGCGACGCGGCACACAAGCGCATCCAGGACATGCTGAGCCGGGGCGAGGAGCTGCCGGTCGATTTCCGCAACCGGGCGATCTACTACGTGGGGCCCGTCGACCCGGTGATGGGCGAAGTGGTCGGCCCGGCCGGCCCCACCACCGCCACGCGGATGGACAAGTTCACCGACATGATGCTGGACCTGGGCCTGATCGCCATGATCGGCAAGGCCGAGCGCGGCCAGGGCGCGGTGGCCTGCATCGCCAGGCACAAGGTCGCTTACCTGATGGCCACCGGCGGCGCGGCCTACCTGGTGGCCCGCGCCATTCGCGAATCGAAGGTGGTCGGCTTCGAGGACCTGGGGATGGAGGCGATCTACGAGTTCACCGTGCAGGACATGCCGGTAACCGTGGCCGTGGATAGCGAGGGCAACAACGTCCACACCCTCGCCCCGCTCCACTGGCAGCGCAAGATCGCCGAGGAAGGGCTGCTGGCCGGGTGACCGCTTTCCTGCGCAGCACGGCTGGGCGCTGGACCGTCCGCATCCTCGGGCTTGCCGGGGGCTGGGTGGTGGCAACGCAGGCCCTCGGCATGGCCTGGGATGGCGGTGGCCACCTGTTCCTGGTGGCCATGCTGGTGGTGGTGGTGCTTGCCTTCGCCTATGCCATTGACCAGTTCCTCGGTCTGGCGCTCAGCTTCGTTCCCGCGGGTCCGGCCTCCAGGCCGCGCCATTCCGGCCCGATCCCGCCGCTGGCGAAGGCCAAGCAGGCCAGGGTGCGCCGGATGCACGCCGCGCTGGCGCAGGTCGGGGCCTTTGCACCGCAGGTGCCGCCGGTCGAGGCGGCCTTCCCGGCCTTTGCAGTGGATCGCCAGCCGGTGAGCTGGATCGCCCTGCTCGATGCCTATGCCGGGGCCGACTACTACCTGGACACCGCCGAGCCGGCGCAATGGCTGGACACCATCCTGTTCTCCCGCCTGCCCGATGGCTGGGACAGCCCTCCGCAGGGTCGGCGCTGGGCCCTGCTGTGGGAGGACGAAACGGTGATCGTGGCCCTGCTGGTCGATGGCGCGGTGGACGCGCTCAATGCCATCGAATCCGCGCCCACCGGCTGGGAATGGCTGGATGCCGAGGCCGCCGCAGCCTTGGGGCAAGCGGGCCTGCTGATATCGACCAACGATTGACCCGGCCCGACCGGATGACGGCACGGGGCTGGTCAGGCAGGCATTTTCCGGGATAGATGCCCGTCATGACGAGCCTGTCCCTCGATGATAGCCCTGCGCGCGTGCCTTTCCGCACCGTGCTGCTGTCGATCGTGGGGCTGTGGCTGACCTATTTCCTGCTCACCACCCTGCGCGGCGAGCTGGTGGACCTGGGTTTTTCGACCGAGGCCTTCTGGCGCCGCGCCCTCGCCACGCTGGCGGGGGCGGCGATCACGCTGGGGCTGTGGTCGATCCTGCGGCTGTTCGATGCCCGCGCGATGTGGGTCAAGATCGTCGCCGCCCTCACCATCTCGCTGCCCGTGGCCCTGCTGATCGCGCAGGCCAACCAGCTTGTCTTCGCCAGCATGGAGGAGCGGGTCTTCGCCCGCACGGTGGAACAGCGCGGCTTCTCGGTCCGCAAGGACCCGTCGGGTGACCTGCTGGTCGATATTCCGGCCGCGGCCATGCCCGGCCTGCCTGAGGGTCAAACCACGACCACCACGAGCAGCTCGTCGCGGGAGGTGGTCACCGTGGCGGCCGAACGGTTGCAGGAGAGCTACTGGAACCAGATCGTCGAGGTCGCCTATGGCCGCTATTTCATGCTGCTGGCCTGGTGCGCGCTGTACCTGGCACTGCTGACCGGCGAGAAGGCACGCCGGGCCGAGCGGCGCGAGCAGCAGGCGCTGAGCGCGGCCAAGGCGTCCGAACTGCGGTCCCTACGCTACCAGGTCAATCCGCACTTCCTGTTCAACACGCTCAATTCGCTCTCCGCGCTAGTCCTGACCAACAAGACCGCCGCGGCCGAGCGGATGATCCAGACCATCAGCACCTTCTACCGCCGCAGCCTGGCCGACGATCCCACCAGCGACGTGTCCCTGGCCGAGGAAATCGCCCTGCAGAAGCTCTACCTCGATATCGAAGGGGTGCGCTTCCCGCTGCGGCTGGTGGCCCGCTACGAGATTCCCGAGACCCTTGCCGATTGCCAGGTGCCGGGCATGATCCTGCAGCCGCTGGTGGAAAATTCGGTCAAGCACGCGGTCGCCACCAGCAGCGGGCAGGTGACCATTACCCTGGCCGCGCGCGAGGAATACGGGCGCCTGGTGCTGACCGTGGCCGATGATGGCACCCCTGCCCCCCACGCCGCCGCCGAACCGCGCCCCGGCTATGGCATTGGCCTGGCCAATGTGCGCGAACGGCTGGAGGCCCGCTTCGGTAACGAGGCGACGATCACCGCCGGCATCCGGCCCGAAGGCGGTTACGCCACCGAACTGCGCCTGCCGCTGCTGCACGGCCACCGTTACCGGAATGGGCATCGCGAGGCTGCCGAATGAGCTCTACGGAGGGAACTGGGCCGCTGCGCACCCTGATCGTCGATGACGAGCCGCTGGCGATCGAGCGCATGCAGGTGCTGTGCGCGGAACTGGCCGGCCTGTCGGTCGCCGGTACGGCCAGCGACGGGGCCGCCGCGCTGCGCCTGGCCGAGAAGCTGAAGCCCGACCTGCTGCTGCTGGACATGACCATGCCCGGCATGGACGGCCTGGCCGTAGCCCGCGAGGTGGCGAAAATGAATCCGGTGCCGGCGGTGATCTTCGTCACCGCGCACGAGAACTTTGCCGTGGAAGCCTTCGATCTCGACGCGGTCGACTATGTGCTCAAACCCGTGGGGGCCGAGCGGCTGGAACGGGCCATCGCCCGCGCGCTGGCCCGGCGGGAAACCCGCCAGGTGCGGGGCGACAGCACCGCTTGGCTCACCGAGTTCTGGGTGCCCACCCGCAGTGAGCTGCTGCGGATCGACGCGCGCGAGGTCAGCCGCATCGATGCCGAGCGCGACTATGTGCGCCTGCATGTGCGTGGCGGCAGCTACCTGCTGTTGCAGACTATCGCCGGGCTGGAGGCCAAGCTGGACCCGGAGATGTTCATCCGCATCCACCGCTCCACCATCCTGCGGCGCGACATGATCCGGGGCCTGCGCCACGAAGGGCTGGGCGTGTGGTGCGTGGAGCTGGCCGGCAGCAATGGCGAGGACGGGGGCGAGGAGCTGCGCATCGGCCGCACCTACCTGCGCAAGGTGAAGGCGATGGCCGGCCGGTGAGCGCCCCTGCCCAATACACTCCGTTCGATCCGCTGATCCTGCAGTTCGTGGAACTGAAGGAATGGCTGCTGGGCAGCGTGGGCCTGTCCAACGATGCCATGCACATCAACGTGGGGCTGGCGCTCTACCTGGGGATGCTGCTGCTTTTCCGCGGGCGCGGCGGCCTGTGGCTGCCGCTGCTGATGCTGGTGGCGATGAGCCTGGTGGCCGAGGTGTTCGACGTGATCTTCCTGCTGTCGGTCAAGTCGCCAGTCTCGCTGGCAGAAAGCGCGCGCGACGTGGGCTGCACGCTGGCCTGGCCGCTGGTCCTGTGGGCGGTGCTGGCCCATTGGCGACGGCGCGGCCTGCCAGGCTAGAACGCAAAAGAAGGCAGCGGAGAAGCCCTCCCCCGTTTCGCCCGGGAAGGGCTGCCCCGCTGCAGTGCCGGGCCCGAATGGGGATACGGGCCGGTATCGGGGTCGGGACCGCTCAGCCTTCGCCGCGGCGGCCTTCGGAAATTACCCGGGCAAAGCGCTGGTCAAGCTGGGCGCGGGCTTCGCGATAGCACTGGCGCTTTTCGCGGGTCACGATGCGGGTGCCGACATCGGTCTCGCCAATCGCACAGACCTGGCGGGCGGCAGCATCGATCCGACGATCCAGCTCGGCGCGACCCTGCTCGGTGGTCAGGTCCAGGTCGCGGAAGGCAACGCCCGTGGTGCGCTGTTCGACGGTGGCGGCACTAGCGGCAACGGGGGCCAGCGAAAGCGTGGCGGTTACCAGCGCCAGAATGATCTTGTGGGCCATTTCCCTCAAACTCCTCAACAAATGGCTGTCCCGGGAAAGGTGCCCGCCGATGCCGGGGAGAGTGGCATCGGGGGCAGTTGCGCCGCAGCCATTGGGACTCGGTTGGCTGCGGCGCGAGTTGAGGAATAGGCGATTCGGCGGCTGGCGGCGCGCCGGGCTCGACCTGCCGCGATGGGGACTCGACCGGCTGCGCCTGCGTCCGACCAACCGCCAAGCCTGCTCCACCAATGACCGATTGCAGGGCGCTCCGGGGCGGCGCATGGTGGCGGCATGGCCCTGATCGTCGTGTTCCTGTGCGGGATCGCCAACTTTGCCGCCCATCGCGCGGTGCTGGAAAGCGGCCATCCGCTGGTGGCGCAGATGCGCCGCGCCGCGCCGTGGCTGCGCCCGCCGGTGACGCTGGGAGTGGAATTCCTGGCCCTGCTGGTGGCCTTGCTGCTGGTGAGCGGCGGCAGCCCGGGCTGGGCCTGGGCCTATGCCCTCTACACCCTGGGCAGCGGCTGGACCGCGTGGGCGATCATGGCGGGGCGGATGTGAGGGGAACCCGGTGACAGGAACTGGGGCACCGGCGGGGCGTTCGGGCGGGATGAACCGCCTGCACCCCTGCTGCCTGATCACCAACGACAAGAGCGGCAGCAATGACGAAGCGGCAATTGCCGCGCTGCTGCAGCACTGTACCGCTGGCGGGCTGGAGATTGCCCGGCACCTTGCCTTTCCGCAGCAGCCGCTGCCAACTCCCGCAGAACTGGACCGGGCGGGTATCGCGCTGGTGGTGATCTTCACCGGCGATGGCACGCTCAACGCCGCGCTCGATGCGCTGGCCGGCTGGGGCGGGCAGGTGCTGGTGCTGCCCGGCGGCACGCAGAACCTGCTGGCCCGGCGCCTGCACGGCGATGCCGATGCCGCGGCAGTGCTGGCCGCTTTTGCTGCCGGTTCCGCCACGCCGGTCAGGCCGGGGGTGATCCAATGCCCGGTGGGCAATGCCTATGCCGAACTGCAGGCAGGGCCCGGCACCGCCTGGCACGCCGTGCGCGAGGCGATGCGCGAAGGTTCGGTCCTGGAACTGGCGCAGGAAGGCATCGCCGCCGCCGCCGAGACGCTGGCCGCTCCCGGTGTAGCGGTGCGCGACCCGGAGCTGGGTGAGCCGGAGGGCTACCCGCTGTTGCTGCTGACCGCGCAGGACGAGGGGATCCGCGTGGCGGCCTATCACGCGCGGCAGGCGGGCGATTTCCTGGCCCAGGCCGCCGCCCTGCTGGCGCGCAACTTCCGCGAAGGGCCGCATGATGTCCTGGGGCTGGTGCTGCGCGTCACCATCGCCTCGCTTGACGGGGAGCCCTTCGGCCTGATGCTGGATGGCGAGGCGGCCGAACCCGGCCCTGCCTGCACATTCGAACTGGCCCCGTGCGGTGTCGATCTGCTAGCCACCCGGCCGCATGGCTGATCCGCTGCTCCTGTTCCACCTGTCCGACCTGCACTTCGGCTTGGAGGATCCCCATGCGCTGGACTGGGTGGCCCACGAGATCGCCACCCGCCGCCCCGATGCCGTGGCCATCACGGGTGACCTGACGATGCGTGCCCGCGCGCGTGAATTTGCCGCCGCTACCGAATGGATCGGTCGGATCGGGGTGCCGGTGACGGTGGAGCCGGGCAACCATGACCTGCCGGGCTATCACCTGCCCTCGCGCTATCTCGACCCGTTCCGCCGTTTCGCCGCTTTCCGCGACCTGGTGGAGAAGGAACTGGTATTCCCCGATCTGGCCATAGTCGGGCTCAACACCAATGTGCCCGCCCAATGGCGGCTCAACTGGTCGAAGGGGCGGGTCAGCCGCAAGGCGTTGCGGCACTGCCTGGCGCAGATCGATGCCCTGCCCGCCGGCACCCGCGCCATCGTGACCGCGCACCACCCGCTGCGCGAAGCCGGCACCCACGGTACGGCGCTGACCAGCGGCGGGCGGCGGGCGTTGGCCGAACTGGCGCGGCGCGGCGTGGTGGCGGTGCTGTCAGGCCATGTCCACGATGCATTCGACATCATGGAGCCGACGGCGCACGGGCCGGTGCGGATGATCGGCGCGGGCACCCTGTCGCAGCGCCTGCGCACCACGCCCGCCAGCTTCAACGAATTGACCTGGGACGGTGAGGCGCTGACGGTCCGGGTCCGCAACATGGAAGGGCTGCCCACGCCCGCCATGCAGATCGAGGAAGTGCCGGAAGACGCCCAGCCGCCCTTTGCTCCCGACGAGACGAGTGCGTGAGCGGGAACCGATCCCGTGTTGGGGGACTGCCGCCCTATGGCCGCTCGCATTCTGGTCGTTGAAGACGATCTCCTCAACCGCATGTTCTACAACGAGGTGCTCGGCGCGTGCGGGCACGAGGTTGCGATGGTGGCCGACGGCGCAGGGGTGATGCGCGAGGTGGAGCGGTTCAAGCCCGACCTCATCACGATGGACATCCAGCTGCCCCACGTCTCGGGCCTGACGCTGATCGACACCCTGCGCCGCCGCCACGAGACGCGCGACATCCCGATCATTGCCATCACCGCCTTCGCGGGTCGTGAGGAGGAAGCCAGGTGCCGCGCCGCCGGGGCCAGCAACTACCTGGCCAAGCCGGTGACGATGGACCGGCTGAAGAACGCGGTGGACGCCGCGCTGGGCGGCTGAACCAACGAAAAAGGGCGGCCCTGAAGGACCGCCCCGTTTCGTTCGGCACAGTGCCCGAAACGCTTAGCGCTTCGAGAACTGGAAGCTGCGGCGGGCCTTGGCGCGGCCGTACTTCTTGCGTTCCACCACGCGGGGGTCGCGGGTGAGGAAGCCGGCGGCCTTGACCGTGCTGCGCAGGGCCGGTTCGTACTTGCTGAGCGCCTGGGCGATGCCGTGCTTCACGGCACCGGCCTGGCCCGACAGGCCGCCGCCCTTGACGGTGGCAACCACGTCGTACTGGCCTTCGCGATCCGTGATCGAGAAGGTCTGGTTGATCACCAGGCGCAGCGTCGGACGAGCGAAGTAGACTTCCTGGTCACGACCGTTGACGGTGATCTTGCCGGTGCCCGGCTTCAGCCACACGCGGGCCACGGCGTCCTTGCGGCGGCCGGTGGCATAGGCGCGGCCCTGCTTGTCCAGTTCCTGCTCGCGCAGGACGGCGGCGGGGCCGGTGCGCACGGGGGCAGCATCGTCCGCTGCGGCCGGGGCACCCGTGGTCAGCGAATTCAGGTCCGACAGGTCGGACACGGTGTTGTTTTCGTCGGCCATCACTTGGCAACCTTGTTCTTGCGGTTCATCGAGGCAACGTCGAGCACTTCGGGCTGCTGCCCGCCGTGGGGATGCTCGGTGCCGTTGTACAGGTGCAGCGCGCGCATCTGGTCGCGGCCCAGGGGACCGCGCGGGATCATGCGCTCAACCGCCTTTTCCAGCACGCGCTCGGGATAGGCGCTGCCCAGCACCTTCTGGGCGGTCACGCCCTTGATGCCGCCGGCATAGCCGGTGTGACGGTAATAGACCTTGTCGCCCAGCTTGTTGCCGGTGAACTTCACCTTGCCGGCGTTGAGCACGATGACATGGTCACCGCAGTCGACGTGCGGGGTGTAGCTCGGCTTGTGCTTGCCGCGCAGGATGTTGGCGATGATCGTGGCGAGGCGGCCGACGACCAGCCCTTCGGCATCGATCACGTGCCACTTCTTCTCGACCTCGGCCGGCTTGATCGACCGGGTCTGCCTGGAGAGCGCCTTCATGGCTGATGGTTCCTTAGCGTGTTTATGCGAATCCGTTCCCGCACCGGATCCGGTACGAGCGCAGGCGGCCCAATGTCCTGCCGGGTCCGCAAAGTCAAGCTTTCCTGCCGGTTTGCGGAGAGGTAAAATAATACCGGTCGGACCACCCGGTCCACATTGCGGTCAGGCGGCGAACAGTTCCCAGCGTTCGGCGCTGCGCCGTTCCTCGCCTTCCAGCTTGGTCACCACGTCCCGCGTAGCCAGCCGCATAAGGCCGGTCTCGGCGCTGCGCGTGGCAGCAAAGCGCACCACAACCTCGCCGGTCTGGCCCCAGGGCAGTTCGATTGCCTGGCGCTGCTCCTGATGTTCCTCGACGGGGGCGAAAAGGTCCAGCGGCAGGTAGGCCATGATGCCCGCGCTGCCGGCGCTCAGCGCATCGAGCAACTGGCCGATCTCCGCTCCCTGGTCGGGGAGCTGTCGGCGTGCCTCGTCCAGGGCCTGGCCCAGCGTCACATCGGGCGCTGCCGCTTCGCCGTCGACAATGCGGCCGGCGCGATCGAGCGCCAGCGGAAACAGCCCCCGCTCCACCCGCTGCTCTTCCATCCGGGCGATCGTGGACAGGCTGGCGGGTGCCTGCACCCGTGCGGCAACCTGCTCCCCGTCGACCAGAAAACCGCCCTCCCTGGCGCTGAAGCGCACCCGGAAATCCCGCGTCGCGGTCAGCACGATAGCGCCCGGCAGGGGGCGGACCACCGTCCGGCGATAGATCATGTCGCCCGAAGGCGGGGCGATTGTCGCAGCCTCCCCTGCGGCCAGCGCCTGGCGCGAGGCGAACAGCGGCAACAGCGACAACCCCGCCGCCGTCCGCAACACCGTACGCCTTGCCGTCGGAGGGTTCATGCCAATCCTGTTCCCGTCAGGCTGCCCAGCCAGTCGCGCGTGGCCGGGCCTACCTCGTCTGCCTTCCAGCCGATAATCGCAGGGGATTGGTACGAATGCAATTGCCCGAGTCGGGTGATCGTTTGCTGGCCCAGCGATTCGTTCGTCTTGGCGAGCAGGCCTACCTCGCGCGCCTCGCCCCGCTCGCCGTTCCAGACATAGAGCGAGATGATGCCCGGCAGGATGTTGGCGCAGGCGATCAGCCCTTCGTCCAGCAGAACCCCGGCCACCCGGCGCGCCTCCTCCTCATCGGGAAAGGGGCACCAGACCAGGAACCCCGGGGCCACCTAGCTGCCCGCCCGTTGCCGCCAGCCCAGCCGGTTGGCGGCCCAGGCCGTTGCCGCCACCAGCAGCGCGCCCACCACCTGGTGGGCCACGGCCAGCCACAGGGCCACCCCGGTCATTACCGTGGCGATGCCCAGGATGATCTGGATCCCGAAGGCGCTGTGGACCATGACCGATGCGGGCCGGTCCCCCGCCGCTTTCGAATGCCGCGCCAGCACCACCAGCGCGGCCACCGCCACCCAGGCCCACCAGCGGTGCAGCCAGTGGAGCAGGAAGGGATCGTGGGTAAAGGCATGGAGCACGCCCCGGTCCCATCCCGCCTGCGGCAGCAACTGCCCGCTCATCAACGGCCAGGTGTCGCTGGCATGGCCGGCATTGAGGCCCGCCACCCAGGCCCCCAGCAGCAACTGGATGAACAGGATCACCAGCGTCACCAGCGCCAGCGGGCTCAGCCGCGCCGCGGCGGCCGATGACTCGGCGTGCAGGTGCAGCAGGTCGCGCGCGGTCCAGATCAATCCGCCCAGGGTGAACAGCGCGGTCACCAGGTGGGCCGAGAGCCAGAAATGCGACACGTCGGTCATCTGCGTGTTGAGGCCGGAGCGGACCATCAGCCAGCCCAGCGCGCCCTGCAACCCGCCCAGCGCCAGCAGGGCCAGCAGGCGCGGCTTGTAGCCGGCGGGAATCGCCCCGCGCAGCCAGAACCAGGCCAGCGGCAGGGCAAAGGCCAAGCCGATCACCCGGCCCAGCAGGCGGTGGAACCACTCCCAGAAATAGATGAACTTGTAATCCGCCAGCGTCATGCCCTGCGGGCCGGCCACCTGCTGGAACTCGCCGATCTGCTGGTAGGCCTCGAACTCGACCTGCCATTGCGCCTCGTTCAGTGGCGGCAGCGTGCCGGTGACCGGCTTCCATTCGGTGATCGAAAGGCCGCTTTCGGTCAGGCGGGTGATCCCGCCGATACCCACGATCACGCCCACCAGCAGGGCAACGGCAAGCAGCCACGTGGCCAGGGCGCGCGGTTGCGGATTGGAACTGTGCGACATGGCCGGGCATCTGCGCCTGGGGGGCGCGAATCGCAAGACGGCTTTTGTATCAGGGGTGCGGGACGAAGCGGGCGATTGGTCAGGTCGAATCCGGCACAATCCGCTTGCGCAATGTTATAGCGTTACATACATGCGCCACATGGCTTCGATGATCAGCAGGATTCGTGACCGGCTTGACCGGTTGGGCGTGCTGCTGTCGTGCCTGTGCCTGGTCCACTGCGTGCTGGGCCTGGTGCTGGTGGCAGGCCTGGGGGTGGGTGCCGGCGTGCTGCTCGATCCCGCCATCCACCGCGTGGGCCTGGTGCTGGCCGTGCTGGTGGCCGCCGTCGCCATCGGCATGGGCGCGCTGCGCCACCGCCGCATGGCCCCCTTCGTGGTGGCGATGACCGGCCTCACTTTCATGGGCGGTGCCGTTGCCGTGGGCCACGGCACGGAAGAGGCGGTGCTGACCGTGATCGGCGTGGTCCTGGTGGCCGTGGGCCACATCCTCAACTTGCGCAAACCCGCGCGATAGCTACATCCGCGGCATGACTGCGGAACTGAACCTTACCGTCAACGGCGAACCGCGCCGCACCGGTGCCGCCACCGTGGCCGATTTCGTGCGCGAACTGGGGCTGAAGGTGGCCAAGGTGGCGGTGGAGTTGAACGGCGAGATCGCGCCACGCTCCACGCTGGAGGATGTGCGGCTCAATGACGGTGACGTGCTGGAGATCGTCCACTTCGTCGGCGGGGGGTAACTGGCCCTTGTCCTGCGGCCCCCATGCCGATACCGACCCTGCCATGACTGATACCGCCAGCACCGATACCTGGACCGTCGCCGGACGCAACTTCACCAGCCGCCTGATCGTGGGCACGGGCAAGTACAAGGACTTTGCCCAGAACGCGGCCGCCGTGGCAGCCAGCGGGGCCGAGATCGTCACCGTGGCCGTGCGCCGGGTCAACGTGATGGACCCCACCCAGCCGGTGCTGACCGACTATATCGATCCGAAGAAGATCACCTACCTGCCCAACACCGCCGGCTGCTTTACGGCGGAGGATGCGATCCGCACCTTGCGCCTGGCGCGCGAGGCGGGCGGCTGGGACCTGGTGAAGCTGGAAGTGCTGGGCGAGGCCCGCACCCTCTATCCCGACATGCGCGAGACGCTGAAGGCCACCGAAGTGCTGGCCAGGGAAGGCTTCCTGCCGATGGTCTACTGCGTGGACGATCCCATCGCCGCCCGGCAGCTTGAGGAAGCCGGTGCCGTGGCGGTGATGCCGCTGGGCGCGCCGATCGGCAGCGGCCTGGGCATCCAGAACAAGGTGACCATCCGCCTGATCGTGGAAGGGGCCAAGGTGCCGGTGCTGGTCGATGCCGGGGTTGGCACCGCCAGCGAGGCGGCCGTGGCGATGGAGCTGGGCTGCGACGGGGTGCTGATGAACACCGCCATCGCCGAAGCACAGGACCCGGTTCGCATGGCCCGCGCCATGCGCCACGCGGTGATTGCCGGACGCGAGGCCTATCTCGCTGGCCGGATGAAGACGCGCAAGTATGCCGATCCGTCGAGTCCGCTGGCGGGACTCATCTGATTGCGCGCGCCCATCCGGGCGCGTGATCATCGCCATGCGGGCAGCAATCTGCCCCGCTGCGGGCGGCTCCGCCGACCGGGCCAGGGCAATCAGGCAAGGCACAACACCAAATCTTAACCATGTTGCGCGAATCCTGCGTCCGTAACCGGCAGGAGGCCGCGCATGGCACGTTCGCAGACCGCATCGCTCAGCATCTCGGAAATGCGCGAGTTCGCCGGCTTCACGGCTGCCGAACAGGCCTTCATCACGCGAAGCCTGGATGTTTACATGGCGCGCGGCGATGCCTTCAAGGCCTGGGCCAGCGAATGCGGCAGCAGCGCCACCATCCGCGCCCAGTATATCGCCTATCGCGAATTGCGCGCCCTGCGGGAAAGCCTGCCGGCCGTGGTCGGTTTCGAAGGCCTGGCCCCGTGGCTGGGGCCGCTGGTGCGGATTGCCGCGCAGGACCTGGTGCAGGACCAGATTGCCAGCTTCTCGGCCTTCCGCTTCCTCTACGAACGGCTACTGGGTGCGGCTGCCCGTCCTTTCCTGCCGGCCGTGTTCTGCGCCGCCGCCGCCCTTCCCCAGGTGCGCCCGGGCCGCCGCAAGATGCTGCTGCAGTCGCTTAGCGAAGCCGCCGCCACCGCCCCCGGCTGGTCCGGGCGCGAGCCCGCCTTCTTCCCCGAAAGGATCGAGGATGAAGCCGCCTGACTGGCGGGTCCGCGTTTGCAATAGGGGCCTTTGCCGCCAATATAGGCGGTGATGCCAGGATCCAGCACCCCGCTTGCCCACCCGCTGCGCCGGCCCTTCGGCCTGCCCGCGTGGACGGTAATCGTGCCCCTGCTGGGCCTCGTGGCCCTGACCCTGGGTAGCGGCGGGCTGTTTTCCGCCATCAAGCTGGCGCTGTTGGGCGCGGCCATCATGGCGGCTGTCTATCATGCCGAGGTGCTGGCGCATTACCTGGGCGAGCCCTTCGGCACGCTGGTGCTGGCGCTGGCGGTAACGGTGATCGAGGTGTCGCTGATCGTCTCGATCATGCTCAGCGAAGGGGCCGGCGCGCAGGCGCTGGCGCGCGACACGCTGATCGCCGCGATCATGATCACCGTCAACGGCATCATGGGCCTGTGCCTGCTGGCCGGTGGCCGGCGGCACCACAAGCAGAACTTCACCCGCTCGGGCGTCAGCGCGGGGCTGGCCATGCTGGCGACGCTGTCGGTGCTGACGCTGATCCTGCCCAACTATACCGTCAGCGAGCGCGGGCCGTTCTACACCGATGCGCAACTGATCTTCGTCGCGGTGGTGTCGCTGGCGGTCTACGCCACCTTCGTGGTCGCGCAGACCATCCGCCACCGCGAAGATTTCCTGCATGTCGATCCGGCGGTGAAGAAAGCCGTCACTCACGCACCCGTTGTCCGCAGCCAGGCGCTTGCAGCCGGATTGTCGATGGTGGTCACGCTCGTGGTGGTCGTGCTGCTGGCCAAGAAGCTCTCGCCCGTGATCGAGAGCGGGGTGGCCGCCATCGGTGCCCCGCAGGCGCTGGTGGGCATCATCATTGCCGCCCTGGTGCTGGCCCCGGAAGGCTTTGCCGCCCTCGCCGCCGCGCGCCGGAACGCAGTGCAGACCAGCATCAACCTGGCGATCGGTTCGGCCCTGGCGTCGATCGGCCTGACCATTCCCGCCGTGGCGGTGGCATCGCTGGCTATGGGGCTGGAACTGGAGCTTGGCCTGTCGATGCGCTCCACCGTGTTGCTGGCCCTGACCCTGCTGGTGGCTACGCTGACCTTTGCCCAGGGCCGCACTACCTTCGTCCAGGGGGTGATCCACCTGGTGATCTTCGCCAGCTACCTGTTCCTGACGATCTTCCCCTGAGGGCAGTGATCAGTACAGCGCATCAAGCCGCGGCTGGTAGACCGCGCGGATCGGATTGCGGCGGATCTTCATCGTCGGGGTCATCTGCCCGTTGTCCACGGTGAACGGGCCATCGGCCAGATCGAACTTGCGGATCTTCTCGATCACCGAAAGGTCGGCATTGGTGCGGTCGACGGCGGCCTTGAGCGCTTTCAGGAAGTCCGGATTGCCCTTCAGGGTGGCCAGGTCGGCCGCTGCGCCGTTATCCTTTGCCCACTGCTTCACCCATTCCGGATCGGGCACCAGCAGGGCCACCATGAAGGGCCGCTTGTCGCCGCTGACCATGGCCTGGGCCACTTCGGGCTGCAGGGTCAGCATCCCTTCCAGCTTTTGCGGGGCGATGTTGTCGCCCTTGTCGTTGACGATGATGTCCTTCTTGCGGTCGGTGATGACGATGCGGCCGCCCTCGTCGATATGGCCGATGTCGCCGGTATGCAGCCAGCCATCGGCCAGCGCGGCGGCGGTCGCTTCCGGATTGCGCCAGTAACCCTGCATGACGAGTTCGCCCTGCAGCAGGATTTCGCCGTCGTCCGCGATCTTCACCTCCACACCCTTCAGCGGCGGGCCCACGGTATTGAGGCGGATGCCGGCGGAAGGCCGGTTGCACGAGGCGACGGGCGCGCTCTCTGTCTGGCCATAGCCCTGCAGCATCACCAGCCCCATCGCCTGGAAGAAGCCGCCCACCTCGGGGTTCAAGGGCGCGCCGCCTGATACCAGCGCCTTGATCCGCCCGCCGAACCGCGCGCGCACCTTGGGGCGCAGCGTCAGGTCAAGCAGCAGGCCGGTGAGGGTATCGGCAGGGGACCACTTGCGGGCGATCTGCCGCTCGCCCAGCCTGATGGCGCGGGCCAGCAGGAACTGCGCGGCGCTGCCCTGCTTCTCCACCGCCTTGATCAGCTTGTCGCGCAGGATCTCGAACAGGCGCGGGACCACGATCATGAAGGTCGGGCGCGCTTCCTCGAGGTTGCTGGACAGCTTGTCGAGCCCCTCGGCAAACCAGATGTCCGCGCCCAGCCCGATCGGCAGGTACAGGCCGGCGGTGTGCTCCAGCGCGTGGCTGAGCGGCAGGAACGAGAGGAACCGCTCCTCCCCCCAGCTGAAATCCTGGCTCAGGATCTCGCCCGCGCCTTCGATATTGGCCAGAATCGCGCCGTGCGGCAGCATCACGCCGCGGGGGCTGCCGCTGGTGCCGCTGGTGTAGATGATGCAGGCCATGTCCCGCCGGGTCACGCCCGCCAGTCGCGCCTCCACCGCCGCGCGCGCCGCATCTGCATCGCCCTTCAGCATATCGGGCCACTGGTGCACGGCGAAGCTGCCGCTCTGTGCATTCGCCATCGGCTCGATCGCCACCAGGTGCTCGGCCTGGCCGCTGCGCAGCATGGCCGAGACCAGCGGGCGGGCCAGCTTCTCGGTCGAGACGACCACGGCGCGCGCCCCGCTGTTGTCCAGGATGTGGCAGTGATCGCCCTCGGTATTGGTGGTGTATGCCGGGGTGGTGATGCACCCGGCGGCCATGATCGCCAGGTCCGCAATCGCCCATTCCGGCCGGTTTTCCGCAACGATGATCACCCGGTCCCCCGGGTTCAGGCCCAGCGCCACCAGCCGCTCGGCCATCAGGCACACCTGCCGCGCGGCCTCGGCATAGGAAATCGCGTCCCACCGGCCGTTGACCTTGGCGGTCAGGAATGGCTTTTCACCCTGCTCGTCGGCGCGTGCCAGGAACAGGCCCACCAGGCTCTGTGCCCGGGCAATGTCTTCCAGTTGCAAGGCTCGCGCCCTCCCTTCGCCGGCAGCGGTTATACGCCGTCCGGTAACCCGGGTAACTGATTAGGCACTGGCAGGTTTCCCCGCAAGGTCGGCAATTGGCTCAGCGATGGGCGGTATCGGGGCCGAGGCCTTCGGACTGGCCTTCCCCGGCGGGGCCGCTGGCGGGGGCAGGGGGAATCCGCACCAGCTCGGCCAGGCGCGGGTCCATTGCGGCGCGCCAGGTGCCATCGGCCTGCCGCAGCGCGCCGGTGGTGCGCAGCAACTGGTCGAACGGCTGCACGCGGGCGTGGCCCAGCCGCTGCAGGTCCGCCGTCAGGCCTTCCATCCAGGTGCCCTTCTCGACCAGCACGGTGCCGCCGCCCACGGCCATCACGAAGGGCAGGCCCAGCGCGTCTTCCAGCGGCAGGCCGAAGTCGACCACCGCGATGATCGCCCGCGCGGTCTGCGGCGGAATCAGCGCCCCGCCCGCCGCGCCCACGGCAAACAACGGGCGGCCATCGGGGTCATAGACCACGGTGGGCGTCATCGAACTGGCGGGCCGCTTGCCGCCGGCCACGGCATTGGCCACGATCCGCCCGTCGTTGGCCAGCGGGGCAAAGGCGAAATCGGTCAGCTCGTTGTTGAGGTAGAACCCGCCATAGACCAGGCCCGAGCCGAAGGCCCCTTCCACCGTGGCGGTCAGGCTGGCCATCTCGCCATCGCCGCCCACGGCCACGAAATGGGTGGTGCCCTGTTCGGGCCACGCCTGCCCTGCGCCCAGCGCCACGGCCACATCCTGCGGCTGGCCGGGGGCGACATCGGCAAGGGTGGTGGCGGGATCGATCAGCGCCGCGCGGCTGGCCAGGTATCCGCCATCCAGCAGGCCCGCCAGCGGCACCGGCACATGGTCCGGATCGCCCACGTAGAACTCGCGGTCGGCATAGGCCAGGCGCTGCGATTCGATGAACAGGTGCCAGGTGACGGGATTGCGCGGCCCCAGCGCAGCCAGGTCGAACCGTTCCAGCTGCTTCAGCATCGCCAGCAGCGCCACCCCGCCGGAACTGGGCGGGCCCATCGTGCACACCTTGTACAGGCGATAGAGCACGCACGGCGCATCGCGTTCGGCCACGCGATAGGCGGCAAGGTCCGCTGCGGTCATGCCGGGGATTGGCGTATCGGCGGCCACTTCGGCGGCCAGCCCTTCGGCAAAGGCCCCGTGATAGAAGCTGTCCGGCCCCTGCGCGGCGATCATTTGCAGCGACTCGGCCAGCGCGGGCAGGCGGATCACCTCGCCCGGCAGCGGGGCGCTGCCATCGGCCTTGTAGAACATCGCCCGCCCGTCGGCATCGCGCCCGCCGCGACTGGCAAACGTGGCCAGCGAGGCGCTGAGCCGCGGGGTCACGGCAAACCCGTCACGCGCCAGGGCAATGGCAGGGGCGAACAGGTCCGCCCAGGGCAGGCGGCCATGCTGGCGGTGTGCCTCTGCCACCAGCGCGACCGCGCCGGGCACGCCCACGCTGAGGCCGCTGAGCGTGGCCGCCATGCGGTTGCGGGGCGTGCTGCCGTCGGCTTCCAGGAACCAGCCAGTGGTGGCGGCTGCAGGAGCCACCTCGCGCCCGTCGAAGCTGTCCACGCTGCCATCGGGGCTGCCGATCACCAGCAGTCCGCCGCCGCCGATGCCGCTGCTCTGCGGCTCCAGCACGGCCAGGGCCAGCATCATCGCCAGCGCGGCATCGGTGGCGCTGCCGCCGCGCGCCATGATTGCCTCGCCGATCGGCCCCACGCGCGGATCGTTGGCCGCTGCCGCCCCGCCGGGGATGGCGGCGGGCGCACTGGGCGCGGGTGCTTCGGCAACGGTAGCGGGAACGGTGGCGCAGGCCGCCAACGCCAGCGGCGCAAGCGACAGGAAGAAGCGGCGCATTTTGTGCATCCGCGAAGTGCTATTCCGTTCCGACCGCTGCGGCAATGCTATCGAAGCCGTATTGACTCATCAGGCGTTCCAGTCCTGCGGTGATCTGCCGCGCGATGCCCGGCCCGCGATAGACCATCGCGGAATAGAGCTGGATCAGGCTGGCACCCGCGCGGATGCGGGCCCAGGCATCCTGCGCCGTGGCAATGCCGCCCACGCCGATCAGTGGCACGGCGTCGCCTGCCACGGCCCTGAAATCGCGCAACCGTTGCAGGGCCAGGTCACGCAAGGGCGCGCCGGACAGGCCGCCTGCCTCGCCCGCATGGGGGCTGTGCAGCGGGGGGCGGCTGATCGTGGTGTTGGACACGATGATCCCGGCCAGCCCGTGCTTGACCACCGCCTCCACGATCCGCCCCGGTGCGTCCGGGTCCAGGTCGGGAGCGACCTTCAGGAACACCGGGGGATCGCCCGCCTGCCGCTCGGCCGCAATCGCGCCCAGCAGGTTGGCCAGTTCCCGGTCTCCCTGCAGGTCGCGCAAGCCGGGGGTATTGGGGCTGGAGATGTTGACGGTGAGGTAGTCGGCCAGCGGGGCGAAGGTGCGGATGCCGGTGATATAGTCGGCCACGCGGTCCGCCGCGTCCTTGTTGGCACCCACGTTGATGCCCAGCACGCCCTGGCGCTTGCGGGTGGCCAGCCGGTCACGCGCCGCCGCCATGCCGCCGTTGTTGAAGCCCATGCGGTTGATCACCGCCTCGTCCTCGGCCAGCCGGAACAGGCGGGGCTTGGGATTGCCAGTCTGCGGACGCGGAGTGATCGAGCCGACCTCGGCAAAGCCGAAGCCCAGCCCCAGCAGGGCATCGGGTACCTCGGCATCCTTGTCATACCCGGCGGCCATGCCCACCGGGTTGGCGAAGGCGATGCCGGCCACCTGCGACGCCAAAGGCCCGTCCGGGGCAGCGGGTGCGCCTTCGGGCAGCAGTTTCAGCGCGGCCAGGCTGATGCCGTGGGCGCGTTCGGGGTCGAGGGCGAAGATTGCCGGGCGGAGCAGGCGGAACAGCATGGGCGGCCTATGGCAAAGCCCGCGCGCTGTGTCCAATCGGCCACGCATTACAATCTGCGACAAACCTGACACCCTATTTCACGATTTGGCGCGGGTTCCTGTCGCTTCCATACAATTTCGCCCGAAACCGTTCTGATAGTGGCTTCCCTGCGACCCGAAGGGCTCGGCGCGTTGACGCGACGGGTTCTCGACTTTCAAGGGGCGGCGCCTTCGGGGGCCGCCCTCTTTTTTTGCTGCGTTGCAGACCACCCGCCCCGCCTCCCCGCCGGCCACCATATCCTGATGGTGCCATTGGTGGCCGGCGGGGAGGCGGGGCGAGTGGTCTTGTCCCGCAAGAATGCTAACGACTCGCAACAAGCATTTGCCGTTGAATCGCTTCGCTCCCCTACCTAGGTGGCAAATCGGAACGAATCACTCCGATTAACCGGGAAGCACCGTAATGCGCCTCTCATCCATGGCCGATTATGCCGTCGTCACGATGTGCGCCGCCGCGCGCCACTGCGGCTTTTCGCGCGTGTCCGCCGCCGGGCTGGCGGAAGAGACCGGCGTGCCCCTGCCCACGGTGCAGAAGCTGGTGAGTGCCCTCACCCGCGCCGGCCTGCTGCGGGCGATGCGCGGGGCCGGGGGCGGCATCCAGCTGGCCCGCCCGGCGGCGGCGATCAGCCTGGCCGATATCGTTGAGGCGATCGAGGGCCCCATCGCCCTCACCGCCTGCGTGGAAACCGGCAAGCACGATTGCGCGCTGGAGGGCAGTTGCGGCGTGCGCCCGCACTGGGGTGTGGTCAACCGCGCCATGCGCAGCGCGCTGGAGGATGTGAAGCTGTCCCAGCTTGCCCGCCTGCCCGAAGGAGTGGCCGCATGACCGAAGATGTGCTGCAGGATCAGGCCGCCCGGGAAGCCGCCGCGAAGGTGGCCGACTATGAACACGGCTGGTCGGCAGAGATCGAGACCGACTTTGCCCCCAAGGGGCTGAGCGAGGATACCGTCCGCTTCATCTCCGCCAAGAAGAACGAGCCGGAATGGATGCTGGAATGGCGCCTGAAGGCCTTCCGCCACTGGCTGACGATGGAAGAGCCGAACTGGGCCAAGCTGGGCTATCCGCCGATCGACTACCAGGACGCCTATTACTACGCCGCGCCGAAGAAGAAGGCCGAGCTGGGTTCGCTGGAGGAGCTCGATCCCGAGATCAAGGCGGTCTACGACAAGCTTGGCATCCCCGTAGCCGAGCAGGAAGTGCTGGCCGGCGTCACCGGCGCGCGCAAGGTGGCGGTGGACGCGGTGTTCGACAGCGTCAGCGTCGCCACCACCTTCCGCAAGGAGCTGGAAGCGGCGGGCGTGATCTTCCGCTCCATCAGCGAGGCGATCCGCGAATACCCGGACCTCGTAAAGAAGTGGCTGGGCCGCGTGGTGCCCATGCAGGACAACTACTTCGCCACGCTCAACTGCGCGGTCTTTTCGGACGGCACCTTCGTCTACGTGCCCGAAGGGGTGCGCTGCCCGATGGAGCTGAGCACCTATTTCCGCATCAATGCCGAGAACACCGGCCAGTTCGAACGCACGCTGATCGTGGCGGATAAAGGAAGCTACGTCTCCTACCTGGAAGGCTGCACCGCGCCGATGCGCGACGAGAACCAGCTGCACGCCGCCGTTGTGGAACTGGTCGCGCTGGACGATGCCGAGATCAAGTATTCCACCGTGCAGAACTGGTACCCCGGCAATGCCGAAGGGGTGGGCGGCATCTACAACTTCGTCACCAAGCGCGCGTTGTGCCAGGGCAAGCGCAGCAAGGTCAGCTGGACGCAGGTTGAGACCGGTTCGGCAGTTACGTGGAAGTATCCCAGCTGCGTGCTGAATGGCGAGGACAGCGTGGGCGAGTTCTACTCGGTCGCCGTGACCAACAATTACCAGCAGGCCGATACCGGCACAAAGATGATCCACAACGGCAAGAACAGCCGCTCCACTATCATCTCCAAGGGCATTTCGGCCGGCAAGAGCAACAACACCTATCGCGGACTGGTGCGCGTGGCGGCCAATGCGGACGGGGTGCGCAACTTCACCCAGTGTGACAGCCTGCTGCTGGGCGACCAGTGCGGCGCGCACACCGTGCCCTATATCGAGGTGAAGAACCCCAGTGCCCAGATCGAGCATGAGGCGACCACCAGCAAGATCAGCGACGACCAGCTGTTCTACGCCATGCAGCGCGGGCTGGGGACCGAGGAGGCGGTGGCGCTGATCGTCAACGGCTTTGCGAAAGAGGTGCTGAAAGAGCTGCCGATGGAGTTCGCCGTCGAGGCGCAGAAGCTGCTGGCGATTTCGCTTGAGGGGAGCGTGGGGTGATGTTCTCGCTGCTTCTCCTGGCCGCCGCCACACCAGCCGCCGCCGAGTTCAATGGGACTTTGGCGCCATATGTGCACTGCCTGCGTACCCAGAGTCGCGAACCGGCAGCGCCCGATGATTCTACAGGTGAGTTTTCGCCAGAACGCTGGCCGGCCGCAATTATTCCCAGCTTTGCTACGGCCATCCGGTATTGCGAACCCCTGCGCGCCCCGGCGATGGAGCGGGCCCGTGAGATCGTTCGCGCAAGGCACCCCGACTGGGAGCCGGACTTTGTCGAACAGGCCGCGCAGCGAATAATGGCTCGGATCGAACTGCGGATGATCACGGTTAGTCTTGAGCTGCCAACTACGTCGCATGGCGAGATCGAAGATTGGTGAAATGACTGAACGCAAAACCCTCAAGCTCCCCACCCCCGGCGAGGACACCCCCGCCGAGGCCCCCGCGCTCAAGAAGAAGGGCCGGGGTTGGGAGATTTCCGAAAAGCGGCTCGACGTGCTGCACGAACAGGCGCGCGAGCTGCGGCGGCATCCCAGCGAGGCGCACAAGGCGCTGGCGGAGAAGTTCACCGGCGCTGACCTGGGCCGCTATACCTTCAAGCGCTTTGCCGTGGTCGGCAGCGCGATCGTGGATTTCAACTGCCACAACCTCGGCATGGCCATCGTCATCGACGAGGAGGGGCAGAACGAGACGCTGGCCAAGCGGCGCGACAAGAGCCTGGAATCGGTCGGCATCCGCGTGATGCGGCTGGCGGCGAAGGACATCCTCGAAAATATGGACGATGTGCTCGCCCGCATCACCGCCGGGATGCGCCTGCGCATTGCCGACAAGGGCACCGCGCGCCGCCGCCACGAGGCCGAAAACCCGCGCCAGACCAAGCCGCGTTATGACCGCGACGGCAACGGCCCGCCGCGCCCGCACAGCCCGCGCCCGTCTGGCCCCCGCTCCACCACGCCCGGCACCAAGCCCGCATCCGGCAGGACCCCCTATGCTCGCAATAAATGACCTCCACGCCACGGTTGCCGACAAGGCGATTCTCAAGGGCCTGTCCCTCCAGATCAATGCGGGCGAAGTCCACGCGATCATGGGGCCGAACGGCGCGGGCAAGAGCACGCTGGGCTACACGCTGGGCGGCCGTCCGGGTTACGAGGTAACCGGCGGAACTGTGACCTTCCAGGGCGAGGACCTGCTGGACCTTGAACCGCACGAACGCGCCGCGAAGGGCCTGTTCCTGGGCTTCCAGTACCCGGTGGAAATCCCCGGCGTCTCCTTCGTCCAGTTCCTGCGCGAGGCGGCCAATGCCCAGCGCAAGGTGCGGGGCGAGGCTCCGCTCAGCGGCGGCGAATTCCTTAAGCTGGCGCGCGAAAAGGCGGGCCTGCTGAAGATGGACATGGACATGCTGAAGCGCCCGGTGAACGTGGGCTTCTCCGGCGGCGAGAAGAAGCGCGCCGAGATGGTGCAGATGGGCATTCTCGACCCGAGGCTGGCGATCCTGGACGAGACGGACAGCGGCCTCGACATCGATGCCCTGCGCATCGTGGGCGATGGCATCAACGCCATCATGCGCAGGCCCGACAAGGCCGTGCTGCTGATCACCCATTACCAGCGGCTGCTCGATTACGTGAAGCCAGACTTCGTGCACGTGCTGGCCAATGGCCGCATCGTCAGGACCGGCGGGCCGGAACTGGCGCTGCAACTGGAAACCGAGGGCTACGAGGCGGTCGCCGCATGACGCTGGCCGCCACCCTTCCCACCAACCGCGACGAGGAATGGCGCTATGCCGACATTCCCGCTGTTACGGCGCTGGGTGCGGATGCGCTCGACGCGTGGCATGTGCCCGTGCTGGCCCCGGGCGAGGTGCGGACGAAAGACCTGCTGCTGGATGACAGCGCCCCCGGCCTCCACCGCGTGCGCATCACCGTGGGCGCGGGCGCGCGGGCGGAGCTGTTCGCGGTGATTTCCGCCAGCAGCTACACCCGGCTGGAGGTCGAGGTAACGCTGGGCGAAGGCGCACACTTCGAATTCGGCGCCGTGACCATCGGCGGCGGCGACGTGGTGCGCGAGGCGGTGACGCGCGTGCGCCATGCCGAACCGAGCGCCACCAGCCACCAGGTGATCCGCGCGGTCCACTGGGGGCAGGCGACCGGCAACTTCCTGGGCCGGATCGAGGTGGCGCGTCATGCGCAGAAGACCGATGCCGAGCAGGACTTCAAGGGCCTGATCCTCGAGCGCGGCGCATCGGCCAATGCCCGCCCCGAACTGGAAATCTACGCCGACGACGTAAAGTGCGCCCACGGTGCCGCCATCGGCCAGATGGATGCCAACGCCGCCTTCTACATGGCGAGCCGGGGGATTGACCCGCAGGCCGCAAAGGTCCTGCTGGTGCGCGCCTTCATCGCCGATGCCCTTGCCGCGAAGGACGATAGCGAGGCGCTGCTGGATGCCGCCCTCGCCGCGCTGGAAGGGGCGGCGCTGTGAGCGTGACTGACACCCTCACCCGGCGTACCGACTTCCCCGGCCTCGCGGGAGGCTGGCACTACCTTGATTCCGCCGCCACCGCGCAGAAACCGCAGGCGGTGATCGATGCCATGTCCGCCGCGCTGGGCAAGGATTACGCCACGGTCCACCGCGGCGTCTATGCCCGTTCGGCTAACATGACCCTCGCCTTCGAGGCCGCGCGGCGCACCGTGGCCCAGTTCATCGGCGGGCGCGAGGAGGAGCTGGTCTTCACCCGCGGCGCGACCGAGGCGATCAACCTGATCGCCCGGTGCTGGCCCAAAAAGGGCCGCGTCCTGCTGTCGGTGCTGGAACACCATTCCAACATCGTCCCCTGGCAACTGAACGGCTGGCAGGTCGATGTCTGCCCGCTGACCGCCGATGGCCGGATCGACCTTGATGCGGCCGAGGCCATGCTGACCCCCGAGCACGAGATGGTGGCCCTGGCCCATGTCTCGAACGTGCTTGGCAGCGTGCTCGACGTATCCCGCGCGGCGGAACTGGCGCATCGCGTGGGCGCAAAGCTGCTGGTTGATGGCTGCCAGGCCGCGCCGCGCCTAAAGGTAGACGTCGCCGCGCTCGATTGCGATTTCTATGCCTTCTCGGCCCACAAGGTCTATGGCCCCACCGGCATCGGCGCCCTGTGGGGCAGGGCCGACCTGCTGGACGCGATGCCGCCCTACCAGGGTGGCGGGGCGATGATCGACAAGGTGACGTTCGAGCGCACCACCTTCGCCCCGCCGCCGCAGCGGTTCGAGGCGGGTACCCCGGCAATCACCGAGGCGGTCGCCTTTGCCGCTGCCTGCGATTACGTCAGCGCCATTGGCCTTGACCGCATCCACGCCCACGAAACCGCGCTTGTGGCGCAATGCCGCGCGCTGCTGGGCGCGCGCAACGATGTGACGCTCTATGGCCCGGAGGACAGCGCCGGCATCGTCAGCTTCATGATGGATGGCGTGCATCCGCATGACCTGGGCACCATATTGGACGAGGAGGGCGTGGCCATCCGCGCCGGGCACCACTGCGCCCAGCCGCTGATGGAGCACCTGGGCGTGCCCGCCACCGCCCGCGCCAGCTTTGGCCTGTACAGCGATGAAACCGATCTTGCCGCATTGGTCCGCGGCATCGAACGCACCAAGAGGATCTTCGGATGAGCGAGCACCAGACCGAAAAGGGCTTCAGCGTGGAAGAGGTGGCCGAGGCTCCCAAGCCGCCCCGCGCCACGGTGGACCAGGCGATCGAGGAATCGGCCGGCCAGAAGCTGGAGCGCAAGCGCGATTACCTGGCGGGGTTCCTGGCGCAGAAGCCGGCGGACGTGGCCAGCACCGAACCGGGCGGCGACCTCTACGAAGCGGTGATCGATACGCTGAAAGATATCTACGATCCGGAAATCCCGGTGAACATCTATGACCTGGGCCTGATCTATGGCGTGGACGTGTCCACCGATGGCGACGTGGCCGTGACCATGACGCTGACCACCCCGCACTGCCCGGTGGCAGAGACCATGCCGGGCGAGATCGAGATGCGCATCAACGGCATCCACGGGGTGCGCGATGCCACGGTCAACATCACCTGGGATCCGCCGTGGGATTCCACCAAGATGAGCGATGAGGCCCGTCTAGAGTTAGGAATGTTGTGATGACCGAACTGAAAAGCCGCGCCCGCCCCGCCGCCGTGCTGCTGACCCCGGGCGCCGAACAGCGCATTGCCGACCTGATGGCCAAGGCCCCCGCCGACGCGATCGGCGTGCGCCTGTCCACCCCGCGCCGGGGCTGTTCGGGCCTGGCCTATTCGGTCGACTACGTGACCGAGGAGAAGGCCTTCGACGAGAAGATCGTCACCCCCGGCGGTACCTTCTATATCGACGGTGCCAGTGTGCTCTACCTGATCGGCAGCACGATGGACTGGCGCGAGGACGATTTCACCGCCGGCTTCGTGTTCGACAACCCGAACGCCAAGGGTGCCTGCGGCTGCGGCGAAAGCTTCATGGTGTGACTGCGGCGCGGGTAGAGGTTTCGACCTTCCTGCCCGCCCCGGCCGAGCGGGTGTGGGACATGGTCCTGCAACCGGCCACGCTCGCCCAGGTCTCGGCCCCGTTGCTCCGCTTTGCCCCGCGCGCGGGGGCTTTCCCCGAACGCTGGACGGCGGGCGAATACCAGATGGGCGTGAAACTGTTCGGCCTGATCCCGCTGGATGACCAGATCGTGGGCATCGAATTTCCCCCGCAGCCTGCCAGCGGCTTTGCCCTGCGCGACAACGGCCGCGCCTGCGCGCGCGATGGCGGGCCGGGCGGGCTGATAACCCGGTGGGACCACCTGATGCTGGTGCAGCCGGAAGGCACTGGCACGCGCTATACCGACCGGGTGGAGGTGGCGGCGGGCGCACTCACCTTCGCGGCAGCGGCCTTCGCCCGCACGCTCTATCGCCACCGGCAGACAAACTGGCGGCGGCTGTTCGCCTGATTACTGCTGTTCGATGAAGTCCAGCAGCGCGCGGTCGTATTCATCGACCTGGCCGTTGGCGGCGATCTGCGCGTCCAGCCATTCCTGCTCGTAAGGTACGATGGCTTCTGCCGCACTCACCTGCTCCTCGCGGCTCGGGGCGGCAGTGCGCTTGCCAAAGACCACGCCGAACACGTTGGGCACCTCGCGCGCCATTTGCCCCATGAAGCGGCCCAGTTGCGGCTTATTGTCGGCCACGAAGGCTTCCAGTTGCAGCATCTTCTCGCGGCTGACATGCGCCGCCTCGTTGGCATAGCCCATCAGCGCATTGCCCACGCCCTGCACGAAAATGGCCTTGAATTCCGGCGCGTTGGCCTGGTGCAGGGTGGCATCCTTCAGGCGGAACAGCATCTCCGCCTCGCGCAGGGATACGGCCCCCGGCTTGTCGCTGGCCGAGCCGAACACCACGCGGCGCAGCATGATCGCCTCGGCCGGCGTCACGTGCGTATCGGCCAGTTCGCCACCATCGCGCGTGGGGCCGGTGCCGGTCAGCACGGCCGCCTCGATCACCTTCAGGACATAGACCTTCAGTGCGTCCGGCACGCCCAGGCCCTTCTCGATCACCTGTACCAGCAGCTCCAGCTCGGTCATCGAGCAGACCTTGCCATCCGCCTCCACCATGCGGATCAGCCATGCGGCTTCCTCGTCACTGGCATAGCCGCGCGGCTCGCTGCCGTTCAGCACGAAGTTGCGCAGCGCTTCCACGAAGAAGTCGCTCCACACCGGCGACGGGTTGGCGGTGGCTTGCTGCAGGGCGAAGATCGCCTCGGCCTCCTCGCGGGCGATGTGGCCATCGGCCCAGCCGGACTGGCGCAGGGTCAGCACTTCGGCATCGGAAATCGCGCCATCAAGCGCGGCCTGCTGGGTAAGGTGGGCGAATTGGGCGGTCATGGTCGGCTGTTCCCCGTCGGATTTGGGAAACCGTGTGCCGCAACAGCCTTAAATTCGCGTTACTCCCGCTCGCCCTCGATGGCGGGGCCGTCCCGGCGTTGCCCGCGCGTTTCGCGCAGGGCCTGCATGCAGGCCAGCAGGTCCACCGCCGCCCCGTCGCTGGCGCGGCGGGCTTCTGCCCAGGTTGAACGCGGCTCACCGCCCGGCTGCAGCGGGTAGAGGAACACGTCCAGCACGCAGGGCGTATCGGCAAACTGCAGCTTGCGCGCATCGCTCTCGGTCACGTCCAGCCGGGGCTGGCCGAACTGGCGGATCAGGTGGTTGGGGCCTTCGCGGATCACCCCGTCAAGGCCGGGGCCGCGCATGATCTGCGGCGGGATGAAGCCGGGTGCGGGGGGTGCGGCATCCTCCACCGGGCGCTGGCCGGGGATCGGCTGCACCACCGGGACGGAGACCGGCGCGGGGGGCGGCCCGGGCGCGGGTGCCGGGGTGGCGCAACCGGCCAGCAAGGCTGACAGCGCAAGCGCCGGACCAAGGCGAAACAGCATTACTCGCATATCAGGACAGGCATATCAGGAGAGGGACTTTCGATGAACCAGATGGGCCGCAGCCGCCGCGCCCAGCACGGGGGCCAGCAGCGCCACGAAGGGCAGGGCCAGCAGCAGGGTAATGGCCCCGCCCAGCACCAGCCGCTCGCCCTGGCCCACGGGGTGCAGGCCCGGCTGGAACCGGGGATGGGCATGGGCATGGCGCTGCCACACCATGTCGGCCAGCTCGCGCCCAACCAGCAGGGCGTTGACCAGCCAGAACAGCAGCGCCGGCCCGATCCCGGTGGCCATCAGCAGCAGCGCCAGCGGCAGGGCCAGCAGGTTGAACAGGAGCGCGCGGCCCGCCGCCACCAGCGAGGCGCGCAGCCCTTGGACAAACGACAGGTCGCGCGCGGCGCTGGCGGCCTGCGGATAGTGCCGCTGCTCCACCGCGCGAACCACGTCCTCGGCAAAGAAGCCGATCACCGCCATCGCGATGATGCGCCAGCCCAGCCACAGCCCCAGCAGGGTCAGCGCCAGCGAGGCCAGGCCACGCAAGGCACCGCCACCGGCCAGCACCTGTTCGTCCAGCCCGGCCCACGCCAGCAAGGCATCCAGCCCCCACCACAGGGTCACGGCCAGCAGGGCGAACAGCAGCAGGCTTACGCCCAGGCTCTTGCCCAGCACGCGCAGCACCCGGCCATCGCCCAACTGGCGCAAGGCAAGCAGCAGACTGGTGAGAACAGGGGGCATCAGGCCTTGCGGTTGCGGCGGGTTGCGGGCAGGTCAATTGCACCAATTTCACTCTCACCGCACGGGATTTTACATGTCCGACCCTCGTTATGACGTAATTGCCATCGGTAATGCCATTGTCGATGTGATGGCCCCCTGTTCCGACGAACTGATCGAGGAACTGGGGCTGGCCAAGGGCGGCATGACCCTGGTGGACGAGGCGCAGGCGCGCGAACTCTATGCCGCAATGGGCCCGGCGCGGGAGATTTCCGGCGGTTCGGCCGCGAACACGCTGGCGGGCCTTTCCGCCCTGGGCCTGCAATGCGCCTTCGTGGGGCAGGTGGCCGATGACCAGCTGGGTGCGGTCTTCGCCCACGATATCCGTGCCGGGGGGATCGATTTCGACACGCCCGCCCGCAGCGGTGAGCCGAGTACGGCGCGCTGCCTGATCTTCGTCACTCCCGATGGCCAGCGCACGATGAACACCTTCCTTGGCGCCAGCCAGTTCCTGCCCGCCAGGGCGCTGGACGAGGAGGCCATCGGCGGGGCCTCGGTCCTCTACCTTGAAGGCTACCTGTGGGATCCGGAAGAGCCGCGTGCCGCCATGCGCCGGGCCATCGAAACCGCCCGCAAGGCCGGGCGCAAGGTGGCTTTCACCCTGTCCGACGCCTTCGTGATCAGCCGCCACGGCGACGATTTCCGCGCCCTGATCGCCGACGGGCTGATCGACGTGCTGTTTGCCAACAAGGTGGAACTGGCCGCCATCACCGGGATCGACGATTTCGACGCCGGCCTGGCCGCGCTGGCCCCCAACGTGCCGACGCTGGTGGTCACCCGCAGCGAGGAGGGGGCCGTGGCCATCCACAATGGCGAGCGGACCGAGGTGGCCGCGCAGCCGATCGACAAGGTGGTCGACACCACCGGCGCAGGCGACCTGTTTGCCGCCGGCTTCCTGGCCGGCTTCGTCAAGGATGAGTCGATCGAAAGGTGCCTGACCATGGGCGCAATCGCCGCGGCCGAGATCATCAGCCACTATGGCGCCCGGCCCGAGGCCGACCTGGCCGAACTGATGGCCGCCAGGCTGGGCTGAGCGATGGACCCCGCCGCCATCAGCGCCGAGCTGGCCGACCTCAGGCAGCGCCTCCAGCAACTGGAGGACAAGGATGCGATAACGCGCCTGCAGTACCAGTATGGCTATTATATCGACAACCGGAAGTGGGATGCCATGGTCGGCCTGTTCGCCGACGAGGGTGCCGAGATCGAGATCGGCCAGCGCGGCACCTATGTGGGGAAGGCACGGATCCACCGGTTCCTGGAGGATTTGCTGGGCGGCGGGCGCTGGGGACTGCTGCAGGATGAGATCATCCACCATATCCAGATGCAGCCGCTGGTCACCGTTGCCCCCGATGGCCTCACCGCCAAGGCTCGTGCCCGGGCGATGGTACAGGGCAATTCCCCGCCAGGCAGCGGAAAGTTCCTGCTGGCCGAGGGGCTCTACGAGAACGATTATGTGAAGGAAGCCGGGGCGTGGAAGATCCGCCGCCTGTGGTGGGTGCCCACCTTCTACTTCCAGATCGCGGGGTTCGATCAGGCGGTCTTCGACAGCGGCCCTCCCAGCGACGAGTTCCCGCCCGACCGGCCTTCGATACCGCGCAACGAAGCCTTGGGCCGGCGGTTTCCGCCGTTCCACTATCCGCACCCGTTCAGCGGCGAGAACTGGAGCGACCCTTCGTCACCGGCTGACTGAGCCGCGCCGCCGGGCCCTTGCCAGCACCGGTCCCGCCATGCATCTTCCCCGCATAAAGGGAGAGAGACACATGGCACTGAAGGTTGCGCTGGAAGACCGCGTCGAGATCGAGGAACTGATGGCCCGCTATTGCTGGGCGCTCGATACCGGCGACCACGATGGCTACGCGGGCTGCTTTACCGAGGATGGCTGGCTGCGCCACTGGCCGCAGGGGATGTGCGAGGGGGCGGAGGGTCTGAAGCGCGCCACCGAATCGCTGTGGTATTCCCGGCCCGACCACTACCTTGGCCGCCAGCACCGCTTTTCCGCCGTGCTGATGAGCCCGGATGGCGAGAACAAGGGCCGCGAGGCCGTGCGCATCAAGTGCTTCTGGTCGATCCTGCAGCACGATGTCGTCACATTCGAGAACCGCGTCTTCGGAATGGGCACCTGGGATACCCAGGCGGTGCGCTGCGCGGACGGCGAATGGCGCCTGTTCAGCGTGGACGTGGACCTGTGGATCAAGGGCCAGGTTCCATGGGTGGGTGACGACCGCGCATGGTCCAACCCGCCGCAGAAGCAGGCTGCCGAATAGGCGGGTGACTGCCCCGATGACCGGCGGCCCCGCGCCTTCGCGGGCCTTCCTGATTGCCACCACCGCGCTGGTGATGGCCGCGCTGGTGATCGACGGGCTGGATTACCAGCTCCTCGCCCTGCTGGCCCCGGTGATTCTTGAGGAATGGGGCGTGGATCGGGGCAGCTTCGGCACGGCGATGGCCGCCGCGCTGTTCGGCATGGCCATCGGTGCCGGCGGCGGTGGCTGGCTGGGTGACCGGATCGGGCGGCTGCGGGCGCTGGTGCTGTCCGTGGTCCTGTTCGGCTGCGCTACCGTTGCCGCCAGCAGGGCGGACGGCGTGCCCGCGCTGGCCGTGCTGCGGGTGATTGGTGGCGTGGGCTTCGGTGCGGCGGGGCCAAACGCCATTGCCCTGGTTACCGACTGGCTGCCCGAGAGGTGGCGCACCTATGCCGTGGCCCTGCTGGCCGTGGGCACGCCTGCTGGCGGCATGGTGGGGGCGCTGGTGCTGCCCGTGCTGCTGCCGCCGCTGGGCTGGCGCGGCGTGTTCGTGGCGCTGGGCCTGCTGGCTGTGGCGCTGGCCGTGGTGCTGGCGCTGCTATTGCGCGAGGCCCCGCGGGCTGAACGGGTAGCGGGCGGCGAACCCGTCGCCCTGTTCAGCCGCGCCAACCTGCGACTGAATGCGGGGATCGGCACCAGTTTCGCGGCGCTGACCGCCATCGTCTATGGCCTGAATGCCTGGATGCCATCGTTCCTCACCGATGCGGGCTTCACGCTGGAACAGGCGCTGGCGGCCAGCTTTGCCTTCAACGCCTGCTCGATCGCCGGGGCGCTGCTGGCCGGCTGGCTGGTCCGCGCCGCCGGATCGCGGGTGACCCTGCTGGGCAGCACCCTGCTCGCCTGCCTGTGCCTGGTCGGCTTCGGCCTGACGCTGGACCACGCGCCCGCCGTGCCGGACCTGGCGCTGCGGACCACGCTGGATGCATTGGCGGCCGGGGTGGGGGGCTTTGCCAGCGTGGCGGTGACCACGCTCTATGCGATGGCCGCGCTGCTTTACCCGCCGGCGATCCGTGCCGGCGGCATCGGCCTTGGCATGACGCTGGGCCGAATTGGCGGCATCGGCATGAGCTTTGCCGGCGGCTACCTGCTCGACTGGGCGGGCGGATCGGCGCTGCTGCTGTTCGGCGTGCTGGCCTTGTGTGCCCTGGTGGCCACCACCGCCGGCTGGCTGGTGCGCCAGCACGTCACCGCCGCTTAGCCGCGCGCCTTTTCTCGCGCGATTTCCTTGTTGCCGATGTCCCGCCGGCAGAACCCGGTGGGGAAGCTGATCCGGTCCACCGCCGCATAAGCCCTGGCCTGGGCCTCGGCCACGGTAGCGCCGCGCGCGGTGACGTTGAGCACGCGACCGCCATTGGCGCGCAGGGTGCCGTCCTCCTCGTCGATCACGGTTCCGGCGTGGAACACCACTGCGCCGTCCGCCTCGGCATCGTTCAGCGCGATTGCGCCGCCTTTCTGCGGCGTTCCGGGATAGCCCTGCGCCGCCATCACCACGGTCAGCGCAGTATCGTGGCTGAGCTTCGGGCGCTCCATCGTGGCGAGTGCCCCGGTGGCGCAGGCCAGCAGGTAATCGGCCAGGTCTTCCTCCAGCCGCATCATCAGCACCTGGCATTCCGGATCGCCGAAGCGACAGTTATATTCCACCAGCTTGGGGCCTTCGTCGGTCAGCATCAGCCCAGCATAGAGCACGCCGGAATAGGGATGACCGTCCGCCGCCATCTGCTGCACCGTGGGCACCAGGATGCGGCTGAGCACTTCGGCACGGATCTCCGGGGTGATGATCGGGGCGGGGCTATAGGCCCCCATGCCGCCGGTGTTGGGGCCGGTGTCGCCATCGCCCACCCGCTTGTGATCCTGCGCCGTGCCGAAGGGGATGATGGTGGCCCCGTCGGTAATGGCGAAGAAGCTGGCTTCCTCGCCTTCCATGAACTCCTCGATCACCACTTCCGCCCCCGCATCGCCAAAGGCACCATCGAACATGTCGGCCAGCGCACTTTCCGCATCGGCCAGCGTCTCGGCAATCACCACGCCCTTGCCTGCCGCCAGCCCGTCGGCCTTGAGCACGTAAGGAGCGCTGAAACCGGCCAGCGCGGCCTTGGCCTGCTCCAGGCTGGTGGTGCGGACATAGCCGGCCGTGGGGATATTCGCCCGCGCGCACAGGTCCTTGGTAAAGCCCTTGCTGCCTTCAAGCTGCGCGGCTGCGGCAGAGGGACCGAACACGGCAAAGCCTTCCGTCCGCAGCGAATCGGCCAGGCCATCCACCAGCGGGGCTTCCGGGCCGATCACGACCAGGCCGATATGCTCCTGCTCGCAGAAGGCCAGCACCAGTTCGTGGTCGCTCAGGTCCGTTTCGAAGCATTCGGCGTGTTGCGCGATGCCGGGGTTGCCGGGGGTGGCGAACAGCTTTCCCCCGTCGGTGGTGATCGCGCGGGATTGCGCCAGCTTCCACGCCAGCGCATGTTCGCGGCCGCCCGCGCCGATCAAGAGGATGTTCATGCCCGCATTTCCCGAAGATGATGATGGAATTGGCGGGCTGGTAGCCCGACCGCGCGCCGGGGACAATTCCGAGCCGCTCTCCATCACCGCAATTTCTGCCGCGCTGAAGCGGACGGTGGAGGATCGCTTCGGCTTCGTGCGCCTGCGCGGCGAACTGTCGGGCGTGAAGCGCGCGGCATCCGGCCACCTCTACTGCTGCCTGAAGGATGAGGGCGCGGTGCTGGACGGGGTGATGTGGAAGGGCGGGGTGCAGCGCCTGGCCTTCCGCCCGGAGGACGGGGTGGAGGTGGTCGCCACCGGCAAGATCACCACCTATCCGGGCCGCTCCAAGTACCAGATCGTGATCGAAAGCATGGAGATCGCGGGCGAGGGCGCGCTGCTGGCCCTGCTGGAGAAGAACCGCCAGCGCTTTGCGGCGGAAGGGCTGTTTGGCAACCAGCGGGCGCTGCCGTTCCTGCCGAAGCGCATCGGCGTGGTCACATCGCCCACCGGCGCGGTGATTCGCGATATCCTGCACCGGCTGGCCGACCGCTTCCCCAGCCAAGTGCTGGTGTGGCCGGTGCTGGTGCAGGGCCACGGCGCGGCCGGGCAGGTAGCGGCCGCTGTGCGCGGCTTTGCCCAGATGCCCGAAAGCCAGCGACCCGACCTGCTGATCGTGGCCCGCGGCGGCGGCTCGATCGAGGACCTGTGGGCCTTCAACGAGGAAGAGGTGGTCCGCGCCGTGGCCGCCAGCCCGATCCCCGTGATCAGCGCCGTGGGGCACGAGACCGATACCACGCTGTGCGATTTCGCCGCCGACCGGCGCGCGCCCACCCCCACGGCGGCGGCGGAGATGGCGGTGCCGGTCCGGGGCGAACTGCTCAACGCCGTGGCCGAGCTGGCGCTGCGCAAGCGGCGCGGCGTCATGCGCCCGGTGCAGCTTGGCCGCGAGCGGCTGGCCGCGCGTGCCGAGCGGCTGCCAAGGCCCGCCGCCCTGCTGCAACCGCAGGCACAGAAGCTGGATGACCTGGCGGGCCGCCTGCAACGCGCCCTGCTCGACCGGGCGGCCAGCGGGCGCGAGCGACTGGCGCGGCTGCGGCTGACCCCGGCGCTGCTGGAGCGCGAGGTGCGGATGGCCAGCCAGCAGCTTGCCCGCGTGCGCCTCTCCCCGGTGCTGGTCACCCGCCCGCTGGCCGACCGGCGCGCTGCCCTCGCCGGCCTCGCCCGCCTGGCCGAACAGCTGCACCCGGAAAAGCCGCTGGCGCGCGGCTATGCGATGGTGGTGGACGGCAACGGCAAGGCGGTTACCAGCCGCGCCGCTGCTGCCTGCCAGCCGCAACTGGGGGTGCGCTTTGCCGATGGCGAGCTGGCGGTCACGCCGCTGGGGGCCAGACGCCCTGCGCCGTCCCGCGCCGCGCCTGCGCCAGAGGGTAGCCAACCCAAATTGCTTTGATGGCCCAAATTGCTTTGATGGCAGGGCGCTGGTAGGGCATTGGCCATGCTGATGTCATCGTCCGACAAGCCCGCCACCCTGATCTATGGCCCCAACGGGTTCCGCGTGGTCCGCCCCGGCCATTATGTGCCCTGCGCGGTGACGGGTGCACCGATTCCGCTGGAGGAGCTGCGCTACTGGAGCGTGGACCTGCAGGAGCCCTATGCCAGTGCGGAGATTTCCACCCGCCGCGCTCTGGGGCTGGTGTGACCGGGGCGCTGCGGCCAAGAGCCCTGCTTGTTGTCCTGCCCGCTGGCCTGTTGCTGGGATCGTGCGCGGTGGTCCCGCCCGAAGTGCCCCGTCCAGTCGAGGCCCTGCCGCCCCCGCCGGTGGCCGTGGCGCCCGCCCCCACGCCTACCCCGCCAGCCGTGCCCACCTTCAGCGGCCCGGCCACCTTCACCTATGACGGGCAACTGACCCAGGGCGGCTGGATTCGCGGCCAGGTCCCCGGCGGCACGGTCTCGGCCCTGCTGGGTGACCAGGCCCTGGCCATCGCGCCTGATGGCAGCTTCTTCGCCGCGTTCGACCGCGATGCCGGCCCCTCGGCGCAACTGGTAGCGGTGATGGCCGACGGGCGCGAGGTGATCAGCAGCTTCCCGATCCTGCCCCGCGCCTGGCAGATCGAGCGGGTCAACGTGGCCCGCCGCCCCGGCGGTTCGACTGCCGCCTTCATGGAGCTGCGCCGTCCCGAACTGGCCCGCATCAACGCCGCGCGCGTGGCCGACGCGCCCAGCGAGGGCTGGCGGCAGCGGTTCATCTGGCCAGCCCCGGGGCGCATATCCGGCCGCTTCGGATCGCAGCGCATCTATCGCGGGGGCGAGGAGGGGGCCTATCACTCCGGCCTCGATATCGCCGGGGGCGGGGGCACGGTCTATGTCGCCCCGGCCGACGGGGTGGTGACGCTGGCGGCCACCACGCCGTTCAGCCTGGAAGGCTACCTGCTGATCATCGATCACGGCCAGGGCCTCAACAGCGCCTTCCTGCACAGTTCCGAGCTGCTGGTGCGCGAGGGGGACGTGGTGCGCCAGGGCCAGCCGCTGGGCCGCATCGGGGCCACCGGGCGCGCCACCGGGCCGCACCTGCACTGGTCGATCAAGTGGCGCGACGCGCGGCTCGACCCGCTGCTGTTCCTGCCCGCCCGGTCCTGACGGGGCCATGCGTCCGCGCCGGTATTCCGCCTTGCGGCTGGCCGCCGTGCTGGCGCTGGGCGCGGTGCTGGCCCCGGGCACCTGGCTGCGCTCGCACGTGCCCGACATCTACACCACGGCGGTTTCCATCCACCCCCTGCCGTACAGCCAGCGTCCGGTAGCCGGGCTGCAGGTGCTGGGCCTGTGGCAATTGCGCGGCTCGGGCGAGAACTTCGGCGGCTATTCCGGGATGCTCATCCTGGGGCGCGATGCGGTGCGCCTGTTTTCCGATCGCAACTACCAGCTCAACGTGCCTCGTCCGGGGGTCGATCCGCCATCGCCGCTGGACTTTACCACGCGTCGCCTGTTCCCGGTCAACCGCCCGCTGGAGGATATGTTCGATATCGAATCGGTCACCCAGTCGGCGCTTACCGGGCAGTACTGGGTGGGTTACGAGTTCAACCACACCATTTATCGCTACGGCATGACCGGCGATCCGGAAGCCTATGTCGAGCCGGACTATGCCGCCGGGTGGACCGAGAACGGTGGGATCGAGGCCATGGTGCTGCTGGCCGACGGGCGCTTCGTGGTGCTGCGCGAATACGGCGGCGATGCCTACGTCTATGCCGGCGATCCGGTGGAAGGGGCGCTGCCGCAGCACGCGCGGGTGTCGTGGCCCGCCGGCTATTCCCCCACCGACGCGGCCGAACTGCCGGACGGGCGGCTGATCGTGGTGTTGCGCCGGGTGGGCTGGCACCTGCCGGTGTTCGAAAGCCGCCTGGTCCTGCTCGATCCGGTGCAGTTCGTGCCCGGCGAGGCCTGGCACCCGCAGGCGCTGGTGCAACTGGAAGCGCTGCTGCCGCGCGACAACTGGGAGGCGATCGGCGTGGACCACGGCGGCAGCCCTGCCCCCGGCGCGCCGGTCAGCCTGTGGCTGGCTTCGGACGACAACCGCTCGGTCTTCCAGCGCAGCCTGCTGGCGCAGCTCGCCTTCGTGCCGCCGCCGCGGAATGCCGGACGCGAGCCATGAAAAAGGCGCCCGGCCTTGCGGCGGGGCGCCCTGTTCATTGGCCCGGAACGGGCAATCAGGCGGCGGCGAGGGCCTTCTTCAGCTCGCGCTTCACCTTCTGGGCGCTGGTCGACAGCTTCTCGTCGCTGGTCTTCAGCAGCCAGTTGTCGAGGCCGCCGTTGTGCTCAACCGAGCGCAGGCCGTGGGTCGACACGCGGAACTTGAAGCTGCGGTCCAGCTTCTCCGAGATCAGCGTGACGTTCTGCAGGTTGGGCAGGAAGACGCGCTTGGTCTTGTTGTTGGCGTGGCTGACGTTGTGGCCGATCTGGCGGCCCTTGCCGGTGAGTTCGCAAATACGCGACATGACAAAATCTCTCTTGCGAGTGTGAATCGGGTTGCAGCCGAAGCTGGGAAAGGCGCGCGCTTACAGGGGGCACCCGGTTTCGTCAACCGATCTTGCGCCTTGCGGGCGCGGGCGATAGCGCATGAAGCATGACACGCTGGCCCCTGCCCCCTCCCATGCAACAGGCACTGGCGCAAGCCCGAGCCGCCGCCGCGCTGGGCGAAGCGCCCGTGGGCGCAGTGGTGGTGAAGGACGGGGCGGTGATCGCCACCGGCCACAACCGCACGCGGACCGACAGCGATCCCACGGCCCATGCCGAGCTGGTGGCGATTCGCGAGGCCGCCAGGGTGCTGGGCAGCGAACGGCTGACCGGCTGCGAGCTCTATGTCACGCTGGAGCCCTGCCCGATGTGCGCCGGGGCCATTGCCCACGCGCGAATCGCCCGCCTCCACTATGGCGCGGCCGACCCAAAGGGCGGCGCAGTAGACCACGGCGCGCGGGTATTCGACCATCCGCAATGCCTGCACCGGCCCGAAGTGGTCAGCGGCCTGGGCGAGGGGGAAGCGGGGGAACTTTTGCGGACATTTTTTCAGGAACGGAGGTCCTGATCTCCTGATTTCCGCCCGCCCATCCGGGCGTGCGATCCTCCGGCGCTGTTCGCTCCGCCCTTCGGGCTGCGCGGCACCTGCGGGCGGCCGGTCGGCCTTGCGGTTCGCTGGCCGCGAACCGAACAATTGGCGGCCGGATGGGTCACAACCCTCGCCAGATACGCACTTCGGTTTCATCGGCCACGCCAAGCTGCCAGTTGTTGCAGCGTGTCGGCCGCAGGCGGCGGTCGTAGCACAGGCGCATTTCGGTCAGCCAGCCGCGCGGGTTGAGGCGCAGGCCCACCTGGTCGGCGGTGAAGCCGGGGTTGGCCTCCACGAAGGCCTGGCGCACGTCGCCCGCCGTCAGGCCCTGCTGGCGCGAGATGCGATCGTAATCGGGCCAGCGCAGCGCGTTCCACAGGCCGCGCGCGGTGGCGAAATAGCGTTCGGGCGTGCCGGACATGCAGGCCCCGTGCTTGGCCCATTCGTGGGCCAGCAGCCAGGTATCGGGCGTCATGCACAGGTGCTGGCGGGCGAGGGCCGGGGAGACGGTGCGCCGCGTGGGACACCATTGGGGATAGGCGCTGCCCCGCCCCTCGGGCCACAGGCCGTGGAGGATGAAGCCGAAGCGTCCGCCGCTGCCCGAACACTGGAAGGCGTTGCGGGCGGAGGTCTCGCGTCCGCGGCAGAATTCCGGGCTCCAGCTCAGGGCCAGGGTATAGCGGGCCACCGGCACCTGGCGCACCGGCCCGTCCATGGTGACCGGCGGGACCGAGAGCGGCGCGGCGGGGGCCTGGCACTGGTAGGCCTGGGCCCAGGCCGTGCCGGGCATTAGCGCCAGCAGCAGGGCAAGTGCCGCGCGCTTCACAGCGGCGTGAAATCCAGCCCGATGTCGGCGGCGGGCGCGCTCTGCGTCAGGCGGCCGACCGAGACGAAATCCACCCCGCTGGCGGCCTTGGCGGCAATGGTGTCTAGCGTGATGCCGCCGCTCGCCTCGGTCACCGCGCGGCCGGCCACGATCTGCACGGCCTTGCGGAGCGTGTCCGCATCCATGTTGTCGAGCAGGATGTGACTGGCCCCCGCGGCCAGGGCCGGTTCGATCTGGTCCAGCCGGTCGACCTCGCAGATCACGTCTTTCACCCCGGCGGCGCGCGCACGGCGTACCGCCTCGCCCACGTCCCCCGCCACCAGCACGTGGTTGTCCTTGATCATCGCCGCGTCCCACAGGCCCATGCGGTGATTCGTGCCGCCGCCCATGCGCACGGCGTATTTCTCCAGCATCCGGAGGCCGGGAATGGTCTTGCGGGTATCGAGCAGGCGGGCGCCGGTTGCCCCCATCGCATCGGCATAGGTGCGGGTGAGCGTTGCAATGCCGCTCAGATGCTGCACGGTGTTGAGCGCGCTGCGCTCCCCCGTCAGCATGGCGCGGGCATTGCCTTCCAGCCGCATCAGGTCGGACCCGGCGGGCACCTGTTGGCCATCTTCCGCCAGCAATTCGATCTTCATGTCCGGATCGAGCGCGCGGAAGAAGGCGATGGCGATGGGCAGGCCCGCCACGGTTATGGCATCGCGGCTGTCCATCACGCCGGAAAACCGCGCATCGGCGGGGATCACGCTTTCGGCGGTAACATCATGCCCGCCGCCCGGCAGGCCAGTACCCAGGTCCTCATCCAGCGTGGCGCGGACGAAACGGTCGAGGTCGAAGCCGGGCAGGGTGAATGCGCTCATGCGCCACCCTTAACGCGGGGCGCGACGACCGCAACCGTCAGATAAAGCGGGCGACCACGTCACGGTAAGAGCGTGAAACCTTCACCTCGGCACCCGATTCCAGCACCAGGAAGCATTCGCCATTGGTGTGCGGGCGCACTTGGCGCACCTGATCGAGGTTGACGATGGTGGAGCGGTGGACGCGCTGGAAGCTGCGCGGATCGACCCGGCGTTCCAGGTCCTTCATCGTCTCGCGCAGGATCAGGCTGTTGTCGGCGGTGTAGATTACCATGTAGTCGCCCGCCGCCTCGATCCGCTCGATCGAATCGACATCGACGCGGAAGATCTGGCCCTTGTCCTTGATGTTGATGAGCTTTTCATAGCGGCCGGAACTGACGTTGGCATTGGGATCGCCCTCATCCGGCATGGCGTCGATGGCATCCGGCGCCACTTCGGCCAGCACGCCCTTCAGCTTGCCCGCCTCTTCCGCGCTGCGCCGTTCGGCCAGCCGCTGGCGCACGCGTTCCACGGTGTCGGCCAGTTTGGCCTCGTCCACCGGCTTCATCAGGTAGTTGACCGCATTCGCCTCGAAAGCCCGGATGGCGTGTTCCTCGTAGGCGGTAACGAAGACGAACAGCGGGGGATCAAGGTCCATCACCCCCTTCACCACGCTGAAGCCGTCGAAGCCCGGCATCTGGATGTCGAGGAACACCAGGTCGGGCTTTTCGGTCTTGATGGCGCGGATCGCCTCGCGCCCGTTGGCGCAAGTGCCGATGATCTCGACGTCGGGAAAGGCTTCCAGCCGCAATTGCAGGCCCTGGATCGCCAGCTTCTCGTCATCGACGAGGATGGTGCGAATAGTCATGTGCCGGTTCCGATTGCCTTTTGCTGTGTTGCCCCGTCAACTGTCGGGGCGGCAGGAGGTTTCCCCGGCAAGGCAGATTGCGCCGGGTTTTGTGCCAAGGGCTGGGTGGGTTCCTCCCGCTCGTAGGGGATCTCGATGAACACGGTGAAGCCACCACCGGCCGGGGTTTCGATGGCGAAGCGGTGATCCTCGCCATAGGCCTGGGCCAGCCGGTCGCGGATATTGGCCAGGCCTACGCCGGTGGAGGCGGGAGCGCCGGCGCGCGGGGCGTTGTCGATGATGTCGCTGCGGCGCGAACCCTGCAGGCCGGGTCCGGTATCGCTGACGGTGATCCGCAGGTGCCGCCCCAGCACCTGGGCGGACAGGGTGATGCGCGCGCCTTCCTCCTGCGCGGAAACGCCGTACTTGATCGCATTCTCGATCAGCGGTTGCAGCAGCATGGAGGGGATCAGCGCCTGCGCCGCGGCGGGATCGATATTGAACTCGGTGCGCAGCCGTTCCTCGAAGCGCATGCGTTCGATGCCGAGATAGAGGTGCAGCGTCTCCACTTCCTGCGCCACGGTTACCCGTGCGCCCGGCTGGGTCACCAGTGTGTGCCGCAGGAAACCACTGAGGCGGATCAGCATGGCGTTGGCCGGTTCGGTCTGCTTCAGCAGCACCAGCGTGCTGATCGAATTCAGGGTGTTGAACAGGAAGTGCGGGTTCAACTGGTAGCGCAGCATGGCCAGTTGCGCGGCGGTAGCCTGCGCCTCCAGCCGCAACAGCCGGTCGTTCTGCTCCTCCACCCGCAGGAAATAGTTGATCGCGTAATAGAGGGCCGACCAGGCCCCCAGCAGCGTCATGTCGAGGTAGAACACGCCCAGCACCAGGCTGGTGAAACTGGTTTCCGCCGCTTCGGGCCGCAGCGAGATGGTCCACGCGTTGATGAAGGCCGAGACGAACACCGCCACGGCCAGGGACAGCGCGGTCACCCCCCATGTCACCAGAGGACGGCGGTTGATGAGCTGGCCGTAGATGACCGAGAGGATCAGGCTGAGCGAGAAGCCGGTGATCGTGGCGATCAGCACCAGCACCAGGAAATCCAGTGACAGGTCGTTGGCCAGCGCCGTGGCCGATCGCAGCAGCATGGCCCCGCCCCATCCTAGTAGCTGCAGCCGCCAGAAGGCACGGTTCTTGTCACCGAAGAAGGGGGTGGGGGTCAGCTCGAGGATGCCGACCGGCTCGGTCAGCGCGCTTGCAGGCCTGTGGGCCGGCTTGCTGTCCCGGCGCGAGCCCCGGCGCGAGAAGGTGAGCGCCATGCCCGTGCCCGGCCTCAACCGGCCTCGCGCGCGTCGGCCACGGCGCGGCCCAGCGCGTCCAGGCCCACCGCGCCATCAAGCGCCCGGTCACCCACGATCCAGGCAGGCGTGCCGCTGATGCCCAGGTTCTGGGCCAGGAACATGGTGTTCTGCAGGTGGCTTTCGAAGCGACCGGATTCGATGGCCTGGCGGGCCATTGCCAGGTTGACCCCGGCGCTGGTGGCGGCAGCCTCGATCGTGGCCGGGGTTACCTGTCCGGCGGCGAACATGGCATCGTGGAACTGGGCAAACCGGCCCTGCTGGGCGGCAGCCAGCGCCATGCGCGCGGCATCGGCGCTGTGTTCGGTCAGGATCGGATATTCGCGGATCACCACCTTCAGGTCCGGGTTGGCGGCGATCAGGCTGGTCACATCGGGCAGGCTCTGCCGGCAATAGGTGCAGGCATAGTCGGTGAATTCCACCAGGGTGATCGTCCCCGCCGGATTGCCCAGCACCATGCCGGGGAAGGGGGTTTCCAGTTCCGCCCGCACCGGGGCGATGCGTGCGGCAGTATCGCGGGTCTGCAAGACCTCCATCGCCTCGGGCAGCACTTCGGGATTGGCCAGCAGGTAGGACCGGGTCTGCATGTCGGACAGCCCCGTCAGGGCAAACAACGCCGCACCAGCAAACCCGGCAAACAGCGAAACGGCAATCGTAACGATCCAGCGCATCATCGGATACAGCTAGTCGCGATCCTCCTCGCGTTCAATCGCCACGCGCGCCTCGCGGCCGATGTCCTGCGCGCGGATCCAGTCGGGCGAGCCGGCGGGCAGCGCCGATTCGGCCGCGCCGGCATTGGCAAAGGCGCCTCGGAAATTGCCCGAGAGCACCTGCTGTTCGGCACTGGCGAGCTGGGCGCGGGGAAAATCGCCGCGCATCCCGTAAACCACGCCAAGCTGGTACCAGGCGAAGGGGTTCTGCCGGTCCTTGCCCACGGCGGCGCGCAGCACCCGCTCTGCCTCCTCCAGGTAGGCCGGGTTCTCGGTGGCGACCAGCGCGTGGCCCAGTGTGGGGGCGATCAGCGGGTCCGAATTGGTCAGCTCCACCGCGCGGCGCAGCGGTGCCAGCGAGGCTTCGGGATGGCCCGATTCGAGCAGGATCTGGCCCTTCAGCTCCAGGAAATAGGGGTTGTCCGGCTCGGCCGCGATCAGGGCATCGGCCTCCGCCGTTGCCAGGTCCATCTGCGCATCGTGGTGATAGGCATAGGCGCGCGCATAGCGCGCCGGTATGCTGGTCATGTAGGTGGGGAAGGCCGCCAGCGTCCGCTCGGGCGTGGCCTGATAGCCATAAAGCTTGGCCTTCACCCGCTGGAACCGCTCCTCGATGCTCGCATCGCCGGGCCGCTCCCATGCCGCGCTCTGCTCGAAATCGCCGCGCAGGGCCGCAATGCGGTTGCCCGACAGGGGGTGTGTGCGGCCGTATTCCTGGTTCTGGTTCTGGCTGATGCCGCGCATGAATTCGTAGTTCTGCAGCTTGCCGAAAAACTCCAGCGAGCCGCGCCCGCTGATGCCGGCTCCATCGAGGAAGCGGACCGAGGCGGCATCGGCGCTTGATTCCTGCGTGCGGCTGAAACTGAGGAAATTGCTCATCGCTGCCTGCTGGCCCAGCGCCATCGCCGCCATCGCCGCCTCGCCCCCGCCGGCCAGCGCTGCGGCAATGCCGGCCAGCGTGGTCAGCAGCGAAATGCGCATGGCATTGCTCGCGCCTTCATAGATGCGCAGCGAATGGCCGCCCACGATATGGCCCAGCTCGTGCGCCATCACGCCCTGCACCTGCAGCGCATTGTCGCTTTCCGCGATCAGCCCGGTGTGGATGTACATCCGCTGCCCGGTGGCCACGAAGGCGTTGATGGAATTGTCGTTGACCAGGTAGACCTTGACCGAGCCTGCATCCATGCCGGCGGCTTCCACCAGCGGGTCGAGCATGTCCTGGAACAGCGCCTCGGTCTCGGCATCGCGCAGGATGGACTGGGCCGCAGCGGGCACGGTGCTGGCAAGCAGCAGCACCAGGCTGGACAGGAAGGCAAGGATCGGGCGCATCGGCGGGGCCTGTCTAACGTGGCCACGCCTGAACGCAAAATGAAGACTGGCGCGATGTGCTCCTGCGCCGGTCAGCCGACCAGCTTGCGCGCGGCGCGCTCCACCAGCCCGGCATCGGGCGGAACCTCGCCCAGCACCACCATGTGCCCCGCACCGGTGCGACGGACCATCACCAGGGCAAACTCCTCGCCATCGGCAGGCAGGGCTGACAGGTCCAGCGGGGCAAGCTGGCGCAGGGCGTGGAAGGCGTTCACATGGCGGGCCAGCGGGCTGGCCTCGTCGTCGGCCCGGCGCAAGGCGCGTTCCTGCGCCACCACGCCCTTGAGGCCGCCCGGGGCCGCGCGCAGGTAATCGGCCAGCGCACCCTGCGGCAGGCCCAGCCGCTGGGCGTGCAGCAGGGCGGCGGCATATTCGGTCAGCCGCGTCTTGTCGTAATCTGCCCCGAAGACAAGCTTGACCACCGGGGTCATCGGCGCGCGGTCCTGCACGGTCAGGCCGGCATCGGCCACCAGCCCGGCGAAATCGTCGGGTGCGGCAGCGGCGGCCAGGGCAAAATCGTAGGCCCGGCCAATCGCCTGGTAGAGCGCCTGGCGGGTCCGGTCCTCGCTGGTGCGGGCTTCGGCGGCCAAGGCGCGGGCGGCGGCCAGGATATCGGCCAGGCTGTCGGATCCGGACGCAGGGGCAGGGGCCGGCCCAGGCGCGGCATCATCGTCCAGCAGCCCGAAAGAGGGTACGGGAAGCGCCTGCGCAACCATCGCACCGGGGCCGTCGGCCCAGTCGGCCAGCGGCGTGTCGCTGCGGGTGCGCGGCAGTTCCAGCGCCTGGTCGATCTCCAGCAGCAGCTCGTCCGCGGTGCGGGCGTCGGCCAGCTCCTTCCAGTTAATCACGCCAAAGATGAAGTCGATCGTCTCGTCGTTGCTTGAAAAGGGCAGCAGGATCCCGCGATAGAGCACCGTGGTGCCGCGCGGGGTGATGAATTCCGCCTCGAAGCCGATCGGGGCCTGGTTGGCCAGGATCTGCATGTAATGGTCGGTAATCCGGCTGAGCAGCGAGCGCGATGGCACGTCGGACAGGCGGCGGATCGTGCCACTGGCCTTGGCGTCGGCGGCATCGCATTCGGCGGCCAGCCGGTCACCGATGAAGACCACGGCGGGATCGTCGATTCCCGCGGAGAAATCCAGCAGCACCCCGTGCGGGCCGAAATCGGGCAGGCTTTCTGGGTGAAGATCCTCCACGGCGGGGAAATTGCGGTTGTCGAGCAGGCCCGCCCAGAAGTTGTAGGCGCGCACCTGCATGCGGCGCTCGTCCCCGCCGATCACCGCCGGGGGCGCATCGCCGGAAGCGTCGTGGGACGGCAGGTAGCTGTCGTTATCGGCGGCATCCTGGCTGCCGAACTGTCCCCGCAATGTGTCCATCGCCACGCAATCCCTTGATCTTGTACGGGGACCGCTATGGCGCGACGTGGTAAATATTCGGTGAAGTTGTGCCCGGTATTACCCGCTTAGAGCATATAGCGCATGCGGATGCTCTGCCGGTTGGGCGCAGTGCCCAGGTCGAAGGCGGCATCGGTGAAGTGCGGCGGGCCCATGCGGACCGGGGCATCGCGCGAGAAGCCGAAGCCTTCGCGCGGAATCATCAGCATCTTGTCCACCCGGCCGTTGCCGTTTTCATCATGCAGCACGGCCACGGCATAGGTGCCCGGCGGCACGTCATCGAATTCCAGCACCAGGTTGCTGCCGGCATGGACGGTCAGCCGCTGGGCAGCCGGATCGCGGTCGCAATCGGGGAAGTGGCGCGGGGCGGAGGTGAGGCAGGCCTGCACCAGGCCATTGGTGTTGCGCAAGCCCGTTACCGCCACGCTGACCGAGGTTGACCCCGCGGTGGAGGCGGCGGGCGTTGCCAGCAGCAGCCCGGCACCGGCCACCGCCCCACCTGCTACAAGCGCGGCGAAAGCCCGCGATCGGTGCCGCAGAGCTTGTCCCAGAAGCGGAAGTACAGGCCGAAATTGCATAGGTACTCGTCGTGATGGCGCTGGTGATGCGTCGCCGTTATCACCCAATTGCCTGCTTTGGAATGAACAAGCGCGCGGGGGAACATCTCCCAGCCCATGTGATTGGTCACGCCCATCACGGTCATGATCAGCAACACCAGCCCCAGCACGCCGATGTGGACCGGAATTACGAACACCAGCAGCGGCACCACCAGGGCGCCGGTCAGCGCCTCGATCGGGTGAAAGCTCATTGCCGCCCAGGCCGTGGGCGGGCGGCTGGCATGGTGGACCGCATGGGCCAGTTTGAACCAGCGCGGCACGTGCATCCAGCGGTGGGTCCAGTAGAACCAGGTGTCGTGCGCGAAGAGGTAGAGGAACAGCGAGAGCGGCAGGTACCACAGCGGCCAGGCCGACACATCGGTGTAGATCTGCGTCCACCCGCGGTTCTGCCAGCCCCAGGCAACCAGCCCGGCGGGCAGCCCATAGATCGCCGCCGAGACCAGCGACCAGCCGATTTCCGCTTTCACCTGCCGGTCAAGCCCCTGGTACAGCCCGGGATGCAGCCGCCCGGTCAGCCAGGCGAAGAAACCGCTGGTGGCCAGGTAGCGCAGGCCCACGATCAGCACCATCGCCACGGCCGATGCGGCGGCGGCCAGGGCCAGGGGTGCGGGATCGGTGCCGGTCATGCCCGGTCGGTTAGCACTGCCGCGCGGCTTGCAACAGGGGGGCTTTGGGCCGCCTGGCCGGGGCGGGCCGCGTTTGGGCCATCACTCCCAGCTGGCGCAGGCCGGATCGCCCAGCACGGTCTGGCGGCGCAGGGCGGCGCGGGCGAGACGCTCGATCTCGGCCTTGCGGCGAGCGGGGGCCAGCGGCTGGCTGGGGGCGGGGCGGACGATTTCCGCATCGTAGGCATCGCCCACCATGATGCCGCACAGGTCGGGCCGGAAATCCGCCCCGTCCAGGCAGGCGCGGTCAAGCTCTGGCGGCAGGGCCCAGTAGAACCGGTCGCAGAAATCGAGGTAGTCGGGCCACTTGCCGTCGCCCATCAGGTCACCCCGGGCGGTCTTGATCTCCACGATCACGATCTGCCCGCGCGGGTCCAGCCCCATCAGGTCGGCCCGGCGCCGGTTACGCAGCGGCATTTCCGGGATCAGCCACACCCCGTTGCGGGCGAACAGGCGGCATACGCCGCGCGCCACCTCCAGCGCCCGCTGGCCGTGGCGGCCGGCGAAGTCGGAAGCGGACACAGGTTGGGCAAGCGGCGAATCGGGCATGCCGCAATTCTGGAACGAAAGTAGAACACGGTCAAGCGGCTGGCGCTTGCCGGAGGGCCGGTTCAGGCCAGCCGGGGGTGCCCCATGTCGCCGCTGGGCGGCAGCAGCGCCAGCACAGCGGCGCGCGCGGCGGTGAATTCACGCCACAGGGCGTGGGCGGCGGGGCGCGGATCGGCGCCTCGGGCGTTGACCGCCAGCAGGGCGGCGATGCCCGGTTCCATCACGGCAGCCAGATCGGCCACCATGTTCTCGGCCAGATCGCGCCGCCATTGTGGGCACTCGCGGATCAGCACGGGGAAATTGCGCAGCGCCCGGCTGGTCGCCTCGGGCTCCACCCCGGCCAGCGTGGCCACTACCGTGCCGGCATCGCCCAGGGCGGACCAGCGCATGCTGGTGGCGCTGGCGGCCAGCGTGCCGCGCTCGGCGGCGGGGCGGGGCGGGGCAGCAGGGCTGCGCGGGGCGTACTGGCCAAACTGGGCAGGCGGAATGTTCATGCCGCCGGACTTACCCTGTCCCGGCTTGCCAATTGGTTAGCGGGCAGGCCGCAGGCGTCCACTTACTCGGCGGGAGCAGGCCCGAACGGGTCGGGCTCGTCCAGATGCTCGAATCCCAGGTCGATATTGGCCCCGTTCTCGCCCGCTTCCAGCCGGTTGTTCTCCGAGCAGACATATTCGCGGATCGGGAACTCGTTATCCAGCTTGTAAGCCACCCGCGTCACATAGGGCTGGGCCAGCAGTTCCGGATTGGTGATGGTGTACTCGATGAACAGGCTTTCCGGCCCGGCGCGCCAGATATGCTCATGCACGCGGCTGGCTTCGGTGTGCGGCAGGCCGGGCACGATGTTGGTGCGCGGATGCAGGCCGTTGGTGTCCACCACCAGGGTATCGCCATCCCAGAAGCCGACCGAATTGCCGTTGTAGAACAGGTCGAAATCCTCGGGCAACGGGCGCCCGTCGGTATAGACCCGGCGGGCCTGGGCATAGGCTTCGGTCAGGATCGTCACCCGTCCCGGGCTGAACAGGATCTCGATCGGATAGGGCTGCTGCATCAGGCCCGGCAGGCCCGGCGGCAGGCACTGGGCCTGGGCTTCCTGGTTGGGGCCGTTCTCGCGGATCGATTCGTTATAGGCGTCGAGGATCTGCCGCCCCCGCTCGGTCAGCACCGGGCGGGCGCCGCGGGTCGAAAAAAGCTGCGACCAGTCGGGATACCAGATGCCGCCCCAGTCCGGCAGGCCGGTGACAGTGCCGTAATCGGTGGCGCGCGGCGGGGCATAGGCCTCCTGCGCGGCCACCGGTGCAGCCAGCACCACAGCGGATGCCAATACGGCGCCAAGCAGTCCTGCGTGCATCCCCACAGCCCTCAAAGTCATCTGCTCCCTCCCCGGATCTCAGGCGGCATTTCCTGCCTGCGCTGGTTGATTTTGCCCATCCAAATGATGTCGCAATTGGTATCAAGTCAAGGCACCGGGTTGATTTTGTCAAACGGTTGCTGGCAAAGGATCGTCGACGTGTTTTGCTCAGGGTGCGTTCAACCGCCCTGGCTCAGGAGAGAGAGCATGAAGAGCACCATCATCCGTCGTGGGTTGCTGGCCTGCGCTGTCGCTGTTGCATCGGTCGCCACGCTGGCGATTCCGGGGTCCGCCCACCACTCCACCGCCATGTTCGCCTGGGGCACCAGCACCCGGCTGGACAACATGACGGTGGACCGCTGGGAGTGGACCAATCCGCACACCTTCCTCTACGCCCATTCGGCCGATGGCACGCGCTATGCGTTTGAAGGGATGAGCCCCAACCACCTGGTGCGCTATGGCTGGTCGCGCCGCTCGCTGCAGCCCGGGCAGGTGATCAGCCTGACGCACTATGCCCTGCGCGACGGGCGCAATGGCGGCTTCAACGTCACCGTCACCCTGCCCAACGGCACCACGCTCAACCAGTTCGGCGAGTCCGGTTCGCGCACGCGCTGATCGCTTGGTCCACAATAGGACTTGGCGTTGGCCCCGCCCGTTGCTAGGCGGCCCCCTGTTGCACCCGTAGCTCAGCTGGATAGAGCGCTGCCCTCCGAAGGCAGAGGTCACAGGTTCGAATCCTGTCGGGTGCGCCAAGGGCGCCGCTCCAGCAGGAGTGGCGCCCTTGGCGCATCCACGGAGCCAAACTTCGTTCGGAGTCGCAGGCCCGCCGGGCCGGAGGCGGGCGGAGCGAAGCGCAGCCCAATCCTGCTGTGTGCAGGGCCCGGAGTGGACCATGCCTGACGAAAAGCTATTCAGATACCTCGCCCGCATCGGCCTGGCCGGCCCCATGCCGGGCGATCCTGCCGGCCTCACCCGCTGGCTGGCCGCGCACCGGCAGGCGATCCCGTTCGAGAACCTCGACATCCCGCTGGGCCGGGGCGTTGCCATCGACGGGGCGAATGTCTTCGCCAAGCTGGTGGAGCGGCGGCGGGGCGGTTACTGTTTCGAGCAGAACCGCCTGCTTGGCGACATGCTGGCTCTGGCGGACCTGCCCACCCGCCCGCTGCTGGCGCGCGTCCTGCTGGGCGTGCCGCCGGGCCAGGTGCCGCCGCGCACCCACGTGCTGCTGCTGGCGCGGATCGGCGGGCAGGATTGGATCGCCGACGGCGGCTTCGGCGGCAGCTTCGTGCCCCCGCTGCCCCTGGCGGACGGGGCCAGCGCGGACACGGCGGACGGCGCGGCCCATCGCCTGCGGCACATCGTTGATTCGCGGGGAGAATGGCTGCTGGAACGGGCCGAACCGGTGGAGGGGGCCGATGGCCGCTATACCCCCAGCAGCGAATGGCAGCCGCAATATGCCTTCGACCTGGCACCGGTGGCGCAGGGTGACCTGGAGCAGGGCAACCACTGGACATCCACCCGCCCCGGTGAACGCTTCACCACCTTCCACGTGGTCAGCCGCGTGCTGCCCGGCGGCTTTGCCGGGCTGACCGGCGACCGGCTGGCGATCTATCGCGATGGCGAGACGCAGAAGCGGCAGGTGGCAGACCTGGCCGATTATGCCGACGTGCTGGATACCGTGTTCGGCCTCAGCCTGCCGGAGGAGGACCTGGCGCGGCTGCGCCCCTTCGGCTGACGGGCCGCTCAGTCTACCACCAGTTCGCGCTGGCCGCTGCCGTCTCCGCCGCCGGACACATGGGTGCGGCTGGCGGGCAGGAAATCGTGCAGCGGCAGGGCGGCCAGGCCGTTCACGATACGATACTGCGTGGGCATGTCCTCCCACCGCGCGGGATGGAAGGCGAAACGGCCGCTGCCGCCCTCACTGGCAACAAGCGTGGCGGGCGGGCCGTCTGGCGCGGTCCGCGTCAGGCAGTCGACATCGGCCTGCCCGGGAAGGCCGGTGCGCGGCACGTACTTGCGGAACACCATTGGCGGCGGCGGCGCGGGCGGAGCGGCGGGCGCGAAGCCGGTGGCCTCCGCCGACAGGAACGGGTGCCCGTCCCAGCTTGCCACGCCGGTCCAGCCGCCGTCTGCTGCCGTGTACTGGGCAATCTCGCCATAGATCTTGGCCCAGCCCAGCTCCTCGCGGCCGGTGATGATGGGATCGGCCATGTTCTCCCACACCACGGGCACGAAATGGCCCGCCACATCCTGGTCGCCCTCGCGCCAGCGGGCGGGAATGCGGACCATCACGATGTCGTAACCGCGCCCAGCCAGCCAGCCGATGTTGCGGAAGGCGGTGAAGACCATCTCGATCCGCGGTGCGCCGTCCAGCGAGAGGCCGGCGGGCAGCAGGGCCTGCAGCATGGCGCCGTCGCTATGCGCGGCCAGGGTGACCGAGTGGATATCCTTGGTGTAGCGCCGGTGCCGCTGGTCCTGCGGCAGGTTGCGCGGGCCGGGGGCCGGGCCAAAGCACAGCGGCATCCGGAACCATCCGTCGAGTTCTTCGGTCATCGGGATGGCTTAGGCCTGCGCTGGCGGGCCATGCAAGAGGCTAGGCAGGCAGCGGACGGGTGGCAGTCCGGCGTTGGCCCAGCGCGATGAAGGGTCGTTCTACCCAGAAATAGACCGCGCTCGCCACGGCAATCGTGGCTGCCGGCACGGCCAGCACATACAGCGTTGCATCGATGGCCAGCAGGCCGTGCAGGGCGCGCAGCACCGGTTCCTGGAACAGGTAGACCGAATAGCTGATCGTCCCCAGGAACACCGGCACCCGCCCCGCCGCCGGCTGGCGCAACACGGTTGCCAGGAAGATCGGCACGGCCAGCAAGGTGGCAGTCAGGCGCGGCAGCCCGTCGATGCGCGGATTGCCGCCGTCGAACAGCAGGGCATAGCCGCTGCCCGCCGCCAGCAGCGCTACGGTTGCGGCCACGGCCCAGGGTCGTGCCCTGGGATCCTGCTCCAGCAGGGCCAGGCGCAGCAGCAGGCCGGTCAGCAGCAGCGAGAAGTTGAGCAGCATGCCCGCGTATCCCGTGGGCACGGCAGGCACCACGCCCGCCAGCAGCACCAGCGTGGCCAGGCCCACCACCCGCGCGTTGCGCAGCAGGCCGCACGTGAACAGCCCGGCGACTACCAGGTAAAACGCCAGTTCGTAGGTCAGCGTCCAGTAGACTCCCGCCAGTTCGGGCAGGCCCAGCGGGCGGGCGATCATCGCCATGTTGGCGAGCACCACGCCCGGCGTGGCGCTGGCAAAGGCCAGCATCACCGCGATGGACAGCCACAAGGCCGGGAGCAGGCGCGCCGCGCGGCTGATGGCGAAGCGGCGCAGCGGCCGATCGCCGCGAATGCTGAATGGCACCACGAAGCCGGAAATCAGGAAGAACAGGAACACGCCCAGCCGGCCGATATTGCACCATTGCAGCAGCACGAAATGCGGCACGGCCTGCTCCAGCACATGCTGCAGCACCACCAGCAGCGCGGCGATCCCGCGCAGCGCATCGAGGCATTCGAGCCGCTTCATCCGGCGGCCGGTCTAGCGCGGCAATGGTTAATTTGGCCCTTGCCGGAGGAGTCTTACGCCCAGCCGCGCTCCAGGTAGCGCAGGGCGCAGGATGCCAGGAAGGCGCTGCCCTTGGGCATCACGCTCTCGTCCACCATCATCCGGCTGTTGTGGATACCGCAACAGGTGGTCCAGTCCTTGCCCTCGTGCGCCACGCCCAGGAAGAACATGGCTCCCGGCACCTTCTGCAGCACGTAGGAGAAGTCTTCCGCGCCCATCAGCGAATGGGCCATCTGGTGCCACTTGTCCGGCCCGCCCATCTCCTCGGCCACGGCGCGGCCCAGGTCGATCGCGCGCGGATCGTTGTTGGTGACGGGGAAGCCTTCGGTGACCGTGACGTCCGCCGTGCAGCCGTGGGCGCGGGCGGTCAGCTCGGCCACCTCGGTCAGCGCCGCGCGCACCGCCTGCCGCCGCTCGGCAGACAGGGTGCGGATCGTGCCGCGCATGTGGGCGTGGTTGGGGATGATGTTGTGCGCCGTGCCCGCCTCGATCATCGAGACGGTGACCACGGTCGCCTCGGACGCGGCGAAGCGGCGGGTCACCATCGCCTGGATGGCGGTGACGATAGCGGCGGCGGCAGGCACCGGATCGGCGGTGTCATGGGGCAGGCTGGCGTGGCCGCCCTTGCCCTGGATGGTGATGTCGAACTGGTCGGCAGCGGCCAGCATGGCCCCGGGCTTGCCGGCGATCATCCCGTGCGGCGAATTGGGCATGATGTGCAGGGCAAAGGCGGCATCGGGCAGGGGATCCAGCAGCCCCTCCTCAAGCATGAAACGCGCGCCGTGGAAGCCTTCCTCGCCCGGCTGGAACATGAAGCGCACTTCGCCCGCAATGTCCGCCTGGCGCGCGGCCAGGATGCGCGCGGCGCCGGCCAGCATGGCGGTGTGGGTATCGTGTCCGCAGGCATGCATCCGCCCGGGAATGGTGGAGGCGAAAGGCAGGCCGGTGTGCTCGTCCATCGGCAGGGCGTCCATGTCGCCGCGCAAGAGCACGCTTGGCCCCGGCCTGGCTCCCTTCAGGGTCGCTACTGCTCCCGTCGTCGTGTTGCCGGTGCGCCACTCCAGCGGCAGGTCGGCCAGCTCGGCGCGGACCTTGGCCAGCGTCAGCGGGGTGTCCAGCCCCAGTTCCGGTTCGGCGTGGATCGCACGGCGCAGGGCAGTAATGCGCGGTTCGATCGCGCGGGCGGCATCAAGCAGGGCGGATGTCAGCATGGGGCCAGTCTATCGCGGGCGAATCGATTGCGCCAGCGGGCAGGTTTTCTTGCGCGACATCGGGGCGGGCAGGCCCTAAGAAGCGCCTCCCCTGGCCATCAGAGGCTTGCGGAACCGGAGAAAAGGGCCAAGACCCTTGCCGGTGTGAATGGTTAAGCAAGACGCATGCACGGTATGATTCATCGTTTCGAACGTCTGCCGCAGGTCGATGCCGCGCCGGTGGACGATGCCGCGCGTGCTGCCCCGCCGGTGCGGGCCGTGCCGCTGGTGGGGTTGATCCGCAATCCGCGCAGCCACGGCCATGCCCGCAGCGGTGATGGCTCGGACCTGCCCGGCGTGATCACCGCCGCCCCTTCGCAGCGCAGCGAGCTGCCGGCCATCCTGGCCGATTTTGCCGCCCAGCGGGTGGATTACATCGCCATCGACGGCGGCGATGGCACCGTGCGTGACGTGCTGAGCTGCGGCGCAGGCGTGTTCGGCGATGCCTGGCCCACGCTGATCCTGCTGCCCAGCGGCAAGACAAATGCCCTGGCCTATGACCTGAAGGTGCCACGCCTGTGGCCGCTGGCGGAGGCACTGGAAGCCGCGCGGCGGGACAGCCACGTGGTGCGCCGCCCGCTGGTGGTGGCCGAGGCGGGCGACGAACGCTCGCAGGTGCGCGGCTTCGTGCTGGGGGCGGGGGTGTTCACCCGCTCGATCAGCCTGGGGCAGGATGCGCACCGCTATGGCGCGTTCAACGCCGCCGCCGTGGGGGTGACCGCGCTGTGGAGCGTGCTGCAGGCCTTCTTCGGTTCGGCCGGCAACCCGTGGCGCAAGACCAGCCGGATGCGCCTGCGGCTGGAGAACGGGCAGGAACTGGCCCACGCCGGCGGTGCGCCTGCGGACGAGCGGTTCATGGTCTTCGCCTCCTCGCTGGAAGGCTTTCCTGCCGGTCTCAAGCCCTTCGGCGACCTGAAGGCGCCGGTGCGGCTGGCGGTGCTGGACAATCCGCGCCGCTCGATCCTGCTGCGCCTGCCGCTGATCTTCCGCGGCCAGATTGCGCCCAAGGTTCTGCGCCAGGGGATGCACGTGGAAGGCGGCGAGGAATTCGTCATGGACCTGTCGGAAACCTTCATCCTCGATGGCGAGGAGTTTCCCGCCGGCCACTACCGCGTGTTCGCCGGCCCCCGGCTGCGCTTCGTAGTTCCGTGAGCGCGCCTCTGGCCGCGCGGGTGGACGCGGCACTGTCCCGCCAGGTCCATCCGGCGGTGGCCGCCTTCGCCGCACGGCTGGCGGGCGAGGCGGATGCCCGGGCGGTGCTGTTCTATGGCTCCAACCTGCGGACCGGCGAGCTGGACGGGGTGATCGACTATTACGTGCTGACCGGCGGCCCGGCGGAACGGGGCCTGTGGCCGCGCGTGTCCTATCGCGAATGGGACTGCGAAGGCCGCACCCTGCGCGCCAAGATCGCCACGATGACGCTGGCCAAGTTCGCTGCCGCCTGCCGGGGCGACAGCCGCGACACCACGGTGTGGGCGCGATTCGTGCAGCCGAGCGCGCTGGTCTGGGCAGCAGACGAGGCCGCGCGTGATGCGGTGGCCGAGGCGTTGCAGAATGCCGCCCGCACCGCCGCCCGGCTGGCCGTGGCGCTGGGGCCGGAACGGGGGAGCGAGCGCGACTATTGGGGCGCACTGTTTCGCAACACCTACAAGGCGGAACTGCGGGTGGAGAAGCCGGGGCGCGAGAATTCGATCCTCGACCTCAATCCCGCGCATTTCGCCGGCCTGCTGCCCGCCGCGCTGGCGGCCGACGGGATGCGCTTCACCGTGCAGGGTGACACGATCGTGCCGGACATGCCGCACTTCCAGCGCCGTGCCGTCCTCTCGTGGTGGGCGAAACGACGGCGGCTGGGCAAGGCGTTGAACGTGGCCCGCCTGGTCCGCGCCACACGCACCTTCGACGGCGCGGGCCGCTATGCGGCGTGGAAGGTAGAACGGCACACCGGGGTGAAGGTGGACGTCACCCCTTGGCGCGAGGCGCATCCGATCCTGTCGGCCCCGGCGGTGCTATGGAAGGTCTGGCGCGCGAAACGCCAGCCCTGACTCACATATACCGCATGTTGAGGTTCAGCGTCACCATGTCGCCGCCCACGGTGAAACGGGTGCGGTTCACGCTGGGGCGGCCCAGGTTGAAGATGTTGATGCTGGGGTTGTTCGACATGGCCCCGCCATCGGTCCTGATGTCGGTGCTGCCGTTGCCGTTGATGTCATGGCGCACGGCCACGGCATAGGACCCGGCCTCGGGCACCGGCAGGCAGAAGCTCATCGCCCCGGCGCGGGCAGGTGCCTCGATGCGGTAGAGCCACTTGCCGCGCTGGAGCCATTCGCTCTCGATCCCGCGATAGAGCTGCACGCGCACCGTGCCGCTGGCCCGTTCAATGCCCGACACGTTGACCCGGATCGACGGTGTGCCGGCGCGGCAGCGGCTCATGTCGTTGCGGATTTCCTGCTGGTACTGGGCCATTGCGGGCACGGCCACCAGGCCGCCGGCCACAACGGCGACGGACGCGGCGGCAGCAAGGACCTTGCCGGAAGCGGCACGGCGAAACTGGGCGAACATGGGCAATCCTGTGACCAAAAGACAATGCCGGGGCAGCCCCCGTTTGCACGTGTAACTAGTGTTTGGCCAGTGAATGCGACCTGAAGCGGGCGCTAACCCTGCGGCAATCCGGCCGCCCCACCCACTATAGGTAGTTTCCCCCTGTGCAAAATCGCCCCGGCTGCCTTGTTCCCCGAATCGCGCGCGCGTAGGGCCTCAAGGCACTATGGCGCGCCCCCTGATATCTCCCTCCATCCTTTCGGCCGACTTTGCCCGGCTGGGCGAGGAGGTGCGCGCCATCGATGCTGCCGGGGCAGACTGGATCCACGTGGACGTGATGGACGGCCACTTCGTGCCCAACCTCACCATCGGGCCCGGCGTGGTGAAAGCGCTGCGCCCCTACACCGACAAGCCGTTCGACGTGCACCTGATGTGCGCTCCGGTCGACCAGTGGATCGACCAGTTCGCCGCTGCTGGGGCTGACATCATCACCGTTCACCCCGAAGCTGGCCCGCATGTCCATCGCAGCGTGCAGACCATCAGGAACCTGGGCAAGAAGGCCGGGCTTTCGCTCAACCCCGGAACGCCGGCCAAGATGCTCGATTACCTCTACGAGGAGATCGACCTGGTGCTGGTGATGAGCGTCAATCCCGGCTTCGGCGGGCAGAGCTTCATCGCCAGCCAGTTGCGCAAGGTGGAGGCGATCCGCAGCACCATCGACAAGCGCGGGCTGGACGTGCTGGTGGAAGTGGATGGCGGCGTGAACGCGGAGACCGCGCGCCAGTGCATGGATGCCGGGGCCCACGTGCTGGTGGCCGGCAGCGCCACCTTTGCCGGTGGCCCCGATCGGTACGCCGCCAATATCCGGGCGCTGAAGGGCGAATAGGATGGACGACTTTTCCCGAACCCTGCAGGATAGCCGCGACGATAGCGAGCGTGACTATCAGGGCGAAGGACGCAGGCAACTGGCCATGCCGCTGGATGACGACAGGCAGGAGGAGCTGGTGCTCCCCACCCCGCGGCCAGCGCCTGCCCGGTCGCCCGCCCGGCCAGTCGAGCGCCCGGCCGGCGAACCGGCGCTGCCCACGGGCCGTGAACTGACCCTCAGTGACTTCAACCCGCCGGAAGTGAGCGCTGGCGAGCGGCTGATCCGCCTGGCCTATCGCTTCGGCGTGCCCGGCCACACGCTGGCCAGCCCGTTCAAGAAGCCGCTGCGCCCGCGCCTGCTGGCCACGGTGGAAAGCCCGCTTCCAGGTGACCGGGTGGCCGGCATGGCCCTGCGCGCAGGGCACTTCCTGGTCAACGGGGTCAAGGCCCCGCTGGCCCAGGTCGATTGCTCGCCGGTGGCCAAGTTGACCCCGCCGTTCGAGCGCACGGTGCACGGTTTCACCTGGCTGCGCGATCTTTCCACCAGCGGCACCGTGGGCCAGTGCGCCCCCACCGCCCAGCGCGTGCTGGCCCAGTGGGTGGAAGCGAACCCTTCGGCCAGGGGCGGCCCGCGCGGCATCAAAGGCGGCGCCTGGAAGGTCGAGAATGCCGGCCTTCGGCTGCTGGGCTGGCTGGTCCACGCCCCGCTGCTGCTGAGCGCGGACAAGGGCCAGCGTAACGCATTCCTTGATACCGTCAGCGAGACTGCCCGCTGGTTGGACCGGCACGTGGCCCGGGCTGACGACCGGCAGGGCGAGGTGACCGGCTGGTGTGCGATTGTGGCCGCCGGCCTGCTGCTGCCCGATGGCCAGCCGCGTCGCCTTTATGGCGAGGCGGGGCTGGTGCGCGCGCTGGGCGAACTGGTGGGCGATGATGGCGGCGTGCTGTCGCGCAGCCCGCTGGCGCAGATGGAAGCCATTGCCGCGCTGGTGGACCTCAACGCCTGCTATGCCGCCGTGCGGCGCGATCCGCCGCGCGCGCTGGGCACCATGCTGGGCCTGCTGGTGCCGCCGCTGCTGGCGCTGACCCATGCCGATGGCACGCTGGGCAACTGGCAGGGCGCCGGCGCCGTCTCGGCGAAGCGGATCGAGGCGCTGGTCAGGGCCAGCGGCGTGCGGGCCCGTCCCTTGCGGGATGCGCGCCAGTGGGGCTACCAGCGCGTGGCCGTCAGCGGCACCGGGCGGGGCACCGGGCACAAGGCCGTGCTGCAGGTGGATACCTCGCCGCCGCCGCTGGCCCGCCACGCGCGCAGTGGCTGCGCCAGCACGCTGGCCTTCGAATTCAGCCATGGCGACTATCGGCTGGTGACCAATTGCGGCGGCGCAGGCCTTGCCGGCGGGCAGGTACCGATGCGGATCGAGCAGGGCCTGCGCGCCACCGCTGCCCATTCCACGCTGGTGCTGGGCGATGCCAATTCCACCGCCGTGCTGATCAACGGCAAGCTGGGCACTGGCGTGGGCACGGTGGAAGTGGACCGCCGTACGATCGAGCTTGAACGGGGCGGCGGGGCCACCCGGATCGAGGCCAGCCACGATGGTTATGCCAGCCGCTTCGGCCTGGTCCATCGCCGCATCCTGATCCTGCGCGACGATGCCAGCGAACTGCGCGGCGAGGACCTGCTGGTTCCCAGCGGCCGCGGCGGCAAGCGCGGCAAGGTGCCCTATGCTATCCGCTTCCACCTGGGCCCGCAGGTAGCGGTGAAGCTGGCCGACAACGGCCGCAGCGCCAGCCTGGCCCTGCCCGACGGATCGTTCTGGCAGTTCCTCACCGGGGCCGAGAAGCTGGAAGTGGAGGAAAGCCTGTGGGTGGACGGCGAGGGCCGCGCCCATCCGGTGGAACAACTGGTGATCCAGGGCCTGGTATCGCGCGGCGGCGGCAATTTCGGCTGGCTGCTGAAGAGAATGGGGTAAGGCAAACACGATGAGCACGATGGCAATCAGGCGGGCACTCCTCTCGGTGTCCGACAAGAGCGGTATTGTCGAACTGGCGCAGGCGCTGGCCGCGCGCGGAGTGGAGCTGGTGTCCACCGGCGGCACAGCCAAGGCGATCCGCGATGCCGGCCTGCCGGTGAAGGACGTGGCCGACCTGACCGGTTTCCCCGAGATGATGGACGGGCGGGTGAAGACGCTGCATCCGGTGGTTCACGGCGGCCTGCTGGCGGTGCGTGACGATGCCGCGCATGTCGCCAGCATGGAGGAGCACGGGATCGGGCCGATCGACCTGCTGGTGATCAACCTCTACCCGTTCGAGTCGACCGTGGCCAAGGGTGCCGCGCGTGACGAAGTGGTGGAGAACATCGACATCGGCGGCCCGGCCATGGTCCGCTCCAGCGCCAAGAACCACGCCTTCGTTACCGTGCTGACCGATCCGGCGGACTATCCCGAACTATTGGCCCAGCTTGACGCCGACGGCGGCACCAGCGCCGCCTTCCGCATCCGCATGGCGGGCAAGGCCTATGCCCTGACCGCAGCCTATGACGCGGCGATTGCCAGCTGGTTCGCCTTTGCCGATGCCTTCGGCAACCCGCTGGGGCCGGATGCACTCAAGGCCACGCCCTTTCCCGCCACCCTGCCGCTGGCTTTCGCCCGCAAGGACGAGTTGCGTTATGGCGAGAACCCGCACCAGTCGGCGGCGGTCTATGTTCCGCGTGGCCCAGCCACACCGGGCATTCCGCAGGCCCGCCAGTTGCAGGGCAAGGAGCTGAGCTACAACAACTACAACGATGCCGATGCCGCGCTTGAGCTGATCGCCGAGTTTGCTGAAAGCGATCCGGCGGTGGCGATCATCAAGCACGCCAATCCGTGCGGCGTGGCGCAGGCCTCCACCCTGCTGGCGGCCTATGAAGCGGCCTTCGATTGCGACCGCACATCGGCCTTCGGCGGCATCGTGGCCACCAACCGGCCGCTGGATGCGGAAACCGCGCGGGCGATCACCGGCATCTTCACCGAAGTGGTCATCGCCCCGGGTGCCGACGAGGAAGCGCAGGCGATCTTTGCCGCCAAGAAGAACCTGCGCCTGCTGCTGGTCGACAGCCTGCCGCGCGCCAACCGGCCTGGCCTGCAACTGAAGACCATCGCCGGCGGCCTGCTGGTGCAATCGCGCGACAACGGCACCATTTCCGCCGCCGACCTGAAGGTGGTGACGAAGCGCGCCCCGACCGAGCGCGAGCTGGCCGATTGCCTGTTCGCCTGGACCGTGGCCAAGCACGTGAAATCCAACGCCATCGTCTATGCCAAGGACGGGGTGACGGCAGGCATCGGCGCAGGCCAGATGAACCGGCGCGATTCGTCGCGCATCGCCGCCATCCGTGCGGCGGAATCTGCCGAAGTTGCCGGCTGGCCGGCATCGCGCACCGTGGGCAGCGCGGTGGCATCGGATGCGTTCTTCCCCTTCCCCGATGGTCTGCTGGCTGCGGCGGAAGCCGGGGCGACCGCGGTGATCCAGCCTGGTGGCGCCATGAACGATGCCGACGTAATCGCCGCGGCGGACGAGGCGGGCCTGGCCATGGTGTTCACCGGGATGCGCCATTTTCGGCACTGATTTGCGCCCAGCCGAGGCGGGTGAACGGCGAAAATCGCGATGTTCAGTAGGCGGCAAGAACTGGCCGGCTAGGGATGTGTCCAAGACATCCTTGCCAAGAGAAACGCGTCATGGGACTTTTCACCTCTGAACTTTACCGTTCTTTCCTTGCCGGCTTCGGTGTAACTGCCGTTGTCATGGCGGCCACGATGCTGCCCCACTTGGGAGGATAACCGCAATGAAGCTGAAGGCTGCACTTGCTGCCGGCGTTCTGGCCCTGGTCGCCGTAACCGCCGTGCCGAGTTCTGCCGAAGGCACATTCAACGCTCCTGTCGCCACCCGCCAGGCGGATGAGAGCGGCCGGCAGACCGCGATTTTCGCCGGGGGCTGCTTCTGGGGGATCGAGGGCATCTTCTCGCACACCCGCGGCGTGACCAGCGTGGTTTCCGGCTATCACGGTGGCAGCGAGGAAACGGCCCGCTATCGCGCCGTGTCGGCCGGCGGCACTGGCCATGCCGAGGTGGTTCGCGTGACCTATGATCCCGCCGTCGTCCGTTATGACCAGTTGCTGCAGATCCTGTTCTCGGTGGGGGCCGATCCCACCCAGCTCAACCGACAGGGCCCTGACCGCGGCACTCAGTACCGCAACGCCATCATCCCGGTGACGCAGGAACAGCGCGCCGTGGCCACCGCCTATGTCGCACAGATGCGCCGTTCGCGCGTGTGGGACGATCCCATCGCCACCACGATCGAACCCTACGTGCGGTTCTATCCGGCGGAGGAGTATCACCAGGACTTCATGCTGAAGAACCCGGACAACCCCTATATCGTGCGCTGGGACGCGCCCAAGGTGGCGGCATTGCGGACCATGTTCCCGCGCCTGTGGCAGTCCACCTTCCGCCGGGGTTGATCGGGGGCTAGGCGGACCGGATTTGCCCCGGCGCGCCAGGCATCCTATATCCCCGGCATGAGTGCGTATAACCATCACGAACACACCCACCGCGAGCATGAGGGCGAGCCCCTGATCGCGGAAGCCGAGCGGGTGCTGGTCAAGGCCGGCGAACAGTGGACGCAGATGCGCGCCGACGTGTTCGAGGCGCTGTCCGCGCAGGACCGGCCTGCCAGCGCCTATGACATCGCCGAATCCGTGGGCCAGGCGCGCGGGCGGCGGGTGGCGGCCAACAGCGTCTATCGCATCCTTGACCTGTTCGTGCGCACCAACCTCGCCAACCGCATCGAGAGCGCCAACGCCTATATTGCCAACAGCCACCCCGGCTGCCTGCACGATTGCATCTTCTTGATCTGCGACGATTGCGGCCAGGCCAGCCACCTGGACGATGATGCGCTGACCGGCGCCCTGCGCGCCGCGGGCGAGAAGGCCGGTTTTGCCGCTGTGCGTCCGGTGGTGGAACTGCGCGGCCTGTGCCCGGATTGCCGGGGCTGAGCGCGCGAACAACTCCTGCAAATGGACCAAAGCCCTTCATCGACAGCGGGTTCCCCGCATTGTAGGAAGGCCGGATGACTTCGCGCCCCGCAACGCCGCTCCTCGACACGGTCGATACTCCGCACGACCTGCGCCGCCTGCAGCCCGCGCAACTGCGCCAGCTGGCCGACGAGCTGCGGACCGAGATGATCGATGCCGTGGGCACCACCGGCGGGCACCTGGGTTCGGGCCTGGGCGTGGTCGAGCTGACTGTGGCGATCCACTATGTGTTCGATACGCCTACCGACCGGCTGATCTGGGACGTGGGCCACCAGGCCTATCCGCACAAGATCATCACCGGGCGGCGTGACCGGATCCGCACCCTGCGCCAGGGCGGCGGCCTCAGCGGCTTCACCAAGCGCAGCGAGAGCGAGTACGATCCGTTCGGCGCGGCGCACTCCTCCACCTCGATCAGCGCGGGGCTGGGCTTTGCCATTGCCAACAAGCTGAACGGTGTGCCCGGCAAGGCCATTGCCGTGATCGGTGACGGCGCGATGAGCGCGGGCATGGCCTACGAGGCGATGAACAATGCCGAAGCCGCCGGCAACCGCCTGGTGGTGATCCTGAACGACAACGACATGTCGATTGCCCCGCCGGTGGGTGGCCTGTCGGGCTACCTGGCGCGGCTCGTGTCCTCGGGCCAGTTCCTGGGCCTGCGCGAACTGGCCAAGCGGTTTGCCCGCAAGCTGCCCGCCCCGCTGCACCGCGCCGCCAAGAAGACCGACGAATTCGCCCGCGGCATGGCCATGGGCGGCACACTGTTCGAGGAGCTGGGCTTCTACTACGTCGGCCCGATTGACGGGCATGACCTGGACCAGCTTGTTCCCGTGTTGGAAAACGTGCGCGATGCGGCTGAAGGCCCGTGCCTGATCCACGTGGTGACGCAGAAGGGCAAGGGCTACTCCTACGCCGAAGCTGCGGCCGACAAGTACCACGGGGTGCAGAAGTTCGACGTGATCACCGGCGAGCAGAAGAAGCCCGCCGCCGGTCCGCCCGCGTACCAGAACGTGTTCGGCGATACGCTGGCCAGACTGGCGGAAAGCGATCCGAAGATCTGCGCCATCACCGCCGCCATGCCCAGCGGCACGGGTGTGGACCGTTTCGCCAAGGCCCACCCCACCCGCGCGTTTGACGTAGGGATTGCCGAGCAGCACGCCGTAACCTTCGCCGCAGGCCTTGCCGCGCAGGGGATGCGCCCGTTCTGCGCGATCTATTCCACCTTCCTGCAGCGCGCCTATGACCAGATCGTGCACGACGTGGCGATCCAGAACCTGCCGGTGCGCTTCGCCATCGACCGCGCCGGGCTGGTGGGAGCCGACGGCGCCACCCACGCGGGCAGCTTCGATATCACCTACCTCGCCAGCCTGCCGAACATGGTCGTCATGGCCCCGGCGGACGAGGGCGAGCTGGTCCACATGACCTATACCGCCGCGTGCCACGACAGCGGCCCCATCGCCTTCCGCTATCCGCGCGGCAACGGCGTGGGCGTGCCCCTGCCCGAACAGCCGCTGGCCCTGCCCATCGGCAAGGGTCGGGTGGTGCGTGAAGGCAGCAAGGTGGCAATCCTCTCGCTTGGCACCCGCCTGGCCGAGGCGCTGAAGGCCGCCGATGCGCTCGATGCCAAGGGCCTCCCCACCACCGTGGCCGACCTGCGCTTCGTCAAGCCGCTGGATGCCGAACTGATCCGCAAGCTGGCGACCACCCACGAAGTGGTGGTGACGCTGGAGGAAGGCAGCGTGGGCGGCCTGGGCGCCCACGTGCTGACGCTGGCGAGCGACGAAGGGCTGGTGGATGCCGGCCTGAAAATCCGCACCCTGCGACTGCCCGACCTGTTCCAGGACCACGACACGCCGGACAAGCAGTACGAAGCGGCCGGCCTGACCGCGCCGCATATCGTGGAAACGGTGCTGAGCGCGCTGCGGCATAATTCGGCGGGGGTCGAGGAAGCGCGGGCGTGAGGCCGATCGCGCTGGCCGCATTTGCTGCGGTGGCGCTGGCCGGCTCTGCGCAAGCCCACGAGGTTAAGTGTGGCGACAAGGCTGGCGGCCTGTGTCATCGCTGGTCGCGCAATTTCGTTGGCGGACCTGTCGATTCCGGAATGCCGGACCGGCAAGGGACGGTCACGGTTGACCTTGCCATTGATCCGACGGGCCACGTTGCAGCCTGCACTGTCGCGCAATCAAGCGGCAACCCGGCGCTGGACCGCGAAACCTGCGAGCAAATGCAGGCCTACGCGCATTATCGCCCAGCCCTCGATGATGCAGGCATGCCAACCGAAGACAGTGACACGATCACCGTGGAGTGGGTGTTTCATCTCCACGAGCCCGGGCAGGTGCTGACCGGTCCCACGATATGATCCGCAAGCTCGCCCTCGGCATCACCTCTGCCGCTTCGCTCGGCTTCGTGGGCGTCACCGGGCTGCTCTACACCTACCAGCGTGACCTGATCTATCCGGTGCCGGAGGTGGACCGCAGCGTGCCCGCCGGGTTCCAGCGCATCAGCTACACCACCGAAGATGGGCTGACGCTCAGCTCCGGCTATCGCCCTGCCCGCCCCGGCATGCCCACGCTGCTTTTCTTCCACGGCAATTCCATCGACTGGCAATCCGCGCAGCACACCACCGAGCTGGCCGTGGCGCGGGGCTATGGCGTGCTGGCGGCGGAGTATCGCGGCTATGGCGGCAATCCGGGCAGTCCCAGCGAGGCGGGGCTCTATGCCGATGGCCGCGCGGCATTCGCCTGGCTGCTGGCGCAGGGCATACCGGCGCAGCAGATCGTGCTGGTGGGCAATTCGCTCGGTTCGGGCGTGGCGACCGAACTGGCTGCCACCGCCCGCGCCCGCGCGTTGATCCTGATTTCACCGTTCATGAGCATGACCGCCACGGCAGCCAACAAGTATCCCTTCGCGCCAGTAGACTCGCTGCTGGCGGACCGGTTCGAGAACGTGGCCAAGATCGGCCGCGTGGCCATGCCGGTGCTGGTGGTCCATGGGGCGGATGACGGCTTGATCCCGCTGGACCATGCCCGGCAACTGGCGGCGGCTAACCCGGCGGCGCAACTGGTGGTGCTGCCCGGCCAGGGCCACAACATGGCCGGCAAGGCCGAAGCGCAGGTGCCGCAACTGGCCTTCCTCGCCGCGCTGGAGCGCTGAGCCGGGCGGCTTTAGATAGGGCTGTCCTACAAGGCGCGCGCTGGTGCAGCACAGGCGCCATGATGACCCTGCCCCCTCACCGATCCCGGCGTTCTGCCGCCTCGCGGAACACCGTGTGCGTGGAAGGTCACACCCTGGTGGCGGGTTGGCGGCCGAAAATCGCCGCACGCCAGTCACTTGCCGCGAAAGTCACAGGCAACACAAAGGCCGTTCCGCGTTCCACATTGCCCGTGGCCTGGCCGCGATCAGGCCTTCGCTTCGGGATGGATCCCGGCGGCGGCCGGTTCGGCCAGCTCGTCACGGCCCGCCAGGTTGCCGTCGGTCCGGTCCTCCAGCGTGTCGAGGTGCATCCAGCGCTTCACGATCGGGCTGACCAGCAGCACCAGCACGGCGGCGCCGATGGCGATCCAGCCGAACAGCTCGTAAATGTCGAGCAGCGCAGTCTTGCTCATCGCGCCGTCATGTCCGCCGGTCGCCTCGCCGATCAGGCCGGCCACGAAGTTGCCCACGGCGGTCATGTAGAACCAGGCGCCCATGATCAGGCTGGCCAGGTGGACCGGGGCGAGGCGATTCATGGCCGAGAGGCCCACGGGCGACAGGCACAGCTCGCCGGTGGTGGCGAACAGGTAGTAGAGGAAGACGAAGATCACCGGCGTCATCGCCGCCACGCCGAAAGCCTCGGCACCCCAGACCAGCACCAGGTTGGCCAGGCCCATCTGCGCCAGCGCCAGGCCGAACTTGGCCGGTGCGCTGGGCTCCTTGCCCTTCTGGCCCAGCCACACCCACAGGCTGGCGAACAGCGGGGCCAGCAGGATGATGTAGATCGGGTTGATCGACTGGAAGATGCTGGCGGGAACACCGGACCGGTCAACAAAGCGGTCGGTAAACAGGTTCATCGATCCGCCGGCCTGCTCGAACAGGCCCCAGAACAGCGGGTTCAGGCTGATCAGGAACAGGATGGCGAACATGCGTTCGCGAGGTTCCTTGGGCAGCTTGAAGCTTTCGTAAAGCACATAGCCCAGCAGGGCCACGCCGCTGACCGCCAGCAGGGTCTGGATCACGTCCTGGTACTGGACCAGCGCCCAGATGACAGCGACGGAGGCGAGGCCGACGCCATAGAGCAGCATCTCCTTGCTCTTCGCCAGCGGGGCAGGCGCTTCGCCCGCGCCCAGCAGAGCGCCCTTGCCCAGCACAAACACGATCAGGCCGGCCAGCATGCCGATGCCGGCCAGGCCGAAGCCCCAGCCCCAGCCGATCGTCTGGCCCAGGTAGCCGACCATGATCGTGCCGATGGCGGCGCCCACGTTGATGCCCATGTAGAAGATCGTATAGGCCCCGTCGCGGCGCACGTCGGTCAGCTTGTAGAGCTGGCCCACCATCACGCTGATGTTGGCTTTCAGGAAGCCGGAGCCGACGATGATGAAGGCCAGCGCCCCCCAGAACACGTTGATCGTGGGATCGCTCTGCCCGCCGGTGCCTTCCACCGCCATCAGGCTGTGGCCCGCCGCCAGCAGCAGGCCGCCGAACAGCACCGCCTTGCGCTGGCCCAGGTAGCGGTCGGCCAGGTAGCCGCCCAGGACCGGAGTGATGTAGACCAGGCTGGTGTAGGCGCCGTAGATCAGGTTCGACTTGGCGTCCGAGAACAGCCAGTGCTGGGTGAGGTAGAAGATCAGGATCGCGCGCATGCCGTAGTAGGAGAAGCGCTCCCACATTTCGGCGAAGAACAGCATGTACAGGCCCTTGGGGTGGCCGGCGAACTCGGGCTCCTTCTGCACCGCGATCCGGGCACCCACGGCCAGGAACGCCGCCAGCACAACCACCGCGATCGCGGCGATCCAGTCACCTTCCTGCCACAGCGCCACGTCCTTCATCCGCGATCCCTCATGTCTTATGGTGCCCTTGTGTGCGGGGCCAAAGCGCGCACCCTAGCGGCTGGCGGCATATTGTGAAGCCAATAGTTGCAATGGAAACTGGCCCCGCGCGAGGCTGGCGGGGGCCGTCGCGCTTGACCCGCCCCGCTGTATTATGGCACTGCATCACCATGAGCGAGAGCAAACCGGTCTACCTGCGCCTGCGCGACATCATCGCTGCGGCGATCATCTCGGGCGACTATGCCGAAGGGGCCATGCTGCCATCGGTGCGGGCCCTCGCGGCGGAGCAGGGGGCCAATCCGCTCACCGTGGCGAAGGCCTACCAGCAGTTCCAGATCGACGGGCTGATCCGGGTGCAGCGCGGCGTCGGCATGTTTGTGCGCGAAGGCGCGGCGGAGCGGTTGCGCCAGGCGGAACGGGCGGCTTTCCTGCGCGAGGAATGGCCGGCGTTCCGGCGGCGGATGGCGCAGCTCGGAATTTCGCTGGCTGACCTGGGGGCAGATGCCTGACATCCGCAGGATTTTTCCTTAGTTGTAAGAACTCGACAATTGCGCCCCGCCCGGGAACCTGCCATTAATGGTAGCGAAAGGTGCAGGCCAAGGGTCGCAGGCGGGCACCCCCTTTTCTACTCATGGATCCGGCTTGGGCCGGGCCTGAAGGGGCGGCAATGATAAGATCCGAACTGCTGCAAATGCTGGCTGCCGATAATCCGGACCTGCGGGCCGAAGAGATCGAGCAGGTTGTCGACATCTTCTTTGACGAGATTTCCGCGCGCCTGGCCGAAGGTGGCCGGGTGGAACTGCGCGGCTTCGGCACATTCTCCACCCGCCAGCGCGAGGCACGCAATGGTCGTAACCCGCGCACCGGCGCAGCGGTACCCGTGCCGGCCAAGCGCGTGCCCTACTTCAAGCCGGGCAAGGAAATGCGCGAGCGGTTGAACGCCGACGGCGAATAAATCCGGTTTCAGGGACGGAAAAAGCAGGAAGGGCGCGGATCGTGTGATCCGCGCCCTTCCTGTTTGTCCGTCTGGTGTTGAGCCCCCGCCCGTGACGGCGGGGGCTGCATCAGATCAGAAGCGGCGGGTGACCGATGCCGACCAGGTCCGCGGCATGCCCGGCTGGCCGGTGACAAGACCCAGCGAAGCGGTCACGTCGCTGATAGTCTGGAAGTAGTAGCGGTCAAAGATGTTCTGCACTTCCAGCGCTACCGTCCAGTCGTCTTCCCCGGTGGTGTAGGCCACACGACCGTTGGCAATGAAATAACCGCCGATCCGGCTCCACTCGGTGTTGAAGGTTTCGGTGAAGATTTCCGACCGATAAGAACCGTCCAGACGAGTGCTGATCGTGCCCGAGCCGATATCGTAATCGTACTGTGCGCCGATATTCCACGTCCATTCAGGCGTGTACGGGGTCACTTCGTTACCCGTCAGGCCAGCGGCCCGCACTGATGCCGGATCGTAGTCGAAATCGATGTAGCTCAGGCCACCATCGAACGACAGGCCATCAGCCGGATAGGCTTCCATTTCGAGCTCGAAACCCTTCACCTTGGCCGAACCGACGTTGCGCGGCTGGAGGCACGGCGACGACGGACAGGCGGACAGCTGAAGGATGATGTTTGAGTAATCGTTGTAGAAAACCGCACCGTTCAGACGCAGGGTGCGATCAAGGATGTCGGCCTTGAAGCCAGCCTCGTACGTGATGATCGTTTCCGGATCGAACGCGCGCAGCTGGTTACACGGTGCCGGAGCGACGTAACCCGGTGCGTTGCAGTCGCCGGCCGAGGGACCGAAGAAAGGACGCGGGTTCACGCCGCCACCCTTGAACCCGGTCGAGACCGAGACGTAGGTCAGCAGCTCGTCCGAGAACCGGTAGTCGGCCGAAAGACGCCAGTCGACCCGGTCGCCGCGGAAATCGTCCGAGATGCCGAACAGGCCGGTCAACAGGCAGTTCGGCGTGTTGCCAATACCTGTCGGGCCCGCCGTGGGGGCGCCAAGAAAGAATTCGCAAGCGGGAACGCCAGGGATGAACAGGTTGGTGGCTTCGCGGAAAGGAACCGTGCCATCCGGGTTGGACCGGAAGTACGTGTAAATCTTCTTGTCCTTAGAGTACCGGATGCCGCCCGTGATGCTGAGAGCATCGGTCGGGCGAAGGGTGGCCGTACCGAACACCGCCTTCGTCGTGCTCGGCGTGGTGTCCGGGCCGTGAATGAAGTCGATACCGGCATAGTTCAGGTCCACGCGCGCGGTGTATTCGCCCGCCTGGTCCAGGTAGAACCCTCCCACGGTGCCTTCCACAAGACCATCGGCCAGCTCAAAGTTCAACCGCAGTTCCTGGCTCCACGCGTGGTGGTTGAGCTGGTTGTCCAGCTGGGCGATCGGAATCGGCGAGGCGTCCTGATCTTCGCCCCAGTTCGACTGGTACTGGCGGTACGACGCGATCCAGACGGCCTGCAGGTCGTCGGACAGATCGTAGGTGATGTTGCTGTGGAAGCCCCAGCCCACCAGTTCGCTGATCGGCAGTGCGGCATAGGGTTTGTACGGTGCCTGCTGGGTGGGCTGGCGGGCATCAAGGAAATTGGCGTAGTTGATGAAGCGCCGATCACCATAATTGCCGGTCAGCGTATCACAGCTGTATGGACCCGCAGCCACAAAGGCGCAGGTACCGGGAACCGCCTGGCCGTTCTTGCCGACCAGCCAAGGCAGGGCTGGCGGCGGGCCGGCAGGCGGCAGGGCTCCTGCGCTGGAGGCGGGGTTGCTGGAGAACGGGTTGAAGGTGGCGGCGGGCGAGGGAGCGCCCATGGCGATCAGGACCTGCGGGCCTGCCTCACCCTTATCGGACGAGTAGTCACCCGAGACGTTCACTTCCAGGCGATCGTTCGGAACCCAGCGCAGGGCCAGACGGCCGGCAACCATCGTGCCACCGCCAAGCGTCTGGTTGTCGGGGTTGCCGCGGCCGCGCGCGTTGTTGGCCGGCACGTTCGAGGTGGGGTGGGTCAGACCGTAGTCCACCAGGCGGACATAGCCATCGCGGCTGCTGCCCACGCCCGAGATGCGGGCAAACAGGTTATCCGTCACTTCGAAATCCGCCATGCCGCGCATTTCGATCCGGTTGAACGAACCGTAGGTCAGGCGCAGCGAGCCGTCGCCATCGCCGTTCGGGCGGGCGCTGAACAGCTTGATCGAGCCGCCGATGGAGTTCTTGCCCGCGAGGGTGCCCTGCGGGCCGCGAAGGATCTCGATACGGTCGAGGTCGATCAGTTCGAGCAGAGAGCTGGACAGGGTGGGAATGTAGACGTCGTCCACATAAACACCCACGCCGGGATCGAGTGCGTAGTTGAAGTCAACTTGGCCTACGCCGCGGATGAAGGCGATCAGGCCGTTGCCGCCACCTTGAGGCTGGGCCTTCAGCGTTACGTTGGGAGCCTGAGCGGCAACTTGCGAAATGTCGGTCTGGCCGCGCGCTTCCAGCATCTCGGCATTGACCGCCGTGATCGCGATCGGCGTATCCTGCAGGTTGGCTTCGCGGAATTCCGCAGTCACCACGATGGTATTGGTGCGGTTGTCGTCAGAGTCACTGGCATCCTGCGCATAGGCCGGAACGGCCATGCTGGCCATGATAGCAAGTGACGATGTGACGCTGAGCGTCTTGAACTTCATCAGGTTTCCTCCCCAGCAAGGCCGTTGCCAACCCTGCGTTTGTGTTGCTCGACCCCGGTTGCGCCACTCTTGCGGCTACGCCCGGAAACGATGGGGGATAGAAATCGCGCGGGCAGAGCCTGCGCCAATCCTCTCCCTGCAAATATACTAACCCCTGTTACAATTGGAGCAAGAGTGCTGCGCTTTTCCGGTTTCAAAGCGGGGTCATTGTCGTAATCTGGCAACACAAAAAGCACCGCTTTCTTGCGTAAAATCTGCCCGTCGGGATAGTATGTTGCGCAATCAACACATGCAGGTGTGACGGGAGAGATGATGCAAGCCACTCAAAAGGCACACGAAGGCTGGTTGCCGCGCGGTTACGAGTTGAGCGTACTGCTCTTGCTGGGGCTAGCCTATGGCTTCGCCTACTTCGACCGCATGGCGATGACATTTCTGGGGCCGGCAGTGCAGGCGGATATGGGCCTGAGCAACGAACAGGTAGCCTGGCTAGGCTCCGGACTGTCGCTGACCTGGGCGCTGGGTGCCTATTTCGTCGGACGGTGGTCGGACCTGATCGGGCGGCGCAAGCCATTCCTGCTGGCGGCGCTGGTGATCTTCAGCTTCTGTTCGGTCATGTCCGGCCTGGCGTGGAGCTTCGGCTCCCTGCTGGCGGCCCGCGTGGTGATGGGCGCAGCGGAAGGGCCGTTCCTGCCGATTTGCCTGGCGATCATGGTCGCCGCCTCGGCCGAGAGCCGCAAGGGCCTGAACGCCGGGGTGGTGCAGAACGTGTTCGGCTCGATCATCGGCACGGCACTTGCCCCGCTGGTACTGGTGGCCATCGCCACGGCCTACGACTGGCGGCTGGCCTTCATGCTGGCGGGCGTGCCGGGGCTGATCCTGGCCGTGCTGATCTGGCGCTATGTAAAGGAGCCGGACCTGCCGCCGCCGCCGGTGGAAGTGCAGGCGAGCGGCTTCGGCGCTCGGGTGGGCCGCGAACTGCGCGAGGCCGGATCGCTGCTGACTACGCGCAACATCTGGCTGTCCGCGGTGGTCAGCATTTGTGCAGTGGGCAGCGTGGTGGTCGGATCGATTTTCATGCCCCTGTACATGGACGGTCCGCTGGGTATCGAGCCCGCCGTGTGGAGCCGGATCATGTCCGCCGTGGGCTTTGCCCCGGCAGTAGGTGCGGTAAGCGCGGGGCTGCTGTCCGAGCGGGTGGGCCGCAAGCCTGCGCTGGTGCTGTTCTGCCTATTGATGACGCTGGCACCTGCCGGGCTCTTGTGGCTGGATGGCGGGCCAGCCGTGCTGGCGGCCCTGCTGTTCGTCAGCTGGATGGGCCTGGGCAGTTTCCCGCTGTTCATGGGTGTGATCCCGGCCGAGACGCTGGGCCGCGCGCGGGCTGCCACGGCCATGGGCGCAGTGGTCGCCGTGGGCGAGATCTTCGGCGGTTTCGCCCTGCCGCCGATGACCGGGCGGCTGGCCGACAGCTATTCGCTCGATGTGACGCTCTATGTCCAGCTTGGCCTGGCCGCGCTGGCCGGGCTGGTTGCGCTGGGCGTTGCCGAGACCAACCAGCGCGTGCTGGCGCGCAGAAGCGGAGAACCTGGCTGATGACATTCGATCCCCGCGCCACGGCGCTGGCCTATCTCGAGGCGATCCGCCGCCTCGATCTGGAAGCGATGCGGGCGTTCTATGCGCCTGGCGCCCGGGTGTGGTTGCCGGGACAGGGGTGGCTGGACCCGGCAGGCCTGGCCGCGCTGCTGGAGGGTGCGCGGAGCTTGCTGGTCGACGGCATCTGCTTTGCGCACGAGGGCGCCTTCGCTTGCGGCAACCGCGCCGTGGTGCTGACCACCTGTGACAGCCCGTTGAGAAACGGCAGGTCCTACGTCAACCAGTTCTGCTTCGTGTTCACTTTCGACGAGTCCGGCAAGATCACCGAACTGCGCGAATATACCGATAGCGTGCCCGCCGTGGGGGCGTTCCACTCGTAGCCTAGCGTCCCGGCTCCACCCGCCGGGCGCGCGTGTAGTTCAGCGCCGCCAGGATCGCGGGCAGGCCCATCAGCAGGCATACGATGCCCACGCCAAGGTCGGTGTCGAGCAGCGCTCCGCCCACGATCGGCCCGAAGATCGATCCCACCCGGCCGGCCGTGGTGGCAAAACCCAAGCCCGTGGCGCGCAGGTGCGGGGGGAAGGCATAGGCAATCGTCAGCCAGTTGGCGACCGCCGAGCCGAACAGCGCTGCGCCCATCAGCGGAGCGATCACCCACAGCGCCTGCTGGTTGCCGGTGAACTGGCCAAACAGCGCGATCAGCACGGCCAGGCTGATCATGGTAATCCACATCATGCGCTTAACGCCCGCGCGCCCGCAAAGGTAACCACCCGCCAGGCCGCCAACGATTCCGCCGTAGGACACCCAGGCCGAATAGCGCGCGCCCGTCTCGTCCGACGCGGTAGCCTCGGCCACCAGCGGCGGTCCCCAGTTGATGATGAAGTACCAGGCAAACATGTTGAGCGCGTGGGCGATGAACAGCTTGAACAGCAGCTCGTTGCGGTGGACCGGCTGCATGATTTCGCCAAGCGCGGTGGATCCCTCGGAAGAATCTGCGGGGCGCTCCGGCAGGGCGGCGATTTCGGGCACCTGCATGCGCCGCAGCACCTTGTTGGTGGTTTCCAGCGCCCCCTTCGGCTGGCGGGTGAGCAGGAAGTCGAGGCTTTCGGGCAGCCACAGCAGGGCGATCGGCAGCAGGGTGGCTGAGAGCGCCGCGCCCACCCAGAAGATGCCGCGCCAACCATACGAATCGAGCACCGCCACCGCCACACCCGCACCGATGATTGTGCCGACCGGATAGGCGCTGGCGACAGAGGCCGTAGCGAATTCGCGCCAGCGCACGTTGGCATACTCCAGCGCCATGGTGCCTGCCGTGCTGGTCATCCCGCCGATGCCCACGCCGGTGATCAGGCGGCCAATGGCCATCGTCCAGAAGCCGCTGGACACGGCGGAAACGGCCATGCCCACGCTCATCAGCGTCAGGCAGATCAACATGGCCGGACGGCGGCCCCACTGGTCGGCCACGGGCGACACACCCAGCGCCCCCAGGGCCATGCCGACCAGGTTCATGGATAACAGCGTGCCCAGCACGGCATCGCTCATGCCCCATTCGCGCTTCAGCGCCGCGCCCGCCTGGGCCAGGGCCAGGATGTCATACCCGTCGATCATGTTGATGAGCACGCAGATGGCCACCACGCCATATTGTTGCAGGTTCATCGGCCGCCCGCGCAGCACGTCGCGCGGGTCTGTGCCCGCTTGTGGCAAGCCTTCGCTCATCCCGGTCTCTCCCATGCCGCTCGACGGCGGCTTGGACACCTTGCTATGGTGGATGGAAATAATCGTCAAAGGGTTTGGGAGAGCGCCGTGGACGAAGCCGATACGCTGTTACGGGATGTGACCGCGACCATGAAATATGTGGTGCGCGGCGAGAAGGCGACCTTCTACGCCGGCGATCGCGAGCGCAGCTACTGGCCGGGCGAGGAGCACCAGGTGGTGTTCCATGACCTGCGGCCCGAACTGGGCGAGCTGGAGCTCGAGAGCAACGGCTTTGTGGTGGTGGACGAGCCGAGCGGCATTGCCGACTATTCCGACAAGGCCCAGCTCGACGCCTATTGCCGCCAGACCGAGGATCTGGTGCAGCGGCTGACCGGTGCCTCCCGGGTAATCAGTTTCGGCCCGATCCTGCGGACCAGTGCCAGCGGCACCCATGGCCACAACCAGCCCGCGTTCGGCGCGCATGTGGACTATGGCGCGAAGACGGTGGCCGATTTCACCCGGAAAATCGTGGGTGGGGAAGAGGCGGAACGGCTGCTGGCCCGGCAACACATGCTGATCAACGTCTGGCGGCCGATCACCTCGGTTGAAAGCGCCCCGCTGGCGCTGTGCGATGCGCGCACCGTGCGCCGCGAAGACCTGTTCGACAGCGAGATCGTGGGCGGGCTGGGCGGGCTCGATTTCTCGCTGTGGGGCTTCAACCTGGCTTATCGGCCCGATCATCGCTGGTGCTGGGTGCCGCACATGCATCCCAGCGAAGCGCTGGTCTTCAAGCTGTTCGACAGCGATCCCGCTGCGGTGCAGTTCACCGCCCACTCCGCCTTCAACGATCCCACCGCTCCGCCGAATGCCGCGCCGCGCCAGAGCGTGGAACTGCGGACCATCGCCTTTCTGGATTGAGAGGCTTCCGCTGGGGTCGATCGTGGCCTAGCAGTAACGATCGTTAGAGTCGCAAGGATGCGGCCGGGTTGGGAGACCATTGCCTTGGGGCAGATCGATTATCATCACACCGTCGAAGCGCGTGGCGGAAGTTGCACGCTGCACGGCCTGTGCGACGAGAAGTTCGCGCCCGTGTTCGATGCCTTCGTCCACAACTTCACCCACGAGGAAGAATTGGGAGCCGCGTGCTCAGTAGTGGTCGACGGCGAGACCGTGGTCGACCTGTGGGGCGGCTGGGCCAATGCCGATCGCACCCGCGAATGGGACGCGCACAGCACGGTGTGCATGATGAGCGTGGCCAAGGGCGTGACCGGCATTGCCTTCAACATGTGCGTGGAGCGGGGACTGATCGATATCGACAGGCCGGTGGCTTACTACTGGCCTGAATTCGCCCAGAACGGAAAAGAGGATATCCTGGTGCGCTGGTGCCTGGACCACCGCGCCGCAATCCCTGTTCTTACCACGGACACCGTGTATCCCGGCGGGTTCTTCGATTACCCGGGCTATATCAGGGCGCTCGAGGTGCAGGAGCCGCTGTGGCAGCCGGGCACCCGCGCTGCCTACCATGTGCACAACCAGGGCTTCCTTCTGGGCGAGATCATGCGCCGGGTAACGGGGATGACCGTTGGTCCCTTCCTGCGTGAACACGTCACCGGGCGGCTCCACGCCGAATATGCGATCGGCGGGATGAGCGCGGCCGAGCAGGAGCACGTGGCCGAAGTGCTGCCCAACACCGGTGCACGGCTGTTCGCGGCGAAAGATACCGCCATGCCTGCAAAGCCCACCACGCCCGAAGGGTGGCAGGATGGCGCGGTCCTGCGCAAGTTTGCTTTCCTGCAGAACCCCAACGAGCCGTGGCACACCACGATGAACAGCCCGGTTTGGCGCACGTGCGAGATCGCCAGCGGATCCGGCCACGGCAACGCCCGCGGCGTGGCGCGCATCTATGGCGCCACCGTGGGCGCTGTCGATGGCGTGCGGCTGCTGTCGCAAGGCGCGCTGGAGGCCATGATTACCGAACAGCACAACCAGGTCGAGCTGCTGCAGGACCGCCCCTATCACCAGGCGCTGGGTGTGCTGCTCAACACTCCGCAAGCGGTATGGATGGGCCCCAACATGCGCAGCTTCGGGCATCACGGCCTGGGCGGATCGATCGGCTTCGGCGATCCCGATGCGAAGCTGGGGTTCTCGTACTGTTGCAACCAGATGCACGCCGTGGGCGACAACGGCCCGCGCGCCCGCCGGCTGATCGATGCCACCTATTCCGTTCTGTAAGGACCCCTGCCATGACCGACAAGACACCCCCTGAAATGACCGGCGCGGAGATGTTCGACCGGGGCATGGCCATCCGCCGCAAGGTGCTGGGCGATGCCTATGTCGACAAGGCACTTTCGAAAAGCGGCCCGTTCAACGAGCCGCTGCAGGAACTGGTCACCACCTATTGCTGGGGCTGGAACTGGGGCCGCGAAGGGCTGCCCTTGCGCGATCGCAGCCTGATCAACCTGGCCATGATTGCGATCCTCAACCGCAGCCACGAACTGAAGATCCACATCCGTGGCGCGCTGAACAACGGCCTCAGCCGCGAGGAGATCCGCGAGGTCCTCCTCCAGGTGGGCATCTACGGTGGCATCCCGGCGGCGGTCGACAGCTTCCGCCTGGCGAACGAGGCCTTTGCCGAGATTGACGCCGAAGCGGCCGCGGCCGACCCCGGTTTTGCGGAGAACGGCGAATGAAGGACAAGAAGCGCCTGCGCATCGAAGCGGAAGTGGCCAAGCTGCCGCTGCTGTTCGCGCACTATGCCGACAACGGCGATCACGAGAGCCTGGCTGACCTGTTTACCGAGGATTGCCAGCTTTCCCGTCCGTTCCAGCCCGATCACACCTATCACGGGCGCGACCGGGTGCAGGCGATCTTCCGCGACCGGGCGCCGATCCTGGTGCGCCACATCGTCACCAACGTGCTGGTGGAGGTGATCTCCGAAACCGAGGCGCGCGGCACCAATTACCTGACCATGCTGTCCAGCTATGCAGGCGTGGAGCCGCCGCAGCCGTCAGGCGCGATCTATGTCGGCGGGTTCGAGGACCACTACGTCAAGAGCGAGGGCAAGTGGCGCTTCATGAGCCGCCATGGCCGGGTGGTGCTGCATTCGGGCGGACCCATGCCCGACATTCCCCCGCCGTCGGACGAGGCGCGCGGGCTGAAATAGAACGATCCACGGGAGAGGACGAAATGACCGTCAAGGCGGCAAACGCAGACGAACAACTGGTGCTGGATTTCTTCGAGGTGCTGTCGAGCGGCGACTTGGAGAAGCTGCGCACCTTCTACCACGACGAAAGCGTGTGGGAGCCCAAGGTAAAGGACATCGCTGGCGCCGGCCGCCACGTTGGCATGGACATCATCGACAAGTTCCTCGCCCCGGTGCGCGGCATGTTCAATCCCGGCGATCCCAAGGTCCACGTGCACACCATGTTCAGCCGTGACGGGTGGGTCTGCGTGGAGAGCAATTCGACAGGCGGTCTGCCCGACGGTAAGGTCTACGATAACGACTATTGCTGGGTGTTCGAGATCTCGAACGGCAAGATCGACAAGATGCGCGAGTACATGGACAGCCATTACACCGCCAAGCTCTTCGGGATGGACTGATGGCTGGCAGGTTCGATGGTCATCCGATCCTGATCTCCGGCGCAGGGCGGGGCCTTGGTGAGGGCATTGCCCGGCGACTGGCGGCGGAGGGCGCAATCGTGGGTGTGGCCGACATCAACGGGGCCAGCGCCCTGGCCGTGGCGGAAAGCATCCTGGCGGAAGGCGGGCAGGCCTTCAGCTATGGCGCGGACTGCGGCAGCCGCGATGCCTTTTTCCAGCTGGCCGAGGACTTCGCCGCTGACGCCGGGCCATTGCGCGCGGTCATCAACAACGCCAGCGTACTCGTCTACGAACCGATCGAGGACGTAACTGAGGCGACGCTGGACCGGATGCTGTCCGCCGGCCTCAAGAGCGTGTTCTGGGGCGTGCAGGCCTTCCTGGCCCATCGCGACCAGAACCAGACCGGCAACATCCTCAACTACTCCAGCCCCGTCGCCTATCGCGGGCGGCCCAACACCGGGGCCTACACCACGATCAAGGCGGGCATTGCGGGCCTGACCAAGGTGCTGGCGGGCGAGCTTGGCCCGCGCGGCATCCGCGTCAATGCCATCGCGCCGGGTTCTGTGCCCACGCCCGCCACCGAAGGGTTCGTAACGGCCGAGCAGTACGAGCAGCGGGCGAAGGGCATCCCGCTGCGCCGCAACGGCACCCCGCAGGACGTGGCCAGTGCGGCGGCCTTCCTGCTGAGCGACGAGGCATCATTCATCAACGGGGCCATGCTGGCCGTGGACGGCGGTATCATCGCCGCTGGTTAGAGGGAACACGAGGATCATGGGAGCAGTGTGGCAGGAGCGGCTCGACCACCTGAAGGCGGTGATCGAGGCCGACATCGCGAAGAACGAGTATTACGGCGTGGTCCTGAAAGTGGGCCGCGGCGGTGTGCTGGTGTTCGATGAGGCGATCGGCAGCGCCTATGCCAATGGCGAGCGACCGCTCAACAAGGATGACGTGTTCAGCCTGTTCAGCGTCACCAAGGCCTTCACCAACGTGCTGATCATGAAGGCGATCGAGGAAGGCCGCTTCCAACTCACCACCAAGGTGCGCGATGTCCTGCCTGAATTCACCGGCAAGCCGCGCGAGGATGCCACCTTCTTCCACCTGATCACCCACCAGGCCGGGATGCCCGGTGTGTGGACGCCCAAGCCCGGCATGTTCCTCGACCGGCTGCAGGAACTGTTCGACGAGAGCATTGCCCACGTCCACGGCACCAGCCAGCCAGGGGAGAAGAGTGACTATTCCCCGCTCGTCAATCACGTGCTGATGGGCATGGCGCTGGTTCGCACCGATCCCAAGGGCCGCAGTTATCAGACCCTGCTGCATGAGGACCTGTTTGCGCCCTTGAAGATGGACAGCACCAGCATGGGCCTGCGCGCCGATCTCGGCGGACGCCACGTGCGCCCCGACATGCGCGGCACGGTGCCGATCAAGCACCTCAGTCGCAACATCGAAGGCGATCATGCCCTGTTCGAGGACCCTCAGGTGGAGGCCCCCCACGTGGGCTGTGCCAGCACCTGCGGTGACCTGTGGCGCTTTGCCGAAATGCTCCGGCGCGAGGGCGAGCTGGACGGCGCGCGGATCCTGTCCCCCCGCATGGTGCGGCTGGCGCGCAAGGTCCACACGGGTGACAAGCCCAATGAGTTGTACAAGGGCGTGGCCCTGCGTGCGGGCTGGGTGGTGCCGCCGGCCAACCAGGGCCTTGGCTTCCAGGTGCGCGGGACGGGCGTATTCCAGCACCTGTTCGGCCAGCTTTCCAGCCCCGAGACGTTCGGCAACTATGGCGCGGGATCGACCATGTTCTGGGTAGACCCCGAGGCTGATGTCAGTTTCTCGTTTCTCAGCGCCGGGGTGATGACCCAGGCCGCCAATATCGAGCGGTGTGGCAAGCTGTCCGACATCGCCCTTTCCGCCTGTCTCTAGAGGATCATCATGGCAGACGCAGATATCATCGTCATCGGATCGGGCCATAACGGCCTGGTCGCCGCCGCCTACCTTGCCTGTGCGGGGAAGCGGGTCCTCGTGCTGGAACGCAACCAGTGGCACGGTGGCGGGGTGGTCAGCCGCGAGCTGACGCTGCCCGGCTTCACGCATGACCAGCATTCGATGAGTCACATCTTTATCCAGGGCAATCCGCTGCTGCTGAACGACGACCTGGGGCTGAAATCGAAGTACGGCTTGCGTTACGTGTTCCCCGATGTGCCGATGATGAGCGTGTGGGAGGATGGCGAGACCCTGCCCTTGCACCGCGATCCGGCCAAGAGCGCCGAGGCCATCGCCCGCTTCAGCCAGAAAGACGCCGCGACCTTCCTCAAGATGAGCGAGCAGGCCGCGCAATGGTTGCCGATGATCCAGTCCGGACTCTACTCGCCGCCGATGCCGCTTGGCGCACAGACCGCCATGATGGACCAGAGCGCCGAAGGCCGCGAGATCATGCGCACCATGGGCATGAGCACCTTCGACCTGATGGAAGAGTTGTTCGAGCACGACAAGGTGAAGGCCCACTTCGGCCGCGTGGCGGGCGAGAACCTCGTCAGCCCGGACGAGAAGGCCACGGGCATCGGCGCCTATGTGTTCCTGGGCTTCCTCGAGAAATTCGGCTTCGGTGTCCCGGTGGGCGGCTCGGGCAGCCTCACCGCCGCGCTGATCGCCTGCATCGAGGACCACGGCGGCACGATACGCGCCGGGGCCGAGGTGCGCGAGGTGTTCACCGATGGCAGCAAGGCGGCAGGCGTGGTGCTGGACAATGGCGAGCGGCTGACCTGCGCCGATGGCGTGATCGGCGCGCTGCATCCGCATGTGCTGCCCGATGTGGTGCCCAGCCTGCCCCCGCAGGTGGCCCGCAACGCGAAACGCACGCACATCACCCCGGCGGCCTGCTTCACCGTCCACGCGGCGCTGAACGGTCCGCTGAAGTTCAAGACGAGGCGCCACGATGGGGAGCCGCTGTCCGCGGTGATGTACGAGCTGATGCCCGACAGCTACGAGGACATGCGCCGCGCTTTCGACGAGCTGCGCTATGGCCAGATGAGCCCCACCCCGCTGGTGGGCGTGGGCCAGCTGACCCAGCACGATCCCAGCCGCTGCCCCGAAGGCAAGGCGATTTTCCACGCCTGGGACTATGTGCCCTATGAGCGCCCGGACGGGCGGCCGTGGGACGCGGCAAAGGGCGAGTTTGCGGAAGCGATTATCGCCCGCATGGGCCACTACATCGACGATCTGGAGGTGCTGGCCTACCACGCCGACAGCCCGGTGGACATGGAGCGGACCAGCCCCAGCTTCTTCCGGGGCGACCTGCACGGGATTGCCACCACCACCTACCAGTCCGGCAGCCATCGGCCCACGCCGGAACTGGGCCAGTACCGCGTGCCGGGCGTTGACCGGCTGTATCTGGTCGGCCCGTTCCAGCACCCGGGCGGAGGCGTATTCGGCGCAGGGCGTGCGACCGCGATGGTGATGGCCGAGGACCTGGGCATCGATTTCGACGAGATTCGGGCATGAAAATCCGCGCCGCCGACAAGAGCGAGCTGATGCAGGTCAGCAAGATTGAACGCAAGGGCAACGACCTGGTGCTGAAGGGCAAGGTCTACGGCACCATGCCCATGACCGCCACGTTGACGCCGGAGGAGGCGAAGAACTTCCTCAAGCTCCTCACCCCGGGCCTGGCTTGGTTCATCCTCACCCTCCCCTTCCGCAAGTCGAAAGGCTGATCCCCATGACCGAACGCCACCACGGAAAGAGCCACATCGTCAGCGGAGCGGCAGGCGCCATTGGCTTTGCCACATGCGAAATCCTCTGCCGCGAGGGCGCCGAAGTGCTGATGGTCGATATCGCGCAGGACCGGCTGGACAAATGCGTGGAGGAGCTTGCCGCGCGCGGCCACAAGGTGGTTGGCCATGTGGCCGATTGCGCCGATCCGGCGGCGGTAGAAGGCTATGCCCGCGCGGCAATGGATGCGTTCGGCAAGATCGACGGGTTTTTCAACAACGCCGGGATCGAAGGAACCCTGGCCCCCACGCACGAATACCCGATCGAGGAATTCGACAGGGTGCTGACGGTCAACCTGCGGGGCATGTTCCTGGGCCTGCGCTTCGTGCTGCCGCACATGGTGGCCGCCGGGCGCGGAGCGGTGGTCAACACGGCCTCGATCGGCTCCGAACGCGGGCTGGCAGGGGCCTGCGCCTACAACGCCGCCAAGCACGGCGCAGTGGGCCTGACCCGCACGGCGGCCAGCGAGGTCGCGCAAAAGGGCGTGCGGGTGAACTGCGTGATGCCCGGCGTGATCGAGACCCCGCTGCTGGTGGGCATGCTGGAACAGATGTTCGATTCTGTGCAGGAAGGCATGGACAAGCTTGGCCAGGTCGCCACCCTCAACCGTGTGGGCCAGCCGCGCGAAGTGGGCGACGTGGTCTCGTTCCTGCTGAGTGACGAGGCAAGTTACGTCAACGGTGCCAAGTGGGAGATCGACGGCGGCGCGCTGGCGACAATCCGCAATGATATCTGACGGGAACCTCTCCCGCCTGCTGCGTTGGGAGGGGATGACCGAAGAAGAACTGCGCCACTTCGCCGCCCGCAACGGCCTCACCGCCAACCAGGCGCGGCGGGTGATTGAGGAGCATGGCGCGGACCAGGGCGCCTGGGGCGAGGCGGCGAGAAACCTGATCCACTTCCTCAAGTCCCCCAGCTAGGGAGTGTTCGATGGCCGGCGGATGGACCCGCGATGGCGCGGTGCAGGACCAGATCGACGACACGGTGAAGGATGCCGTGTCCGCCGCGCGTGCCCGGCTGGAAGCCGGCGACGGGGCAGAATTCTGTGACGAATGCGGTGAGCCGATCCCTGCCGCGCGGCGCAAGGCCCTGCCATCGGCCCGGACCTGCGTTGCCTGCCAGCAACAGCGGGACAGGCAGCGGGTGGCTGCCGGAATAAACCGGCGGGGCAGCAAGGACAGCCAGTTGCGCTAGAGCGGGTTGTTGAGTTGCGGCACCAGGAAGTTGACCAGATAACTGCGCGGCCCGCCCACAATCGAGCAGACAACCGCAGACAGTTGCCCCTGTCTCATCTGAAGCCGGCAGAACCCGCGCGCCTCATCGATGGGCTCGATACCACGCCGCGCCACTTCCGCCACCCGCAGGCCATCGCCCTCCCACTCGCCTCGAAACGCAATCGCGGGCGTGAAGCCGCGTGCAGCGAAGGCAATGCCGTCAGCGGTGAACACGGCCTCGCCACACTGCACCAGCATTGCCTCTTCGGCCTGCTCGACCAGAGCGGGAGGATAGGTGCAGCGCCCCTCTACGCGCTGGGCAGCCGCGCCATCTAGCGGCGGGGCGAACTGCACCAGAAGCATGGTGGCAAAGGTCAGGCTCATGACGTTTCTCCTGCGATGTCCTGGCTTAACACAGGCGGAACCAATTGGCCGGCGAGACCGTTCCCCGTTCAAAGCAAAGGAGAATCGACATGTTTGGCAAGATCCTGGGTGCCGCTGCCGGTGCGGAAGCCTCGAAGTTCACCAGCGCCTTTGGCGGAACGACCGGTGCCGTGATGGGGGCATTGGCCGCGCCGCTGGTGCGCCGCCTGTCACTGCCCGCAATCGTGGTGCTGGGCGCGGGCGGCTATCTGGCCAAGCGCTATTACGACAAGCGGCAGGCTGAGGGCAGCAGCGCCGCGAGCAAGGCAGAGCGAAAAACTACGCGTCGGCGGGCCGAAGCTGCCGCCGCAGCCTAAACGGCGCGCTCCGGATCCAGCCCGGCTGCTTCCTCGGCGATCTTGGCGATGGCCGTGAAGTCCGCCTGCGGGCCCTCGCGTTCCAGCGTGCGGACCAGATAGTCTTCGACGATACCCCCCAGCGGCAGCGGCACCCCCGCTGCCGCTGCCTCGTCCAGCAGCAGGCGGGTGTCTTTCAGGCTCAGTGCGGCAGCAAAGCCGAAATCGAAGCTGCGGGGGAGCACCGAGCGCGGCCATTTGTCGCGGGTGGCCGAATTGATTCCGGTTGACTGGTTGAGCACCGCAATCATCTTGGCCGGGTCCAACCCCTGCTTGATGCCGAAGGCCATGCCTTCCGCAGTCACGGCAATGGCCACGGCACCCAGCAGGTTGTTGACCAGCTTCATCGTCTGCCCGGCACCTGGTGCCTCGCCCATGTGCGTGGGCTTGCCGATCAGCTTCAGCAGCGGCTCCAGCGTTTCGGTGTAGATCACCTGCGGACCGCCGACCATGATCGAGATCGTCGCCTCCACCGCGCCCTTGATGCCGCCTGAAACCGGCGCATCGAAACAGGCCACATCGGGCAAGGCCGCCGCCAGTTCCGCCGCCAGTTGCGGGCCGCTGGTGGAAAGGTCGCACAACACGCGGGGGTGGCCGCGCGAGCAGACGCCATCGGCCCCCAGTACCGCCTCGCGCACGATGGCCGGCGTAGGCAGGCTGGTGAAGACCACATCGCACCGCTCGCCCAGCACGGCGGTCGATCCGGCCGCCTCCGCCCCCTGGGCGACCAGCGCGGCGACCGCGTCGGCCGATACGTCATGCACCAGCAGCTTGTGGCCGGCCTTGAGCAGGTTGGCCGCCATCGGCGCACCCATGCGGCCTAGTCCGAGAAATCCGATCGTCGTCATAGCACCTCCGCAATGGGCCGGTGGGGTGCCAGGTCCACCCGGGCAATGTCGTTTTCTGTCGGAAAGCAGGCCAGCACCAGCGGATCGTGGCCGGGGATCACGTGGTCCAGGCTGCCATCGACCAGCCGCAGAACCTTGTCCTGCGCTGCCACATAGGCATCGATGTCCACGAAGATCGGGAAGGGAATGGAACGGGTGATGTTGGCGTAAAGATGGGCCACGTCACTCGCCAGCACCACGTCGCCCCGCGCCGTCTCGCACACCACCACCATCATCCCGGCGGTATGGCCGGAAGCCTGATAGAGCCGGATGCCGGGGGCGAACTCCTCGTCCCCGTCGTGGAACACCACGTGATCGGCATAGAGGCGGCGGACAAGCTGGGCCACCGGCTCGCCATCGAACGGGGCGCGGGTGGTGTCGGAGCACACGTGGCGGCCCGTGGCAAAAGCCATCTCCGCATCCTGCACGTGGAAGCGGGCATTGGGAAAGGTGCTGATCGACCCGGCATGATCGTAATGCAGGTGGGTGAGGATCACGTGCTCCACCGACAGGTGATCGATCCCCGCATCGCGCAGCCCCTGCGCCACTGGTCGGGTGATCGTGCGGCCACGCGCCACGGCGGCCTGTTCGCCAAAGCCGGTATCCACGATCACCGGCGGGTGACCTTCGCGATGGATCGCCCACACATAGTAATCGAGCGGCATGGGCAGGTCGTGATCGTCCACCGCATCGACGAAGTTGGCCGCTGCCGACCGTTCGTGCCGGGCATAGCGGATGGCGTCGATGCGGGTGACGGGTGCGGTCATTGCGAGAAGGTCAAACGCACCGGCTGGCTGATGGGTCCGTGGCCGACCGTGGTCATCCACGGCTGATACTCGCCGGCGATTTCGAACGCGGCCACTTCGCGCACCAGCGCACCCAGGAAGGCCTGGGCCTCGGTCTGCGCCAGCGTGCGGCCCACGCAGCCGTGAACGCCATAGCCCCAGCCCAGCGAGTGCTTGTTGTCACGCGTAATGTCGTACTTCTCCGGATCGGACCAGTAGCGCGGATCGCGGTTGGCGGCGGCGAACATCAGCCCGCAGCGGGTGCCGGCGGGGACCAGGTAACCATCGATCTCCACGTCCCGCGTGGCGATGCGGCCGGCCATGCGGCTGGGCGAATCCCACCGCAGGCTTTCATCAAAAGCGTTGCGCAGCAGCTTAGGGTCGGCACGAAGCTTTTCGTACTGCTCGGGGAACAAGGCCCAGGCGCGGATGGCATTGGCCATGGTGAGATAGGTGGTATCGGCCCCTGCGGAGAGGATCGTCTGCAACAGCAGCTTGGCCTCGTCCATCGTCACCTGGCCACGATCGGCCGCCTGGAAGATTGTCTCACCGATGCCTTCGGGATCCAGCGCGGAACGGTCGCAGGCCGTGCCCAGCCATTCGATCACAGCGGAGAAATCGGCCTGCATCGCTTCGTCGAACAGCTCGCCCGGCGGGCCCATCGTGGCCCAGACCATCTGTGAAAAGCCGTGCATGTGGTGGCGGCCTTCCTTGGGCAGGCCCAGCACATCGGGCAGCACGCGGAAGATGAAGGCCTGGGTGATCTCGCCCACGGCATCGACCACTTCGCCCTCCCGCTCGCGCAGTTCGGCGACGAACTCCTCGGCTGCCTGCTGGAACACCAGCTTGGTGCGCTCCAGCGCGCGGGGGGACAGAGCATCCTGCACCACCTTGCGCACCTGGGTGTGGCGGGGCGGATCGTCGGTGAGGAGGATTTCCGGGCGGGGGCTGTTGGGATCGTGCCACGGGCGGCTGGCGCTGGAGAAGGTCTGCCAGTCGAGCAACCCGGCGGTCACGTCCTTGTGCCGCGCGATCATCACCGTGCCATCGTGCAGCCGCACGGCGGGGGCGAATTCGCGCACCTCATCATCCACCGCGCGGGCATTTCTCACCGCGTCGGGGGTGAAGATGTCATAGGGGAACAGGACCACTTCTTTCATGGCGCTAGATCCCCAGCCCGTGAAACCACGTTTCCCCGTCCGGCCCGGTCTCGATGTGCCCCGCGGTGGGATCGAACCAGTGCGCGCCGATTACCAGCACGCCGCTGTCGCGGTACTTATCGACAAAGCCGATGCGGCTGGCGCGCCCGGCATCCTTGTCCATGTCGAAAGTCGCATCGCGGTGCGGCACGGCGCACTGCATGGGATGGTGCATCAGGTCGCCGGTAATCACGGCGCGACTGCCGGCGCTTTCGATGCACACGTGGACGTGGCCGGGGGTGTGTCCGTGGCTGGGTTCAGTGGTGATACCCGGCGCAATTTCGTGATGCGCGTCGATGAAATCGGCCATGCCCAGCGCCACGATGGGATCGACGCATTCGACCAGGTGGGTATCCGAATGCACGCCATCGTGCCGGATTACCGTCTGCCAGGCCTCGTATTCCTTGGCCCCGAACAGGTAGCGCGCGTTGGGGAAGGTCGGCCTGTACTCGCCGCTGTCCGGATCCCTGTAGGTGTTCCAGCCCACGTGGTCGAAGTGCAGGTGGGTGCACATCACCGTGTCGATATCCTCGCGTTCCAGGCCCAGCGAAGCGAGGTCTTCCAGGAAGCCTTCGGGCAGGTTGCAGAACACGTCGAAATCGCGCTGGCGACCGGCGCCGATGCAGCTGTCAACCACGATGTTCCTGCCCGGCGCCTGCACCACGAAGCCCTGGAAGTTCAGCCGCTGCTGGCCATCGGGCGTGGCATAGTGCGGGTGCAGCCACTTCATCGCGATCACCTCTTCGGGTGTCGCGTCGGGGATGGTCATGTTGATGTTGTCGACGAAGTCATACAGCTCGACGATGCGGGTGACGGTCACGTCGCCCACCTGCCAGCTCATCATGGTGTCGCGGGCCATCTGTCTCTCCCTCAGGCGGCTTTGGTCGTTTTGGGCTTATAGCGGGCCACGCTCTCGGGCGGCAGCTCTGCGGCGGGCAGGGGTGCCTTGCCCAGGATGAAATCGGCGCAGCGTTCGCCGATCATCACGCAGGGGGCATTGGTGTTGCCACCGATGACGCTAGGCATCACCGAGGCATCGGCCACCCGCAGCCCGGCAATGCCGCGCACGCGCAATTGGGGGTCCACCACGGCCAGCGGGTCCTTGGCATCGCCCATCTTCGCCGTGCCCACCGGGTGATGCACGGTATAGCCGGTCTCGCGGATATAGGCGTCCCACTCGGCATCGCTGTCGCACTGCGGGCCGGGCGCGGCCTCTGTGGCCTTGTAGCGGGCGAAGCTGGGTGCGGCGAAAGCGGCGCGGGCGATCTTCAGCGCGCGGATCAGGGGGAGGATGTCCTCCGGCTCCTTGAGCAGGTTGGGGTCGATCAGCGGCGCTGCCGTGGGCTCGGCGCTGGCAAGCCGCACCGTCCCCCTGCTCTTGGGATAGAGCGCCACCGGGCTGATGCCGAAGCCGTGGCCGATGGGGAACGGCACCTTGGGGTTGGTCAGCCGCTTGGCCGGCTGGAACACGAACTGCACGTCCGGCTTGGCCAGCGAAGGATCGGTGCGCAGGAAGGCCACGCTCTCGAACACGTTGCCCGCCAGCGGGCCCTTGCGGGTGGCGAGGTAGTAGAAGAACCAGAACACGTTGCGCGGCATGGCCCAGGGGCTGATGCCGTAACTGGTGATGTCATCGGTCTCCATGTGCATCGGGCTGGCGACATGGTCGTGATAGTTGCCCCCCACGCCGGGCAGGTCGGCCACCACCTCGATGCCATGCTCCTTCAGGTGCGCCGCGGGGCCGATGCCGCTCAGCATCAGGATCTGCGGGGTCTGCACTGTGCCGGCGCTCAGCACAATCTCGTGCCGGGCGCGGACCAGGCGGCCATCTGCCAGCTCCACCGCGACCGCGCGGCCGTTCTCGACAACGATCCGCGCCACCTGGGCATCGGTCTGCACGTGAATGTTGCCGCGCGCCATCGCGGGGCGCAGCATGTTCTTTGCTGTCGTCTCGCGCCGCCCATCGCGGATCAGGCCCTGGCGGCGGCCATAGCCTTCCGGGTCCGGCCCGTTGAAATCGGGGCAGGCCTTGAACTGGAGCGAGGCGAGCGCATCCATGAAATCGTAATTAAGCTGGTTCGGCCCCTCCACCATCTTGGCGTTGATGGGGCCCGACTTGCCGTGGAACACGCTCTCCGGATAGTCCTCGTTATGCTCGGTCCGGGTGAAATAGGGCAGCACTTCGGCATAGGACCAGCCCTTGCAGCCCGCGTCGACCCAGTCGTCGTAATCGGTCGGGTGGCCGCGGAAATAGACCATGCCGTTGATCGCGCCAGAGCCGCCCAGCACCTTGCCGCGCGGCACACCGATCCTGCGGCCCGCCATGCCGGCCTGCGGCACGGTTTCGAACCGCCAGTTGGTCTCCTTGCGGCCAATGGCGGCAGCGACGAAGCTGGGCAAGTGGATGAACGGATGGCTGTCATGCCCGCCCGCCTCAAGCACGCAGACGGTTTTCGAGGAATCCTCACCCAGCCGCGCCGCCACACAGGCCCCGGCCGAGCCTGCGCCGATAACGATGTAGTCGAATTCACCAGCGGTCATTGTTGACTCTCTCCCGCTTCCGTTTGTGCGAGGGGGCGGGAGGCTTGGCAAGGGGGATTGTATCGGGCGTTAGGGTTGGGGGCTAAATGACTGAAGGACGGGACAGATCAAAAACATCTATCTGATGCTTGAGAAACTCGGCTTCCAGATTTTCGAACCCCGATGTCTTGCAATACCGCATTTCGCTATCTGAGATCGGTACCGCCATTAGCCAATGAACGGTTAGCGCATCCAAACTCAAGGCTGTTTCGAAACCCTCCCACAAAAACGGAGAGGTGAGGACGATGTGGCGCATTGTATCCGAGAGGCCGTACTGTGAGATCACGTCGGGAACGATGCTTTCGATTGGCAGAGAAGTGCCATTCTTCATACATTCGATGGCACAACTTGAGATTACGCGATCAAACCCCTCCGTGATGGTTGAGCACGCGCCAAGCAGTTCCACGGACAGCGAACTGCCATGAAAATCGAACGGGTAAAGGGCCAATCCAACGGTGCCAAAGGAAGTCACTCCAGCGACAGGGCAATCGCGACCTGAAACAAGGAAAAGGTCAACGTCCCCGCTATCGTCAGCGTATCGATGCACCGATGTGTCGGAACCGAATTTGGAGCGAATGTAGCGCCCAATTGCGCGCTCCTTGTCACCGGGCGGACGGCCGCTCATCGTTCACTCCCCATCATACCCAATCGCCTGCGCCGCAGCCCCGCTCAATACGAACCCGATGGGCCGCTCGGCCTCCTCGGTCAGGTGGCCGATCAGGCCCGCTGTCCGGCACAGCAGGCCGATGCCTTTCAGCGCCGCCACCGGCCAACCGAGGTCGAGCATGATCGCGGGGATCGGGCCGTTGACGTTGACCGGGAGCGACCGGCCCACCGTTTCCGGGAGCGCGGCCTGCAGGGCGCGCATCATGGCCACGTGTTCGCCGCTCACGCCGCGTTCGTCGGCCAGCTTCAACAGCAAGTTGGCGCGCGGGTCCCCTTCGGAGTGTTGCGGGTGGCCGAAGCCGGGCACGGCCTTGGTGGTCTGCCGCAGCTCGGTGATCTGGCGCACGGCCACGGTGTGGAGGTCATCGCCCGTTGCCCGCTGGTCGGCCACGCACTTGGCGTAGAACCGTCCGGCCACCTCTGCGCTGCCCAGCACCACGCTGCCGCAGCCCAGCAGTCCCGCCGCCACCGCGCCCTGCACCGCCTCCGGCGCGGCGGCCAGCGTCATCCGCGCGGCGACCACGCTGGGGACCAGGCCATGCTCTGCCAGCGCGCACAGCACGGCGTTCAAAAAGAAGCTCTGCTGCTCGTTCGGCTGCTGGCCGGTGACCAGGAACCAGAAGTAGCTGGAGAAATCGAACTTGCCGATGATGTCCCCGCACAAGTCCAGCCCGCGCACGGTGATGCTGTCGGCATCGCTGGTGCAAATCGCTGAAAAAGGCTGGTCCTGCTTGCCGATGCGCATTGCTCTCTCCGGATTGAAACTTTAGCCAGTGCTTCGATCAGGGAGAGACAAATGGCAAGACCACTGGCAGGCATTCGCGTGCTCGACATGGGCACCTTCATCACCGGCCCGGCCTGCGGCATGCTGCTGGCGGACCTTGGGGCCGAGGTGATCAAGGTGGAGATGCCCGAGACGGGCGACCCGTTCCGCGCCTTCAAGGGCGATCTCTATTCGCCGCATTTCCAGACCTATAACCGCAACAAGAAGAGTATTACGCTCAACACCAAGGCCAACCCCGAGGACCTGGCCGCACTGGACGAGCTGGTGCGCGGGGCTGACGTGTTCATCGAAAACTTCCGCCCCGGCGTGGCGGAGCGGCTGGGCGTGGATGCAGAGCGGTTGCAGGCGATCAACCCGCGGCTGGTCTATGCCACCATCACCGGCTTTGGCAGCGATGGCCCCTGGAAGGACCGCCCGGCCTTCGACACCGTATCGCAGGCTTGCACCGGCTTCCTGCGCCTGCTGGTCAACCCCGCCAACCCGCGTGTGGTCGGCCCCGCCATCGGCGATGCGGTGACCGGGTTCTATACCGCTTATGGCGTGCTGGCCGCGTTGTACGAGCGGGAGAAGACCGGGCGCGGGCGCAAGGTAGAGACCAGCATGTTCGAGGCGATGAGCCACTTCAACCTCGACGATTTCACCCATTACCTCAGCGTAGAGGAGGTCATGGGCCCGTGGAGCCGCCCGCACGTGTCGCAAAGCTACGTGTTCCAGTGCGCGGACGGCGGCTGGATTGCGCTGCATATGTCCTCACCTCCCAAGTTCTGGGAGAACCTCGCCACCGCCGTGGGCCAGCCCGACATGCTCCAGCGGCCCGAGTTCGAAAGCCGCCCGGCGCGGATCGCCAATTACGAGAAGGTGGTGGATTTCCTGGCCCCCATTTTTGCCACGCAGCCGCGCGCCCATTGGGAAGAGACGCTGACCCGGCTGGAGGTGCCGCACAGCGCGGTCTATACCAGCAAGGAAGTGGTCGAGGGGGATCTGGCCGCGCATCACCAGCTGGTGGTGGAAGGCGAAGGGCCGCGCGGGACCTTCCGCACCATCCGCAGCCCGATCCGCTTCGATGGCGAGGTGCAGGACAGTGTTACACCGCCGCCCGAGCTTGGCGCGGACAATGCGGAAATTCTCGGGCGCAAGTGAATTGCGCCAGCCCGCCGATTTGATAGGCTGCGAACAATAACGGTCGTTGGAATCGGCCGCACGTAAGTTTGAGGGAGAGAACGATGGGCAACCTGCCAAGCCGCCTGCACCACACGGCCTATGTCACCAAGGACCTTGAGGCCACCCGCGCCTTTTATGAGGACATCATCGGCCTGCCGCTGGTGGCCACCTGGTGCGAGAGCGACGAGCTGTTTGGCAAGGTGCGCACTTATTGCCATTGCTTCTTCGGCATTGCCGATGGCGGCGCGCTGGCCTTCTTCCAGTTCGCCGATCCGGAAGACCAGGCGCTGTTCGGCCCGGATATTCCCGCCAGCCCCTTCATCCACCTGGCGCTGAACGTCGACAAGCAGACGCAGGACGAGATTGCCGCGCGGATCGAGGCGGCGGGGCTGGAAGCCACCTATGTGCTGGAGCACGGCTATTGCCGCTCGCTCTATGTGGTCGATCCCAATGGCATGACCGTGGAATTCACCCATGACGATCCGCGCGCGCCCGCCGGCGAGGCCGCGCGCCGCGCCAAGGCCCATGCGGAGCTGAAGCGCTGGCTGGCGGGTGATCACACAAGCAACAACGATTTCCGGTCAGACGCGGTGGAAGCTGCCGGTGGCGGTACCGGCGGGGAGCTGGTGCGCTAAAGGCGCCGTCACAGCCTGATTGACCTGGCTGCCGCGCCCGAAACGGGCGGGCGGCGGGTGCAATAGATACAAGAAGCGGAGAGACCATGACCCTGCCCCTGCTGCCGACCTCACTGGTCGGTTCCTATGCCCAGCCCGAATGGCTGATCGACCGCCAGGCTCTGGCCGGCCGCTTCCCGCCGCGCACCCGGATGAAGGAACTGTGGCGGATTCCGGAAGGCGAACTGCTGGAAGAGGCGTGGGACGATGCCACCATCTATGCCATCCACGAGCAGGAGCGGGCAGGCCTGGACATCATCACCGATGGCGAGATGCGGCGCGAAAGCTATTCCAACCGGTTTGCCACGGCGCTGAACGGGGTGGACATGGACAACCACGGCACCGCGCTCGACCGGTCGGGCGAACCGGTGCCGGTGCCGCGGGTGATCGGTCCGATCAGCCGCCGCCATGCCGTGCAGGTGCGCGATGTGGAGTTCATGAAGCAGCACACCGCCAAGGCGATCAAGATCACCGTGCCCGGGCCCTTCACCATGAGCCAGCAGGCGCAGGACGACTATTACGGTGACCCTGAAGCGCTGGCGCTCGCCTATGCCGATGCCGTGCGTGACGAGGTAAATGACCTGTTCGCCGCCGGGGCCGATGTGGTCCAGCTTGACGAACCTTACATGCAGGCGCGGCCAGACAAGGCACGGGCCTATGGCCTGAAGGCGCTCAACCGCGCGTTGGAAGGCGTCACCGGCACCACCGCGCTGCACATCTGCTTCGGCTATGCCCACCTGATCCACGAGCGGCCCGAAGGGTATTCCTTCCTGCCCGAACTGGCGGCCAGCCACGTTTGCCAGATCAGCATCGAGACCGCGCAGAGCAACCTCGATACCGCGGTGCTGGAGCAACTGCCGGGTAAGACCATCATCCTGGGCGTGCTGGACCTTTCCACCCACGCGGTGGAAGAGCCGGAGACGGTCGCTGCCCGCATCCGCCGCGCCCTGCCGCACATCGATGCGAAGAAGGTCATCGTAGCCCCGGACTGCGGCCTGAAGTACCTCCCGCGCGAGGTGGCCTTCGGCAAGATGAAGGCCATGGTGGACGGCGCGGCCATCGTGCGGGCCGAGCTGTCTTGACCGGCTTCAAGACCACCCACACCGGCAGCCTGCCGCGTCCGGAGTACCTGCTTGACCTGATGTTCGCCCGCGAGGGCGGCGACGAGGTCGACCAGGCGGCGCTGGACGAAGCGATCGACCGCGCCACTGCCGCAGTTATCGCCGAGCAAGTGAAGGCCGGCATCACCGTGGTGGGCGATGGCGAGATGTCCAAGCCCAGCTATGCCACCTATATCAAGCACCGCCTCTCGGGCTTTGGCGGCGAGGCCGGGCAGTACGAATTCCAGGACCTGGAAGAGTTTCCCGGTGCCAAGGCCCAGGTATTCGGCAACAAGGGCCGCGCCAAACGCTCCGCCCCCGCCTGCACCGCGCCGATTACCGTCATCGACATGGAAGCTCCGCGGCAGGATGCGGAACGGCTGAACCGGCTGGCTGCAGGTCAGGAGACCTTCATGTCAGCCGCCAGCCCCGGCGTGACCGCTCTGTTCTTTCCCAACCAGTATTACGCCACTGACGAGGAATACGTCTTCGCCCTGGCCGAAGGACTGCGTCACGAATACGAGACGATCGCCGCCGCCGGGATCACCCTGCAGGTTGACTGCCCGGACCTGGCGATGGGCCGCCACGTGCAGTTCACCCACCTGTCACTCGAAGATTTCCGCAAGCGCATCGGCATGAATGTGGCAGCGCTCAACCATGCGCTCCGCAACATTCCGGCGGAACAGTGCCGGATGCACCTGTGCTGGGGCAACTACCCCGGCCCGCACCATTGCGACGTGCCGCTGGGCGACATTGCCGATATCGTGTGGAGTGCAAAGCCGCAGGCGGTTCTACTGGAGGGGGCCAACCCGCGCCACAACCACGAGTTCGCCTGGTTCGAGGAGAATTCCCTGCCGGAAGGGAAGATCCTCTGCCCAGGCATGATCGAACCCCAGTCGAGCTATATCGAGCACCCGGAGCTGATCGCGCAGCGCATCGGCCGCTACGCCGACCTGCTGGGCCGCGAACGGGTGATGGCGGGGGTGGACTGCGGCTTCTCGGTCCATGCCGGCAGCAATAACCTGGACCCGGCGGTTGTGTGGGCCAAGCTGGCCGCCCTGGCTCAGGGGGCCGAGATAGCCAGCAAGCGCTACTGGTAAGCGTGGCCCAATCCCGCTAGCTGGCGGGAACACATGCGAGCGTGGCGGAATGGTAGACGCCGGGGACTTAAAATCCCCTGTCCTTTGGACGTGCGGGTTCGAGTCCCGCCGCTCGCACCAGCTCGACCGGCCGGACCGGTCCGGGGGATCGGTCGGGACCCAAGCCGCGCCTCTCACACCCCTGCAGAATTGCGATGAATTGAGCGATCAACGTTCACGCGCGTTATGAATTCGGCAACGCTTGGGGTGATAAATATTCGGCGGGATCAGTGATAATCTTCGCGTGGCAGCCGGGGGCTGCACGCGGCCAAGATTGGAGACAATATGGCCGAAGCCTGGCGCCTTGATAATTCTGGCAAATTTCCGGCGTCGGACGCCGAAGCCCCGGGGCGCGACCTGCGCCAGGCGCCGCGCTATACCCTGCTGATGCGGGCCGCCAAGCTGGTCAGCCGCGATGGCGAGTTCCTCTGTATAGTGCGGGATGCCTCGGAAAGCGGGGTCAACATCCGGTTGTTCCATGCCCTGCCGCAGAACGAATACCTGCAACTTGAATTCCCCAACGGCGATCGCCACCGGCTGGAGTTGGTGTGGCAGCAGGATGACCGCGCGGGCCTGAAATTCGTCGAAGGCGCCGATATCGGGCGGCTGCTGGAAGGACCCAGCCGCTACACCAAGCGGCCGATCCGCGTGAACCTCGACATGCGGGTGAAGCTGTCTGCCGGCGGCCTGGTGGCCGACGGGCGGCTGATCGACCTCTCGCAACAGGGAGCCAAGGTGCTGTGCGGCGAACGCTTCGCTATCGACCAGCGGGTGAAGCTGGCCGGGCCGAGCGCTGCGATGGGCCTGCCCGAGGTCAACGCCAAGGTCCGCTGGCGGCGCGAAAACGCCTATGGCCTGGTGTTCGAGGATACCTTCCAGTTCGGAGACCTGGCGCACATCGTCGCCAAGATCCAGCAGCCCGACCTGTTCCGCTGATCGCGCGTCAGACGGGCCGGAAGGTCAGCGCCACGCCGTTAATGCAATGCCGCTTGCCCGTGGGGCGGGGGCCATCATCGAACCGGTGGCCCAGGTGCCCGCCGCAATCGGCGCAGTGGATCGCACGGCGCGGATAACCCAGGTGATAGTCGGTGGTATAGCCGATCGAGTCCGGCTGCTCCTGCCAGAAGCTGGGCCAGCCGGTACCGCTGTCGTACTTGTGGGCCGATGAATAGACCGCGTTGTTGCACCCCGCGCAGTGGAACATGCCGCGGCGGTGCTCTTCGTTCAGCGGGCTGGAGTAGGCCCGCTCGGTACCCTCCTCGCGCAGCACACGATAGGCTGCGGGACCAAGGCGGCGGCGCCACTCTTCTGCCGTGTAGTTCACGCGGAAGCGACCCTGCGCCCGGGCGCTGGTGGTGGCCCCGCAGGCGGCGATCACCGGCATGGCGGCGCCGACGGCCAGCCAGCCGAGCAGCGACCGGCGGGAGAGCTTGTCTGTTGTCATGCCGTGCTCCTTACGCGGAGCCAGCCGAACCCTTGCTGAACAATCCGCGCACCAGTGTTACCAGCGAGCGCGACTTGCGGGAAGCACCCTGCGGCCCGGACTTTAGTACCCGTTTGCGGAACAGCCCCGCCCCGAGCTTGACGAACAGGGCGACGCAGGCCCCCTGCCACGCCAGTGCCAAGACGTGCGGCCACACCGCTTCATCCATCGCCGCGTGGCCCAGCATGGCGAAAGGCGAGCTGAGCGGGAAAACCATGGCTGCATGGTCCACCCATTCGCCCGGCCTGGTCAGCGCTGCACTGGCAAACAGGAACACCAGGATCTGGCTCATGGTCACGGGCATCGAGAGGGTCTGTACCTCGCGCACTGTCGCCGCCATGGACCCCACCGCCAGGAAGATCGCGCCGAGCAGCAGGTAACCCATGCCGAAATAGGCGGCGGCCAGCGCCAGGAACAGCGGCCAGCCCACCCCGGGACTGGCAAGATCCTCGAGCGACCGCCCTCCGATGGCTAGCAGCGTGGCCCCGGCGGTGCCCCAAACGGTTATGCCCACCACGCTGATCGCCAGCATGGCAAACAGCTTGCCCATAAACACCGCGTCCATCGGCACGGCGGCGGCCAGGATCTCGATGATCTTGTTGCCCTTTTCCTCGACCAGGTTCGACAGGACCATGCCCGCCAGCAGCATGATCAGCATGAACAATACCACCTGGCCCGTGCGCGCCGTGCCATATCGGCCCCGGTTCTGGTCGGCCCCGCTGGTGGCCACGGCCACGGTACCGACGGGGGGATAGGCCAGCGTTTGCTCCTGCCGCGCGGTGGCGGCGATATAGGCTACGGTTCCGCTCCAGCGGGCCAGATTGGCCTCGGGCGCGGTCAGGGTGGGCTGGTCCAGCGTGCCGGTGATGATGGCGGCAAGCTGCCCCTCGCGCCCTTCCAGCAGCGGGGCGGCGGCGAAATCCTCGCCCGGTTGCAGGCGTCTTACCACCACGAAGGGCGGGATTGCGGGCCCCAGCTTCCCGGCCAGTTCCTCGCGCGCGGCCAGCATCGCGTCCACATCTGGCGTCGGCATGGCCAGGCCCACGTCGGCGGACAGGATCTGGTTCTGCACCTGCCCGCCGACCCCGGCGGCCAGGCTGCCCACCACCAGCGGGAACAGCGGTCCCAGCAGGAAGAAGATGAATGCGCGGCTGAACAGGATGGCCACGAAATCGCGCCGCGCCACCACCCAGGCGGCGCGCCACAGCGGCAGGCGGCCATTGGCGGCGGTGATCTCTACGCCGCTCATGCGGCCTGCTCCTCGTCCTGTCCGGCGTCGGTGACCAGCCGGGCAGCGGCGGCCTCGCCCGCGATGGCCACGAAGGCATCGTGCAGGCCGGCGCGTTCGATGGAGAGCGAGCGGATGCCCGCGTTGCCCTCGATCAGGGCTTTCAGCAGCGGCTCGATCCCGCTTTCGGGCAGCGGGAAGAAACGGAACTGGCCCACCTTGCGGGTGCTTGCAGGGAGAGCGGCGGTCCAGGGGCCAGCGTCCGCACTGGTTTCCAGCCGCACCTGGGCAGGAATCCGGTCGCGTGCTTCGTCCACCCGGCCGGCAAAGGGCACCTTGCCGCCGGCAATGATGGCAATGCCTTCGCACAGGCGCTCGGCATGGGCGATCACGTGGGTGGAGAAGATTACCGTCACGCCCCGGTCCGCCAGGCCGCGGATTAGCACTTCTAACTTCCCCTGGTTGATCGCGTCGAGGCCGGAGAACGGCTCGTCCAGCACCACCAGTTGCGGTTCGTGGACCAGGGTGCCCAGCAGCTGCACGATCTGCGCCATGCCCTTGGACAGCTGGCGGATCTGCCGGTCGGCCGCGTGGCCAAGGCCCTGCTCTTCCAGCAGGGCGCGGCCCCGGTTGCGCGCCTCTTTGAGCGGCAGGCCGCGCAGCGCACCCATGTAGCCGATGGCATCATAAGCCTTCATCGAGGGATAGAGGCCCCGCTCCTCGGGCAGGTAGCCGATCAGGCGCGCCACATCGCGCGGATTGTCGTGCCCCAGTACGCGGCGATAGCCCTCGTCCGGATCGATGATGCCCAGCAGCATCCGAAGAGTGGTGGTCTTGCCCGCACCGTTGGGCCCCAGGATGCCGGTGATCGACCCGCGCGGCACGGCCAGGTCCACCCCGTCCACCGCCAGCGTCTCGTCGAACCGCTTGACCAGGCCGCGCGCTTCGATCGCCAGTTCGGGCGTGGTGGTGGGAAAATCCATTCCCGCGCGGTACAGGCCAACAATGAACAGCAGCAAGGTCAATATGGTTAACGCGGGCGACATCATGTCGCTTCAGCAAGACCTGCGGGCCGAGGCAGCCCGGCTGGGCTTCGTCGCCGTGGGCTTTGCTCCCGCCACAGACGATCCGGAGGTGGCCCGGCGGCTGCACGAATGGCTGGCGGCAGGCTATCACGGCACGATGGGCTGGATGGCCGACCGGGCCGACGTGCGCCAGGGCCCGCATAGCATGTGGCCGGCGGCGGACAGCGTGATCGCGCTGGGCATGTCCTATTGCCCCGATGGCGACCCGCTGGCGCTGGAGGGTGATCCGGAGAAGGCGCGCATCTCGGTCTATGCCCAGGGGCGGGACTATCACGATGTGCTGAAGAAGGCGGCCAAGGCGCTGGCCCGCTGGCTGACTGCCGAGGGGGAGAAGCGCGGCATCCCGGTAGAGCTGAAACTGTTCGTCGATACTGCGCCGGTGATGGAAAAGCCGCTGGGCCAGGCGGCCGGGCTGGGTTGGCAGGGCAAGCATACCTGCCTGGTAAGCCGCACGCACGGTTCGTGGCTGTTCCTGGGGGCGATCTATACAACGGTGCCCTTCGTGCCCGACCAGCCGCACAAGGACCGCTGCGGATCGTGCACTGCGTGCCAGGTGGCCTGCCCCACCAATGCGTTTCCTGCGCCCTACCAGATCGACGCGCGGCGGTGCATTTCCTACCTGAATATCGAGCACAAGGGGCCGGTGGCGGAGGAGTTCCGCGAGGCGCTGGGCAACCGGATCTATGGCTGTGACGATTGCCTGGCCGTATGCCCGTGGAACAAGTTTGCCGATGTGGCGGCGCGCAACATGGCTTTCGTGGCGCGCGAAGACCTGGTGGCGCCCAGGCTCGACGAGCTGCTAGCGCTTGACGACGCGGCCTTCCGGGCGAAGTTTTCCGGCAGCCCGATCAAGCGCATCGGGCGCAACCGGTTCGTCCGCAACTGCCTCTATGCGGCGGGCAACTCGCGCAATCCGGCGCTGCGTGCGCATGTGGCGGCGCTGCTCGACGATCCGGACGAGGTGGTGGCCGATGCCGCCCGCTGGGCGCTGCACCGGCTCTAGGGCGCGGCTCTAGATTGCGTCCTTCAGTGCCACATCGGGATCGGCCAGCTTGTCCGCATCCATAACGGCCTTCGCCTTGATCAGCTTCTGCCCCTGCACATAGTCGCGAGTGCGGTTGACCGCGTCCACTGCCACGATCCGCCCGCCTTTCAGGTAGACAACCGCCATGTCGTTGCCTTCGGCCCCCTGCCGCACTACCACGGTGTCATGCCCGGTGGAAAGGCCGGCGGTCTGCAGTCTCAGGTCATACTGGTTGGACCAGAACCAGGGCAGCGCGTCATAGGCCTGCCGGTCACCGCAGATCGCTTTGGCGACCACGGCGGCCATGTCATGCGCGTTCTGAACGCTTTCGAGGCGGATCACCGCACCATCGGCGTAAGCGTTCGCATGGGCGGCACAATCTCCGATGGCGTAAACATCGGGCAGGCTGGTGCGGCAGAACTCGTCCACGTCCACCCCGTTGCCGCCGGCAGCGCCAGCCGCGATCAGCGGGGCCACGGCGGGCACGATGCCGATGCCGACCACCACCAGTTCGGCCGCGATCTCCTCGCCGCCTGCCAGCCGAACGCCGGCCACGTGGCCCGCGCCGTTGTCCAGCAGGCATTCCACCTGGGCATCGAGCCGCAGGTCCACCCCGTGGGCCACGTGCTGCGCCTCGATAAAGCGCGACAGGTCCTCCCCCGCTACTCGCGCCAGCACCCGAGGCAGGGCTTCCAGCAGGGTGACCGTGCATCCCAGCTTGGTCAGCACGGCGGCCGCCTCCAGCCCGATATAGCCGCCGCCGACTACGGCGATGCGGCGTTTGCCGGCATCAAGCGCGGCCATCAGCGCATCGGCATCGGCCTTGTCGCGCACGGCCAGCACGCCCTCCAGGTCTGCGCCCGGGCACGACAGGCGGCGCGGATCCCCTCCGGCGGCCCAGATCAGAGTGCCATAGGCAAGGCTCTCTCCACCCGAGAGGTGCAGGGTCTTTGCCTGTGGGTCCACCTTCACCACGGCCTTGCCGGGCATCTGGGTAATGGCCTTTTCCGCCCAGAAGCCTTCGGGCCGGATCAGGATCCGCTCGAACGTCTTCTCGCGCGCAAGATAGTCCTTCGACAACGGCGGGCGCTCATAGGGTGGCACCGCCTCGCGGCCGAGGAGGACGATGGAACCGGCAAAGCCATGCTGGCGTAGCGCGATGGCAGCCTGCGCCCCGCCGTGCCCGGCCCCCACGATGACGACATCAGCGGCATTGATCATGCCAGCGCACTTCGCGCGGGCCGTGGCTCAGGTCAAGCGCGTTGCAGCAGGCCGCGCGCCTGGCTGGCGATCTGCGCCAGCACTGTGGGGGCCACGGGCGCCTTCTCCCGGGCCCGGTCGACCATCTGGCGGAAACGGCGCACTTCTGCCTCGTGCGTGGCAGCCCAGCCAAAGACCAATGCGGTGATGTCGGCCTTGCCCTGGTGGCTAGCGACCAGGCGACGCAGCAGGTCGCCGCGCATCTGCTGGAAGTCGCGGGCAAGGCCGGCTACCAGCAACCGCTCCCACGGGTCCTGCGGGCTGGCGAGGGCGGCCTGGCCCTGCGCCCAGTCGATGCCCAGCACCTCGCCCACAGCCACGAAGGCATGGACCAGCGGCAGCGGTGCGAGGTCGCTTTCACGTGCCAGGCTGGCAATGCCGATGGCCCCGTCGAGCGCGAAGAGGTGCGCCACCTGCCCGGCCAGGCGAGGAGGTGCGCCCAGCGCGGTCAGCCGGCCGGCAATGGCTGCGGCCTGGCTGCGCGCTTCCTCGCCCAGCGTCTCGTCCACCTCGCCGGAGAGGGCGTGGACCTGCGGGCCGACAGCCTCGACCAGCGCGGCCACACCGTGGCGGGCGCCGCCCGATCGCAGCACGTCGGCCATGTGGCTGCGCAGCGCCAGCGCCATGTCGGCCAACAGGGCAAGCCGGGCAGCTTCGGGCATCTTCGCGCTGTCTATCGCGTCCCACAGGCGGTCGGCATCGAGCAGCAGGCAGGCGGCCAGGAAAGCCCGCGCCACCTCATCAAGGGTCGCGCCCTCCTCCTCGGCCAGCTCGAACGGGTGCACCGGGCCCAGCCGATTGACCATGCGGTTGGCAAGGCACGTCGCCACGATTTCGCGCCGCAGGCGGTGTTGACGCAGATAGGGGGCAAAGCCATCGCGCATCTGCAGCGGGAAGTCGGCCAGCAGCAGCCCTTCGGCTGCCGGGTCATCGGCCAGGGTGCCCAGTTCCAGATCGGCCTGCAGCGCCAGCTTGCTGCTGGACAGCAGCACGGCCAGTTCGGGCCGGGTCAGCCCCTGGCCATCGGCGGCGCGGCGGAGCAGTAGGTCGCTGGGGGCCAGGCCTTCGGTCTTGCGGTCAAGCTGGCCCAGCTCTTCCAGCGTCTCGATCAGCCGCACTTGCGATGCCGTGGCTGCGGCCCCGCCGGTCTGCGCCACCGACAGGGCGAGCGCCTGCAGCCGATTGTCCTCCAGCACCAGCCCGGCCACCTCGTCGGTCATCGCCGCCAGTAATTTGCGCCGTTCGGGCTCGGGCAGCTTGCCATCGGCCTGCGCGGCGGCAAGGGCGATCTTGATGTTGACCTCGTTGTCGCTGCAATCGACCCCGGCGGAGTTGTCGATGAAGTCGGTGTTGGATCGGCCAGCCAGCAGGCCGTATTCGATGCGCGCGGCTTGCGTCATGCCCAGGTTTGCCCCCTCGCCGATCACCCCCGCCCGCACTTCGCCGGCATCGACGCGAAGCCCGTCGTTGGCGTGGTCGCCCACTGCCGCGTGGCTTTCCGCCGTCGCCTTGATGTAGGTGCCGATGCCGCCGAACCAGAGGAGGTCCACGGGCGCTTTCAGCACGGCGCTGATCAGGCTTTCGGGGTCCATCTCGCTGGCGGTCACGCCCAGCAGGGCGCGCACTTCCTTGCTCAGCGGGATACTCTTCTGGCTGCGGGGGAACACGCCGCCACCCTTCGAGATCAGGTCGGCCTTGTAGTCCGCCCAGCTCGATCGCGGCAGGCCGAACAGGCGCTTGCGTTCTTTCCAGCTCGCCGCCGGATCGGGCTCGGGATCGAGGAAGATGTGCCGGTGGTCGAAGGCCGCCACCAGCTTGATCGTCTTGGAAAGCAGCATGCCATTGCCGAACACGTCGCCCGACATGTCGCCGCAGCCGGCCACGCGCACCGGGTCCTTCTGCACATCGGTGCCGGCTTCAAGGAAATGTCGCTGGACCGACAGCCAGGCCCCGCGCGCGGTGATGCCCATCGCCTTGTGGTCGTAACCCACCGAACCGCCGCTGGCGAACGCATCCCCCAGCCAGAAGCCGCGTTCCTGCGCGATGGCGTTGGCCGTGTCGCTGAACGTGGCGGTGCCCTTGTCCGCCGCGACCACGAAATAGGGGTCCTCCCCGTCGCGCACTACCACGCCTTCAGGATGGACCACATTGCCGCCGACGATGTTGTCGGTGACCGACAGCAGGGTTGCGATGAACAGCTTGTAGGCTTCCTTGCCCTCGGCTGCCCAGCCATCGCGATCCAATGCCGGGTTGGGCAATTGCTTGGGATAGAAGCCGCCCTTGGCCCCGGTGGGCACGATCACCGCGTTCTTCACCCGCTGCGCCTTCATCAGGCCCAACACCTCGGTGCGGAAATCGTCGCGCCGGTCGGACCAGCGCAGGCCGCCGCGCGCCACCGGGCCGGCGCGAAGGTGGATGCCTTCGACCCGCGCGGAATAGACGAAGATTTCCCGCCACGGCACCGGCTTGGGCAGGCCGGGGACCAGAGCGGAATCGAGCTTGAAGGCCAGCGCCCCGCCCTGCGCCGGATCGCCGGCGGGGGCGAAGGCATTGGTCCGCAGGATCGCCTCTATCACCTGCCAGTAGAGGCGCAGCACCCGGTCATCGTTGATCGCGGTGACCCTGGCCAGCCCGGCGCGGATCGCCTCGGAAGTGGCCTTCACGGCAGCCTCCTGGTCTCCCGCAAAGGCGGGATCGTGCCGTTGGCGCAGCAGCGCAACCAGGGCGCGGGTCACTTCCGGCGCACCGGCCAGGGCATCGACCACGGTGTAGATGGTGAAGGTGGCATTGGCCTGCCGCAGATAGCGGTAGAGCGCGCGCAGCCATTGCGCCTCGGCCGCGGACAGGGCCGTTTGCACCACCAGCCGGTTGAACACGTCATTGTCAGCCGCGCCGTCCAGCACGGCGACCACGGCCTGTTCGATTGCGGCGGCGCGATCGAGCAGCGGCGCCGCGTCCAGCCCGGCGGGAAGCGCCAGGTGGAAATCGTGGATCGTGCCGCCATCCGCGCCCTGCAGCATGGTCGCCTCCTCGCCAAGCACGCGGAAACCGAAGTTTTCCAGTGCGGGCACGGCGTCGGACAGGGCCAGCAGGCCGTGCGCCTGGTAGACCTTCAGCCGCAGGTCCTGCGGCGCACCGTCGACCGGGCGATAGAGCCGCACCGCGCGATTGCCGGCGCTGGCAGGCAGATGGCGCAGGCGGGCAATATCCTGCGCGGCTTCGGCTGCGCCATAGGTTTCGCGGTAGATGGCGGGGAAGCTGGCGGCATGGCGCATGGCCAGCGCGGCGGCACGGCCGGCTTCTTCTCCGGCGGCTACCAGCGCTTCCTCCACCGCATCGCCCCAGCCGCGCAGCAACGTCTGCAGCCGGTCATCGACCCGGGCCGAATCGGCTTGTCCCTGCGTTTCGCGTGCATCCAGCACGTAACGCAGCACCGCCAGGCTGCCGCCCTCAACGCTGAGGCTCCAGTCCAGCGTGGCCGTGCCAGTCTCCCGTTCCAGCAGGCCCTGGATCCGCAGCCGGGTGGCGGTGGAAAGCATGTCGCGCGGCAGCCAGACGAAGGCGAACACATGGCGGCCCAGCGGCGCGGTGACCAGCGTGGCGCGCGGGCGCGGCCGGTCGACCAGCGCCATCATCGCCGTGGCCACCCGCAGCACGTCATCCTGCGTGAACCCGATCACCAGGTCATGCGGCAGGACCGAGAGGGCATGGACCAGCGCCTTCTCGTCATGACTGCCGGGGACGAATGCAAACCGTTCGGCAATGGCCGCCAGCCGCTGGCGCAGCACGGGGACCTGGGCGGGCAGGGTGGCCAGGGCGGCGCTGGTCCAGATGCCGGCGTGGGCAGCCAGCGCGGCTATTTCGCCATCCTCGATCACCGGCACGATGAACAAGTCCAGCGGCACACGGCGGTGGACGCGTGACAGGCGGTTGGCTTTCACGATCAGGGGGGCGGGTGCCCGGCGGCTTTTGCCGGCCCTGGCGAAATGGGCGAAGGCGCGCGCCCAGCCATCATCCGACAGCAGGTCACCCCCGGCCCGGCGGCACAGGCCCAGCCCCTGGCGGTGCGATCCATCCCTGCGACGCACCACGTGGCCAAGTTGGGTCAGCATACCGCCAGCCAGCCAAGCCAGCAGCGCCGCGCCCTCGCCTTCGCCCAGCCGTTCGGCATCGGCGGCGAGGGCCTCCTTCATCTTTGGCCAGTCGGTCACCGCCACGCGCACATCGGCCAGCGTGGCTTCCAGCTCGGCCTCCAGCGCGCGCCGCTGGCGGGCATCGATGCGGTCGGTTTCCAGGTAGATCAGGCTTTCGGGAATGTTTCCCGTGCCCAGCGTGGCAAGGGTTCCATCGGCCTTGCGCCTAACCGGCACGATCGGGTGAACCAGCAAGTCTACCGTCAGCCCTTGCGCGGCGAGGGCATGGCTGACCGAATCGACCAGGAACGGCATGTCGCGATTGACCACGGCCACGCGGGTAAGGCGCCGCCCCTCGGTGACGGTGCGGACCAGCACCTTGCCGGTGCCTTCGGCGCGGTGCTGCGCGGCTTCCAGCAGGAAGGCGGCCACCTGGTCCAGCGCGGGGCCAGCCAGCGGCGCTTCACCCGGGAGGATAGAGCCAGCAATCCGCTCGGCAAGCTGCGCCAGCGCCTTCGACTTGGCCATCAATCATCCCTCTCTCGCCCGTGTTCGGTCCTGGCCAGCGCCATAGCCCCAAACTGGTTTTATCTGCAACCAGTTCTCTGATCAGGCGGCGGCACCCGCGCCCAGTGCCTCCACGGTCAGCCGTAACGATTGTTCCCGCGCCAGCGGATCATAGGTCGCACCCGAGACGATGATCTCGTCGACCCGGGTCCGCTCGACGAAGCGGCCGATCCGCTCGCGCACTGTGGCGGGTGAGCCAACCGCGCGCGCTGCGCCAAGCCGATCCAGCATCCCCTGCACGGTCAGCGGCAGGCTGGCGCGATAGCCGGGCACCGGCGGGGGCAGCGGGCCGGGATCACCGGTGCGCAGGGCCACGAAGGCCTGGTCCTGCGATGAACCGAGCAGCTCGGCCTCTGCATCCGTCTCGGCGCAGATCACCGTCATCGCCGCCATGGCGTGGGGCTTGTCGAGATAGGCCGAGGGGCGGAACTGCTCGCGGTAGGTGGCCAGCGCCGCATCGAGGTGATCGGGCGCGAAATGGCTGGCAAAGGCATAGGGCATACCCAGTTGCGCGGCGAGCTGCGCGCCGAACAGGCTGGAACCCAGCATCCACAACTCCACCCGTGAGCCGAAGCCGGGGGTCGCGCGGATCGGCAGGTCGATATCGCCGGTCAAAAGGGCGCGAAGCTCAACCACGTCCTGCGGGAAGTATTCGGCGGCGCGGCCCAGATCCTTGCGCAGCGCCTGCCCCAGGATCGGTGCGGCACCGGGTGCGCGGCCCAGGCCTAGGTCGATCCGGCCGGGAAACAGGGCATCGAGCGTGCCGAACTGCTCGGCAATCACGAAGGGGTTGTGGTTGGGCAGCATGATTCCGCCCGAACCGATCCGGATGGTGCTGGTCACGTGGCCAATGTGGCTGATGGCAAGGCTCGTCGCCCCGCCGGCAATGCCGGGGCTGGCGTGGTGCTCGGCTATCCAGAAGCGGTTGTAGCCGGCCTCTTCCGCAACCTGTGCCAGCCGCCCCGCCGCCCGCAGGGCTTCGCCCGCGCCGCTGCCCTCGCGGATGGGGACAAGGTCGAGAACGCTGAGCGGCACCATCGCTGCAAGCTATGGCGTGGCGGGCGCTTCTTCAAGCTGCGCGAGATATTGCCGGGCAGTGGCTGCCTGCGGCCCGCCCAGCGCAATCACCGCACCCCAGGCGGAGCGCGCGGCATCGTCGTCGCCCGCCAGCGCGGCGATCAGGCCGGCTTCCAGCCCGATCGCACCATCCTGCGGGGCTAGCGCGGCGGCGGTGCCGATCCAGCTTGCGGCATTCGTCAGGTCTTCCGTGCGCCGGGCCAGGGTGGCGGAAAGGAGCCATACCTCGGCCTCCTGCGGGGCCAGCTCGCGCGCCCGGGCCAGCGCCGTGCCGGCTGCGGCCGCATCGCCCAGCGCCACCAGTGCACGCGCCCGGTCGGCTGCGGCCAGGCCGGCCAGCCGGGCATCGCCGCCCGCAAGCGCATCGTCCATGGCAACGGCAAACGCCCCTTCGGCTACCAGCTGCTGGCCGGCCTGCAATGCCGCGTTACCCGCCATCGAGCCCAGCCGCGCACGACCCAGCCTGTCATCCACGGCGATCGCATCGCGCGCGGTCTGGAAGGCAAGCATGGCGGCATCCCAGCGCAGCAGGCCCATGTAGGCAAAACCCAGGCACTGCTGTGGCGCGGCGATGGAGACGCCCGATAGACCCTCCAGCCATTGGGAGGCGGTGGTGATCGCCTGCCCCGGATCGGTGCGGGCCTCGGTCACGCAGGCGGTCAGCCGGTCCTGTTCCAGGGTGGGCGGTGCGGTAGTGGCCTGTTGGGCAAGTGCGAGAACCGTAGCAAGAACGAGGGGGAACATCGGCAGACCCTACTTGAACCAGGCCAGCGTGTGCAGCAGCAGGGCGATGTCCCCATCGCGCGACAGCCGGTGATCCCCGCCCTTGACGATAGTCACCTGCACATCCTGTGAACGCAGGGCAGTGGCGAGACGGAATGCGATAGCGCTCGGCACGTCCGCATCCAGCTCACCATGGAGCAGGCGCACAGGGCAATCGAGCGTAATCCGGTTGCCCAGCACGCGTTGTCGCTGTGCATCCTGCCAGAACCGCCCGTGGGTCGGGGTGGGTTCGGGTCCATAGGGATTGGCTTCGAAGACGGTTTTTCCGGCCCGCAGCAAGGTTTTCTGCTCGTCGGAATAGCCCCAGTCGGAGAAGTCCGGCGCGGCGGCAATGCCCACCAGCCCGGCCAGCCGGTCCGCCTCCTGCAGCACCTGGCCCGCGCCCAGCATCAGCCAGCCACCCATGCTGGAGCCGACCAGCACCACCGGCCCTGCCACGACGTGCTCGATCAGGTCCAATGTGTCGTTGGTCCACTCGCTTAAAGTCTGGTCGGCAAACTCACCGTGGCTTTGGCCGCAACCGGCATAGTCCAGCAGCAGGCATTCGCGCCCCTCGTCCCGGCACCACTCGTACACCGCCGTGGCCTTGCTGCCTGCCATGTCGGACATGTATCCGGGCAGGAACACCACGGCCGGACTGGTGCCCACCTGCGAGCGTGGCAGGTGGCGAAAGGCAATGCGGTTGTGCATCATGGTGTCGAAGCAGCGGATGTCAGTCATCGGCAAATCATGAACCGACAAGCGCGGTTGAGGCAACGGGTTTGCCCCGCTATTGGCCTTGCCATGTCAGAAATGCTCAAGATCTCCCTGCCCGATGGTTCCGTCCGCGAGATGCCGCGCGGATCATCGCCTGCCGACGTTGCCGCCGCTATCGGTCCGGGCCTCGCCAAGGCAGCCCTCGCCGCACGGGTGAACGGGGAATTGCGCGACCTGACCCGCCCCTTCGAGGGCGATAGCGAACTGGCGCTGGTGACTGCCCGGGACGAGGCCGAGGCGCTGGACCTCGCCCGGCATGACTATGCCCACGTGCTGGCCGAGGCGGTGCAGGCGCTGTGGCCCGGCACGCAGATCACCTTCGGGCCGGCTACGGATGATGGGTTTTATTACGACGTGCTCGCCCCCGCCAGTCGCGCGCCTTTCTCCATGGAGGATCTGCCCGCCATCGAAGAGCAGATGCGCGCCATCATCCGCGCCGACAAGCCGCTGACTCGCGAGGTGTGGAGCCGGGCGGACCTGATCGCCAAGTGGCAGGCCGATGGCGAGACGTTCAAGGCCGAGTGGGCCGCCGAACTTCCCGAGGGCGAGGAACTGACCGTCTACAAGAGCGGTGAGGACTGGCTCGACATGTGCCGCGGCCCCCACCTGCCCAGCACCGGCAAGCTGGACCCGCAGGCCTTCAAGCTGATGCGCGTGGCCGGAGCCTATTGGCGCGGCGACCAGAAGAACCAGCAGCTTACCCGCATCTACGGCACGGGCTGGCTGACCAAGAAGCAGCTCGACGCGCATCTCCACAAACTGGAGGAAGCCGCCAAGCGCGATCACCGCCGCCTGGGCCGCGAAATGGACCTGTTCCACCTGCAGGAGGAGGCGCACGGCTCCGTCTTCTGGCACCCCAACGGCTATCGCATCTGGCGCGAGCTGGAGGCCTACATGCGCCGCGCCATTGACGGGGCGGGCTACCGGGAGGTCAAGACCCCGCAGGTGATGGATGCCCGCCAATGGGAACAGTCCGGCCACTGGGGCAAGTACCGCGCCAACATGTTCGTGATCCCCGATGAGGTGCCTAATACCGAGGACGAAGGCCCGGTGATTTCGGGTGAGGCCGACTGGATGGCACTGAAGCCGATGAACTGTCCGGCGCACGTGTTGATCTTCAAGCAGGGCATCACCAGCTATCGCGATCTGCCGCTGCGGATCTACGAGAACGGGTGCTGCCATCGTAACGAACCGCACGGCGCGCTTCACGGCCTGATGCGCGTCCGCCAGTTCACGCAGGACGATGCACACATCTTCTGCCGCGAGGACCAGATCGTGGCAGAAGTGCGCGCCTTCTGCGAACTGGCCGACAGGGTCTATCGCGACTTCGGATTTACCTATTCGATCAAGCTGGCGCTGCGGCCTGACCAGCGCTTCGGCAGCGATGCCATGTGGGACCAGGCCGAGGCAGAACTGCGCAACGCCGTGGTCGAGGCGGGCCTCGCGACGCCCGAGTACGGCTGGGAGGAGCTGCCCGGTGAAGGCGCGTTCTACGCCCCCAAGCTGGAATGGCACCTGACCGATGCGATCGGCCGCACCTGGCAGGTGGGCACGATCCAGTCCGACCGGGTGCTGCCCGAACGGCTGGACGCGGTCTATGTTGGCGAGGATGGCGAGAAGCACCGTCCGGTCATGCTCCACCGCGCGATCTTCGGTTCCTATGAACGCTTCATCGGCATCCTGATCGAGCATTTCGCAGGCCGCCTGCCGGCATGGTTGGCCCCCACCCAGGCCGTGGTGGCAACCATCGTGTCCGATGCCGATGGCTACGCCGCCGACGTGGCCAGACAGTTGCAGGCCGCCGGTATCCGCGTGGACACCGATACCCGCAATGAGAAGATCAACTACAAGGTGCGCGAACACTCGCTGGCCAAGGTCCCCCACCTGCTGGTGGTGGGCAAGCGCGAGGCGGAGGAAGGCACCGTAGCCCTGCGCACGCTGGGGGCAGAGCACCAGAAGGTGATGTCGCTGGCCGAGGCGCTGGCCCTGCTTCAGGCGGAATGCACTCCACCTGATCTCAAGGGGGGTAACCGGCGCCCTTGATCACCGCCGCCGCCCTTGATCGCGATGCCGGCGTGGCGCGGGCCATCGCGCGGGTGGAGGGCTTCAACCCCGCCAGCAACGGGGCCTACATCCGCTATCACCGCCAGCGCTGCATCGACGATGTGGCGCAACTGGCGAGTGCATTTCCCGGTGCCCGGATCCTCAACGTGGGCGGGCGGCCCTACCTGTTCGAAGCCATTGCCCAGGTTGCGGGCCTCACCGTCGATACGCTGGACATCGCCCCCGACCGTGATGCCGCGACAATTGCCGACCTTGGCCTGTCGGTGCGCTGCGTGGATATCGAGCACGCCGCCCAGCGCCAGGTGCTGGACCTGTCACCCTATGACGTGGTCTGCATGGCGGAAATCTTCGAGCACCTGCGGATAGACCTGGTCGGCACCTTCCGCGACCTCGCCGGCGCCATGCGGCCCGATGCCGTGCTCTACCTCACCACGCCCAACTTCTACTATGCCCCCAACTTCCTGAAGATGCTGGCGACGGGGCGCAGCGGGCCGCACCTGGTCAGCGAGTGGAACAAGCTGGCCGGTGTGGGCCACATGGGTCACGTGCGCGAATACGCTGCCGGTGAACTGGCCGAATTCTTCCGTTTTACCGGCTTTGCAGTGGATCGCCTGATCCGGCGGACCACCAATCCGCAGGCCCTGCTCGGCGGCGGGATAAAGCAGGTGCCGGGCAGGCTTTTGGCCAGGGGAATGACTGGCTTGTCCGATCGTTTTGCGCAGGAACTGGTCTTTATCCTGCGACCGGCTCGCTGAAGCGCCTACCGAAAACTCGCAACACCGCCGGCGAGAAAACTGTCGTGCAGGATTTCTGGCCGCGTCAGAGCGGCAGCATCTCGCCTGCAGCGATCAGCGCCGTAGCGCAGCCCAGCACGATCGCACAGCGCAGCAACTCGATCGAATCGAGGGCATAATGGCGCGAAAGGGCGATGGCCTTGCTCATGGCCAGCACCTTCGGCGCAAATCCCTAATGAAATGTAAACGCGGCTCGGTCCGGCCCCTGCTCAACAGGCAGCCGGCACGTGCTGGCTGCAGCAATGGAAGCTGCCGCCGCCGGTCAGCACGGCATCGGCCATCAGCCCCACGATGTCGCGCCCCGGGAACAGGTCGGCAATGGCTATCACCGCCGCCTCGTCCTGCGGCGACCCATAAACGGGCACTACCACCACCTTGTTGGCGATCACGAAATTCATGTAGCTCGCCGGCTCCACATCATCATCCTCGCCCATCAGGCCGGGCGAGGGGATGCGACTTACCTTCAGGCCAAAAGCCTCGGCGCGCGTGGCGGCATCGTCATAGGTGGCGGCATTGGGGTCATCCTCCTCCACGGCCACGGGAATGGCCACGTGGTCGGGCCCCACGAAGCGGGCCAGGTTGTCCACGTGCCCGTCGGTATGGTCACCCAGCAGACCGTTACCCAGCCACAGCACCCGGTCGAAGCCCAGGTCGCGCCCCAGCCGATCGGCAATCTGCTCGCGGGTCAGGTGCGGATTGCGGTTGGCATTCAGCAGGCATTGCTCGGTGGTCACCACCAGCCCGGTTCCGTCACCATCCACAGCACCACCTTCCAGCACCCAGTCGGCCTGGCCCAGATCGGCAAGGCCACCGGCGCCCACCAGCGATGCGGCCACTTCCGTATCGTGCTCCAGCACGTACTTGTCGCCCCAGCCGTTAAAGCGGAAGCGCCTCGCGGCGCGCTGTCCATTCCGGTCCAGCAGCACCAGCGGGCCGGTATCGCGCAGCCAGATATCGCCATAAGCGTGGCGCTCCAGGAGCACCGACGGATGACACAGCGCGCGTGCGGCCGCTTCGCTGGCACCGTCTCGCACGACGAGGCGCACCTGCTGGCCGCTTTCGGCAATGGCATTGGCGAAGGCCGCCACCTGCTCCTGCGCCGGTTCCAGGTCTTCCAGCCACAGGTCTGCCGCGGCGGGAAAGCCGATCCAGATCCACTCCTGCTCGGCCCATTCGGGGGGCATCTGATAGGTCGAAGTCATAGCTCAGCGCTTTGGCAGCGGTGGGCCCGGCAGGCAAGGTTCTTGCCCTGGCGCACCGGGCGGGGCAGGGAACGGGCATGACCGACTGGACGCACGCCCTTGACCGCGCCCGCACGCATTCGCCGTTCCTGGCCCTAGCCATGGGCCGCATGCCGCACCTGGTCGAAATGCTCGCCCAGGGTCGCGTGGAAGAGGCGCTGGCCCTCGCCAAGGCCGTCGAGGAGGCCGATGTCGGCCGCGCCCTGCGGCTGGAGCGCACCGGGCTGGCGCTGGTGCTGGCCGTAGGCGACCTGGCCGGCCACTTCCCGCTAGCCCGCGTGATGGCCGAGCTGTCCGCCCTGGCCGACCGGGCACTGGACAAGGCCATCACCACGGTCATCGCGCGTCGCATGCCCGATGCCCAGCCGGCCGGCTTCGTGGCGCTGGCCCTGGGCAAGCATGGCGCTGGCGAGCTGAACTATAGCTCGGACATCGATCCGATCCTGCTGTTCGATCCCGAGACCCTGCCCCATCGCGCCAGCGAGGAGCCGGCCGAAGCGGCCCAGCGCTATGCCCGCGGTATCGTGGAACTGCTGTCGCACCAGACCGGTGATGGCTATGTCTTCCGGGTAGACCTGCGGCTGCGCCCGGCCAGTGAAGTCAGCCCGCTGGCAATCTCGCTGGGCACGGCGATCAGCCACTACGAAAGCTCGGCGCTGGCCTGGGAGCGCGCCGCTTTCATCCGCGCCCGCGCCGCAGCAGGGGATGTTGCCGCAGGAGAAGCCTTTCTGGAGCAGGTGCGCCCGTTCGTTTGGCGCCGCAGCCTGGATTTTACCGCTATCGAGGAAATCCGGCGCCTCACCGCCCGCATCCGCAAGGCCTACACCGGGCCGCTGGTGCAGGGGCCGGGGTTTGATCTGAAGCGCGGGCGCGGCGGCATCCGCGAGGTGGAGTTCTTCGCCCAGACCCACCAGCTCATCTACGGCGGCCGCCGCCCGGAACTGCGCCTGCGCGGCACGCGGGAGGCGCTGGATGCCCTGGCGGCCGAGGGCATCATCGGGGTGGATGATGCCCTCGCCTTGGGGACCAGCTATGACCGTCTTCGCGTGGTCGAGCATCGTCTGCAGATGGTTGGCGACCACCAGACGCACAGCCTGCCCGCGGACGCGGCGGCATTGGACAATGTGGCCCGGCTGGATGGCCTGCCCGATGCGGCGGCGCTGGTGGCGGACCTTGGGCAGGTGTGCGGCCCCGTGGCGCAGCGCTACGATGCCCTGCTGGGCGAGGATGCCGAGCCTGCCGCCCCTACCCCGGAGGCGAGCGATCCGCTGGTGGCGCGGGTGCAACACTGGAAGGACACCATCCGCGCGCTGAAGGGGGTGGAAGCCCGCAAGGCGCTGGATGCCGTGCTGCCAGTACTGGCCCAGGCCTTCGCCAAGGCCAGCGCGCCCGAACAGGCCATGATCCGCTGGGAAACCCTGCTGGCCCGGCTGCCCACCGCGATCAACCTGTTCCGCCTGTTCGAACAGCGCCCCGGCCTGCTCGACCAGGTGCTGCGCCTGATCACTCTGGCCCCTCCGTTGGCCGATGCCCTGGGCCAGCGGGTGGGCCTGCTCGACACCCTGATCGATGCCAGCGCGCTCGATCTGCCCGAGGATGTGGCCACCCTGGTTGCCCGCATGGCCGCCAGCGAGCAGCCGGACTACGAGGCGCGGCTAGGTCGCCTGCGCGAGGTGGTGGGCGAAGAGCGCTTTGCCCTAGGCGTTCAATTGGTCGAGGGCCGGCATGATCCCCTGGCCATTGCCGAGGGCCTGTGCCGCGTGGCCGAAGCCGCGCTGATCACCGGTGCTGACGCCGCGAGCGAGGAGTTTGCGCGGGTCCACGGGCGGATCAGCAATGCCGATCTGGTAATCCTGGGCCTCGGACGGTTGGGAGGCGGCGCACTGACCCACGCCTCGGACCTGGACGTGATCTTCCTGTTCGACGGGGCGGAACTGGGCGAGGAATCGGACGGATCCCGACCGCTGACCACCTCGCTCTACTTCAACCGCCTGGCCACCCGCGTCACCGCCGCGCTGAGCGTGCCGACGGCCGAGGGCGCGCTCTACGAAGTGGATACCCGCCTGCGGCCGCAAGGCACCCAGGGGCCGCTGGCGGTAAGCTTCGAGAGTTTCCAGCGCTACCAGCAGAACGAGGCCTGGACCTGGGAGCACATGGCCCTGTGCCGGGGTCGGGTGCTGTACGGCGCCCCCGCCTCGCGCGAGCGGCTGGCCAGCTTGATCCGCCAGGTGCTGGCCGCTCCACGCGATGCGGGCAAGCTGAAGGCCGACGTGCTCAAGATGCGCCACGACATGGCCGCGCACAAGCAGGCGAAAGGTCCGCTGGATGTGAAGCTGGCGCGCGGCGGCATGGTCGATTGCGAGTTCATCGTCCACTATCTGCAGTTGCGCGAAGGCGTGGCCCTGCAGCCGGGGGTCGAGGTGGCGAGCCGCGAACTGGCCCGCGCCGGCCTGCTGCCAGACTGGTTTGCCGACGCCTTCCTGTCGCTGGCCCGGGTGCTGATTGCCGCGCGACTGTTCGCGCCGGACGGGCAGGAGCCACCGCCTGCCGCCCGTATTGCCCTGGCCGAAGCCTGCGGCGAAACCGACTATGCCGCGCTCCTGCGGCGCATTGCCGAGGCCCGCCGAGCCGTGGCCGGCCAATGGGCCACCACCTTCGGCGAAACACTGGAGATCGAATCATGAGCGTTTTCCCCGAGGTCGGCGATGCAATGCCCGCCATTGCCCTGGACACGCCGGAGGGTGGCAAGGTGTCGCCCGCTGACTTCGCTGGCCGCAAGCTGGTGCTGTTCTTCTATCCCAAGGACGATACCCCCGGCTGCACGACCGAAAATCTGGATTTCAGCGCGCTGCAGGGCGAGTTTGATGTTGCCGGGGTGTCCGTGCTGGGCATCAGCAAGGATCCGCCGACCAAGCATGCCAAGTTCGCCGCCAAGCATGGCCTCACCGTGCCGCTTGCCTCCGATGCTGCCGAGGGTGGCCTGTCCGATGCGCTGGGCATCTGGACCGAGAAGAGCATGTATGGTCGCACTTACATGGGCATGGAGCGGACGACCTACCTGGTCGATGCTGCGGGCCAAATCGCGCAGGTGTGGCGCAAGGTGAAGGTAAAGGGCCACGCTGCCGAAGTGCTGGAGGCGGCGCGGGCGCTCTGATCGCGGTGGCCAGCGAGGACCTCTCCACCGCGATTCGCGCTGCCCTGCGTACTGCCGATCCGCGTGCCAAGGTGATGGCCACGCGCGCGCTGGTTCGCCGCTGGCGCAAGGGCGAACTGGCGCACGCGTTCAGCGTTACCATGCCCGACCGGCCAGCCTGGCCCGACTACCTGGAGCTGCGCCCGCCGGGCCAGATGCCCAAGCGCGGCAAAGGCGGGTCGGACCGCAACCGGCAGGCGCTGTGGCATTCGCTGGCGCATATCGAGTTCGTCGCGATCGACCTGGCGCTGGACATGGCCGGCCGCTTTGGCGGTGCCATGGGCCGGGCCTTTGTCGGCGACTTCCTGTCAGTTGCGGCAGACGAAGCGCTGCATTTCGCGCTGGTTGACCGCAAGCTGCACAGCATGGGCCTCCGCTATGGCGACCTGCCGGCGCATGACGGACTGTGGGCCTCTGCGCAGGCCACTGCGCACGATGTGGCTGCCCGACTGGCGGTTGTGCCGATGGTGCTGGAAGCGCGCGGGCTTGATGTCACGCCCGCCATGATCGAGCGGGTCCGCGCCCAGGGAGACGAGCACGGCTCACGGATTCTGGAACGAATCCTTGACGATGAAATCCGGCACGTTGCGGTCGGGGCAAGGCATTTCAAGGATTGGTGCCACAAGGCGGCAGTGCCAACCGATTCAGCCTGGATTTCGCTGGTGAAGGAGCACTTTGCCGGCGTCGTTAAGCCGCCGTTCAACGACTCAGCGCGTCTCGCAGCCGGTTTATCGCGCACGGCGTATGGCGCGCTTGCCTAATCAAGCTTTGGCCCTCTACCCCTTGCAACACGCCAGGTAGGAGAAAGTTCCGGCATGGCAAATCTTTCGGACGGGAAGCCCGGGGCGGGCTGATTAGGGGTCCGGCGAAATTGACGAAGTGCCGCAAGGCGATTGAAAAATAAAGGGATCGTATGTTCGTCAAGTCCGCTTTTGGTGTCCTGGCCAGCCTCGTGCTCGGCGTGTCGCCTGCTCTTGCCAATGATGCTGCCGCTCCCGCCGCGGTCCAGATTGCCGGCGCCGTGGAAGCTCCGGTTGCCGCCGATGACGGCGAATTCAACGAACTCTTCGCCAGCTGGGGTGAATTGGGCAACGGTGGCATGGTGACCACCAGTGGCCAGATCATCGCCGCTCCGCGACTCGACGTGGCCATTCCCTCGCGCATGCCGCTTGCCGGCATGACGCTGACGAGCAGCTTCGGCATGCGCACCCACCCTGTGCTCGGCGGCCGTCGTCAGCACAACGGTGTTGACCTCGCCGCACCGACCGGGACCCCGGTCTATGCCACCGCCGATGGCAGCGTGGGCATGGCGCAGTGGTTCAGCTCCTATGGCAACTACGTGCAGATCGAGCACGGCGGCCAGCTCCAAACCCGCTATGGCCACCTCTCGTCCTATACCGTGGTCCCCGGCCAGCAGGTCCGCAAGGGTGACCTGATCGGCTATGTCGGTTCCACCGGCCGCTCCACCGGCCCGCACCTGCACTATGAAGTGCGTGTTGCCGGCGAAGCCGTTGACCCCACCCCGTACATGAGCGAGCAGTTTGCCGCCGTGGAAGTGGGCGCGGGCGGACAGGGCGGCGAATAAGCCCCCTACCAGCTTCGGTCTGGATAAAGTGGAAGGCGGCGGGGCAACCCGGCGCCTTTTTCTTTGCGCGGATCAGGCGCGCAGCAGGCGTTCCGCCATGGCGCGCACTTCAGCGCCCATGTCCGGGCGTTCCAGTGCCAGGGCCAACGTCGCTTCAACAAAACCGGTCTTGCTGCCGCAGTCGAACCGCCGGCCATCGAAGGTGACCGCGTGGAACGGCTGGTTGCCGATCATGCGGGCCATCGCATCGGTCAACTGGATCTCCCCGCCTGCGCCCTTTTCCTGGTTCTCGAGCGTGCGCATCACTTCGGGCTGCAGGATGTAGCGACCGGAAATGATCTTGTTGCTGGGGGCCTTGTCGCGGGGCGGCTTTTCCACCAGGCCCTTCACTACGGTCAGGGCCCCTTCGCTGGAGCCGGGATCGATAACGCCATAGCTGGACACCTCGTCCCACGGCACTTCCAGCACGGAGATCAGGTTGCCGCCGACTTCGTTGTAGGCTTCCACCATCTGCGCCATGCAGCCACGGCCGGGCGCGCCGATCATCAGTTCATCGGGCAGCATGATAGCGAAAGGTTCGTCGCCCACGATTGCACGGGCGCACCAGATGGCATGGCCCAAGCCCAGCGGCACCTGCTGGCGCACGGTAATGATATCACCGGGGGTTGCCCGGGTGGGTTCCAGCACCTCGAGCGACTTGCCGCGCTCTGCCATCGTGGATTCGAGTTCGTAGGCCACGTCGAAATGCTCGACGATGGCGGTCTTGCCGCGACCGGTGACGAAAATGATCTGCTCGATCCCTGCTTCGCGCGCTTCATCGACGGCGTACTGGATCAGCGGCCGGTCAACGATCGGCAGCAGCTCTTTGGGGATGGCCTTGGTGGCGGGGAGGAACCGGGTGCCGAGCCCCGCGACGGGAAACACAGCCTTACGGATCGGTTTCTTTTCGCTCATGCACAATGGTTCTAGGGGGGCACCGGCAGCGGTCAAGCGCCATCTTGGCACGCCTTGTCACATGACAAACCCAAGCCGCGAGAACCTTCTGCGCCGTCGCCCGTTGGGGGTTAGGAAAAGGAGATCACCATGCTGATCAAGACTGCGGCACTCGCCGCCCTGGGTTACCTGGGCTATCGCTATTACAAGAAGGAAGAAGTCCGCCGGAACGCAGCCTTCGCCACTGGTCAGGGGGACGGCACCAACTTCGCGCAAGTGCGCGATGCCGGGCCGAATGCCATGGCCAGCAACCAGAACAAATGGAGTAAGGTCGACGAGCGGAGCGACGAAAGCTTTCCGGCCAGCGATCCGCCCTCGACCTATTGACCCGGCCGATTGGCTACCAGCCACAGCCTGATCGCGCCCGCCAGCCCGGGAGGCTGGGGGGCGCCGATACGCTGGGCATCAATCCGGGCAACAAGCGCGTTCAGCGGCACTCCCTCGGCTTCGGCAGCCCTCCGCAACATGTCCCAGAAAAACGGTTCGAGGCTGACCGAGGTCTTGTGGCCCGCAATCTCGACCGAGCGCTTGACCGGTGGATGGAACAGATCATCCACCTGTCGGCTCAATACATATGCTGGCCACCGTTAATCGACAGGGTCGACCCGGTAATGAAGCCACCGTCTTCCGATGCCAGGAAGCTCACGCCACGGGCAATCTCGCCCGCGTGGCCCAGCCGGCCCACGGGAATGCGGGCGACGATCTTCTCCAGCACGTTCTCCGGCACAGCTGCAACCATGTCGGTATCGATGTAACCCGGTGCGATGGCGTTGACGGTGACGCCAAAGCGCGCGCCCTCCTGTGCCAGAGCCTTGGTAAAGCCGTGGATGCCGCTCTTCGCGGCGGCATAGTTGACCTGGCCGTATTGCCCCGCTTGCCCGTTGATCGAGCCGATGTTGATGATCCGCCCCCACTTCTGGTCGCGCATGTGCGGGAAACAGGCTTTGGCCATGTTGAAGCAGCCGCCCAGGTTGATCCGCAACACGTCGGTCCAGTCCTCGTAACTCATCTTGAGAAGTGTGCCGTCGCGGGTGATGCCGGCGTTGTTGACCACCACGTCGATCGGTCCGACTTCTTCCGCCACCTTGGCACAACCGGCCAGCGTCTCTTCATGGTCGCCCACGTTCCACTTGTAAGCGGGGATGCCGGTCGCATCGGTAAAGGCGCGAGCCGCGGCATCGTTGCCGGCATAGTTGGCCACCACGGTCATCCCGTCTCCGCGCAGGCTCTCGCAGATAGCCTTGCCGATGCCCCTGGTGCCGCCGGTGACGATTGCAACGCGTGCCATATATGCCTTCTCCCCTTTTCGAATCGGTCGAATGTCCGGGGCCGAGCCTAGGATGAACTCCAAGGCAGGGGCAAAGAAAAACCCCGCCGTAGCGGGGTCTTGTTGCAACCGGCGATGGGTTGTCGATCAGAAGCGGAACTGGGTGCCGACGTAAACGGCCTGGCTGTCCTGCTGCTCCACGTTGGGCAGCGCGGTGAGACGGTTGCGATCCTGCTCGTAGCGGACACCTGCGGTAACATCGAGGTTCCGCGACAGGCGGTAGCTGCCGGCGACATCGAGCCGCTGGTCGCCCACCGAATCAAGCGAACGCGGCGCTGCGGGGGCGGGACGGTCCTCTTGTTCCAGAGCGATACGAGCGGCGAAACGACTGGAGCGCTCGTCGCTCTCCGCGCTGCGAGCCAGATCAAAGTCGCTCATGATCGGCGCGGATACCTGGCTGGCGGCGCGCGACGCGGCCGGCTGGGCAAAGCTGTGATAACCGCGTGCCATGCCCAGGTTGTAACGCGTAGCGGCAATGCGCGGCGCACCGGTAGCCGAAGCTTCCGCAGCGGCGCTGGCCACCGCATTTCGGACGGTGATGGCATTGGCCGGCTCAGGGTTGACGCGCACGGCCACGGTGATGGCGTGCCCGCTGCCGGAGGCGGCCCCGGCCGGGGTGAACCGCTTCAACCGCACGGTGCTGCCACGCGCCTCGATCAGGCGGGCCATCTCCGGATCGGCAGAGGCGGGGGTGAAAGATACGAAAGTCGACGGGCTGCCGCTATCGCGGATCAGGCTGACAGCAAGGCCCGCACTGGGCACACCAACAACCAGCGCCGCGCCGCACAGTGCGGCGACGATGCGGCCCTTGCGGCCAGTGGTTGCAGTCCTGCTCACGCCGGGATCATCCCAAAATCGCTTTCAAACACGAAGCATAGACACAATCGCGGCTTAACGGTTCCTGATCGGGCTGCCATTCTGCAGGCATCGGCCCGAAGGGTTCCTTGCACGAATCTGCCCTCCTCCGATTCGCCGTGTAAACCCATGCATGGCCGTTGGCCAGCGGATCGGAAGCTCTACTCGGTGTTTTTACAAAGTGTTGCCGCCACTCCACAATCGGGCGCTTGGAGATTCAGCCCGCGTTCACCCGCCGCCCAGCCAAAGGGCAGGGTGGCGCGCCCGCGTGCCGCTCGCGCCTTGCCGCCTGCGGCAGGCAGGCTATAGAGACCATCCGGCTGCTGCGAACAGCGGCCGCAACCTGGATGACTGGACCCATAAATGGAAATGAGCATGCGCGCCCTGGCCAAGACCGCCACTTCGAGCAGCAGCGCCCTGGGCCGCCTTGCCGTGCTGGGCCTGATGAGCCTGGGCCTGGCAGCGTGCGGCGGCGGGAACGAGCGGCCGCAGGCAGACCTCGCCGCCTCGCAGGTGACCAGCATCGGCGTCAATTCCTATCTCTGGCGCGCCAGCCTTGAGGCGCTGGCTTTCATGCCGCTGACCCAGGCCGACAGTGCCGGCGGGGTGATCGTGACCGACTGGTACGCCAATCCCGACAGCCCCAACGAGCGGGTGAAGGTTTCGGTGTCGATCCTCGATTCCGACCTGCGTGCCGATGCCCTGCGCGTGGCAGCCAGCCGGCAGGTGCTGCAGAACGGCACGTGGGTGGAAGCGCCGGTGCAGGCGTCCACTGTCCAGCGGCTGGAAGACATCATTCTGACCAAGGCACGCGATCTGCGCCGCTCCGCCGTGGGCTGAAGCGCGCGAGCGACAGGGGTAGTTCATGACTGATTCGTCCTTCGATGTCCGGTTCGATGCCGGGCAGGCTGACAGCCGTTGGCAGGCAGCGTGGGAACAGGCGCGCTGTTTCGAGGCCGACAGCGCCTCCACCAGACCCAAAAGCTATGTGCTGGAGATGTTCCCCTATCCCAGCGGGCGCATCCACATCGGCCACGTACGCAATTACACGATGGGTGACGTGCTGGCGCGCTACAAGAAGCTGAACGGCTTCGAGGTGCTGCATCCGATGGGCTGGGATGCCTTCGGCATGCCGGCCGAGAATGCGGCGATGGAAAAGGGCGTCCACCCTGCTGGCTGGACCTATGACAACATCGCCACGATGAAGCGGCAGCTGAAGCAGCTTGGCTTCGCGCTCGACTGGAGCCGTGAGATCGCCACCTGCGATGCCAGCTACTATGGCCACGAACAGGCGTTGTTCCTGAATCTGTACCAGGCAGGACTGGTCTATCGCCGCGAGAGCGCGGTCAACTGGGATCCGGTGGATCAGACCGTGCTGGCCAACGAGCAGGTGGTGGACGGGCGCGGCTGGCGCAGCGGCGCTCTGGTGGAGAAGCGAAAGCTCAACCAGTGGTTCCTGAAGATCACCCATTTCGCGCAGGACCTGCTGGACGGCCTCGCCACCCTCGACACCTGGCCCGAAAAAGTCCGGCTGATGCAGGAGAACTGGATCGGCAAGAGCCAGGGGCTGGAGTTTTCCTTCGACCTGTCGAACGGCGATACGCTGCCCGTCTACACCACCCGGCCTGACACCATCTTCGGGGCCAGCTTCGTGGCCGTCGCCCCCGACCATCCGCTGGCGCAAGGCGTGGCGGCGGTGAACTGCGATGCGGCGAACTTCATAGCCCTGTGCAAGAAGGGCGGCACCACTGCAGCCGAGCTGGAGACGGCGGAAAAGCTGGGCTTCGATACCGGCATCGGCGCGAAGCACCCGTTCACCGGCGAATACCTGCCGGTGTACATCGCCAATTTCGTGCTGATGGAATACGGCACCGGGGCAATCATGGCCGTGCCCGGACATGACCAGCGCGACTTCGATTTCGCGACCAAGTACGGCCTGCCGATCACCCGCGTGATTGCCGCCAGCGCCGGTGCCGCCGATGCTCCGCTGGCGGAGGCCGAGGCGGGCGACGGTATCTGCGTCAACTCCGGCTTCCTTGACGGTATGTCCGTGGCCGATGCCAAGGCCGAAGTGATCCGCCGGATCGAGGCTGAAGGGCGGGGCACTGGCAAGACAGTATGGCGCCTGCGCGACTGGGGCATTTCGCGTCAGCGCTATTGGGGCACGCCGATCCCGTTCATCCACTGCAATGCCTGCGGCGTGGTACCTGTGCCCAAGGCGGACCTGCCGGTGGCCTTGCCGGAGGACGTGGACTTCTCCGTCCCCGGTAATCCCCTGGACCGCCATCCCACCTGGAAGCACGTCGATTGCCCGCAATGCGGCAAGGCAGGCCGGCGCGAGACGGACACTCTCGACACCTTTGTCAATTCCAGCTGGTATTTCCTGCGCTTTGCCAGCCAGCCGGCCGACAAGCCGTTTGACCAGGCGGAAGTGGCCCAGTGGCTGCCGGTGGAGCAGTACATCGGCGGCATCGAGCACGCGATCCTGCACCTGCTATACGCCCGGTTCTGGACCCGCGCGCTGGCCCATGTGGGCCTGATCGAGGTGAAAGAGCCGTTCGCCAGCCTGTTCACCCAAGGCATGGTGACGCACGAGACCTATTCGCGCAGGGACGGCCCGCGCGAAATCTATTTCAGCCCTCCCGAAGTCGACCGTTCCAGTGGCGGCGCAGTGCTGCGGGAAGATGGCCAGCCGGTGCAGATCGGCAAGGTCATCAAGATGTCCAAGTCGAAGAAGAACGTGGTCGACCCCGAGGACATCATCGCCGACTACGGGGCGGACGCGGTGCGCTGGTTCATGCTCAGCGACAGCCCGCCGGAGCGCGACCTGCCCTGGTCCGAAGCCGGCATCGAAGGCTGCGCGCGCTTCGTGCAGCGGCTGTGGCGGCTGTTCGGGCAGGTAGGCATGGGCGGGGCCGGAGCCGACGCGGAGAATGACATCGCGCTTGACCGCAAGCTGCACCAGACCATTGCCGCCGTCGCCAGCGACATCGAGGCGCTGAGCTTCAACAAGGCCGTGGCGCGGATTTACGAGCTGACCGGTGCGATCGAGAAAGCTTCGCCTTCGGCCAGCCGGTCGAATGCAATCCGCCAGCTTATCGTGCTGGTTTCGCCGATGATGCCGCACCTGGCAGAGGAAGCCTGGTCGCAGTTCCGCCTGGGCCTGGTGGCCGAAGCAAGCTGGCCCAAGGTTGATCCCGCCCTGCTGGTGGAGGACGAGGTAACCGTGGCCGTGCAGGTGAAGGGCAAGCTGCGCGATACGCTGACTGTTGCCAAGGGCCTGCCCAGTGCAGAGCTGGAAGCACTGGCGCTCGCCAGCGAAAAGGTCCAACGTTCGCTGGATGGCGCGCAGGTGCGCAAGGTGATCGTGGTGCCCGACAGACTGGTGAATATCGTCGCATGAGCCGGGTGACGCGCCTGGCCCTGGGCTGCGCCTTGCTGGCCGCGCTTTCCGGTTGCGGGCTGCGCCCGATGTATGCCGGCGGATCGTCCGGCGTGGTGGCACAGGGACTGGCAGCGATCGACGTTCCCGCTATCGAGGGACAGGAAGGCTGGCTGGTCCGCAACGCGCTGATCGACCGGCTGGGCCAGACCGGCAGCTCGACCGCGCCGCGCTATCGCCTTGATGTGCTGCTTGATGACCAGCTCGAAGGCCTGGGCCTGCTGACCGACGATACGATTGGTCGCGAACGGCGCACCCTGCGTGCGCGCTATCAACTGGTCGACATCGCCAGCGGGGAGATCCTGCTGGATGCCACCGCCGGTTCCGACGCGGGTATCGACGTGGTGAGTTCAGAATTTGCCACCATTGCCGCGGAGCAGACCGCGCTGGAGAACCTTGCCCAGCAGGTGGCTGACCGCATCGTGACGCGGCTGTCGCTGGCGCTGCGCGATCGGTCGTGAAAGCGACCCACGCCAACTTTGCCACTGTCGCCCAGCGGGTTTCGGCCACGTGCAGGGTGTGGTTCTTTTGCGGCCCTGACGAAGCCGGGGCCGAATTCGCTGCCGCGCGGGTGATCGGCGACATGATCGATGCGGGCGAGCGGATCGAGCTGAGCGGGGCCGATCTGAAAGCCGATACCTCGCGTCTGGTCGACGAGGCGCGATCTACCTCCCTGTTTGGCGGCTCACGGCATATCCTCGCCAAGGTCAACGGGGAAGAGGCGCACGATGCCCTGCGCGCGTTCCTGGAAATGGCGGACCTGGGCGCAATGGGCGGAGCCTGCCCCGTGCTGGTGATTGCCACGAGTGCGACCGACAAGTCACGAACGGCCAAGCTGCTGATCGATCGCGGCGACAGCCTGGTGGCCATGTTCCACTCACCCGATATCAAGGATGTGCGCGGGGCGATCAACACCATGCTTGCATCTGCCGGTGTCAAGGCCAGCGGCGACCTGGCGGACCGGCTGGCGCAGGCCAGCACCATGGACCTGCGCATTGCCCGGTCGGAAGTGGACAAGCTGGCCCTTTATCTCGACGCAACCCCACAGACGCCCAGAACTGCGACATTGGATGTGTTCGAGGAAATCTGCGCTCGCACAGCGGATGATGATCTGCCGCCAATCGTCAACACCGTGCTTGGCGGAGACATGAAGAAGCTGCCGGCGGAACTTCGCAGGATCCGCGAACAGGGGATCAATCCCGTGACCATCGCTTTGGCGCTGGAGCGCCGGGCCGCCCAGCTCGCCGGGCTGGCCGCCCGCATGGCTCCCCGTGAAGATTTGCCCCGCTTCCTTGAAAGACAGAACGTGTTCTTCCGCGATCGACGCCCAATCGAGGAGCAATTGCGCCACTGGCCCAGCCACAAGCTTGACCGCTTGGTCGGACGGCTGACCGAACTGCACCGTACTCTGATGGCCAACAGCCAGGGGGCCGATCTGATACTTGCCCAGTCATTGGCCCAGATAACGCGAGTCGCTGCAAGTCGACGCTGAAGCAGGCACAGTTCGGCTCAACAACTCGTCGCAAACAGCTCACGGCCTGTGCCAAATTGCAGCGGGGAGTCTATTCGCACTTGCAAAAAACAATGGATAGCGCTGGATAATTCCTATACTAGGTGAGAATACCTAGTCCACAGGTAGGGTGTGGGCAGAAGGAATTTCCATGGATCTCTCGTCTGCTGATTAAGCGACTGATGTGCGTCCGGTCAATGCCGGATTGTCGCGTGAGGTCGAGCCCCGACGGGTGCTCGACGAGCGGCCCGCCCGTATCCCGCGTGCACCGCGCAACGGTCTGGCCCTGTCGCTGGAGCGGCGCCGTCTCCAGCTCTATCTTGCCCTGATCATCTGCGATTCCGCGATACTGCTCGCCTCCTTTGCCCTCATCAGCGGCATCTACATGCCGCTGATGCCGCTGCCCGAGGCGATGGCCCCCGGCTACCTTCTGCTGCCGCTGTTCCAGACCATCGCCATGTACAGCGGGACCTATTCACGCGAAGGGCTGATTCATTGGCACGAGGCTACCAAGCGTTGCGTGGTGGCGCTGCTGGTGTCGACGCTGCTGCTCAGCTTCCTGGGCTTCCTGATGAAGACCAGCGAGGATTATTCCCGCGTCGTCTTCGCGGCCAGCGTCACGCTGTCGGCAGTTGCCATGGGCTTCGTGCGCTATGTGGTCGCGCGCATCACGATGTACCTCTGGGGCCCAAGCATGACCAATCGCCTGCTGATCGATGCCGGCGGCCCGGAAGTGCGCATCCCGCACGTCTACCGCGTCTCGTCGCGCGAGCACGCGCTGAGGCCGGATCTGGAAGACCCCGTGATGCTGGACCGTCTGTCGCGCTATCTGCGCAACATGGACCAGGTGATCGTGAGTTGTCAGCCATCGGACCGGATCGCCTGGTCCGAGGTGCTGAAGGGTTCCGGCATCCACGGCGAGGTGATCAGCGACTACGCCCGCGAGATCGGAGCGCTGGGTATCGTCCGCCACCGCGAAGCCAATGTTTATGGTTTGCTGGTGTCGACCGGCCAGCTGGCCATGCGGGCCCGGATTACCAAGCGGCTGTTCGATCTGACCGCCTCGGCTGCCGGGCTGCTCCTGTTGTCGCCCGTGCTGTTGCTGTGCGCGCTGGCCATCACGCTGGACGATGGCGGGCCGGTGTTTTTCAGGCAGCGGCGGATGGGTCGCGGCAACACCTTCTTCGACATCTACAAGTTCCGCTCGATGCGCACTGCCAAGGCCGATGCTGCAGGCTTGCGCTCGGCCTCGCGCGATGATGATCGCATTACGCGCGTCGGGCGGTTCCTGCGCCGCACAAGCCTGGACGAGCTGCCGCAGCTGATAAACGTTTTCCTCGGTGACATGAGCATCGTCGGCCCCGCCCTCACGCGCTCGGATCGCATGCAGGTGACAAGCTGTTCTGGGAGGTCGACCGAAAGTACTGGCAGCGCCACTGCCTCCGCCCGGGCATCACGGGCCTGGCCCAGATCCGCGGCCTGCGTGGTGCCACTGATAGCGAAGCCGATCTGTCTGACCGCTTGCAGGCCGACCTTGAATATCTGAATTCGTGGTCGCTGTGGGGCGATATCAAGATCATTCTGGCCACTGTGCGGGTGCTGGTCCACCACCGGGCTTTCTGAGGCCCATCCCGCGGCACCACGTTCGCCCCCCGGCTTCCCCGGGTGTCTAGCGGCGAATATCCTGGGCCAGAAACGCGCGATAGGCATCGGCAATGCCTTCCCGCAGCCCGATGCGCGGGGCCCAGCCCATTGCCGCGATCTTGTCACCACTCATCAGTTTGCGCGGGGTGCCATCGGGACGCGAAAGATCGTGCGTGATCGAGCCTTCGAAGCCGACCACTTCCGAGACGATCGCCGCCAGTTCGGCGATCGTGACGTCTTCGCCGGAACCGACATTGACGTGTTCGTCGCCCGAGTAGTTCTTCAGCAGGAAAACGCACCCATCAGCCAGGTCGTCGACATGCAGCAATTCGCGCCGCGGTGTTCCGGTGCCCCAGATTTCGATTGAGGGTGCCCCTGCTTCCCGCGCTTCATGCGCCTTGCGGATCAGCGCCGGCAGCACATGGCTGTTCTCGAGATCGAAGTTGTCGCCCGGACCATAAAGGTTGGTCGGCATGGCGCTGATGTAATCGCAGCCATATTGCCGGCGATAGGCCTGGCAGAGTTTGACCCCGGCGATCTTGGCAATCGCGTACCACTCGTTCGTGGGCTCCAGCGGTCCGGTGAGCAGGGCATCCTCGGTGATCGGCTGCGGGGCCATCTTGGGATAGATGCACGAGGACCCAAGGAACAGCAGCTTGGCGACATCGGCCTGCCGCGCAGCCTCGATCACGTTCGCCTCGATCATCATGTTGTCGTAGAGAAACTCGGCCGGATAGGTGGAGTTGGCGTGAATGCCGCCAACCCGCGCAGCCGCGACGACCACCACGTCCGGGCTGTTGGCGGCAAACCATTCGCGGACTGCGGCCTGTTCGCGCAGGTCCACCCGCGGCTCATTGACCAGCACTTTGCAGTCTTCGCTGGCAAGCCGGCGGACGATTGCACCGCCGACCATTCCGCGGTGCCCGGCAACATAGACCCGCTTGCCCGCCAGGTCGAACATCAGTCGCCACCTGCGATCGGCGCATCACGCATGGCCTCAAGGTCGGCCAGGACCATCTCGCGCGCCAGTTCGCGCGGACCGGTTTCATGACGCCAGCCAAGCTTCTGATTGGCCTTGGTGGGATCGCCGATCAGCAATTCCACTTCGGTCGGCCGGAAATAGCGCGGGTCAACTTCGATCAGAACCCGCCCATCGGCCTGCGAATAGCCCTTCTCGTCCACGCCCTCTCCCCGAAAGTCGATCGGGATGCCCGCATCCTCGAAGGCCCAGCGGACGAAATCGCGCACGTAAGTGGTCTCTCCGGTGGCGAGCACGTAATCGTCCGGCTCGTCCTGCTGTAGCATCATCCACATGCCGCGCACATACTCCCTGGCGTGCCCCCAGTCGCGCTGTGCGTCCAGGTTGCCGAGGTACAGCTTTTCCTGCCGGCCCAGAGCAACGGCCGCAGCAGCGCGGGTGATCTTGCGGGTGACGAAGGTCTCGCCGCGCAGGGGGCTCTCGTGGTTGAACAGAATGCCGTTGGAGGCATGCATGCCGTATGCTTCCCGGTAGTTTACCGTGATCCAGTAACCATAGAGCTTGGCCGCCGCATAGGGGCTGCGCGGGTAGAACGGCGTGGTTTCGCGCTGCGGGACTTCCTGCACCAGGCCATAGAGCTCGGAGGTCGAGGCTTGGTAAAATCTGCAGGTCTTCTCCATGCCCAGGATGCGGATCGCTTCCAGCAGGCGCAATGTGCCGATAGCATCGGCATTGGCGGTGTATTCCGGCGTCTCGAAGCTCACCGCGACATGGCTCTGCGCAGCCAGATTGTAGATTTCGCTGGGCTTTACGTCCTGCACGATGCGGATCAGGTTGGTTGAATCGGTCAGGTCGCCGTGATGCAGATGGAACTGCCGATCATCCACGTGCGGATCCTGATAGATGTCTTCGATCCGACCCGTGTTGAAACTGGAGGAACGCCGCTTGATGCCGTGGACCTCGTAACCTTTCGAGAGGAGGAGGTGAGAAAGGTAAGCGCCGTCCTGTCCGGTTACACCGGTAATCAGGGCGACTTTCTTGGTTCCTTGCGGCATTTACGTAAGTACTCCTTCAGGCGTTCGCTACCGCAGCAATTTGTGCGTCGCAATGGATGAGCGAGACGTCAGATTGCTGCAACGTAGTCGCGCAGCACTTGGGCCAGTCCCGAATAGTCGGTGCGCACCGGGTTTGGCGGCGCGCTACGCGCCGCATGCAACGCCTTCTCGAAAGAGGCAAGGTCGTCGGCGACCTGCACAAGCTCGCGGGCTGCAAAAGCCTCGCAGATCTCGGCCTGATGGTTGTCGTAATGCTCGCCGAGCTCGAAGCGGCGGGGAATTACGATCGTGCCGCACTGGGCTTGCAGGGCGGTAATGATTGATCCGGTACCTCCATGCCCCACGACGATACGCGCATCCCGCAATCGGACCAGCAGCTCGTCGAACGGTAACGAGTTCACAATTGTCACGCCATCAACGGGCGCAATCGCCTGTGCGACATCCCCGGTCTGCAGCAGGACATCTTCCGTAATCAGTCCCTGGCGTTTGGCCTCCAGCACCAGATCCACCAAGCGGGGAAACGGCAGTGTCGCCCCAACCGTCGCAACCAACAGGTTCTGCTTCTGAATGGGTTCACAGGTGTCATGGCGCAGGGGCTCATAAACCAGAGCTCCGGGCCAGTCCGCTGCGGCCGCTGCCGACTGGGCGATCCGCAGATGAGCCAGCGGGCCCGCCAGACGGGCAAAGGCGCTTGGTCGGTCGAAGCGCGCAAAACTGTCAATCAGCACGATCCTTGCGCCCAGAAGGCGGGCCCAGAGGGCGATGAACAGTTGCGATCCCGCTCCGGTGCTGATGACCAGATCCGGCCGCCGGCGCCACACGATTCGCAGCGAGGTCCAGGCGCTGCGCAGGGCGCGGGCCACCATCAGGGCGGGATTGCCCAGGCGGGCCTGTCCCAAGGCGAAGTGCGGCACGAATTCGGTCGGCCGTTCCCGGGCAACCGAGCGGCCAAGCGCAGTGTCTTCAGTTACGAAAAAGTGATCGTGCGATGCCCAGAACGGCTCGAGATCAAGCAGCTGCCGTAGGTGGCCACCGCCCGAGGCGGCAAGACACACTTTGAGGGTCGACCTGCTGCCATCCATGGGATTTCTGCGCCTTGTTCCGCGACCAGCCCGATGCAAAAACCACCAAAGCGGTGTCGCCTTACGAATTCAGGCTGGTGCCTTATGTTGCAGTGCGGCGCAAGGCAAAGTCCTAACCCTCCGGCGGCTTTTTGGCGCTGAGCGGGTCAGTGCCAGAGACAATCCTGATGTAGCGCACCGCTGCCATGCCTACCAGGAGGGCTATACCACCTTCGAAAACGATGTTGAGTTTCGCAGGTCCGTAGAGAAGCGCGTCAACAGCGTGCAGAGACACATGGCGCAAACCGGTCAGAAACAGCATGCCGACCCCTCCGGCCAGCGCCAGGGCGACGGCAACATTGCGCCGGCCCGGCAGCCCTCCAGCGAGAGGATGCCAAGCCAGGAACCCCACCGCCGCTGCGGCCACCAGTACTGCGGCAACCACAGGGCGTTGATATTCCCGACGGTGATCGAAAATGCCGTTAGACCATAGGGTTTGCCGAAGATGGTTGCGCAGCATTTCCTCCGCGTTGAAATACCTCGCAAGAGCGAGCAGGACGAACAGGACGAGCAGAAAAAGCCAGATTTGCCCGTGCCATGGCTGCTGCTTGCGGGCGAGAGCGATCCTCAATGCGAAACCCGCAGTCACTGCGATCAACACATGCAGGGTGGTGGCAAGAAGGCCCAGGAAATGCGCGGTGGAAGACATTGCTGCAGGCAACTCTGGCAAGTTATCGAAAACCCTCGCTTGCCAGCGCTCGGAAGCCGCACCTCCCGCCGTGCGAAACCCCGAATACATTCGGGAAGATCCCTACCCGTTTCTTCCCGAACTCAGTGGCGCAATCGCGGCGGCACTGGCCTGATCGTCAGGCTTTATCTCGCCAGGTGCCGGTTTTCAGAGGACCATCGGCGGATCCGCAGCGAAGCGTGTGACCCTGAAAGGGCTCAGCGGACGAGCAGGGGACGCCACCAGTCTTCACGGTCGAGATACCAGCGCAGCGTCTGGCGCATGCCATCCTCGAACCGGTGCTGGGGGATGTAGCCAAGCTCTGCCCGGGCTTTGCGCTCGTCGATCGCGTACCGACGGTCGTGGCCCGCCCGGTCGGTAACGTAGGTCTTGAGGGTGTCGCTGGCCAGGCCCCTAGCGGCAGGCGCATCGGGAAAGCGCACGCCCAGTCCATCGATCTCGGCAAAGGCGCGGTCGACTTCGGCGCAGATCGTGTCGATTACTGTCATGTTGGGCAGCTCGGCACCGCCCCCGATGTTGTAGGTCTCGCCAACCTTGCCGTTCCGCAGGCAAGCCTCGATCCCCCGGCAGTGGTCTTCCACGTGCAACCAGTCGCGCACATTCATGCCGTCGCCATAAATAGGCAGGTTTCGACCGTGCAGCGCATTGAGCAGAAAGAGCGGAATCAACTTTTCCGGATACTGGTACGGACCATAGTTGTTCGAGCAGTTGCTGGTGGTCACCTGCAGCCCGAAGGTGTGATGATACGCGCGGACCAGGTGGTCCGACGAGGCCTTGCTGGCTGAATAGGGTGAGTTCGGCTGGTAAGGCGTGGTTTCGCTGAAGGCCGGATCAAGCGGACCCAGCGACCCGTAGACTTCATCAGTCGACACGTGATGAAAGCGGTGATCCCGGCCACCGTCACGATCTAGCCATGCCCTGCGCGCGGCCTTGAGGAGGCTGTTGGTGCCAAGGATATTGGTTTCGATGAAGGCATCGGGGCCGGTGATTGAGCGGTCGACATGGCTCTCGGCAGCGAAATGGACGATTGTGCCAATGTCGCGTTCAACGAGCAGCTTTTCGACCAGATCGGTGTCGAGAATATTGCCGACGACAAGTTCGGCCTGTTCCACGCCAGCGATCGTTGACCGGTTGCCGGCATAGGTCAGGCAATCAAGCACAACGATGGTGTCTTCGGGGCACTTGTCCGCCCAATAGTGGACGAAGTTGCCGCCGATAAATCCCGCACCGCCAGTGACCAGCAGGTTAGCCAAGCGCCTTTTCCTCTTCGATCATGCGGCGCAGGTTAATGCGCCAGTGAGTGTAGCCATCGACCAGCAATGCACGCGTGCCGCTGCAATCCAGCAGGGAGAACTGCGGACGCCGCGCTGGGGTAGGGTAATCGCCCTCGGCATCACGATTGAAGAGCTCGTGACTTCGAAGGGCATCTTCAAGTAAGAGCGGTTGCTCACCTCGTGGTGAGCTGCACGATTTCGAAAGGGAGCCTGCCTTGTGCAGGCTCCCTTTTCGTTTGTACCGCAGGCAACCGCGGGAGTGGTACGATAAAATGACAGCGACCCGGGTGTGGTCCGCCATCCGCTTGCCGGTGGTCCAGTTGCAGGCGCTTCTTGGCCTAGCAATTGCCTTGGGTGGCGGCGGCATCGCCTATGGCGTTCGGCATGCCATCATCCAGCTGACCGCTGTGGCGATCCTTGCCGCCAACCCGCGCGCGGTTGGCCTCTTCCTGAGCCGCGGGCCGCGCTTTCTGGTCGTCCTGGTAACGGCCACAATTGCACTGCCGCTGCTGCAGATCGTCCCGCTGCCGCCTGCACTCTGGCAAGAACTTCCCGGGCGTGATCTTGTTGCCAAGACCTTCGCCCTTGCGGGTGTTGCACCCTCTGCCTGGTTCCCGCTCAGTCTCGACCCGCAGCGGACCCTCCTTGCCTTCTGCAGCACCCTTGTTCCGGCCGCCATGATCGTGATCGGCTGGCAGTTGTCACCGGACCACCGGCGCCGGCTGGCGCTGACCGCGACTGCCGCCGCGGCCTTGGCCTTTGCCCTGGGCGTGGTCCAGTTGACCAGCGCGAACACGTTCGGGGTGTTGCAGGACATCGATGCCGGGCGCGATATCTTTTACGCCACCTTTTCCAATCGCAATTCGACCGGGATGTTCTTCCTTCTCGCGCTCCTGCTCGTGATTGCCTTGCCTTTGCCTCGCCGGCCAATCGAATTCGCGGTGGCGGGGGTTTTCGGCAGCCTGTTCCTGATCGCGGTGATCCTCACCCAGTCGCGCACCAGCATGGCCTTGCTGATGATCCCCATTGGGTTCCTTGTCCTCCGACTGATTGCAGCACGGCTGAAGCCCTCGGTGTCTGTCGCCAGCCCTTCGGGCCATGCGCGGCTGGCGATGGGTGCTGGTGCAGCAGTGCTGGCATTCGCGCTGGCCGGATCCTTGCTCGGCGGCGGGCGGGTTGCGGACAGCGTGGGCCGTTTTTCGCAAATTGACCGGGACCGGTTGGAGATTTGGGAAGATGGCGCCTACGTCACCGGAGTTTATTGGCCGGTGGGTTCCGGCACGGGAACGTTCGACGAGGTGTTCCAGGTTTACGAATCGCTGGAGTTCATTTCTCCCGCGCGTTCCGGCCGCGCGCATAACGACTATGTGGAACTGGCCATTGAATCCGGTGCGGTTGGCTACGTTTTGCTGCTTGGGTGGCTGATCTGGCTCGGACCGGCCTGCTGGCAGCGGCGGTCCCAGCCGGATCGTTGGCTGGGCTATGCTGCGTGGGCCGGGACCATCTGCCTCGCACTGCAATCGGCCATGGATTATCCGCTTCGCAACGAGGCGCTGCTGTGTTTTGCGGGGCTCCTCGTGGTGCTGCTGTTGCCACCGCGCGAGGGAGCACGAACATGATCAAGCGCGGGCTTTACTTTGCCTTCATGGCGCTACTGGGCCTGATTGTGCTGGGCAGCCAGCTGGATCGCCAGGCCCAGCTTGATCCGCGCTACCTTGCCGCCGTTCCGGCCCCGTTCCGCTCCACCGCGCAACGAATCCTGGTGGAGGCTATGCTGGCCGGTGGCGAGGAAACCGCCAGCATGGAGGAGGCCCGCAAACTCGTGCGCTGGCGCCCCATGCCGGCGCATCACCTCGTGCTGTTTGCCCTGTCCGCCCAGATGGATGGCGGCGAAGATCTGGCTCTGCCGATGCTGGAGGAGTCGGCCCGCCGCGGGTGGCGCGAACCGATTACCCAGATCGCCGTAGCCCGGGCCGCGCTACTATCGCGCGACTACCCTTCCGCTGCGCAGCGTGTGGCGGCGCTGATTGCGACCGGATCGGCCCCTGACGTTACCGATGGCCTGCTGGCGGAACTCATCGCGACCCCTGCGGGACGCGGGGCGCTGGCCGCGATGGTCAGCCAGCCCGGCTATTGGCAAGGCAGCCTCATGCGGCGGGTTGCGTCGGCCGGGCGACCGGCGGACGCCGCATCCATGCAGGCACTGATCGATTCCGCTGGCAGCCATTAGGCCTGCCGCCGCCGGGTTTCGCGCCTATCGGTTGTTACTGTTGCGGAACCGAGAATGTCCCCGAAACCCGGCCGCCACCTTGGGAGCTGGTACCTGCGCTGCCCGCCCCATCCACGCTGGATAGGCCGGAGTTGAGGTCGATCACCAGCCGGCCACCGTTCAGCGAATCGCTACCACGGCGCAGGTTGACGCCGCCCGAGAGGATGATGACCTTGCGGTTGAAGTCATAAACCCCGGCGGAGCCGCTGGCCCGCTCGCTGCCGCGCGTCACCACCACGCCGCCGGTGGCGTCCAGCCGCTGGATCGTGAGCGTGCCGGTGTCGGTGTAGGAGATCGTCGTCCGCTCGGCGTTCAGCCGCAGGTCTCCCTGCGTGATTTGCACACCGCCCGAAAGCACCACCCGGTTCTGCCGGTCCTGCAGTTCGATCCGGTCAGCGTTGAACTGCACGGGCTGGTTGGTATTGAACCCTGCAATGTTCTGGGCCCCGGCCACCGATCCGAACGAGAGGGCCGCCACGCCCCCCGCCAGCAGACCGGCGGCGAGGCCACGCAGGGCAAGGGCGGACAGCGGCAGGCGGCTTGTGCTCATGCCATCAGCCGATAGCCGATCCCCGTCGGCAGGCAAGCGCCGGTTTCCGGACATCAGCGGTTCCTTCCCGGCATGCGGGGCATCTGCAACTGGCCCGGCACCATCCGCAGGCTGGCGTTGCCGATCAGCGCCAGGCTGCGGTTGGGCAGATCGGCCCGGAAGTCGTCAGCCGCGAACGTACCGGCCGGGATGGACCCAGTGACCCGGCCATTGCCCACCATGGTGCGCGAGGGAAGGTCGATCCGCACGTTGCGGGCCACGATGTTGTAGCCATCAGCGGCAACGAAGCTGACTGCGCCGGGCACGGTCATCTGCTCGCGCTCGATGTCGTAGGCGCCCGTGGGAGCAGAGAGCACGGCTGGGCCTTCCGGCAGCACGATCCGGGCCACCAGGTCGCGCATGTCGACCAGCGGCACGCTGCCACTGGCCTGCACCGCCTCTCCAGCCGATAGCGAGAACGGGCGGCCGGAGTTGTCCTCGCCGCGGTACATGGCGTTATCCACCCGCAGCCGGTCCTCGGCGATGGCCACCTTGTTGCGGTCGAGCAGGAACGAGACCTCGCTGCGCGGGCTGAGCGGGGTGATCATCATCATCGCGGCAACCACCCCTACGGCAGCCGGCAGCGCAACGGCCAGCAGCCGCACGATCCGGTCCAGCGAACCGCCGGGGGCTGCAAAGGCCTGGCGGCGGGTGCGGATGCGGTCGGCGGCGACGGTCATGGCATGGGTTCCTGCAACAGCCGCGATTACTCGTGGCTGAAGATGTCCTTGTCGATCCAGCCGGCCAGGTCCAGCTCGGCACGGGTGGGCAGGAAAGCGAAGCAGGCCTCGGCCATGGCCAGCCGCCCTTCACGCTCCAGCCGCGGGATCAGCACCTCGCGCAGGCGGTGAAGGTAGCGCACGTCGCTGGCGGCATACTCCTTCTGCGCCTCGGTCAGCACCGGGGCACCCCAGTCGCTCGACTGCTGGACCTTGGACAGTTCCTCGCCCAGCATCTCGCTGACCAGGTTCTTCAGGCCGTGGCGGTCGGTGTAGGTGCGGGTCATCTTGCTGGCGATCTTGGTACAGAACACCGGCCCGGCCTCGACCCCCAGATAGTGCTTGATTGCCGCCAGGTCGAACCGGGCATAGTGGTACAGCTTAAGCCGCGCCGGGTCGGCCAGCACGGCTTTCAGGTTGGGCGCATCATACGTGCTGCCCCTGGCGAAGCGCACCAGGTGCTCGTCGCCCTGCCCGTCGCTGATCTGCAGCAGGCACAGCCGGTCACGGTGGGTAACGAGGCCCATGGTCTCGGTGTCGACGGCAACGGGGCCGGGGGCCAGCACGTTTGCGGGAAGGTCTTCTTCGTGGAAATGGACTGCCATGCGCCCTGCCTTAGGCGGATTGGGGATAGAGGGAAAGGGCATGCTGGATGGCACATCCCCGCGCCTGTAGGATAGCGCATTATGGCAGACACCGTTCCCCCAAGCTGGCGCGCCGCGCTCGATCCCGTGCTGGCCACGCCCGAAGCGCGGCGGCTGGGCGGCTGGCTGCGCACGCTGGAGGAGGGCGGGGCCACGGTCTATCCACCGCGCGGGCAGCGGCTGACGGCGCTGGAGCTGACCCCGCTCGATGCCGTCAAGGTGGTGATCCTGGGGCAGGACCCGTATCACGGACCCGGCCAGGCGCATGGCCTCGCCTTCTCGGTGCCGCCAGGCGAGCGGGTGCCACCTTCGCTGGCCAACATGCTGAAGGAGCTGAAGGCCGACCTGGGCATCGACCATCCGGGTCATGGCAACCTGGAAGTCTGGGCGCGCCAGGGGGTGCTGTTGCTCAACAACGCGCTCACCGTGACCGCGGGGCAGGCGGGATCGCACCAGCAGCAGGGGTGGGAGGCGATCACCGATGCCGCCGTGGCGGCCGTGGCCGCGCGGCCGGAGCCCAGCGTCTTCGTGCTGTGGGGCAGCCACGCCCAGGCCAAGGCGGCGCGGATAGCGGGGCTGAGCGATGGCCGCCACCTGGTGCTGCGAGCACCGCACCCCAGCCCGCTGTCCGCCCATCGCGGCTTCTTCGGCTCGCGGCCCTACAGCCAGGCGAATGCCTTCCTTGAACAGCACGGCCGGGGTGCGATTGACTGGCGGCTGCCGGGTTAGTTGATAAAGTACATACCGGGCAGCCTGCCCATGCAGCCCAAAGGGGGCGCGTGGGTTGCTTGCCGGAAATAGCGCAAAGGCGGGTATCAACGCAGTCAAAGAGCGTGAGGATGCTGGCACGGCTTGCCCAGTGTAGGAAAGGCCTTTCGCGCTGGTATGGTTAGCGTGCTAATGATATTCCGTGGTGCAGGAGAGCACGCCATGACCCTGACGATCACCCCGCTGGCCGATCGCTTCGGAGCAGAAGTCTCCGGCGTGGACATCACCCGACCGCTCGACGAACCCACCAAAGCCGCCATCCGCGCCGCGCAGGACCGGTGGGGCGTGACCGTGTGGCGCGATACCGGCCTGACCGACCAGACCCACGTGGATTTCAGCCGCCTGTTCGGCCACGTGGAACTGGCCCCGGTGCACAAGAACCGCCCGCCGCGCTTCAGCCGGCCCGAACTGTTCGATGCCAGCAATATCGATGCGGACGGCAACATCGTCGACAACCCGCTGCGCCGCTTCGTCAACGCCGGCAACCGGCTGTGGCATATCGATTCCAGCTACATGGACGTGAGGAGCGCGCAGGCCCTGCTGCTGTGCCACGAGGCGCCACCGGCGCACGTGTCCGCCCCCACGCTGTTTGCCGATGCCCGCAGCGCCTACGAAGACCTGCCGCAGAGGATGAAGGACCGGATCGAGGGGCTCTCCGCCCGCCACTGCTATTTCTACAGCCGCATGCAGGCCGGTTACCCCACCACCGAGGAGGAGCTGGACGGAATGCGCCACAGCGTCCACCCGCTGGTCCACGTGCACCCGGGATCGGGCCGCAAGACGATCTATGCCGGTGCCCACGCGCGCGACGTGGTGGGTTTGGGCCGCGAGGAAGGCCGCGCCCTGCTCGACGAGTTGAACGCCCATGTCACGCAGGATCGGTACGTCATTGCCGTCGACTATCGCCCCGGCGACCTGAGCATCTGGGACAACCTGTGCGTGCTCCACCGCGCGGGCGATTTCGACGATACAGCGTGGAAGCGCGACATGCGCCGCACCACCATCCGCGAACCGGGCGTGGAGGCGTCGGACGACCACTTCACCGCGCTGTTTGCCAGCCCCCCGAAGGCAGCCGCCGAAGCCTGACCGGCGTAACGCGGCCGGCATTGCCGGCGGATCTCACCGGAACCTTGTCGGCACCCGGCTCGCCTCCAGGCACGCGGAGGCGCACGTGCGGTTAGGTAGTGTCCCGCAATGCCAACCGCGGCAACATGGTCAATATTTTCCGGCCGGGCCGAGAGGGCCAGTCTGGAAAAGGAGACGGATCGTGAGAATCCGCAAGATCACAGCCATCGCTGCCCTTGCCGCCAGCATGGCTACAACCGCCGCCGTCCCCGCCCAGGCCGATACCTGGCCCACCGAAACGTTCAGTAGCTATGGCGAATGCACCCGCACTCTCTATCGCCTGCGCAACGAACGGCGGCAGGACGGCGATATCGGGTGGTGGAGGAACGACCAGTACATGGCCTACGTGCGCTGGTACCTTGACTGCGTCGAGGTTGACCGCAACCTGTGGATGATCATGCGCGTTGACCCGCGCGGCTGACGGCACTCACCGCCCGCCACACGCCGCGCCCGCCGATTGCAGCAGAGGCGCAAGCGCTCACCGCGGCAGTTCGCTCACCCCCATCAGCGCCTCGTCCACGCTGCGTGCGCACTGTCGGCCTTCGCGGATGGCCCAGACCACCAGGCTCTGGCCGCGGCGCATGTCGCCGCAGGCCCAGATCTGCGGGTCGCTGGTCTGGTAGCTGACGGTATCGGCCTTAACGTTGCCGCGCGGGTCCAGCTCCACGCCGGACTGGTCGACCATGCCGGCCTTCTTGGGGCCGACGAAGCCCATCGCCAGCAGGATCAGGTCTGCCTTCAGGGTGAACTCGGTACCGGGAATTTCGCCCAGCTTGCCATCGGTCCAGTCGGCCCGCACGCACTTGAGGCCGGTGACTACGCCGCCATCGCTGACAACTTCCTTGGTCAGCACGGCCCAGTCGCGCTCCACGCCTTCTTCGTGGCTGGTGCTGGTACGCAGCTTCATCGGCCAGTCGGGCCAGGTGAGGAGCTTGTTCTCCTTCTCCGGCGGCTGCGGCATGATTTCGATCTGGGTGACCGAAGCGGCACCCTGGCGGTTGCTGGTGCCCACGCAGTCGCTGCCGGTGTCACCACCGCCGATCACGATCACGTGCTTGCCCTTGGCGGTCAGCGTGCCGCGCGGGGCGGCGCGTTCCTCGCTGTCACCCGCGTTGCGCTTGTTCTGCTGGGTCAGGAACTCCATCGCCAGGCGCACGCCGGGCAGTTCCGCACCCGGAATGGTCAGCATGCGCGCATCTTCCGCGCCGCCCGCCATCACCACGGCATCGAAGTTTTCCTTCAGGCTCTTCATCGACACGTCCACGCCCACTTCGGTGGAGGTGCGGATGGTCACGCCTTCGGCCTCCATCTGCACCGCGCGGCGGTTGATGAGGTGCTTCTCCATCTTGAAGTCGGGGATGCCATAGCGCAGCAGGCCGCCGATCCGGTCGGCCTTCTCGAACAGCGTCACCGAATGGCCGGCGCGGGCCAGTTGCTGGGCGGCGGCCATGCCAGCGGGGCCGGAACCGACCACGGCGACCGACTTGCCGGTCTTCTTCGCGGGGACCTGCGGCTCGATCCAGCCTTCCTTCCACCCGCGATCCACGATGGCGCATTCGATGCTCTTGATGGTGACCGGCTGGTCCATCAGGTTCAGCGTGCAGCTCGCTTCGCACGGGGCGGGGCAGATGCGGCCGGTGAATTCGGGGAAGTTGTTGGTGGAGTGGAGCACCTCCAGCGCGTTCTTCCAGTCCCCTTCATAGACCAGGTGGTTCCAGTCGGGGATGATGTTGTTCACCGGGCAGCCGTTGTGGCAATAGGGGATGCCGCAGTTCATGCACCGCGAGGCCTGCCCGCGCAGGGCATCCTCCGAATGCGGAATCACGAATTCCTTGTAGTGGTTCAGCCGCGCCTTGGGATCGTCATAGGTGCGATCCTGCCGGTCGAGTTCGAGAAAGCCGGTTTCCTTGCCCATCTTCGGTAATCCTTACTCGGCCGCAACGGAAGCGGCGGCCTCACGCTCGGCTTCCATGGCCTTCAGCGCCTTGGCGTAATCGGTCGGCATGACCTTGACGAACGCCTTGAGGGCGTTGTCCCAGTCATCCAGCAGCGCGGCCGCGCGGGCCGAGCCGGTGTGCAGCTTGTGCCGTTCCACCAGCACGCGCAGGCGCGCGGCATCGTGGTACAGCGGATCGCCCATGCCGAAATCGTGGATCGAGCTGGCCCGTTGTGCCGGACGGCCGATGCCATCCGGGTCCTGCGCGGAAGCATCGATCGGCTGCAGCGCCACCTGGGCCATGTTGCACCGGTCGGCAAACTTGCCGTCAGGGTCATAGACATAGGCGATGCCGCCGCTCATGCCTGCGGCAAAATTGCGGCCGGTTTCACCCAGTACGCAGACCACGCCGCCGGTCATGTATTCGCAGCCATGGTCACCCGTGCCTTCCACCACGGCAACCGCGCCCGAATTGCGTACCGCAAAGCGCTCGCCCGCCACGCCGTTGAAGTAGGCTTCGCCCGCAATCGCGCCATAGAGCACGGTGTTGCCGACGATGATGTTCTGCGTGGGATCGCGGTCAACACCCTCAGGCTGGCGCACGATGATGCGCCCGCCGGACAGGCCCTTGCCGACATAGTCGTTACCATCGCCGGTCAGCGCCAGGGTCAGGCCGTGGGCCGCCCACGCACCGAAGCTTTGCCCCGCCACGCCGGTGAAGTTGATGCGCAACTGGTCCGCCTTCAGCCCGGCATGGCCGAAGCGGCGGGCAATCTCGCCCGAGAGCATCGCGCCAACCGTGCGGTTGACGTTGCGGACCGGGAAATCGAGCACCAGCGTTTCGCCCTTGTCCAGCGCGGGCGCGGCGGCGGCGATCAACTGGGTATCGAGCGCGGTTTCCAGGCCATGGTCCTGCACCTCGGTCTGGTTCAGGCCCTTGCCCTCCGGCACTTCGATCTTCGTCAGCAGGCGCGACAGGTCGATGCCCTGCGCCTTCCAGTGGCGATCCACCCGGCGCATGTCGATCCGGTCAACCCGGCCGGTCATCTCAGCCAGGGTGCGGAAGCCCATCTGCGCCATGATCTGGCGCAGTTCCTCGGCCACGAAGAAGAAGTAGTTGATCACGTGTTCCGGCTGGCCGACGAAGCGGGCGCGCAGCACCGGATCCTGCGTGGCCACGCCCACCGGGCAGGTGTTCAGGTGGCACTTGCGCATCATGATGCACCCGGCGGCGATCAGCGGGGCGGTGGCAAAGCCGAACTCGTCCGCGCCCAGCAGCGCGCCGATGGCCACGTCCCGGCCCGTCCGCAGGCCGCCGTCAACCTGCACCACGATGCGCGACCGCAGGTCGTTGAGCAGCAGGGTCTGCTGGGTTTCGGCCAGGCCGATTTCCCACGGGCTGCCGGCGTGCGTCAGGCTGGTCAGCGGCGAAGCGCCGGTGCCGCCTTCATAGCCGGAGATGGTCAGGTGGTCGGCCTTGCACTTGGAAACGCCGGCCGCCACCGTGCCCACGCCCACTTCGGACACCAGCTTGACCGAGATGCGCGCCGCCTGGTTCACGTTCTTGAGGTCGTGAATCAGCTGCGCCAGGTCCTCGATCGAATAGATGTCGTGGTGCGGCGGGGGGCTGATCAGGCCCACGCCGGGGGTGGAGTGGCGGGTGGCGCCGATGGTCTTGTCCACCTTGTGGCCGGGCAGCTGGCCGCCCTCGCCGGGCTTGGCACCCTGCGCCATCTTGATCTGGATGTCGTCGGCGTTGACCAGGTATTCGGTGGTCACCCCGAAGCGGCCCGAAGCCACCTGCTTGATGGCGGAACGCAGGTTGGTGCCATCGGGCTGCGGCTGGAAGCGCTTGGGATCCTCGCCGCCCTCACCGGTGTTGGACTTGCCGCCGATTCGGTTCATTGCCGCCGCCAGCGTGGTGTGCGCTTCCCAGCTGATCGAGCCATAGCTCATCGCGCCGGTGGCGAACTTCTTGACGATCTCGGAGGCCGGCTCGACCTCGTCCAGCGGGATCGGCCTAAGTTCGCTGCCGTCGGCAGGCTTCAGTTCCATCAGCCCGCGGATGGTCAGCGCGCGCTCGGCCTGGTCGTTGATGCTGGCGGCGAAGGCTTCGTAATCGGCCCACTTGTTGCCGCGCACGGCGTGCTGCAGGCTGGCGACGTTGCCCGGCGTCCACGCGTGTTCCTCGCCGCGCAGGCGATACTGGTAAATACCGCCCACATCCAGCATGTTGGCGTAGATCGGGTTGTCGCCAAAAGCGGCCTCGTGGCGGCGCACCGCCTCTTCCGCCACTTCGGTCAGGCCGATGCCTTCGATGGTGGTGGCCGTGCCGGTGAAGTACTGGTCGATCAGCGCGCTGGACAGGCCCACCGCGTCAAAGATCTGCGCCCCGCAGTACGACTGGTAGGTGCTGATGCCCATCTTGGACATCACCTTCAGGATGCCCTTGCCCACGGCCTTGATGTAGTTCTTCTGGACCTGTTCGGGTGCCAGCTGCGGGTGCTTGGACGCGCGGATCTGCTCCAGCGTCTCGAACGCCAGGTAAGGGTTGATCGCTTCGGCGCCATAACCCGCCAGCACGCAGAAGTGGTGCACTTCGCGCGCTTCGCCCGTTTCAACCACCAGGCCGGTCTGCATGCGCAGGCCCTGGCGCACCAGGTGATGGTGCACGGCGGCGGTAGCCAGCAGCGCGGGCATGGGGATGCGATCGGCAGAGGCCGCGCGGTCCGACAGGATCAGGATGTTCTTGTCCTGCAGCACGGCCTCGGTGGCGGCCCAGCACATTTCCTTGATCGCCATTTCCAGGCCTGCCGCGCCGGTGGCGGCATCCCAGGTGATGTCGATCGTCTCGGTGCGGAACGCGCCATCGAGGCTGCGTTCCACCGAGCGGATCTTTTCCATGTCCTTGTTGGTCAGGATCGGCTGGTCGACTTCCAGCCGCTTGTGCAGGCCGGCATCCATGCCCAGCAGGTTGGGCCGCGGCCCGATCATGCTGAGCAGGCTCATCACCAGCTCCTCGCGGATCGGATCGATCGGCGGGTTGGTGACCTGGGCGAAGTTCTGCTTGAAATAGTCGTACAGCAGGCGGCTGCGGGTCGACAGCACGGCAATCGGCGTGTCGGTGCCCATCGAACCGATCGGATCGTCGGCATTGACGGCCATCGGCTCAAGGAACTTGGCCACGTCTTCCTGCGTGTAGCCGAAGGCCTGCTGGCGATCGAGCAGCGTCTCTTCCGCCTGGCGCACGGCTTCCACGTCGGTCTCGATCGCGTCGAGATCCTTCAGCTTGTACTGCGCGCGTTCCAGCCACTTGTCATAGGGCTGGGCGCTGCACAGGCCGGCCTTGATTTCCTCGTCCTCGATGATGCGGCCCTGTTCCAGGTCGATCAGCAGCATCTTGCCGGGCTGCAGGCGCCACTTGCGCACGATGTCCTCGTCCCGGAACGGCAGCACGCCGCTTTCGGAGGCGAGGCAGACCAGGTCATCCCTGGTTACGCACCAGCGCGCGGGGCGCAGGCCGTTGCGGTCCAGCGTGGCGCCGATCTGGCGACCATCGGTGAAGCACACGGCGGCCGGGCCGTCCCACGGCTCCATCAGCGCGGCATGATATTCGTAGAAGGCCCGCCGCTTGGGGTCCATTTGCGGATGACCGGCCCAGGCTTCCGGGATCAGCATCATCATCGCATGGGCCAGCGAGTAGCCGCCCAGCAGCAGCAGCTCCAGCGCGTTGTCGAGGCTGGCGGTATCACTCTGCCCGTGCGGCACAATCGGCCACAGCTTGTCGAGGTCCGCGCCCAGCAGCTCGCTTTCCATGGTGCGGCGGCGGGCGTTCATCCAGTTGGTGTTGCCGCGCACAGTGTTGATCTCGCCGTTATGGGCGATGAAGCGGAACGGGTGCGCCAGCTTCCAGCTGGGGAAGGTGTTGGTGGAGAAGCGCTGGTGGACAAGGCCCAGCGCGCTCACGCAATCGGGATCGCGCAGGTCATCGTAGAAGGCCCCCACCTGGGTTGCCAGCAGCAGGCCCTTGTAGACGATGGTGCGGCTGGAAAAGCTGGGCATGTAGAGCTGGGTCAGCCCCGGCAGGTCATGCTTTTCAGCCAGCGCCTTCAGCGGGTTCTGGGTCTGCTTGCGGATCACGATCAGCTTGCGCTCGAACGCGTCCTGGTCCTCGCAGTTGGCCCCGCGGGCGATGAAGGCCTGGCGGATCACCGGCATCGATTCCAGCACGGTCTTGCCCAGGCCTTCGGTGGTGACGGGCACATCGCGCCAGCCGATCAGCCGCTGGCCTTCCTTGGCCACGAACTTTTCGAACTGGGTGGTGATGAAATCGCGCGCGGCTTCATCCTGCGGCATGAAGCACATGGCCACGGCATAGTCGCCCGGCTGCGGCAGGTCATGGCCCTGCGCCACGGCCCACTTGCGGAACAGCTGGTCGGGCAACTGAATCAGGATGCCCGCGCCATCGCCCAGCAGCGGATCGGCGCCCACCGCGCCACGATGGTCGAGATTGTGCAGAATCTCCAGCGCCTGGGTCACGATGGCGTGCGATTTCGCGCCTTTGATGTGGGCGACAAGGCCCACGCCACAGGCGTCATGTTCGTTGCGCGGATCGTAAAGCCCCTGGGCGGCTGGCAGTTCTGTCAACTCGAGTGTTCCTGTCTCTCGCCGATAAGTTGACGCGCTCCGTTGCCCCGACGGAATCCGGGCAGCGAAACGCGACTCACCCTTGAGGGTGCTTATCGAAAATGTCGCGAGGGTCCCCCATGGCGACAGGAACGTGTTTTGGCAAGGATGCTGGCGCGGCAAAATGCCGCACCGCCGCATAAGTTCCTCGGATCACCCGAAAACCGGTTGTCCCACTGGACTTTTTACCGTGGTTCAGGCGGCCCCGCTCATGCGCTGGAGGCTCAGCAGGGCTTCGCGCAGCGCCCGTTCGTTCTCCTCGGCGCTGGCGCGCGAGGAGGTGGCGGCGTCCTCGCGCCCGGCACCGGGGAAGACCACGGCCGGCTCGATCGCGCCCTCCTCGGGCTGCGGCTCGTCCTCGATGCGGACGAACGACTGCGCGGGGCGCTGCTGGAACGGGTTGGCGAAGGGGGCGGGAGCCGGTGCCGGAACAACGATTTCCTCGGCCTCGTCTTCCACCTGGATCGGCGGGGCTACTGCCGCAGCCGGACCAACCAGCGGCAGCGAGAAGCTGGCGGTGAGGTGGGCGATGTCCTCGTCCTCTTCATCCTCGCCCAGGTCGATATGGGCAAGGTTCGCCAGCGACGCGGGCTGCGGGGCAACCGGGGCCGGCGCAACCGGCTGGAACACCTGGCGCGCGGCGGGCAGTGTGGCGGCTGCCGGGCTGGGCGGAACCAGCGGGGTCACCACGGCGGGTTCATCCATCGCTTCCGGTTCGTCAGCAGGCTGCGGGGCGGGCGCGGCAGCGGTGCCGGCAGAGCCGAAATAGGCAGCCATTGCCTGCGCGGCCTCGGCCGCCTCGGCCGCGTCGAAATCCTCGGCCAGCATGGCAGGCGCCGGAGCCGGGACGGGAGCCAGCTTCGCGGCGGCCGCAGCAGCTGCGGCGGCGGCAGCGCGTTGCTCGCGGCGGCGGGCGATCGACGAGCCGAGCCGCTGGGCCAGTTGCACCAGCGCCAGGTCTTCCGGCTCGGCCTGTTCCCACCCGGTGGCCGGTTGGGCAGGGGCGTTCGGAACCGCAGCGTGCGGGGCTTGCTCGGCAAAATCGTCCATGTCTGCGTCCTCGATTTCTGCGGCGGTTTCGGCGGGGGGCTCGGCAGGGCTGAAGGCGGGTTGGGCAAAGGGCCGCGCCAGCGAGGGCGGCGAGAAATGCAGGTCGGCTTCGGGTTCGGGGGTGGCGTCGACCTCCTCCGGCATCGGCTCCTGGGTTTCGGCCGGGGCCGCGGGGTCAAGCACGAACTGCTGGCGCGGCTGGATCGGCGCGCCAACGGTCTGGCCGAAGGTGTCGAGCTTGAAGTGCCGGCGGTCGGCCATCGAGAACACGTCATTCTGCGCGGACTCGGCCAGAGTGGTGAAGCCGGGTGCGGGCAGGTCCCCAGGCTCGTCGGTGACCGCCTCGGCCGTTTCGTCCGCCAGGTCGAAGGCGTCGGCCTCGGCCAGCTCCAGCGCCTCTGCCTCATCAAGGTCGAGTGCGCTCAGCGGCAGGTGCTTGCCCGGCAGGGGAGCCAGTTCGAACACCTCGCTGGGAGCTTCCTCGTCAACGATGGCCAGCGCCCGGCGACCGCGCGGGGCATTGCCGTCAAAGCCTTCCTCGCCCAGCTCGTCGTGGGCGGAGATCGGCCGGCGGGCGGCAGCCTGGCCGCGATCCTTTCGCGGCGCGGGAGCGCGGTGGGCCTGGGCCACCTTGCGCGCCAGCAGCAGGCCGAAAAGGCCGCCGCCAGCGGTGCAGGCAAGGGCGATCAGGGCGCGGGCGGTAAAGCCAAGGGGCGGCGCGGTCTGCGGGACGACGGACGAAAGGCCGGTCAGTTCCACCAGGCGTTCGATCACCGGCACCGGCACCACCAGGCTGCCGATGCCCAGCAGCGCGGCAAACCACAGCGCCACGATGAACGGGAAGGCAGGGTGCGCGCTGAGCGGCGTTCTGGCCGCCTTGCCGGGACCTGCGGGGCCCGAAATCCTGTCCTGTGCGAGACTTGCCACTGTGTCTTGCCGTCCTGTTGTTGTCCGTGTCGCGCTCTTGGCCGTCAGGCAGCGCGGTGCTGTCTGCGGCCCGAGGGGCCTAACAGGCTTTGGTAAACAGCTTCATAACGCTGGACATTGCGGGCCCAGTCGTGCGCCTGTTCCACGTGCGTGCGGGCGGCCCGGCGCATGCTGTCCCAGCCGGCGCGGGCGTCGATCAGGCCGGCCAGCGCGGTGGCGCAGGCGGCGGGATCGTCGGGAGCAAACAGGGTGCCGGTTTCCCCGTGCGTCATCAGTTCGCGGTGCCCGCCCACGTCGCTCGCGGCGACCAGCTTGCCCTGCGCCATCGCCTCAAGGGGTTTCAGCGGCGTGACCAGATCGGTCAGGCGGCTGTGCTTGCGCGGATAGGCCATGATGTCGGCGAGGGCATAATAGCGCTCTACCTGGTCATGCGGCACGCGGCCGACGAAGCGGATCGCGTGGGCGGCAGGGCAGGCCTGGGCCTGCGCCTGCAGCGCCTCCGCCACCGGCCCGCCGCCCACCAGCAGCAGCCGTGCCTGCGGCTGAAGGTCCAGCAGCAGCGGCATGGCGGCGATCAGGTCATCCAGCCCTTCATAGTCATAGAAGCTGCCGATGAAGCCAATGACGGGGCCGTCTCCCAGCTCCAGCTCTGCCCGCAGGGTGGGATCGGGCGCGGCGGGCGTGCCGAACAGCGCCAGGTCCACCCCGTTGGGCATCAGGGTTATGCGATCGGCGGTATAGCCGCGCGCCACCAGGTCATCCTTCAGGCCCTGGCAGATGGTCACCACGTGGCCGGCGCTGCGCACCACCTCGTCCTCCAGCGCGCGGGTGAGGTTGTATTTCAGGGAGCCTTCGCGCCCCGTGCCGTTGCCCACGGCGGCATCTTCCCAGAAAGCGCGGATTTCGTAGACCACCGGCAGGCCCAGCCGTTTGCCTGCCTGCACTGCGGCCAGCCCGTCCAGCGCGGGGGAATGGGCGTGGAGCACGTCCGGCTGCCACTCGCGCGCCACGTCTACGATCCGGTCGGCCAGCAACGCCACCTCGCGCCACTCGCGGACCAGCGGCGGGCCGCCGGCAGTGCCACGCGTGCGATGGAAGGTGAGGCCCTCGGCCTGCTCCACATCCGGCCCTTGCGCCGTGTGGCGCAACCCGGTGACCCCGCGCACCTGCCAGCCCAGCGCACCTTGCGCCTTCAGGATCGCCCGGGTGCGGAAGGTATAGCCCGAGTGCATCGGCAGCGAGTGGTCGAGGACGTGGAGGATGCGCATGTCGCTGCAAGATATGGCCGACACATGTTTAACGCCGCGTCAACGCCTGCTGCGCTAGGCCCGCACGCGTGATCGATCTTGCCACCCTTGCCCTGACCCACGGCCTCATGGCGCTGGCGGCGCTGATCCTTGTCATGCGCGATGACCTGGACGACGAGGATGCGGCCGGGCGACCCGGCCCGCGCTGGCAGCCCCGGGCACCGGGCGACGGACCGCAGGACTAGGGGGTCATGCTCGACCTCGCCCTCCTCGGCTTCATCGCCCTGATGCTGGTGCTGGGCCTCAAACGCCCGTTCCTGTGGGTGCTGACCTATATCTACATCGACCTGGTGATGCCGCAGAAGATCGGCTGGGGCATCATCACCAGCCCAAGCCTGAAGCTGTCGCTGATCGCCTTCGTAGCCGCCTTTGCTGGCTGGCTGCTGCTGGACAGCAAGAAGGGGTCGCGCTTCACCGCGCGCCAGGGCATGATCGTGGTGCTGCTGCTGTGGTGCCTGATGACCACCTTCGGCGCGCAGTTCCAGGAAGAGGCATGGTTGAAGTGGGACTGGGTGTGGAAGGCGCTGGTCTTCGCCGCCTTCCTGCCGCTGACCCTGCGCACCCGCCTGCGGATCGAGGCCGCCGTGCTGTTCATCGTGCTGGCGGTGGGCACCATCGCCATCAATGGCGGCCTGAAAACCGTGGGCGGCGGTGGCGGCTATGGCACGCTGCGGCTGCTCGTGAACGAGAATTCGGGGATCTACGAAGGCTCGATCATCTCCACCGTGGCCATCGCCATCATCCCGCTGGCCCTGTGGCTGGCGCGGCACGGCACGATCTTCAAGCCCGACTGGCGGGTGTGGACCTTTACCGCCGGCCTGATTTTCGCCTGCCTGCTTATCCCGGTGGGCACATCGGCGCGCACGGGGCTGGTCTGCGCCGCGGTGCTGGGGGTGATCATGATGCGCTCGGTCCGCTACCGCTTCGTCTATGCCGGTGCGGCCAGCCTGGCGCTGCTGGCGGCGATCCCCTTCCTGCCGGCCAGCTTTACCGAGCGGATGGGCACGATTACCGAGCACGAAGGCGACCAGTCCGCCTCTACCCGCGTGGCGGTGTGGAAGTGGACCATCGATTTCGCGAAGGAACACCCGCTGGGCGGGGGCTTCGATGCCTATCGCTCCAACAGCTTCACCTACCAGACACGGGCCGTCACCGGCACCGGGGCCAGCCAAACCGTGGAATACCAGACGGTGACCGAAAGCGGCCGCGCCTATCACTCCAGCTATTTCGAGCTGCTGGGCGAGCAGGGCTATTTCGGCCTCGGCCTGTGGCTGGTGCTGAACCTGCTGGGCCTGTGGCACATGGAGCGGCTGCGCTGGCGCTTTGGCAAGCGCTCCGGGAGAGACGGACGCAAGAGCTGGCAGTGGGGGCTGGCAACGGCCCTGCAGCAGGGGCACGTGGTCTACCTGGTGGGGGCGGCCTTCGTGGGCATTGCCTACCAGCCGTTCCTGTTCATGCTGATCGGCCTGCAGTGTGCGCTGTGGTCCTACGTGAAACGCACCGAGGCACCGCAGAACCGCGCCTGTTCGCGGCCCAGGGGGGCCGGGCAAGCCCTGCCGCAACCGGCCGAATAGGCACCGCTCGACACACCCTGCCATCCGGGCATATGCTGCCCCGCATGGATGCACCCGCTACCCTGGGGATCGTGGAGATCCTGGGCATCGCCACCAGCGTCAGCCTGCTATCCGGCTGGCGGTTCTACCTGGTGGTGCTGGCCACGGGCATTGCCATGCGCAGCGGCTATGTGCCCCTGCCCGAACATCTGGAAAGCCTGGCAATCCTGGCCAACCCCTGGGTGATGGGCATTGCCGCCGTGGGCACACTGGCCGAGTTCTTCGCCGACAAGATCATGTGGCTGGATAGCGCATGGGACACGGTGCACACGTTGGTGCGGCCCATCGGCGGCGCGCTGCTGACGCTGGCAGTCGTCGACCCGTCAGACCCGGCCACGCAGGTGATCGCCTTCCTGCTGGGCGGCGGCGGGGCGCTGCTGGCGCATGGCGGCAAGGCCAGCGCGCGGGCCGTGGTCAACACCAGCCCGGAACCGTTCAGCAACGTGGCCCTGTCCGGCGTGGAGGATATTGCCACCGTGGGCCTGCTGTGGCTGGCCTATGAATACCCGGTGGCGGCGGTGGCCGTGGCGCTGGCGCTGCTGGCGCTGTGCGTGGCCCTGCTGCTGCTGGCGCGGCGCTTACTCAAGCGGCTGTTCTTCCGCACTGGCGAACAGACGCAGCACCCGCTGCCTCCGCCACCGTTGCCCTGAACGCTCAGCGCGCGTTGGCGCGCAGCCAGTCTTCCACCACGGGGGCGATGTTCTCCCGCCAGCGGCTGCCGTTGAAGATGCCATAGTGGCCCACTTCGGGTGCCATGAAGTACTGCTTCTTCGCTTCAGGCAGGTCCGCCGCCAGGTCCAGTGCCGCCTTCGTCTGGCCCAGGCCGGAGATATCGTCGCGCTCGCCCTCGATCGCCAGCAGCGCGGTGTCGCGGATGGCGCCGGGGTCGATCGCCTTGCCGCGATGGACAAACAGGCCGCGCGGCAGGCTGTGCTGCTGGAACACGTGCTCGATCGTCTGCAAATAGAACTCGGCGGTCATGTCGCAGACGCTCAGGTACTCGTCATAGAACCGGCGCGTTGCCTCCGCACTCTCGTGGTCGCCCACGGTCAGGTGCTGGAACATCTGGTAGTGGCTTTGCATGTGGCTGTCGATGTTCATGCTGATGAACCCCGCCAGTTGCAGGAAGCCGGGATAGACCTTGCGGCCCGCGCCGGCATAGGTCAGCGGCACGGTGGCGATCACGTTGTTGCGGAACCAGCTCAGCGGGCGCTGCATGGCCACGTCGTTCACGCTGGTGGGGCTGGCGCGGGTGTCCACCGGGCCGCCCATCATGGTAAGGGTGGCGGGACGGAACGGGTCCTTGTCCGCCGCCATCACTGCGGTAGCGGCAAAGGCAGGCACGGAAGGCTGGCACACGGCCAGCACGTGGGTGCCTTCCCCGATGAAGTGCAGGTATTCGATCAGGTAGTCGATGTAATCGTCCAGGTCGAAGGTGCCGGCAGACAGCGGCACCAGCTTGGCATCGGCCCAGTCGGTAATCCACACCTCCTGGTTCTGCACCAGCCGCTCCACGGTGCCGCGCAGCAGGGTGGCGTAGTGGCCGCTCATCGGCGCGACCAGCAGCAGCTTTGGCGCATCCTTGGGCAGGCCCTTGCGCTTGAAGTGGCGCAGGCTGCCGAAAGGCTTTTCCAGCACCACGCTCTCGGTAACGGGCCAGCTCTTGCCGTCCACCTTTACCTCGGCAATGCCGAACTCGGGCTTGCCGCGCTCCTCGTAGATATGGGCGAACACCTTCAGCGCGCTCGCCATCGCCGGGCCCATGCCGAAATAGCCGATCGGCAGCGCCGGATTGCTGAGGATTTGAGCGCCCACGGCGGCCCAGTTGCTGGCCGCATTCATGAAGCTGCGGTGCATCTCGTAGGCGGAATAGAGCATGGGCTGTCCTTAGATCCCGGCGCGACCGACCCGTTTTCTAGCCGCAGCGTGGCATCCCATCTAGGCGATGTTGCGCCGCAGCAAAAGGTTAATGCACCGATTTGTCTTATCGATGATGCAAATTAATTGACCGCCCGCGCTTCAATCCCCCCGGCATATGGGCTAGGCGCGTGCGCCATATGGCCCGCCGTCCCGTGAAAGAAACCGTAGAGCCCGCCGATAACCTGGGGCCGCTGGCGATGATCTTCAGCGCCGCGGCGCGCTATCCGGTGCTGATCGCGCTGGCAGGCACGGCGCTGGCGGTGACGGCTTCGGCCACCCTGGCCATCCCCGCCTACTTCCGCGGCGTGATCGACAGCGGCTTTGCCGCCGGGGCCGATCCGGCACAAATCAACGTGTGGTTCCGCCGCCTGGGCCTGGTCGCCCTGGTGCTGGCGCTGGGCACGGCCTGCCGGTTCTATTTCGTCTCGATCCTGGGCGAGCGGGTGGTGGCCGATATCCGGCTGGCGGTGCAGACCAACCTGATGCGCCTGTCGCCCGGCTTCTTCGAGGAAAACAGCCCCAGCGAGATTTCCAGCCGGATGACGGCGGACACCGCGCAGATCGAGAACGTGGTGGGCACCACCATGTCCGTCGCGCTGAGGAACGCGATCACCGCCGTGGGGGGCCTCGCCTACATGGTCTACCTCGCCCCAACTCTCGCCATGCTGATGGTGGTGGCAATCCCGCTGGTGATTGCCCCTATCGCCATCTTCGGCCGCCGGGTCAGGAAGGCCAGCCGCGACAGCCAGGACCGTATCGCCACGGTCGGCAGCCGGGTGACCGAGGTGCTGGGGGCGATGAAGATCGTCCAGGCCTTCAACCAGGAGAAGCGCGAGGAGCAGCGCTTTGCCGCCAGCGTGGAGGACACCTTCCAGGCCGCGCGCACCCGCATCATGATCCGCGCGATCCTGACCGCCACGGCCATTGCCCTGATCTTCGGCGCGCTGACCTTCATCATGTGGCGCGGGGCCATGCTGGTGGCGCAGGGCACGCTGACCGGCGGCACGATTGCCGCCTTCGTCTTTACCGGCCTGATCGCGGCGGGCTCGTTCGGCTCGCTGACCGAGGTTTATGGCGAGCTGCTGCGCGGTGCCGGTGCGGCCAGCCGCCTCAGCGAACTGCTGGCCCAGCAGCCCACCGTTGCGCCCCCGGCGCGGCCCGTGGCCCTGCCGATCCCGCCGCGTGGTGCCCTGGCCTTCCAGAACGTCAGCTTCAGCTATCCCACCCGCCCCACCGATACCGCGATCAAGGACTTCACCCTGACGGTGGAGCCGGGCGAGACCGTGGCCATCGTGGGGCCCAGCGGCGCAGGCAAGAGTACGATCTTCCAGCTGGCCGAGCGGTTCTATGACCCGCAATCGGGCACGGTGAAGCTGGACGGGGTGCCGCTGACCCAGGCCGATCCGGCCGAGGTCCGCCGCCGCATGGCGCTGGTACCGCAGGAAGGCGTGCTGTTTGCCGCCAACGCGCGTGACAACCTGCGCTATGGCGCGTGGGACGCCGATGACGAGGCGATCTGGGAAGCGGCCCGCGCCGCCAATGCCGAGAAGTTTCTGCGCGACCTGCCCGAGGGCCTCGATACGTACCTGGGCGAGGGCGGTGCGCGCCTGTCCGGCGGCCAGCGCCAGCGCGTCGCCATTGCCCGCGCTGTGCTGCGCGATGCCCCGATCCTGCTGCTGGACGAGGCAACCAGCGCGCTCGATGCCGAGAGCGAGCGGCTGGTGCAGCAGGCGCTGGAACGGCTGATGATGGGCCGCACCACACTGGTCATCGCCCACCGCCTGGCCACCGTGCGCGCGGCCAACCGCATCGTGGTGATGGATGAAGGGCGCATTGTGGAACAGGGCGATCATGCCGCGCTGGTGGCCAGGGGCGGGCTCTATGCGCGCCTCGCCGCCCTCCAGTTCGACGATGGCAAACTGGCCGTTTGACCCGGTTGAGGCTGTCGCCAAGGCCCGCTATTCGACGAAGTAACAAGTGTAACCGACCAGCGGCTTCGCTCTGCCGGGCGAAGCGCTATGGCGGAATGTACGCATTTTCCGCGCGCCGGGCATTTTCCCGGTGGGCGCACACGCAAGGGACCCGAATGATCCGCCACCTGCTTGCTACTAGCATTTCCGCCATCGCCCTCGCCGCCGCTGCGGCCCCCGCCTTTGCCCAGGACACCGCCCAACCGGCCCCGCCCAGCTTCGGCACCTGGGGAGTGGACACCACCCAGCTTGATCCTTCGGTCGATCCGGGGGCTGACTTCAATGCCTATGTCAACGGCCGCTGGATCGCGCGGACCGAGATCCCGGCGGACCGCACCCGCTTCGGCAGCTTCGACATCCTGCGTGAGGATGCCACGCACGACGTGGAAGCGCTGGTGGCCGAACTCGCCGCCGCCAACCCCGCGCCCGGCACCACCGAGCGGCGGGTGATCGATACCTATAACGCCTTCCTCGACCAGCAGGCGATCGATGCCGCGGGTCTGGCCCCGGCCTATCCCTACCTGACGCGCATCTATTCCGCGCCGGACCTGGCCTCGCTCGTCTCGCTGTTCGGCGAGCCGGGCTTCCCGGGCCTCGTCAACGCCGGGGTGACTATCGACGATGTCGATCCCAACAGGCACGCCATCGCCGTGGGCTTCACCGGCATGGGCCTACCCGACCGTAAGTATTACCTGGAAGACAGCCCGCGCAATCTGGAGATCCGCGCCGCCTACATGGATTACCTGGCGTTCATGCTGGGCAAGGCCGGATACGAGGACCCCGCCGCCGCGGCACAGATCGTCTACGATTTCGAGCACCAGGTGGCCGCGCTGGAGTGGGACCAGCAGGTCATGCGCATTCCGGAGCTGACCTACAACGAGCTGACGGGTGCCGAACTGCGCGCCTTCGCGCCCGATTTCCCGGTCGATGCCCTGCTCGCGTCCAGCGGCTTTGCCGGGCGTGACCGGTTCCTTGCCGCGCAGATCCTGCCCACAGCCGAGGAAGTTGGCGAACTGGGCCTGACGCCGGAACAGATGGCGCTGATGGGCGGCGGCCTGCCGGCGATGATGCAGCTCGTCTCGCAGACCCCGCTTGCCAACCTCAAGGCGTGGATGGCGGTGCGCTTCCTGGCGGCCAATTCCGCCGTGCTGCCGCAGGAGATCGACGATGCGCAGTTCGCTTTCTTCGGCACCAAGCTGAACGGGCAGACCGCCCAGCGCGACCGCTGGAAGCGCGCCATCAGCGAGGTGGAGGGCATCCTAGGCGAGCAACTGGGCGCGCTCTACGTGTCGCGCTATTTCCCGCCGGACAGCAAGGCGCAGATGGATGAACTGGTCACCAACCTGCGCCGCGCGATGCGCCAGGATATCACCGAGAACGGCTGGATGACCCCCGCCACGCAGGCCGAGGCGCTGGCCAAGATCGACAGCTTCGATACCCAGATCGGCTATCCGGGCGAGTTCGAGACCTATGCCGGCCTCGCCATCACCCCCGGCCAGCCGCTGGCCAACCGCGTTGCCGCCGCCGCATGGGCCAAGGCTGATTGGCTGGCCCGGCTGGACCAGCCGGTCGACCGGCAGGAATGGCAGATGCTGCCGCAGACGGTGAACGCCTATTACATGCCGCCGTTCAACCAGATCGTGTTCCCCGCCGCGATCCTGCAGCCGCCCTTCTTCAACCCCGATGCCGATCCGGCGGTCAACTATGGCGCTATCGGCGCGGTGATCGGGCACGAGATCGGCCACGGCTTCGATGACAGCGGCTCGCGCTATGACGGCACGGGCGCGCTGCGCAACTGGTGGCAGCCGCAGGACGAGGCCGGCTTCCGCGAGCAGACCGGCCGCCTGGTCAACCTGCTGGGCCAGTATTGTATCGAGGATGGTGAGGTGTGCCTGACAAGCCGCGGCGTGGGCGAAACGCTGGGCGACGTGGTGGGCCTGCAGATGGCCTGGCACGCCTACCAGCTCTCGCTGAACGGCCAGCCGGCCCCGGTGATCGACGGGTTGACGGGCGACCAGCGCTTCTTCCTGGGCTTTGCCCAGATCTGGCGCGGCAAGTGGCGGCCCGAAGCCAGGCGCGCGCAAATGGTGGGCGGCAGCCCGCACCCGCCGGAAGACTTCCGCCTGAACAATGCCGTGCGCCATATCGATGCCTGGTACACCGCGTTCAACATCACGCCGGACGATCCGCTGTACCTGCCGCCCGAGCAGCGCGTGCAGATCTGGTAATTGTGCAGTGCTGGCGGCGGGCGCGCTTGACTTGCGCCCGTCGCATGCTGCACCTGCACAATCATGGATAGCACGCTTACCGCGATCATCCTCGGCATCGTCGAGGGCCTGACCGAGTTCCTGCCGGTCTCCTCCACGGGGCACCTGATCCTTGCCACCGAGCTGCTGGGCTATGACGCGGATGCCTGGGCAGTGTTCAATATCGCCATCCAGCCGGGCGCGATCCTGGCCGTGGTGGTGCTCTACTGGCGCACTTTCTGGGATGCCTTCATCGGCCTGTTCCGGTGGGATCCGCAGGCGGTTGCCTTCACCCGCAACCTGCTGGTGGCCTTCTTCCCCGCCGTGCTGCTGGGCCTGGCCTTCGGCGACCAGATCGAGGCGCTGCTGGAAAGCGCCGAGGTGGTCGCCTGGGCGCTGCTGCTGGGAGGCATTGCCATCCTGCTGGTGGAGCGGCACGCCAACCCTTCCGAAAGCGGCGGCGTGGCGGCCATGTCTCTGCGCCAGTCTGCCGGCGTGGGGCTGGTGCAATGCCTGGCGATGATACCCGGCGTCAGCCGTTCGGGGGCAACCATCCTGGGCGCAATGGCCCTGGGGGTAGACCGCAAGACGGCAGCGGAATTCAGCTTCTTCCTGGCGCTCCCCACGCTGACCGGGGCCACCGTGCTTCAGCTCTACAGGCACCAGGACCAGCTCGACGGCGGCATGATGGGGCTGATCGGGATCGGCTTCGTGGTCTCGTTCGTGGTGGCGCTGGCGGTGATCAAGGCCTTCGTCGCCTATGTCAGCCGCCACGGCTTCGCGCCCTTCGGCTGGTACCGGATCGTCATCGGGGCTGCCGCAATCGCCTGGCTGGCGCTGCGCTAAGGCTACCGAATCAACGCTTTTCCGCCCCTTTCAGGCGAATTTGGGCAGGATAATCACGTTTGGGCCACATTGGTGTCAGCCCTTATCCAGCCTGCCCTGACAAATAGAAATGTATGAATTCCAATGGTTTTTTCGCTTTTTGCGAAAGTGCGCAGGGGGTGCCCGTTGGGGCATTGTGGCAAAATCTTGGCGAAAAGTGCACTTTCTGTTTTGCACTGCCGCAAGATGCGCTAAATGGACCCGCGAAGGGGCGCTTCGCCCATTCATCGACAGGCGGCAACAGCCGCCTTCGGTTCTCTTGAAGGGGAATTATCATGAAGAAGATCATCGCTGTCGCCGTTCTGGCCCTGGGCCTGGCTGCTTGCTCGTCGGAAGAAGCTCCCGCCGAAGATTCGGCCATGGAATCGGCCGCTCCGGTTGATTCGGCTGCTTCGGCTGTGGACTCGGCCGCTTCGGCTGTGGACTCGGCTGCTTCGGCCACCGACTCGGCCGCTTCGGCTGTGGAATCGGCTGCCGCTTCGGAGTAATCCGCAGCCGGCCGGAACCCCAGGGTTCCGAACCGAACAAAGAAGGGTCGGTCCTCATGGGACCGGCCCTTTCTTTTTGCCCGTGATCGGGGCTGCCGAAGTTAGGGCGCAGCGCTATCGGCGGCCGCGGGGGCCAATTCCGTGCCGGGCGCTCCTGCGGCATCGTCCAGCGCCTCGGGCGGCAGGCGCTGCGAATCGAGCATCTCCGCCGCCTGGTCCAGCGCCTCCGCCTCGTCCACGCTAACACCGCCCGGGCCCGCCTCCGTCCCGCTGCCGCAGGCGGCCAGCAGGCCGGGGGCCAGAAGCAGCAGCGGGCGCAGGGTCATTCCCCTTCTGCCTCCGGGGCTGCGGGGGCGGGAGTGGCAGGCGCCGCAGCGGCGGGTGCCGCCGCACTGTCGGCCGCGCTGTACACCGCGCTTTCCGCCGCTTCCACCTGCGCCGAAGGATCGGCCACCGGCGGCGGGGTGTTGGCCATTGCTTCGTCAGCCGGCATCTCCACCGTGTCCGCCACGGCATCTTCCGAGGCATCGGTGGACGAGCCGCAGGCAGCCAGCGCAAACGGCGCAGCCAGGGCCAGGGCCAGGGTCATCTTGGTCTTCATCGCACAACTCTCCGCATGAACAGGGGTTGGCGGGGAAACTAGCCCAGCGGGCCAGCGATTTAAATGGGGCGATTAAAACGGGGCAAAGCAGCGCCGGGCGGTTCCTCCGGGCCGGCCCTTGTGGCAGGCAGCGCGCGATGCGATCCCCCTTCGACCAGACCCTGCAGGCCCCGCCAGAGGCGCACGAGGCGCTGCGCTGCCTGTTCGGCTTCCCCGGTTTTCGCGGGGTGCAGGAACAGGTGGTGGCGCGCGTGCTGGCGGGTGGCAGCACGCTGGCGATCATGCCCACGGGTGCGGGCAAGTCGCTCACCTACCAGCTTCCCGCCACGCTGCTGCCGGGCACCTGCGTGGTCATTTCTCCGCTGATCGCGCTGATGCACGACCAGCTTCGCAGCGCCGCCGCCAACGGCATCGCCGCCGCCACGCTGACCAGCGTCGACGCAGACTGGCGCGAGACGATCAACCGCTTTCGCGCCGGCGAACTTGACCTGCTCTATGTCGCGCCCGAACGCGCCAGCCAGCCGCAGTTTCGCGAACTGCTGGAGGCAGGCCGCGTGGCCCTGTTCGCGGTGGACGAGGCACACTGCGTGTCCGAATGGGGGCACGACTTCCGGCCTGACTATCGCCTGCTGCGCCCGCTGATGGATGCTTTTGCGGCTGTGCCCCGGCTGGCCCTGACCGCCACGGCCGATCATCGCACGCGGGCGGACATCGTGCAGCAGCTTGGCATTCCGGCCGAGGGGATGATCGTGGCCGGGTTCGACCGGCCCAACATCCGCTATGCCGCGCGCCATCGCGACAGCGCGGTGCGCCAGATCGCCGCACTGATGGCCGAGCAACCGGGTCCGGGTATCGTCTATGCCCCCACGCGCAAGAAGGTGGAGGACCTGGCGCAGAAGCTGGCCCAGACCACGGGGCGCAAGGTGCTGCCCTATCACGCCGGGCTGGACCCGGCGGTGCGGGCGGACAACCAGGCACGCTTTGTTGCCAGCGAGGACATGGTGATCGTGGCCACGATCGCTTTTGGCATGGGCATCGACAAGCCGGACGTGCGCTTCGTGGCCCATGCGGGCGTGCCCAAGTCGATCGAGGCCTATTACCAGGAAACCGGCCGCGCGGGCCGCGACGGTGACCCTGCAACGGCGCTGATGCTGTGGGCGGCGGAGGATTTCGCCCGCGCCCGCCACCGCCTGGGCGAGGTCGATCCCGCTCGGCGCGAGGGCGAGCGGCAGCGGATCGAGGCGATGGCCGCGCTGATCGAAAGCGGCACCTGCCGCCGCGCGATCCTGCTAAGGCATTTTGGCGAAGACCCGCCGGCCACCTGCGGCAACTGCGACAACTGCCTCGACGCGCCTGCGCTGACCGATGCGACGGAACTGGCCCGCAAGCTGCTGAGCGCCGTCTATCGCACCGGCCAGTCGTTCGGCTTCGGCCACGTGGAAAAGGTGCTGACCGGCGTGGCGGATGACCGGGTGGTGCAGCGCGGGCATGACCGGTTGAGCGTGTTCGCCATCGTGCCGGGCGCTGAAGCGCCCCTGCTCAAGCCGCTTGCCCGCCTGTTGCAGGCGCGCGGCAGCCTGGTGCCCACCGAGCACGGCGGCCTGGCGCTGGGCGGCGATGCGCGGGAAATCCTGCAAGGCAGCATTCCGGTGATGCTGGCCCTGCCTCCCCGCAGCGAGCGCAAGGCGCGCCGGTCACGCGGGGAGGGTGGCGCGGCGGTCAATCCGGTAGCCGATCCGCTGTTCGATGCCCTGCGTGCCTTGCGGCGCGAACTGGCGCAGGATGCGGGCGTGCCGCCCTATGTGGTGTTCCACGATGCCGTGCTGCGCGACATGGCCGCGCGCCGCCCCGCAAGCCTGGCCGAACTGGGCGCCCTGCCCGGGGTGGGGGCCAGGAAACTGGAAGCTTACGGAGGGGCATTCCTGGCGGTGATTCGCCAGCATTAGCCGCGTGTTTACAGCAGCTTGCCGATTCCGCTTGCGGAGCCGCCCTCTTATCGTAAATTTGATATCATATTTATATCAGACAGGAGGGTTTCCCATGGTCGGATTTGCAGCGGATATGACCATCAGCAAGGAACGGCCGGCGGCCACCTACAACGGCTACCTGCTGTTGCTGGCGGCCCTGGTGCTGGCCGGCTGGGTTATTTCGCGTTTCATTTCGTTTGCCGCCAGCGGCCCCTCGCTGCTGGGGGTGATCTCGCTGCCGGTATCGGCCCTCCTGCTCCTGCTGATCGCCTTCGGCTTCTTCATGATCCAGCCCAACCAGGGGCGGGTGATAACCCTGTTCGGCGAATACTGCGGGACCGAGCGGCAGGCGGGCCTGCGCTGGGTGTGGCCGTGGATGGGCAAGACCCGCGTGTCGCTGCGGGCCAACAACATCCATTCCGAACGGGTCAAGATCAACGACCTGCGCGGCAACCCGGTGGAGATTGCCTGCAACGTGGTGTGGCGCGTGGCCGATACCGCGCAGGCGGTGTTCGACGTGGACGACTATCGCAGCTTCGTGAACATCCAGATCGAAGCCGCGCTGCGCACCGTGGGGGCGCGCCATCCCTATGACGACATGAGCGAGGAGGACGAAACCACGCTGCGCGGCAGCGCCGACGTGATCAACGCCGAACTTCAGGCCGAGCTGAACGACCGCCTGAAGGTGGCCGGCATCGTGGTCGACGAGGCAGGCCTGACCCACCTGGCCTATGCGCCGGAGATCGCCGGGGCCATGTTGCGCCGCCAGCAGGCCGAGGCGGTGATCGCTGCCCGCCGCAAGCTGGTGGAAGGCGCGGTGACCATGGTGGAGATGGCGCTCAACCAGCTTTCCGCCAAGGACGTGGTGCACCTGGATGACGAACGCCGCGCGGCGATGGTCAGCAACCTGATGGTGGTGCTGTGCGGCGAGCGGGATACCCAGCCGGTGGTCAACGCAGGCTCGCTGTACCAGTAAGCCTGCACGATGCCCGCCAGCCCCAAGAAAAGCTTCCCCCTGCGGCTTGATCCGGCGCTTTATGCGGCCCTGGAACGGGTCGCAGCGGCGGACTTCCGCTCGGTCAATGCCGAGGTGGAGGTGCTGCTGCGCGAGGCGATGGCCCGGCGCGGCATCAAGGTGGGGCAAAGCGAGGCGCCCCGGCGCGGGCGGCCCAGGAAGGATGCGGAATGATGCCCGATGAGGACAAGCCCTTTGTCTGCCACCGCCGCGGGTGGGCGTTCAACATCCGGCCCCGCAGCCTCTATGGCTGGTGGCTGATGGCGCTGTGGGTTGCTCCGCTGCTTGCCGGAGCGGCCTTGCATGGCTGGCTGGTGCAGCGCTGGCCCGATCAGGCCGTTGCCCTGTCGATCACCCTGTCGCTTGTCCTGCTGGCGATCGGCTGGCTGATCGCCATGGTGCGCTGGATGCTGGCGCGATCGGTTATCCTTGATAAGGATTGATCGCAGAGAAGCGAACCGGGGGAGAGGCATGAAGTTCGGCATTTTCGATCACGTGGACGATTCCGGCCTGCCGCCGGCGGAGCACATGGCAGCACGGCTGGAAATGGTGGAGGCGTTCGAGGCGGCAGGCTTCCACGCCTATCACGTGGCCGAGCATCACGGCACCCCGCTGGGCCATGCGCCCAGCCCGGCGGTCTACCTGGCGGCGGTGAGCCAGCGGACCACGCGCCTCAGGTTCGGCCCGCTGGTGTTCCTGCTGCCGCTGTACCACCCGCTGCGCCTGATCGAGGAAGTGGGGATGCTGGATGCGCTGTCGGGCGGACGGCTGGAACTGGGCTATGGTCGCGGTGTCTCGCCGGTCGAAATGGGCTTCTATGGCGTGGACAGGGACGAACAGGCCGAGCGCATGATCGAGACCTTCGACGTGTTGATGCAGGGCATGACCAGTGACCGGCTGACCCACCAGGGCCGCTTCTTCCGCTTCGACGATGTGCCCATGCTGCAACGCCCGGTGCAGCAGCCGCACCCGCCGCTGTGGTACGGCACCAATACGCCAGGATCGGCCGCCAGGTGCGCCCAGCAGCGGCTGAACATGCTGACGCTGCTGTCGGGAGAAGTGCCGCGCACCATGATGCAGGACTATCGCGATGCCTATCGCGCCAGCGGCGGCGAGGAGGCCGAGATGCCGTTCATCGGCGTGGGCAGGCATATCGTGGTGGCCGACAGCGACGAGGAAGCACTGGCCATCGCCCGCCCGGCCTTTGCCCGCTGGCGGGCCAGCTTCGTGCAACTGTGGGAAGCGCGCGGAGCGATGAACCCTTTCGTCGCGGCCACACCGCAAGACTGGGATGCCCTGGAAGCCCGGGGAGCGGCCTGTGCCGGCTCGCCCGATACGGTGCGCGCCTTCATCGCGCGCGAGGCGGAAACGGTCTCGTTCAACTACTACACGGCGCAACTGGCCTTTGGTGACATGACCGTGGCGCAGGTGCGCCGATCGGCCGAGCTGTTCGGGGCCGAGGTGATGCCCGCCTTTGCCGCTCAGGGCTGACGGAGGTGGCGGGCTCCTACCCCGGCAACGGCGTGCGCCGCAGCGGCACGTTCCTGGGCCTGCTGTGCGCGGCGGGGCTGGTGGGCGTGGCCTCGCTGGCCCTCGCGCCGCTGGAGCTGGCCTTGCCCGACGGGATCGAAGCCCCGCGCGCCGCGCTGCTGCTGCAACCCGCGCTGCTGGTGGTGCTGCTCGCCGTGCTGGGCTGGGTGGCCGCGCCGCGCACCGGGCTGGATGCACCCGTGCTGGGCGCGCTGGCTGACGGGGGAGACTGGCGGCGGCCGCTGAAAGCCGCGCTGGCCCCGGCGCTGCTGGCGGGTGCGCTGTCGGCGGCGGTCATGCTGGTCTATGCCCTGCTGGCCGATGCCGACCTGCAGGGGGTGGACCGGGCCTTCGACGTGCCGCTCGTTTCCCGCGTGCTATATGGCGGGCTGACCGAGGAAGTGCTGCTGCGCTGGGGCGTGATGGGCGGCCTTGCCTGGCTGCTGCTGCGTTTCGGCCGGCCACTGGGCCTTATGGGTGAGCGGGCCCTGTGGGTGGCCAACGCCTGGGCCGCTCTGCTGTTCGGCCTGGGCCACCTGCCCACGCTCTATGGCCTGCTGCCGGATCCTTCGACCTGGCTGGTCATGCTGGTGGTGGGGGCCAACGCGCTGATCGGCATGGTCTTCGGCTGGCTGTTCATCCGGCGGGGTCTGGAAGCGGCGATGATCGCCCATGCCCTCGCCCACGTGATCGCGCTGAGCCTGGCACCGCTGCTTTAGCTCCGGTTTAACCCGGCCGGGCTATGCTGGCGGCATGACCAGAACCCTGATGCTCGCCCTTTCCGCGCTTGCCGCCCTGCCGCTGGCTGCTGTCGCCGTGGCCCAAGGCTCGCCGTCGTCCTTCACCGTGGTGGAAACCGGCCAGTCCTTTGCCAGCCTGCAGGCGGCGGTGGATACCATCGGTGATGCCGACGGCACCATCGCCATCGCGCCTGGCACCTATCGCCAGTGCGCGGTGCAGAGTGCGGGGCGCGTGGCCTACCTCGCCACCCAGCCGGGCCAGGTGGTGTTCGATGCCGTCACCTGCGAGGGCAAGGCCGCGCTGGTGTTGCGCGGGCGCGGGGCGGAAGTGTCGGGCGTGGTGTTCCAGAACATGCGCGTGGCCGATTACAACGGTGCCGGTATCCGGCTGGAGCGGGGCGACCTGACCGTGGCGCAAAGCTGGTTCCGCGACAGCCAGCAGGGAATCCTGACTGCGGGTGACCCTTCGGCCATGCTGGTGGTCGACCACTCCACCTTCACGCGCCTTGGCACCTGCGACGGGGCGGGCGGCTGCGCGCATTCGATCTACGCGGGTGACCTGGGGCTGGTGCGGGTGAGCAACAGCCGGTTCGAGCAGGGGCGCGGCGGCCATTACCTGAAGGCACGCAGCCGCCAGGTGCAGATCGCCAGCAACAGCTTTGATGACGCGCAGGGCCGCGCCACCAACTACATGATCGACCTGCCGGCCGGGGCCAGCGGGCAGATCACCAACAACTGGTTCGTCCAGGGGCGCGACAAGGAGAACTACTCCGCCTTCATCGCCGTGGCCGCCGAAAGCCGCGACTATGCCAGCGCCGGTCTGGTGGTGGCGGGGAACACCGCACGGTTTGCGCCGGGAGTGGACCGCAACAGCGTGTTCGTGGCCGACTGGTCGGGCGAAGTGCAGCAGATCGCCGACAACCGGCTGGGTGCGGGGCTGGAGCGGTACGAGATCAGGTAGGGTCTGACTTCCCGTTGCCCGTCATCCTGAACTTGTTTCAGGATCCATTTCGCCGTTCACACGGCAGGTCGATTCGGCAGGGGAAGTCCTCGCGGTTAGCGCCCCGACGCACCCTCCAGATTGCCTGCATGATGGACCCTGAAACAAGTTCAGGGTGACGATCTCTGAAGGCTGGGCGTCACAGCAAATGCCCCGACCGGTCGCGCTTGGTCGCCAGATAGCGCTCGTTGTGCGGGTTGGCCGGCAACTGGTGCGCCACGCGTTCGGTCACCAGCACACCTGCACCCTCCAGCGCCGCCACCTTGGCCGGGTTGTTGGTCAGCAGGCGAATCGCGGTGATGCCCAGCAGGTCCAGCATCCGCGCCGCCGTGGGGAAGTCGCGCGCTTCCACTGGCAGGCCCAGCCTTGCGTTGGCGTCCACCGTATCGAACCCGGCATCCTGCAGGCGATAGGCGCGCAGCTTGTTGATGAGGCCAATGCCCCTGCCTTCCTGCCGCAGGTAGAGCAGCACGCCCCAGCCACCATTGCGGGCTTCCTCGGCCATCCGCTCCAGCGCGCCATCAAGCTGTGGGCCGCAATCGCATTTCAGGCTGCCGAAGATATCGCCGGTCAGGCATTCGGAATGCAGCCGCACCAGCGGCGGGCGGTCGAAATCGGGGTTGCCGATCACCAGTGCCACGTGCTCGCGCATGTCATCGGGTTTGCGGAAGGCGATGATCTCGGCCTCCTCGCTGCACGAAATGGGCAGGCGCGCGCGGGTGGCGATGGCGAGAGACTGCGGATCGGCCCAGGCGGCAAGATCACTGGCCTTCAGCCGCAGGGGTTCGCCAGCACCTTCGGGGCCGAACAGGAACGCGGGCAGGATGCCGGCAATCCGCGCCAGTTCCATCGCCGCTTCGGCCTCGGGCAGGCAGGCAATGGCTTCCACCGCGAACGGGCCTTTCAGCGGATGCACCAGGTCCAGCGCCGGGTCGGCAATCGGGCGGGCGTCGGCCAGCGTCAGCGGATCGGCCGCGCGGATCAGCACCGGCCTGTGCCCGTCTGCCGCCTCGGCCCGGTTGCTCAGCTTCAGGGTGGCGGCACGCGCTGCACTGATCAGCGCACGGGTGCTGGTGGCACCTGTGTCGGCGGCGGTTTCCACCGGCACCAGTACGGGCGCTTCGCCCACCCTGATCGGCCAGCCATGGCGCAGGGCATCGACCGCCTGGGCCACCCGGCGGCTGGCTGACGGGTCGGGAGCGTTCCCGCTCAGCTGGCGAACTCCGTGATCAGCGGCACGTGGTCGCTCGGCTGTTCCCAGCGGCGGGTTTCCTCCACGAAGCGGTGGCTGAGGGTTTCCTTCGCAAGATCGGGGCTGGCCCACATGTGATCGAGCCGCCGGCCGCGGTCCTTCTCCTGCCAGTAGGTGCGATAGGACCACCAGGTCCAGTTGCGTTCCGGCGCGGGGATGTGCTTGCGGCCCAGGTCCACCCAGCCGTGCGCGTCGGCGAACTTGCCCAGCGTTTCGACTTCGATCGGGGTGTGGCTGACCACTTTCAGCAGCGCCTTGTGGTCGTAAACGTCCTCCGGCAGCGGGGCGATGTTGAAGTCGCCCACGATCAGCGTGGGGCGGTCCAGCTTGTCGGCCCAGTGGGTCATCCGCTCGAGAAAATCGAGCTTCTGGCCGAACTTGAAGTTTACTTCACGGTCCGGCTCGTCGCCCCCGGCGGGGATATAGACGTTCTCGATGATGGTGCCTGCCAGCGCGCCGGCCTGCGGACCCAGCAATTCCACCCCCACGTGGCGCGCCTCGCCGTTATCCTGCCAGTCATAGCGGGAGATCTCGCGGAAGGGCACGCGGCTGACGGTGGCCACGCCGTGGTAGCCCTTCTGCCCGTGGATCGCCTGGTGGACATAGCCAAGATCGGCCAGCGCCTTGGCCGGGAACTGCTGTTCCTGGCACTTGATCTCCTGCAGGCACAGCACATCGGGCGCCTGCTCGGCGAGAAACCGCTCGACCAGCCCCATGCGCAGGCGAACCGAATTGATGTTCCAGGTGGCGACAGAGATCATGGCGCCGTGCTTAGGTGGAACCCGCGAGACGCGCAACGCCCGGACAGCAGATAGAAAAACCCCCGTCCCGGGGGCATTGGGGACGGGGGTTCGTTCTAGCGTTCGTCACGCTTGCAGCCGGGCCTTGGTGCGGAGCGGGCAACAGGGGGGAAACCCGAAATCCGCAGCGCGTCTGCAAGACCATTTATAGGGATTGCTGGCTGTCGCTTGAATGAATGACCGGTCTCAATTTGTCGCAATTTTACAACCGGTGGACCGCCAGCCGATGGTCAGGGCCGACGGGACGTTGGCCGCGGATCGCGGAACGTAAACGTGCTGTCGGGCACGGCCACGCCATAGCGGTGGTTGCGCAGGCGCACCGTGGTGCGGTTGTTCTGCGCGTCCAGCGCCACCCAGCTGTTCAGTTCCATGCCGCCGGGCGCGCCGGCCTTCTCGACGAAAATCAGGGTGATCTGGGGGATTTCCGGCCGGTCGGGATCATCCACCCGGATAGATATGACGCCCGGCGTATTGGTGGGCACCACCCGGCCATAACGCGAGATGTCCCGATTGGGATCGAGCAGCGCACCCAGCGGCGAGTTGCGGATCGGCCAGCGCTCGACCTGCTGCACTTCGTAATCGATCACGCTCAGCGTGCTGCCGTTGGAGACGACCAGCATATTGGCATCGCTGTACTGGAAGCGGATGCGGCCCGGATTGCGCAGCGCCAGGGTGCCGGCCATCGTCTGGCCGTTGCGGTCGGTCTGCGTGAAATCGGCGCGCAGCGTGGTGATAGCGCGCAGCGCGCTGGCCGCGCGGTTGAGCTGCGCGTTGCTGGCCGTGCTCTGCGCCTGGGCCGGTGCGGCGGGGGCCAGCAGGGCAGGCGCAGCCACGCCGGTGGTCACAAGCAAACCCGCCAGCGCGGCGGCGCGCAGGCGGGCTCGGAAAGGGGCGATGGTCTTGGTCAAGTCAGTCATGCTCCGGCCATTAGCGGGGGAGCATTGAACTGTCACTGAATGCGGGAGTTCCCCCGCCGTTCATGTGACGGGTCAGCTTACTTGATCTTGCCTTCCTTGTACTCGACGTGCTTCTTCACGACCGGATCGTACTTGCGGAAGCTCATCTTCTCGGTCGTGTTGCGCGGGTTCTTCTTGGTCACGTAGAAGTGGCCCGACTCGGTCGAGTTGAGGCGGATCTTGATGGTTGCGGGCTTCGCCATGTCACAATTCCCAAAGGTCTGCTTGAGGGCACGCTAGGCCCGAAAAACGACGGGCGACGCTAGGCGCCGCCCCTTGGGCGCGGCCAATGGGAGAGAATCGGGGAAAAGTCAAGCGAGCCGGGCGGGGCCTACCAGTCCACCTTGCCGCGGTTGGCCTTCACTGTGCTGCGGACCTTCTTGGCTGCCAGCCGCTGGACCTTGCCGGGCCGGTTGACCGTGGTCTTCTTGCGCGCCTTGGGTTCCTTCAGCGCGGCCTCGATCATCTCCGCCAGGCGTTCGCGGGCATCGGCGCGGTTGGCTTCCTGGGTGCGGAAACGCCGCGCATCCAGCACGATGTCGCCCGCGTTACTGAGGCGGCTGCCCGCCAGCGCCTTCAGCCGTTGGAACACCGCCGGGGTCAGCCCCAGGGCATAGATGTTGACGCGCAGCTGCACGGCGGTCGCCACCTTGTTGACGTTCTGCCCGCCGGGGCCGCTGGCGGTGACGAAGCTTTCCTCGGCCAGGCTGAGTGCGCGCTGGACGACAGCGTGCATCAGAACCCCAGGTGCAGGAAATCCGCCGGCATGGGCGCCTCGGCCTCGATCGGCGGCTTGCCTTCGCGCGGCACGGTGATGGCGGCGGCGTGCAGCATGGTGCGGGCGAACCCCGCCTTCTCGCCATAGACCGGATCGCCCAGCAGGGGAACGCCGATGCCACTGGCACAGTGGACGCGGATCTGGTGGGTACGGCCGGTTTCCGGCGTGAAGCGCACCAGCGTCCGGCCGTTCACCTCGGCCACCACCTGCCAGTGGGTCACCGATGGCTTGCCCTTCTTCGCCGGGATCATCCGCCAGCCCTTTTCGGCGCTGCTGATCTTGGTCAGCGCCAGTTCCACCGTGCCTTCGGTCTGCGCCGGAACGCCCGCCAGGATGCCAAGGTAGGTCTTGCCGACCAGCTTGTCCTCGAACGCCTTGTTATAGCGCTTCAACGCCTTCGGGTTGCGCGCCAGCAGCAGGCAGCCGCTAGTGTCGGTGTCCAGCCGGTGGACCGGCACCGGCTGCATCTGGAAGCCCAGCTTCAGCTCGTCCAGCCGGTCTTCCAGGCTGGGGCCGCCCTTGCGCGGCCGCTCGATCGGCAGGCCGCCGGGCTTGTCGATGACAAGCGCCTCGGCATCCTCGTAAAGGATCGGGATACGGCTCATGCTAATGCGGCCTTGATGCGGGAAAGCGCTTCGGTGAGCTGCGCTTCGCTGGTGGCGAAGGAAATGCGGAAGCCGTCACGCCCGCCAAAGGCGCTGGCCGATACCACCGCCACGCCATGTTCCAGCAGGTGCAGCGCCAGCTTGTTATCGTCGCCACCAAAACGGCCCATCAAGGGCGTGGCATCAACGAAGACATAGAAGGCGCCATCGGGCACCGGGGTGGAAAGGCCGGGAATGGCGTTGATTCCCGCCACCACAAGATCGCGCCGCCGGCGGAAACTCTCGCGCCAGTCGGCAAGGAAGTCCTGCGGCCCTTCCAGCGCGGCCACGGCAGCGGCCTGCGAAACAGCGGCCGGATTGCCGGTGGAATTGCTCTGCAGCACCTCCATCGCCTGGATCAGCCATTTGGGCCCGGAGGCAAGGCCAATGCGGAACCCGGTCATCGCGTGGCTCTTCGACACGCCCGAAACGGTCAGGATGCGATTGGCCAGGTCCGGGCACAGGTTGGCCAGCGTGGCGTGCGGGCCATCGGTGAAGTTCAGCGGGGCATAGATGTCATCCGACAGCACCAGCACCTGCGGGTGGCGGCGCAGCACGTCGGCAATCCGCAGCAGCATGTCCGCCGGATAGACCGCGCCGGTGGGGTTGCCGGGGCTGTTGAGCATCAGCCACTGGGTGCGCGGGCCGATCAGCGCCTCCACATCGGCGGCATCGAAGCGGAAGTTGTCCTTCGCATGGGTGCGCAGCGGGACCACGCGCCCCCCGGCAAAGCGGACCATCTGCGGATAGCTGACCCACCAGGGCGAAGGGACGATCACCTCGTCCCCCTCGCTCACTGTCGCCATCAGCGCCTCGAAGATCGCCTGCTTGCCACCCACGGTCACGATCACGTGGTCGGTATCGGTGGCAATCCCCAGGTCACGCTGGAAGTGCAGCACGGCGGCCTTCTTCAGCGCCATGGTGCCGGTAACGGGGGTGTACTTGGTGGCCCCGGCATCCATTGCCGCCTTGGCTGCCTCGATCACGTGCGGCGGGGTGGCAAAGTCCGGCTCACCCACCGACAGCGAGATGATATCGCGCCCCGCCTCCCGCAGCGCGGTAGCGCGGTCGGTCATCGCGTTGGTGGGCGATCCCTCGATCCGCTGGAGCATGGTGGAAAGACAGGTCATGCGAGGTGGGCCTTCATCAATCCGCGCACCGAGTTGCCGAGCAGGAAGCCGTCCGCCAGATCATCCAGCGTCAGGTCTGCCTCCACCGCGCGGCCTTCGTCCAGCAGCTTGCGGCGCAGCACGCCCGGCAGCAGGCCCAGCGCCAGCGGCGGGGTGAGGAGCTTGCCGTCCCGCTCCACGAACAGGTTTGCATGGCTCGCCTCGGTCACCAGGCCGTCATCGCGCACGAAGATTGCCTCGGCACCGCCGGCTTCCTGCGCGGCGCGGCGGGCATCGTCATAGAAGGCGCGGTCGGTGCTCTTGTGGCGCAGCCGCCAATCACCCGGCACCACCGGCAAGGGCATGACCTTGCACAGCACGGGTTCCGCCAGAACACCACCCGCCAGAGGTTGCGCCTGCAAGGTCACCTCGCCACCGCGCGCCAGCAGCAGGCGCAGCTTGGCCGGTTCATCCAGTTCGAAGCACAGCGCCTGGATACGGTTGCGCACGTCATGCCGGTCAAAGGCATAGCCCAGTTTGAGCGCGCTCGCCTTCAGCCGTTCCAGGTGCAGCTCCAGCAGGGGGATGCCATCGGCGGGATCGAAGCGCATCGATTCGATCAGGTCCGCGCCCGATGCCTCGCGGCGCAGGAACCCGCCCTTGACCAGCGCCTCGCGCCATTCCGACATGCCCTGGCTATCGGCCACGATGGCCCCGCCAACGCCCGCCTGCACCTTGTGCCGGTTGTTCTCGCCCGGGGTCAGCCGCACGGTGCGGATGGCCACGTTGAAGGCGGCATCGGCCGAGCCGTCAGGGGCGGTGCCGATCCGGCCGATCGCCCCGCAATATGGCCCGCGTGGATCGCGCTCCACCTGGTTGATCAGCTCCATAGCCCGGATCTTGGGCGCGCCGGTGATCGACCCGCAGGGGAACAGCGCGCGCAGCATGTCGAGCGCGCCCTTGCCCTCCTGCAGGGTGGCACGGACCGTGGATACCATGGTGTGCACGGTGGGATAGGTTTCCACGGTAAAGGCATGGTCCACCCGCACGCTGCCCGCCTCGGCCACGCGGGACAGGTCATTGCGCATAAGGTCCACGATCATCAGGTTCTCGGCCTTGTCCTTGACCGAGGCGGACAGTTCGGCGGACAGCGCGGAGTCTTCTGCAGGCGTGGCCCCGCGCGGGCGGGTGCCCTTCATCGGCTTCACCTTGGCCTCGCGCCCCTTCAGGGTGAAGAACAGCTCCGGGCTGAAGCTGAGCAGCCAGTGCGACCCGTCGAAGATCACCCCGCCATAGCCGGCCGCGGCAGCGGGCCGCACCTTGCGGTAGATTGCCAACGGTTCGCCCGTGGCGCTGCCTGCCAGCATCATGGTGAAGTTGGCCTGATAGATATCGCCCGCCCGGATCGCTTCCTGCAGCGTATCGAACCCTGCCAGATAGCCGCCTGGTGTGAGGGCCGGGTCCATCGGGCCGATGCTCGCGCTCCCGTCCCCGCCGCGTTCCAGCAGCCATTGTGGCACATCCGCGGCGGGAATGGTGGTTAAGGAATCGAACAGCCCGAACCACAGCAGCGGCCCGGCAGAGCCGCTGCGCGCGGCAGCCAGCGGCTGCAGGCGCGGCTCCAGCGCCAGGCCGGCCTCATAGGCCAGGTAGCCCGCCAGCGTGCCGCCGATGGCGAGGCGCGCGGCCTCTGCCTCGTCCAGCACGCGGGCCACGTCTTCCGGGCGGTGCGCGGCGAAGATCTGCCGGGGATGTTCGAACAGTTGTGCCGCACTTGCCCCTTCGGCGCGCGCGTCATCCAGCAGGACAAAAGGTTGGGACATGGGTTCCGGACCGGCCATCCGCTTCGCTCTAGCCGGAAATTGGGCCATGTCTATCGCTTGACCGCTGGCGATGCGCTGCGCCAAGCTTGGCACAGACGATTCAGAGGGACAGGGTGGCAATGGGCGAAATCTTCATCGGCAAGAATGCGGCAGGCGAAGCCCAGGTGCTCAACCTGAGCCGGGCCAACCGCCACGGGCTGATCGCGGGCGCCACCGGCACCGGCAAGACGGTGACCCTGCAGGGCCTTGCCGAAAGCTTCAGTGCCGAAGGCGTGCCGGTATTCCTGGCCGACGTGAAGGGTGACCTGTCGGGCATCAGCATGGCCGGATCGCCCCAGTTCAAGCACGCCGACAAGCTGGAAAGCCGCGCTGCGGAACTGGGCATGACGGACTATGCCTACTCCGACAATCCGGCCGTGTTCTGGGACCTGTACGGCCAGCAGGGCCACCCCATCCGCACCACCATTTCCGAAATGGGCCCGCTGTTGCTGGCCCGCCTGCTGGACCTGAACGAGACCCAGGAAGGCGTGCTGAACATCGTGTTTCGCTATGCCGACGAGCAGGGGATGCTGCTGCTGGACCTGGAAGACCTCCAGTCCATGCTGGCCTTTGCCGCCGAGAATGCGGGCGAGCTGACGGCGAAATACGGCAACGTCACCAAGGCCAGCGTGGGCGCCATCCAGCGCCAGGTGCTGACGCTGGACAGCCAGGGCGCCGCGCAGTTCTTTGGCGAGCCGGCGCTGGAGATCAACGACTTCATCAAGTGCGACGACAAGGGCCGGGGGATCATCAACATCCTGGCCGCCGACAGGCTGATGCAGAGCCCCAAGCTCTATTCCACCTTCCTGCTGTGGCTGCTGGCCGAACTGTTCGAGGCGCTGCCCGAGGTGGGTGACCCGGAAAAGCCCAAGCTGGTGTTTTTCTTCGACGAGGCGCACCTGCTGTTCGACGATGCGCCCAAGGCCTTGCAAGACACCATCGAGCGGGTGGTGCGGCTGATCCGCAGCAAGGGCGTGGGCGTCTATTTCATCACCCAGAACCCGATCGACATCCCTGACGAGGTGGCGGGCCAGCTTGGCAACCGCGTGCAGCACGCCCTGCGCGCCTTCACCCCGCGTGACCAGAGGGCGATCAAGGCGGCGGCCGAAACCTTCCGTATCAACCCCGAGCTGGACGTGGAAACGGTGATCACCGAACTGCGCACGGGTGAGGCGCTGGTTTCCACCCTGATGGAGGATGGCGCGCCCGGCGTGGTGCAGCGCACCCTGGTCAAGCCGCCGCGCAGCCGGCTGGGTCCGGTCGAGCCGAAGGAGCGGGCGATCATCCAGTCGATCAGCCCGTGGGATGGCAAGTACGATACCCCCGTCGACCGCGAGAGCGCGTCCGAAGTTCTGGCCAGGAAGGCCGCCGATGCTGCCGCCACCGCTGCCGAAGTGGCGGAGAAAGGCACCGAAGAGGTGCAGAAGCGCGCCCGCACCACCCCTTCGATCTGGGCCAAGGCAGGCAAGGCGGCGGCCACCGCTGCCGCGGGATCGCTCACTTCGATCGCCGTCGCCAGTGTCACCGGTCGCCGCTCCAGCGCCAACCCGCTGCAGACCGGGATGAGCGCTTTCGTGCGGAACCTGATCGGGGGATTGATGCGTTAGGGTGCCCGGGTTTGCAATCGGGGGGTCTGTTTCCTAGCTTGTAGGCCAACGGGACGACAGGCAGGACAATTCGGCATGGCAGAGGCTGACACCGCAGACATCGAGGCGGGCACCATCAGGTTGCAGGTGGCAGCCGCGCGGCAGGAGGAATCCGGCCGCGGCGTGGCGCGCATTCCACGCAAGGCCTTCCAGGCGCTGGGCATTACCGAGGGCGATCCGGTGGAGATCCGCGGCAAGCGCGTCTCCAGCGCCATTGCGCTCCCCGCCTACGAGGAGGACGAGGCGCTGGAGCTGATCCGGCTGGACGGCCTGCAGCGCGCCAATGCCGGCACCGCCAGCGGCGAGCACGTGGTGGTCAGGAAGGCCAATCCCAAGCCAGCCGCGCGCGTGGTCTTTGCCCCCGCCAAGCCGGAAATGCGCCTGCAGGGCCCCACCGAGGCACTGAAGCGGGTGTTTTTCGGCCATGCTCTGACGGCGGGTGACCTGGTGGCCACCCACGGCCAGCAGCCGGTACAGAACATGCCGCCCGAAGTGCGCCGCATGTTCAACGCCCCCGCCTATGCGCTGACGCAGATCCGCCTGCAGGTGGTGTCCACCGTGCCCAAGGGCCTGGTGCAGATCACCGAGGATACGCTGATCGAGCTGCGCGCCGAGTTCGAGGAGCCGCGCGACGGGCGCGGCATGGTCAACTATGACGACGTGGGCGGGATGGACGATACCATCCGCGCCTTGCGCGAGATGGTCGAACTGCCGCTGCGCTATCCCGAGCTGTTTACCCGCCTGGGTGTCGATCCGCCCAAGGGCGTGCTGCTGCACGGCCCGCCCGGCACCGGCAAGACCCGGCTGGCCCAGGCGGTCGCCAACGAGAGCGAGGCCGAGTTTTTCACCATCAACGGCCCCGAGATCATGGGCAGCGCCTATGGCGAGAGCGAGAAGCGGCTGCGCGAGGTGTTCGAGGAAGCCGAGCGCAATTCGCCCGCCATCGTCTTCATTGACGAGATCGATTCCATCGCGCCCAAGCGGCAGAACGTGCAGGGCGAGGCGGAAAAGCGGCTGGTGGCGCAACTGCTGACGCTGATGGATGGCCTGTCCAAGTCTTCCATCGTGGTCATCGCCGCCACCAACCGGCCCGATGCGATCGACGAGGCGCTCCGCCGCCCCGGCCGGTTCGACCGCGAGATCGTGGTCGGCGTGCCCGACGAGACGGGCCGCCGCGAAATCCTGGGCATCCACACCCGCGGCATGCCGCTGGGCGAAGGCGTGGACCTGGGCGAGCTGGCGCGCAGCACCCATGGCTTCGTGGGCGCCGACCTGGCCGCGCTGGCCCGCGAGGCGGCGATCGAGGCAGTGCGCCGGATCATGCCGCAGATCGACTTCGAAGCGCGCGAGATCCCGGCGCACGTGCTCGAACAGCTCAGCGTGGAGAAGGACGATTTCCGCGAGGCGCTGAAGCGCGTCCAGCCCAGCGCCATGCGCGAGGTGATGGTGCAGACCCCCAACATCGGCTGGGCCGACGTGGGCGGTGTGGACGAGGCGCAGGAGAAGCTGAAGGAAGGCGTGGAGCTGCCGCTGAAGAACCCCAAGGCGTTCGAGCGGCTGGGCATCCGCCCCGCCAAGGGCTTCCTGCTCTATGGCCCGCCGGGCACCGGCAAGACCCTGCTGGCCAAGGCCGTTGCCAAGGAAGCCGAGGCCAACTTCATCTCGATGAAGAGCAGCGACCTGCTGTCCAAGTGGTACGGCGAAAGCGAACAGCAGATTGCCCGCATGTTCGCCCGTGCCCGTGCCGTAGCCCCGTGCGTGATCTTCATCGACGAGATCGATTCGCTGGTGCCGGCGCGGGGCAGCGGCGGGGGCGAACCACAGGTGACGGCGCGCGTGGTCAACACCATCCTGGCCGAGATGGACGGGATGGAGGAACTGAACTCCATCGTCGTCATCGGCGCGACCAACCGGCCCACGCTGGTCGATCCCGCGCTGTTGCGGCCAGGCCGGTTCGACGAGCTGGTCTATGTCGGCCCGCCCGATGCCAAGGGGCGCGAGCATATCCTGAAGATCCACACGGCGAACATGCCGCTGGCGGATGACGTAAACCTGGGCGCGCTGGCCGGCAAGACTGAGCGTTATACCGGGGCGGACCTGGAGGACATCGTCCGCCGCGCCGGCCTCAACGCCATCCGCCGTGCGAATGGCGATCCGGAGAACGTCACCGCTGCCGACTTCGAGGAAGCGCTGGCCGACAGCCGCCCGACCGTGACCGAGGCGATGGAAGCTGAATATATGCGGATGAAGGGCGAGCTGAAAAGGAAGGCCCTGGAAGTGCGTCCGATCGGCTTCCTGACCGACGACATGGTGGAATCGACCCGCAAGTCGAAGCACTAGGGCCCAGCTTGCCCTAGGCCTGTCCCGTCGTGCGCGTGGCGCGCGGCGGGAACTGCGCGGCGAAGGTGGTGCCGTCCAGCCGCAGGTGGCGGGCGATCTCTTCCGTGCGCGTCCACAGGTCATCGTAGTCGATCACCAGCACCCGGTCGCTGGGGCAGCTTTCCCAGCGGGTCATCTGCCGCACCGCCGCGCGCGCCGCGCGATGCTCGCCGCGATTGTGACCGCCTCGCCCTTCACGAACAATACGCGGGAGTCCGCCTGGTCCAGCCGGCGCGCGGGCGGGGCGGGCCAGTGCTTCAGGCCATCTTTGTCATGCCGCTCGTTGGTCGGGACGTAGCGCGAAACGTGCTCGATCAGCATGGTCGTGGCCACCCCGCCAGGAGAGATGATCCATACCGCGCAATGCTCGAAACGGGGTGCGCGGGCGAGCAGGCGACGATGCGCCATGAGATAGCCCGTGCGGCGGCGGATGCCGGTGCCCCTGATGCCGAACAAAGCCGCTCCCCCTTGCTGCTTCGCTTAGGCCAGCCCGCTATCCGGCTCCTCTGTCTGGCCGGGCGGCAGCGGTGCGGGACTCAGCGGCGCGTGGCTCAGCGGCATGTGGCGGTGCAGCCAGGCCAGCATCGCCTCGCGCATGTCGCAGCGCAGGGTGAAGCCATCAGCCGGGCTGGCTGCGGTCATCACCAGTCGCAGCTCGACCGTGTCGATCGTCGAATTGGTCACCTGCAACCGCGCCTCGCGGCCATCCCACAGGGGATGCGCCCTGACGTGGTCGATAAAGGCGGCACGGATCGCTGCCACGTCCGCATCGGGCCTGACATAGAGCAGTACCGTGCCGGTCGCTTCCGATCCATAGCGCGTGGCCGAGGTGAACGTGACATCGAGGAAGCGCGCGGAAGGAACGATCATGCGCCGCTGGTCCCATATGCGCACCACGACATAGGACGCGCGGATATCTTCCACCCGGCCCGTCTCGCCGTCGATGGTGACGATGTCGCCGATGCGGATCGGCTCGGTCAGGGCCATCTGGAGGCCCGCAATCAGCGACTTGAGCGCCGGTTGCGCAGCTGCACCCACGGCCAGCGTGGCGAGGCCCGCCGAGGCCATCAGCGTGACCCCGATCTGGCGCACGCCGGGGATCGACAGCAGCATCAGCCCCACGGTGACGAAGACGATGATGAAGGTCGCCAGGCGGCTGAAGATGGTCAGCCGGGTGCGCTTGCGGCGCATCCGCAGGTCGTCCTCGGATATCCCTTCGGCCGGCAGGCAGCCTGCTTCCAGGAAGCCGCGCACGATGGCCAGGGCTATCCAGCCGAGCAGCGCGGGCATGACGAAGCCGGTGACCTTCTGCCACACATCGGCGACCAGCGGCGTTTCGCGCGCCACCAGCACGATGGCCAGCGCCGCCAGCGCCCAGCGCGCGGGCCGCTTCAGGTGGGCCAGCAGCAGGTCGTCGGCCTGGCCCTCGCTGGCCCGCGCCAGGCGTTCCATGATGGCGAAGAGCACCCGGTGGGCGATCACGGCGATAACCACGGCAATCGCTGCGTAGAGTGCGGCCGAGGCTACGGCCTCAAGCTGGCCCTGGCCGCCGAAGAGGTTGGGACGCAGGGTCATCAGTGCGCCGCGTCCCAGGTGGTGCCAGTGCCGATTTCGACGCCCAGCGGCACCGTCAGCCGGACTGCCGGCAGGGCGGCCTCGGCCATCGTGCGGGCGATCACCGGGGCCGCAGCTTCAGCGTCGTCGGCGGGCAGTTCGAACACCAGTTCGTCATGCACCTGCAGCAGCATCCTGACATGCGCCAGGCCCGCCTCGGCCAGTGCCGGACCCATGCGGACCATCGCCCGCTTGATGATATCGGCGCTGGTGCCCTGGATCGGCGCGTTGATCGCCGCGCGCTCGCTGCCCTGGCGTTCCGCCTGCTGGCTGCTGCGGATGCGCGGGAACCACGTCTTGCGGCCGAACAGCGTCTCCGAATAGCCACGCTCGCGCACTCCCTCCAGCGTGGAATGGATGTAGTTGCGGATGCCGGGGAAGCGGTCGAAATAGGTGTCGATGATGGCCTGCGCCTCGTCCGCCTCGATCCCTAGCCGGCCGGCCAGGCCCCAGCGGCTGATGCCGTAGAGGATGGCGAAGTTGACCGTCTTGGCCCGCGCGCGGGTATCGCGGTCCACCGTGCCGAACATCTCCAGCGCGGTGCGGGCGTGGATGTCCTCGCCGGCGGCAAAGGCGTCGCGCAGTTGCGGGACATCGGCCATGTGGGCGGCCAGCCGCAGCTCGATCTGCGAATAGTCGGCAGCCAGCAGCACGTTGCCCTCGTCCGCGACGAAGGCCTTGCGGATCTCGCGCCCGATCTCGGTGCGGATCGGGATGTTCTGCAGGTTGGGATCGGTGGAACTCAGCCGCCCCGTCTGCGCGCCGACCAGCGAATAGCTGGTGTGGACACGCCCCGTCTCCGGGTTGATCGCATCCTGCAGGGCATCGGTATAGGTGCTTTTAAGCTTGGTGAGCTGGCGCCATTCCAGCACCTTGTTGGCAATGGGGGCGCCCTGCGCGGCGAGGCCCTCCAGGATCGCCTGGTCGGTCGAATACTGGCCGCTCTTGCCCTTGCGCCCGCCCTTGTAGCCCAGCTTGTCGAACAGCACGTCGCCCAGTTGTTTGGGGCTGCCGATGGTGAACGGCTCTCCGGCGATCTGGTGGATTTCCGCTTCGATCCCGGCGGTGGTCTTGGCGAACTGCTCGGACAGGCGGGCCAGCGCGGCGCGGTCCACCTTGATGCCGTGGCGCTCCATTGCGGCGACCACCGGCACCAGCGGCCGGTCCACCCGCTGGTAGACCCGCGTGCCGCCTTCCAGCGCCAGGCGGGGTTTCAGGATCTGGTGCAGCCTCCAGGTAACCTCGGCATCCTCGGCGGCATAGGCGGTGGCGCGGTCCAGTGGCACTTCGCCGAAGGGGATGGCCTTCTTGCCGGTGCCGCAGATGTCCTTGAAGGCCAGCGTGGTGTGGCCCAGGTGGCGGGTGGACAGCTCGTCCATGCCGTGCCCGCCGCCGATGCCGTCCTCGCCGCGGCCTGCATCCAGGTCGAAGCTGATGATCATGGTATCGTCAATGGGGGCAACGGCGATCCCGCCGCAACGCGCCAGGATGGTCAGGTCATACTTGATGTTCTGCCCCACCTTCAGCACTGCATCGCTTTCCAGCAGGGGTTTCAGCGCGGCCAGCGCCTGGGCCATCGGCACCTGCTGCGGTTTTTCGGCAAACATGTCGCTGCCGCCGTGGGCTAGGGGAATGTAGCAGGCATCACCGGGCCCCAGCGCCAGGCTGATCCCGGCAAGCTGGGCGCGCATGGCATCAAGGCTGCTGGTCTCGGTATCGATGGCCACCAGGCGCGCGGCAAAGGCGCGGTCGATCCAGTGCTGCAGCCGCTCCATCGTCTGCACGCATTCGTACAGCGAGCGGTCGATCACAGGCCATTCGGGCAGGGGCTGGCGGTTGCCCTCGGCACTGGCGGCGGCCCCGGCGGTTTGCGGCTTGGCGGGGTTGAGCTGGGTGGGCCGGTCGGGGCTGCCGCGCCCGTCACCCAGCCGCTTCAGCAGGCTGGTGAAGCCGTGCCTTTCCAGGAAAGCGGCCAGCGGTTCGGGCGGAACCCCGTCCAGCCGGAACTCGTCGAGCGGCTGGGGCAGCGGGGCATCGTCCTTCAGGGTCACCAGGACTTTGCTGATCTCGGCATCGGCGCGGTGTTCGATCAGCCGCTCGCGCAGCTTGGACGGCTTCATGTCGTGCGCGGCATCCAGCGCGGCGGTGAGGCTGCCGTAATCCTGGATCAGCTTGGTGGCGGTCTTGGGCCCCACGCCGAAGATGCCGGGCACGTTGTCCACGCTGTCACCCATCAGGGCCAGTACGTCGCCCACCAGCTCCGGTCCCACGCCGAACTTCTCGATCACCTCGGGAATGCCGATGCGCTGGTTCTTCATCGTGTCGAGCATGTCGATGCAGCCGCCTTCATGCCCGTCATCGGGCTCGGCGCACTGGCCGACGAGTTGCATCAGGTCCTTGTCGCTGGACACGATGGTGACATCCCACCCGCGCCGGGTGGCGGCCCTGGCATAGCTGGCGATCAGGTCATCCGCTTCCAGCCCCTGCTCCTCGATGCAGGGCAGGCTGAAGGCGCGGGTGGCATCGCGGATCAGCGGGAACTGCGGCACCAGGTCCTCCGGCGGAGGCGGGCGGTTGGCCTTGTACTTGTCGTAGATGTCGTTGCGGAACGACTGGCTGCTGGCGTCCAGGATCACCGCCAGGTGGGTGGGGCCATCGGCCTTGTCCAGGTCCTCCGCCAGCTTCCACAACATGGTGGTGTAGCCATAGACCGCACCCACCGGCGTGCCTTGCGGATCGGTCAGCGGGGGCAGCCGGTGATAGGCGCGGAAAATATATGAGGAACCATCCACCAGGTAGAGGTGTTGTTTAGGATGCACGCTGTCGCTCATGCCACGGTGCTAGCAGCCTATCGCGTGCCGGTCATGGGCCTTGCAGTGCCAAAAGCGACCAATTCCGCCTCAATTATGCCACATTTGGGCTTGAATTGACCCAATTATGGCGATATTAAGGCAAATAGGATGGCCCGGTGGCTGTCTCTGGAGTTCTGGCAAGCCGGTGCTCCACCCTGCTGTGTAAGGACAACAACCATGCGCAAGATCATTCTCGCCGCCGCTTCCGTCGCACTGGCCGTCGGCCTGTCGGCCTGCTCGGAATCGACCGAAGACGCTGCTGAAGCCACTGCCGACAACGCGATGGCCGATGCCGAAGCCAACGTCGACGCCGCCGGCGATGCCGTTGAAGGCGCCGTGGCCGGTGCCGAATCGGCTGCCGACGAAGCTGGCGATGCGGTGGCAGCCGGAGCGGCCGGCGTGGAAGCCGAAGTGCAGGACGAAAGCGTCAGCGAAGCCGCTGTCGACTAATCCTCGCCTCGCGAACAACGAAAAGAGGGGCGCGGCCTGCCGGTCGCGCCCCTTTCTCTTTGCCGGAATGCCGGGTTAGCGCGAGCCGCCCGCTGCCGAATAGCCGGCATTGGCATAGACCCGGCCGCTGCCCGGCTGGCTGCTGCCGGTGTATCCGTCATAGATGGCGCGCGCGATGCTGGCGATGCGCGCCTCACGGTTGGCGCGGGTGCCCTGACCGGTCACATAGATCGCCACAGCGATCGAGCGGCCATCCGGCGCGGTGATGATGCCGATATCGCTGGACGTGTTGTTGAGCGAACCGGTCTTATGCGCCACCAGCGCGCCGGCGGGCAGCAGCGCGGGAATCCGACGGGTGCCGGTGCGGCAGTTCTCCATCGCGCGAACGATCACGGCGCGGCTCTCCGGCCGGAGCCAGCGGCCCTGATAGATGCCGGCCACCAGTTCCACCATCGCTTCGGGGGTGGAGCTGTCACGCAAGTCGATCTGCGTGGCGGGGTTCACCCGGCCATCCTCGCGCACCAGGGTGGCGATGTCGCGGGTGAGGTTGAATTCCTCGATCCCCGCGCGGCGCGCCCAGGCATTGACTGCTGAAACGCCGCCTACCGCCGCCAGCAGGGCATCGGTTGCCGGGTTCGAACTGCGGGTGATGGCGAGATCGATCAGTTCGGACGCAGGCAGGTAGCGGCCCGAGGAAATCGGGAACTCGCTGGTCAGGCTGACGCGGCCCTGCTCGACCATTTCCATGTAGGTGGCGACCACAGCGATCTTGCTGGTGCTGGCCATCGGGAAGGCCTGGTCACCCAGGATCGACACGCGCTCGCCCGTGGAAAGGTCCACCGCAGCCACGCCAATGCGGCCCTGGCTGCCTTCGGCCAGCAGGGCCACCTGCTGTTCCAGCGGCGTGCGATAGCTGGCCGCCATCGGCTGTGCCGGCACCGGCAGCAGCGTAACCGGCTGCACCGTGGCGGCCTGCTGGATCACCGGCTGCTGCACCGTTGACTGCGCCACGCGCGCGGCGATGGCTGCCTGTGCGGGTACCGTGGTGCCGAAAGCGGCATCGAAGGCCGCCTCGAACCCCTGCTCTTCAGCCTGCGCGGCAACCGGCATGGCAACAAGCAGCGCGGCGGCGATCAGGCGGGGGAAGGGACGCTTCATCATGGGGGCAAGCTACTCAAGGTATGGTTGTGGAAAACTTAACGAAGCGACGAAGCGCGGCAAACCTTGCGCGACGAAGGGACTCTTTGCAGCGGCAAGCCGTGGAACAATCGCGATATAAGGGCATTTGCGGAGCTATTGCGCCGCTGCCGGCTTGCGCAACCGCCAGGCAAACTGGTCGCTAGACCCGCGAATCCCCTCGTCAAACACGTTGGCGGTGCGCGGGTCGGTGGGGCGGGAATAGAGGTCGCTCTCCTGCTCCAGCACGAAACCGGCGGCGGTCAGCCTGTTCAGCGCCAGGTCCGGATCCATCCGGTGCAGCGAATCGGCGGTGGCCGCGCCGCTGCCCTCTTCCGCCAGGTGGTCAATCACGATCAGCGACCCGCCCGGCTTCAGCGCATCGTACAGCGCTGCGATGGCCTGGTCGGCCGTGCCTTCCGGCATCGGGCCGATGAACAGGTCGTGGAGATTCATCACCGTGATGATGGTGTCTAGCTTTTCGGGGAACGGCGGGGCGGCAATCGGGCCGCGCAGGGGAAACACCCGCGTGGGCTTGCCGTCATTGTCCGAATAGGGGCGCACCGCCTCGTCCTGCTCGGTGGCGTATTCGGGGCGGAACTGGATGAACTCGTCGGGCTGGAAGGCATAGACCTTGCCCTCTGCCCCCACGGCGGTGGCAAGCAGGCGGGTGACGTAGCCGCCGCCCATGATGTAGTCACCCACCACATCCCCGGCATCGATCTCGGCAAAGGCCAGCAACTCGCCTGGCTTGCGCGTGGCATCGCGCTCACGATCGGCGGCGGGGCGGGCGATGTCGTTGATCGCGGCAGAATAGCTGGCAGGATCGTAGCGTGCGGGCTGTTCCGCTGCCGGTGTGTCAGCGCCTGAACATCCGGCCAGCAGTGCGGCAACGACGGCGGCGAATACTGTCTTGCGGACCATGCGTTCCTCCCCCTCTTTTGATGAGTCTCCCCGAAGGAAAGGCTACCGCAATCCACGCGCGTTGCAACGGCAAGGGCGCGCTTGCTCGTTTACGCGATGGCAAGGCCCCGCCCCTAACGTGGCAGCATGGTTGGAGTGGTTCAGCGGGCGCTCGCGGCGCTGGTGCTGGCTGTCCTGCTTGGTCTGACGCTGTCAGCGCCGGCCCGGGCGGCGCAGCCGGTGAGCCGCTGTGTGCTGGCCAGCGACCAGGCCCTGACGCTGGACCAGGCGCGCGGCACCCCCGGCTGGAACTGCCAGCCGCGTGCGCGCGACTTCGCCCACGAGCACCTGTGGGTGCGGCTTGGCCTGCCGCCGGGCCGGGCCAGCGAGCCGCAGGTACTGACCAGCGATGCCCTGGCATTTTCCGCGATCGACGTGGTGGTCAGCCTGGCCGACGGACGCGAGCGGCGCGCCCACTATACCGCCGACGAGGTGGCGCGGCATTGGACGCTGGGCACCAATTTTGCCCTGCCGCTGCTGGCCAAGGGTGAGCAGGCAACCGCCGTGTGGCTGCGCGTGACCGGCGCGATCGATCGCAACAACACCCTGATGGCAACCGTGGTGCCCGAACGGGTGGACGACGCGGCGCGCGAACAGGGCCTGGTGCTGTTCGCCCTGTTCTGCGGCATGCTGCTGATCGTGGCCGTCTATGCCCTGGCGCTGTCGGTGGCGCTGAAAAGCCCGTTCTCGCTGTGGCACGGGGCGATGGTGGCTTTCCTGCTGCTCTACACGCTGTCGTCCAGTTCGCTGCTGCACATGGCGCTGCCCGGGCTGGGCATGTGGGGGCGCAGCGCCACCAGCTATCTGTCGCTCAGCTTCTCGATGGCGATGATGGGGCCGCTGCTGGTGACCTTCCTCGAACACACTGCCCTGCCGCGCTGGGCCGTGCGCCAGGCCTATGGCGCCAGCATCATCGCCGGTATGGCGGGCGTGCTGTTCGTGGCCGTGGGTCCGCTGTTCCCGTTTGTCAGTCGCCCGCTCTATCACGTGGCCTTCATTCCGGCGGTGCCGTGCTTCGCCATGCTGTGCGTGATGGCCTGGCGGCGCGGCAGCCGCGCGATCCGGGTGGTGGCGCTGGCCTGGATCCCGCCCGTGGCGGTTGGGCTGGACCGGGTGATGCGTGGCCTGAACCTCTACGTTGCCCCGGCCGAGTGGGACTATGCCTTCTACTTGGCCATGGCGCTGCAATCGGTAGTGATGGCCGCCGGCATCACATGGCGCATCGGTATCCTGCGGCAGGAGCGCGACCTGGCCCGTGCCAAGGAACGGGCCCAGGAACTGCTGGCCCAGACCGACATGCTGACCGGCCTGCCCAACCGCCGCGCTTTCGACCAGCGAACCTGGCGACGGGGGGAATACCTGGCAATTCTGGATGCCGACCACTTCAAGCGGATCAACGACCGGCAGGGCCACCGCACGGGCGACGAGGTGCTGGTCGCCATCGGGGCCGAGCTGGCCCGCTGCACGACCGAAGCGGGCATGACGCTGACCGCGTTCCGCCTGGGGGGCGAGGAATTCGCCGTGGCCGTCACCGCCCGCTCGGCCAGCCTGGCGGCCCTGCAGGTCAACGTGCTGCGCCATCGCCTGTCGTCTGCCGTGGCCGTCGCCGTGCCGCACCTGCGCTATCCATTGACGGTAAGCGCAGGGCTGGCGGTGGTTGGCGATGGCGGCATGACCGATGCCTATCACGCGGCGGACCTGGCGCTGTACAAGGCCAAGAACGCCGGGCGCGACCGGTTGTGCTATGAACTGGACCAGACCGGTACCGCGCTGATCTTCCCGCGGCCCAAGGCGGCCTAGGCCTTTTTCGTGCGGCCACGCTGGCGGGCCAGCAGATAGACCAGCGAGCCCGCCAGCAGCACGCCCAGCGTGGGCAGCAGGGCCTCCACCGGGGCCTGCGCCTCCATCCACAGCTCGAATGCCACGGCCGCTGCGATCACCGCGCCCCAGGCCCAGGCGCGCCAGCCGGTGATGGTGAAGTGCCTGCGCCGCCACAGCACCGGCAGGGCCAGCACGGCGGCCAGCAGCACCAGCGCCTCCAGCGCCACCATGAAGGTCGCCAGCGTGGCAAAGGTGCCGGATAGGGCCAGCACCAGGACCAGCGCGGCATAGGCCAGGATCGCGTTGGCGGGTGTCAGGAAGCGCGGGTGCACGCGGCCCAGCCCGGCGGGCAGAAGCCCGCGCTCGGCCATGCCGAACAGCACGCGCGGCATCGACACGAAATAGCTGAGCTGGTTGGTCCCGGTGGAGAAGATCGCCGCCACGCTGATTGCCGCCAGCCCGAATGTGCCCAGCACGGCCTGCCCCGCGCTGGCCAGAGGGCGATCGGCATTCACGTCTGGCGGATCGATGGCAGCATAGGCCCAGACCACGAAGGCATAGAACAACGCGATCACCGCCAGGTTGAGCAGGATGGCGCGGAACACTGTGCGCCGCGCATCGGCCACCTCGCCCGCTGCCACAGTCACCAGGTGCCCGCCCGAATAGGCATAAGCCAGCAGCAGCGCGATTGCCTCCACGTCGCTGAAAACCGGCAGGCGCACCGTCTGCGGCACGCCGTTGGTCAGCAGGCCCGCAACGCAGACCAGCAGGATCGGCCCCAGCTTGAACAGGGTTCCCACCCACAGTCCGCCCACCGAAGCGCGGGTGCCAACCATGCTCAATGCGGTGAAGCAGCCGATCAGGCCCGCCACGGTAAGGCTGCGGACCAGCGGCTGGTCGAACACCGGGAACAGCGCGGCGAGGTAAGCCACCAGCACCAGGAAGTTGGCCGCCCTTGCCGCCAGGTTCTGCCCCAGCAGCCCCCAGCCGGCCAGGAACCCGGCCAGCGGGCCAAAGGCGCGCTCCACGTAAAGCTGCGGGCCGCCGGACTGGTCGAACCCGGTGGAAAGCTTGCCCAGCACCAGCATCGGAGGCAGCACCAGCACGGCAAAGGCCAGCACTACCAGCGGGGCAATGGTGCCCACGCCCGCCAGGATCAGTGCGGGCAGGGCAAAGATGCCCGATCCGATCACCCCGTTGAGGTTGATCAGCACGGCCCCGGCAAGGCCGATGGCGCGCGGTGGTGACGGTTGTTCGGCCATGCTGCGCCCCCCTTCGACAGGGCAGGCTACACCAACGGCGGCCAAAGCAAAGGGGCCGGAAGGATTGCTCCCTCCGGCCCCTGCTGTTGGTCTGGCTTGGCCGCCGCGGGCAAAGCCCGCGTCGTCAGTCGAAGCTTCGCTCCGCTGGCCGGACCGGCGCGAGCACTGGCTGGCAGAACCAGCCGGGCCGCTATCCGGTCAGAAACCCATGCCGCCCATGCCACCCATGTCCGGCATGGCCGGGGCGGGCTTGTCTTCGGGCATTTCGCTGATCGCCGCTTCGGTGGTGATCAGCAGGCCGGCGACCGAAGCTGCATCCTGCAGCGCGGTGCGCACCACCTTGGTCGGGTCGATCACGCCGGCCGCGACCAGGTTTTCATAGGTATCGGTAGCAGCGTTGAAGCCCTGGGTCTCATCGCCTTCACGCAGCAGGTTGCCCGACACCACGGCGCCATCGTGGCCCGCGTTGGTGGCGATCTGCTTCACCGGGGCGGTGATCGCCCGGCGCACGATGTCGATGCCCTTGGTCTGGTCGTCGTTGGCGCCCTTCAGGCCTTCCAGGGCCTTGGTGGCATAGAGCAGCGCGGTGCCGCCGCCGGGGACGATGCCTTCTTCCACCGCAGCGCGGGTGGCGTGCAGCGCATCGTCAACGCGGTCCTTGCGCTCCTTCACCTCGACTTCCGATGCGCCGCCGACCTTGATCACGGCCACGCCGCCAGCCAGCTTGGCCAGACGTTCCTGCAGCTTCTCGCGGTCGTAGTCCGAAGTGGTCACTTCGATCTGCGCCCGGATCTGCTCCACGCGGGCCTTGATGTCGTCGGCATTGCCGGCGCCATCGACGATGGTGGTGTTGTCCTTGTCGATGGTGACGCGCTTGGCCTGGCCCAGCATGTTCAGCGTCACGTTTTCCAGCTTGATGCCCAGGTCTTCGCTGATCATCTCGCCGGCCGAGAGGATGGCGATATCCTGCAGCATGGCCTTGCGGCGGTCACCGAAGCCCGGTGCCTTCACGGCGGCGATCTTCAGGCCACCGCGCAGCTTGTTGACCACCAGGGTGGCCAGCGCCTCGCCCTCGATATCCTCGGCGATGATGAGGAGCGGACGGCCGCTCTGCACCACGGCTTCCAGGATCGGCAGCATCGCCTGCAGCGACGACAGCTTCTTCTCGTGGATCAGGATGTAGGGGTTGTCGAGCTCGACGGTCATCTTCTCGGCATTGGTCACGAAGTAAGGCGACAGGTAGCCGCGATCGAACTGCATGCCTTCCACGACATCCAGCTCGAATTCGAGGCCCTTGGCCTCTTCCACGGTGATCACGCCTTCCTTGCCGACCTTCTCCATCGCTTCCGCGATCTTGTTGCCGACTTCGGTGTCGCCGTTAGCCGAGATAATGCCGACCTGGGCGATTTCGCTGGAGCCGGAAACCGGCTTCGAGCGGGCGACGAGATCCTCGACCACCTTGGTCACGGCGAGGTCGATGCCGCGCTTCAGGTCCATCGGATTCATGCCGGCGGCAACAGCGGTCATGCCTTCGCGCACGATCGCCTGGGCCAGCACGGTGGCGGTGGTGGTGCCGTCACCGGCCTGGTCGTTGGTCTTCGACGCCACTTCGCGCAGCATCTGCGCGCCCATGTTCTCGAACTTGTCCTTCAGTTCGATTTCCTTGGCGACGGAGACGCCGTCCTTGGTGATGCGCGGAGCGCCGAAGCTCTTGTCGATCACCACGTTGCGGCCCTTGGGGCCCAGGGTCACCTTCACGGCGTTGGCGAGGGTGTCCACGCCCTTGAGGATGCGCTCGCGCGCGTCACGGCCGAACTTTACGTCCTTGGCAGCCATTGTCTTGTTCCTTCTTGCGAATATTCTGGTTGGAAAAGCGGTTCAGGCATGGTGGGCAATCAGCCCAGCACGCCCATGATGTCGCTTTCCTTCATGATGATCAGGTCTTCGCCGTTCACCTTCACCTCGGTGCCGGACCACTTGCCGAACAGCACGCGGTCACCCACCTTCACGTCGAGCGGCGTGACGGTGCCGTTCTCGGCGCGGGCGCCGTTGCCCACGGCCACGATCTCGCCCTCGGAGGGCTTTTCCTTGGCGCTGTCGGGGATGATGATGCCGCCGGCGGTCTTTTCCTCGGCTTCGATGCGACGGACCAGCACGCGGTCGTGCAGCGGACGGAATGCCATGATATGGACCTCTTCCTGTTTGCTATCTAAAGATTCTGGCACTCCCCCCATGAGAGTGCCAACGGGCGGCCATATGGGTGGACGGCTCGGGGCCGTCAAGGATTCTCCGCTACAAAAAATCGCGCGCGGTCAGCGCGGGACCAGCCCCAGCCGTTCCCGGCGGTGCCAGCGGCTGAGCAGCAGCGCCGAGGCAAAGACCAGGCCCACGGCCAGGCCGATCCACACGCCCAGGCCCTTCAGCGCGGTGAAAAAGCCCAGCCCCACGGCCAGACCGAAACCCGGCACCCAGTAGGCGAACAGGGCAAACCACATCGGCACGCGGGTATCCTGCAGGCCGCGCAGCGCGCCTGCGCCCACTACCTGCATGCCATCGAACAACTGGAAGGCTGCGCCGACCATCAGGTAGGTCGAGGCCATGGCGACCAGTCCGGCGTTGGCCGGGTCCCAGGGGTCGATGTAAAGGGCCAGCAGGTGTTGCGGGGCCAGCAGCATGGCTAGCGCCGTCAGCAGCATGAAGGCCGTTCCCATCACGATCCCCGCCCAGCCTGCCCGTGCCAGGCCCACCGGCTCGCGGGCACCGAAGTAATAGCCCACCCGGATTGCGGTGGCCTGGGCAACCCCTTGGGGCACCTGGAAGGCGAAGCTGGCAATGTTGAGCGCCAGCGTATGCGCCGCAAGTTCGTCCGCCCCGATCCGGCCCATCAGGAACGCTGCCGCACCAAAAACGCTCGCTTCGGCCAGGATGGTGGCGGAGATCGGCAGGCCGATGCGCAAAAGCTGCCACAGCCGCTGCCAGTCCGGTCGCCAGAAGCGACCGAACACCCGGTAGCGGGCCAGCCGCGGATCAAGCCGGATCGCCACGATATAGGCTGCCAGGACAAACAAGGCGGAGATGATCGTGGCAAGGGCCGCCCCTTCAAGCCCCATGGCGGGCGCACCCCAGTTGCCGAACACAAGCATGTAATTGCCCGTGGCGTTCACCAGCACCGATAGCCCGGTGATGATGGTGGCAAGGACCGGCCGCCCCAGGGCAGAAACGAAATTGCGGAGCACGCTGGCCATGACCATCGGCACCACGCACCAAAGCAGGACCATGTTGTAGCGCTGGGCAAGCTCGATCAGCGCCGGGTCCTGCCCGGTCAGCCGCATGAGGGCAGGCCCCTGCGACAGCAAGCCCATCACCACCAGGCCGCTGATGACGGCCAGCCACAGCGCCATGCGGACCGATCGGCGCACCGCCCGCAAGGCCGGGGCGCGTGCGCCCAGTTCTGCCGCGATGACAGGGGCCACCGCGCCGCCAAGCCCGTGCAGCGACCACACCAGCGTGCCCAGGATCGAGATGACCAGCGAGCTTGCCGCCAGTTCGGCCGTGCCCAGGCGGGCGATGAAGATCACGTCCACCGCATAGGTCAGCATCTGCAGAACGTTGGCCAGCGCCAGCGGCCCTGCGATCTGCAGGGTCTGGGCGCATTCGGCTTTCCAGCCGAGCGGACGAGGGTGGGCCACGGGGTGCATACAGGTCTGCCTGCCGTCTCGGGCAGCCGGTCCGGTTAGCCCCAAGTGCCAGGTGGCGAAAGGGCGAAGGTGCCATCACGCCGCTTGCCCGGAGAGTGCGGCTCCCGTGCCACAAGGTGCGTGCCGCGTTGCACCATACGCCAAAAGCCTACTCGCCAAGGGTGCGGGCGGGCGCTAACAGCGCAGGGAATCGTCACCATGACTTTGTCCGGGCCACGGGCAAGGCCAGCTTAGGGAACCGCCAGTCCATGCGTAGCCGTTACAGTGTCGTTGCCGTCTCCGCCCTCGCTCTTGCCCTTGCCGCCTGCGGCCCGTCGGAAGAACCGGCCCCTGAAGCTTCGGCTGCGCCCTCGGCGGCTGCTGCCCCTTCGGCTGCGGCCAGCGCCACGCCGGCGCCCTCGGCTTCGGCTTCGGCCAGCCCGGCTGCTGCGGCCAGCGCCACGCCTTCGCCCAGCGCCTCGCCCACGCAGGTTGCCGCTGCCGCACCCGCCGCGCCGGTAACCGCCCCGGCCTCGTTCGCCCAGTGCGGCGTGTGCCACTCGATCCAGCCGGGCCAGAACGGCATCGGCCCCTCGCTGGCGGGCGTGGCCGGCCGCCGCGCCGGCAGCGTTGCCGGGTTCAGCTATACCAACGGCATGAAGGACCTGGGCGTGAGCTGGACCGACGCCAACCTCGACCGCTACCTGACCAACCCGCAGGCGATGGTGCCGGGCACCACGATGGCGATCGGACCGCTGAGCGCCGGTGACCGCCGGGCGATCATCGCCTACCTCAAGACGCTGTAAGCGCGCGGCCCCCATAGGGGCATACGAAAAAGGCGGCGCCTCCACCCGGAGACGCCGCCTTTTTCGTGGCCAGCGGAGGCGGACCGTGGCGGCCCGCCCCCGACAGGACTTACTTCAGCTCGACAGTACCGCCGGCAGCTTCGATCTTGGCCTTGATTTCCTCGGCCTCGGTCTTGTTCACGCCTTCCTTGATCGCCTTCGGAGCCGATTCGACCAGCGCCTTGGCTTCGGTCAGGCCCAGCGAGGTGATGGCGCGGACTTCCTTGATGACGGCGATCTTGTTGCCGCCGTCGCCGGTCAGGATGACGTCGAATTCGGTCTTCTCTTCGACGGCTTCGGCAGCGGCAGCAGCCGGAGCAGCCACGGCCACGGCAGCAGCGGCGGAAACGCCCCATGCTTCTTCCAGGGCCTTGGCGAGGTCAGCGGCTTCCAGGACGGTCAGCTTCGACAGTTCTTCAACGAGCTTGGCGATATCAGCCATGATAATTCACTCCATTCAAAATGTTGCACACCCCGCAAGGGCGCGGGGCAGAATCGGATAAACAGTCTTACGCGGCTTCCTTGGCGTAGGCGCCAAAGACGCGGGCCAGCTTGCCTGCCGGAGCCACGACCACCTGGGCGATCTTGGTTGCCGGGGCCTGCACCAGACCGATGAGCTTGGCGCGCATCTCGTCCAGCGACGGCATGGTGGCGAGCGACCGGACACCGGCCTCATCAAGCACCACGGAACCCAGCGAACCGCCCACGATCTCGAGCTTGTCGTTGGTCTTGGCGAACTCGACGATCACCTTGGCCGCAGCCACGGGATCCACCGAAGTGCCCAGAGCCACCGGCCCGGTGAGCATATCGCCGATACCGGCATAGTCGGTGTCGGCGATGGCCAGCTTGGCAAGACTGTTCTTGGAAACCTTGAACGAGGCTCCGGCCTCCCGCATCTTCACGCGCAGGGCGGTGGACTGCTCCACCGACATGCCCAGGTTGCGGGTGACAACCACCACGCCAACCTCGTTGAAGGTTGCGGCAAGCTGGGCGACCGCGTCGGCTTTCTGCGAACGATCCATGCTTACTCCTTCTTGCTTCCGCATGGACAAGCCATGCGTTGGCACAAATGTCCGCCACGGCGAAGAGGGACGGACGGCTACGTTTGTCCATGCTGCCTGGGCAACACGGGCGAGTCCGTTTGAGGGGGAAGGAGGTGCGCGCCATGAATGGAGCGCCAGCGGGCAGCAGGCTGCCCGGAAAATCTCTGTCCCCGTCTAGGCTGGGAATTAAGCCGGGAACCGGCACCAACTGTCTCGGACGGATGACCACCGAAATGGTCGGGGCGGGCAATTAGCCCAAACGGGCGCAGAGTCAAGCGCGGGCAGCGGCCGCTCAGTCTGCCCAGACCACCATTGCGTGGCGATGGAAGAAGCCGTGCACCTCCACCAGTTCACCCGGGGAGAGGTCGCGCGGGTTGTCGAACGGGTGGTAGAACAGCTCCCAGTGCGGGGTGCGGTCCGGGCCGGGCGCGTTCTCGTAGACCAGCCCGTCACCAAAATCGATCCGCAGCCATTGCAGCACGCCGGTTACCCGGCCGCCGCGTGCCGCCAGACGGACCGAGGCGCGGCCGGTCTGTGCGATGGGCTCCCCGGCGCGATAGGCGAAGGAAAACAGGTCGGCCGGCTCGCTGCACAGAACGAGATCGGGGTCCCAGGCCTTGACCCGGCGCATCGGCTCGAGATGGCCATTGAGGGCAGAGAGGTCGAAGCCTTCCACTTCGCCCAGGGGCCCCGGCTCGTGCGGGTCGCAGGCCAGGACCACCACCGCCTGGCCGGCCGGGGGCACGAACAGGGCATCGGGGCGGCAGAGATGGGTGCGCGCGTGTTCCAGGCTTGGCTGCATGCTCTCGCCCACCACGTCGGACGCGAAAATCTCGGACACCACCAGGTCGGCCCCGCCAGCCAGGTCGCGGTCACGGTCCAGCCTGTTCGAATGGCAATCGTGGACGGTGATCCGGTCAGCAAGGCCGTTGGCGGCGATGATCGCCCGCGCCGTGGCGGCCATCGTCGGCGTGAACTCGCAGGTCACCACCCGCTCGGCCCCGGCGCGCGCGGCGATCATCGAAAGCAGGCCGGACCCGGTGCCGATATCGAGCACCACCCGGCCCGGGGCGACCTTTTCGATGGCCTGGCGATAGAGCGCGTTGCGACGGCTGTCCTGCAACATGCCCAGGTGAAAATCGTCCATGCCGTGCGACAGGATCAGGCGACCCAGTTCGCGGTGCAACTTGCTGCCGGGGTTGGCCGCCAGGCCATCCATCACCCAGGCACGCGCGGCTTCCCCCTTGCCCCGCGCAGCCAGGCCATGGCCCACGGTCAGGAACTGCTCGGGCGAATCGAAGAATGGCGACCCCTGGCCGGCAACAGTCATGGAACCTGTGTCCTTTGCTTGCAGGAATGCGGCCTTGTGTCGTTATCGGAAGAGCGCGTGCCGCTCCAACGGAATTCACCGGGGCTGCATTCCGGCACCTGGTGCGGGGTGGCGTGGTCGGGAAAGGCAGTATGGGCGGCGCTGCCGGACAGCGCCGCCCACCACCGGTAACCTGTATCGCAGTATCAGTCGGCAGCCGGAGCATAGCCCAGCAGGTCACCCGGCTGGCAATCCAGTTCGCGGCAGATTGCCTCCAGGGTGGAAAAGCGGATCGCCTTGGCCTTGCCGGTCTTCAGGATCGACAGGTTGGCGAGGGTGAGGCCGATCCGTTCGGAAAGCTCTGTCAGCGTCATGCGGCGGGCGTGGAGCAGGTCGTCCAGCTTGACCACGATGGCGGTTCCTTCTGTTTCGCTGTCGGCGCCCATCACACGGTCCCTTCCAGCTCGGCGCGCATCTCGGCCCCCTTGCGGAACACGCGGGCCAGGATGAACAGGATGAGGGCGAGGATGAAGCCCGAGAGCGAGATGCTGAATTCCAGGTCGAACTCGGCAGCGCCGTCTGTCGCCTCGATCCAGGTGCCGATCGCTCCGGCGATGATGGTCAGCACCTGACCGATTACGATCAGCCAGGCCATCCGCGTCAGCCGGCGGGCGTTATCGGCCACAAAGGGGTCGCCCTCGCCCACGGTGTCGATGATCTGGCGCAGGCGGACCACGAACTGGGTTGCCATGCCCAGCGCCGCCAGCACCAGCGCCATCGCAAGCGCGGCTGCCCACAGGGCGGCAGGCTGCAAGTGGTCGATGCCCGAGACGGTGGCATTGTCCGGCAGGTAACCGAGCGCGGCGATGACCACGGCGGCAATGGCCACGCCCAGCGCCACCTGGGCAATGAGCAGCATGACCTGCACCACCCATGTCGCCACGCGGGCCACGGTCAGCAGGGGATCGTTGAGAGCGGTCTTCATGGCTGGTCTCCCCGAGGCGCCGTTCAGGCCAGGTAAGCGCTGATCGGCGCGGTTTGCCGGGCGGGAACGCGCATGGCTTCGGCGAAAGTGGCGGTGGTGATGAGCAGGGCGGTCATCAGGGCGATGGTGTTGGAAAAGATGCGGGTCATGGTCGGGTCCTTGGTTCGTTTATCGAAGCACGATGCTTCCGATATCGATATTCAATAATCTGATTCGCGCTTATCGTCAATCAATATTATCGAAAAACAATGTGCGCCATATCGTTTCGCGAAAATCCCCGAGTTTTCAGGTGCGTCCAGCAGGCACAGAGCGCGGCCAAGTGCAGCCTGGAACCGGTGCAGCGCGTTTGACTCGCGCGCACCCCCCGCCTATATGCCGCCCCAGCCGATCGCTTCGAGCAAGGCGCACCTTATCGCGGGGGTGTGCCACAGGAAGGAAGCCCGGCTCCCGTGAGATGACGAATCAAGGCTGCCGGTCGGGTGCTTGCACCGCGACACGTGCGGCCTTTTCTCGCGTCTCCCGGCCCCTCCGCCGATCCGGTTTTTCCCGCCGGCGCGAGTCCTTCGTGTCGGCCCAATGCAAGAGGCACGGTCCTTCATATGGCGAGCAAGGCGAAAGCCCCCGAACACACGGGCACCAAGAGCAAGCGCATCCGCAAGATCTTCGGCGACATCCACGAAGTGGTGCAGATGCCGAACCTGATCGAGGTGCAGCGCGAAAGCTATGAGCAGTTCCTGCGGTCCGACAAGGCCACCGGCTATGTCTCGGGCCTGGAAAAGACCCTGCGTTCGGTGTTCCCGATCCGCGACTTCGCCGGCACCAGCGAGCTGGACTTCGTCCATTACGAGCTGGAAGACCCCAAGTACGACGTAACCGAATGCCGCCAGCGCGGCATCACCTATGCTGCCCCGATGAAGGTGACCCTGCGCCTGATCGTGTTCGAGGTGGACAACGAAACCGAGACCCGCAGCGTCCTCGATATCAAGGAGCAGGACGTCTACATGGGCGATATGCCCCTGATGACGGAGAACGGCACCTTCTTCATCAACGGCACCGAGCGCGTGATCGTGTCGCAGATGCACCGTTCGCCGGGTGTGCTGTTCGACCATGACCGCGGCAAGACCCACTCCAGCGGCAAGTTCCTTTTCGCCGCCCGCGTGATCCCGTACCGCGGCTCGTGGCTGGACTTCGAGTTCGACGCCAAGGACATCGTGAACGTGCGTATCGACCGCAAGCGCAAGCTGCCGGTCACCTCGCTGCTCTATGCCCTGGGCCTGGATGGCGAGCAGATCCTCAACTACTTCTACGAAACCGTCACCTGGAAGCGCGGCAAGGGCGGCTGGGAAATCCCCTTCGTGGCCGAGCAGTGGCGCAACGCCAAGCCGGGCTTCGCCCTGGTTGATGCCAAGACCGGCGAGGAAGTGTTCCCCGCCGGCCAGAAGGTTTCGCCCCGCGCCGCCAACAAGGCCGCCAAGGACGGGCTGGAGCGCCTGCTGATCCCGACCGAGGAAATCTTCGGCCGCTATTCGGCGCGTGACCTGATCGACGAGAAGACCGGCCGCATCTACATCGAGGCGGGCGACGAAGTTTCCCCTGAGAACCTCGACAAGATCGATGCCGCCGGGATCGACCAGATCGACCTGCTGGACATCGACCACGTCAACACCGGCCCGTGGATCCGCAACACGCTGGAAGTCGACAAGGCCGAGAACCGCGACGAGGGCCTGGAGGCGATCTACAAGGTCATGCGTCCGGGTGAGCCGCCGACGAAGGAAACCGCCGAGGCGCTGTTCGAAGGCCTGTTCTTCGATGCCGAGCGCTATGACCTGTCGGCCGTGGGCCGCGTGAAGCTGAACATGCGCCTGGGTCTTGACGCCGAGGACACCGTGACGACACTGCGCAAGGAAGACATCCTGGCCGTGGTCAAGGAACTGGTGAACCTGAAGGACGGTAAGGGCGAGGTCGATGATATCGACAACCTCGGCAACCGCCGCGTCCGTTCGGTGGGCGAACTGCTGGAAAACCAGTACCGCGTGGGCCTGCTGCGCATGGAACGCGCCGTGAAGGAGCGCATGTCGTCGGTCGACGTGTCCACCGTGATGCCGAACGACCTGATCAACGCCAAGCCGGCTGTGGCCGCGGTGCGCGAGTTCTTCGGCTCCAGCCAGCTCTCGCAGTTCATGGACCAGACCAACCCGCTGTCGGAAGTGACGCACAAGCGCCGCGTTTCGGCCCTGGGTCCGGGTGGTCTCACCCGCGAGCGCGCCGGCTTCGAAGTGCGCGACGTTCACCCCACGCACTATGGCCGCATCTGCCCGATCGAAACGCCGGAAGGCCCGAACATCGGCCTGATCAACTCGCTGAGCACCTTCGCGCGCGTCAACAAGTACGGCTTCATCGAAACCCCGTACCGCAAGGTGATCGACGGCAAGGTGACCGGCGAGGTGCAATACCTCTCCGCCATGGAAGAGCAGAAGCACACCGTGGCCCAGGCCTCGGCCGAAACCACGGCTGACGGCACCTTCGTGGAAGACCTGATCTCGGCCCGCCAGAACGGCGAATTCGTGATGGCACCCAACCAGCAGGTCACCCTGATGGACGTGTCGCCCAAGCAGCTCGTCTCGGTTGCCGCCTCGCTGATTCCGTTCCTGGAAAACGACGACGCCAACCGCGCGCTGATGGGCTCGAACATGCAGCGCCAGGCGGTGCCGCTGGTCAAGGCCGAGGCCCCGTGGGTGGGCACCGGCATGGAAGAGACCGTGGCGCGCGATTCGGGCGCGGCGATCTCGGCCCTGCGCTCGGGCGTGGTGGACCAGGTGGACGCGGCCCGCATCGTGGTGCGCGCATCGGGCGATGTCGATGCCGGCAACCCCGGCGTGGACATCTACACGCTGCAGAAGTTCCAGCGCTCCAACCAGAACACCTGCGTCAACCAGCGTCCGCTGGTGAAGGTGGGCGACGTGGTGGAGAAGGGCGACATCATCGCCGATGGCCCCTCCACCGACCTGGGCGAACTGGCGCTGGGCCGCAACAGCCTGGTCGCGTTCATGCCGTGGAACGGCTACAACTACGAGGACTCGATCCTCATCTCCGAACGCATCGTGAAGGATGACGTGTTCACCTCGATCCACATCGAGGAGTTCGAGGTGATGGCCCGCGATACCAAGCTGGGGCCGGAAGACATCACCCGCGACATCCCCAACGTGGGCGAGGAAGCGCTGCGCAACCTCGACGAGGCGGGCATCGTCTACATCGGCGCGGAAGTGCATCCGGGCGACATCCTGGTGGGCAAGATCACCCCCAAGGGCGAAAGCCCGATGACGCCGGAAGAAAAGCTGCTGCGCGCCATCTTCGGTGAAAAGGCCAGCGACGTGCGCGACACCTCGCTCCGTCTGCCGCCGGGCGTGGCCGGCACGATCGTGGAAGTGCGCGTGTTCAACCGCCACGGCATCGAAATCGACGACCGTACCCGCGCCATCCAGAACGAGGAGATCGAACGCCTCAAGAAGGACAGCGAGGACGAGCGCAACATCCTCAACCGCGCCACCTACAACCGGGTGCGCGACATGCTGCTGGGCCAGACCGCTTCGGCCGCGCCCAAGGGCATCAAGAAGGGTGAAGTGATCACCGAAGCCATGCTGGACGAGGTGGACCGCCACGAGTGGTTCAAGTTCGCCGTGGCCGACGACCACATGCAGGGCCAGCTGGAAGCCGTGAAGGCCCAGTACGATGATGCCGTGAAGGCCATCAAGGACAAGTTCGAGGACCGCAAGGAGAAGCTCGAACGCGGTGACGAACTGGCCCCCGGCGTGCTCAAGATGGTCAAGGTGTTCGTGGCGGTGAAGCGCAAGCTGCAGCCGGGCGACAAGATGGCCGGCCGCCACGGCAACAAGGGTGTGATTTCGCGCATCCTGCCGGTGGAGGACATGCCTTTCCTGGAAGATGGCACCCCGGTTGACCTGGTGCTGAACCCGCTTGGTGTGCCTTCGCGCATGAACGTGGGCCAGATCTTCGAAACCCACCTGGGCTTTGCCGCCCGTGCGCTGGGCCACCAGGTTGGCGAGCTGCTGAACGAATGGCGGGCCGCCAACCCCAATCCGGAGGCCGCCGCGCCCCCGGCTGCGGTGGTGGAGAAGCTGAAGGATATCTACGGCGAGCAGTACCACGGGGACATCGACAGCCGCACGACCGAGGAAGTGGTCGAACTGGCGCACAACCTGCGCTTCGGCGTGCCGATGGGTACCCCGGTGTTCGACGGCGCGCGCGAAAGCGACGTGTCCGACATGCTGGTCAAGGCCGGTATCGACAGCTCCGGCCAGTCGACGCTGTACGATGGCCGCACCGGTGAAGCCTTCGACCGCAAGGTCACCGTGGGCATCATCTACATGCTGAAGCTGCACCACCTGGTGGACGACAAGATCCACGCCCGTTCGATTGGGCCGTACTCGCTCGTTACCCAGCAGCCGCTGGGCGGCAAGGCCCAGTTCGGTGGCCAGCGGTTCGGCGAAATGGAAGTGTGGGCCCTGCAGGCCTACGGCGCTGCCTATACCCTGCAGGAAATGCTGACGGTGAAGTCCGACGACGTGGTCGGCCGCACCAAGGTCTACGAAGCGATCGTCAAGGGTGACGACACCTTCGAGGCGGGCATTCCCGAGAGCTTCAACGTGCTGGTCAAGGAAATGCGCTCGCTGGGTCTCAACGTCGAACTGTCGTCGCTGACCGATGACAGCGAGGACGACGACGGCCTGTCGATCGCGGCGGAATAATGGCGGGCGGGGCTTCGGCCCCTCCCCAACCGCCCCAGGAATTCACCCGTAAGGGAACAAAGACATGAACGAACTGAGCAAATTCACCAACCAGATTGCGAAGCCGGAAACCTTCGACCAGATCCAGATCGGCATTGCCTCGCCCGAGCGCATCCGCAGCTGGTCGTTCGGCGAGATCAAGAAGCCCGAAACGATCAACTACCGCACCTTCAAGCCGGAGCGTGACGGCCTGTTCTGCGCCCGCATCTTCGGTCCGGTGAAGGACTACGAGTGCCTGTGCGGCAAGTACAAGCGCATGAAGTACAAGGGCGTCGTCTGCGAGAAGTGCGGCGTCGAGGTCACCGTGACCAAGGTGCGCCGCGAGCGCATGGGCCACATCGAGCTGGCCGCGCCCGTCGCGCACATCTGGTTCCTGAAGAGCCTGCCTTCGCGCATCGGCCTGCTGCTGGACATGCAGCTCAAGAACCTTGAGCGCATCCTGTACTTCGAAGCCTATGTGGTGATCGAGCCGGGCCTGACCCCGCTGGAGAAGTACCAGCTCCTCACCGAGGACGAGCTGCTCGACTACCAGGACGAATATGGCGAGGACGCCTTCAGCGCCGGCATCGGCGCCGAAGCGGTCAAGACCATGCTGATGGACCTCGACCTCGTGCAGGAGCGCGAGGACCTGATGGAGGAACTGGCCACCACCAAGTCCGCCCTCAAGCCCAAGAAGATCATCAAGCGCCTGAAGGTCGTTGAAAGCTTCATCGATTCGGGCAACAAGCCGGAATGGATGATCCTGGACGTGGTGCCGGTCATCCCGCCCGAACTGCGCCCGCTGGTGCCGCTGGACGGCGGCCGCTTCGCCACCTCGGACCTGAACGACCTCTACCGCCGCGTGATCAACCGTAACAACCGCCTCAAGCGGCTGATGGAACTGCGCGCGCCGGACATCATCGTGCGCAACGAAAAGCGCATGCTGCAGGAAGCCGTTGACGCGCTGTTCGACAACGGCCGCCGCGGCCGCGTGATCACCGGTGCCAACAAGCGTCCGCTGAAGTCGCTGTCCGACATGCTCAAGGGCAAGCAGGGCCGCTTCCGCCAGAACCTGCTCGGCAAGCGCGTCGACTATTCGGGCCGTTCGGTGATCGTGACCGGTCCGGAACTCAAGCTGCACCAGTGCGGCCTGCCGAAGAAGATGGCGCTCGAGCTGTTCAAGCCGTTCATCTACGCCCGCCTCGATGCCAAGGGTCTGTCGATGACCCTGAAGCAGGCCAAGAAGTGGGTCGAGAAGGAACGCAAGGAAGTCTGGGACATCCTGGACGAGGTGATCCGCGAGCACCCCGTGCTGCTCAACCGCGCGCCCACGCTGCACCGCCTGGGCATCCAGGCGTTCGAGCCCGTGCTGATCGAAGGCAAGGCGATCCAGCTGCACCCGCTGGTCTGCTCGGCCTTCAACGCCGACTTCGACGGTGACCAGATGGCCGTCCACGTGCCGCTCTCGCTGGAAGCCCAGCTCGAAGCGCGCGTGCTGATGATGTCGACCAACAACATCCTCAGCCCCGCCAACGGCAAGCCGATCATCGTGCCTTCGCAGGACATGGTGCTGGGCCTGTACTACCTGTCGATGGACCGTTCGGGCGAGCCGGGCGAGGGCAAGATCCTGGCCAACATCGACGAGGTGCACCAGGCGCTGTTCGTGGGGGCGGTGACGCTGCACTCCAAGATCACCACCCGCGTTCCGCAGACGGACGAGCAGGGCAACACCTACATGAAGCGGGTGGACACCACGCCCGGCCGCATGCTGATCGGCGAGTGCCTGCCCAAGAGCCACAAGGTGCCGTTCGAAACGATCAACCGCCTGCTCACCAAGAAGGACATCGGCGACGTGATCGACGAGGTCTATCGCCACACCGGCCAGAAGGACACCGTGCTGTTTGCCGACGCCATCATGGCGCTGGGCTTCCGTCACGCGTTCAAGGCCGGCATCTCCTTCGGCAAGGATGACATGATCATCCCGGAAGAGAAGGATGGCCTGATCGCCGAGACCAAGGCGCTGGTTGCCGATTACGAGCAGCAGTACCAGGACGGCTTCATCACCCAGCAGGAAAAGTACAACAAGGTGATCGACGCCTGGAGCCGTTGCGGCGACCAGGTGGCCAACGCCATGATGGACAAGATCCGCGCCACCCCGATCGACGAGCACGGCCGCCAGAAGCCGATCAACTCGATCTACATGATGAGCCACTCCGGCGCCCGTGGTAGCCCGGCCCAGATGAAGCAGCTGGCCGGTATGCGCGGCCTGATGGCCAAGCCTTCGGGCGAGATCATCGAAACGCCGATCATCTCGAACTTCAAGGAAGGCCTGACCGTTCTTGAATACTTCAACTCCACCCACGGCGCCCGCAAGGGCCTGGCGGACACGGCGCTGAAGACGGCGAACTCGGGTTACCTGACCCGTCGCCTGGTCGACGTGTCGCAGGACTGCGTTATCGTGCAGGAGGATTGCGGTACCCAGAACGCGCTGGACATGCGCGCCATCATCCAGGGCGGCAGCGTGATCGCCTCGCTGGGCGAGCGTATCCTGGGCCGTACCCTGGCCGAGGATATCGTCAACGCCGCCACCGGCGAAGTGATCGCCCCGGCCGGCACGCTGGTTGACGAACCGCTGGTCAAGGCCATCGAGGATGCCGAAACCCAGGTTGCCAAGATCCGTTCGCCGCTGGTCTGCGAAGCGGAGCAGGGCGTCTGTGCCACTTGCTATGGCCGCGACCTGGCCCGTGGTACCCCGGTGAACATTGGTGAGGCTGTGGGCGTTATCGCCGCGCAGTCGATCGGTGAGCCGGGCACCCAGCTGACCATGCGTACCTTCCACATCGGCGGTGCCGCGCAGATCAACGAAACCAGCCACCTGGAAGCGATTTCGGATGGCAAGGTGGTCTATCGCGACATGCCGACCATCACCGACAAGCGCGGCCGCCGGCTGTCGCTGGCCCGTTCGGGCGAGCTGGTTGTGGTTGACGCGGAAGGGCGCGAGCGCGCCATCCACCGCGTGCCCTACGGCACCATGATCATGCACGAGGACGGTGCCAAGGTTAAGGAAGGCGATCGCCTGGCTGAATGGGATCCGTTCACCCTGCCGATCATCACCGAACAGGCCGGCATCGTGCGCTACCAGGACCTGGTCGAAGGCAAGACGCTGGAAGAGCGGGTGGACGATGCCACCGGCATCGCCCAGCGCGTGGTGATCGAATACCGCGCCGCCGGCCGTTCAAAGAAGGAAGACCTGCGTCCGCGCCTGACCCTGCTGGGTGAGGAAGGCGGCAAGGGCGATACCGAAGCGGCCCGCTACATGCTGGCGCCCGGCACCACCCTCTCGGTCGAGGACGGACAGGAAGTGGCCGCCGGCGACATCCTGGCCCGCGCCAGCCGCGAAGCCGCCAAGACGCGCGACATCACCGGCGGTCTGCCGCGGGTGGCCGAGCTGTTCGAGGCGCGCCTGCCGAAGGACAATTCGGTGATCGCCAAGATCAGCGGCCGGGTGGAATTCGTCCGCGACTACAAGGCCAAGCGCAAGATCGCGATCATCCCGGAAGAGGGGGATCCCGTGGAATACCTGGTCCCCAAGACCAAGGTGATCGACGTGCAGGAAGGCGACTTTGTGAAGAAGGGTGATACCCTGATTTCAGGCTCGCCCAACCCGCATGACATCCTCGAGGTGCTGGGCGTCGAGGCACTGGCCGAATACCTGTGCACCGAGATCCAGGAGGTCTATCGCCTGCAGGGCGTGAAGATCAACGACAAGCACATCGAGGTGATCGTTCGCCAGATGCTGCAGAAGGTCGAGATCACTGACGGCGGCGATACCACGCTGCTGCCGGGCGAGCAGGTCGACCGCGCGGAAATGGACGAATACAACAGCAAGCTGGCCAAGGGCCAGCAGCCGGCGGTGGGCACACCCGTGCTGCTTGGCATCACCAAGGCAAGCCTGCAGACCCGTTCGTTCATCTCGGCCGCTTCGTTCCAGGAAACCACCCGCGTGCTGACGCAGGCGGCGGTCGAAGGGAAGAAGGACACGCTGATCGGCCTGAAGGAAAACGTCATCGTGGGCCGCCTCATCCCCGCCGGTACCGGCGCGGGTATGAACCGCATCCGCGTGACCGCCTCCAGCCGCGACGCCGCCCTGCGCGCTTCGTACCGCAAGCTGCAGGAGCACCTGATCGCGCCGGAAACGGCAGCCGAAGAGCACGCGGCCGAGCTGGCCCAGGGCCCGGAAGCAGCGGTCGGTGACGATCCGCTGGCCATGGTGGAAGGTGAAACCCACGGCCTTGACGCCGATGCGGGCGATTACCTGAACCCCGAAGCCGCCGATCACGACGGTTCGGTTGAGGGCGAAGAGCAGGCGTAAGCCATCTCTCGCACCCGCAAGGTGACAGCATTGACCCCGCCGGAAGCGATTCCGGCGGGGTTTCTGCTGGAGGTGCGGGCGCCATGGAACCGGAAGGCGTGGCTGGGCGTAACCAGGGTATGCGCGCCTTCCCTTGCCTTCTGCTCCTGCTGCTGGCGGCCTGTTCGCAAAGCGCCCCGGCGCCGCCCGCCGATGCGCCTGGCTCCGATGCGCCGCCTGCCGACGCGCCTACCGCCGACCAACGGCCTTCTGCTGCCCCGCTGGCGGCGATTGCCACGCTTGCGGGCGAATGGCGGGTGGCGGGGATCGACGGTCGGCCGCTCGATCAGCCTGTCGGCCTGACCCTCAGCGCCACCGGACAGGAAATCTGGTGGGATCCGCGCTGCGCCGGGCTGACTCGCAGCTACTCCATCGATGGCCTGCGCATTTCTACCGGGCCGGCGCTCGACGCTTCGCCGCCGACACCGCCGGGCGCGCCGCCTGCACCGGTCTGCGCGATTGGCTTGCCGCCGCACATCGTCAATGTCTTTCGGGCGCTGGATGAGGCTGACACCGTGGGCCGTACGCTGGAAAACGGCGTGGCCATCAGTGGTCCGCGCCATAGCGTGCTAATGTTCCGGCAATAGGCCAGCGCTTTTTCTACCAATAGGTATAGAATGGCTGCATCGACATGACTGCGGCCCGTTCTACATGAGGGGGGCAACATCCAGACGGAGCACCACTCATGGCTTCCACCGACATCCTGTTCCAGCCCTTCACCTCGCCCAAGCTGACCCTCAAGAACCGCATCGTGATGGCGCCGATGACGCGCAACATGGCCCCGGGCGGCGTGCCGGGCGCGGCCAACGCGGCCTATTACGCTCGCCGCGCCGCGGGCGAGGTGGGGCTGATCCTGTCCGAAGGTACGGTGGTTGACCGCCCCGCCAGCCGCAACCTGCCCAACATCCCGTTCTTCCACGGTCAGGCCGCGCTGGCCGGCTGGGGCGGGGTGATCGAGGCGGTCCACGCCACCGGCGGCAAGATGGGCCCGCAGATCTGGCACACCGGCGGCACCACGGCCGACCCGTCGTTCGAACGCCCCGCGCTCGACACCCCAAGCGGGCTCAACAAGCCCGACGAGGTCGTGGGTGAGCCGATGAGCGAGGAGGCGATTGCCGATTCCGTCGCCGCATTCGCCAAGTCGGCCCTCGCTGCGCGCGACCTGGGCTTCGACACGCTGGAGCTGCACGGCGCGCACGGCTACCTGATCGACCAGTTCTTCTGGCCCGCCACCAACCAGCGCACCGACCGCTGGGGTGGGGCCACCATTGGCGAGCGGAGCCGCTTTGCTGCCGAGGTGGTGGCCGCCGTGCGCGAAGCCGTGGGGCCGGACTTTCCCATCCTGCTGCGCCTCAGCCAGTGGAAGCAGCAGGACTATGCCGCGCGTCTCGCCACCACGCCGGCCGAGATGGAAGCCTGGTTGCAGCCGCTGGCGGATGCCGGGGTGGACATCTTCCACGCGTCCCAGCGCCGCTTCTGGGAGCCGGAATTTCCCGAAGTGGACGGTGAGCAGGGCCTGAACTTCGCCGGCTGGGCCAAGAAGATCACCGGCCTGCCTTCCATCAGCGTGGGTTCCGTCGGCCTGTCGAGCGACTTCTTCAGCGCCTTCGGCGGCCAGTCCTCCGCCGTATCCGGGCTTGAGCCCTTGATCGAGCGGATGGAGCGCGGCGAGTTCGACCTGATTGCCGTGGGCCGTGTGCTATTGTCCGATCCCCAGTGGGCCGCCAAGGTGAAGGCGGGCCGGATTGGCGAGCTGGAGGAGTTCAACCCTTCGGCGATGGCCGAACTGGTCTAGGCCTTACGCCTTTCTGCGAGTTGTTCGCATTTGCATTTACATGCGCCCGCCTCTGCGCTTAAATGCGAATGATTCGCAAGAAGGTGCCCATGACCAATCCAGCCAGCCCGTCCAATCGTCCTTCTGGCCGCCCCTGCCACCCCCTGCCACAAACGGCCCGCCAGGCGGTGATCGATGCCCTGCGCGAATCGCCGCGCCGCAGCGCACTGGGCTTCACCGGCCAGGCCACTCTCGCCGCATTTCGCCTGCTGGCGGTGTCCGGCAGGGCGGGGCGCGATCCGATGGTGGAACTTGCCCGCCACTTCGGATGCCTGGAGACGACCCGTGCTTTCCTGGCGTTTGCCGACCGCGCAGGGACATGCTGGCCGGAGCGGGTGCTGGTGCTGCGCCCCTGCTGCATCGGCCTCAGCCCGGACGAGCAGACGCTGGTGGGCATGGCCGAACTGGCGCTCGCGGGGGACCGCGAAGGCTTCGGCGATCTGCTGTGCGGCTTCATCCGCGCCGACCGGCACGATGGACTTTACACCCATGCCGCACACATGGCGGCGCTGTTGCACCAGTCTGCCGCCGCCCGGGGTCTGTAGGTGGCGGCAGGGGACTGGCAGCGGGGGCCGCTTGCGCTATAGCGCTGGCCCATGGCCACCGTCACCCGCTTCGCCCCGTCGCCCACCGGCAACCTGCACGTGGGCAACATCCGCACAGCGCTGCACAACTGGATGCTGGCGAAGAAGGCGGGCGGGCGCTTCCTGCTGCGGATCGACGATACCGATGCCGAGCGCAGCCGCGAGGAATACGTGGACGGCATCCGTGCCGATCTCGCCTGGCTGGGACTCAACCCCGACGGGGAGGAGCGCCAATCCGTTCGGCTGGCGATCTACCAGGAGGCGTTCGATCGGCTGGAAGCGGCGGGCCGCGTCTATCCGTGCTGGGAGACGGCGCAGGAACTGGATCTGAAGCGCAAGGTGGCGCTGGGCCGCGGCCTGCCGCCGATCTATGACCGTGCCGCGCTGGCCCTTACCGAAGCGGAAAAGGGCGCGAAACTTGCCGCAGGCGAACAGCCGCACTGGCGTTTCCTGCTTGACCGCGAGGAACCGATCGCCTGGGTGGATGGCGTGCGCGGGCCGCAGAAGTTCGACCCCGCCACGATGAGCGACCCCGTGGTCCGGCGCGCCGATGGCTCGTGGCTCTATATGCTCCCCAGCGTGATCGATGACGTGGCCATGGGCGTGACCCAGGTGCTGCGCGGCGAGGACCACGTGTCCAACACCGCCACGCAGATCCAGATGTTCACCGCGCTGGGCGCCACCCCACCGGCTTTCGCGCACGAGGCGCTGCTGGTGGGCAGCGAAGGGAAGCTGTCGAAGCGCCTGGGATCGCTGGGCTGCGCGGCCTTCCGCGAACAGGGCATCGAGCCCGAAGCGCTGGTGGCGCTGCTGGCGCGGTTGGGCACTTCGCAGCCGGTGGAGCCCGTGGCGGATCGCGATGCGCTGGTGGCAGGCTTCGACCTCGGCACGTTCGGCCGGGCTCCGGCGCGCTTCGACGACGAGGAACTGGCGCGGCTGAACAGCGCGATCATTCACCAGTTGCCGTTTGCCCGCGTGGCGGAAAGCCTGCCGGCAGGCATGGACGAGGCCGCCTGGCTGGCCCTGCGGCCCAACCTGTCCGTGCTCACTGACGCGGCGGACTGGTGGCAGGTGGTTACCGGGCCGGTGTCCGTGCCGTCGCTGGAGGCCGATGATCGGGCTTATCTGGCACAGGCGGCGGCTGCGATTGCCGAGGCGGGGACAGACTGGTCTGCGCTCACCACCCGCCTCAAGGCAAGCACCGGGCGCAAGGGCAAGCCCTTGTTCATGCCGCTGCGGCTGGCGCTGACGGGGCGCGAGCATGGCCCCGAAATGGCGGCCCTCTTGCCGCTCATCGGTGCGGACGAAGCCCGCGCGCGCCTGCAGCGCGCCGCCGGCTGAGCCTTCCCCCCGCGCGGCAGCGGTTCGTCGCCGCGTGCCGTCTGTTCGTCGATGGCGATAAAAACCCCCTTGCTTGTGCGGCGCAGCATGGCCATAGGCAAGCGCGATATGTAATTACATAACATAGTCGCACCCGCACCATCTGTATAACGGACCCGCCATGCACTGCTTCTCGCGCTCGCTGCTTGCTGCCACCGCCCTGCTGCCCTCCATGGTGCAGGCCCAAAGCGGCGCGAGCCCGGCCACCAGCGCCGACGACCTGCACGATGCTGATGATTACATCGTGGTCACCGCCGCCGGCATCGAGCGGCTGGATGTGGTGGCCGGCACCTCGGTACTCGATGGCGAGGAACTGCTGCGCAACCAGGCGGGCCAGATCGGCGAGGTGCTGGCCGACCTGCCGGGCGTCACCTCCAGCGGCTTTGCCCCCGGCGTCTCGCGCCCCGTGCTGCGCGGCTTCGGCGGCGAGCGGGTGCGCGTGCTGACCGACGGGGTGGGGGCAATCGATGCCTCCAGCACCAGCGACGACCATGCCGTGTCCATCGACCCGCTGATCGCCAGCCGCATCGAGGTGCTGCGCGGCCCGGCCGTGCTGCTTTACGGCAGCCAGGCCATCGGCGGCGCGGTGAACGTGATCACCAAGCGCATCCCGCCCTCCGTTCCCGACGAGGCGGTGCACGTGGACGCGCTGGCTGCGGTGGATTCGGCCAGCAACCTGGCGGAGGGGGGCCTGTCGGTCGACGTGCCGCTGTCCGGCAACGTGGCTTTCCACATCGACGGTTCGTACCGCAACACCGATGACCTGCGCATCCCTGGTTTCGCCGCCAGCCCGGCCCTGCGGGCACAACTGCTGGCTGCCGCCGAGGAAGAAGCCGAGGAAGGCCATGACGAGGAAGCGGAAGAACTGATCGAGGGCGCCAACGTGTCCGGTCGCCTGCCCAATTCGTGGACCGAGACCAAGACCTTCGGCGCTGGCATCGCCGCCTTCTCCGGCGGCAATAGCTTCGGCATGTCGTTCGACTACTACGATACTGCCTACGGCATCCCCGGCCTGCCCGGCGTGGGACACGTGCATGAGGCCGAGCACGAGGATGGCGAGGAGCACGAGGAGGAAGAGGGCGGCCACGGCGACGAGGCTGTATCCATCGGCATGAAGCGTTATCGCGTGGACCTGCGCGTCGTGGTGGACCTGGGTGACGGCTTCTTCGACGAGGTGCAGGTGCGCGGCGGCGTGTCCGACTATACCCACACTGAGTTCGAGGGTGACGAGACCGGCACCGTGTTCGACGTGGAAGGGTATGAAGGGCGGCTGGAACTGGTCCAGTCGCTAAGGGGCAACTGGCGGGGTTCGCTGGGTGCCCAGGCCAGCCACACCAATTTCTCTGCTCTTGGAGACGAGGCCTTAGTGCCCAGCAACAGCACCGACAACGTGGCGGTGTTCGCGCTGCAGGAGATCGACCTCGCTCCCATCGAGATCGAGTTCGGCGGCCGTTACGAGCACGTGGCGGTGGATGCCACCCGCTCGGTGGGGGTGAAGCGGACTTTCGATACCGTGTCGGGCGCGGTCGGCGCGTCCTATGGCCTGGTACAGACCAGCAGCGACGACCTGCGGCTGGGCTTCAACCTCAGCCATGCCGAGCGCGCCCCCACTGCGCAGGAACTGTTTGCCGATGGGCCGCATATCGCCACCCAGCAGTACGAGGTGGGCAGCGCCACCCTGGGCACCGAACGATCGTGGGGTGCGGAAGGGTACCTGCGCGGCAACCTGGGTGACTTTACCCTGACCGCCAGCGTCTACCGCAACTGGTTCAGCGGCTTCATCTACCTGGCCGAAACCGCGGCCGAGGAAGACGGCCTGCCCGTGTTCCAGTTCCGCCAGCAGGATGCCGACCAGTTCGGCCTTGAAGGCGAGATCAGCGTGCCGCTGGTGGACAGCGATGCGTTCCGCCTGACCGCCGATGTGCGCGGCGACTATGTGCGGGCAACGCTCGCCAACGGCGATCCCGTGCCGCGCATCCCCCCGCTCAGCCTGGCCGCCGCGCTGGAAGCCAGCATGGGCCACTTCGATGCCCGGGCAGAAGTGCAATGGGCCAGTGCGCAGAACCGCGTGGCGCAGTTCGAGACGCCGACCGATGACTATACGATGGTCAACCTGTCACTCGGCTGGCACCCGCTCGAAGGGTCGGACAACGTGACCCTGCTGCTGCAGGCCGACAACGTGTTCGATGTGGAGGCGCGCAACCACGCCAGCTTCACCAAGGAATTCGTGCCCATGGCCGGGCGCAATGTGAAGCTGACCGCGCGTGCCAGCTTCTAGAGTAACCTCTAGAGCCTGGGCAGGGTGACCCCGCGCTGGCCCATGTATTTGCCGGCGCGGTCGGCATAGGTCACCTCGGGCCGTTCGTTCCCCTGCAGGAACAGGAACTGGCACGCGCCTTCATTGGCGTAGATCTTGGCCGGCAGCGGCGTGGTGTTGGAAAACTCCAGCGTCACGTGGCCTTCCCAGCCCGGTTCCAGCGGGGTTACGTTGACGATGATCCCGCAGCGGGCATAGGTGCTCTTGCCCAGGCAGATCACCAGCACGTCATCAGGAATGCGGAAGTATTCCACCGTGCGCGCCAGCGCGAAGGAGTTTGGCGGGATGATGCAAACGTCGGTCTCGCGATCGACCAGGCTGGCACCATCGAAATTCTTGGGATCGACCACCGCCGAATTGACGTTGGTGAAGATCTTGAACTCCGGTGCGACCCGCGCGTCATAGCCATAGCTCGACAGGCCATAGGAAATGCACCCGTCGCGCCGCTGGGCTTCCACGAAGGGTTCGATCATCCCCTTGTTCAGTGCCTGCTCGCGAATCCACTTGTCGGAAAGAATTGCCATGGCTGCAGGGGATTCCCGATTGGCGGCGGCGCGGCAAGCGCGCTGGCGGTTTATCCCCTACTCCGCCACCCATTCGTAGCGATAGGCGTCCCCGTCGCGCAGCACCTTGCCGGCGCTGGTCTTGCGGAAGTGGGCGGGAAAGCACAGCAGGTCTTCCTCGGCCGCCTTTCGCATCACCCGCTGGCGGGTCTGACTGGCCATCACCGGATCGGCATCGAAGGCGAACGGCAGGTCGGGGCGGATCATCTGCACCGGGTGGTGGATCACGTCGCCCCAGAAGATCGCTTCCGGCCCTTCCGCCCGCCCGTGGATGGTGCAGCAGCCGGGAGAGTGGCCGAAGGCCGGTTCCAGCCACACGCCATTGCCGATTTCGCGATGGGCCACGTGGTCCTCGTCCACGATGATTCCCTGGCCCGCCTCCATCACCGGCACGATCGAATCGAGGAAGCTGGCGTGGTGCACTTCCTCGCCCGCCGGCTCGCTTTGAAAGTAGGCATAGTCGCGCCGGCCGAAGTGATACTTTGCGTTGGGGAAGGTGGGCACCCAGCGGCCATTGTCCAGCATGGTGTTCCAGCCGATGTGGTCGAAGTGCAGGTGGGTGCACATCACCAGGTCGATATCGCCCCGCTCGAACCCGGCCCGCCTGAGGTTGCCGAGATAGTCGGTGTTGAGCTGGTGCACCGGCGGCACCAGCCGGTCCTTGTGATTGCCGTCGCAGGTGTCGATCAGGATAGTCTGCCCGTCCACCTCGATAATGAAGGAATGGACCGAGAAGGTCATCTGCGCGGTGTCCGGGTCCAGCGTGATCTCGTCGTCGCCCGGATCGTACCAGCGCCGCAGCCGCTCCAGGTCCAGCGCGGTCACGCCGGGCAGGTTCATGCTCATCGGCGTGGGCGAGTCCATCTCGTGGACCTTGTGGATCCTCATCCGCCCCAGCGTGATCGGCTGCATCTGTCTCTCTCCCGATTATAACGGCAGAGACTATCGGCCCTCAGGCGTTGAGGCAATTGATAGCCTGATGGACACGCGCCTCGATCTCCGCACGGGGCAGGCCGGGGGGAATCGGTTCGCCGAAATGGATGGTGATCGTGCCGCGCTGCTTCCATCGGCGATGGTACAGCGGCCCGCTGTTGACCGCCACCGGCACCACCGGCAAGCCAAGCAGCTTGTAGAGCGCGGCAAAACCCGCCTGCAGTTCCGGCCGGGTGCCGTGGGGTACGCGGGTGCCTTCGGGGAAGATCACGATCGGCCGCCCCGCCGCCAGCACCGGGCGGACGGCCTTCATCATCTGGCGCAGCGCTGCCGCCCCCTGGTCTCGCGCCACGTGGATATTGCCATAGACTGCGCTGGCATGGCCCCACAGCGGCAGGTCCGCCAGTTCCTGCTTGGCGAAAGTGGACGGGAAATCGAACAGCCAGGGCATGGCGATCGCCTCGAAGAAGCTCTCGTGCTTGATGGCATAGAAGGCCTGGGCAGCGGGCCGCGTGCCGGTGATGCGGATGTCGATCCCCAGGATATGACGCACGCACCAGGTGTGCCAGGCCGACCACATGTCACAGAACCAGCGCATCGCGCGCGGCGCGACATAGGCCGAGATCACCGCCCCCAGCACCCAGAACACGGTGCCGCCGTAGAAGGCGATGTAGAACAGCAGGCTGCGGATCACGGACATGGGGAAAGGGTACTCTCGTCAGACCAGGCTCAGCAGCCAGGCCGCCAGCAGCTTGTGGTATTCGCGCACCAGCGTGATGAAGCTGGGCTGGGTGGGCACGGCATCGCGCAGCACCGTGACAGTGGCGGGCAGGCGGCTGGCCAGCTCCACGGCGGTGCGCCGCATGTGCCAGTCGCTCGTCACCAGCCGCAGGGAGGTGAAGCGGTTCTGCGCCATCCAGTCGGCCGTTTCGCGGGCATTGCCGCGGGTGTCGAGGGCGGAGAAGCCCAGCGTGATGCAGCAGTCCATAAGCTGCCGCTCCACCCCGTATTCCGCCATGAATTCCGCCGGGCGCACCTCGATGTCCACGCCGGTCACCAGCATCCGCTCGGCCCGGCCGGCGCGCAGCAGCGCCAGGCCGTGGGGAATGCGCCCTTCGGCACCAGTGGGGACCACGATGGCATCGGTATGCTCGTCCCCCGCCGGCTGCGGCAGGGCCACGGCAAACCACACGAAGCCCAGCGCCCAGGCAATCACCAGCAGCGAGAGGAGGCGGTTGATCATCCTGCCCGCCCCTACAGGATGCGCTTCAGCGCCGCCAGCACGGTCAGTCGCGCGGTCAGGGTGGCCAGCAGTACGCCCACCACGGGCACGGCCACGATCAGCAGCCAGTCGGTCACACCCAGCCCGCCACCGGCAACCAGGCCCGAGCCGAGCGCGGAAAACTGCCGGCCCAGCAGCATGATCGCGGCCAGCCCCGCCAGCAGGCCGGCCAGCCCGCCCGAAACGGCATCGAGTGCGATCGAGCGCTGGAACATGCCGGCGATCTGCCCGTCGGTGCCGCCCAAGTGGTGGATCACCTCGATCGTATCGCGGTTCGCGCCCAGCGCGCTTCTTGCCGCCAGCCACACCGCCGCCGCACTGGTGGCAGCCAGCAGCAGCACCAGCCCCAACGCCAGCAGGCGGAGCGAGGCGATGGTATCGAACACCGGCCCCAGCCAGCCGGCCTGGGCGTCGACCCGCGCCGACGGGGCAACCGGGGCCAGCGCCGCGCGCAGCGAGGCAAGGCGCTGCGTGGTCACCTCGCCACGCAGGCGCACGTCGATCAGGGCCGGGGTGGGGATCGCGCCCGATGCGCCCGCGCCTTCGCCCAGCCAGGGCTCCAGCAGGGCGGCCAGTTCGGCATCGCCGACGCGGCGCACGCTAGCCACGTCATCGCGATTGCCCAGCACGGCCAGGGCGCTTTCCGCCTGCCGGTCGCGTGCGGCGGGGATCGCTTCCACCACCTGCACCGTAACCCCGCCGGCAATCTCGGCCCGGGCATTGGCCGCCAGGTTGGCCAGAGCCAGACCGGCGGCGACCGCGATCACGGTGAGGGCGATCATGATGGCGATCACCCACGGCATGGGGCCGCCCATCCGCGCCTGCGGCAGGATGCGCGCGGCGGCGGCCCCCAGGGTGCGGGACCTGTTCATTGGGCGGGCACCACGGTGCGACGCGGGGGATAGCGCAGCGCGCCGGTGGGATCGGCCAGGCGCCCCTTGTCCAGCCGCATGATCAGCGATTCGGGCACTTTCCTCAGCAGGTGCACGTCGTGCGTGGCCACCACCACCGTGGTGCCCAGCCGGTTGAGCGATTCGAACAGGCGCAGCAGCCGCAGGGCCATGTCCGGGTCGACGTTGCCGGTCGGCTCGTCCGCTACCAGGATTTCGGGCCGGGCGATCACCGCGCGGGCAATGGCCACGCGTTGCTGCTCCCCGCCGGAGAGGGTTTCCGGCCGTGCCTCGGCCCGGTGGTCCAGCCCCACCCATTCCAGCATGTCGTGCACGTGGGTGCGGATTTCCTCCTCACCCACCAGTCCGGCGATGCGCAGCGGCAGGGCCACGTTGTCGAAGGCGGACAGGTGCGGCACCAGGCGGAAATCCTGGAACACGGTGCCGATGCGGCGGCGGAATTCCGGCAGGCGCGCGCGCGGCGTGGTGATCACGTCGTTGCCGAACATGCTGATGATGCCCCGGCTGGGCCGCTGCGCCAGATAGAGCAGCTTGAGCAGGCTGGTTTTCCCCGCGCCGCTGGCCCCGGTCAGGAAATAGAAGCTGCCGGGATAAAGCGTGAATGACACGTCGCTCAGCACCTCGCGGTCCGAGCCATAGCGCAGGCCCACGTTGTCGAACCGGACGATGCCGTCCGCCGCTGCGCTGGCGTCGCTGCTCATGCCGCGGCGTCGGCGTCTTGATGCGGGCAGGGAGCGGTGATCATGCGCGGGGCTATAGCCGTTGTTCGATGTGGAAAAAAGCCACGGACCGACGCATCGCGCTTGCTCCACAGCTTGTTGCATGGCGGCGCGCCGCGTAGGGTCGGCCACAAGAACATGATAATCCAGTGCCCTGCCTGCGCCACGCGATATGCAGTGCCCGATAGCGCCATCGGAGCCGAAGGCCGCACCGTGCGCTGCGCCAAGTGCCGCCATTCGTGGTTCCAGGACGGGCCGACGCTGGCAGAGGAAGCGCCGGTTGTGGCAGAACCGGTGCCCGCGCCGGTTGCCGCGCCCCCGCCCCCGCCGCCGCCGCCCCCTCCTCCTCCTCCTCCGCCGCCGCCTGCACCGGTAGCCGACGCTCAGGCAGAGCCGGACCTGCCGGCCATGCCGCCGCGCGCGAGCCTGCGGGTGCCGCCGCCACAGGACGATGACGGACCTTCAGCCTTCGACGCCGGCCCGCCGTTCCGCCCGCGGCGCAACTGGCTGAAGGTGTGGACCTATGCCGCGGTGATCTTTGCCCTGTTCGCCAGCGGCATCGTCTTCGCCGTATCCTATTGGGGCCTGCCCGACTGGGTGCCCGTCTCGCGCCCCGATTTCGCCGTGGCCGAGCCGGACCTGCAGCTCGATTTCCCGATCGACCAGCAGGCCAAGCGGCAGATCGCCGGGATCGAGATCTTCGAGGTGAACGGCACGATCACCAATATCGGCAGCACGGCGCACACCGTGCCGCCGATCCTGGTGGTGCTGCGCGATGCGCGCGGGCGCAACGTGTGGAGCAAGGAAATCATGCCCGCAAAGGCCAGCCTGGGCCCGGGCGAAAGCCTCAACGTCAACCAGGTCTTCACAGACCAGGTGCCGCGCGCCGCCCGGATGGCCGAGTTCGGCTGGAAGCAACAGTAATCCATGGCATCAGCGCGCTTGCAGGGCAGGGGCGTTGTTGCTAGTGGCCCGCTCCTACCTGCCGGGGGCTGCACTGTCCGCCCTTTGCGATGTGCGGTCGTGGCGGAACTGGTAGACGCGCAACGTTGAGGTCGTTGTGGGCGAAAGCCCGTGGAAGTTCGAGTCTTCTCGACCGCACCAGACAGTCAGCCTAGGGAACCCACATTCGCCCTCGGGCGACCTGCGCCCGGGAAATGGCGCAGTACTGCGGGGTTTCGCGGGCGTTCGGAATCACGGTGAAGCCAGAGACGCTTTCCGAAGCCAACATTCGGGCCAGAAGAATGCCGGATTCTCTGTCCGCGAGAACCCGGCTTCACCTCGATTTGCCGGATTGTTTGGTCGCCTAGGCGGCGATGCCGAACTGGCGCTCCTGGTCGGCCCAGGCAATGGGCAGGTCACAAAGCAGCAGGGCGCGGCGGGTCAGCCCGATGGGCTGGGAGCCATCGAAGATGGCATCGACGATGCGCGGGCTGAGCCATGACAGGCGAAGCAGTCGTGTGAGTTGGGTGCGACAGCGACCCTCGCGCTTGGCCAGTTGGGCCAGGCATATTGCGGGCGAGGCGAGGACAAGCCGCTGGGCAGTCATGGCCTCGGCGATCAGGCCTAGCAGGTCACCTGATGCGTGGTTAGCATTTGCATCACTGTCGATCCGAAGTCGGACTTCGCGGAAAGGTCGGCGTGCAGGTAGGGGGATGCTCCAGTTGAGCAGGCCGCTGGCTGCACTGGCCAGCGCCTCGGCGTTGAGCACAACATCGATCCGTTCAGATTGAACCTCAAGGGAAACGACGAGACTTCTGAGCGCAGCTTCGCGCATGGATTGAAGCGCGAGCTGACTGGCGAGCAATCGACCAGTGGCAAACAAGGTTCGCAAGTGCCCTGCTTCCTCGAAGGCAGTGAGATGACGCAGGGCGTGCTCATCTTCGAGCAGTGCGGTGAGATGCACAATCAGGTGCCGTTCAAACTGACCGCGTTGGAACCGGATGCCCGGGGCGTCGCCAGGTCGGGCAAGATCTTTGCGGGTCTCGTAATAGGCATAGCGCTTGGTCTTGCTCGAGCCGTAGGTCGGCACCATTGGTCGACCCTGCGGATCGGTAACGAGGCCGCGCAGCATGGCCTGCTGTGGTTCGTTGTTATGTCGCTTCCTCGGCGGCGCCTTGGCAGCAAGCTGCGCCTGAACTGCATCCCACAGGCCCTGGTCAACGATGGCCTCGTGTTCACCATCATAGACCTTGCCCTTGTGGACGATCTTGCCGCGATAGACCGGGTTCTTGAGCAGGTGGAAAAGGCTGCCTCGGGCGAATGGGATGCCTCCGCGATGTGGGCCGCTGACCCGCTGCTGGATCTTGGTGACCATGCCCTTGGCGCGCAGGATCTCGATCAGCGCGGGAACATTCCGAACTTCAAGGTAGTGTTGCATGATTGTGCGCACCCGCTCGGCCTCCTCGGGCACGGGCAACAGCTTGCGCTCGATTACCTGGTAGCCGAGCGGAACTGGCCCGCCCATCCACAGGCCCTTCCTCTTGGACGCCGCGATCTTGTCGCGGATGCGTTCGCCGGTGACCTCGCGCTCGAACTGGGCGAACGAGAGCAGCACGTTGAGGGTGAGGCGTCCCATACTGGTTGTGGTGTTGAATGCTTGCGTCACCGACACGAAGCTGGCCTGTTTCGCATCAAGCCGCTCGACGATCTTGGCAAAGTCTGCGAGGCTGCGGGTCAGCCGGTCGACCTTGTAGACCACGATGACATCGACCAGTCCGGCATCGATGCCAGCAAGCAGGGCCTTGAGGCCAGGGCGTTCTATATTGCCGCCCGAGTACCCGCCATCGTCGTACCGATCGGGCACCAGTGTCCAGCCCTCGTGGCGTTGGCTGAGGATGTAAGCCTCGCAGGCCTCGCGCTGGGCGTCGAGGCTGTTGAACTCTTGCTCCAGACCATCCTCGGTCGACTTGCGAGTGTAGACCGCGCAGCGCAGCGTCCTCATGGCTTCTTACCTCGCTTGGTCAGGCCGAAGAATAGCGGGCCGTTCCAGTGGTTGCCAGTGATTGCCTTGGCGATGGCTGTAAGCGACTTCCAGTGCTTGCCATCGAACTCGAAGCCATCTTCCAGCACGACCACGGTGTGGCCAACCCCGTGCCAATCGCGGACCAGGCGGGTGCCGGGGGTAAGTTTGCGCGGCAGGGGCCTGCCAGGCCCACCTCTTTCTCCTTGGGTAACCACTTGGCGCAGCAAGGTCCGGGTGGAGCGGTTCACCCCTCCTAGCCGCTGCTCCTGCATCTTGTAGCCAAGACCCAATCGTAGCAGTTCGGACGATAAGTTGGGTGCGGGTGCGTCATAGCGCCGCGTCCACTCCGCCTTCAGCTCGCCCAGCGGCATCGCTGCCAGCCGTTCGAGGGTGATGTAGCTCCGCTCGGTCATTCTGCCGCTGCCGCGCGGTAGACCCGCTCTTCGCCGGTTATCTTTTCGCTCGTCACCACGTGACCCTTCTTTTTCAAGCCAGTCAAAGCCGCACGTGTCGTATGCGGCAGCCAACCTGTCGCAGTCACCATCTGGGCAATCGTTGCGCCCTCGGGCCGCATCAGCAACTGGAGGACCTGGTTGGCCTTGCTGGAGGTCTTGATTGCGTTTGCGACAGCCGGTTCGGCAATCGCGTGCATCTCGGCAGCTTGCTTTGGCTCGCGCGCCATACGCCGCACGCGCTTCGCCGGCTTCGAGGTATCAATTAAATCGGTCATGGGTGGTCTCCGGTGCGGAGCGGCGACCTTCGCCGCTCCCACCACGCAAGGCCCCGCCGATCGCGTCGGTCAGGGCGGCGGCCATCTGGCGGGGCCGGCAGTCAGTGACAGCACCAATGCTTGGGGCGACAGGGAAGTCCAATGGAATGTGGCCTGCCCGGACAACTTAGGCGCAGGCCTTCCCCCCCCTGGCTGTAAGGGAACGGCCTTGAGATCGGGCTAGGGATATTCAGGCGCTACGGGTGGCGAAAGACGCGCCTTGAAATCGGCGAGGTAGGCGGCCGCAAGCGTCGAATACGGCATATCGGGAGCCGCTAACCCCCGCATCTCCGACAGAATGTTTCCCTGAAGCAATTTTAAACTGCGGATGGCGTCGCTGACGACGGGTTCATCAACGAGCCCGGCTTGTTCAAGCGTGTTTGCGATATCGCCGAGGTTGATGGCTAGAATCTCCAGAAAGCGCATTCGCTGAATCAGTCGGGCACGATCTTGAACCAGCCGCATGCGATTGAGACCGTAAACCTGTATCGATACAGCGCCGCGGACACTTAGGTTGGAGTGCTCAGCCTCCGCCGCAATCGCTGCTGGAGTTCCGACTGCTGCCAGCTCGATAGGATTGGATGGCGAATCATCCACGCGCTTCGGCAGAATAAGGCCCCCGGCGGCATCGTTGCCAAGCCAGTAGGTCAGATGTGCAGACGGATCGTCTCGCGTCGGATCGAGAAGAAGTGCATGCTCGGCCGCCAATTCCGCATTCTCACTATCAGCGCGCACGCCCGCAACCGGAAAGCTATCTTTCTTACCCGATTGGGTCGCTTTGTAGAGGACGTTTAGGTCGCCGATGCCATCAGGCGCGCGCTGCTTTCGACGGCGATTGCAGTCGAGACAGCTTGGCAACAGATTGGACCACTCCATGCCTAGCCACCAATAGCCTGGATGGTCGGGGGCTCCCTCGACGGCACCCTTCGGCCTGTAGTGCTCAACATCAACCGGCGCTTGCGAGGCATAGAAGGTTTCGCAGTAAGCACATTTGCCGTGAAATAGCTCTTCCAAGCGTCGTTTGACTTCGTCGGCCTTGTACGCCTTGAACGGGAACGCCGACCGCTTGGTGTCAAGCGCTAATTCCTCTGTCATGTGCGCTCGTGCCGCATCCAATTCCGTTCGCTTCGGATTACCCGACAGGACGCTCAAGGCGGAAGGGGCCGGCTTCGTGCCGCGGTTTACCGCTCGCATTTAGAAGCCCTCGAGAGCATTGATGATGCGGTCGCGCGCTGCCCCATGCAGACGCACAAGTTGCGCCGCCGACGCGCCGCGCCGTCGCTGCAAATATTCCGCCACGGCCGCTTGCACCAATCGTTGCACCTCGGAGGACCCCAAGGGGAGTGAATCCATCACTTCGCGCTCGAGCAGGTTTAACGCGCGATCTTCATCTCCCGTCAGTTGCCCCCCTGCCGCGCGCTTTGCGAGCAAATTTCCCAGCTCAGCGAGCTTACGCTCTGCGTCGGGAGAGTCCGTGCTAAACATCGCAAAGAAGTCCGAAGTGAGCAGCTGCTCTACGGTCAAATTCTCCACATTCGGAAGTTCGGCGAGCGTTTCAACCACTACAGGAACCTGATCCGGCCCCACCGCCTCGCGGCGTGCGCGGCTGAGCACGAGCACTTCACGGTCGTGCATTCCCCGAAGACATAAGGGATCGTGCGTGGTCGCTATGATCGTTGCTTGCGGGAAGACCCGGCGAAACGCCGTCATGATCTGCATTTTCCAGCGGGGATGGAGATGAGCTTCGATCTCGTCGATCAAAATGATGGCATCGGCGCTGCCAAACCCGCGCTCACGCACATCTTTGTCGCGCAGCAAGCCCTGGAAAATGTCGCAAACCATAGCGAGAACTGACCGGAAGCCCGAAGAAACCACTGCTAACGGGGTGCGAACCTCCTCGGCGTCATCGCCCGACCCAACTTTTGTGACGACCAGGCACCGCGAATTGGCGCGGTCGGGAAGGATAACGTTAAACTCACCCTCGATCGTGAAAAGACGCCGCAGCGCACGCGCGACCATCGCGAATTCGGCGTCGCCAAGGCTGAGCAACCACGCTTCCGGATTGGGCAAGATCATCGTCGATTTGAACAGCGTGCCGACTTTGCCGAACTTGCGCGTCGGCGCGGTGTCGGACGCATATTGGCGAAATGCGCCGTAAGCGAAGACTGGTGGCAGTGCTCTATTATCCGAACCTTCAAACTGGTCCCCGATCGACAAGGTAAATGGCGCTTCGTCGTGGAGATCGAGAGTGACCGTGGCGTGCTGAGGGCCGGGTGCGCCAAGGCGGCCCATCATGTCAGGGCTCAGCACAAAGCTGCTTGGCGCTTTGCCCAGTCGTTGTCGGATGGTCGTGTCGCACAGCGCCAATGCCAGAGCCTCGAGGATCGAGCTTTTGCCTGCGGCATTTTCACCGAGGATAAGCAGAGCCGAAGCCTCGCTTTCAAGACCGGCGGCGGCATCCGGCGCAATTGGCTTGGGAATGAGCAGCTCGAGCGACTCAAGCGCCTTGAAGTTTTTAAGCCTTACGGCCGCCAGCCTCGATTTAACGCGCGTGCGGCGAACGGCCGGTCGAGCCGGCTTCGAAATCGGGTGGCTTATGTCGGCGAGAGACGCATCAAATGCGGCCTTCCCGATCTGTGTCGCAAGAATTCGGTCCCATGCGGCCGATAGCCGAGTGCGCTCTAAAGGTAGCTCGATTTCGAGCCGCTGCGCGATCCGCGCAGTCAATCGGCGTAGCAGGAGAAACCAGGCTCCGCCGTATTGCAGTGCGCCGAAGTCGAAAGCCTCTGACACCCCACTCGTACGCTTGTCATCGCGCAGAACGTACAGATAGTCTTCGAAAGCCTGAGCTCGAGATACTTTGAGCTCATCCCGGTCGAGACGAAAGACTGCGATCGTCTCGGCGCCAGCACGAGATTGCGGTTGTATGCCACCTCTGAGGTCGAACCCGAGATGTGTCGTGAAGGATCGCGTCGCGCAAGGATCCAGCAGCCAGCCAATATCTTTATGTGGCCAGCGCCACACACCGTAGTTCTCATTCGCGAAGTGCTCTAGCTCTTGGAATTCGGGAAGGGCGCCCCGCCGACCGTTTCGAACCGGAAATTGCCGGCCCGCGTTTACCGCGCAAGTTTCACAAGCCGCATAGGTGTTATTCCAATCGGTGCGGAGCCAAGTGTAATAGAGATGAGCGAACTCGGATTTTTCAAAAGGCTCTGCTTCTTCGGACGGTCGGAAATGATGGATATTCACCGGGCGCTTCGCTTCGCAGAACGCACACTTCCCGCTGAACAGCTGCTCAAGAGCCCGCAGCGTGTCCTCTCCAAAGCCTAACTCGCTGTCGAGACTCAGCTGCGACCTGCGATCTGAGGACTGACCAAACAGGTCGAGCAGCTTGTGCCGCTCTGATCGCGCTGCTTCGCCGCGAAATGACTGGGGCGGCGGAACCTTGGATCGATCGAAATACTGCATTGTCCTCCCCAGACTTTCTCTTGCCAAGCAAGTTCCGAATATTGTGCTTGGCCCCCGATGATCCCGCCTTAGATTGGGAGCCGGGAGGGCACGATGAAGAAGCAGGTTGGAAAACTCAACGCCGTACCGTCGAAGCGGCTCTTTCTGTCCATCATTGCAGACTATGATTTGAATAAATCCATCTGCGAATTGATCGACAATGCCTTCGACATGTGGACGCGTAACGGACGCACCGTGCCCATCACGGTCGAGGTTGCCCTAGATCGCGAAGAGAACCGCATCGTCGTCTCGGACAATGCCGGAGGGGTGGCACGAGACGACCTGACGTTCATCGTAGGTCCCGGCCAGTCGGGTTCGGATTCCACGGACGATACGATTGGCATATTCGGGGTAGGAACCAAGCGTGCAGTCGTTGCGCTCGCCAAGGATATCCGCATTATTACGCGGATTCCCAAGTCGGATACGTATCAGGTCGAATTCGACGATGGCTGGCTTGATGACGAAGACTGGGAGCTTCCGCTGTTCCAGGTTGCAGAAGCTTCGGAAGGAACCACACGGGTCGAACTTGCCAGGCTGCGCGTAGCTATCGACGTTGAGGCTGAGAGATTGCTGCGCAGTCATCTTAGCGCAACCTATGCCAAGTTCCTCGTGATGCCCAACGTCGTACTCAGTTTGAATGGCGAGCCGATTGAACCGCGCTTTTTCGATCAGTGGTCCTACCCTCCTGACTACGGACCTCGCCGCTATTCCGGCAACCTCCGCACGCCGCTGGGACGGGAAGTTGCCCTCGAGGTCCTGGCGGGTCTCAGCAACGAGTCGAGCCCAGCTTCAGGCGAGTACGGGGTCTATTTCTACTGCAACGACCGTCTCGTCGCGCCCGCGATGAAAAGTATCGACGTTGGATTTGCTAAGGGACTCGCCGGCCTACCCCACCCGAAAATTTCGCTTACCAAGGTCATCGTCTCGATAAAGGGCGATGCCGGCGAGATGCCGTGGAACAGTAGTAAATCCGAGATCAGCACCAACCATCACACCTTTCTTGCCCTGCACAAATGGCTGGTGAATGTGGTGAGCGACTACGCTCGCATTTCTAGGATCTGGATGGGGTCTTGGCCGGAAAAGGTATTTGCTCACCAGCAGGGCACCATCACCGAACTCCCGATCAGCGAAGCCATCGAGGCAAATCGCTCATTTCTGCCCGATGCGCCTGCCTCCAGGCTAAGGCTTCCGGAGCGTGTCGCCAAGACCAACCAGAAGATCGCGAAGCGCAAGCCGTGGGTCGTCGGCTTGTACGAAGGCGTCGTGGCTGCCGTCGGCGTTGCCAAGCAACCGCTCGACCATGCGAATTGGCTGGCCCTGAACTTGTTGGAAGTCACGCTGACCGGTACTTTCAAGGCGTGGCTGGTCAACGAATGCGAGGAGAGTTTCTCCAATGCGCAGCTCCGGACGATGCTTCGTGATCCGGTTCCCAGCGCTAAGTTGCAGAAGATCATCCCCTTATCTTCCGAGCGTTGGGCTGAGATAGCGGCGCTTCGTCGTCACATAGATCGGCTGACTTACGGCGCGACGGCTCCGGTAGTGCGTGATGAGGAGTTGGCTTCCGCAGAGCGGCTGATTAAGGGTGTCCTCAAGACGCTGTTCAAGGTTGAGACCGACGCCTGATTTTTGCCGAACAACCCTGTATCGGCGAGGGCTGTCCATAGCGCGGTTGATGCCGAGCCTCAGCTTACTGCTTTCCCGCCACCAGAAGCCGATGGTCCGCTCGTGGGCCAATAACTACCCCTCATATTGGCGATGGGGTTTGACGGGTGAAACTTCAGCTGGTGGGCCGCTTCTAGATAGTCCGCGCTCGGCAAGTGGAAAGCCACAATCCCTTAGTCGGCGGTGCTCGCGAGATCAGGACAGCAACTCATATACCAGGTCGTCGATTTCGGCGGCGTCCGGGTTTTCGACCAATCTTTCGCGGATCCGCCGACGAGACGTAGCGAAGTGCAAGTCGGGATCGACCTCGACCTGCCCGGCCAGTTGCTCCGCGAGAGCACCTAATTCCGCTAGCCGGGCTAATGTGCGATTCGCCGGATCGAACTCGGGGATGGGCAACTTCCAAACATGCTTGTGAATGTCACGCTCGTCTTTGCCGTAGGACATGAGCGGCCGCACAAACTCCGTCGTGACCGGGCTATTAAGCAGCGCGCAAAGATAGTCGGCCTCTTCCTCCGATCGCGCCGCGCACCAGTAAAGCTTGTTATTTAGAACTCCGCGGGGGTCGCGGAGCTTGGCGGCCGCGACGTGCATGCCCGAAGAATTGTAGATAACGCGGAGCCGTGGTGTCGGAAATTGCGCCGCCATTTTGCCGACCCAATCCAATTGTTCGATTAGGGTAAGGCCTTCGCTTTTTCGATTATCGTTCCAAAGGCCCTCCGCCCGACGCCACCAATCGGCGAGACCAGGATAGAGCGCGATTTGTTCTTCGGTTCGGAGAAGTCGGCCGTCGACGGCCGGCACAAGGGCTAGTAGCGGATCGGCGACACGATAGGGAAGGAGGCTCTCGCCGGAATACATCGGTCGGAGGAAGGCATCTTCGACCACGCCCTCGATCGACGGCAGCTCTTTCCAGGGCTTCTTTTCGTTTACGCTCCGCGACGAAATGATCGGCGTTCGGCCGGCTACTGCGCCCAGCGGGCCAGCCGCCCGTCGCTCTACGAAAAAACATACGCGCGGCGAGAAGATCGCACCTTGGCGGAACCGCGACTGATATGGCGAGTTCGCGCCCGTCGCGATCGTTACCGTGCCCGGGCGCCGCTCAAGGTGCGGCTCGACTTGGGAAATCGAAGTCTGCCCTCGAGGAATCCGGCCGGAGAAGATCGTCGCATCAAGCGGCATTTCGATCGGTTCGACTTCGGCTCGATGCCCAAAGACGACGCTCGAGCCCCGGGGGAAGAAGTGCGGCCGAATTCTCCGCAAATCCCAGGACGGCCTGAAGGCGATCGAAATGCTGCTAGTGCGTGACGCATAGTGCCCAGTTCGAAAGCCGGCGTAGTGTTCCCGATCGACGACGGCGTTCGGCATGACGAAGCCGAATTGGCCGCTTGGGGCGAGGTAAAGCTCGACCGCGCGCGCGACAAATAGCGCCGAAAGGTCTTGATGCGTCGCGACCTCCGCACCGGCCCAAAGCCCACGCTGTTCGCTCATCTCGCGGAATGTCTGTTGCATCCTCTCGGGCATGTGACGGAAGGCGAGCCAGGGCGGGTTACCGACCAGGGCCGTAACGCGGTTCGCCGCTCGAGCGAGCCATACCGGCCGCGCCAGGTTACGAACGTAGTAACTCCAAATGTGATTTCGGCCGGCATCTTGAAGATCGCACATTGTCCTAAATGTCGCACGCACTACGTCTTGGGCTTGCTCAGGCACGCCGAGCCGCTGAAACAACGGATTGAGCGACGGGACCCTTGACCCAGAATCCCGCCTGGCCGCCATATCAGCCATTGCTTCGACCAGGTCGTCGAACATTTCCGCGTCGTTGAGAAGTATGTCGGGGAAGCGTAACTCAGAAGTGAATAGCTCCGCCTGATCTTCGACGGGAACAACCAGGCTTTCCGCATTCCAAAGGTTCGACGCTTGGTCGTCCCATTGAACGGAGTCGCCCAGGTACACTGGAATGAAGAGCGCGCCGCGTCCGTTTGCAGTGAGGCGATCCCGGCCGATTGCCAGGAGATAAGTGACGCGCGCCAGGGTGACGGCGACCGGGTGCAAATCCATGCCTTGAACGTGCCGCGACACGGCGCGAAGTGTTTCCGCAAGTGTGCGGCCCGCTGCCTCCGATGCCACAACGAAGCGACGCACCGCATGGAAGAGGAACGTCCCCGATCCGCATGCCGGATCGAGCAGGCGCATTTCGAGCGCGTCGGGTGCGACCGCGTCGACGACTAGCTCCGCCAGCCAGTCAGGTGTGTAATATTCACCCAAGCGCTTGCGCGTGTCAGTGCCAATCACGCTTTCATAGAGTACCTTTAGTACGTCCTGGTCGACGGAGGCCCAATCGAAGCGAGCGAGCCGTCGGGCCAAGGCCCGCACAAATCGCGGGCCGTCTTCGACTTCGACGACCCAATCGAAAAAATCTTGTTCTACAACTCCGTAGATGCCGCTCTCTTCGAATACATTGCCTGCAAGCAACGCGGCCGGGTCGATGCTTTCGGGGTCAATGCCAAGCAGCGAATGTGCGATGATTTCTGCCGAGTTCACCAAAAGTGTGTGCTCGACGAAAAGGTCGTCGGTGTCTTCGAATTGGGTGCCCAGCGTCGAAGTGAGCAGGCGTGACCAGAGACCGCGTTTCATGCGGATCGACGGATTGTCCCGGTTCGCGGCATAAAGCGACGCAATGGTCGCCCGATCAAGGTCGTGCGAGCTGCTTCTGGCGCCCAGCCTGGCCGCAATTTCGCGCGGTGACGGAGTGATATCGCGGGCGGTCGCGAGCACACCTTCGAGCCACACGATGAGCGCGTCAGCTTGATCTACCGACTTGACGGTGATCGTCGTAACCTCATGAAGTTCGCCCTCGCGGAGATCGTAACAAACCCACTCAGCGCCATCACTCAAGATGCCCACGAAGCGCCGGCCGAACGCTTCGGCACGTGCCTCGACATAGCCGCCGAGCTGCTGGCGCGCTTCTTCCTTCACCCCGCCTCGCCGAAGGTCGCGCTTCACTTCGATTAGGGCAGAGCCAACTTCGACGTCGATACGCCGGCGATCGCCAACCTGCGCTTCGAGCAAAACGTTCTCGAGGTCGCCGTCGTGCAGTTGGAGCGGGGTGGAAAGAAGGAGCGACCGAATGTCGGCCTGAATTTCGGCCTCGGTGCGCGGGGAATCCCGGGCGATCAGTCGTTTTATGATTTCGATCACGAGTCCTCCTCCCTGCGCCTCTGCATAGAGCGATGAAGGCGCATTTGTCACCAGGGCGAAGACACCGTTATGTACCCTTTGTCTGGCACCACGCGGACGGCAAGATGTGGGCCGATAGCGGTCTTTCTGCTCGGCGCCTGTCCAGCTCGAAAAGCGGACAGTCTGTTATTGAGCCAAAAATTCATCAGCCAGAGTGTTCACCAGACTGAATCTTGGTGAGGAGTCCGTGCCGAGCCTTGCAACGATAGCTACTCGTTCGCATAACGTTCCGTCCGAAAGGTTTGCAAGGGAGGCAAAATTGAAGCGTCTTGTTTTTTGTTTCGACGGCACTTGGAACAAGTTGCTTCCCGATGTGGCGACCAACGTCGTGCTAACCGCCGCGAGCATTAGCAGGGTTGACCGCGAAGGTGTCCCCCAGGTAATCCACTATGACGAGGGTGTCGGCACTGGTGACCTCGACGAGCTCCGCGGCGGCATGTTCGGCCACGGGCTCATGGATAATGTGCGCGAGGCATACCGCTTCCTGGTGTTCAATTATGATCCCGGAGACGAGATCTACGTCTTCGGCTTCTCTCGCGGCGCGTTCAGCGCTCGCACGTTCATCGGCTTCATACGCCATGTGGGCCCTTTGCACCGCCTTCACGCAGGTCGGATCGACGAGGCGATCAAACTCTATCGGGATCGCCTCGAGGGTAAGGATGGCTCCGCAGATGCTATGCGGCGTTTTAGGGCGATGTATTCCGACAAGGTCTGCATCGGTCAATCCGACGAGGATTGGCGCTGTGCCAACAAACCCGGGTATCAGGCGGGCGCATCGCCGGTGATGACGATCAAGTTTCTAGGTGCCTGGGACACGGTCGGCGCGATGGGGATTCCTGAAGTTATTCCTGGAAGCGACTGGTTCAACCGCGAATACGACTATCACGATCCGTCGCTCGACGCCTTCGTCGACTCCGCGCGGCACGCCGTCGCCATTGACGAGCAGCGAGAGTTCTTTCCGGTGATCTTGTTCGACGATGTCGAACAGCTTAATTCTGACCGTGGTTTCACTAGTGATGATCCTCAGGCCCCTTACCAAGAGCGTTGGTTCCCCGGAACGCATGGCGCGGTAGGTGGCGGCGGAGATATCCGCGGCCTGTCGGACGATGCGCTGGCGTGGGTGCTCGCTGGTGCAAAGCGCGCCGGCCTTAATCTTGATACCGCAGCCGGGACGCGCATCCACGGTTTTCGCCCTGATCCCTTCGCTCCCTTGGTGAATGAGGCCGATCCAGATTGGAGCTTCACTCAATTACTGAAAGAGGACCGGGGAGGGCCCGAGCATATGTGGCAGCTTTCGCATAGCGCGATCCGCCGATGGCGCACTCCTGCGGAAAGGCTTGGAGGGGAGCTGTATCGTCCCGCGACCCTCGACAACGTGAGGGATGAGCTGGACGCACTGGGTCCTTGGGTTTTCGATCCGCCGACTGATTTGATCGCTACGGAAAAGGTGCGAGTTGGCGACACGCTGAGTGCCTACGCCAAGAAGCACTATGGCGATGCCGAACTGTGGTCGGAAATCTACTACGCCAATCTCGATACCATTGCGGATGCGGACGAGATCTTCCCCGGACAAGAGGTCCGAATTCCTCGACTTAGTATTTCTAGCTGAGTCGCTTGCGGTCGCTAAACGGCGGTCGATCGGGCCGATAGTAGACTGACTGCTTTCGGTGTATTATAATTAGCAAAATTTATCTAAGACGTAAATATTTTGGTGTTGCGAATAGAAATATCCATAAGTCAGGGATTAGACGCGGCGCAACCGGGGAAGTGTTAGATAAATCGAAGGGAGCTGGCCGAATTCCATGGCACAATTCGATTTTTTCGAAGAAGCAGCGGTAGAGGTCTTCTCTCTTCCAGCCCTGAACTATGGGCCGGTCAAAATGGCCATCGGCCAAATCCGAGCGCAACTTAGACCCGTCGCGGAAGTCGCACTCGTCCCTGATGGCCAAATCAGGATTTCGCCACGCACATTTGCGCCCGTCTACAAGCACCCGGAGGGCGAACGTTACGCTATCGTGCGTCGACGAAATCTCACGCGGCCCGATGACATCGACGGACTGCTTCTGCGCGATAGCTCAGGAAAGCTCAGCTGGCTGAGCCACCGGCTGATTGACGAACTTGAAAGCGCAGGAAATGCGGATGGATGGGACGCTGCGCTTGCTGCCTACGCCGCTGCCGCCTGGGACGGCATGTTCCGCTTCCGCACCGAGTCCCCCAATGATGACGGCTCGGTCGATTCCGGCAATGAAGGCCTGCGGCCGCCGCAAATCGGCGCGCTGCACGCGATCGGGGCGCACTGGAGCTTGTACAGCCAGCCCGCGACGATCGTTATGCCGACCGGCACCGGTAAGACCGAAACCATGTTGTCCGTGCTGGCCGCCTTTGTGCGGAAGCCTCTGTTGGTCGTGGTCCCGTCGGACGCACTGCGCGCGCAGACTGTCAGAAAATTCCTCACGCTTGGATTGCTGCGGAAGCTTGGCGTGCTGGCGCAGGACGCAGGAAATCCGATTGTTGGCATTGTCACCAAGGTTCCAAAATCGATATCCGATCTCGAGATATTTGAGCGATGTAACGTGATCGTTGGCACCATGAGTTCATTGGCAGGCCCGGGCGCTGAAAGGCTCGGGCCCGAGATCGCGCAGCGGGTAGGTGCGCTCATTGTCGATGAAGCGCATCACATCGGCGCCGATACGTGGTCGGCGTTCAGAGATGCCTTTGCCGGTAAGCCGGTCCTGCAGTTCACGGCAACCCCGTTCCGCCGGGACACCAAATTGGTCGACGGGCAGGTCATCTATAATTACCCGCTCAAGCGCGCGCAGCAGGATGGCTATTTTAAGCCCATCACCTTCGAGCCCGTTTACGAACCCAACCCCGAACAGGCCGATTTGGCCATCGCCGAGACGGCCCTTGCTCAGCTGCGTGAAGATCTCGACAATAAGCTCAACCATCTAATGATGGCACGCTGTTCGACGATCGAACGCGCGAGTGCCGTTTTCGAGGTATATCGCAAACTCGCACCCGACCTAAACCCGCTCTTGGTTCACTCGCGGCAGTCGGACATCGCCAAGCGTATCGAGAGTTTGCGAGCCGGCACAAACCGGATCGCGGTGTGCGTCAATATGCTCGGCGAAGGGTTCGACCTGCCCGAGCTCAAAGTTGCAGCCATTCACGACCTCCACAAGAGTCTCGCCGTGTTGCTCCAGTTCACGGGGCGCTTCACGCGCAGCAGTGGCGAGAGGATAGGGGATGCGAGCGTCATCGCCAACATCGCCGAGCCAAACGTATCGATCGCGCTGGAGCGGCTTTACAGCGAAGATGCCGACTGGAACGAGCTTTTAAGTGAAATGAGCTCGGCGGCAGCAAAGGCTCATGCCCGCCTCGTCGCGTTTCTCGATGAAGCGCAGCGTATCGATAAGGGACCGGATGATGATGACGCCGCAATCTCGCACCAGCTGCTGCGACCTGGACTCAGCACCCTAACATATGAGGCTAAGGCTTTCGCGCCCAAGCGGTTCATCGACGGCCTACCCAAGGGTTATGTTCCCTATCGTGTATGGCTGCACTCGTCGTCGAACACGCTGTTTTTCGTGACGCGTAACGAGCCCTACATCAAATGGACTCGATCTAAATCGGTGCGAGATTTGGAATGGGCGATTTTCGTGCTCCACTATGATCACGCGAACGGTCTGCTCTACCTCTCGACCAGCGACAAGACTTCGATCTTCGAAGGCTTGGCGCAAGCGGTCGGCGCGACGAAACTCATCCACGGCGACACGATCTTTCGCTGTCTCGGGCGGATCAGTCGCTTGCAATTCCAGAATGTCGGGGTGAAGAAGCACGGAAGACGCAACCTATCTTACGCGATGTATACCGGCGCTGACGTAGCCGCAGCGCTTGGCCTCACCGAGAAGGGCAGTTCGGTAAAGGCCAACTTGAGCGGAATGGGCTGGGAGGGGGGGCGTCAGGTTCTGATCGGATGCTCACTAAAAGGCCGGATCTGGTCGCGGGATTATGTACCCATTCCGCAGCTCAACGACTGGTGCGAACACGTCGGCGCGAAGCTTGTGGATCGAAGCATCGACACGTCGAAGCTCATCGATAACGTGCTGATCCCAAGCGAAATAGTCACGCTTCCGCCCGCAGAAATACTGGCGATTGACTGGCCGTTCGAAATTCTTAGGCAAACCGAAGAGCGTGTGGTTTTCACCGGCGTTACAGCCGAGCACAGTATGACAACAACGGAGCTTACACTTCTCAACGTCGATAGGGCGGCGAACGCGATTGACTTCGCAATCGATGAGGCACTTGCAGGCAGGCTCGGTGAATTTCGTTTTACCGTCGATGCCGCACGGGGATTTCGCGTCGCGCAGACCAGCGGCGGGCTCAAGATCGGCGTGACGATCGGTAAGCTCTCCTGCCCGCTGGAGGAATATTTTTCGAGCTACCCTCCGATCTTTCGGCTCGTCGATTTGACCGATCTCGACGGAAATCTCCATATCGCACCGCAATCGCCGCAGGATTTGGTGATCTCGGAGGACCGCTTCGAGGCGTGGGATTGGAGCGGCGTGGACCGAACCAAGGAATCTTATTGGAAAGGCGGCGCGGGTCGCCAGGATTCGGTGCAATGGCACGTAGCTAAGCAATATGTTGAGGCTGGGTTCGATATTGTCTTCGATGACGACGATGCCGGCGAGGCGGCCGATTTGGTTTGCATGAAGCTGGAAGACGAGATCATTCGAGTCGCATTCGTGCATTGCAAGTATTCCGGTGGCCAGAATGCCGGCGAGCGCGTCAAGGATGTTGTCGAAGTAAGCAGCCAGGCCATTCGCTGCGCTAAATGGAACGCGAAACTCCCGCAGCTGAGCCAGCATCTGAAGTTGCGTAACGAACGGCTGAAGGGCGGGAGATCAAGCCGGTTCATTGCGGGCACGCCGGCCGATCTCAACAAGCTCGTCAAACTCAACCGGTTCAAGCCGATGCAAAGCGAGATATTGATCGTACAACCCGGCCTTTCGCAGTCGAAACGCACTAAGGAACAATCCACCGTGCTCGCGGCAGCACTGACTTATCTGAAAGAAACGATCGGCGTCGACGTCACGATCATTTGCGACGCCTAACAGCAGCCTGTAAGCGGCAAGATCCAGGATCGCCTGCCGATCTTCTGAATGGCCGGTTTGAAGGCGCTATGCGGAAGGTCGGGAGTTGGGCCGGTAGCTGACTGGCAGCTTCAGGTCATTGGATATAGCGAAGCGGACACTCAGTAGTCCAAGCGCCATCAGTGCAAAGCTCTCATGCAGTCGCTCACAGTCTATTGCCTCTCAAAGGCGGACGGAGCTGTTCATTTGGCCATGTGGTTTTTCGGAGAATCCTTCTGGACGTCTGGAAGTAGCATCGGCTCGAGCATATCGAGATGGGCACGCAATTTGGCGATGGTCTTGCCGACATCCTGTTCAAGCTTTATGACCGCTTCCGCGTCGGATGGCTCGGTCTCGCGGTACAGGGATCCTTCCCGCATACGAATGTCGCGTAGGACCCTTTGGGATAGCTCCGCCCATTGTCTGCGGTTTTCACGTTCTTCGTCGGTCAGCGGCAAGTCAGGATCTTCAGGGCCGAGCTCAATCGCTTCACGCTTGTACATCAGCACGGCCGCCACTGAGAGAAGATAGGCCCAATGATCGCGGAGGCTACCGAGCACTTCAACGGCGTTTCGGGGTGTGTCCGGCCGGTTCCACACGCTCGGATCGTCGACAAGCTGCTGGATGATGCGTGTGGCGAGCCCGGTGCGGCGATCGACGCCGAGCGGCTCGGGGAGCGAACTCCGCTGATTCCACAAGGCCATAATCAGCGAATCATGTTCGGCCAGGGCACTCTTGCGCGCTTCGGCCGTCGCCGCTTCGTCGACGGTAGCGCGCACCTCAGCGAGGCGGAAGGCCATCCAGCGTGTCAGCACATCGGCGCCATGCCCCAATCCGAGCGCCGCTTCGATCTCACGCCCAACGGCCGAGACCGCGCGTGCTCGCTTCGATTTTGCCATCGTGCCGGTAGAGGATGATCCGGTCATATTCGCGCTCGCGCTTTTTGTCTTTTTTGAGGGCATAGCTCGCTTCGCCAATCCGTCGGTTGAAATTAATTTTGGTGATGAGATCGAGTCCGTACGTCTCGAGAATTTGCGCAATCGCCGACCGACGAAACAACAGCTCTTCACCCTGGGCAAAATGCCGGGAAGCGCGCTCATCGGGCTGTTTCGGGTCGCTCCAGGCAACTCGTTGAACAGTGACAACACCGTTCGAATCGCACCAGACCGGCAGCCCGGATGGATCGCGCACTAACCCAAGCAAGGCGATGATCCGTGGATGGGGCAATTGCCCCGAGGCGGACACCTCGCCGCGCAAGGGGTCATGGATATCGAGTTCGGTATCACCGTGGTGGTCGGCGAGGAGCGACTTCAATACAAAGTGTCCCGACGCGATCTCAAGACTGTCATCGTCATTTACCGCTAGTCGATAGTCGTGACTACTATCGCTGGCCTCAAGAGCCAGCCGCAGCGAAGTCGCCATTACGCGCGACACTAATGCGCTTTCGACACGGGTCGATCCCGAGGCTTCGCCGTAGTGCAGCCAACGATGCCCACTGACGACCAACCAGTCCGGGCGATCCAGCCCGAGCGAACCGCGAAACGCGTCGGCGTCTGGCGTGTTCAGCCAACCGTCCAGCGGCGGTGCCTGCCAGGCAATGGCTTCGAGCGGCTTTGGTCCGCGGAGATCGCCGAGCCAGGCGGGCGCTAGCGTTGGCCCCTGACGTGAAAGCCAATGGTCAAAATTGTCCCACGCGTCCTCTTCGGCATCGGCCGTCAGCGGCCACGTCGCCAAGGCTTCGCCCCCTGCGAGATAGAGCGCGTGCCATTCCAGATGCGTACGATAGCGCTCGATTGCAGGAAGGGAACCGTGGCTGTTCGAACTATCCCGACCCCGCCGATTGAAACGGTGATTGCCGCGCAGCTTATCATAGCTCCAGATGTCGCCGGTAATGCCGAGGTTATCTACGATCCAGAGTTCGGCCCATTCCAAAAAGGCACCGGGATCGGGCTCGGCAAAACATCGCATAAGCGGTGAATACCAGTACGGTAACGAATCCAGGCTGTCGAACCGAAATCTGCGTCCTTCCTCGCCAAGCGGACGATGGCTGTCGAACCCCTTGTGCCAGCTTTGCTTTGTCGATTGTTGGGTGACAAGCTTGCTACTGTTGATCGCCGCGATGCGCGCGCAATCGGCTTTGCTGAAGCTGTTCGGATTGGCATGGGCCAGCCCCTGCAGGGCCTGTTTTGCCGACGCGCGCACCAACAAATGCGGAAATGCGGCGCTTTCAGCCTGTTCGAATAACCAGTCCCGACACCCTTGAATGCGGTTGGGGGTCTCCCAAGCGATACGCGCGAGCGCCATCATGAACCAGAGCTTTGCCGCCCAGACGTAGAACGGCGCTTCGGGGTGGCTAAAGGCAGGTTCTGCTCGATGGTCATACCGTTGACGCACCTGCTCGAGCATATCGCCGTTCCCGAGGCGCGCGAGAATGCGCAGGCCATAGCCGGCCCGCCACCGCGGTGCCTGCGCAATATGACCGAGTTCGGCATAGAGATAGCGTGCGACCGATGACGCGGTATCGCCAATGCTATCGAAGCCCGGCAAACTACGGTCCGCGACGTCGAGCCGCAGATGCAGCGCGCTCGTATGCCGATCTACAATTCCTTGGGCCTGCTCATGGGTGAGATAACCGCTCAGCAAGCTGATCAATCGAAAGATGCCCAGGGAATTCAGCGATGTGATATGCTGCTCGATTGCCGAGAGCAGCCGGCTGACGATCACGGACGAGTCCGCTTCGGTCCGCTTGAGCAACGCCGCAAGGTCAGGCGCACGATAGCCGATATACCATAGGAATTCGGGCAATCGCGCTTCGATCACCGATAGCAACCGATCTCTTGCCCATTGCTTTGCAGCGGGTTTGTCGTGCCAGCGGTCAAGCTGCTCCCGCAGGAAATTAGCAATGTCGTAGACGGCGTCGTCCTCTTCCGGCACCGACATCAGCAAGTCGAGGAACTCGCCGATACGGTGTGAGGGGACATTGGCCAGTAACCGGTTCGCGACCGTGCTACGCGATGCATATGGGCTGTCTTCAGCGGCGATAATGGCGTCGATCCGTGCCCTAAACGACGCGATGCCATCGATACCGGCAATCGACAGAAGTGCCGGATCGATCGGCTTCGGTGCAGCCGCTGGGCTGGCTGGCGAATCGTAGCGTGAATAGTCCGGCCGATGCTGCGGAAGTGTCGCCTCGAAATTCGCAGCGGCGATAAGATCGCGCACGGCCGAACCAGGCTCGGCCAGCAGCACGGCCGCAGCGAGCTGTTTCCCACGGTCGCCACAAGGTTCGCGCAACAGATGGCCCGCGACGACCTCGGCAAGCAGGTGGTCATTGGCTGTTCCGGCATGCTCGAGCAGCAGCGTCGCAAGGCGCCCGCCATCCTCGCCGAGGATCGGTAGAAAGGCCGCCAGACTTCTATCGTCGAGCGTCCTGTCGGCCGCGAATTGCATGAGCGTCCTATCGAGCATCGCCGACCCGCTTGTCAGATCGAGTTCGGCAAAGCGTGCTACCGCCGCAAGCGCAATATTCGGTGCAAGTGCGGCCAGCGAAACCGCCACGTCGTTCCAGGGGAATTGGTCAGCGTTACCGAGACGGATCGCAGCGTCCTGATGGACGGCGGCGAGGTGTAGCGCCAGACGCTCGGCGTCGGCATCGAGCATCGCCGGTCGTGCGCGCTTTGCCAGCGCCGCAGTCACAGACAGGGCGTGCAACGTGTCATAGTCGACATCGCCGGCCACGCTCATCGCAGCGTCGAAACAATAGCGGGCAGCTGACGCATCAAGCGGAAGCACCAACTTGGCTAGCTCGACGAGATAGTCGATTTTCTCGTCGGCAGAGATTTTGATGCCGCGTACATGATCGCAGGTCTCGACCGCCAGTTCGATGATCCCAGGCCGAAAGCCCGGTACGATCGAGGCATGTTGGAGAAAGTCGAGCGTACCGAACCGCATCAGCGAGCCGACTTCGCCCAAAGCGCCCCGGATCGCCGCGAACAGTGCGCCTGCGTCGATGTCGGCGATCAGACCTACTGGGAGCAACGCACGGATCGCGGTATCATCGCGCGTACGCCATTCATCCTCCCGCGCATAATAGCGACGAGCGGAGCCTAGCTTCTTCAGTGCCTCAACCAAGGCTGGGAGTGCATCACCCGGTGTGATGGTACCGACAAGCGCCATGGCGCGCGTGGCGTGTAGCTGCAGGATCGGCTCGTAGAGTTCCTTCGCCTTACGCAGATCCGACTCGCGATCGCGCGAAGGCCGCTGCTGGGGTGCTTTCTTACCACGAGTCTTCTTGGGCGGTGGCGGCGGCGGCGGTGGTTCGACCACAAATTTGTCGAACGTGACAGGCTCGCCCTTCAGCACATTTGCCAATGCAAAGACCCGCGCCGCGACATCGCTGCTCCTGGGGCCATAGCTCGCCAGCGCGCTGGGCGTTCTAGCGCTTGTGGCCATCGCGGGTGCAAGTGTCACTGCAAGGCGCGCGGGATCGCCACCCTGCAACGCGACCAGATCGCACGCGTCGAGACCAAAGCGCAGTGCTTCGCTCGTCGAATTGTCCGGCATATGGTCGGTGCCGACATTGCGTTCGCCAAACCCGCCACCGGCCGCCATGATCTCAAGCCGGCGCAACATCGGCTCGGCCGCGAAATCTCCGCCGCACAAACCGACGGCCAGCTCGACCATCGGGCGGCCTGGATGCCGGCGCGGTAACGCATCACGCATTCGCGTCAGCAAAGCGAGATCGCCGCGACGTGCCAGGCGCATCACCAGGCAACGTAGTACTTCCAGCCTGAACCGGGCCGGTCGCGGGCGCCGGATCAGTGCCAGAACTTCGCCCGCGCCGTCAGCATGCAGTCGTCCTGTCAGAAATGCGGCGACGTCGTCCGCTTCGAGTTTCCAGTCTCGCTCGAAATCTTCTCTGGAGATATCGCGCTTGCGACGCCGCGTATCGGCATCAGGATCATCCTCGTCCGCCGCAGCGGCGTCATCCTCATCTTCAAAGGCTTTCCGGACATCCTGGCGCCCGTCCTGCCAGGCCAGAAAGCTTCGGAAATGGGACTTCATACCGATGCGATCGCCGGCAACGCCATCAATCCCGGCAAGCTGGAGGAGCAAGGCGCCATGCCCTGGACGCTTGTCGCGGTTTCGCAGCAACAGCGTGAAGATCGCGTCTCGAGAGAAATTCGCGGCAAGTTCGATGTGCTTGAACAACATATCTTGCACCGCATCGTCGGTCTTGAGCGCTTGTGCACCTTCGAGCAGCAGCGCGGCGGCATCGATGACATTGCCGGTTTCGCGGCAGACATGCATTGCCGCCCGCAATCTTCGGCGATGGACTTCTCCGCGTTCGGCCGGATCGGCAATCGGGTAGTCGGCTACCGGCTCCCGAACTAGAGAAATGACGTCTTCACGCCGCCCGGCGAGCAAAGCCAGATTGGCGACATGGCTCGCCGCATAGGGATCGGCCATGCGCCATGCCATCAAATGGTCGGCGGCGCTCCCCTCAATGGCGGGCATCGCCGACGCGCCGGCTTCACGAAGGAAATGCTCGAAATCCTCGTCGGCGAAGCTCACCAGCTCGCCTTCGAGAACCAGGCCCGGCGCAAGGTCAGCGATAAGGTCACGGATATGTGCTGGTTCAGCGCCAAGTACGCCTGCAAGCTGGGCGATCGGCACTGGCCTTGGTAGCACGATCAATGCCGCGCAGAAGCGGGTCAGCTCGGCAGTACTGCCAGACTTGGTCCGCGCTTCCTCGAAGCGTGTTGTGAAGATCAGCTCGAGATTCTTGCCGTTGGGCTTGAGATAGTCGAGCGCGGCATCCGCTACTTCACCGGCAAATTCTATGGCGTAACGCTGCACCCTCGGATTGCCGCCCGAATGGAAATGGAACTCCTCGTGCCATTCCTTGTCCTGCGGCCCTAGCCTGGCTTCCGCAAAACGGATGGACTCTTCCATTTCGAACGGTCCCAAGGGGACCGGAACAACATCATCTGGAAGGTCGAGATCGGCGAGGCGACCGGTACGCGCGCTGAACATCAACCGGACATTTGCCGGTATCCCGCCGAGCCGCGCGAGATCATGTACAAAAGCGCGCTCGGGTGGGGCGCAGTGCGATGCCGCTGTAACGGCGTTGTCCGCGGCATCGACGGCAATGACCAGCAATGCATCAGGATGGCGCGAAGCCAAGGCGGCGGCCGTCGCCTCCAGCTTCCGCGCAAAGCGGCGCGGATGATCGACCCCCGTTTCAAAGAATAGTGGCGGCAACAGCAGCCGTGCGGCAGTGTCATTAGCTAGCTGCAAAAATGCATCTTCGGCGCGATGCCGGTAGCCATTGGAATTGAGATACGTGCCACCGCCATAACAATCATAGACGACCAGTTCAGAGCCCGTTGGCAAGCGTTGAGCAAGATCTTGTAGGACCGTCGTCTTGCCTTCGCCGCCCGCACCCGCAAGGCAGACCTTTTGCGTGCCTTGGGCGAACAGCGTTTCAATTGCTCCTGCGGCGGCACGCGGCACCAACTCGGACACACGGGCAATCTCGGTCGGACAGGGATAGAAGACGCGTTTGTCGGCATGACCGAAGATACCGAACACGCTTTCCGCGGTAATTGTCTCCTGGCTGCCTTCGGGTCGCATCCGCTTGCGGATAAACTCGCGCAATACGGCAAACTCGGCCCGCACATCGCCATCGGTGAGGCTAGAGAGCGTCTGAATTGCCCGCTCCTCATGCGCGAACCGCGACTGGTCGCCGCAATCGCCAAAGTCCAGGGCGGGAGCGAAAGCGGCAAATTCGGCAGGTGTCAGGCCACTCGCCTTTTGCAGCTTGGTTCGCATTGCGTCGCCGGGTGCTGCAGCCAGCGCATCGAGCACTTCCTGCGCAAGTGGCTGGTTGCTGGCGAGCTTCACAACGATGTTGTCCGCAGCATCAAGCTCGGGCCGCTGTTTGCGCATCCCCTTCCAGGCGCTGGCAAGGCGGGCGATCAGCGCGTTGGTCTTCGCCTTATTATTCGCATAAGCGAGCCGCGCTACCGTCCACGGTGTACCGGGATCGCTTCCGGAATATTTGAACTGAACGAGGTCAACGCCTTCGATCGTGTCGACGTCCTGACCGTAGTAGAAAGCGGCATCTACTCCATCCCACAAGGCGTCATCCATGCCTTCAGCATCGTCGGCTGTGACGCCCTCGACTGTGAGTTCAACGAGATCGCTGCCTGGTGCGATAAGTTCGAGCGCGCGGCGTGCGGCCCAGAGCTCGTGATAATCGTCACCGGCGTTGCTACCACGCTTGCCACTATAGTCAGTTCGCGACACGCCCCCGTTCTGCCCTTCGTCAATGTCAAAGTTACAGCGACTAGCTTCAGCTAATTCGGGCGGCAAGTCACCCGCTTATTGTCCATCCAACATTCAGCGAAATGTTTTGAAGAGTGTGTTTGACTAAGGCGCCGCGCGCGAAGACATTCAATGCAAGCTGCGAAGCCTACGCGCACGCGGATTCCATGATTCAAGAGGAAGCAGATGGCTGTCGCGAGCAATTTAAGACGCACTCGCACACCGGCGATCCGCAAGGGCGGCTCGAGCAGTCTCCCTTTTAAGGTCGCGATCGTTGGATGGATCGATCTGCTCGGTTATGCCAATATGATTGCGGACGTCGATTACAATCCAATCGCGGATCAAGCGATAAGGCCGATCAATCGGCTCCGCACCTTCCACCGTCTCGTTGCCGAGCACAGCACTCGTAATTTTCGAACGCTCGTGCTCAATGACGGCGCTGTCGCCTATCGTGATCTTTCGCTGCGCGGCTCGGCGAGCACCGTCGATTTCTTTTGCCGGGCCTGGGACCTCTACAGTGCTGTGCAATCGTCCGAAATCCGGAATGGATTTGCCGGCGCGCGTATGGTCGTTGCGCCGGGCCTAAGGGCCAAGGGTAGCCGCCGCGCGATTGACTATACATCAGGACATCTCGACTCGATATTGCGGCGAATGGCAGACGGCACCATCTCAGCCGATCAGGCCGTTCGCGAAGCGGCGGCGATCGAAAAACACTTCGATGTCCTGCCCCAGCTTCAAGCCAACTTCGCCTTCTCAAAGGCATATATCGCTGAGCAGAGCGGTGGAAAATTCGGGCTTGAGGGTCCAGCCTTCTACATCGACAACCTGATCTTCGATGGTGCCAAGCCGGACTGGATCTATGCCGACGAACCCATCGATTGGAAAATGCCGAAGTACAAGCTGGAGGCCACCTTCCATTCGGTTCGCGGGGCCCAGCGACCAAAGGGTTCTCTTGCCGAAATCCCAGGGTTTCGCGACGGGATCGATATCGCTAGACAAATCGCGCCGGGAAATGTCGTTCGCGATGCTATCCGCAGACGCCCACCGGATTAAGACGTGCACCGGTTGACACTTGGGAAGCAGGCACAACAGACGGAGCATACCATTTCCGAAGCAAGTGACCTCGTACGACTAAGTGAAGCCTTATGGCGTGACGACAGCTTTCAGGTTGGGAGCATTGGCCCTCGGACGGGTGAAGTTGAAGGCGCGAAGAAGACGTAGCCCGGCGTGGGTGGCGGTGGACTAACTAGAATTGAAACCGGTCGAGCGTCTCCCTCACCGTCTTGTAAGGCTGGAGTACCTCGGCTGCCGATCACAACTCGCTGAGACCCGCAGCCATGAGATATTCGAAGACCGGATCGTAAAAACTGCCTGGCCTCGTTCTATCCTCATGATCGCCGCGGGGGACATAGACAATTAGACCCTGTCGTGCCCTGGTCATGAGCACTCGGTAGGAGTTGGCTAAATAGGCTTGCCGTGATGGGTCACTTATCTGTTCCCATCGCGAACCGCGGAACTGATGCGTTTCCCAGCCTGCACCACGACGAAAATTGGCATCCCAACACAGGCATGCCCAGTCGAGCTCGAGGCCCTGAACGTCAAACTCAGTTGCTGCATCTTCAAGTGCATCGGACGAGCGTACGTCGTCGAGGGGGGCCAAGAACCATTTCGCTGGCTCGATCTTGGCTTTCACGAAGATCCCGTGAGGTTTGAGGCGAGCCGCGTTGGAAGAGGCCAGTAATCCGGCCCGTTCTGTGCCTCTCCGCATCGAACGCAGCCACTGGCGCGCGGCTGCCAAGTCTCGTGTCACCAGCAACGGAAAATGGGTCAATTCAGCTTGGACCTGGCGCGCCTTTTCAACATCTCCGGCGATCACATGCCCTACGAAGTCGGAGAGCTTCTCAGCTCGGAACGACCGGATTGAGGTGGAAAGATGAAGGCCCTCACTCTGCGTGATATTCGCAATCGCATTCCCATGCTGAAGTGTCGGTGAGACGTGCACATCCCAATGTGGAAAGCTGCGTTCGATGGCGCGCAGCCATTCGTCGATCCCGGCCTCACCGGTGTTGATCTCTTGTCCTCCGCCAACCAGGCAAATGATCGCACACCAGTCAGGATGGCGATCCATCACGCTGAGCAAGAACTCCGGCTCAGACATGGAAAAGCCGCGCTGCCCGCGCTTCTGCTGCATAAACTTCGAGGTCTGCTCGACATCCCAAGCGCGCTGGGCTTCGTCGAAGATAGCGACCTTCTCGACCGGCGGCTGGTCGCTTGCCAATGCTTCGTCACGAAAGTGATGGATGTTCTGGATGAATGCCGATGCACGCCGGTGCTCTTGAACCTTCGATGGTCGTTCCCCGGCGTCTTTGGCGCGAGCCACAGCATCGAGAGCAAGAGCCTCCCGCAAGACTTCGACCAGGGGCCCGTTGCCCGATAAAAAGACGGCGTGCTCTTCGCTGTGCGCGCGCTGGCGAGCAGTTGCCAGGTTGAGGCCAGCGAGGGTCTTTCCTGAGCCGGGTACACCGGTAATGAAGCAGATGATCTTGCGGCGGTCCTGTTTTGCTCCTTCGATCACCTGCGAAACGTAGTCAGATGTGCGAGTGAGATTTTCGGCGCCGGCTTCCGACCGCGATATCTCTTCGACGTCATGCCCACCGTAAAGCGCTTGCGCAGCCTCGACGATCGTCGGTGTTGGCCGATAGCGGCCAGCAAACCAGTGCGCGACGTCGATTGAGGGCCGATCTTCAGCAATGACGAGCTGCGCGATGAAGTTCGCAAGCTGACTAGGGCCCAATCCAACCGGGCGGGCGAGGCCGTCCACATCCCAGTCAATCACGGGCGTTGGGCATTCGCCGACTTCGCTAGCAACGAGGATCGGGACAATGGGAAGGTGGTGGCTGGTTTCGTGAAAGTGCTTCAGGTCGAGCCCATAGCCATAAACCTGGTCGAGACTGGATCGATCAAGCCGCCTCGCGCCGATCTTATACTCGACCACAAATACGATGCCGCCCGTGACGATGATCAGGTCGGCGCGGCGTCCCATGCGCGGGATCAGAAATTCGATGAAGAAATGGGCATCGGGGAGGTCTTGGGCCAGCTCCCGCAAATGCTCGATTTGATATTCCCATGCGGCTCGCTGGGTGGGTTCGACCTCGAAAGGAAGTTTGCGGGCAAGCTGGCCGTAAAGTTCATTGTCGCTCGATGCGGCAACCTCGGTTGCCGCGATGGCTAGATAGGCCCGGTCCATACATAGAGGCTGCCCGTATTGGCCGAATGACGCAAGTCGTGCGCCAACATTTGCGGGCAAGGGGCCGCGTCGTCTTCTTAGGCACGAAGCTGCTACTGGACTTGGCGTAAAAATCGCCGCTTCATAGGGACGTGTTAGTAAGCGATGACGAACGAGACTGTTTGCCGGGCGAGCTCTTCGCGATGGCAGCGCGGCGTCTCGAGCACGGCACCCTGTGTGCAGACCAAGGTGGAGCGTCCGATGCCACGGCGAAACGTATGTCCGATCTGAGCGGCCAACTCCACGATGTCGGACAAGACCTCAAGGTGATCGCAATAGCGATTGCTACTCTGGCCGAAGCAAGGTCTCAAGAATGACTCGCCAGGCTGGTCTTTCCAAATCGCGCATCACGCTGTTCGAGCAGTGCCCCAAGCGGCTGTGGCTGTCGGTCCACCGGCCCGAGCTCGCCGACGAGCAGCCCGATATGCAGCGCGGCTTCGCCGAGGGGCACAGGGTGGGCGAGTTAGCCTGCAGCTTGGTCCCCGGAGGAGTCATGGTCAGCGCGGAAGGCGGGATGGGGCGGGCGGTCGAGCAGACCTCTTCGCTGCTAGCCCAAGGCCACGACCGACCGATCTTCGAGGCGACCTTTGCCCACGATGGCGTGCTGGTGCGGGTGGACATCCTCGAGCCCGTGGAGGGCGGTTGGCACATGGCCGAAGTCAAGAATACCACCGGCGTGAAGGACTATCACATCGGTGATCTCGCCACCCAGCTGTGGGTCATGCGCAATGCTGGCGTCGAGGTTCGCTCATCAGCGATCCGTCACGTCGATCGCGACTTCACACTCGAGCGCGAGGGCGACTATGCGGGCCTGTTCACCGACACTCGGGTCGATGAACGGGTCGCGACTATCATGGAAACGCGGGCCGAAGTGGTCGCCGAGGCGCGCGCGGTGCTGGCCAGTGACGAACCGCCAATTGAGCGCGGCGATCACTGCATTAGTCCGTTTACCTGTTCTTTCATCGGCTGGTGCAGTCGGAATGAACCGGAGGCGCCCGAGTGGCCGGTCGACATCTTGCCTGACGCGGCCGGCAAGAAGGTTGCCGCCAAACTCAAGACCGGCGGTATCGCCGACCTCACTCAGGTGCCGGCGGACGAGATGCCGAGCCCCAAGCTTAGCCGGATCCATCATGCTACGGTAACGGGCGAAGTGTGGCACGAGGCGGAGGCCATCCGCGCGGCGACGGCCGGCTGGGCCTGGCCTCGGACCTATCTCGACTTTGAGACCATTGCCCCCTCCATACCACGCTGGCTGGGAACGCGGCCGTTCCAGCAAGTGCCGTTCCAGTTCTCGGCGCATATCGAAAACGCCGACGGAACCATGACTCACAGCGAGTTTCTTTCGCTGGACGGCGGCGATCCGCGCCGTGCGTGCGCCGAAGCCTTGGCGCGGCTCCCACAGGAAGGCGCAGTCATCGCCTGGAACATGGCGTTCGAGCGCAGCTGCATCCTCGGGCTGGCGCGTCATTGTCCAGACCTTGCCCGAGTGCTGGAGAGCCTCGCTGATCGGCTGGTCGATCTGCTGCCGCTGGCGCGCCGACACTATTACCACCGCGACATGCGCGGCAGTTGGTCGATCAAAGCGGTGCTGCCGACGTTGGCCGACATTGGCTATGCCGATCTGGTCGAGGTGAAGTCTGGGACCGATGCACAGGCGGGCTACCTCGAGGCGACCGATCCTGCCACGAGCCGCGAGCGCCGCGGGGCAATCCGCGACGCGCTGCTCGACTATTGCCGGCGCGACACTGAGGCGATGGTCTTGGTGCTGACCGCGCTTACCCGAGAGCGCGGGTGATCCGCGGCGCGACGATGTTAACGAACGCGTTGGCCGCCCGCGCCAACCACTGACGCTGGTCCTCCTCGCGTGCCGCATCCCAAGGAGCGGGTGAAGGGGTGAGAACCGAGATGTGCCGCTCGTCACCGGATGTGGTCCACTCGGGCGCCGGCAGTCCGGCTGCCGCAAACTCCGCGTCAATGGCCTCACGCTGCGCCAGCAATTCTTCATAGAGCGCGAGACCCTCGCCATCGCGGTAACGCAGGAACGCTCCAACATTGCCGGTCGTGCCCGAACGGTAAAGGGTCAAGCCGACGGGGCCGGGCATGGGTAGTCGCATCCAGTTCAAGCCCCCGTGACGCGCCGGCATCTGGGCCGGATCGTCAAACGCTGTGTCGTCAACGAAACGGGTGACAAAGGCGCGCCAGGTGGCGTGGTTGGCGGCGACCTCGGGCCGCGCGCGCGTGATGGGATCTGGCTCCTCGACCACCGGATCGACCATCACTCCCGGGACTTCGCTACGGATGACATAGCGCTCGATGGTCTGGGTGCGGGCCAGCAGCCGGGGTTGAAGGATGCGCCGCGCGGTTCCGGTTAGCGGATCGTCGAATCGGTACTCGACGATTTCGACCAGCCCGAGGTCGAAGGCGAGACCTGCTTGCGCGCCGAGATATTCACCGATCCTGCGGGTGCCCTCGGTTATGCCGTCGCCAGCGATGATCAGTAGGAACCGACCGGCTTCGAGATCGCGGGACACTCGATCGACGAAATCGGCTTCCGCCAGGGGACTCCCCGCAGCTGCTGCCAATTCATAGAGCACGTTGCCGCGGCGACCGAGGCGACTAGAGATGACCCGCTGCAGATCCTCGTAACCGTAACGAGCAAGCTCGCGGGCGTAATCGAGGATTTGGCCGACGACTTCGCGCCGGGCCTGTGGGTTACGCCACAATTTGCATTCGACGATGATCAGTCGTCCGTACTCGCTGACCAGCAGAACGTCGACAAAGCCTGCGCCGGGCAAGTTCACCTCGATCGCTACAGGAATAATACGCCCAATCTCAGGCTCGAGTTCGTGAAGGGGCAGGATCTGCGGATGGGCAAACACGATGTCGCGCAGGGGGTGCTCAGCGGCAGCAATGCCCTGCGGCACGCGGTGAACAACCGTCGGGCCAGTTTCGTCGTCAACGAGGACAAGGGTCATACGCAATTGCTTTCGGGAAACGCAGAAACGGCAGGGGGCCGCAGTCCACTGGCGAGTTAAGACCTGGCTTATACTGGGCCGATCTTGCTAAGCGGTAACGAGCGCTTCACGAAATTGCGCGAGACTTTGATCATGCGGATAGCCTTTCTTGCCCTGGCACTGATTGCAGCCCCTAGCAGCGTCGCAGCGGAGACGATCGTTGGGACCGGCTCAGCCGTCGACGGAGACAGTTTAGCGGTCGATGGGGCCCAAGTTAGGCTGCATGGCATAGATGCCCCGGAGCTCGATCAGCCTTGTCGCTTGAATGGCGAAACCTGGGCCTGCGGACAGGAATCCAAAGCGCAACTTGAAGCCCTGCTTGCAGTGGGCCCGGTGACCTGCATGGGAGTAGAGCGCGACACCTACGGCCGACTTTTGGCGACCTGCCGGGTGGGCCAATTTGACCTTAACCGGACAATGGTGAGCGAAGGGTGGGCGACCGCCTATCGCAGTTTCAGCAATGCCTATGTGGCGGATGAAACTCGGGCGCGTGCCGAGCGCCACGGCATCTGGCGCTCGGAGTTCGATCTGCCGCAGAACTACCGGATGGCGGGCAACGAGACCCCGGCGCCCCCGTCTCGACCGACTGCATCGAGGACCAGGAGGCCCGCCGAGACTGCATTTGCTGGCGGATGCGTAATCAAGGGCAACCGCAACCGGCGAGGCGAGTGGATCTACCATTTGCCAGGCATGCCCTATTACAACCAAACCAGGGCAGAAGAGATGTTTTGCTCTGAGGCAGACGCCCAAGCGGCGGGATATCGCCGAGCAATCGTTCGATAGCCCAACACGTTACTTTTCTAAGTTACACCGCGCATAGGTCAGGTCATCCGCGGACGCTGAGATTGGTCAATACACTTGCCTGGATGATCGAGGAGGGAGTGACGTGAGAGAGTCTGATTTCAGGGCGTGGATGCAGGCGCAAGGGCATTCTCTCTCTACCCAGAATACCCAAGTTACCGATGCCAAGCGCCTTGAAACTCACTTTGGAGATCTCGACGAAGCATTTGACGCAGATGGCTTTGACTCCATCAAAGCTGAGTTAAGCTACTCAAAGTCCGATGAGCGCGCCAACCGACCAAATCCTGCGCCGTTTCCTATCAATGGAAACCTGTATGCTAACCTGTCTCATTACCGCTCGACTTTGTCTTATTACGCGAATTTTCGTGCCGATAGCGACAGAGCGGGCACAACGTTTGACAGCGACGACGCAGACAAACGCGTATTATTGCTCGACGATACGGGTACGCCGCACTGGCCGGTAAGACAGGTCAACCAGCAAACCGGAAACAAAGCATTCCGCATCCGCGGTGCCTCCAACAAGACGGAAGATGCTGAGGAGACGACCGACATTGTCGAGGTCGCAAGAGCGCTAATACTTGAAGGAAAGTCAGTACGCGTTCTGCGCTCGAACAATGGACGGCGTCCATATCTCGCGTACGGCAAGCAGAAATTGACTTCTTACGAGGTCGCGGCCGAGATCGCCGCAGCATTGGGGATTCCCCGAACGGGCTCAGCAAATGAGCTGTTGGCCGTCAGATCGGCTCAACCGTCAACTAGCGAGGAAAAGGCACCCGAGGCGGCCATGATCAAACCAACCAACCTCATCCTCTATGGCCCGCCGGGCACCGGCAAAACTTACGCGTCGGCGGCGGAGGCCGTGCGGCTATGCGGCGAGACCGCAGGGGCAAGCCGCGCCGAACTGATGGCAAGCTACGCAGAGCTCGTCGAGGTGGGACGGATCGCTTTCGTGACCTTCCACCAGAATTTCAGCTACGAGGATTTCGTGGAAGGGCTTCGCCCTGTTCCTATCGAGAACGACGAGGGTAACGCGGCAGGATTTGAGCTTCGGCCCGAGCCTGGCATATTTCAACAGATTGCGTCCCGAGCGAGGTTCGCGCCACTCACCTCTGGCGATGCGCCATTCGCTATATCCGACCGCGGCATTTTTAAGATGTCTTTGGGCGATGCGAGCGATCCCGACTCGGCATGGGTTTTCGAGGAATCCCTGGTCAATGGTTACGCGCTCTTCGGATTCACGGACATTGATTGGAGCGACCCGAGATTCGAGGACCGGGGCCAGATCTTGCGTGAAGCGTTATCCAAGCATCCCGAAAAGAACTTTACCCTGCAAACCGGGCCGATCCAGTCCACGGACGTGTTCCGCAACGACCTCGACATCGGCGATCTGATCATTGTTTCGAAAGGGCTATCCCGATTCCGCGCCATCGGGCTCGTGGAAGGGGAGTACGAATACGCTCCACGCGCCAGTGGCCGTTATTCTCATCGCCGGAAGGTCCGCTGGCTTTGGAGCGACCCGGACGGACGCATGGCCAGCGACATCACGCCAGTCCAGTTTGCCCGAAAAACAATCTACCCCCTGAGGAAAAATGACGTGGACCTCGGCGCGATCTCGGCGCTGATCGGTCAGGGGGGCGGTGATGTAACTCCAACGGCGCCCCTTCCTCATGTCCTGATCATTGACGAGATTAACCGCGCCAATGTCTCCAAGGTGTTTGGCGAACTCATCACCCTGATCGAACCGGACAAGCGGCTGGGCATGCCCAATTCGCTCACCCTCACACTTCCCTATTCGAAGAAGACCTTCGGCGTCCCCGCCAATCTCCACATAATTGGCACGATGAACACCGCCGATCGCTCAATCGCGCTCCTTGACACGGCGCTGCGGCGGCGATTCACTTTTCGGGAAGTAGCCCCTGAATCGCGACTGCTGCCCGAACAGGTTGATGGCGTACCCCTTCGTCGCCTGCTGGACAGGATCAATGACCGGATCGAATATCTGATCGATCGCGATCATCGCATTGGTCATGCCTTCTTTATGGCTTGCGGATCGCGGGACGAAATCGACCGGGTGATGAGCGACAACGTAATACCGCTACTTCAAGAGTATTTCTTCGAGGACTGGAGCCGCATTCATGCGGTTGTAGGGGACGGATTTATCGGACGGCGAGACCTCGCGCCACCACCGGGGATCGAGGCAGATTCGAGGCCGAGTTGGTTCATCCGTCCGCGTTTTGCCGCCGATGCCTATGACAGGCTGATTGCCGGATCCGAGGCGATACCCACACCCGACGATGAGTACGGCGATGCCGCCGGAGGTGACGAGACGTGACGCATCTTTCGGTGAGCGAATGGGGCCGTGTGGCAGTTGGCCCCGGTGGATTCTCGCGCACCGAGGCCAATGCGCTGATTGCCGCGGCTCGCGCGCATCCGCTTGGCGGCGAGGAGGGAACTGGCATCCTGTCCGACCACTACGGCTTCCTGCGCGTTAAACAGTTTGTTGGCGTGATCGCCGCCGCGGGATGCAGCTTGGAAATCCTGCCTAAGGTCGATCCTCTCGCTTCCGATGAGTCGGCCCCTACCGTCAGAAATCGGCTCATGCGAATGCTCGAAATCGCGCTCGACCTGAAAATCGGCGTGGGTGCCGAAACCAGCATGGCGCGACAGAGCGAGACCCTTCTTGACATCCTGATCCGTAACTTCGCCGATCGATTGCTTACAGAGACCCGTCGCGGCCTACCGCGCGCCTATCGGCAGAGGGAGAAAGACTTGCCCTCGCTTCGGGGACGATTGGATGTGGTTCGCCAGTTCACCACTCATGCCGTCCGACCGGACCGGCTTGCCTGCCGCTATGACGTGCTGTCGTCAGACATCGCGCTGATGCAGATCATGAAGGCCGCTGTCGTCCTGCTGAGAAAGCTCGCCAGAAGCACCGAAACGCAACGCCGGCTCGACGAATTGCGGTTTGTCCTGGCTGACGTTGCCGATGTCGCGACGAGCGGATTGCCGTGGGAGCGAGTCCACATCGACAGAACCAACCGGCGATGGGAAGCACTCTACCGACTGGCTCGGTTATTGTTGAAACGCGAATGGCAGGCGACCCATCATGACGCCCGCCTGGAAAACGGCCTGACGCTGCTATTCCCAATGAACGATCTATTCGAAGCCTACGTTGCAGCTCTCGCGGCACGCGTACTTCGCGGCACCGGGCTCTCGGTCCATTCGCAAGGTGGCAGGCTGTTCTGCCTGACCGAGGAAGATGGCGGCCGGCCACGCTTTCAAACGCGGCCCGATCTGCTCATCAAGCGTGGGAGCGAGACATTGAAGGTGATCGACACCAAATGGAAATGCCTGAGCGCCCGCCGGATCGACGATGAAAAGCAGGGCATCAGTCAGGCGGATGTTTATCAGATGATGGCCTATGGCCGCCTCTACGACTGCCGCGATCTTCTTCTGCTCTACCCATATCACGCGGGACTTGCGGGCCAGACTTTCCCGCGCGCGTTCTCCATCAACAACTCCAAGGATTGGCTGAGTGTCGCGACCCTTGATGTAACGCAAACCGAGGCAGAAGTGGTCTCGGCGCTCTCGGCGCTGCTGGCGGAGCCGAGTTCCTGGAAGAATGCGGCCTAAGGAAGGCTACCCCAAGGAGCCGGGCTGCGCTTTACATAAAATGAGTTGCCGTACCGCGCAGAGCGGAGCCGCGCGGCGCCGACAGCATCTAGCCGTCTAGCGCCTCGCTCGCCTCGTCTTGGTGGGGCCGCAACAACAGCTTGGCCACGACCGCGGCCGTCGAGTTGTCATACGAGCCCGCCGCCAACTGCGCCAGATGCCGGCGCGCCCACTGGGGGCCGAACAGCAGCCAGTCGTTCTGCTCGAAGATCGCCTGCAACCGCGCTGCGTTATGCCGCGTGACATGGCCATGGACCAACCCGAGCCTGATCTGCGCATCTGCCGAGCATAGTCCGCGCTCGAGGCATTGGAGGCGGAGCCGTTCAAGTACCGTTTCGCGCAACACCTGGTCGTGAAACAGCTTGTATCGATGAGCATATTTGGAGCCCGGCAAAAAGTGCGCCGCGTGGACCCCACCCGAATCGAAATAGCTTTTGCACTCGAGTACCAAGAGCTCGTTCTTCTGGGTGCTCCAGGCCAGCAAATCGACTTCCCAGCGCGGCGATGAATGTCGGCCAATGGTAAGCTTCTCGTCGCGAGTGAGCTCGACTTTGACGCCCGTGCGCACCCAATAGCCCTGGGCCCAGAAGATATCTGCCGCCAGTTGTTCAAACGCGTCCATTGCCTGCTCTTGCATCCGATGAGTTACACCGTTGACGCTTGGATAAGGCAGTGAAGTCAAGCGCAATGTCACTCATCGTCTGTAGATTGATTGTCTGCAGCATCGAACATGGGCCGGGTGGATGTACGCCAGCGCCTTGCCCGGAACCTGCGCCGTTTGCGCGAGGCTAAAGGCTGGAGTCAGGAGAAGTTTGCCTTTGAGGCTAATGTCCACCGGACTTACGTCTCGGACATTGAACGTGGGGCGCGCAACCCAACCATCACCGTCGTTGAAAAGCTTGCCGCTCCGCTCGGGGTCACAGCATCAGATCTGCTGGCGAATTAGGGTCCGGAGCCAGAAGTAGAATTGCCAGCAGTGCCGGGAGGTGATCCATCAGCCTCTAGCGAATGGGCAGGGCGGATCGCGGATTTTATCTGATTTTCGAAGGAGCAATGGGCGCAGAGCGTACCATTGCTTACACACGATGTGGGCGGAATGCCGCGGGTCGACGATCGTTGGGTGCCCTCCAGGATTGTCCAGGCGTCAAAGAGCGAGGGTCGCGGGAGTGATTATCCTGAACGCGTCTAGGCACGCTTCTCAAACACACATCTGGCTGCCGCCACCAAATTCACACGATCATAATGCGTGTTAAGATTTCCGACTGCCACTCAAAAGTGCAGGCGGGTCGAATGGACGAGTTTCGTCCGTGCGACTCTCTTAGGGGGTGCAGTCAAATCGCTTGCCACGCACCCCTGTGTTGATTTCGATTGGTCGATCGTTTGCTTAGATAACGAAATTAGCTCTGCTCATGTGGTGAGGGCGGCCTCGCTTATGCTCCAATGCGGAATTAGTAGCTGTTAAACGTGACTATGCGGCGAATGGCGCCGTTCATTCGGCGGTGCTGTCGGGCTGCTGCATTTCGTGGCCCGCCGCGCTGCCCTGTACCGTGTTTTGCACGCCTTCGAGCGGACGGTCGACCTCGCCCATGGCAGTGAACAGGGTAGAAGTGGTCATGGCCCCGCTGGCTTCCAGCCGCAAGGTGACTGTGTCCAGACTGCGGTTCTGCCAATACCAGCCGTGGATGCCGGTGAACGGGGCGGTGTAGGTGCCCTGCACGGCCTGGGCTTCGGACACACCGTAGCTTTCGGTCATCTCGGTGCCGCCCTCGAACGGGTGGGCGTGCATGTCATAATGCAGCGGCGCGCTGCCCTGCCAGCGGAAGGCCATCTTGCCCCCCTGCGGGATGGTGTACTTGAACTCGATCCCCTCGAACGGGGGCAGCTCGTACTCCCACACGTCGGTTGCGCCGGGCTGGGCGGCGGGGGCGGCATCGGCCAGTTCCAGCACCGTCTCGCGCTCCATCCGGGCGGCCCCACGTTCCTGCTCGGGGCTGACCGGATCGGCGATCTCGACCAGGCCCAGCGCATTACCCACGCCGGTGGGATCCCAGCCAGTCTCGGCAGGCAGCACGAACAGCACCGCGCCGGCGGCAACGGCAACCAGGGCAATGCCGCCGATCAGCAGGGGCTTCTTCGAACGGGGAGCAGTATCGGTCATGCGGCAAGGTATCCCTGTATCTGGATGGTGGTGAGCCACAGGCCCACCGCAATCAGCAGCACGTTGGCTGCAAAGGCATAGCGGGTGAAGCTGGGCCGGTCACGCCACAGCGAGAAGAGGTAGACCACCAGGGACAGCACAATCACCTGCCCCAGTTCCACGCCCACATTGAAAGCGATAAGGTTGGCCAGCAGGCCATCGCGCGACATTTCCAGGTCCTGCACCTTGGTGGCCAGGCCCAGGCCGTGGAACAGGCCGAACACCAGCACGACCAGCTTGGTGTTGATCGCCAGGCCCAGCTTCTGGAAGCCGCCGATGTTCTCGACGCCCTTGTACACCACCGACAGGCCGATGATCGCATCGATGATGTAGGCGTTGACGCCGAAGCCCAGCAGGACGCCGGCCAGCAGCGTGGTCGAATGGCCCAGGGTGAACAGCGAGACGTAGAGCACCACGTCCTTCAGCCGCCGCAGGAAGAACACCACCCCCACCAGGAAGGCGATGTGATCGTACCCCGTCACCATGTGCTTGGCGCCGAGATAAAGGAACGGAATGATCGCAGGCCCCTCGATCGAGGAGACGAAAGCCTTGTCGCTTTGCGCGACGTCGTGGGCGAGTACCGCCACCGGCACCAGCAGGATGATGATCGCAAGCGCAAGCAGGCGGGATTGATCGTTCTTAAGGGTCATAAGCGAATTCCCTGCTGATGATCTACAGGCACATCGGTGAAGGAAGCATAGAGCCTAGAAACAGAGCACCGGCAAACTTACCGGTTCGGTGTCATGTCCACCGGCTCCGCCCCGGCGGCAGGCGCTTCCGGCGGGAACGCCTGGTGACAAGCGGAGCAGACCGAATAGAGTGTGCCGCCGGCCTCGAATACGGCATCGGGATTCTTGCTCTTTGCGGCTTCCTCGGCGCGGGTGGCCGCCTGAGCCAGCCCCTCGGTGAAATCCGTCCAGCCCTCTGCACGAACTTCAGCATAGGCGGGGCTGCCGAGCGTATTGGCCAATTCGCGCAGCTTGACCGCGGATGCGGCCACGGCCTGCCATTCAGCATCGGTTTCCGGCTGCCAATCGCGGTTGACGGGCTTGCCGTCGATCAGTTCGCTCGACGAGCCTACCGCACCCCAATAGATGTCTGCAGTGGGCTGCACCTCGTTGGCCATCATCTGCTGAACGGTGCCATAGGGCAGATCGGCGGGTTCGTCGGCGCAGGATGCGAGCAGCAGGACGGCGGCACACGAGCCCGCGACGGTGATCAAAGGACGTGTCATCTTGCCATTAATCCTTTCATTGACTTTCTGGCCCCAAAGCGAAAATCCGTTTGTGAAATTGCAGCGATCAAGCAGCCCTGATCTTGCTGTGGCTGGATCAATCGACCGACGGCCACATCACGATGGCTGCTGCCAATCCGACCAGAGATACTGCACTTAACGCGACAAAGGTGAAACCAATGCCCGCTGCTGCTCCGATCTGCCCAGAGAGTGGATAGGCTACCAGCCAACAGACGTGGCTTAGCGCGAACTGTGCTGCAAACAGGGCTGGGCGTTCGTCGCTGTCGCTAGATCTTCTTAGCAATCTGCCCCCCGGAGTGATGGTCGCGGCGTAGGCCGCTCCCAACACCAGCCAGCCGACCAGCACAATCGGCCAGTGATAATCATCGGCCAGCGCAAGCCAGGTCGCTCCGAGAAGAACAAGACTGAGTGTCAGCACTGCCGCTGCCACCAACATGACTGTGCGGTCTGACAGTCTGCCCAGGATACGCGGCAGTAATAGTGCGCTGACCATCGAGCCACCACCGAAAGCGGCCAGCGTGATAGCCACCTGCGAGCGCGCCAGCCCCAGCACCTCGGTCACCAGCACCGGAGTGTTGACGATCACCATAGCGCTGGCCGCCGCGGCCGAAAGCGTCACTGCGAGCAGGCCGCGCAGTCGTGGGGTAGCTAGGTAAAGACGCGCGCCGTGCGTGGTGTTGGCCCATACCGAGCGGCGCGGCGGCGGTGCCGTGCCCCTTGGCAGAGTAACCGAGACGACCAGCAGCGCTGAACAGGCAAATCCGATCGCAGTGCCGGAAAACAGCCAGTGGAAGTTCATCACCGTCAGCAGGGCCGCCGCCAGCAAAGGGCTGGTCAGGCTTTCCATGTCGTAGGCCAGCCGCGAGAGCGACAGTGCCTTCGTGTAGTCCTCCTCGTCAGGCAGAATGTCCGGGATGGTGGCCTGGAATGTGGGGGTGAACCCAGCCGAGGCCGATTGCAGCAGGAAGATCAGAACATACACCTGCCAGACCTGGTCCACGAACGGCAGGGCCAAGGCCACACCAGCACGGATGAGGTCCATTGCTACAAGGAAAGCGCGGCGCGGCAGGCGCGCGGCATAGGCACCCACTACTGGAGCCACGCCGATATAGGCGATCATCTTGATTGCCATTGCCGTGCCCAGCACTGCGCCGCCTTTGGCACCGGCAATATCAACGGCCAGCAAGCCCAGGGCGACCGTGGCCAGGCCGGTGCCCACAAGGGCGACGACCTGGGCCAGGAAAAGGTGGCGATAGGTGCGATTGGCGAGGACCGCGATCATGGCCTCAATGCTCCGTGTCCGGTCATACGACGCGCCTGATCTCGGTATAGCCACCCTCCGTTTCGAGGGTGATCGTCACCGTGTCGCCAGACCGATTGCGCCAGAACCAGCCGTGCTTGCCATCGAACGCGGCGACCAGTTCGCCTTCCTCGCCGGTCGAGTTCCGCCCGCTTCCATAGCCATGATAGAAGCCGGCCGGGGCATTGACCGGATCGCCGTGGGTGTCGAAATTGGCGGTCCCGCCAGCCACGCTCCAGCGGTATTGCAGGCGGCCACCCTCTGCCATCGTAACCTTGATTTCGGCCCCTTCGTTGGGCGCGAGCGTCAGGCTCATCGTATCCTTGCGGATTTCTGCTGCCGCCTGCGTCGGTCCTTGCGCCGTTACCGGAGCGGCGGCATCGGCGCCGACAGGCGCGGCTGCGTCTGCGGCCGCTTCGGCGGCAAGCTGCTGCTTGACCTCGCCCATGTCGGCAAAGCCGAGCGCGCGGCCAAGGCCGGTGGGGTCGATGGCATATTCGGCGGGCAGGACCACCGTTGCCAGGATCGCCCCGGCAGCCACAACGGCAAAGCCCGTGGCGCCCACCAGCTGGCGCGTAGTCGGCAGGTCTTCAAGCCTGGGACGTTGAGAATTGTACATGCGAATTACTCCGAAAAGTTGGGGGGTCAGTTCTGTGCCAGGCCCGCAAGCTGGTAACCCACCAGCACGAAGCCTGCGGTCATCAGCAGGGTGTTGGCGGCAAAGGCGTGGCGCATGAAGCTGTCTGTCCGTCGCCAGAAGCCCATCAGAATCAGGATGGCTCCCAGCGCCAGCAACTGGCCGATTTCCACGCCCACATTGAAGGCGATCAGGTTGGGGATCAGCCCGTCCTGCGCGATCTCGAACTCGATGATCTTGGTAGCCAGGCCAAAGCCGTGGAAGAAGCCGAACACCAGCGTCGCCACCTTGGTATTGGGCTGTACGCCGAACCAGCGCTGGAATGCGCCCAGATTGTCGAGCGCCTTGTAGACCACCGACAGGCCGATGATGGCATCGATCACATAGGCGTTGGCGGTAATTCCAGTCAGCACGCCGAACAGCAGCGTGGTGGAATGGCCGATGGCGAACAGGGTAACATAAATCCCCACGTCGCGCATCCGGTAGAGAAAGAAGATCACCCCGAACAGGAACAGCAGGTGATCGTACCCGGTCACCATGTGCTTCGCGCCAAGGTAGATGAACGGCATGATCAGCACGCCGCTGCTTTCCTGGATGTAGCCCTTGTCACCCTCGGCCACGTTGTGCGCCAACGCTTCGGTGGCCGAACACAGCAGCATGATGGCAACTACCGCCAGCACGGCCAAGAGCCGCCAAGGTGGTGCGGGGGGAAATGATAGGTTAAGTGTCTGCATTGCCTTGCATTCCATAAATTGAGTTGCCACCCCCGCGCCGCCCGCAAGCGGCGCGGGGAGGGGCCGACGGTAATCAGGCCCCGGCTTCGACAGGTTCGCCGTGTCTGGCTTCAGGCTGTCCCTGCTTGCCGCCCTGCACCGCGCGATAGAGCGCGGGCAGGACCAGCAGGGTCAGCACGGTGGCGGAAATGATGCCGCCGATGACCACGGTGGCCAGCGGGCGCTGCACTTCGGAGCCTAGCCCCACGTTCAGTGCCATCGGCACGAAGCCCAGGCTGGCGACCAGCGCGGTCATCAGCACCGGGCGCAGGCGGGCCATCGCCCCCTCGCGGATCGCGTCCTCCAGCGATTTTCCTTCATCCAGCAGTTGCCGGATGAAAGTCAGCATCACCACGCCGTTGAGCACCGCCACGCCCGACAGCGCGATGAAGCCAACGCCGGCCGAGATCGAGAACGGGATGCCCCGCAGCATCAGCGCCGCCACGCCCCCAGTCAGCGCCAGCGGCACGCCGGAGAACACCACCAGCGCATCCTTCGCCGAGCGGAACAGCGCCATCAGCAGCCCCAAGATCAGCAGCAGCGCCAGCGGCACCACCACCTGCAACCTGGTGCTGGCTGACTGGAGCTGTTCGAAAGTGCCACCGTATTCGATCCAGTAGCCTTCCGGCAGCTCAACCTCGTTCTCGATGCGCGATTGCAGGTCACCGATGAACGAGCCGAGATCGCGCCCGCGCACGTTGACCGTCACGACCGCGCGGCGCTTGCCGTCCTCGCGGCTGATCTGGTTGGGGCCTTGTACGGTCTCGATTGTCGCCACCTCGGACAGTGGCACCGCCCCGCCGCCGGACAGCGGGATTGGCAGCCGGTGCAGAACCTGCCGGTCCTGCCGCAGTTCTTCCGACAGGCGCACGACGATATCGAACCGCCGGTCGCCCTCGAAGATCTGCCCGGCCTCGGCCCCGCCCAGCGCGGTGGAGACTACAGCCTGCACGTCGTCCACGTTGAGGCCGTATTGCATCAGCCGCAGCCGGTCGGGCACCACCTGGATGAACGGCAGGCCGGTCACCTGCTCGATCTGGGCATCCTGCGCTCCGTCGGTAGACGAAACCACGCCCTCTATCTCTGCAGCCACCGCAGCCAGCTGGTCGAGATCATCGCCATAGACCTTGATCGCCACATCCGATCGCACACCGGCGATCAGCTCGTTGAAGCGCATCTGGATGGGTTGCAGGAACTCATAACGCGAACCGGGAACCTGCTGCACCGCTGCGTTCAGTTCGGCGACCAATTGCTCCTTAGTCTTACGCGGATCGGGCCATTCCGACCGCGGTTTCATGATGATGAAGGTATCGGCCACCGATGGTGGCATGGGATCGGTCGCCACGTCGGCGGTACCGATCTTGGCGAACACTTCCTCCACCTCGGGGAAGGCCTTGATCCGGTCTTCCAGAGCCGATTGCATCGCCACCGCCTGCGACAGGCTGGTTCCGGGAATGCGCAGCGCGTGCAGCGCAATGTCGCCTTCATCAAGGTTGGGAATGAATTCCGAACCCATCCGGCTGGCCGCCACCCCGCTGAGAGCCACCAGCAGGGCCGCGCCCGCCAGAACCGCCTTGCGGCGGCGCATGGCAAAGTCGAGCAGTGGCAGATAGCGTGCCTTGGCAACGCGCATGACGCGCGTTTCCTTCTCCTCCACCTTGCCTGTGACGAAGGTAGCCACGGCAGCCGGCACGAAGGTAAGCGAGAGCACCAGCGCCGCAGTCAGTGCGATGACCACGGTGATCGCCATCGGGTGGAAGGTTTTGCCCTCCACACCTTCCAGCGCGAAGATCGGCAGATAGACGATGGTGATGATGAGGATGCCGAACAGACTGGGCCGGATCACCTCGGTCGAAGCCTTGGCGGCGAGGCTGAAGCGTTCATCACGGTTCAGCAACCGGCCCAGCGCGTGCTGCGCCTCGCCGAAGCGCCTGAGGCAGTTCTCCACGATGATCACCGCACCATCGACGATCAGCCCGAAATCGAGCGCGCCAAGGCTCATCAGGTTGCCCGACACGTTGTTCTCGACCATGCCGGTGATCATCAGCAGGAACGACAGTGGAATCACCGCCGCGGTGATGAGCGCCGCACGGATGTTGCCGAGCAGCACGAACAGCACCACGATCACCAGGAGCGCGCCTTCGGCGAGGTTCTTTTCCACCGTGGAGACGGTGGCCTCGACCAGTTCGGACCGGTCATAGACCGTATTGGCCACCACTCCCCCGGGCAGCGACCGGTTTACTTCCTCCAGCCGTTCGGCCACCGCCACGCTGACGTCGCGGGCGTTCTCGCCCACCAGCATGTAGATTGTGCCGAGCACGACTTCCTGCCCGTCCTTGGTCGCCGCGCCGTTGCGGATTTCCGAACCGATGGAAACATCGGCCACGTCAGCGATGCGGATTGGCGAACCGGCGCGGGTGGCAACGATGATTGCGGACAGGTCACGTTCGTCCGCCGCCTGCCCCGGCACGCGGATCAGGTATTGCGAGCCCGAGCGTTCGACATAGCCGGCACCAACGTTGCCATTGTTGGCTTCCAGCGCCGCGATCAGATCCTGCACGGTCAGGCCGAAGCCGGCCAGCCGGTCGGGCACCGGGGCGACGACATACTCCTTGCGGTAGCCGCCAATGGAGTTGACTTCCGTCACCCCCGGCACGGTGCGCAATTGCGGGCGCACCACCCAGTCGTGCAGGGTCCGCAGATCCTGCGGGGTATAGGGCGTTCCATCCGCCTTCACCGCCCCTTGCTGCGCCTCCACCGTATACATGAAGATTTCACCCAGACCCGTGGCGATCGGGCCAAGTTCCGGCTCGACCGCTTCGGGCAGCGCCGAGCGGGCCGATTGCAGCCGTTCGTTGACCAGCTGGCGGGCGAAATAGATGTCGGTCCCGTCCTCGAACACCACGGTCACCTGGCTCAGACCATAGCGCGAGACCGAGCGGGTATACGACAGGCCGGGCAGGCCGGCGATGGCGGTTTCAATCGGGTAGGTAATCCGCTGCTCGGCCTCGAGCGGGGAATAGCCGGGGGCAGACGAGTTGATCTGCACCTGGACATTGGTGATGTCCGGCACGGCATCGATCTTGAGCCGGCCGAAACTGTAGATGCCCACTGCCGCCAGGATGAACACGGCGGCAAGGACGGCGAAGCGCTGCCTGATCGACAGCTCGATGATCTTCTCAAGCATGGCGTCAGGTCCTTAGTGGTCGTGGCTCGCGCCCGACTTTTCGATGTCGGCCTTAATGACGAAGCTGTTTTCGGCGGCGTAGACCGTGCCCGGCCTGATGCCGCTGATGACTTCGGTCCACTCGGGTCCTGCCTCACCCAGTTCCAGCATCCGCACCTCGTAGGTCTCCCCAACCTTGGCGAAGACCACGCGGAAATCGCGGAACTGCTGGATGGCATCGGTCCGCACCGCCAGCGGCACCCGGCGCGAGGCCACGGTGACCTGGCCGCGCACCGCCATGCCGGGACGCCAGAAGCCATCACGGTTGGGGAGAGCGGCACGAGCGGTAACCGCCTGGCTGGTCACTTCGGCCAGCGGCAGGAAATCACGGATTTGTGATCCCTGCGCCCGCTCGCCTTCCAGACCGCGAATGTTGATCGCCTGCCCAGGTCGCACCCGCTCGATGTCGCGCGGGAAGATGGGGAAGGTGGCGACGGTCCGCGAGGGGTCCGCAATCACGAACAGCGGGTCGCTGTCGGCAATGTCTCCTACGTTGGTGTTGCGCGCGCTGATGACGCCGGAGATCGGGGCGTAGATCGGATAGACCTGCAACGAGTTGCTGCTCTCCACCTCCGCCAGCAATTGCCCGCGCGCCACACGCTGGCCCAGGTTTGCGCGAACCGAGACCACAGTGCCGGGGAAGCGGGCCCCCACGTCGGCGCTGCCGGCAGGGTCCAGTTCCACCCGGCCGATGATCTCGATGGTTTCACCGATTTCCTGTGGTCCGACGGTTTCGGTGCGGATCCCGGCCGCCTCCGCGGCGGCATCGGTAATCGTGGTGCGGCCTTCGTAGGATTCGAATTCCCAGCGGTGCCGATTGTCACCTGCGCGCGCAACCACGACCACGTCGAAGCTGTGCGGTTCGACCAGCACGGCCTGGCCGCGCAGGTAATCCTCCTGCGGACGGAAGGCGAAGGTCGTCTCTTCCCCGTCCAGCCGGGTGATCATGACCTGTGCCGTCACATCAGCCGGGTCAATCGGCTCGTTGTCGCGATAGGCGTAAAGTCGGTATTCGGGCGGAACCCCGTCCTCGAACACGGTAACTTCGATGGAGAAGTCACCATCGCGCAGCAGGCGGCCATTGTGCGGTCCGCGTTCGTAATCGCCAGCCGCGGGCGCCTCCCCTTCGGCTGCGGTTTCTTCGGTAGCTGATTGGCCACAGGCGGCGAGAGGAGCGGCGAGCAGCGCCGCAAGGATGATGTGCGACTTGCGCATGTCAGTTACCCCCAACAAGACGGGTGAATTGTCCGGTCAGCCTGTCGAGGTTGACCTTTTCCCGGTGATATTCAGTGAATGCAGCGACCATCCGGACCCGCGCGTTGTGCAGCGCGGTCTGGGCGGTCGATACGTCGAGAAAGGTGAAGCCGCCCCGGTTGTACCCTGCGCGCACTTCGCGCAGCGTCTGTTCGGCGCCGGGGATGACCAGCTCGCGAATGGCCTCCGCCTCGTGCCGGGCTTCTTCTACCCGCTCGGCCACAATGGCGATGTCGCGCCGTCGGATATAGCGCTCCACTGCCAGATCTGCCTCGACCTGCCGCTGTTCGGCGGCAGCCTGGTCAACCCGCGCGCGGTTGAGCGCCCGGTTGCCCAGGGGAAGCGAGAAACCAGCGATCACCGCCACGTCGCCGTTGCCGAACAGGCGTGGTCCGGCGTGAACCGTGGGGTCGGTGCGATTGTTCGCTTCAGCCAGGCGGAAGTTGGCCCCGGCACGATCCTGCCGTGCTTCGAACAAGGCAAGTTCCGCCGCGGTCAGATCCTCGGTTACCGGAGCAAGGTCGGCAAGGTCGAGAAAGCCTGTCGTGACGATGCTGATGGCGGCAGGGTCCCCACCGGTCATCAGGGTCAGCCGCGAAATGGTTGCTTCGGCCTCGTGTTCGGCCAATTCCAGATCGACCCGCGCCTCTGCCAGCTCGGTGCGGGCGCGCGTGCCGGCGAACAGCGGATCACGGGCTTCGTCCACCCGCCGCTGCACCTCGGTAACGAGCACCTCGGCGATCTCCACCCGGCTGCGCGCCAGCTCCAGCGCCAGCTGGGCTGCCTGTGCCTCGACGTATAGCTGTTGCACATCGCGCACCAGGTCGAGCCTTCTGATCAGCGCCTCTGCCTCGGCAATGCCCATCTCGCTTGTGGCCAGGCCGACGCGTGCCTCGCGCTTGCCGCCGCGCTCGATACGCAAGTTATAGGTGCCATCGATCTGCCACTGGCCAAGGCCGGGCGTGCCAAAGTTCTCGATTGTGCCGTCGATCGTGGGTGAAGGTCCCGTTTCGGCCGCAGCGCGGGCCGCTTCCAGTCCTTCTAGGCGCGCTGCCGATGCTTCACCCAGCGGTGAAGCGGCAACAGATCGCCGGATTGCATCTTCCAATGTCATTGGCTCGGCGCGGGCCGCGCCTGCCAACAGGATTGCTGCCGCTGTCAAAGCGGCACGCGCGTACGCGTTCATGAGCAAAACTCCTGATATTCCTGATAAAACTCACAACTCCAGACGGAGTCAGGGCAGGAATTCAGGCGGCAGGTGGCTCGGTGAGGGGTGCAGTTTCGCGGCCAGTGAACCGTGTTACATCAGCTATGCCAGGGCGCGTATTTGCCCTGTGCAGATCAGCCAACTGGCAACCCAATTCGGGTAAGCCGAAAGCAATATGAGTGTGAGAGTGGTGCGACAGATCCGACGATGTGTTCCATCCTGAGTGATGCGAAACCAGTGCCAGGTTCGCGTCGTCCTTAGCACCCTCTTGAACGTCTTCCTGCAAGCTTAGATGCTCGTGGGCATGGACCGCGTCCATATGCGGCAAGGCCCCTAGGCTCCCACCATGAGAGCCAAGCAAAATGCCAAGCAGCAGTATCATCAAGAGGTGACGCACTTCTCCAGATTATCTGCGTGCGAGACAAAACGCAACATTATGGGCTGCAGGAACTGGCGCATTTTCTCGAGTCGCAAAAAAATACGCATTTAACTATCATTTCAATGGCTAACGGAGAGATGTAAGAACCTGTGCTGCAAACTTTGCCTCGAACTCGTCCTAGTGTGTCGCGCCCTTGGCTTAATATGAGTAGCTGGTTTCTGGCCGATAGCGCTTAGGCAAACCGTGTTCCTCTTCTAACAGGTTCTGATCTAGGTGCCAGATCTCGAGACAGTGCGCCTTCGCGTCCGACTTGCTGGCCTTGCGGTGGCGTTTCGCACAATAGCTGACATCTTGGTAGCTCTCGGCGAGCACGGTGAAGGTGCCCTAATGACCTTCGGCGTCAATGTTTACATCGATGCCATCATCGGCCTTTCAGGGGTGTACCAAGGGTTCGAGAGCGTGGCCGGGTGCCAGAGGCTGGCGATGGCGATCGACGCCAAAGCCGTGGCGCGGGTGTTCGGCCTGTTCCTCGTGCTGGGGCTGGCCACCAAGGTGCAGGATTTGGAAATGTCGCGCGATGGCCGGCTGGCCAACCTCTTCCCTTCAACGGGGGGTGGAACTAGGCCAGGTGATCGTGCTGTCGCCGGGGTCTACCTCTTCTGGCTGTGGCGTGACCGGCCCCACCTTACCCGCTATGCCTTTGCAGCCAAACGTGCTGCTGATCCTGGTGGGCCTGTGGCTCGCAACCTTCCAGATACAGGGATACCTCGGCAGTTGATCGACCAGCTGCCGCGTCTGCATTTTCAGGCAGTTCTCGCTACCTTTGCGCGTCATGCCGTGGAACGGACCGTTACAAACAGCCTGGCAGCGGATGCCGGCGAGGGCATCAGATGGTCAGCATTACGCCAGTAGATAAGTAAACAGTATTGCGCGAGCCAGGGGAGTTTGGTGCCACATCGTAGAGACGGCCCTTAGCCAGCAAGACCAGGTTGGTTTCCCACCGCGCCACGTTGGGCACCAGCCAATATCGCAGGCGGCCGTCAAGCTGATGACCGGCGAACCGCCCCGCCGCGCCCGAGGGGTCGCGCACACCGCTTGTCGAGAAGCTGTCACGGCGGTCGGCCAGCCACATCGGGCGGTAGGTGACAAATGCGTCCCACGACCGCGCCGGGGCAATCTCGGCGCGCAAACCCAGCGTGGCGATATTGGCCCGCCCGACCGCGTTAAACAGCCCGGCCGGGGCCAGATCGGCCCGCCGCATACCGAACAGGGTGTCAAAGCGGCCAAACTTGCCGCCCGGCGTGTCGCCGCTGGCCATGTCGAACTCCAGCGCCAGCCGCAGTTTCGCCAGATCGGTAAAGGAATAGCCGGCTTCGGCGTGGACGAACCAGGCCTCGACCGGCAGGCTTGCGGCTTCGGCAGCGGTCGACGTGCGGATCGATCCCGTCTGATAGATGATCTCAACCTCGAAATCCGTCTGCCCGGCTCGGGCATCGCGGATCATCCGCGCGCTGAACGTGTCGAGGTGACGGTTGCGATTGGGCCTGCCCGGCGCATCGTTTTCGGCGAGGCCGAAATATCCTGCTTCCACGGTGGCTCCGGCCAGGGTGTTGCGACGCGACAGCAGCAGCCCCCACAATTGCAAGTCCAAGCTTTCCCGGTCCCACTTTGTTTCCAGGTCCAGCAGCGAGGGCAGGTCATCGGGCAGGCGCACCTGCGGCAGGACATAGATCGCCGTGGCCGAAACCTGATCAGCCAGGGTGGCTTCCACTTTCAGGCCAGAATAGCCGTTGGTGGTGTTGCGATAGTCGTCCGCCGCCACAAGCCGCCGCGAGCCGAGGTTCAACGTCATGCGGCCGGCCTGGATTGCCGCACTGCCGCTCAGGTCCGCGCCGACATAGGCCTGCACCAGCTCGAAGGTGTTGACTTCCCCCGTGCCCAACGTGGTGCCCGGCTTGGCCAGCCAGGCGCGGCTGTCATAAAGTTCGGCGGCAATGCGGAACGGGCCGGGACGGTATTCTGCAAACAGCGTCGTGCGCAGGTCCAGCTGTTCCTCGCTCAGCCGGAAACCGGCGCGGGGCTGGCCATCGAGCACCTCGTAGCGCAGCCGGGCAGAGGCACGCAGTGTGAAATCATCCGGGTTGCCGACGGAGGCCTGGAAGGGCGCAGGCTGAGGCGAGGGTATGGGTGGAGGCGCGGAGCTTTGCTGTGCCAGGGCGGGACCGGCGACAAGGCCCAACAGCCACCAACAGACATGAAGGACACGCTTTAGCAACGCCATGCTAAAATCCTTTGAAAGCAGGGGATGCCTGGCGTTGACGCCTCGTGCGGTTACCCATTCACATAAACCGAATTGTGGACGCAAGGCCGCATTGCTTCCGGCTGTCGATGGAGAGTTCCTCTGGCAGTGTTTAAGAGCCCAATTTGCTGCGCTCGCCGCTGCCAGTACCAGCAGATCGCCTTGCTCGCGGCCTGATCCAGTCAGTTGAACAGGATCCAGCCGAATAGTCCCGCCGCACCCAGAATGCCGGGCGCGACCAGCGCACCTTTCAGGCGCCACGCAAGGATGGCTGCCACCACAAAGATCGCCGCGGCGGGAAGCGGTTCGTCAATGCGTCCCCACGCCGCAAACCCCAGCTGTAGCAAGGTAGCGCTGATAATCCCCACCACGGCTGCGGCTACACCATCCAGCAGGCGATGCAGACGCGGGTTTTCGACTACTGCTTCCAACCGCTCAAAGAAAAGCATCGAGAAGGCGAAAGCGGGAAGGAACATGCCCGCCGTGATCGCCAGCGCCCCCAGCGACCCTGCCGCGATATAGCCGGCAAAGGTGGCGAAGATCACCAGTGGAGCCGGCAGGATATTGGCAAAGGCCACGCCATCGAGGAACTGTCCGTCGCTCAGCCAGCCACGTCCGACAGTGTCGGTTCGAACATAGGGGATTGCCGTGTAAGCGCCGCCAAATGTCAACAATCCGCCTTTGAGGCCTGCCACGAACAGCGCCGGCAACGCGGCTTGGGGCACGCCTTGGGCTTGCGTCACAAACGGGGCCGTCACGTCGTCCGGCAGCAAGGCCCAGGCGGCCAGTACGGCAACGCCAGCCAGCGCGACCGAAGCCCACAATCTGTTTGGGGAGGCATAGGCCAGGGCCGCTGCTACCAACGGCACCCAGAAGGGCACGCCAGCCAATGTCGCGATCAGACCGATCCCCGCCAGCGCCCAGAGGAAGCGATCGGCCAGGATGTGCCCACCGATGCGGTGGATGGCGCGGGCAATGATCGCAAGAACCGCAACCTGCACTCCTAGAAGGACGCCTTCCACACCGCTTACGCCGGCAACCACCGTGGTGTAGATCCATCCGCAGATCATCATCAGCAGCAGGCCAGGCAACATGAAGCCAAGGCCCGCGAGCAAACCCCCGATGCGCCCGCGCGCCACCATGCCTAGATGCACGCACAACTCATGCGCTTCAGGCCCCGGCAGCACCTGCATCACCGCGAGGAGGCGGTTGAACCGCTCGCGGCTGATCCAGCACTCCTCTTCGATCAGCGCCTGGCGCACCATGGCAATCTGGGCGACCGGCCCTCCGAAAGCGAGAAAACCGAAGCGCAGGAACTTCGTAAACAGCGCGAGCAGTGAAAGCTGCGGCGGTGCGGGAAGGACTTGATCAGGCATGCGTGCTCCTTATCGCCGAAGCGATGTGACAAGGAGCGGAACTTGGGCACGGGCCGCGCCTGACCGGGCGTCCGCGTGTGCCCGGTGGGTGGCGGCTACCACGTCCCCGCAGTATGGGAAAGAGACCACATACCGCATCGCTTGATTAGGCACTTCGTGAGGCCTAGCCTTCCAGAACACGGGGTATAGCAACCTCCCGTCAGGCTTCAGAGTGCCCAAGCGTTGCCCCATTGCCCTGCCTTTCGAGGAGGGCGTGCTGCGGGGATGATATGCCCGGTAGGCATCAGTTTCTCGCCAGCCATGTTTTGAGGAACCGCAATGAAGCCCGTCACTCGCCGCCAGGCCATCGGCACTGCTGCCTTCTCGGCGACCACACTGGCGCTGGCAGGAACCGCAAATCCTGCTGCCGCGCAGGCCCCCGCCGCCGCTGCCTTCGCTGGTAACCACGCACCGAAGCCGCTGCGCTTCGACCCGGCCAGGCTTACCGGACTGTCTGAAAGACTCATCACTTCGCACTGGCAGAACAACTATCAAGGCTCCGTGCGCGGCCTCAACACGATTGAGACCCGGCTTGCCGCCGCGATGGCCGATCCCGATTTCCCGCCTGTGGCCTATGCCGGCCTCAAGCGCGAAGAACTGCACCGCACGGGATCGGTCGTCCTTCACGAACTTTATTTCGACGGGTTGGGTGGAGACGGCAGTCCAGGCGGATCAGTGCTGGAGGCCATCAATGTGTGGTTTGGAAGTTTCGACAGCTGGGCGGCAGAGTTTCGCCGCACCGCCATGTCGCTGGCCGGCGGCTCAGGCTGGTGCGTACTGACATACAACCGCCACACCGCATCGCTGCACAACTACTGGGCGTGGGACCATATGCACGGAGCGGTGAGCGGCGCTCCTCTTCTCGCGCTCGACATGTACGAACACAGTTTCCACATGGACTACGGTACTGCGGCAGATCGCTACATCGATGCGTTCATGGCCAATCTGGACTGGGAAGTGATTGAGGGAAGGTATCGGGTAGCAAAAATCTAAGTTCGCCTGGACCCAGTCCGTCACTTACATCCGGCCCGCTCTCGTCTGGCTACTCGGGCGAGATGACACATAGCTTATATGTCCGCTTTAGAGCACATAGGAGGCTGCGTGGATCGTATCGTCGTGGATCAGAACGGGCCGAGGCTTCCGTCTTGTCTGTCCGCCTGCGGCAGATCTCCAGCGGCCACCATAGCCTCAAATTCAGATTTCTCGCTGCCGGAAATTTTAAGATGTAATCGCCTGCCTGCATATGGAAGCTCACGACCTTGCGGATTGGCGTGCGGCGGACGCCGCGACCGAAAGCCGCCGTTTCCGCTGGCACGCCGTAACGGCTCACATCGATCTAGGCAGGGCTGCCGAGACCTACGCCATATAGGCCCGCTTCCCGCTGTTCAGCGCTTGTCGGTGTCGCTCCAGCTAACTTCAAGTGACGTCGCGCGGCAGGTTCTCCCATATCTTGATCAACCGCTTGTTGCGCTCCTTACCTGTAACCTCACTTTGGATTGCCGACTTTTGACCTTGTTTGAGGCGGGACTTGTATTCCGGCGTCTTCCAGCGTTCGCGCAGTATAGGCGCACAGTGACTGCATCCCATGATGATTTCTGCCTCTTCCAGGTCAGCTTGCTTGCTTGCCGCCATAAGTTTTGGATCAGCGTTTTGAAGCCGAAAAAAGATCTGAGACACCTTCGCCATCGCCTCGTCCGCCCCAATCCGAGCTTCTTCGGCCGCATCAACTTTGGTCATCACGCCGTGCTTTTCGAGCATCTCCAGCAAGATTTTGAGGTCTTGGGGCCGTCCCCCTTTGATCGTCTTGTTCACTGTCTGGAGGACCACAAGGGCAAGCTTGGTCATCTTTTGCCCGCTCACCTCGACCTCCTCGTTGAGGATGCGGCTGATCATTTGGTTATGCGGCTCAACCTTCTTATGCTTCCTTCCGGCAAATCCAGATTGGCCGGGCACGAACTGGGTGGCGCGGGGCGGCTTAGCATAGCCGATCTCATAGTCGTCACCCGTGGGGTTCTTACGCTTAGGCATCGTCTTGGCCCTCCTCCATCTGGCGTTCGGCAGCAAAATCGTCGAAGGTGCGGCCACGCTCAGCATCTACGGCCGCCAGCCCTGTCCAGTCCTGCCAGCGCCGGATCGCAACATCGACATACTGTGGGTCAAGTTCCATGCCGTGGCAGATACGGCCTGTGCGTTCGGCCGCGATAAGCGCGGTCCCCGATCCCAAGAAACAGTCGATGATCCGGTCACCGTGCTCCGTGCAGTCGAGTATGGCATCGGCGATCATTTCGACCGATTTTGGGGTAGGGTGCTTTGCTAGCATGTCACCTTCGCGCCCGCTGCGGCTTGAGGCGGCGCTAGGGTAGGCCCAGACGTTGGAACGGTTGCGGCCATTGATGCCGAGCTTGATGTTGTTGTGATGGTTGGCGCCCGGCGCCCGGAAAACCAAAACAAGCTCATGCTGAGAGCGGTAGAAGCTACCCATCCCTGCACGATCCTTTGTCCAGCAGCACATTTGCACCATGGCACCGAAAACAGGTTCACAAGCGCGCAGCAGGATATGGAGACTGCGCCAGTCGATGAAGATATAGACCAGCGCGCCCTTGGACACCGAGCACAGCAGATTGTGCGCGAAGGCTGAAAAAAACGCTTCAAGCTCGTGCGGAGACTTATCGCCTGCCCCCTCGACAAAATCGGCGTGCTTGCCCTTCTTCGACACGAAGCCATCAACCTTGCAGCCAAATGGCGGGTCAGTAATCGCCATGGCGGCCTTGTGCCCTGCCATGAGCTGCGCGACGTCTTCCATGCTTGTTGCGCTACCGCACATGATCCGATGCCGTCCGAGGAGCCAGATCATGCCCGGGCGCGAAACTGCCCTTGGTTGCACTGGCGGGACGACATCCGCGTCACTTCCCATTGCGGCAATCTTATTCGGGATTCCGAGAATGCGGTCCAGCTCACCATTGTCGAACCCGATCGAGAGGTGATCGAAGTTTTCGATTCCAACTTCGAATTCGCGGATCCACGCACTGAGATCAATGGGATCTAAACTCCCTTTGCTGAGCAATTGGTCGATGGCGATCGTGTACTTCTTCGCCTCAACCTCGCTCATGCCTGCGTGGCGGGTGACTGTAACCCATTCCTTTCCCAGCCGTCGCGCCGCTTCGACAAAAAGATGCCCAACAAGAATCTCGCCATTTTCGTTCACTACTATCGGCAAGGGTGCGCCAGCAGGTAGTCTGCCCATCACTGCCATGGCAATTTCAAAGTCGCGTTTCGAAAAGCGCTTCGGATCGCCCGGCCGAACCCGAAGGCATGAGACGGCTGCGCCTTCGAGGCGAGTATGGTTGTGCCCGGAGAAGCACTCCTCCGGCTGATTCGGTTTAAGTTTCATAGAGTTGTCCTCGTTCTATGCTAATGAGGACTGACTCAGTGGACCCGAAAAAATCGGCATATCAATGGGAAATTTCAGCGCTTGCGATTTTTCCGTGGCCGTCCCCGAGCGAGCAGTGGTTTGTCACCATAAGCCAGCGTCGGCCTTGGCGCCGAAACGCCAATATACCGTGCGTTCGCCAGAAACGGGGCAGACTTGTGCCATTCTGCGGCTTCATCAAGCTCGGTGCGCAGAGCGCGAAAACGACGTTCGAGTGTCGCGGCACTCAACTCGCGCAGGAGTACTAAAGTCTTGGATTTCCCGTCAGGCCCGATCTCATACCCATAGATCTTCAATCCAGGGCGAGTTGCCTCGGTCATATTCATGCCCAGTGCGAGCCGAGGACTGACAAAGCCTAGCACCTGTTGGCGGTCGTCAAACTCGTGCCCTCCGTTGCGAGACCGGCGCAAGGCCCCTTCTGCGTGTATCATCGTCTGAATCCTTTCCGGATTTCCTGAGTCGCGGGGGCTAGGCATCGAGCTAAGCATTGGGCATCCTGTCTGACAATCCCCCCTCCCCTGCGGCTCGACCGCAGGGAGTTCGGGCTTCAGAATCCAGAAACGAGGTGCCGACGCCCGCCTCGCCGGCACCTCTTCAAATAATCGGTCGGCCTATGGCTGCCGACCTTGGTGGGCTCCAGCGGGTTCGCCGCCATTCCCACCGCCGCGCTCGATCCGCCTCACTGTGCGGCGTCTCCTGCGGTCCCCGCGCTTAATGGGTCCGGGTCCCCGTCAGGCAGCCTTTTGTAGTTCGGCGATTTTCTGGAATTCGCCGAGCAGGTCAGCATGATGCATTGCCAAGTGCCGCACCACACGGGCGTTATCTAGCAAGCTGGCAATATATGCGGTGGCCAAAACCAGATCGAGATGATCAGCACCATAGCTTTGCTCAATGGCCTTGAAGTCGCGCTCAAGCCGCGCGGACTCTTCGGTCATCAAGTCGACCTGCTCAGAAGTTAGGCCCAATTTTGACGGTTGCTTCGGCTCGATTAGCTGATCATCGGGCGTCGCCGCGACAATCGATTCCACGTAGCCCGTAGAATACCGGTTCATCGCAACCATCATCTCGGCCGCTGCGATTTGCCGCATAGGCTTCAGCTTCCGCAGCTGGGCAAAGGCGTTCAACGGAACGTGCTTGTCACGTAGGAGTTCGGCCACCTCATCACAGATACCCACCAGCAATTTGCGCTTCTTGCGGATACTCTGGATGTTGACGTTAAGTGCTCTCGCGAGCCGCTCCTCGGGAACTCCTCGCTTCACTGCCTGCAGGATCATCCGGTGCTCTTGAATAATGGCAATCCGGCTTACCCGCCTGTTGTAGGTGTATGCCTCGTCTTCGGTAGCGATGAGGCAAACAACCTCTGTTTCGCCATTCGCAGTGAGTATCTCGAGCCGCAAATGGCCGTCGAGGAGACGGAACTTTTCGCTGTCTTCCGGATCACGCACCACCACTGGGGGTTCGATGATGCCAACCTCACGGATGGACGCCTCGATTTGGAGGTATTTGACCGATTTCCTAACTTCCGGCTTAATTTGTCGCAGCGGAAAAATATCGCTGATAGCAATCCGCAGGGTGCTTCCTTCGAATGCTTGAGCAAGGTGCTGCGGATGGCCGGGTCTCATAGTCGGACCTCAGTTCCGCCGCGTAACCTGTCGGCGAGGTTTTGGGGCATTGTGGCAAGGTCTTCATCTTCGAGCACCGCGATGAACGTTTCATCGCTGCCCAAGCGTCGCAATGCTTCGACAATCAAAAGGAGCCGATTCTTGGTAGCCTGGGCGCGTCGGATCAGTGAACGTTTCCGCTCAGCATCGTCCTGATAAGCCCTCACCAGAGCTTCGGCAGAAATGCGAACTCGCTTTTGCCCTTCCGGTATCGCAAGTCCTTTTCCGCGTCGCCGTCGGCTATCGACGATCTTGCGCGCCATGAGCAATTTCTTGCCTTTGAGAAGGCCGCGCTCATAGGCACTCGATAAGGCTGCCTGAACGTCATGATCCTCAGTTTCGGCAATTTCGACAGCAACACACAAGGGGATGTGGCCGCTTTCGACCGATCGAAGCAGGCGAAGCTCGCCCTGTTTGATAAGCTGCGATACGCCGTGAACATACTTTTGCGTCAGGCCGGTTTTGCGGGCGATCTCGGCTTGCGAATAGCCACGCTCTTCCATCCCGCGAATATCCTGAAGCAAATCTATGGTCTGGTGCTGACGGCGGGCACAATTCTCCACCAGACTTGCGACCAGGCAGTCTTCTTCATCCGCGCGGACAACGAGTGCCGGTACTTCAGTTTGCCCCAGCGCAATGTAGGCTTCGAGCCTTCCCTGGCCACAGACAAGATCATAGCTGGGGCCGCCAGGTTCGGCGCGCCTGGTAACCGTGATTGGCTTTTTCAGGCCGATCTTTGCGATGTTATCGACGATTTCCTTGAAGTTTCGCTGGTTGCGAACGCGTGGGTTCAACACCTTGATTTTGTCGATCGGGATCATTTCGACGCGCTGAGCTGGAAGAGCGGGCATCACGCAGCCTCCCGGAAATTGGCCCGAACAGCCATGTGATAGTACGGTTCAAGGCTGTCGAAACGGTACGCATCAAGTGAAAGGCCGTTGCATTCTGCCAGCCGAAGGATGGCCTCGCGCATGTCGATCCGGGGCAGCAGGTAATAGTCTCTGGGCTGCGTGTTTGAACTGTCCATCCTAATCGCAAGGGTGAGGTCCGGCCTCAGTTTAGTATCGAGCCTGATCTTCCAGCGTTTCGATCCACCTGAGGTCTGAAAGCACCGCACGATCACCAGCGACGTAGTGAATTCCCGATTGATGGTGAGCAGGTCTGTTGCTGGATCGCGGCTGACCCTACCTCCTGCCCGCTCGATTCCCGAGATCACCGATTGAACGATTCCAGGGTGCATTGCGCGCAGGGCCCGGTTGGTTTCGAGGTAGCGATAATCATGGTCTGGGGTAAAGCCGACCAGAGTGTACGCGCGAAGGAGGCTACCGAACCGAGTTCGGAATGAACTGCTCGAGGGGCAATTATCGGCCTCGTCGATGATTAATCCCGAAAGACAGCCATTGCGTTCCAGGATTTGCGCAAGGAGCAACAGCATGTCTTCATTGCTCAACCGCTCACTTCGTTGCCGAATGATGGTTTGGGCAGATTCGAACAGTTCCACCGAGATGATGCCGCTGAATACACCGACCGCGCGGATCCACTCCTCCGGGGCGTTGCGGACATGCTCTCCCTTCAGTTTGCATGATGTCTTTGCCCAGACGTTGTTGCCGATGTATTTCTCGTTGATCAGCAACTGGTGAACTGAACCGCGCGACCAGGGCCGACCTAGATCAGTTTCTAGCCCCCGAGCATTTAGCGAATCCGCAATCTCCCGCTCGCTCCTCCCTTGTTCCACAAACATTCGATAAACGTTGCGCACGACCTCGATTTCTTCCGGGGGACCTGGGATGAGGATTACCCTGTCTGTGGTAATGCTCTTGTGCTCAAGCCGGGCAAGTTGGCCTTTCTCACGACCTGCCTGATCGACCAGCATGCGGCGCAGGCCGAAGCCCGCAGTTCCACCTTGACGATAGCCAAGGCGGATCAGGTTTGCCTGACCGGCGAAAACCTTGACCGAAAGCTCGCGGCTGTATTCGCCGGCCATGGCTCGTTTGACAGTTTTGATGATTGAAGAGCCGATGCTACCATCATTCTCGAACTGTTCGATGCAGTAATGCACCTGAACGCCAGCCCTTCGACACCGCAGTTCGTAGGACGCAGCTTCATCCGGATCCTGAAACCGACCCCAGCGGCTTACGTCGTATACCAACAAGGCGGTAAAATCGGCCTGCCCTGATTCTACATCATCAAGAAGCTGCTGGAGTGCCAGACGACCACCAATGGTAAGCCCGCTCTTCCCTTGATCAGCGTAGGTCCGAACGATTTCGTAATTTCGCTGCTCGGCATACCGGCGGATGGCAGCGGCCTGATTGTCGGTGGAATACTTCTGATGCTCGGTAGACATGCGGACGTATTCAGCGGCCCGCTGCCGGGGCGGTTCGCTGGGTAATTCAGGCTCATTTGTATCCAGCCACTTGATAACCATCGCCGCCCCGCCAGGTGCTTGCTGCGAAAGAGACCTTTTACAACATGAAAGGGCGAAGCATGGTTCGTATAAGCGGAACTCAAGTTCCGGAATCACTGGTTCTGCAGTCGGATTCCGAACTCGCGCTGCATATTGGGCAAGCCCTCTGTGCTGAACTTGGAGCGACTCGCCGAGCTGCGAAGACGCTGATGAGGTGGACCCACGTCAGCGATCGGACCGCACGAAAATGGTTACATGGAGACGCGAGCCCGAGTGGCCTTCATCTCTTGGCGCTGGCGGCTAATTCCCAATCGGTCATGACCTTGGTCTTGGAGCAAACGGGTCATAGCGACATCGCTCTAGTGCTTGAGCTGAGAGCCATTGAACGAGACCTAGAACGTGCACTCGCGCGAGTTCGCGCAACCCTCCAGCAGGGGGCGGTCTCAAATCGACCAGCAGGCTAATAAGCCCTTACCCGGCATTGCCTGCCCGGCAAAATGGGCACCCTAAACATCGGTTTGTCGAACGCTAAACCCTGCCGAAAATTCCCTACGCTGAGCTTAGGGAAATTGCCTTCTAAGTCCCGGGTTTCCCCGGTCTTTGTGGCTCGCTTGGGCCGAAAATTCCCTAAAACCTAGAATCTTTAGGGAATTTCCCTTGAGATCAATACCCTTCACACTGCGTCGCGCACCAATCACCCAGCCAGTCCTGTAGATCCGCCCCCTCCCGGGCGCACCTTGCGGCTGGTCTGGCCGGTGCCTGGGTTGCGAACCCTTGCGCGCCGCCGGTGACGAGGCAAGCCTAGCCCGCCAGCCGCGCCGCCATCAGTGGGTCGCCTGCTCGTTCCAGCCGATCACCTTGTGGCGCTGGCTGCCCAGCTTCTCGATGCCCAGCTCGATCACGTCGCCTTCCTTGAGGAAGACTGGCGGCTTCCTGCCCATGCCCACGCCCGGCGGGGTGCCGGTGGTGATGATATCGCCCGGCAGCAGCACCATGAACTGGCTGACGTAGCTGACCAGCGTGGCGCAATCGAAGATCATCGTGCCGGTGTGCCCGCTCTGCATCCGCTGGCCGTTGACATCCAGCCACATGGCAAGGTTCTGCGGGTCGCCCACCTCGTCCGCTGTCACCAGCCATGGGCCGACGGGGCCGAAGGTGTCGCAGCCCTTGCCCTTGTCCCACGTGCCCAACCGTTCGAGCTGGAACGCGCGTTCGGACAGGTCGTCGCACACGGCGTAGCCGGCGATGTGGTCGGGCGCATCTTCCGGCGTGACGTAGCTGGCCCGCTCGCCGATCACCACGGCAAGTTCCACCTCCCAGTCCATCTTGGTGGAATTGCGCGGGCGGCGCACGTCGTCGTTCGGGCCTTGCAGGCAGGATACCGCCTTGGTGAACACGATCGGTTCCGCCGGCACCGCCATGCCCGCTTCCGCCGCGTGGTCGGAATAGTTGAGGCCGATGGCGACGAACTGGCGCGTGCCGGTGACGGGCAGGCCCAGCCGCACGGGGCCTTCCACCAGCGGCAGGCTGGCCGGGTCCAGCGCGGCCAGCCTGGCCAGTTCCGGGCGGGACAGGCGATCGGGGGTCAGGTCCGGGATAACCGCCGAAAGATCGCGCAGGTGGCCGGCGTCATCGACCAGGCCTGGCCTTTCGTGTCCGGGCGGTCCAAATCGCGCCAGCTTCATCCGTTTCTCCTATTCCCGGCAACCCCACAGGCGGTTTGCCAGCCACCCGGTCTGGCAGGCAGATCGGCAGCGAACAAGCGGTCCGATCTTCTGAAGGCAGACAGGCCGGGGTGTTCCCGGCCTGTCGTCGCTCCATCAGGCCACGCAGATGGTCGCAAACCGCTCCGCCTGCATCGGGAAGATGTGCACATCGGGCGGGAAGTAGGAATACCGGATGCGCGCCTTGACCTCCACCTTGTGCACGCCCGGCTCCAGGCCGCCGGGCTTGTCGACCAGGATTTCGCCCCACTCGGTCAGGCCCCAGCGTGCCTCGGTCTCCTCGCGCATTTCCTCAAGGGTGTAGACCTCGTCGCGGATGCCGAAGCGGTTTGCCTCGAAGGGGAAGAGCTCGCCGTCAACGGTCACGTCAAAGCCGTCGAAATGCGACAGGCGGGTGCCGTGATAGTTGGGGACGCGGATGCGCACGGCGAAGCCCTCGCGGGCACCGACGGGTCCGAAATTGCGAAAGCCGGTGCTCTGGATCAGTTGATGCTCAAGCATGACGGGTACTCCGGAAACAGGGGGAATGGATGAAGGGGAGGCGCGTGCTTACCAGGGCTGCGCGTCGTACTCGGCTTCCAGCTTGCGCAGCAGCGCGTGCTGTCGGCGCACCTGGTCGATCGAGCGCCACGGCGCGCGCCAGCCTTCGTATTCGCTGGACAGCCAGCCGGTATAGCCGGCCCGCTTCAGGGCCGAGATTACCGGCCGCCAGGGAATGTTCTGGTCTTCCAGGTTCTCGTCGATGTCGTGGAACTTGGCCTGGATGAAGACCACGTACCGGGCGATGTCGAGGAATTCCTCCGGATTGACGGCAATGCCGTTGAGGAACTCCATGTGCTTGCGCGCTTCCTCGTTGATCTGGTGCGATCCCCAGTGGGTCAGCGGCTTGTTCTGGAAGATGCCGGTATCGACCATCAGGCCGAAGTTCTTGGTGCCGGTGCGTTCGATGAAGTTGATGTAGCCATCCACCACCACGTGCTTGATCGGAGTGGGAGCATGGATTTCCGGGCAGATGATCACTCCCAGCTTCTCGGCCGTGTCCAGGTTGCGCTCGACATAGGCCTCCCACTGGGTTTCCGGGATCAGGTCATGCGAGGTCACGCCGAACTTTGGGCGCAGGAACTTGAAGCCCAGTTGATGCGCCAGGCGCAGGTCCCGCTCCAGCTCGGCCGCGCCTTCTTCCACCGTCAGGTTGCGCTGGAGGGTGATGCGCATGTCCACCCAGGAACACATGTTGGTGGGTTCCAGCTTGTACTTGTCGACCAGCCCGAACCACCGGTCGAGGAAAGCGGAGCTGGGATTGGGATAGCCTTCCACCTGCCCTTCGCCCAAGATCTCGATGCCGGTGGCACCGGTATCGGCGATATGATCGAATGCGTCTTCCAGCGTCATCACCGACCCGTAATCGTCGGTGTAGCTGTAAGCGGATACGCCGTATTTGAATGAGCCAGCCATGGCTTGCCTCTCCCGTCAGAACCTGCACGACTGTTGCCAGCCGTGCCGTGATGGACCCTATCTAAACGATGATTAGATAACTGGCAAGCGAATGCCGGAAAGCGCCCCGGCCCGGCCGTGCCCTTTCCGGCTTCCTTGCTGGTAGCGCTTCAGAAACTGAAGCGCAGCGCCGTGGTCCAGGTGATCCCGTCATAGGCGCCGCCGTCGTTGGCGCGATCGCGCATGTGGCCGTAGGCGAGGCCCGTCTGCAGCTTCAGCTTGTTGCCGTAGATGTAGTAATTGAGGCCGCCGTAGACCTCGGTGTAGCGGTCACCCCGCCCGCCGGTCACCGCGTTGTCATAGCGGCCCAGGCGCAGGCCGTTGTTGCGGGCGCTGTCGAGCCAGGTGAACCGTGCCACGGCTTGCAGATTGTCGGTCACGTCGACCCACGGGGTGACGGTGGAGCCCCACGCATTGCTCTGGCCCAGGTAGCCGTTACCGTGAACCAGGTCGGCCGACAGGCCCCAGTCTTCCTGTTCCAGCACCCCGACCAGGGCCACCACGTCACCGAATGACCGGGTGGAGGTGTTGTTCACGTCGGCTTCGTTGTGAACATAGTCTATCCGCAGCAGCGCCTTTTCCATGCCCAGGTCTTCGCCGAAATCGCGCCCCAGGCTGGCCAGCACGAAGGCGCCGCCGTCGAAGTGGCCGAAATCGGAATCGCGCCGGCCAGAACTGAACACGCCGCCGGTGTATGACCATGCCCCGCTGCGCCCGCTGAGGCTGGCGCCGCTCATGTATTCCTCGGTGAACCAGAAGTTGTTGGCCACGTTGCTGCGCTCGATGGTCAGCAGTTCGTTGGATGAGGTGGCCCCGTCCAGCGTGAACTTGGCCGAATGCTTGCCCACGGTCAGGCGCGCGGCATCGCTGAACTTCCAGGCGACATAGGCATCGGTCAGCCGGTCATACAGCGGGCCGCCTTCCAGGTTCAGCTCGGTCTCCACCTGCACGTCCAGGTTGTGCAGCAGGCGGGCGCGGGCACCCAGGCGGGCGCGGCGCACCGTCAGGTCGCTGTCGTTACCCTGATCGGCATCGACCACGTAATTGTCGAGGTGCAGGCGGCCGATGATCCGCAACTCGTTGAGGCCGTCGGACTCCTCGTTGCGATAAAGCCGCGCGGTGCTCCAGATCTCGTCGAAGGCAGCAGTCGCGCTGGGGGCGGGTGTGGGCGCAGGAGCAGGCGCGGGAGCCGGAACCTCGGCAGGGGCCGTCTGCGCTGCAGCAGCGACCGGCGGCAGGGCCAGGCAAGCGGCGGCGGCAAGGGCGGGGTGGAAGCGGAGGTTCGGCATCAAATGTGTCCTTGGCGTGTCAACCTGCGCGGCCCTTAATGACATCGGTGTTACACCTGTGTGACAACCAGGGGATCAAAAATTGACATCGTGTCACAAGCTGGTCGTGTCCTGCGTTGCCTTGCCGGGGGCCGGTGGAAACCAATCGCCTCGCCAAGCGATGGTATTGGCGCAACATCAGGGAGACAGGCAATGCCGGCACGGGCATATTGGCAAGGTCAGATAAGGCTGGCGCTGGTTTCGATCCCGGTGGAAATCTATTCCGCCGAAAAGAGCGGCGCAGCCATCAGGTTCCGGCAGATCCACGAACCCAGCGGCAAACCGGTCAACTACGAGAAAGTGGTGCAGGGCATCGGCCCGATCGACCGTGACGATATCGTCAAGGGCTACGAGGTATCGAAGAACAACTTCGTCCTGCTGCAGGACCGCGAGATCGAGGCGGTGAAGATCGAAAGCCGCAAGACGCTGGAACTGGTGCAGTTCGTGGGAAGTGATGAGATCGATCCGCTGTATTTCGAAAAGCCTTACTATGTCGTGCCCGCCGATGACCTGGCTGAAGAGGCCTACATCGTGCTGCGCGAGGCCCTGCGGCAGGCGAAGAAGGTAGCGCTGGGCCAGCTTTCGGTCCGCGGACGCGAAGTGCTGGTAGCGTTGAAGCCGTGCGGCAAGGGTCTGCTGCTGGAAACGCTGCGCTATGCCGACGAGGTGAAGAAGGGGCACAGCTTCTTCAACGATATCCCCGCCACCAGGCCCAGCAAGGACCTGCTGGGCCTGGCCACCACCCTGATCGACCAGAAGAGCGCGCCCTTCGATGCATCGGCCTTCCAGGACCGCTATGTCGACGCGCTGAAGAAGCTGGTCGACAAGAAGAGCAAGGCCAGGGGCAAGACCATCCTGGAGGATGTGGAGGAACCGGCCACCCGCAGCGGCTCCAACGTGATCGACCTCATGGCGGCGCTAAAGAAATCGGTCGGCGGCGAAGACCAGGCTCCTGCGAAAAAGCAGGCCGCGAAGAAGCCGGCGGCGAAGAAGGCTCCGGCACGGAAACGCGCCTGATGGAGCTGAACGATCCCGTCCTGCTGCACTGGCTCGATTGGGACGTGCTGACCCGGTTGGGCGCGGCGGCCATCATCGGCCTTCTGCTGGGGCTGGACCGCGAGATTCGCGGCCATGCTGCCGGCCTGCGCACCCACGGGCTGGTGTGCTTCGCTTCCGCCGCGCTCGCGGTATCGATGCTGGCGCTCTATCACCAACTTGGCGGGCCGGATGCCCGGCTGGATGCACTGCGCATGTTCGAGGCAACCGGCAGCTTCATCGGCATCGTGGGCGCGGGCCTGATCGTGTTCAGCAAGGGGCGGGTGAAGAACCTGACCACCGCAGCCCACCTGTGGTTGACGGCGGTTATAGGGCTCGCCTGCGGGGCGGGCCAGTGGCCGCTGGTGCTGATCGGTGCGGTCATCTCGCTGGTAATGCTGACGCTGGTGGGGCTGCTGGAGAAGCGCTACTTTCCCGAAGACCGCGAGGATAGCGCGCCATGACGCGCAAGGCCGATCCGCTCGCCGCCTATAACGCCAAGCGCGATTTCAGGAAAACGGCCGAGCCTGCGGGCAAGCGCGCGCACAGCGAGGGCGGCAACCGCTTCATCGTGCAGAAGCACGCCGCCACCCGCCTGCACTGGGATTTCCGGCTGGAGGCCGATGGCGTGCTGAAAAGCTGGGCCGTGACCAAAGGGCCAAGTCCCGATCCGGCAATCAAGCGGCTGGCCGTGCGGACCGAGGACCATCCGCTGGCCTATGCCGAGTTCGAGGGGGTAATCCCCAAGGGCGAATATGGCGGCGGCAGCGTGATGCTGTGGGACCGTGGCACCTGGGCGCCGGTAGAAGGCAAGAGCTGGCACGACATCGACAAGGGCCACCTGCACTTCACGCTCGACGGGGAGCGGATGAAGGGCGAATGGATCCTGATCCGCCTGAAGCCGCGCGGCAACGAAAAGCGCGAGAACTGGCTGCTGCGCAAGGTGGATGATGAGCACGCCCGGCCCGGTGATCCGCTGGTGGAAAAGGCGCTATCCAGCGTGCTGACCGGGCGCTCGATGGCGGAAATCGCCGCTGACGAGCAGGGCAGCTTCTCGCTGGCGGGCAGGAAGGGCGCGGATTTTGCCGCGCAGATGCAGAAGGCGGCCAGCCACAACAAGGGAGCGGTGAAGGGAAGGCCTGCCAAGCCAGGCAAGCCCGCCCCGCTGCCGAAGTTCCGCGCACCCCAGCTCGCCACGCTGGTCGACGCCGTGCCCGACGGCAACGGCTGGATGCACGAGATCAAGTTCGACGGCTATCGCGCGCTGGTCGCCTGCAAGGGCGACAAGGTGCGCGTCTATACCCGCAACGGCCTGGACTGGAGCGACAAGTTCGTGCCGCTGGTGCGCCACCTGGCGGCGCTGGACCTGCCGCCGTGCCTGATTGACGGCGAGATCGTGGCCTATGATGCCAGGGGCAACCCCGATTTCTCCAGCCTGCAAAACGTGCTGAAGCGCGGCCACGGCAGCCAGGAGGAAAGCGACCGGCTGGCCTTCCACGCCTTCGATCTGCTGGAGCTGGCGGGCGAGGACCTGACGCCGCTGAGCAATATCGAGCGCAAGGAACGGCTGGAGGCCCTGCTGGCCGATGCCGAGCCGCCGATCCATGTGGCCGACCACGTTATCGGCGCGGGCGAAAAGCTGTTCGCCGCGATGTGCAAGGCGGGGCAGGAAGGGATCATCTCCAAGGCGATCGACGCGCCCTATCGCGGCAAGCGCACCAGGAACTGGGTGAAGGTGAAGTGCGTGCTGCGGCAGGAATTTGTGATCATCGGCTGGAAGAAGTCGACCACCCGCATACGCCCCTTTGCCAGTCTGCTGCTGGCGCAGAAGGAAGGGCGCCAGATGGTCTACAAGGGCAATGTGGGCACCGGCTTCGATGGCGATACGCTGGACCGGCTGGCCGGCGAGATGGAGCCGCTGGCCACCGATAAGCCTGCTGCCGAAGTGGACCGAGTCGCCAGTCGCGGGGTCACCTGGCTGAAGCCCGAACTGGTGGCCGAAGTGGCCTTTGCCGAATTCACCGCCGAAGGCAGCGTGCGCCACGCCAGCTTCGTGGGCCTGCGCGCCGACAAGAAGGTAAAGGATGTAAAGCCAGAAAAAGCCCAGCCTGCCCCGGTGGAGGAACCGCCGGTTGAGATCACCAGCCGCGAGCGGGTGATCTTTCCCGAAAGCGGGCAGACCAAGGGCGACCTGGCCGATTACTATCAGGCCGTGGCCCCGCTGATGCTGCCGTGGGCGGCCCGCCGGCCGATCAGCCTGGTGCGTTGCCCGCAGGGGCGGGCCAGCAAGTGCTTTTTCCAGAAGCATGACAGCGGCTCGTTCGGCCCGCACGTGTCCCATGTGCCGATCACCGAAAAGGACGGCGGGGCCGAGGATTACCTCTACGTCACCGATGCTGCCGGCCTGATCGCCTGCGTGCAGATGGGCACCATCGAATTCCACGGCTGGGGATCGCGCAGCGATGCGGTGGAAGCACCCGACCGGCTGATCTTCGACCTCGATCCCGATGAAGGACTGGATTTCGATGACGTGAAGAAAGCCGCGCGCGACATCCACGACCAGCTGGCCGACTTGGGCCTCACCAGCTTTGCCATGCTGTCGGGCGGCAAGGGCGTGCACGTGGTGGTACCGCTGACGCCGGGCCATTCGTGGGACGAGCACAAGGACTTTGCCCGCCGCTTTGCCGAGGCGCTGGCCATCGCCCAGCCCGACCGGTTCGTGGCCACGATGAGCAAGGCCAAGCGCAAGGGCAAGATCTTCATCGACTGGCTGAGGAACCAGCGCGGCTCCACCGCCGTGCTCCCTTACAGCGCCCGCGCGCGCGCCGGTGCGCCGGTGGCCGTGCCGATTGCCTGGGACGAACTGGCGGAGGTGGAGAACGCCCACCCGTTCAGCATCGACGATGCGGACAAGCTGCTGGCCCGGGCCCGCACCCCCGCCCTGATCGGCTGGGGCCATGCCGAGCAGGCCCTGCCGCAGGTGTGAGCTGCTAGCGCGGCCAGGCTGCGCTGGGCGGCGGCCCCATGAACAGCGCGCCCGAGCGGTTGAGCGCCGCACAGCCCTGCGCCGGGATGGCATCGGCGCGCGGATCATAGGTGCCTTCCAGCAGCGCGATCAGGTAGGCGGCCAGGCGGGGCACGTAATCGGTCTGGCCGGGTGCCACGGTGATCGCGGCCAGGCGCTGGAGTAACGGCAGGGCGGGGCGGGCCGCTTCGCCGATGAAGGTCAACGCATCGAGCGCCTGGACCCGTACCGGCAGCGGCTGGGGATCGTCGGCCAGGGCGATCAGCACGGGCACGGCGGCTTCGGCTTCACCAAGGCCGACCAGCGCCTCGGCGGCAACCACGCGCACCTGCGGCACGGCATCGTTCGACAGCACATCCAGCAGGGCCGCGCGTGCGGGGGCCGCTTGCGCCCCCAGCATCAACAGGCCGCGCGCGGCCCAGAAGCGGATCGCGGGGACCGGGCTGGCCAGCAGCCGCTGGAAGCGAGAGAGGTTGCGGGGCGAGCGGCTGGCAGCCCGGCTCGCCAGCGTCATCAGCTTGCGCAAGGGATAGACCGCGCGGTCGCGGCTTTCGAAATAGCCCTCGCCCGTCGCGCCTTCGGGCAGGAAGCCGTTGTCGTTGATGGCCAGCATGTGCCGGTCGAGCGCGCGGGACAGGCGAGCGGCAACCCCGGCGGCGGCAGGGGTGCCGATCAGGTTGTTCACCTCGTCGGGATCGGCTGCCAGGTCGTACAGTTCCTCGAACGGCTTTGCCTGGAAGAAGGCATCCTGCTGCGCCGTCAGTTGCCCCGCCAGGTGCAGCGCGTTCCATTCGCGATAGGCGGCCTGCATCGCCCATTCGAAGGCCACGTGCTGCCCGTTTGGCCGGTGCGGCATGTAGTTGCGGATATAGCGCCAGCGCCCATCGGTAACGGTGCGCACCAGGTCATACCGCTCGTCCATCCGGTCGCGGAAACCGAAGGCATAGGTGACAGGCTGGCCGATCCGCTGGCCCAGCAGCGGTTTGCCGGTCATCTGCGGCGGCTGCGGCACTCCGGCGATGGACAGCAGGCTGGCGGGCACGTCCAGCAGGGTAACCGGCGCCTGGGAGACGCTGTCGGGCATACCCGGGGCCAGGTGCTGCCATCTGGGCGGCACGTGGACCACCAGCGGCACGCGCAGGCCTTCCTCATAGCAATAGCGCTTGGAGCGGGGCAGCACGCCGCCGTTGTCGCCATAGTAGATGACGATGGTATCGTCGGCCAGGCCATCGGCCTCCAGCTGCGCAAGCCAGTTGCCGATCTCGGCGTCCATTGCTTCCATCGCGTTGTAGTACCTGGCGATATCGGCCCGGATCACGGGGGTATCGGGCAGGAAGGCGGGCACGCGCACGTCCTGCGGCGTGACTGATCCCTCGCGTGCGCTGCACATGGAATTCTCGTGCGTGGTGCCGGTGTTCAGCACGCACAGGAACGGCTGGCCCGGCGGGGTCATGCGCCAGTGGCCTTCCACCCCCTGCACGTCCCAGATCGCCTGCGGATCGACATCGCAGTTGTAATCGGTCTTGGGGTTGTTGATGCAGAAATAGCCGGCGGCGCGCAGCAATTCGGGATAGGTCTGGAACCCTTCGGGCAGGCGGGCCTGCGCGCGCATGTGCTGGGCGGGCGAGCAGGAGCGCGGGTCGATTCCGGTCAGCAGGCCAAAGCGCGAAGGGGCGCAAACCGGCGCCACGGAATAGGCATTGCGGAACAGTACCCCGCGCGCGGCCAGCGCATCGATATGGGGGGTGCGGGCCAGCCGGTCGCCATAGGCGCCGATGTAGGGGTTGTTGTCCTCGCTGACGAGGCACAGGATATTGGGCCGTTCGCTCCCGGATTGTCCGCGCGCGGCGGTGGCGGCCAGGCCCGCCAGGCCGAGGGTGCCGCCCAGCAGGGCGCGGCGGGACAATCCGGTCATCGCGCTTCTCCCAACGCTGTTTGCAACTGTGCGATCTCGTCGTCGGACGGGTGCCACGGCGAACCGACCAGCCCGCCGGGGCCCACAATGGCGCGGATCATCGCCGCCGTGTCCGGCTGCTGCGAGGCCGCTTCGAGGTCCGCGGCCAGCGGGTCGTCCACCGGTCCGTTATCTCCGCGCACGTGGCGCAGCCAGGCAGCAAGCCCGCGCATGATTGCGGTCGAGGATAGCCCCTGCGCCTGCCGCTCGGCCAGCACGGCCAGCCAGCGCTGCGGCAGCTTCTGGCTGCCATCCATGGCTATCTGCGCCAGCCGGTGCTGGAGGGCCGGATTCTCGAAGCGGGCGATCAGCGCCTCCGCATAGGCGGGCAGGTCCTGCCCTGGGGCCGTGCGGATGGTGGGGGCCGCTTCGTCCAGCATCAGGCGCTGGACCAGAGTCCGCAGGTCCGGATCGGCAATCGCCTGGTGGACGTAGGTGTGGCCCTTCGCCAGTCCGCAATAGGCCAGCAGCGAATGGGCGCCGTTGAGCATCCGCAGCTTGGCGGTCTCATATGGTGCAACATCGGCCACGATCTGCGCGCCGTGCTCCTCCCAGCGCGGGCGGGGGCCGGCAAAGCGGTCCTCGATCACCCACTGGCTGAAGCTTTCGGTGAAGATCGCACCCTCGTCGCGCACGTCTCCCAGCAGGGCCTGCGCCTCGTCGAGGTTGGCAGCAGTCATCGCCGGGACGATGCGGTCCACCATAGTCTCCGGACAGGTGCATTCGTGGGCAAACCAGCCTGTCGCCTGCGGCTGGTGCGCCGCCAGCCATTCGCCCAGCAGCTTTTCCAGCACGCGGCCATTGTGCGCCAGGTTGTCGCAGGACAGTAGCGTCAGGCCGAGGAGCCCGCTGGCGTGCCGCCGGGCCAGCGCCTCGCCCAGCAGGGGGTAGAAACCCTGTGCGGCGAGGCTCTGGTCAAGCGAACCGTCCGGCCGCCGGCAATAGCCCTTCTCGGTCACGGTGAAGCTGGCGATATGGCAATCCGGGCTGGCGATCAGGTCCACGATCCGCTGCCGGTCAGCATCGGCCAGCAGCACCTCGCGGATCGCGCCCATCACGCGGGTGCATTCCCCATCTGCGCTGCGCTCGGTCAGCGAATAGAGGCCATCCTGCGGATTGAGCTGCTCACCTACGGCGGGCGAGCGCATCGAGACGCCGGTGATCAGCCAGCCATTTTCACCTGCATTGAGAGCCTTGTCGGTGTACCAGGCCAAGTGCGCGCGGGCGAAGGCGCCCAGGCCGAAATGCACGATGCCTTGGGCCTGGCTTGCGCGGTCATAGTGCGGCGCATCCAAACCCTCGGGCAGGGCGGAGAGGCTCGCTTCGCTCAGCCGGGTCACAGCCTGTAGGCCGCCTTTGCCAGGTTATAGGCGAGGTCCACCGCCAGCTCTGCCGCCTCGTCCAGCTCCAGCCGGTGTTCCACCACCAGTTCCGCCAGAAAGCCGCAGTCGATCCGGCGCGCAAGGTCATGCCGCGCGGGGATGGAGAGGAAAGCGCGGGTATCGTCGTTGAAGCCCACGGTGTTGTAGAAACCGGCCGTCTCGGTCACCATGCGGCGATAGCGGCGCATGCCTTCGGGGCTGTCGTGGAACCACCAGGCCGGGCCCAGCTTCATCGCCGGATAGTGGCCCGCCAGCGGGGCCAACTCGCGGGCATAGGCCGTCTCGTCCAGCGTGAAGACGATCAGCGACAGGCGCGGATCGTTGCCGAAGGCACCCAGCAGCGGTTGCAGCGCGGTGACGTAATCGGTCGCCATCGGGATATCCGCCCCCTTGTCGCGCCCGAAGCGGTCGAACAGCGGCTGGTTGTGGTTGCGGAAGGAGCCGGGGTGAAGCTGCATCACCAGCCCGTCATCCAGGCTCATCCGCGCCATCTCGGTCAGCATCTGGGCGCGGAACAGCTCGGCATCGGCGGCGCTGGCGGGGCCGGACGAGACGCGGGCGAACAGGGCCTCCGCTTCGGCAGGCGCAAGGTCGGCGGTGCGCGCGGTGGGGTGGCCGTGATCGCTCGACGTGGCCCCAGCGGCGATGAAATCGGCCCGCCGCTGGCGATGGGCGGCAATGTAGCCCGCCCAGGTGCGGCAGTCCTGCCCAGTCAGTGCGGACAGCTTGTCGAGGTTGTCATGAAACCCCTCGAACTCGGGATCGACCACCGGATCGGGGCGATAGGCGGTCAGCACGCGACCCTGCCAGCCGCTGGCGGCAATGGCGTGGTGGTGTTCCAGGCTGTCGAGCGGGCTTTCGGTTGTGGTGATCACCTCGATGTTGAACCGCTCGAACAGCGCGCGCGGGCGGAAGGCCTCGGTGGCCAGCGCATCGGTGATCGTGTCGTAGTAAAGGTCGGACGTTTCGGCAGAGAGCCGCCGGTCCAGCCCGAACACCTCCACGAACACCCAGTTCAGCCAGATGGCGGAAGGCGTGCCGCGGAACAGGTGGAAGTTGCTCGCCAGGATGCGCCAGGCCTCGCGCGGATCGGCCGCCTTGTTGCGGATACCCAGCTCCTCCAGCCGCACGCCCTGCGAATAGAGCATGCGGAACAGGTAGTGGTCGGGCTTCAGCAGCAGTTCGGTGGCATTGCCAAAGTTGGCATTGCCGGCAAACCAGCGCGGATCGGTGTGACCGTGCGGGCTGATGATCGGCAGCTTCTCGACCAGGGCAAACAGGTCGCGGGTCACGGCGCGGGTGGCGGGATCGGCCGGAAACAGGCGATCCGGGTTGAGGGCAAGCGGCATTGCAGGCATGGGATCAGCCGATCAGCTGGCTGAAGCGGTCACGCTTGGCCTGCATGGCGCGGCGCGCCTCGGCAATCACGCGTTCCTCGGTGGCGAACAGCAGGCTTTCGAGCACCTGGCTGAGGTGCGTGCGCATGGCGGCGCGGGCCGTAGCGGGTTCGCGCGACATCAGGCCATCCAGGATGGCGCGGTGTTCGTCCACCACCGGCTTGATGTTGGCGGTGCGGGCCTTTTCGTGGAGCAGGGCGGCCTCGGGTGAGGTCTGGCGCAATTCCCACAGACGCTCGACCGCTTCCACCAGGGCGTTGTTGCGGGTGGCTGCGGCAATGGCCATGTGGAATTCCCGGTCGGCATCCACGGTCCATTCCGGCGACTGGTTCTCCTCGGCGATCTGATTGACCAGTTCTTCCAGCCGGACCAGTTCCTCGTCGGTAATCTGCGAGGCGGCGAGCGCAGCGCACTCGCCTTCGATCAGCAGGCGCGCCTCGGTCAGCTCGATGGCGGAGATGTTGAAGCCGGCCAGGTCCTTGTCACCTCCCGGCAGGGCCTTGACATAGGCGCCCGAGCCGATGCGGACATCGATAAGGCCCTGCACTTCCAGCGCGATGATCGCCTCGCGCACCACGGGGCGGCTGACGTTGTAGATCACTGACAGTTCGCGCTCCGCCGGCAGCTTGGCCCCGACAGGATACTTGCCGCTGGCCAGGTCCTGCATCAGCATCCCGGCAATGTCCTTGTAGAGCCGGAGGTGACCGCCGCTTTCGCTGTTCATTACCAAGACCTTCCTGCAACCTGCCTTACCACCTTGACAGACCAATCTGGGGTGGTCAAGAGAACGCTACCACATCCGCTCTCACTCAATCGGAATAATGCATGAAAATCACGTCTGCCAAGGTCATCGTCACATGTCCGGGCCGCAATTTCGTGACGCTGAAGATCGAGACCGACCAAGGCGTCTACGGCATCGGGGATGCCACGCTGAACGGGCGCGAAAAGGCGGTGGTCGCCTATCTGGAAGATCACGTGATCCCCTGCCTGATCGGGCGCGATCCGGGGCGGATCGAGGATACCTGGCAATATCTCTATCGCGGGGCCTATTGGCGGCGCGGTCCGGTGACCATGCGCGCCATCGCGGCGGTGGACGTGGCGCTGTGGGACATCAAGGCCAAGATGGCCGGAATGCCGCTGTACCAGTTGCTGGGCGGGCGCAGCCGCGACAAGGTGATGGTCTATGGCCATGCCAACGGGGCCGACATCGCCAGCACGGTGGAGGCCGTGGGCCGCTATATCGACATGGGCTACCAGGCGATCCGCGCGCAGACCGGCATTCCCGGCGTGGAAAAGGCCTACGGCGTGGGCCGGGGGGACATGTACTACGAACCTGCCGACGCGGCGCTCCCCACCGAGACCGGCTGGAACACCGCCAAGGCACTGGATTACATCCCCAAGCTGTTCGCCAAGCTGCGCGACACCTATGGGTACGAGCACCACCTGCTGCATGACGGGCACCACCGTTATACCCCGCTGGAAGCGGCGCAGATGGGCAAAGCGCTGGAGCCGTTCCGCCTGTTCTGGTTCGAGGACTGCACCCCGGCGGAAAACCAGGAAGCCTTCAAGCTGGTGCGCCAGCACACCACCACGCCGCTGGCCGTGGGCGAAATCTTCAACACCATCTGGGACTGCAAGGACCTGATCCAGAACCAGTTGATCGACTATATCCGCGCCACCATCGTGGGCGCGGGCGGGGTGACGCACCTGAAGCGCATTGCCGATCTTGCCAGCCTCTACCAGGTGCGCACCGGCTGCCACGGGGCGACCGACCTCTCGCCGGTGACGATGGGCACGGCGCTGCACTTCGATACCTGGGTGCCCAACTTCGGCGTGCAGGAATACATGCGCCACACGCCCGAGACGGACGAGGTGTTCCCGCACGATTACAGCTTCGCCAAGGGCTACATGACCTGCGGCGAGAACCCCGGCCACGGCGTTGATATCGACGAGGCGCTGGCCGCGAAGTATCCCTACAGCCCCGCGCAGCTTCCCGTGGCGCGGCTGGAAGACGGGACCATGTGGAACTGGTGAGCACGCCCCGGGTGATCCTCGCCGGCGAGGCGATGCTGGAGCTGTCTGCCCGCGCAGGCGGCTTGTGGCAGATTGGCTATGGCGGAGATACGCTCAACACCGCGGTCCACCTCGCCCGGCTGGGCTGCACCGTGGCCTATGCCAGCGCGCTGGGCAGCGATGCCTTCAGCGCCAATCTGCGCCAGCAATGGCAGGCCGAGGGGCTGGACTGCTCGCTGCTGTTGACCGACCCTGCGCGCAGCACGGGGCTCTATTCCATCTCGCTGGACGCTGCAGGGGAGCGGACTTTCTCCTATTGGCGCAGCGACAGCGCGGCGCGGCAGATGTTCGCGCTGCCCGACAGCGCCAGGCTGGCCGAGGCGCTTGGTGAGGCACAGGTGCTGGCCTTTTCGCTGATCTCGCTGGCGATACTGCCGATGGCGGGGCGCCACCTGCTGCTGGATGCCGCGCGCAAGGTGCGGGCGGCCGGGGGACAGGTGGTGTTCGACGGCAACTTCCGCCCGCGCCTGTGGGATTCGCAGGCGGAGGCAGCGCACCTGCGCGATATTGCCATTGCCGTGGCCAGCATCGGCTTGCCCACGCTGGAGGACGAGGTGGCGCTGGGTCTGCCGGATGACGCGCAGGCCGTGGCCGCACACTGGCAGCGGCTGGGCTGCGCGGAAACCGTGGTAAAGCTGGGCGCAAAAGGCTGCCTGTTGCCCGACGGCACTTTGGTCCCCCCGCCACAGGTGCTGCAACCGGTCGATACCAGCGGGGCGGGGGATGCCTTCAACGCGGGTTACCTCGCCGCGCGCCTTGCCGGGGCATCACCGCATGACGCGGCCCTGCGCGGGCACGCCCTGGCCGGCTGGTGCGTGATGCGCCCCGGCGCTATCCCGCCGCGCGACGGGCAAGCGCCCTACGCCTGAGCCTGAACCCTATGCTTTAGCGGGGCGCCCGCGCAGCAGGCTCCACAGCACCACGGCCCCCACCAGGTCCAGCGCGGCCAGCGCGATGAACAGCGGGTTGTAGCCATAGGCATCGGCGCTCTGGCCGATCAGGAAGGTGAACCCCAGGCCACCGATCCAGGCCACCGTACCCGCCATGCCGCTGGCCGTGCCCACGGCGCGGGCATCGAACACGTCCGAACACAGCGTCAACAGCGCGCCGTTGAGCATCTGGTGGGCAAAACCGCCCAGGCAGAACAGGGCAATCGCCACTTCCGGCGATCCGGCCAGGCCGATGAATGCGAGGCCCCCCATGCACAGCGCGCCCACGGTCATGGTGATCTTGCGCGAGGCGATCAGGCCGGCCCCGCGCCGCATCAGCCAGCCGGGCAGGATCCCCGCCGCCAGCGATCCCAGATCGGCGGCGACGAACGGCAGCCAGGCCATCAGGGCAATGCCCGCCAGGTCCACATTCCACACCGCCACCAGATATAGCGGGATGAAGAAGTTGAACGTCTGCCAGGCCGGTTCGGCCAGGAAGCGGGGAATGGCGATGGCCCAGAAACCGCGTGATTTCAGCACCTCGCTGCGCGTGGCGGGTTTGGCCACGCCTTCCTCCACGTCGCGTCCGCCCTCGATGTGGGCGCGTTCTTCCGGCGTCAGGCGCTTGTGGTCGGCCGGATCGCGATAGCCGATCCACCACATCCCGGCCCACACCAGGCTGAGCGCGCCGGTGACCACGAAGGCCGATTGCCAGCCCCAGGTGACGATGCAGAAGATCACGATCGGCGGGGCCAGGATCGATCCGAAGCTGGTGCCGATCTGGAAGGCGCTGGTGGCCAAGGGCCGCTCGCGCGGGGGGAACCACTGGGCCACGGTCTTCGTGCCGGCGGGGATGGCGGCTGCCTCGGTTGCGCCAAGCAGGCCGCGGAAGAAGGCGAGGCCCTGCCAGCCGGTGGCAAAGCCGTGCGCCATGTTGGCCAGCGCCCAGCCGACGGCGAACAGGAAGAACCCAAGCCGGTTGCCCAGCGCGTCCAGCACCGATCCGGCCACCGACTGCATCACCGTGTAGCTGGCCTGGAAGGCCATCACGATATAGCTGTATTCCTCGGTCGTGAGGCTCATCTCCTCCTTCAGCGTGGGCGCCGCCACCGACAGGGTGGAACGGGCGAGGTAGTTGAGCACCGTCCCCAGCGTGACCAGGGCGATGATCCACCAGCGCAGGCGACCGATCCGTTGCAGCATGAGCGCGCGCCTTACCTGAGGGCCGAGATTTCGACGGCGGAGACGATCGCCTCGCCAGTCACGGGGCGGAAGTGCAGGTCCAGCACGCCGCCGGTCACCGTCGCTTCCACGGTTTCCACCTGCTCGGTCAGCACCGCCCCGGCGCGGGCGCGGACGTCATAGGCAGAAAGGACCGGCGTGCCGTTGGCCAGCACGTCGAACACCCGCTCGCCCACGGCCTTGTCCGGCTCCACGAAAGTCAGCGCCACGCGGTAGCGGCCATCGGCCAGCGGCAGGCGGTAATGGAAATCGCCCCGGCGGTACGTGGCAGCAATGTCGCGGCGGCTTGTGCCGGCAATGCTGGCAGGCACGGGCGGTCGGCCACGCGGGGTCTGGTCCATATTCCCGGCGCTGCCGCCGACGAAAAAGTTGTCGGAGCCGAAGCGCACCTCGGCATTCGCCGCCAGGATAGCGCCGCTGTCGATGCGGAAGCTGCCCACCTGCGATGCGGCGAGTTGCCAGGTCACCCGGTCTTCAACCGGCCCGCTGGCGAAGTCCGCGCTGGCGACCACCACGTTCTCGCCTTCGCGCAGGGCCACATTGGGCCACACGCAAACGCTGTGCGGGCAATCGGCAAGCGTGCCGATCACCTGCCCGTTCACCGTCAGCGTGGTGCGGCTCGCGTTGGAATAAACCCGTACGTCGGTCACCTGATAGGCACGGTCGACATAGCGGCGGCCGTTGATGTGAACGGTGGGATTGTCCGACCAGTTGGCGCGGTAGAAGTAGTAGGCGTCCTTGCGGATCGACCGGTCATAGCTGACCAGCCCCTTGGTATTGATGTCCTGCGCATCGCCCTCGCGCCGCACCGTGGTACCGAAATCGAAGCTGTTCCACAGCCAGGTGCCCCACAGGTAGGTGCGCGGTTCAAGCTGCTTCCAGCTCTCTTCGTGGAACCAGCTGGCATATTCCTCGGGCTGGGTGCGGCCGCCCATGTCGATCGGACCGCCCAGCGGGTTGTCGGTGTGCAGGGTATCTGCCGCGCCCGCGCCGTATTCGCTGATCGACAGCGGCTGGCCGGGGCGCTTGGCGCGCAGGCCGTCAAGGTGCGGCCCCAGGTCCTGCGGGCGACCGTAATACCAGCCGTAGTACAGGTTGGCGCCCACGGCATCCACCGTCTCCGCAACTTCGGGCACGTCGACCATGCCGCGGTTCTCGCAGCAGTGCGCCAGTACCACCGGGCGCGAAGCATCGGTGGAACGGACCAGGCCGGCCAGCTCCTCCAGCAGAGGAATCGGATCGGCCACTACTTCTGGCGGGCGGCCCAGGAAGTCCGGGCGGCCGGGGCCGAAATCCACCTCGTTGGCAATGCCCCAGACGGCGACCGAAGCATGGTTGCGGTTCTGCGCGATCATGTCGGCCACCTGCTGGCGGGCATTGGCCACGATGCCTGCCGGCGTCTCGGTCTGGTCGCGCTGGTTGGTCCAGGCGGTGACCAGGCCGATCTCGTCCCACAGCACCAGGCCGTAACGGTCGGCCAGGTCGTGCACCGGCTGGCCGTGCTGGTAGTGGGTGAGGCGGATGCTATTGGCCCCCATCTCGCGGATGATGCGGATGGATTCTTCCACCTGTGCCGGGGTCATCGCCCAGTCGGTCTGCTCGTTGTCCTGGTGGAAGCCTACGCCCACCAGGCGATAGGGCGCGCCGTTCAGGATAAAGCCGCGCTCCGGGTCCAGCGCCATGGTGCGGATGCCGAAGGACTGGTCCACGCTGTCGAGCAGTTCGCCCGCAGCGCTCCGCAGCTCGAAGCGCAGGGTGTGCAGGTAAGGGTCGGCCACGCCGCTCCACAGGCGCGGATTGCTGACGGTGAGGCTGGCAGGCACCTCGGCCAGTTCGCCAGCGGCAAGGGTGCGCTCGGCGCGGGTGCTCGCGATCTGGGTGCCCTGTGCATCGAGCAGCGTGGCGGTCACCACCACGCCTTGCGGCCGGCTGCTGTCGTTGCGGGCGCGCATGGTCAGCGCGATGTCGGCGCTGGCGGCATCGGCGCGCAGCGTGGTGGCATAGACGCCGGGGCCACCGGCATCCAGCAGGTCGAAATGCACCGGCTTGGTCAACACCAGGCTGACCGGGCGATAGAGGCCGCCGCGCACGAAGAAATCGCCCGTCATCGGCAGCACGTCAGCCGTCTGCGCCCCTTCCGTCAGCGGGGCGGTGTTGTCCACCTTCACATAGAGCGCGTTGGTGCCGCCGAAAGTGACCGCGTCGGTCACGTCGATGCGGAAGCGGGCGAAGGGGTTGCGATTGGTGCCTACCAGGCGGCCGTTCAGCCACACCTCGGCCGTGCGGCTGGCGGCGTCGAATTCCAGGAAGGCGCGGCCCTGGCCATCGCGCGTCGGGGCGGCGAAGCTGTTGTAGTACCAGCCCACGCCCTGCACCTTGTTGACCGTTTCGGCGGTGTTGGTGTGGCTGGCGGGATCGGACAGGTAATAGCCCACCCGGTTCCATGTATGGGGGACGCTGACCACTTCCCAGTCCTCGTCATGCGGGCGCTCGGCGGCAGCGGCATCCGTGCCGGCCAGGTTGAACTGCCAGCCTTCGGCCAGGGGAACGCGCTGGCGGGGGCTGGCGCTATCCTGCGCGGCGAGATGGGCGGGCAAAACGGCCACCAGTGCGCATCCCGCCAGAGCCAGGGCAGTCCTTGTCAGTCCGGTCATTGGTCCGATTCTCCCAGATCTTCCATTCAGTGGCCTAAACGCAGCAAGCCGGACAAAATGCCAAGCATGCCGGGTCGCCACATTTTCGATGCCTGGATTTCGCTTGGCAGATAATTGGCCTTACCACAAGGCCAGACCGGGGGCAAAGTTAGGGGTAAAGGGCGAAGGATGGCCCCGTGAGCCACGGTTGCACTGTGGCGCTGATGCATCATGTCATCACCTGAAAGGCCAAGCTGGTTGACGACTGGCAATATTTCTGCAAGTCCAGAATAATTCAATTGGTCATACCGAAAATTCAGGGAGATGAAAATGCGGTCGATTTCATGGCTGCTGGCGACTGCCGCCGGCATGGCTTTCGCGAGTCCTGTGCTGGCCCAGCAGGTGGTGGCTCCGGATAATGCGCAGGCAGCAGACGATACGGGCGGCAGCGACACCATCGTGGTCAGTGGCTCGCGCATCGATCGCGCCGGCTTCATCGCGCCCAGCCCCACCACGGTGATCGGCGAACAGGCGATCGAAGACCGGGCAACGGTTAACATTGCCGACATCATCAACGAAGTGCCCAGCTTCCGCCGCACCAATGCGCCGGAGGCCGGCGGCATCGGCAACCAGGCGATCAACTCGCCCGACCTGCGCGGCCTTGGTGCCACCCGCACGCTGGTGCTGCTCGACCGGATGCGCCTGCCCTCGGTCAACTTCCCCGGTGCCACCGTGGCCGGTGCGACCGACCTCAACCTCATTCCCTCGGCGCTGATCAGCCGGATCGACGTGGTCACCGGCGGCGCTTCGGCCGCCTATGGCTCGGGCGCGATCGCGGGCGTGCTCAACCTGCAGATGAACACCCGGCTGGAAGGCCTCAAGGGCAACGTCCAGTACGGCGAGACCAAGTATGGCGATGCCGAGGACAGCTTCGCCTCGCTGGCCGGCGGCCTCAGCTTTGCCGATGGCCGCGGCCATATCGTGGTGGGCGGCGAGTATGGCAACAACGAGGGAACCGGCCTGGTCAACGACCTGCGGGCATGGGGCCGGGCCAACGTTGCCTCGGTGTCCTTCGGCGCCAATCGTGCGGCCAACCTGCCGGCCAACCTGATTACCGATAACGTCCTGTGGGGCACGCTGACACCGGGCGGCCTGATTGCCAACTCGGCCGCCAACCCGGCGGCGCTGCGCAACCTGCAGTTCGTGGCCGGATCCGGCGGCGCCGTGACCACCGCGCCGTTCGATGTGGGCCTGTACCAGGGCCAGATCGGCACCCGCATGGTCGGCGGCACCAACGCGGCCGACTATCAGGTGCTGCGCGCAGCCACAGAGCGCTACAGTGCGGCAGCCAATGCCACCTTCGAGATTACCGACGGGATGGAACTGTGGGCCCGCGGCCTCTATGCGCAGCTCAATTCGGAAAACATCAGCGCCCAGATTCGCGCCGCACAGCCGGGCGGCACCGCCAACTTCCTGTCGATCAGCCGCAACAACCCCTATCTGCAGGCAGCGCTGACCCCGGCGCAACTGGCGCTGATCCCGGCGAACGGCTCGCTGACCATCGGCTACCTGGGCAACGATTTTGGCCCGCCGATCATCGACACCGACAGCGAGACCTACAGCCTGGCCGGCGGCCTGCGCGGTGATGGCCCCGGCACCTGGCAGTGGGATCTGGGCGTGCAGTACGGTCGCAACAAGACCATCCAGGACCAGTCGAACACCGCGATCACGGCCAACTTCCTCAACGCCATCAACGCGATCACCCTGAACGGCCAGACTGTCTGTGCCAGCCAGGCGGCGCGCGATGCGGGGTGCCAGCCGATCAACATCCTGGGCCGCGCATCCTATTCGGATGCGGCCTACAACTATGCCTTCGGCACCGCGCACTCGGAAGCAGTTTCCACACTGCTGGAAGCCAGTGCCAATGCCAGCGGCGAACTGGGCAACCTGTGGGCGGGGCCAGTCTCGGCAGGTTTCGGCTTCGAATACCGCGAGGAAACCTTCGTCACCGCCGTGGACCCGATCAGCCAGGCCGGTGCCTTCAACGCCCGCGCCCCGCGTGATTTCCCCAAGGCCGGCGTCTCGGTGACCGAAGCCTATGTGGAAACGATCATTCCGCTGCTGAGCGAGGACTGGTTCACCGGTTCGCTGGAGTTTAACGGTGCTGCCCGCGCCACGGACTACAGCACCTCGGGTGACGTGGCGACGTGGAAGGCGGGTCTCGTCTGGCGGCCGATTTCGGCCATCATGGTGCGCGGAACGATGTCGCGCGACATCCGCGCGCCCAGCCTGACCGAGCTCTATACCGCGGCCGTCACCGTGGTGCCGCGCCCAACCTTCGCCGATACGCGCGCTGCCTTTGCCGGCCAGACGTCTTACCAATATGACAGCGTGACCGGCGGCAACCCCGGCCTCAAGCCGGAGATCGGCCGCACGGACAGCTTCGGCGTGGTCTTCACGCCCGGCTTCCTGCCCGGGTTCAACGTCTCGGCGGACTACTTCGACATCAAGGTCAAGCAGGCCATCGGCGCCACGGGCGCTGCCACTTCGCTGACCAACTGCATCGGCAGCGGCACGGTGGATGTGACCAGCCCCTATTGCGGCCTGATCACCTTTGCCAACAACGATCCGCTGGCAGGCCGCGTGCTCTCGGTGCTGTCGCAGAACGCGAACTTCGCCCAGTTCCAGACGCGCGGCATCGACTTCGCGCTGAACTATGTGGTGCCGGTGACCGACTTCCTGACCGGTGAGGAGGCGCGCATCACGCTGAGCTCGCAGGCCACGCACGTGATGGAGTACCGCTCCACCTTCGACGTTTCGCGCACGTTCCCCAACGGCGTGAACCGCGCCGGGCAGAGCGGCACGATCTTCGGCGGCACGGCGGGCATCCCCAGCTGGGTCGCCAACACCACGCTAGCCTATCGCGGCAGCCGCCTGTCGGCCAACGTGCAGTACCGCTTCATCAGCAAGGGCCGCTTCAACAACCAGTTCGTGGGGCCGGATGATCCCAGCTACAGCCCCACGCTGTTCAACTCGATCAGCGACAACATCGTGCCCGCCCGTGGTTACGTGAACGTGGGCGCCGCCTACAACCTGGGCACCGACGAGCGGAAGATCGAGGTCTATGGCACGGTCAACAACCTGCTGAATCAGGCCCCGCCGCTGCCGGCATCGGGTGGTGGCAACGCGTGGTACGACCTGCTGGGCCAGACCTGGCGCCTGGGTGTGCGCTTCGAAATGTGATCGGGGCTTCTCTCCCATACCCGATCATGGGCGGCAGGTGGGCGACCGGGACACAACGGTCCGCACCTGCCGCCTGCCCTCGATAACCGTGATGCACCCTTGCGGAGATTGCCGATGACCCGTCTTGCCGTCCTTACCGCTGCTGCCCTGCTGCTGGCCGTCGCGCCCGCCGCAGTGGCGCAGGACACGCCTGCCACCGCCGAAGCGCCCGCCATGCGCAGCCGCATGATGACCGCGCTGAGCGGCTGGGAGGTGGAGCAGTACCTGGCCCGCAATGACGTGCTGTTCGTGCCGGTGGGCCCGGTGGAACAGAACGGCGGGATGCCGACCGATGTCGAATACGTGATCCCGCTGGCCTACGCCATGGAGCTGGCCGAAAAGGGCGACGGGCTGGTTGCGCCGTACCTGGCCTATTTCTATCCCGGCGGCACCACCACCAGCCGCGGCACCACCTATGTCTCGACTTCGGACAGCCTCCCTTACCTGAAGGCGCTGGTCCGCTCGTGGGTGCGCCAAGGCTTCCGCCGGATCGTGTTCCTCACCTCGCACGGCCCCTCGCAGCAGACCATGCTGCCGCTGGTGCGCGAGACGTTCGACGAGCTGCACGTTCCGGTGCTTTGGATGGGCACCGACATGGTGCGCGCCTGGGCACCGGGCGAATCGCGTCCGGGTTTCGGTGACGGCCCGCCCAACGCGCGCGAGCTGGTCAGCTTCGGTTCCTACCAGATCGTCGGCCGGCTGAACGATATCCCCGTCAACGTAACCCAGCCGCGCCACGAAGTGCTGCGCGATCCCAGCCAGCTTTCGCGCTTCGTGCCGCCGTTCAGCGGCACCCCGGCGGGCAGCTTCTATTCCGATCCGGTGCTGCACGGCGGCTTCGTGGAGCCGATCAGCGAGGAACAGCGCGCCCGGTGGGGCCGCGAGGGCGCGGACTATATCCGCAGCCAGGTGGCATCGTTCGATGTAAACGGCATGCTGGCCGAACTGCGCCGGCGTGACGAGTTCACCCGCGTGCTGGAAGAACGCTACGGCGACCTGCTGCCGGGCGAACGCCGCTAGTCGCGCAGCATCCCCAGCGGCACGGCATCGGCCATTGCGCGGTTGCCGGCATCGTTGGGGTGCACGTGATCGCCCGGATCGAAGGCGGGGTTGATCCGCAGCGGATCGGCGGGATCGCGGGTGGCGGCATCGAAATCGATCACCGCATCGAACCGCCCGCTGGTGCGGATCCAGGTGTTGACCGCCTGGCGCATGGCCTCGCCCTCCTCGCTCCAGAACGGCAGGCCGCCCGTGGGCAGCACCGTGCCGCCGGCAATCTTCAGCCCGTGCAGGCGGGCGCGGGTGACGAGCTGGTCCAGCCCGGCGATGATCGCTTCCGCCGTGGCGCGCTGGCTGGCGGGCATGCTGGGCATGATCGTCATGTTGATGTCGTTGATCGATTCCAGCACCACCACCCAGCGCGCACCGGGGCGGCTCAGCACGTCCTCGGTAAAGCGGGCCAGCGCCGCCTCGCCCGCGCCGGGGCGCAGCACGCGGTTGCCGGAGATGCCGGTGTTGATGACGGACCAGCCTGCGAGTGCCGGATCGGCCTGTAGTCGCTCGGCCAGCAGTTCCGGCCACGCGTGGTTGGCCCCCGGCGTGGTGGCATAGCCTTCGGTGATCGAATCCCCGAAGGCAATGATCGCGCCGCCCTGCGGGTGGGCGGGAACGGTGATCCCGCGTAGCCAGAAATAAGCCGAGCCGCGCTCTGCGCCGGGGAGCGCTGTGTCGGCCGTGCGGTTGCCCTGGGCCACGAAGTGCGATTCCAGCCCGATGCCGTCCACCGTTTCGGTGGGGGTTTCCCCGGGCAGGTAGACCGAGATGGCCAGCTTGGTCAGCGGCCCCACGGCCAGGTCCACATGGTCGCTGACCAGCCGCGTGCCGGGTTGCAGCACCACCTGCTCCGCGCCGCCGAACGTTACCACCCGGTCTGTGCCCGGCAGGGTGGAGCCATCATCCCCTGCCAGTGCCACGCGGACCGCGCCGAAATGCACCGGCGCCGCGCCGTGACGGTTGGCAAATTCCAGCCGCACCTGCGCGCCTGCCACGCTGGTGCGGGCGACCATGCGCAGCGTCTGGTCGTGCAGCACGGCGGGATAAGGCAGGCGCGGATTGGGCGGCGGGGGCTGGTCTGCCGGCGGCGGGGGAGGCGGCGGGGGCGGGGCGCGGCCTTCACCGAAGGGCGATAGCGGCGGCGGTTGCAGCGGCAGGGCGGTGCCCCAGGTCTCCTGCCAACCCTGCGCCAGCCCCGGCAGCGGGGCGATGGCGAAAATGGCAGCGAAAATGGCGGTCAGCAGGCGCATGAACATGTCTTCTCCCTGCGGCCAGCCTAACGTCGTCATGCGAACCACGCAAACGATTGCTCGCGTCGGTCGTTGCGCTATGCTGGCGGTAACCGGAGAGGATACCGCCATGATTTGCCGCCTGTTCGCCATGGCCCTGCTGGGCCTTGCTGCCGCCCCGCTGGCCGCGCAGGATAACCCTGCCGCCCCGCCCGTGCCGATGGGGCGGGACTATCCGGCGGTCAACGGCACCTCGATCCAGTGCCCGCTGCCCCAGCCGCGCGATGCGGAAGCGCTGGCCAACCAGTTCGAGCACCGCCCCCGCGACCTTGACGATATGTCGCTCATGGCGGCCAGCTTCTTCGGTGGGGACAACCCGGCGGCGAATGCCTTCCGCGCCCGCCAGGCGGCGCAGTTCGCCACCGACTGGCCCTTCCGCTGCCGCTATCGCGATGCCAACGCCGACCTGGCTGCAAGCGGGGTGCGCCCGCGCGTGGTGTTCATGGGCGATTCGATAACCGAGGGCTGGGTGGAGGCAGACCCGGCCTTCTTCGCCGACAACGGCTTTGTCGGGCGCGGGATCAGCGGGCAGAGCAGCCCGCAGATGCTGGCCCGCTTCTGGCAGGACGTGATCGCTCTCAACCCGCAGGCGGTGCACATCATGACCGGAACCAACGATATCGGCGGGGCCACCGGCCCGATTACCGAGGAGGAGTACCTCGGCACGGTCAACGCCATGATCGACCTGGCGCAAGCCAACGATATCAGGGTGGTGCTGGCCGCCATGCCGCCGATGTCGCGCCTGCTGCCGCGGCCCGATTTCGACACCCGGCCCGTGGTGCCGCACCTGAACGCGCGGCTGGCCGAGCTGGCGGCGCGCGAGGGGGTGACCTTTGTCGACTATTTCACCCCGCTGGCCGCGCCGGACAATGCCTTCAACCCTGCCTATGCCAATGACGGGGTGCATCCCACGCGCGCCGGCTATGCCGTGATGGAGCCGCTGGCGCGCGTCGCCATAGCGACAGCGCTGGCGGACTAGTCCGAAACGGTGCTGCCGCGCACCACCAGTTGCGGTTGCAGCATCACCGATTCCACTTCCTCGCCCGCGATCTTGCGGAACAGGATGTCGACCAGGGCCTCGGCCCCGGCCTCCAGGTCCTGCCGCACGGAGCTGAGCGCGGGCACGGTGCGCCGGGCCAGGTCCAGGTCATCGAAGCCGATTATCTTCACATCCTGCGGCACCGCGCGCCGCCGGTCCAGCAGGGCCTGAAGGGCGGTGATGGCGATGGTATCGGACGTGGCGAAAATGCCGTCCAGCTTGTCCGCCAGGTCAAGGAAGCCGGCGATGTCCTCCAGCGCCTGTTCGGGCGTGAAGTGGACCGGCAGCGTGGCCCCCACGGCCCCCTCCACCCCGCGCAGGGCGTCGCGGAAGCCGTTCAGCCGCTGCTCCACCTCCGGCACGGAAGGGTCGCCGAAGAAGGCCAGCTTGCGGCAGCCCAGCGACAGCAGGTGTTCGGTGGCCAGCTTGCCGCCCAGCCGGTTGTCGCTGCCCACCGAGCAATAGATCTGGTCGGGCAGGGCCGCGCCCCACACCACCAGCGGGTTGTAGAACCGGGCGACCGAGTTGATCACGTCGCTCTGGTTCGACTGGCCAATGATGATCATGCCATCCACCCGGCCGGTATCGACCTGGCGGGAAAGCCATTCGGGATCGTGTGGTACCACCTTGCTCAGCAGCAGGTCATAGCCGCGATCGGCAATCCGGTCGGCGATATAGCCCAGCAGGGTCATGAAAAACGGGTCGGAGATGTGCTGGCTCTTCTCATGCCCCAGCGGCACGATCACCCCCACGGTGCCGGTGCGCCCGGTGCGCAAGGATCGGGCCATGTTGCTGGGGCGGAAGTCCAGCTCGCTGGCCAGCGCGCGGATGCGCTCGCGCGTGGTGGCGGAGATGTTGCCGGTGCCCGCCAGCGCGCGGCTGACCGTGGCGGCTGAGACGCCGGCAATGCGCGCCAGGTCCTGGATGTTGTTGGGCCTGGCCGCCCGTGCCCCCGTCTTGGCCCCAGACTTGCCGCCAGCACTTTTGGGCACGAACAGGCCTCCCCCGATTGGTCCGCGCGCACCGGAACCAAATTGGCCGCCCCGGTCAAGTGCAAAGGTGCTGCAAAGGGCGGTTGATTTCGTCCGACGGCGACCGTATGACCTTCAGCAATCGATTGCAGCGCGAAAACGCGTATCAGGCAATCACGGGAGAGATCATGCGCAAGACGGGCCTTCGCCGCACCCTTACCACCCTGGCTCTGGCTGCCACCGCGCTGGCTGCCCTGCCGGTTGCCGCGCAGGTGCAGGCCGGCCAGCTGACCGCCGGGGCCGCGCGGGTGGACATCACCCCCGCCGCCGGGGAACTGCCGCCCGGATCGCAAGGGATCCTCGATTCGCTCTATGCCCGCGCCATCGTGCTGGGCAACGGGCAGACCCGCGCCGCGCTGCTGACCGTCGATGCCGGGGGCCTGCCCACCGCGCTGTGGGAGGAACTGCGCACCCGCGCCGAAGCCGAACTGGGCATCCCGCGCGACCAGTTCCTGCTGACCGCCACCCACACCCACAGCGCCCCGTTCCAGCGCGCGCCGGGCTATGCCGACCAATTGTTCGCCGCAGTGCGCCAGGCCGCCGCAGCGATGCAGCCCGCGCGCATGGCTTTCGGCACCGGGCAATCGTGGATCAACGTCAACCGCAACATCATCGATCCGCAGACCCGCCGCTGGTGGGAAGGGCCGAATTACGAAGGCCCGTCGGACAAGACGGTGGGCGTGCTGCGGCTGGAAAGCCTCGAAGGTGCGCCGATCGCGGTCTATTACAACTATGCCGTGCATCCGGTGATTACCGGCAACCTGGACATGATCAGCGGCGATATTCCCGGCGCGGCCTCGGCCTACCTGGAAGCGTCGATGGGCGGCGATGCCGTTGCCGTGTGGTCCAGCGGCGCATCGGGGGACCAGAACCCGATCTTCTTCAACCAGACCTATGACCTGCGGGCGATCCGCGTGGCCGACTATGCCGCCCGGGGCGAGGATATCTCCAACGCCATGCCGCCGGGCGGGCAGGGGCTGGATCGCAACAACCCGCGCGTGCAACTCCTGCTGGACCAGCAGAAGCAGGTGAACGCGGCTCTTGGCCTGATGCTGGCGGAGGAAGTGCTGCACGTGATGCGCGCCAATCTCCAACGCCCCGAGCAAGAGGTGGTGATCGACGGCGCGCTGCAAACCGCCACCTGCCCCGGCCGCCGCCGGCTGGATACGGGACGCGCGGGCTATGCCGGCACCTATGAGGATGCCGATCCGATCCCGCTGCAACTGTCGATGCTGCGGCTGGGCGATGTCTACATCGGCGGGGTGGATGCCGAAGTGTTCAACCCCATCGCCACCCGCTTCAAGGCGGCATCGCCCCACGCCAACACGATGTTCGCTTCGCTGACCAACGGCACGGCCCGCTCGGGCTATATCCCGCATGATGCGGCCTATGGGCAGTACACCTTCGAGGTGATCTCCTCCCGCCTCAAGCCGGGTTGCGCGGAAACCGCGATTGTTGACGGGCTGACGGACCTGCTCGAGGCCGTGGAATGATCCTGCGTCCGCTGGCGGGCGCGGCCCTGCTGCTGGCGGCGGCCTGCGCGCCCGCGGTAGCGCAGGAAGATCCGCGCATATCGCCCGATGGCACGGTGCGGCTGGACGGGGTGAGCATTCCGCTGTCCGGCCTGATGAGCCAGGAAGGGCGCGATTACGTGCGCCACCTGATCGTGGACAAGCCCTTCGGCACCCCGGTGCCCGACCTGGCGCAGGAGCGTGCCCGGCAGGACGGGATCATGTTCGCCTTCCTTGAACCGATGCGCCGCCGCTATGCGGTGGACATTGCCGAGGGCCGTATCGGCGGCGTGGTGGTGGACGTGGTGACGCCCGCCGCCGGCATCGCGCCGGAAAATGCCCACCGCGTGCTGGTCAACGTTCACGGCGGCGGCTTCACCACCGGCGCGCGCTCCGCCTCGCTGGTGGAATCGGTGCCGCTGGCCGCGCTGATGGGGATCAAGGTGGTCTCGATCGATTACCGCATGGGGCCGGAGCACCAGTTTCCCGCTGCCAGCCAGGATGTGGCGGCGGTCTATGCCGAACTGCTGAAGACCTATCAGCCGCAGCACATCGGGCTGTTCGGCTGTTCTGCCGGTGGCCTGCTTGCGGCCCAGTCGATCGCCTGGTTCCAGGCGCATGACCTGCCGCGCCCGGCTGCGGTGGGGGTGTTCTGCGCCTCGCTCAGCGGCTATTTCGGTGGCGATGCCACGGCCACCAGCGGTCCCTTGCTGGGCATGCTGCCGCCGCCCGCCGATGCGCCCCGGCGCGGGCCGCCGCCCGCCAGTGGCCCTACTTATATGGGTGAGGCGCGGGCAGACGATCCGCTGGCCTATCCGCTCGCCTCGCCAGAGGTTGTGGCGCAGTTTCCGCCAACGTTGCTCATCAGCGGCACGCGCAGCTTCGAGTTTTCCGTGGCGCTCAATTCGCACAACGCGTTGACCCGCGCGGGCGTGCCTTCGCAATTCCACGGATGGGACGGGATGTTCCACGGGTTCATCTACAATTCCGAGCTGCCCGAAGCGCGCGAGGCCTACGCCATCATGGTCGATTTCTTCCAGACCCACCTTGCGGAGTGATGTGAATGAGCAGTTCTGCCAAATCTTCCGCACAATCCGGCAGCCCGCTGCTGCTGAAGGTGCTGGTCTTCGCCATGTTCGCGATGTTCGCGATGACCACCGATTCGGTGGGCACGGTGATCCCGGAAGTGATCAGCGAGTTCGACCTGGGCCTCACCGCCGCCGGATCGTTCCAGTATGCCACGATGTCGGGCATCGCCATCTCGGCCATCGCGCTGGGCTTCCTGGCTGACCGGCTGGGCCGCAAGGTCACGATCCTGATCGGCCTGGTCGCCTTCGGCCTTGGCTCGGCGCTGTTTGCCGCCGGGCACGATTTCCTGTTCTTCACTGCGCTGCTGTTCCTGTCGGGCCTTGGCATCGGGGTGTTCAAGGCAGGCGCGCTGGCGCTGATTGGTGACCTGTCGCGCTCTACCACCGATCACGTGCGCACGATGAACCTGATCGAAGGGTTCTTCGGTGTGGGCGCGATCATCGGGCCGGCGGTGGTGGCCTACCTGCTGCAGGTGGGGGCAAGCTGGAAATGGGTCTATCTGGTGGCCGCGATCCTGTGCGGCGTTTTGATTCTGGGCGTGGCGCTGGCGCGTTTCCCGCAGCCGGTGAAAACCAGCGCCGAGCCAACCCGCGCATCCGATGCCGTGCGCCTGATGGGCGATCCCGCGTCGCTGTTCTTCGGCACGGCGCTGATGCTCTACGTGGCGGCAGAGGCGGCAATCTATGTCTGGGCGCCCACGTACCTGGCCGATTACACCGGATCATGGGTGGCGCTGGCGGGCTATGCCGTATCGATCTTCTTCGTCCTGCGCGCGGCGGGCCGCTTCCTGGGGGTGTGGCTGCTGGGCCGCTATAGCTGGGGCGCGGTGGTGGCGCTGTGCAGCGCGGCGATGGCGGCGTTGTTCTGGGTGGCCGTGCTGGGCGGGCGCGAAGTGGCGATCTTTGCCCTGCCGGCCACGGGCCTGTTCATGTCGGTCCTCTATCCCACGATCAATTCCACCGGCATTTCCAGCTTCGACAAGGGCCGCCACGGGGCGATAGCGGGCCTGCTGCTGTTCTTCACCTGCGTCAGCGCGGTGCTGGCCCCGCTGGCCATGGGGGCGATGGGCGATGCGCTGGGAGACAGCCGCTATGCCATCGTGCTGGGCGCGGTCTTCGCCAGCCTGCTGGTGGTGCTGGCATTGTGGAACCTGGCCCGCCAGCCCTTCGCCACCCGCCTGGCCGAGCGCAATGCCGCCGACTATGCCGCCATCGGGCCGGAGGCGACGGACTGAGCCATGCTTCTTGTGGGAATTTACGTGTCGCAATCGATTGCGCCAGCACTGGCAGCTTGTTACGAAAGCCGCGCATGACCGCTTCCGCCAGCCCCGCCGATTTCACACCTGCCGGCGCGGCCCCCGCCCGCTGGTTCGTGGCCGCGTCCGACGCCTTCACTGTGGCCGGCCACGAGGCCCCGCCGATCGGCGCGGCCGACGTGGTCCGCATCGCGCCGGACCTCGACGTGTGGGATGCCTGGCCGGTCCAGCACCCCGATGGCCATCCGGTGGACCTGGGCGGCCATACCCTGTGGATGGCGCTGGCCGCGCCGCACTTTCCCGACCCTGACCAGCGCCACGGCCATGCCCGCATCCACCTGTTGCAGCGGCGCGATGGTGTCTGGGCCGACCTTGGCCCCGCCATGCCTGACGGTTTCTCGCCCGGCAGCCGCGAATGGTCCGGCTCCGCCGTGCTCGACCTGGCGAGCGGGGAGCTGACGCTCTATTTCACCGCTACCGGCCTGCGCGGCGAGGCACCGCTCACCTTCCTGCAACGCCTGTTCCGCGCCCGTGCCACGCTGCAAGTCGACGGCGGAACACCGCGCCTGACCCGGTGGCGCGACCTCTCCGAAGTGGCCCCGCGCGATGCCGCGCACTACATGGCCAGCGATGCCGGATCAGGCAGTATCGGCACTATCAAGGCCTACCGCGATCCGGCCTATTTCCGCGATCCGGCTGACGGGCGCAGCCACCTGCTGTTTGCGGCCTCCGCCGCCGGGTCCGCCTCGCAGTATAACGGGGTGATCGGCCTTGCCACGGCCACCGATGACGGGCTGGACCACTGGCAGGTGCAGCCCCCGCTGGTGACGGCGGACGGCTTCAACAACGAGCTGGAGCGGCCGCACGCCATCGTCCACGGCGGGCTCTACTACCTGTTCTGGTCGACCCAGCGGCACGTGTTCGATCCGGCCGGCGCACAGGGCCCCAACGGGCTTTATGGCATGGTGGCGGAAAGCATGGCCGGCCCGTGGCAGCCGCTCAACGGCAGCGGGCTGGTGCTTGCCAACCCGGCCACCGCGCCGCTGCAGGCCTATAGCTGGCTGGTCATGCCGGACCTGGCCGTGACCAGCTTCATCGACGACTGGGGGCCGGTGGAGCCGGCGCGCGAGCGGCGCTTCGGGGCCACCTTCGCGCCCATGCTGCACCTGGCGCTGGAGGGCAGCACCGCGCGCCTCGCCTGAGCTGCGGGGGAAAAATTGCGGCATTGAAGCCACGCTGAAACCGCTTGTGCAATCGATTGTGCAATTTTCATTGACACATGCGCATGCGTGTTCAATCAGCGAGAAATTGGAAACGATTGCCGAGTGAAGCAATCGATTGAGCTAGGGGAGTGGAGAGATGGGCTTTCGGCAGCAGATGACGGCGGCTATCGCCATTGCGGCGGTGCTGGCAGGCGGCGCGGCGCAGGCGCAGGACGCTGAATCGCAGGAAACCGGCGCGGCCACCGCAGAGGCGGGTGACGAAATCCTGGTTACGGCGTCCAAGACCGGCACGCAGGAACTGCAGGAAGTGCCGCTGGCAATCCAGGTGTTCAGCGGGGAAGACCTGAAGGAACGCAACATCACCACCATCGGTGACCTGGTCTCCAGCGTCCCCGGTGCCTTCGAGGGCTTCCGCCAGTCGAACGGCTCGCGCTTCTACAACCTGCGCGGCAACGTGACGCAGAACGGCGATTCGCCGATCGGCTACTACCTCGACGATACGCCTTTCATCGTCACCAACTTCGGCATCGCGCCGCCGGTGCGCTTCCTCGACATGGAGCGGATCGAGGTGCTGCGCGGCCCGCACGGCACGCTCTATGGCCAGGGCTCTTCGGGCGGCGTGTTCATCTTCCACACCCGCGATCCTGACCTGAACAGCGTGGAATACGCCTTCGAGGCGGAAGCCACCCGCACCACCGGTGCAACGGCCCCCAACTACAACGTGGCCGGTGCCCTCTCTGTGCCGATCATCGAGGACAAGCTGGCCATCCGCATCAGCGGCGGCGTGTCGGAAGATGCGGGCTATGCCGATGTCTACTATGGTGCCTTCGACGGCATCCCGGACGAGCGCGGCGTGAACAACGCCAAGAACGACGACATCCGCGTGGTGGCGCTGATCCGCCCGGTCGAGAACCTGGACATCCGCGCGCAATACTGGAAGTTCCGCCCGCGGCAGAACTTCACCGGCTTCACCGCCTCGGTCGATCCGGTGTACTTCCAGAACACTGCCGGGCAGGATGGCTTCTCCAACGGCAGCTTCGAGTTGATGAGCCTCACCGCCACGCTGGACCTCGATGATTTCACCATCACCAGCGCCACCAGCAACCTGGAAGGCGTGTTCGGCATCAACATCCCGATTGCCCCGGCCGGCTTCTTCTCCAGCCAGTTCCTGCCCAAGATGTTTGCCCAGGAACTGCGCGTGAACTCCAACGGCGAAGGGCCGTTCAACTGGGTGATCGGCGGTTCGTACCAGGATGGCAGCGGCCCGCAGGTCAACGCCCTGCAGATCCCGCCGTTCGTCAACATCAACGCCGACAACGACACGCTGACCGAGAACTGGGCGGTGTTCGGCGAGGTGAGCTACGAGCTGCTGGACGGCAAGCTGATCCCGCTGGCGGGCATCCGCACCTATCATGACGACCGCGCGTTCCGCGACGGCGGCGGCACGGTGCCGACCAAGGCGAGCGTGGAGACCTGGCGCCTCAACCTGACCTATATTCCCACCGACAACCTGACCATGTTCGTCACCGCCGCCACCGGCTTCCGCCCGGGCATCGTGCAGTCGCGCGTGCAGGTGGAATCGCTGCGGCTGGCCGGTGTTACCGTGGGCGTGGCGCTGGAGCCGGAACGGTCGAAGAACTACGAGTTCGGCCTGAAGTGGCGCACGCCCGACGATAACCTGAACGTGGGCCTCAACCTCTACAACCTGAAGTACACCAACCTGCAGACTTCGGTCACCGGCGGCATCCAGGGCGTGAACGGCTTTGCCAACTTCGGCGATGCCACCACCCGCGGCATCGACCTGGAAGTCCACTGGCGCACCCCGGTTGACGGGCTGAACCTGAACTTCGTCGGCAATATCAACGACAGCGAGTACGACAGCGTCAACCCGGTGATCGGCGGGGCTCAGCCGCTGCTGGCGCCGGGTGACCGGCTGCTCAACACGCTGGCGAACAACTATCGCTTCGACGTGAACTACAACACCGACATCGCCGAGGGCTTCGAAGGCTTCTCCAACGTATCCTTCAGCCACAGCGGCGACCGCCTGCAGGCCAACGGCTTCACCGCGCGGCCCTATAACCTGGTGGGCTTCACCGCGGGCTTCCGCCACGACAACTGGGAGTTCGCCTTCATCGGCAACAACCTGTTCGACGAGCGCGGGCCCACCTTTGTCGGGACCAACGGTCCTCTCTCCGGCTCCGGCCCCACGCCCCGCACGCTGGGTTTCCGGTTCCGGGTGACCTCCTACTAAGCTCGGGCCACAGGAGGACCGGCCGGCAGCTCCCTCTCCCTCCCCCCTCGGGGAGCTGCCGGCACCGCCATTGTTTCGCAAAGTTTTTGGTCGCTTCCCGCAGCGAACTTGCGCACAATTGGCGCGGGAAGGCGATTGCCGGGATTGAGGACAAGACGATGCAGCTGAGCAGGCGTGAACTGGGCCGGGCAGGGATGCTGGCCCTGGTGGGTGCGGCGCTGGTGCGCCCCGCCAACGTGCTGGCGCAGCCGGCGGCCCCGGCCCTTTCGGTGGCCGAACGGCTGGCCCCGATCGCCCCCGAACTGCGCCCCGCCGCACGCCGCATGATCGAGAACGGCTTTCCGGCGATCACGGCGGAATCGCTGCCCGAAATCCAGCGCATGTTCCCCCAGCCCATGCCCACACTGCAACCGGGCATTCCGGTGCGCGCGGTGGACATCCCCCCTGCCGGCAGCCTGCCGGGGGTGAAGGTCTATGTCATCAATTCCGAGCCCACGCTGCGCCGTCCGGCCATCCTCCACACCCACGGCGGCGGCCACCTGGTGGGCAGCGCAACGGGCGAACTGGCAGGCCTGCAGAACACCGCGCGTGACCTCGACTGCACCATCGTGACGGTGGAATACTCGCTGTCTCCCGCCGTGCGCTGGACCACCTCGACCGAGGAGAACTACCACGCGCTGAAGTGGCTGCACGGCAATGCCGAGGCGCTGGGGGTCGATCCTGCCCGCATCGCGGTTATGGGTGAGAGCGCCGGCGGCGGCCATGCCGCCACGCTGGCGATCAAGGCGCGCGACCGGGGCGAGGTGCCGGTGCTGTTCCAGTGCCTGGTCTATCCGATGATCGATGACCGCACCGGCAGCACGGTGACCCTGCCGCCCCACATCGCCACGGTGGGCTGGAGCGCGGCGGAAAACCGGCTGGGCTGGGAAAGTTACCTGGGCATGGCACCGGGCAGCGCCGGGGTATCCTCCACCGCCGCCCCTGCGCGGCTGGAAAACGTGGCCGGCCTGCCGCCCGCCTGGATCGGGGTCGGCTCGGTCGATCTCTTCGCGCCCGAGGACATCGACTATGCCCGCCGCCTGGCGCTGGCCAACGTGCCGGTGGAGCTGCTGGTGGTGCCGGGGGGCTTCCACGGGTTCGACGGGGCGGCGGCGGACACCGCCTTGGCGCGCAATTTCACCCAGTCCAAGCTGAACGCGCTGCGCCGCGCCTTCGCGCAAGGCTGACCGGCGTGGCGGGAAACAGGCTCGCCGGGATCGAGCTGGGCGGCACCAAGTGCGTGCTGGTGCTGGGTGATGGCGTGACCATTGTGGAGCGGGTGCAACTGCCCACCACCACGCCTGCGGAGACGCTGGCCGGGGCGGTGGCCGTGCTGCGCGGCTGGCATGATGCCGCGCCGCTCGCCGCAATCGGCATCGCCAGCTTCGGGCCGATCCGCGTCGATCCGCAGGCCGCCGATTACGGGCAGATCCTGGCCACGCCCAAGCCCGGCTGGGCCGGGGCTGACGTGCTGGGTGCGGTGCGCGCCGCGCTGCCGTGCCCCGTGCTGGTCGATACCGACGTCAACGGCGCGGCGCTGGCCGAACAGGCCCATGGCGCGGGCCGGGGTTGCGGCACGCTGGTTTACCTCACGATCGGCACCGGCCTTGGCGGCGGGGTGCTGGTGGAAGGCCAGCCGGTCCATGGCCGGATGCACCCGGAAATTGGCCACCTGCGCCTGCGCCGCGCGGCGGGGGATACCTTCGCGGGTTCGTGCCCGTTTCACGGTGATTGCATCGAGGGGCTGATTGCCGGCCCGGCGCTGCATGCCCGCCTGCCACGCCCGCCGGGCGACCTGCCTGCCGATGACCCGGCGTGGGAGCCGGTGGCGCATGACCTGGCGCAGCTTGTCGCCAGCCTGATGCTGTCGCTCTCGCCGCAGAAGATCGTGATCGGAGGCGGGGTGACGGGTCGCCAGCCGCACCTGCTGCCCCGCGCCCGCGCGCTGGTGCCGGGCCTGCTGGCTGGTTACCTGGGGCCGCTGGACGAAGCCGCGATGGCGGACCTGGTTGTCCCCCCGCTGCTGGGTGACGATGCCGGACCAACCGGCGCGCTGGTGCTGGCGGCGCGCGCCCTGGCGGGAGAGAACGCATGAGCATCAGGCACGGATTTGCGATTGCCACGGCCCTTGGCGGCACCGCGCTGGCGGCGCTGGCAGCCATTCCCGGCGCGGCGCAGGGAGACACCGTCCCCACGGCGGCAAGCTGCACTGCCCTGGCGCAGGCGGCCCTGCCCAACGTGGAGATCGGCACGGCGGAACTGGTCCCCGCCGGTCCCTTCACTCGCCCGGCCGGTGGTCCGCCGCAGGCTGGCGAGCCGCCCGTGCTGCCGGCCCACTGCCTGGTGCGCGGCACGATTGACCGGCGGATCGGCTTCGGCGGCCGCGAATTCGGCATCGGCTTCGAGCTGCGCCTGCCGCTGGAGTGGAACGGGCGCTTCCTGTTCCAGGGCGGGGGCGGGCTGGACGGCGTGCTCAACCCGTCGATCGGCGCCGTGGCCAACAGCGGCGGACCGCCTGCTCTGGCGCGCGGCTTTGCCGTGGTCGGCACCGACAGCGGGCATACCGGTTCGATCGTGGACGCCAGCTTCGGCTTGGACCAGCAGGCGCGCACCGATTACGCCTATAACGCGCTGGACGAGGTGACGCAGGAGGCCAAACGGCTGATCCGGCATTTCTATGGCGCGGGGCCGGCGTATTCCTATTTCGTCGGCTGTTCCAACGGCGGGCGGCAGGGGCTGGTGGCCTCGCAGCACCTGCCGCTGGAGTTCGACGGCATCGTGGCGGGTGATCCGGCGCAGGGCTTTTCGCGGCTGGGGCTGGGCGAGGCATGGAACATGCGCACGCTGGCCCGCGCCGCTCCGCGCGATGCCGACGGGCGGCCGATCTATGCCCGCGCCTTCTCGCAAGGGGACCTGGACCTGGTGAAAGGCGCCGTGCTGAACCAGTGCGACGCGCTGGATGGCCTGGCCGATGGCTTTATCAACGATTGGCGATCATGCAGCTTCCACCCGCGCACCCTGGTGTGCGAGCGCGGCAAGACCGAAAGCTGCCTGTCCCCCGTGCAGGCCGAGGTGCTGCACGAGCTGATGACCGGCCCGATGACGGCGGATGGCCGCCACGTCTACGGCCCGTTCACCTATGACACCGGCATCGCCAGCTCTGCCTGGCGCGGGATGCGGCTGGGCACGAGTGAAACCGGCCAGCCCAATTCGGCAGATTCGTTCCTGGGCCTGAACATGCTGCGCTACCTGCAACTGACCCCGCCCGATCCGGCGTGGGATCCGCTGGCGGCGGATTGGACGGTGGACCAGATGCTGGCCCGCATCCGCTACCAGGGCGGCATCGGCGATGGCGACAACCCGCTGCTGTCCACCTATGCCCTGCGCGGCAAGATGATCGTCTACAACGGCCTGTCCGACCAGGGCATGTCCACCCCGGAGATCATCCGCTGGCACGAGGCGATGGTCGCAGCGACCGGGCAGGCGGGGGCCGATGCGGTGCGCTTCTTTGCCGTACCGGGCATGCTTCACTGCGGCGGGGGCGAGGCGACCGACCGATTCGAGATGCTGGACGCCATTGTCGACTGGGTGGAGCACGGCCGGGCGCCCGACCGGATCGAGGCGACCAGCAGCACCATTCCCGGCGTGTCCCGGCCCCTGTGCCCGCACCCGCTGGTGGCGCGCTACAAGGGCGGGGACCGCAACGCGGCCAGCAGCTTCGCCTGCGAGGCGTGAGGAGCGGGCTTACTGGGCCAATTGCGCCCGGTAAGCCGCCGCTGCCGCATCCATCTCGGACACCGGGTTGGCCGGGCCGGAATTGCGGCCGGGGATGAACTCGTTGAGCACGTTGCGCTTCTGGATATACCAGCGGCCATCCAGCCGGACGAACTCGTCCTGGTAGAGGCCGTAGGTCCCGTCCTTCATCGTGTCATCCGGGCCGTTGTTGGCCATTTCCTGCCACAGGGTAGAGGCCCAGGCGCGGTCACCCTCCACCCGGATCGAGCTGTTGAGCAGCACGTGGCGCAGCTTGGCCGGCTGGCCATCCGCCGTGTGGTAGAAACGGCCGATGCCCTGGCTGAAATCCATCACCACGGCGCGGATCGCCTCTCGCCCACGGGTGGTGCCGCGGGCAAAGGTGAGCTCGCCATCGGGGGCGAAGGTGGCCACGTAGGCGTCCCAGTCGAAGTAATCGATGGCGAACATGTAGCGCGCCATCAGGTCCTCGATCTCCGCGCGGTCATCGGCATAGCCGCGGCTGTAGGTTGGGGCGTTGTCCTGCGCCATGGCGGGCAGGGCGGTCACGCCCATGCCCGCAGCAACCAGCACCAGCGCGGCTGTCTTCCAGTTCCTCATGTGATCCTCTCCCTCGTTGGTATGGCTCACCCGCCCCAATCCTGGTTGGCGCGGGCAATCAGGTACTGGTGGATGTCCGCCACCTGCTGTTCGGACAGCGTATCGGCAAAGCTGGCCATGCCGTTGCGGGCGCGGGTGCCGCGCAGCAGGATGTCGGCAAACTCGGCATGGGTGGCGGGCGACATGTGGCGCAGATCCTTGACCCCGCCGCGCGCCGCGCTGCCGTGGCACATCGCGCAGTTGGCGCCATAGAGCGTCTCGCCTGCCGCCACCTGCTCCGGCGTGCCGGTGAGGGCCGGGGGCGGGCTGAGCTGGGGCAGGGCGAAGCTTTCCGCCGGCATCGGCGGAAGCTGGGCCGTGCCGCCCAGGCGGAACACCAGCAGGCGCGGACGGCTGAGCTGCAGGTTGCTGAAGGCGGCCCGCTCCACGTGGGCCATGCCCCCGCCCCAGCCGGCGTTGACGGCGATGTATTGCACCCCGTCCACCATGTAGGTGATGGGCGCTGCCATCGGCACGTTCTGCGCCGGCATCTCCCACACCTTCTCGCCGGTATCGGCGCGATAAGCGGCAAAGGTGGTGTTGATAGTGCCCTGGAACACCAGGTTGCCGGCGGTGGCCAGCACCCCGCCGCTGCCGCGCTGGGCATAGGGCACGCGCCAGCGCTCGGTCTGGGTCACCGGATCCCACGCGGCCAGCCAGCCCTTGGAATTGGCATCGGCATGTTCGGCAATCTGGCGGCGGATATCGTCATGCCCGGTATAGGCCGCACCCGTGCCGCCGACCGCCGGATCGTAAGTCTCCGCCGTGGCATAGGCGGCATAGGTCTCGGTCACCGGCACATAGACCAGGCCCGTCTGCGGGCTGTAGGCCATGGCGTTCCAGTTGTGCGCCCCGCCGGGGCCGGGGCTGACCATCACCGGCACGTTGCCATAGCGCGCCGCCGGGTTCTCGATCGGGCGGCCGGTGGCCATGTCGATGCCGGTGGCCCAGCTTATCGGCAGCATTTCCTCGGCGCTCAGCAGTTCGCCGGTGGCGCGATCAAGCACGTAGAAGAAGCCGTTCTTGGGGGCCTGCATCAGCACCTGGCGCATCCGCCCGTTGATCGGCAGGTCGGCCAGGATCATCTGCTGCACGGCGGTGTAGTCCCAGTCCTCGCCCGGCGTGGTCTGGTAGTGCCAGCGATATTCGCCGGTGGTGGCATCCAGCGCCACGATGGAGGAGAGGTACAGGTTGTCACCCCCGCCGGGGCTGCGCCAACGGCGCATCCACGGGCTGCCGTTGCCGGTGCCGACATAGATCAGGTTCAGCTCCGGATCGAAGGCGAAGCCGTCCCACGCGGTGCCGCCGCCGCCGCTCAGCCACCATTCGCCGGTCCAGGTGGCGGCCGCGCGTTCCATGGCCTCGTTCTCGAACCCGTCGGCCGGGTTGCCGGGCACGGTGTACCAGCGCCAGGCCTGCTCGCCGGTCTGGGCATCATAGGCGGTGACATAGCCGCGCACCCCGCGCTCGGCCCCGCCGTTGCCGATCAGCACCAGCGCGCGGCCTTCCCGCGTCACATAGACGCGCGGCGCGCCGGTGACGGTGTAGGGCCTGGAGTTGTCGACCGTGAGGGTGGACCACAGCGGCTGCCCCGTATCCTTGTTCAGCGCGATCAGCCGCCCGTCCAGCGTGGCGACGAAGATCCGGTCCTGCCAGGCGGCCAGCCCGCGGGTCACGATGTCGCAGCAGGCCAGGCGGCCAAAGCGCAGGGGCACCTGCGGATCGAAGCGCCACAACTGCCGCCCGGTCACCGCGTCATAGGCGGTGGTGATGTTCCACGGCTCGGTGTTGTAGAGTGTGCGGCCGATCACCAGCGGGGTGGCTTCCTGCCCGCGATCGGTCTGCAGGTCGATATACCAGGCCAGGCCAAGCTGGTTGACGTTGCCGGCGTTGATCTGGTCCAGGGGGCTGAAGTGCTGCTCGTCCCAGGTGCGGCCGTTGCTGAGCCACTGGCCCGGCTCCACCGCAGCGCTGGTCAAGCCTCCGGTCCCTTGCGCGGCCACGCCGGACAGGGCGCTCACCGCCAGGAAGGCCGCTACGGCCACGTGCCACTTGCGCATCGTTACTATTCCCCCTGAAGGACGCGGGCGGCGAACTGCGCGTTCAGCCAGCCCTCGTTGGTACTGTTGTGGTTGAGCGTGCCGGGATCGCGCCCGGCTTCGGCGGCGAGCGCGGTAATGCGTCCGCCGCCGAGATGGAAGGTGTCAGGCTCGCGGCCTGCGATGGGATCGGCGAAAGCCTTCTCGATCGGCACGATGGTCCAGCCGGCGGCCTGCAGCCCGGCGGCAAGGTCGGCGATGAACAGGGCGTTGAGGTCGGTCTCGTGCAGCAGGATCACCTGCGCCGGGCTGCGCCCCAGCACGTCGCGCGCCACGGCATCGCTGTGTTCGGCGGCGGAGACCAGCGTCTCCACGTAGAAGTCGCGCAAGGCATCCATGTCCAGCGCCTTGCCGTCCCGCTGGGCCTGGTTCGCCAGATTGTCGATGTGCCAGTCCCAGTTGTCCACCGTGACATAGGCGTTGAGCAGCCCGCGCCGGGCCAGCCCTGCGCGCACGGCATCGCGCCGGCGATCGCGCCCTTCGTGCAGGTAGGGATAGCGGAACCACGGGCGCAGCCCCGGCATCCCGTCCAGCCAGCCCTGCGCCTGGTCCACATCGGCCAGGTATTCATCGGCCGTCATCTCGTTCAGCGAGGTGTGGCCGAACGAATGGTTGGCGATCACGTGGCCGGCGGCCACGTAGGCACGGATGCGCCATTCGCCGCCCTGCCCGGCATCCTCGCCCAGGTTGCCCGGGGTGACGAAGAAGCCGGCCTGCGCCACGCCACCTTCGGCCAGGCCCGCGATCAGGCGGATCGCCCGCTCGTCAGGCGTGAAGAAGGCCCCGGCCTGGCGGGGCACGTCATCGAAGCTGAAGGCAATGGTCTTGTCCTGTGCCGCGGCCGGGCCAGCCAACCCGGGAAGGGCGGCCAGCACCAGCAGAACCAGACCGGCGACAAGTCGGATCATGCCGCCCCGATGGCGCTCGCATCCGCCCAGAAACCGTGGACCTGGCCCACGGCGCGGAACGGCAGCTTCACTCGCGCGCGGGGCGCGGCGTTGTCGCTGGCCAGGATATCGGCAATGTCGAACAGGATCAGGTCGCTGCGGCCGTTCTCGGCCTGGCTGTTACCGATGCCGATCAGGTAGCCGTCACCCTCTGCCGCCGTGGGCGTGCGGGGGACGAAGCACAGTTCGGACAGGCCGAAGCCGGGCACGGTGGCAACCCTGGTGTTGCCGGTGGCATGGTCGATCACCGCCCAGCCATCCTGCGCCCCCATGGTGTTGAGGAAGCCCCAGCGATACTTCAGCGTGTGGAACCGGTCGTCCTGCCGCGCCAGCATGCCGGTGAGGTGGGGGTAGATCGTTTCCGCCTGGTAGGTGGAGACATTGCGCTGCCCCATGTCCACGGTGAAGCGGCGGATATAGCCGGTGCCCTTCACCGGATCCCACGGCTCGTGCTTGCTGGGGAAGAACGGGAACTGGTTGCCCTCGCCCCCGTCCATGTCGACGGTGATCTTCGTGCCTTCGTTCCAGCCCGCCATCACGTGGGTGCAGAACAGGTTGGGGCCGGTCAGCCACTTCAGGTCACTGCCATCGCCGCCGCGGCGCATCACGCCCAGGTAGCAGGGCAGCGTGCTGTCATAGCGGAAGTGGACGCCGCCGGCCGCGATCTGCTCGGCATCGGCGGCCAGGTTGGTGAGGTAGAGGACGATGTAGTCCTCGGTGGCACAGAAATCGTGCATCATCCCGGCATAGGGCGCTTCTACCATCACCTGCCAGGTGATGTTGCCGGCGGCGTCGGTCTCGAACACCTCGATGTCCTTGCTCAGGAACCCGGTGGCTTCATAGCCGAAGGCGATCAGCCCGCCGGTCTTGGGGTCGATCTTGGGATGGGCCGTATGGGTCTTGCCCATCATCCGCCCGCCATAGGTGTATTCCGGATCGGTGGTTTCCAGCGTCAGCGGGTCCATCGCCACGGGCGGGCTGTCCTCCTTGAAGGCCAGCAGCTTGCCGTGGTGGACGAACAGCTGCGTGTTGGCCGTGCCCCGGTTGTAGCCATCCACCGTGGGGTGGTCGGTCGAAGGATTGCGGTACATGCCGAACAGGCTGCGGCGGGCATTGTGCTGCGCCAGCCACCGGGCATTGCGGGCATAGCGGGTCTTGTAGTCGACGTGCCCGTCCTTGATGCGGAACATCGACACGTGGCCTTCGCCGTCGAAGGGAATGTCGTTCTTGTACTGCTCGGGCTTGGGATACTGCGGATCGGGGCCCACGCGGTAGAAGGCACCGTTGAGGTCCTTCGGCCAGTCACCCTCGACCTCGCAGTCGAACAGGTCCATCTCGGTGCGGTTGGTGCCGCTGCCGCCAAAGGCGCGCGGGTCCGAGGGGAAATCCACCTGTGGCGCGCCCTCTGCCGGGCGGGTGGCGGAAATCTCCTGCGCCAGCACCGGCGCTGCGGCCAGCCCGCCCACCAGAGCCGCGCCGCCAAAGGCCGATGCGCCCATGAATCCGCGCCGGTCCAGCCGCGGGCCTGCCTTGCTATCAGTCATCCGAAATCCCTCTCCCGAAAGCGTTTTCACTTCCGCCTGCCAGCTTTGGTTTGGACCACGCCGTTTGACAAGCGCAAAACGGTAACGCCCGTTATCGTGGCCAGCGCAGAGTGTGGGGCAAAGTCCCGCCATCGGGGCCCCAAGCAAAGGCTGCGCGCTGTCCACAGGGGGCGGTGTTGAATTGGCCGCGCGCGGCGCTTAGGTCGCTTGCCCAACAGTTCATCTCAAGACGGGCGATTCCATGACCACCCACACCACCCGCATGCTCATCATCGGTTCCGGCCCGGCGGGCCTGTCTGCCGCCATCTATGGCGCGCGTGCGGGGATGCAGCCGATCGTGGTGCAGGGCCTGCAGCCGGGTGGCCAGCTGACCATCACCACCGACGTGGAGAATTACCCCGGCTTTGCCGACGTGATCCAGGGCCCCTGGCTGATGGAGCAGATGACCAAGCAGGCCGAACATGTCGGCACCCGCATGATGTGGGACACCATCACCGAGATCGACCTCGCCAACGGCTCGCCCTTCACCGCCAAGGGCGATTCGGGCGACGAATACGTGGGTGACGTGCTGGTGATCGCCACCGGCGCGCAGGCCAAGTGGCTGGGGGTTCCGGGCGAGCAAGAACTGGGCGGCAAGGGCGTATCGGCCTGCGCCACGTGTGACGGGTTCTTCTATCGCGGCAAGAAGGTGGCGGTGATCGGCGGCGGGAACACTGCGGTGGAGGAAGCGCTGTACCTCACCAACCATTCCCCCGAAGTGACCGTGATCCACCGCCGCGACAGCTTCCGCGCGGAGAAGATCCTGCAGGACCGGCTGTTCGCCAATGAGCGCATCAAGGTGCTGTGGAACAAGGAAGTGGTCCGCTTCGTGGCCCGCGACAGCGGCCCGCTGGGCCACCTGGAACTGCGCGACACGGTGACGGGCGAGCTCTCCACGCTGGAGACCGACGGGGCCTTCGTCGCCATCGGCCATGCGCCTGCGACCGAGCTGTTCAAGGGCAAGCTGGAAACCGATGCCAGCGGTTACCTGGTGGTCGAACCGGGCACGCCCAAGACCGCCATCCCCGGCGTGTTCGCCTGCGGTGACGTGATGGACCACACCTATCGCCAGGCAGTCACCGCCGCCGGCACCGGCTGCATGGCGGCGTTGGATGCCGAGCGCTTCCTGGCGGCCAGGGACCACGCGGCGCGCGCCGGGCAGGAGAGCGTGGCGGTTTACTGAGGCCTGGGGCCTTCGCGCCACGCGGCAAAACCGATCACCGCAGGCCGGACAATCCGATATTGTCACCCTGCGGCGTCGCAGCTAGGCAAACGCTTTCAGGGGAGCCGGACGCAGGGTTTGCGAGTCCGTGACCTTGCAGGAGTCGCTTTCCACCCATGCAGCCCAACACCGTACTGATCGCGGGAGGCGGCATTGCCGGCCTCACCCTGGCCCTGACCCTGCACCAGATCGGCGTGCCGTGCACCGTGTTCGAAAGCGTGCGCCAGCTCCAGCCGCTGGGGGTGGGCATCAACATCCAGCCAAACGCCGTGCGCGAGCTGGAGGACCTGGGCATCAGCGAAGCCGAGATGGACCAGGTGGGCATCCCCGCGCGCGAATGGGCGTTGGTGGGCCTGAACGGGCGCGACATCTATTCGGAAGCGCGCGGCAAGCTGGCGGGCTATCACTGGCACCAGTATGCGGTGCACCGCGGCAAGTTCCACCTGATGCTGTACCGCAAGGTGCTGGAGCGGCTGGGGCCCAATGCCGTGCGGCTGGGCCAGCAGGTCACCGGCTACCGCAAGGAAGCGGACGGCAGCGTCACCGCGCTCATCACCACGCGCGACGGGCAGCAGATCGAGGAACGCGGCCGCCTGCTGTTCGGCGCGGAGGGCATCCATTCGCCGGTGCGCGCGCAGATGCACCCCGGCCAGCCGCCGATCCACTGGGGCGGCACGATCATGTGGCGCGGCACGGCGCGCGGCGTGCCGATCCGCAGCGGAAGCTCGTTCGTGGGGCTGGGCACCAGCCGCCACCGCATCGTGTTCTACCCCATCTCGCACCCCGACCCCAGCGGCCTGGCCGACATCAACTGGATCGCCGAGCAGACCTATGAGGCGGGGCATGACTGGACCAAGAGCGGCTGGTTCCGCCCGGTGGAGATCAGCGAGTTTGCTGACCAGTTCAGCGGCTTCGTTTACGACTGGCTGGACGTGCCCGACCTGCTGGCCCGGTCCGAAGTCGCCTATGAAAACCCGATGATCGACCGCGATCCGCTGCCCACCTGGGTCGATGGCCCGGTGGCGCTGCTGGGCGATGCGGCGCACCCGATGTATCCCACCGGCTCCAACGGGGCCTCGCAAGCGATCGTCGATGCCCGCGTGATCGGGCGCAAGCTGCTGGACCACGGCGTGAACCAGGCCGCGCTGGCCGCCTATGACGCGCAATCGTGCGAATCGGTGGGCGGCGTGGCGCTGCGCAACCGCGGGGCGGGGCCGTTCGGCCTGCTGAACCTGGTGGAGGAGCGTTGCGGCGGCCAGTTCGACGATATCGACGTGGTGGTGCCGCCGGAAGAGCGCAGCGCCTTCATGCTCAATTACCAGAAGGCCGCCGGCTTTGCCCGCGACGCGCTGAATGCCGCGCCGCGGACCATCCCCGAAGGGGCGCGGGTGGAAACCGTCTCCGCATGACCATCGCGCTGGAGCACGCCACCGACCTGACGGTGGAGCTGAACCCGCCGCATGAAATGGGCAGCTGCCCCGCCGGCACCCGCCGGATCATCCCCATCGTGGGCGGCACGGCGGTGGGCCCGCTGCTCAATGGCGAGATCCTGAACGTGGGGGCCGACTGGCAGACGGTGACGCGCGACCACGTGGCGGAACTGGATGCCCGCTATGCCATCCGCACCAACGATGGCGCGGTGATTGAGGTGATCAGCCGCGGCGTCCGCCATGCCACGCTGGAGGTGCACGAGCGGATCAAGGCGGGTGAAGAGGTCGATCCGGCGGAATACTACATGCGCACGGCGATCCGGCTGGATTGCGGCCACCCGGACTATGCCTGGGTCAACCGCGCGCTGTTCCTGGCCCGGGGCGGCAAGGTGGGCAACCAGGTGCGGCTGAGCGTTTACCGGGTGTTGTGACGTTTCTCCCTCTCCCTTGAGGGGAGTGGGCTTTGAAGAAAACACTTTCCTACAGCACCCGATTTAGTGCAGCCCGATTCGCGTCCGCAGTATCCGGCCGGTGCAGCGGATGGGCCGTCTCCTGATCTTCGGATGCAGGAGAAATGACCGGCGCGGGCGTCCCGGCATGTAGCCGAACGTTCGCACCAGGCATGGCCGCCACGCGAGTGCTGGCTCCCGTCGCATCTGAAGCTGGGGGTTGGCCGCGGGCCGGCGGCAACAAATCTCGACGCGAATGCAAGTAACCTCTTACCCAAAGCGTCGTCGAGTCCGGGCACAGAATGCGGCAACTCCGCGCCGGTCATTTGCTCTTCCCGCCCACCCCGGCAGCCCATTGGCTGGCCGGGCCACGGGCGCATCCAGCCCTACTTGTGATCGCCGCGCCCGAAGTCCGGGCGGGCATCGTCCTGGCCCAGCGCCACGATGCTGCGGCGGATCGCGCGGGTGCGGCTGAAGGTGTCGAACATTGTCTGCCCGTCACCCGCCCGGATTGCCTCGCGCATCAGCGCAAGGTCGGTCAGGAAGGTGTCGAGCATTTCCAGCACCGCGTCCTTGTTGTTCAGGAACACGTCGCGCCACATGGTCGGGTCGCTGGCGGCGATGCGGGTGAAATCGCGGAAGCCGCCGGCGGAATACTTGATCACCTCGCTGCGGGTCACCGTCTCCATGTCGCTGGCGGTGCCCACGATGGTATAGGCGATCAGGTGGGGGATGTGGCTGGTGACGGCCAGCACCTTGTCGTGATGGTCGGCATCCATCGTCTCGACCATGGCCCCAAGGCTTTCCCAGAAATCGACCAGCCGCGCCACCTGCGCGCGGTCGGCATCGGCAGGCGGGGTGACGATGCACCAGCGCTGGTGGAACAGCATGGAAAAGCCCGCGTCCGGCCCGGAATGCTCGGTGCCCGCCACCGGATGGGCGGGGATCACGGTGAAGCCGGGCAGGGCATCCACCAGCATGTCGGTGATGGTGCGCTTGGAACTGCCCACGTCGCTGACGACGCATTCGGGCGAAAGGTCGGCGGCGATGGCGGCAGCGGCGGCGGGCATGGCCCCCACCGGCACGCACAGGATCACCAGGTCCGCCCCGCGCACAGCCTCGCCCGCGTCCTCGCACACCGTATCGGTCAGCCCGCGCTCGCGCGCGCGGCGGCGCACGGCGGGGTCGATGTCCCAGCCGGTGGTCTTCGTGTCCGGCAGGTCCTCGCGCACGGCAAGGCCGATCGAGCCGCCGATCAGGCCCAGCCCGATGATGGCGACGTGGCGATAGCTCATCGCGTGCCTTCCGTCAGGTTGCGCAGCACCTGCGCAATCGCATCCATCTGCTCGCGCGTGCCGATGGTGATGCGCAGCGCCTGCGGCAGGCCCTGGCCCGGCAGGTGGCGCACGGCATAGCCGGCCTCGCCGATGGCGTTCAGCGCCGTTTCTGCGCTCAGCGCGCCCTCGAACAACACCAGCACGAAGTTGGCCTCGCTCGGCACGGCGCGCAGCCCGTGGTTGCCCAGCGATTCGATCACCTCCACGAAGCGTGCCCGCTCGCTGAAGTTGTGCGCCCGGCTGGCGCGCACGAAGGCCTGGTCGGCCAGCGCCGCCTCGGCCGCAGCCTGCGCCGTGGTGGTCAGGTTGAACGGCCCGCGGATGCGGTTCAGCGCATCGACCAGGTGCGGCGCGCCGGTGCCCCAGCCGATCCGCTCGCCCGCCAGGCCATAGATCTTGGAGAAGGTGTGGGTGACCAGCACGTTGGCGTGGTTGGCCGCCAGGGCCAGCGCGCCATCGTCATCATCGGGTGCGACATATTCGGCATAGGCCCGGTCCACCACCAGCAGCACGTCTGCCGGCAGCCCTGCGTGCAGGCGGGCGAGTTCGGCGCGCGGCAGGAAGGTGCCGGTGGGATTGTTGGGGTTGGCCAGGAAGACCACGCGGGTGCGCTGCGTCACGCAGGCCAGCAGGGCATCCACGTCGGTGCCGAAGTCCCTGTCGGGCGCGACCACCGGGGTGGCCCCGCAGCGGCGGGCGGCAATATCGTAGACCGAGAAGCCGAAGCGGACATAGGCCACCTCGTCCCCCGGCCCGGCAAAGGCCTGCGCGGCCAGGTTCAGCAGCTCATCAGAGCCGGTGCCGCAGACGATGCGCGCCGGATCGATCCCGTGCAGTTCCCCCAGCGCGGTACGCAGGGCCACCGAATCCGGATCGGGATAGGTCGCCGAGTCCGACACCCGCGCGCGCGCTGCCATGGCGGCGGGGCTGGTGCCCAGCGGGTTCTCGTTGGCGGACAGCTTGACCAGCGGCTTGCCGTCGGCGCTTTTCGACTTGCCGGGGACATAGGCATGGATCGCCGCGATCCAGTCCTTCATCCGGGGCTTCACCTGCGGGGCGGGGCAATCTTTCGTGGTGTCAGTCACGGGCAAGGCCCTTAGCGCCTGCCACGCACAATTGACAGCCCGCACGGCAGGCCCCAAGTCCCAGCGCGTTCTATGGCCACCGCACTGCCCCTCGATCTCAACCGGCTGACCCTTGCCCATCCCCTGCCGCTCGACAGCGGCAAGGTGCTGGAGGGGGTGGAGCTGGCCTACGAGACATACGGCACGCTGGCGGCGGACAGGGGCAACGCGATCCTGATCTTCCACGCGCTGACGGGGGACCAGTTCGTGGCCCGGCAGCATCCGGTCACCGGCAAGCCCGGCTGGTGGGAACGGATGGTCGGCCCCGGCCTGCCGATCGATACGGATCGCCATTTCATCATCTGCGCCAACATCATCGGCGGCTGCATGGGCAGCACCGGCCCTGCCAGCCCCGGCCCCGATGGCCAGCCCTGGGGCATGCGTTTCCCCGTGATCACCGTGCGTGACATGGTGCGCGCGCAGGTGGCCCTGCTGGACCAGCTGGGCATCGGCACCCTGCACGCGGTGGTGGGCGGATCGATGGGCGGGATGCTGGCCCTGTCGCTCGCCGCCAACTGGCCGGGGCGGGCGAGCCGCGTGCTGGCGATTGCCACCACCGCGCGGCATAGCGCGCAGAACATCGCCTTTCACGAGGTGGGGCGCCAGGCGATCATGGCCGATCCGGACTGGGCGGGCGGCGACTATTACGGCGGCAGCGGGAAAGGCCCCGAAAAGGGCCTCAGCGTCGCCCGGATGGCCGCGCACATCACCTACCTGTCCGAAGCGGGCCTCACCGAGAAGTTCGGCCGCCGCCTGCAGGATCGTGAGGCAAAGAGCTTCGGCTTCGATGCCGATTTCCAGGTGGAAAGCTACCTGCGCTACCAGGGCATCAGCTTCACCAACCGCTTCGATGCCAACTCCTACCTCTACATCACTCGGGCGATGGACTATTTCGACCTGGCCGAGGAGCATGGCGGCCGCCTGGCCGATGCCTTCCAGCATGTGGGCGATACCCGCTTCTGCGTGATCAGCTTCGATACCGACTGGCTCTATCCCACGGCGGAAAGCCGCGCCGTGGTCCATGCCCTGAACGCCGTGGCCGCGCCGGTCAGCTTCGTGGAACTCAGCGCCCCCTTCGGGCACGACAGCTTCCTGCTGGATTGCCCGGCGCTGGACCGGGTGGTGAAGGGGTTCGTGGGATGAGCTTGCGCCCCGACCTTGCCAAGATCGCCAGCCTGGTGCCCACCGGCATGCGCGTGCTCGATATCGGCTGCGGCGAGGGCGAGCTGATGGGCGTGCTGCGTGACGAGCGCGGCGTGGACGTGCGCGGGATGGAGCTGGACCCGGAGCTGGTGGAACGCTGCGTATCGCGCGGCCTTTCCGTGGTGCAGGGCGATGCCGACCGCGACCTGGCCGACTATCCCGACGCTGCCTATGACGTGGCGATCCTGAGCCAGACGCTGCAAACCGCCCAGCGGCCCGACTACATGCTGGACCAGTTGCTGCGGATCGGCCGCACCGCCTTCGTCAGCTTTCCCAACTTCGCCTACTGGAAGATGCGCCTCTCCCTGCTGGTCCACGGGCGCATGCCGGTGACGCGGCACCTGCCGGTAAGCTGGTACGAGACCGAGAACATCCATCACCTGACCGTGGCCGACTTCCGCGACCTGCTGGCCGCCAAGGGCGTGACGGTGGAGGGAAGCTGGTTCTTCGCCGACGGGCGCGAGATCGGCAGCTTCCGGGCCAACTGGCGGGCGGAACATGCGGTGTTCCGGTTGAGCCGGTAAGTGCCTTACCGCAGCGGATGGGGCCCGCGGCTTGGCTGCTTCGGAGTCGGCCTGCTGCTGCTGCTTGCACCCGTTGCCCTGTATCTGGCCTGGGTGATTACGCCGCCGCTTCCGTTGCGCCCGTTCGATGCCAGCGACTGGCGCGCTGTCAGCCGCTCGGATGACTATTCGCGGCAGGAAATGGTCGGGGCGCTGATCTGGGACGATACGCTTGAGGGGCGCACCCGGCCTCAGGTTCTGGCTCTGCTCGGTCCCGACTGCGAATGCGCCTGTTTCAGCGACTGGGATCTGGTCTATTGGCTGGGGCCGGAGCGTAACTGGTTGAGCCTCGATTCCGAATGGCTGGTGATCAACTTCGATGCTGCCGGCCGGTTTCAGGATTACGCGCTGGTTACCGACTGATCGAGTGCGGGCGCCGTTTTGCGAGGCGCAACCGCCGCATCCTAACCGCTTCCCAAGCCGCACAAATCATGGGATGACCCGGGCCTGACCCGCCACAAAAGGCGGGCTGCGGGGTGGGAGAGACCATGCAGGCAATACCAGCCTCCGGGGAGGCCGGAAATATCGCGGGACAGTCTTCGAAACGCTACCAGGTGCTGCTGGTCACCCTGCTGTGCCTCAACTTCGGCATCCTGTTCTTCGATCGCAACGCGCTCAACTTCCTGATGCCCTATATCCAGCCGGACCTGGGGCTCAGCTACACCCAGGTGGGGATGCTGGGATCGGCCCTGTCGCTGACCTGGGCGATTGCGGCGATCTTCGTGGGCTGGCTGTCCGACAAGCTGCGGAAACGCAAGATCATCATCGTGATCTCCACCGTGCTGTTTGCGCTGTGCTCGGTCACCTCGGGCCTCGCAACCGGGTTCCTGATGCTGCTGGCGGCGCGGCTGGTGATGGGTTTGAGCGAGGGCGGGGTGATGCCGCTGAGCCACGCGATGGTGGCGGCAGAGGTTGATCCCAAGCACCGCGCGCTGGCGATGGGGGTGACGCAGAACCTGGGCTCCAGCCTGCTCGGTTCGTCGCTTGCGCCGCTGGTGCTGGTGCCGATTGCGCTCGCCTGGGGCTGGCGCGATGCCTTTTTCGTGGCCGCCGTGCCGGGGCTGATTTCGGCCTTGCTGGTGTGGCTGTTCGTGATCGAGCGCGAAGTACCCGCGCCCCCTCCCCGGCAGCAGGGTGACCGGGCACCGATCATGGAGGTGGTGACCGAGCGCAACGTGATCGTCTGCGGCTTCATGTCGGTAGTGCTGGTGGCCTACCTGGTGGTCACCTGGGCCTTCATGCCGCTGGTGCTGGTGCAGTTGCGCGGATTTGCCGATGGCACGGCGGCCTGGCTGATGGCGGCACTGGGCGTGTCCAGCGCCGTATGCAGCTTCATCATCCCGTGGCTGGCGGACCGGTTCGGCCGCCGCCCGGTGATGGCGGGGTTCACCTTCGGCGGGGTGATCCTGCCGCTGGCCGCGCTGTGGTTCGAAGGCTCGGCGGCAGTCCTCGCGGTGATCTTCTTCGTCGGCTGGATGTTCAACGGCACCTTCCCGATGTTCATGGCCACGGTGCCGGTGGAAAGCGTCAGCCCGGCCCGCGCGGCCACCGCGATGGGCCTTATCATGGGCCTGGGCGAGATCCTGGGCGGGGTGATCGCCCCCAGCCTGGCGGGCGGCCTGTCCGACATTTACGGCCTGCAGGCGGTCTGCTGGCTGCTGGTGGTGCTGGCCGTGCTGGGCGGCACGGCGGCGCTGGCCTTGCGTGAAACCGCCCCCCGCATCCTTGCCCGCCAATCAGGAGCCATTGCATGAAACGTCCCCAACCCGCCGACGAACTGGCGATCATGGAACTGTTCGCCCGCTATTACCGCGCGCTCGATACCGGCGATACCGAGGGTTACCTCGACCTCTACACGGCCGATGGCGAGGTGGTGGAGGAGAGCGAGGCGCGCGGCATCGAGGTGTGCAAGGGGCGCGAGGAGATCCGCAAGCTGGTGCTGAAGTTCCACGACCGGGCGGACTTTCCCGGCCACCAGCACCGCTATTCCAACCTGATCTTCAACGATCTTGGTGGCGGCAAGTGGGAGGTGCTGTCCTACGCCATGTCCACCCACTTCCACCTGGGCGAGCCGCCGGTGGTAACCTGGTGCGGCCATGTGCGCGATGTGGTGGCGCAGGAAGACGGGGTGTGGAAGTTCGCCAGCAAGGAAATCATGCCCTGGGCGGGCAAGGTGCTCGACGGGTTCCGGAAGCGCTGAGCCTCAGTCGCGCTGGCTGGCGCGGCGGTCCTGGCCGGAGCGGCGGCTGGCGTTCCGCCGGTCAGCGAAAGGCAGCTTGTCCACCTGATGCTGGCGGCGGTCACCCTGCCGCCGGTCGCCACCCTTGGGGCCTTCGCCTCGTCCGGTCATCGCACGCATTCCCAAGCGGCCTGCGGCCATCCGGCGCAAATTATCGGATGCTGCGGTAAATATCCGCTTAACCGTGATTTTTCCTGCGTCAGGGAGAGACCCGCAGCACGCTGTCATCGCGCGCCAGGCACCACAGCGACAGGCCGGCCGACTGCGCGCGGGCCACCGCCATGGAGGTGGGCAGCGACACGGTGACCAGCGTGGTCGCCCCGGCACGGACTGCCTTCTCGACAATCTCGTAGGAACAGCGCGCGGTGGAGAGGATGAAGCCGCCGGCTAGCGGCAGGCCCCTTGCGGCCATGGCTCCCACCAGCTTGTCCATCGCGTTGTGGCGGCCCACGTCCTCGCGCGCCAGCACCACGCGCCCGCCGCTATCGGCCCATGCTGCGGCATGGGCGGCCCCGGTGGCGCGGGTGAGGGGCTGGTGATCGCGGAGCTGGCCCAGGGCCGAGAAGATCGCCTCCGGCGCTATGGCTGCGTGGGCGGCCACAGGCGGCAGCGGGCGGGCAACGGCCTCCAGGTTCTCGATCCCGCACAGCCCGCACGAACTTTCCGCCACCCGGGTGCGCACCCGGTCGGTCAACTTGTCGATGCCGAGGCCGGTGAGGGTGGCGCGCACGATCCAGCCGTTTTCGACCTCGGCCAGGGCCAGGTCGGTCACTTCGGCAGGGGTGGCGGCCAGGCCTTCGTTGAGGGCAAAGCCCAGCGCGAAATCCGCAAGGTCCGCCGGGGTGGCCATCATCACCGCATAGGCGAGGCCGTTGAATTCCAGCGCCACCGGCACTTCCGGCACCCAGTCGCGGGTGGCGTGGGTGGTGGTGCCGTCGCGGTTGTGCTGGGTGAGCAATGTCATGCCTTCCCTTTAGTCGTCATTGCGAGCGAAGCGGAAGCAAAGCTGGCGTGAGCCGACCAATCCAGTGCCACATCGAGCCGCCCTGGATTGCTTCGTCGCTTCGCTTCTCGCAATGACGAACGCAGGAAACTACGCCGCCGCCGCTTCGGCCTTCAGCTTCAGGATCGCCGCCTTGGCGATGGGCGACAGGTCACCCAGGTCGTCGGCATAGATCGCCGCCTTCATGCGCGGGTCCCAGAACTTCCAGATGTGCAGCGCGGTTTCCGCCACCGCCTTCTCCTCGCCCTGTGCGGCGAAGTTGGCGGCGATCTGGTTGGCCATGCGGGAGAGCTTGTTGACGTCCATTATCGCGTTCCCTTTGGCATTACTCGGCAGGCTCCATGGTCTCGATGCGGCGGGCCATGGCGGTCAGGTCCGCATATTCGGTCTGCCATTCGCTGGGGCCGTTGCTGGGGGTCACCTGCACTGCGGTCACCTTGTATTCGGGGCAGTTGGTGGCCCAGTCCGAATTGTCGGTGGTGACCACGTTGGCCTGGGTGCTGGGGTGGTGGAACGTGGTGTAGACCACGCCCGGGGCCACCTTCTCGGTCACCAGCACGCGCAGGGTCGTTTCGCCCGAGCGGCTGGCGAGGCGGGCGAAGTCACCCGTCTTCAGGCCGCGGTTCTCGGCATCGGTCGGGTGCATTTCCAGAATGTCCTCGTCATGCCACACCTGGTTGCCGGTGCGCCGGGTTTGCGCGCCCACGTTGTACTGGCTGAGGATGCGCCCGGTGGTCAGCAGCAGCGGGAAGCGCGGGCCGGTGCGTTCATCGGTCGGCACGTATTCGGTGACCATGAACTTGCCCTTGCCGCGCACGAAACCGTCCACGTGCATGATCGGGCTGCCCTGCGGCGCCTTTTCGTTGACCGGCCACTGCAGCGGTTCGCCGCTGACCACGCGTTCCCAGGTCACGCCGGAGAACGTGGGGGTGAGGCGGGCGATTTCGGCCAGAATTTCGCTCGGGTGGCCATAGTTCCAATCGCAGCCGATGGCATTGGCCAGCATCTGGGTGATCTGCCAGTCGGCATAGCCGTTAGCCGGTTCCATCACCTGCTGCACCGGCTGGATGCGCCGTTCGGCGTTGGTGAAGGTGCCGTCCTTTTCCAGGAAGGTGGAGCCGGGCAGGAAGACGTGCGCGTAGTTGGCCGTTTCGTTGAGGAACAGGTCATGCACGATCACGCAGTCCATCGCCGCAAGGCCGGCGGCCACGTGGTGCGTGTCCGGATCGCTTTGCAGGATGTCCTCGCCCTGGATGTAGATGGCGCGGAACGAGCCATCGAGCGCGGCATCGAGCATGTTGGGGATGCGCAGGCCGGGTTCGGCGTCCAGCGTCACGCCCCAGTCGGCCTCGAACAGCGCGCGGGCATCGGCGTTGGAGATGTGGCGATAGCCCGACAGTTCGTGCGGGAAGCTGCCCATGTCGCAGGCGCCCTGCACGTTGTTCTGGCCGCGCAGCGGGTTCACGCCCACGCCGCGCCGGCCGATGTTGCCGGTGCACATAGCGAGGTTGGCAATCGCCATCACCGTGCTGGAGCCTTGCGAGTGCTCGGTCACGCCCAGGCCGTAATAGATCGCGCCGTTGCCGCCGGTGGCATAGAGGCGTGCGGCCTCGCGCACGGTCTGTGCGGGCACCTTGGTGACGGGCTCCAGGAATTCCGGGCTGTGCTTGGCATCGGACACGAAGCGGGCCCAGTCCTGGTATTCGTCCCAGTCGCAGCGTTCGCGGATGAAGGCTTCGTCGGCCAGCCCTTCGGTCACGATCACGTGGGCCAGGCTGGTGAGCACGGCCACGTTGGTGCCCGGCTGCAGCGGCAGGTGGTGGTCGGCCTGGATGTGCGCGCTCTTCACCAGGTCGATCTTGCGCGGGTCGATCACGATCATCTTCGCGCCCTGGCGCAGGCGCTGCTTCATGCGGCTGCCGAACACCGGGTGGGCATCGGTGGGGTTGGCCCCGATCACGATGAACACGTCAACGTCCTCAACGCTGTCGAAGTCCTGCGTGCCGGCGCTGGTGCCGAAGGCGTTGCTGAGGCCGAAGCCGGTGGGGCTGTGGCACACGCGGGCGCAGGTATCGACGTTGTTGGCCCCGAAGCCGGCGCGAATCAGCTTCTGCACCAGGAAGGTTTCCTCATTGGTGCAGCGGCTGGAGGTGATGCCGCCCAGCGCGCGGGGGCCGCTTTCGGCCTTGATCGCCTGGATCTTGGCTGCGGCAAAGCCGATCGCCTCGTCCCAGCTCACTTCGCGCCACGGCTGGTCGATCTTTTCGCGGATCATCGGCTTCAGGATGCGGTCGGCGTGGTTGGCATAGCCCCAGGCGAAGCGGCCCTTGACGCAGGAGTGGCCGTGGTTGGCCTTGCCGTCCTTGTTGGGGATCATGCGGACAAGCTGCTCGCCGCGCATTTCGGCGCGGAAGGTGCAGCCCACGCCGCAATAGGCGCAGGTGGTGAGGACGGAGCGTTCGGGCTTGCCGATCTCGATCACCGACTTTTCGTTCAGCGCGGCGGTGGGGCAGGCCTGCACGCAGGCGCCGCACGATACGCATTCGGAGCCGAGGAAGTTGTCTTCCTTCTGGCCGGCGGAAATCACGCTGGCAAAGCCGCGACCGTCCACGGTGAGGGCGAAAGTGCCCTGAACCTCGTCGCACGCGCGCACGCAGCGGCTGCACACGATACACTTCGAGCTGTCGAAGGCGAAATACGGATTGCTCTCGTCCTTCGCCTTGCCCAGGTGGTTGGCCCCTTCATAGCCATAGCGTACGTCGCGCAGGCCCACGTTGGCGGCCTGGTCCTGCAGCTCGCAATCGTTGTTGGCGCTGCAGGTGAGGCAATCGAGCGGGTGGTCGGAGATGTACAGTTCCATCACCCCGCGCCGCAGCTTGTCCAGCTTGGGGGTCTGGGTCTTCACCTTCATGCCCGGCATCACCGGGGTGGTGCAACTGGCGGGGGTGCCGCGCATCCCTTCCACTTCCACCAGGCACAGGCGGCACGAGCCGAACGCCTTGACGTTATCGGTGGCGCACAGCTTGGGGATCTCGCCACCGGCCTCCGCCGCCGCGCGCATCACGCTGGTGCCGGCGGGCACGGTAACGTCGCGCCCGTCGATGGTGAGCGTGACCATGTCGCTCGACCGGCTGGCAGGCGTGCCGAAATCCTTTTGCGGTTCGTATCCCATTACATGTGCTCCAGTGCGGCAAGATCGGCCGGACTATTGATGTTGGCAGGGGCCAGGGTGGTGGCGACGGGCCGTGATCCGATGGCCCGCGCGAAACCTTGCATCGAATGGCGTCCTTCGCTTGTCAGGATCGCCATTGCCGCCTCGGCGGCATCACTCTTCCAATGCCCGATGACGGGCTGGGTTTCCACGTGGGCGCTGGCGGGCGACAGCTCGGCCAGCAGGCCCGCAGACACGCCACCGCAATCCACCCCGCAGGTGAGCACGCTGGCATAGCCGTTGCCCTGGCCGTGGCGCAGCGCGGCGGCCACGCCCGCCAGCGGGCCCATGCCGGGGCGCGGCCAGTCGGCGATCGCGGGAGCCAGGTCGCTGTCCGACCGGCCCACGATCACCACCGTGTCGCACAGCGCCTTCAGAGAGGCGACGGCGCGTTCCAGCAGAGTGCGGCCATCCAGCACGGCCAGCGCCTTGTCGCTGCCGAACCGGGTGGACATGCCGCCTGCCAGGACCGCGCCCAGGATCATCTTACTCGGCGGCCTCCAGCACGGCGCGCGCTTCGGGCGCGAAGTCTTCCGGCCAGTGCTTCAGCGCGCTCATCACCGGATAGGGGGTGAAGCCGCCAAGGGCGCAGAGCGAACCGAACTTCATCGTCTCGCACAGGTCGGTCAGCAGGGCCACTTCCTCGGCCACGGAGCGGCCCTGGTCCTTGACCGTGTTCTGCATCTGCGGGGCCAGTTCGATCACGTCACGCTTGCGGCCACCAGCGCGGATGCGGTCGATCAGCTCCACGCCCCGCGTGCTGCCGATGCGGCAGGGGGTGCACTTGCCGCAGCTTTCCGCCGCGCAGAATTCCATCGCGAAGCGGGCCATGCTGCCCATGTCGGCCGTGTCGTCGAACACGGTGATGCCGCCGTGGCCGATCAGCGCATCGGCAGCGGTATAGGCTTCATAGTCGAACACGATGTCGAACTGGTCGGGGTGGAGATAGGCCCCCAGCGGGCCGCCCACCTGCACCGCCTTGACCGGGCGGCCCGATGCGGTGCCGCCGCCGATCACGTTGACCAGCTCGCCCAGCGTCACGCCGAAAGCGACCTCGTAAAGCCCGCCGTGCTTGATGTTGCCGGCCAGCTGGATCGGCATGGTGCCCTTGCTGCGGCCCATGCCCTGCTGGGCGTAGGCGGCCGAGCCACCTTCCGCCAGGATGTGCGGCACGGCGGCGAGGCTCAGCACGTTGTTGACCACGGTGGGCTTGCCGAACAGGCCTTCCAGCGCGGGCAGCGGCGGCTTGGCGCGCACTTCGCCGCGCTTGCCTTCCAGACTGTTGAGCAAGGACGTTTCCTCGCCGCAGACATAGGCGCCCGCACCCATGCGCACTTCGCACACGAAGGGGGCGATGATGTCGGCGCACTGGACCAGCGCTTCGTTCAGCTTGCGGATCGCATCGGGATATTCGCTGCGCACATAGATATAGCCGCGCGTGGCCCCCACCGCCTCGCCTGCGATGGCCATGCCCTCGATCAGCTGGAAGGGGTCGCCCTCCATCACCATGCGATCGGCAAAGGTGGCGCTGTCGCCTTCGTCGGCGTTGCAGACGATGTACTTCTGGTCGGCCACGGCGCCGGCCACGGTCTTCCACTTGATGCCGGTGGGGAAACCCGCGCCGCCACGGCCGCGCAGGCCGCTTTCCAGTACCTCGGCGATGATCTGTTCCGGCCCGATCTGGCGGGCGCGCATCAGGCCCTGCCAGCCGCCGGTGGCGTGATAGTCTGCCAGGCTGGTGGGCCGCGTCTTGCCCGCGCGGGCGAAAGTGAAGCGGGTCTGCCCGGCGATGAAGGGGTGCTGCTCGATCACGCCGATGGCCTTGTCGGACGAGCCGTTCAGAATGGCATCGACGTCACCAAGCGTGGCGGGACCAAAGCCCTTCCCGTCGATCTCCACCAGCGGTTCCAGCCACTGCATGCCCCATGAGGAGGTGCGGTGAACCTCGTGGCCCTTCGCGGCGAAAGCCTCGGCCAGTTCGTCGGCACCAAGCGCGCGGGCCAGGGCGTCGTCGGAAATCTTGATCAGCATCATGCGTTCTCGATGATCTTGGCGAGGGCCGGGGCATCCAGCCGCGAATGCAGCCGGTCACCCACCCGGGCGTTGGGGCCGGTGGCGCACAGGCCCAGGCAATAGACGGTGTGCAGCTTCACCCGGTCACCCGCAGCGGCCATGGCCGACGGCATCAGGCTTTCCACCCCGCGCGCCTTGCAGGCTTCCGCGCGGCACACCTGCACCACGGGGCGGCCTTCCGCCGTGGGGGTGTAATCATGATAGAAGCTGACCACGCCGTGCACTTCGGCGCGACTGAGGTTGAGCGCGGCGGCGATCTGCGCCTCCGCCTCCGGGCTGACGCAGCCGAATTCGGCTTGCACATCGTGCAGGATCGGCAGCAGCGGGCCTTCGCGCCCGGCGTGTTCGGCGATGATCGCGGCGAGAACAGAGTTCGACATGCCATCGGGATGCGCCCGCGCGCACAAGCGGTCAAATCGATTGTTATGGGGTGTGATAGAACTCTTCTATCAGACTTGCCGCCTCAAGCTGCTGCGCCACGGCCAGGCCGGCGCGCGCCATCTGCCCCAGCGGATCGCGGTTCAGCACCATCAGCCCCAGGCGGCGGGTGGCAGCGGCGGGCTTGATCGGGACGAAGTGGCACCAGCCCAGCCCCGCCAGCATCCCGGCATAGGCATCGGGCACGATCGAGACGAACTTGCCCGAGCGGACGAGAGCAAACATCGAGACATAGTTGTCGGCAATCACCCGCGGGGTCACCGCCAGGTCGTGCTGGGCAAACAGCCGGTCAAGGATGCGGCGGTTCTGCATCCCCTGGTGCAGCAGGCACAGCGGCAGGGCGGCCAGTTCCTGCCAGGTCACCGCCTTGTGCTTGTCCAGCAGGGTGCCGCTGCGGGCGATGGCCACGAACTGTTCGGCATGGAGCGGCGCGGTGAGCATGTTGGCGGCGGGTTCATGGTCCAGGTAGGTGAGGCCGGCATCGAACTCGTTCACCGCCAGCCCCTGCTCGATCTCGCGCGAGGTGCCGCTGGTGACCGCCAGCGTCAGGCCGGGATAGGCGGCCAGCAGCGCCTCGCCAAACGGCCCCACCAGAGGCTGCGCGGCGGGGATGGTGTAGAGGCGGAATTCGCCGGTGAGCGCCTGGGTGGAGGAACCGGCCGCCTGGGTGAGGCCGCGCACCGCGCCCAGCGCCTGTTCGGCCCAGGGCAGGATCGCCTCGCCCTCTCCCGTCAGGCCGATAAAGCGCCGGTCGCGTTCCACCAGACGCTTGCCCAGTTCGTGCTCCAGCGCGGCAAGGCCGGCGGACAGCGTGGGCTGGCTCACCCCGCACTGGCTGGCGGCGGCGGCGAAATGGCGTGTCTTGGCCAAGGCCACGAAATAGCGCAGGTGCTGAAGCTGCATCGGACCCCTCCTTGAAAGGAATCCTCTATCAAACTCCGGCCTTAGGCGGAAAGCCTTTCGGCGTGCCAGGCCACGTGATCGGCCATGAAGGTGGAGATGAAGTAGTACGAATGGTCATAGCCCGGCTGCATGCGGATGGTCGCTTCCATCCCGGCGCGGTCCACGGCTTCGGCCAGCAGGTGGGTTTTCAGCTGCCCTTCCAGGAAGTTGTCGGCCAGCCCCTGGTCCACCAGCAGATCGGGCAGGCGCGCGCCGTCGTCGATCAGGGCGCAGGCATCGTATTCGCGCCAGGCGGCACGGTCGGGTCCAAGGTAGCCCGCCAACGCCTTCTCACCCCAAGGGCAATTGAGCGGGCTGACGATTGGCGAGAACGCGCTGACCGAGCGGTAGCGCGCCGGGTTCCTGAGCGCGATGGTCAGCGCGCCGTGCCCGCCCATCGAGTGGCCGGTGATGCCCAGCAGGTCCATGTCGGCCATGGCGAAATTGTCCGCCAGCACCTGCGGCATTTCGTCCTCGATATAGGACCGCATGTGGAAGTTGGCAGACCACGGTGCCTGCGTGGCGTTGACGTAGAAGCCGGCCCCCTTGCCGAAATCATAGCCTTCGTCATCCGGCACGTCATCGCCGCGCGGGCTTGTGTCGGGGGCCACGAAGATCACCTTGTGCGCGGCGCAGGGGCTGCGGAATTCGCCCTTCTCGGTCACGTTGGCGTGGGTGCAGGTCAGGCCCGAGAGATACAGCAGAACCGGTAGCTTCTCGCCCGGTACATGGTCAGGCACGAAGACGCTGAAGGTCATCAGCGTGCCGGTGGCGCTGGACTGGTGCGTATAGACACCCTGCGTGCCACCATGGCTGCGGGTTTCGCTGACGGTTTCGATGGTCATTGCGCACTCTCTTCGCGCTTCATGGCGCACAGCTTGTTGCCATCGGGATCGCGCAGGTAGGCCAGGTACACCCGGCCATAGGCGCGCGGCCGCCAGCCGGGCGGGTCTTCGCAGGTGGTCCCGCCATGGGCCAGGCCTGCGGCGTGCCAGGCGTCGATTTGCTCCGGGCTGTCGAGCATGAAGCCCACGGTGGAGCCGTTGCCGTGGGTGGCTGCCTGCCCGTCCAGCGGGCGGGTGACCAGCAGCATGGAACCGCGATGGCGGTAGAACAGCCGCCCCTTGTCATCCAGCTCGCCCGGCGTGCCGCCCCAGGCAGCGAATAGCGCGTCATAGAAGGCCTGGCTGCGGGCAATGTCGTTGGCCCCAAGGGTCATGTGGCTGAACATGGCGGATCAGCCCCTCACATCCACTTGAGCGCGCACAGCTTGTGGCCGGTGGGATCGCGCAGGTAGGCGAGATACAGCGTCGCCTCGCCAAACGGGCGCGGCCCCGGCGGGTCTTCACAGGTGGTGCCGCCCGCAGCCACCCCGGCATCGTGCCAGGCGTGGATCTGTTCGGGCGTGTCGACCGCAAAGCCGATGGTGTTGCCGTTGGCCACGCAGGCCGGTTCACCGTTGATCGGCTTCGTCACGATGAAGAAGTTGTCGCGGAAGATATAGGTTATCCGGCCCTTGTCCTCGTCCAGCAGGCCTTCCGGCCCGCCGATCGCGCCGAACACGGCATCGTAGAACCGCTTGGAGGCCGCCAGGTCATTGGTGCCGACCATGTTGTGGCTGTACATCTTACTCTCCCGATCCGATCCAGAACGCGCACAGCTTGTTGCCCACCGGATCGCGCAGGTAGGCACCGTACATCGGCATGTCGCCATAGGGGCGCGGGCCGGGCGCACCTTCGCAGGTGCCGCCCTTGGCCAGCCCCGCCGCGTGCCAGGCGTCAACCTGTTCCGGGCTGGCTGCCGTGAAGCCCACCGTGCCGCCGTTGGCGTGGCAGGCGGGCTCGCCATCGGCGGGCGGCCCCACCATAAACAGCCCGCCACCCGGCGCGCCGTACATGGCGTGAATGCCCTCCTTGTGCTGCCCGCTCACCCCAAGCGCGGCAAAGGTCGCGTCATAGAACGCGATCGATGCCGCCGGGTCGGTGCTGCCGACCCGCACATGGGTGAACAGGCTCACGATGCTTACCGGTCACCCACGTTGGCGGTGAACACGCAGATCTTGTGGCCGTCCGGATCTCGCAGGTAGGCGCCGTACATGTTGCCCGGGCTCTGCGCGCGGAAGCCGGGTGCGCCCAGGTCCTCGCCGCCGTTGGCCAGGCCAGCGGCGTGCCAGGCATCGACCTGGTCATAGCTGGCGGCCTTGAAGCCGATGGTGATGCCGTTCATGCAGGTGGCCGCTTCGCCATTGGCGGGCTTGGCCACGATGAAGCTGCCGTTTTCGCTGGGATAGACGGTGCCGTGCGGCAGCGGGTGGCCGGCATAGCCCAGCGCGCCCATGGTGGCGTCATAGAACTTGCGGCTGGCATCGATGTCGTTGGTGCCGACGAACATGTGGTTGAACATGGGAAAGCTCTCCTCTTTCGGTGTGTAGGAACCGGGCCACGCGGGGCGGTGCCGGAACGGATTGTCAGGGGATCAGAAGACCACGACCGACCGGATCGACTTGCCCTGGTGCATCAGGTCGAAGGCGGTGTTGATCTCCTCCAGCCCCATCACGTGGGTGATCATCGGGTCGATCTCGATCTTGCCCGTCATGTACATGTCGACGATCTTGGGCACATCGGTGCGGCCCTTGGCCCCGCCGAAGGCCGTGCCGCGCCAGTTGCGGCCCGTTACCAGCTGGAACGGGCGGGTGGCGATTTCCTTGCCCGCTTCGGCCACGCCGATGATGATGCTGGTGCCCCAGCCGCGGTGGCAGGCTTCCAGCGCGGTGCGCATCACGTCGGTGTTGCCGGTGGCATCGAAGGTATAGTCTGCCCCGCCATCGGTCATCTCGACCACCTTGGCCACCACGTCCTCGCGGCTCATGCCCCGGCTGTTGAGGAATTCGGTCATGCCGAAGCGCTTGCCCCATTCCTCGCGGTCGGGGTTGATGTCCACGCCGATGATCTTGTTGGCGCCGGCCAGCCGCGCGCCCTGGATCACGTTGAGGCCGATCCCGCCCAGGCCGAAGACCACCACGTTGTCACCCACCTGCACCTTGGCGGTGTTGACCACCGCGCCCACGCCCGTGGTCACGCCGCAGCCGATGTAGCAGGCGGACTGGAACGGCGCGTCCTCGCGGATCTTGGCCACGGCGATTTCCGGCAGCACGGTGAAGTTGCTGAACGTGGAGCAGCCCATGTAGTGGAAGATCGGCTGGCCCTTGTAGGAGAAGCGCGTGGTGCCGTCCGGCATCAGCCCCTTGCCCTGCGTGGCGCGGATCGCGGTGCACAGGTTGGTCTTGCCGGACAGGCAGCTCTTACACTGGCGGCATTCGGGCGTGTAGAGCGGGATCACATGGTCGCCCGGCTTCACCGAGGTCACGCCCGCGCCGACCTCGCGCACGATCCCGGCCCCTTCGTGACCCAGCACGCTGGGGAAGATCCCCTCGCTGTCAAACCCGTCCAGCGTGTAGGCGTCGGTGTGGCACACGCCGGTGGCCATGATTTCCACCAGCACTTCGCCGGCCTTGGGGCCTTCCAGGTCAAGTTCCACGATCTCCAGCGGCTTCCTGGCCTCGAAGGCTACGGCTGCACGGGTCTTCATCGGTATCGGTCTTTCGGTTGAGTGGTGAAACGGATCAGGCGCTCTTGCCGGGGGCCAGGCCGACGACCTCGTCGCCGTCGCGCTCGGGCAGCATCAGGAACAGCACCAGCGAGACGACCGAGCCCATCGCCATGATGATCGACACGGTCAGCAGTTCGTCGTTACCCAGCGCGGTGAACAGCGCGCCGGCCAGCAGCGGGCTGCCCGCTGCGCCCAGGCGGCCGATGCCCAGCACGAAGCCGGTGCCGGTGCCGCGGGCATAGGCCGGGAAGCCGCGGGCGAAGGCGGCATAGTAGCCGCTGATCGCCGCGTTGGTGAAGAAGCCCGTGACCATCGTGGCCACCTGCCATGCGCCCAGCGTATCGCGGCCCATGCCGAACCAGGCCACGCCGATGGCACCGATCAGCAGCATGAAAGCGGTCGGCCAGCGGATGCCCAGGCGGGCCATGATGAAGCCGAACAGCGCGCTGCCCAGGAACCCGCCGACGTTGGCATAGGTGAGCACGGTGGCGGCATCCTGCGGCGGATAGCCGGGAGGATAGTCCGACACGATCTGCACCGCGAACTTCAGGATGTAGTAGAAGGTAATGGTGTGGAACGCATAGCCGAAGGCCAGCAGCAGGGTGACCGGGCGCAGCTTGGGGTTCGACAGGATGTCGGTCACCTTGGGCTTGCTGTCGCTGGTGTCCAGCACCGGCAGGGTATCCACCGGCGGCTTGCCGAAGGCGCGCAGCGTCTTGTTGACGCCATCCAGGTTGCCCTTGCTGGCGTGGTAGGCGGCGGTTTCCGGCACCACCAGCCACAGGATCGGGATCAGCGCGGCGGTCACGATGGCGCCGAAATCGAACACCCCGCGCCAGCCGTATTCCACCAGCAGCCATTCCGAAGCGGCGATGCCGCCGATGATCGCGCCCAGCGGATAGCCGGCCACATAGACCGCGATTGCCGCGCGGCGGCTGGCCGTGCTGCTGCTTTCCGCCGTCACCGCGTTGGTGGCGGCCAGCATGCCGCCGATGCCGATGCCGGTGAGGAAGCGGTAGGCGACCATCGGGGTGACCGAGTTGGCGTGCCCCGCGGCCCACATGCCCGCGGCCATCAGCACCAGGCACACCAGCATGGTGTTCTTGCGCCCGAACTTGTCGGCCACGCCGCCCAGGATCACGCTGCCGAAGCCCATGCCGACCAGTTCGGCCGAAAGGACCACGCCCAGCGCCGCGCGCTCGATGCCCCATTCGGCGGAAATGCCGGGCGCCGCGAAGGCGCTGGCCAGCACGTCGAACCCGTCCAGCGCATTCAGCAGCACCATCAGGACGACCACCGCCCACTGGCGCGTGCCCATCGGCGTATCGTTGATCACTGTGATGGGGCTGCTTGCATCCCTGCCCGGTCCGGCCATCGGTTGGTTTCCTCTTCCCTTGATGAGCGCTTCATTCGTGGATTCGCGTGAGCAATTCCACCAGTTTTTTGACTTCGTCCGAAGTGAACCGCGCCTGCAGCCAGGCTTCATGGCTGGCGATGCACGATTTCGCTTCCGCCAGAGCGGCTTGTCCTTCGGCGGTGAGGTAGAGCGCCTGCTTGCGCCCGTCGCTGTTCGACCGGCGGCGCTGGACATAGCCGCGCTGTTCCAGCCGGTTGACGATGGTCATCGTGGTGGCCCGGTCCATCCGCAGGCGCTGGCCCAGTTCGATCTGCGCCACGCCGGGCTCGTCCCCCACCACCCACAGCAGGCTGACCTGCTTCTGCGTCAGCCCCAGGTCCACGAAGGTTTCGGTGAAATGGCGATAGACCGCACCGTGGGCCAGCCGGATGTGGAAGCCCACGATCCCGTCCAGCGCGCCCACGCCATCGGCCGCCGCTTCCGCAGCCGCTCGATCCGCAGGCAGGGCACGCGTGGCCAAAGTGTCGATCCCGTCCTCTCTCTCGGTTGCACATTTGTTAGTAAAGCATACAATTCAACGCAAGCAATGGCTCGCGTTTGGAGAGGACGAGACCCCGATGGTGCATTTTCCCGATTCGCCGGCTTTTACCGGCTTCAACACCCCCAGCCGGATCGAGGCGGACATTACCGACCTGGCGCACCAGGGCGAGATTCCGCGCGAGCTGAACGGGGCCTTCTTCCGCGTGCAGCCCGATCCGCAGTTCCCGCCGATGCTGGGGGACGACATTGCCTTCAACGGCGATGGCATGATTACCCGGTTCCATTTCCATGACGGGCAGTGCGATTTCCGCCAGCGCTGGGCCAAGACCGACAAGTGGAAGGCGGAGCGGGAAGCGGGGCGCGGGCTGTTCGGCCGCTATCGCAATCCCCTGACCGACGATCCCAGCACCAAGGGCATGATCCGCAGCACGGCCAATACCAATGCCTGGATCTATGCCGGCAAGCTGTGGGCGATGAAGGAGGACAGCCCGGCCCTGATCATGGACCCGGTGACGATGGAGACCGAGGCGTTCGAGACCTGGGAAGGGGCCATGCGCAGCGAAACCTTCACCGCCCACCCCAAGATCGACCCGGCCACCGGCAACATGGTGGCCATCGGCTATGCCGCCAGCGGCCTGTGCACCGATGACGTGGCGCTGATGGAGGTGAACCCCGAAGGCAAGCTGGTGCAGGAGACCTGGTTCAAGGTCCCCTATTACTGCATGATGCACGACTTCGCGATCACGCCCGATTACCTGGTGCTGCACATCGTCCCCAGCCTTTCGAGCTGGGAATACCTGGAGCAGAAGCGCGAGCACTTTGCCTTCGATACCACCAAGCCGGTGTACCTGGGCATCATCCCGCGCCGGGCGGACCTGAAGCAGGAGGATATCCGCTGGTTCAAGCGCGACAACTGCTTTGCCAGCCACGTGGTCAACGCCTGGCAGGAAGGCACCAAGGTGCACTTCGTGATCCCCGAAGCGCGCAACAACATGTTCCCCTTCTTCCCGGACATCCACGGCGCCCCGTTCGATGGCCCGGCGGCCATGAGCAAGCTGACCCGCTGGACCGTGGACATGGCCAGCAATGGCGAGGAGTTCGACGAGATCGTGCCCTTGACGCAGACGGCCAGCGAATTCCCGCGCATCGACGATCGCTTCACCGGCGTGAAGGCCCGCTATACCTGGGGGCTGGAAATGGACATGCGCCGCCCCAACGAACTGAAGGGCGGCAGCGCCGGCGGCTTCCTGATGAACTGCCTGTTCCTGAAGGACCTGGAGAGCGGGGCCGAGCAGCACTGGTGGTGCGGGCCGGTATCCAGCTTGCAGGAACCCTGCTTCGTGCCGCGCGACCGGAATGCGCCCGAAGGCGATGGCTGGATCCTGATGCTGTGCAACCGGCTGGAAGACCGCCGCACCGACCTGCTGGTGTTCGACGCGCTCGATATCGAGAAGGGGCCGGTGGCCACCATCAACGTGCCCGTCCGCCTGCGCTTCGGCCTGCACGGCAACTTTGCCCGGGCCGAGGACATCGGGCTGGACAAGGTGGCGGAGCACGCCTGATCCGGCACCCGCCACACGCTTGTCGCAAATTGTAATGGCTATTGTAATTCGGCCGGGGGAGCGGCAGAAACTTCATTATGAAAACGATTACCCGATCATCCGCTGACCCTCGCCTGACTGCCTGCTCGCGCCGCCAGGCCCTGGGCCTGCTGGGGCTGGGTGCGGTGGCGGGTACGGGAGCGGTGCCGGGGCTGGCGCTGGCCGCCACGCCTGCGGCACCGGTCCAGGCCTATTTCCGTGACGGGCTGCTGCGCGACACATCGGGCCGCCTGCCGGCCTGGCGCGCGCCGCGCGGGCACCGGGGGGCAGGGCAGGTGGCTACCCTTTCGGAAGAGGCGCGGATCAGGGCTGGAATCGTGTTCTAGCCAGGCAAAATGACGGGCCAGGCGCACAAATCCGCCGGCCTTATGGGAGAGACAACAGTGGTAGAGATTTTTCCCGGCACGCTGACCGACGGGTTCTTCGCCCCGCAGCGGTTCGAGGGCGAGGTGGCCGATTGCGAGATCACCGGCACCATCCCTTCGGACATGGACGGCATGTTCGTGCGCGTGGGGGGCGAATTCTTCTATCCGCCCAAGTTCCCCAACGATGCCCCGCTGCATTCGGATGGCTATATCTCGGCCTTCCGCTTCAGGAACGGCCGCGTGTCGTACAAGGGCCGCTTCATCCATACGCCGCGCTTCGATTCCAACCTGGAGGCAGGGCGTAACCAGTTCGGCCTCTACCGCAACCCGTTCACGCATGATGAATCGGTGCAGGGGATGAACGCCACCGTGTCCAACACTGCGCCCACGGTGCACGCGGGCAAGCTGTTTTCCGTGAAGGAGGACGCGCTGCCGCTGGAGATCGATCCCGTCACGCTGGAGACCATCGGCTTCCATGATTTCAATGGCGGCTGGAAAGGACAGACCTTCACCGCCCACCCCAAGTTCGACCCGCTGACCGGCGATATGTACGCCTTCGGCTATGAAGCCACGGGCCTGGCCAGCGACGATATCTATTTCTACCGCGTGGACAAGCACGGCACCGTGGCCCACGAAATCCGCATCAAGCAGCAGCCCTACATCAGTCTGATCCACGACTTCGCGGTGACGCAGGAGCACGTGATCTTCCCCTTCGCCTGCTACTACACCGACATGGAGCAGCTGCGCGCGGGCAAGATCCACTGGATGTGGGACAAGACCCTGCCCAGCATGATCGGCATCATGCGCCGCGATGGCGATGGCAGCGACCTGCGCTGGTTCCGCGGCCCCGAACGCTGCATGATGCACGTGTTCAACGCGCAGACCGATGGCAACACCGTCACGCTGCTGGCACCGTTCTACAACGGCAACTTCTTCCCCTTCTTCCCCAACGTGGACGGCAGTCCGTGGGACCCCAGCAAGGCGCAAGGCTTCGTGCGCAAGTACACCTTCGACCTGTCCTCCAGCCACGATGGCTGGACCGAGGAGACGCTGTTCCCCGCCCCCATCGTGGACCTGGGCAAGGTGGACCACCGCTTCACCACCCTGCCGCACCGCTATGCCTATTCCACCATGGCCGACCAAAGCCGCCCGTTCGACACGGCACGGGCCGGAGAAGTGGGGCGCAAGCCGGTCAACACCTATGCCCGGTTCGACCTGGCGGAAGGCAGGATGGACACCTTCTTTGCCGGTGACGTGCATTCCTTGCAGGAAGTCAGCTTCGTGCCCCGGCGCGGCTCCACCGAGGAGGGTGACGGCTACCTGATCGGCACCGCCAGCAACCTGGCGGACCTGCGCACCGAACTGGTGATCGTGGACGCGCAGCGGCTGGAGGAAATGGGCCGGGTCTACCTGCCCTTCCGCGCCGCCACCCAGGTCCACGGCTACTGGTGGGATGCCGAACAGCTCAATCTCAACGAACGGGAGGGTAACGCATGATCGACCGGAGAGACGCCTTGCGCGTCATGGCCGCAACCGGCGGGGCGGCGCTCGCCGCGCGCTCTGCCGTGGCCGAAGCGCAGAACGTGCCCGACCCTGCCACCCTGCCCGAACCGAAGGACTTCGGCGGCCTGCGCACCCGCTATGCCTTTTCGGTCAGCGTGTTCTTCAAGGAGCGGATCATGGTCGATTCGCCCTACTCCCGCGCTTTCGTGCCGGCCATCGGCGGCGAGATCTGGGGGCCGCGCCTGTCGGGCATCGTGGTGCCTTATGGCGGGGCGGACTTCGGCGGCGGCGGCGGTCCGCTGGATGCCCACTACATGTTCCGCGCCGATGACGGCACGCCGATCTACATCAACAATCGCGGCTACATGAAGCGGATCGGCGCGCGTGCGAGCGTTGAGCGGACCATGCGTCCGCGCAATGCCGATGGCACCTTCGACCAGAACTTCACCGCCCCAGCGGACAGCGTGGTGCCACTGCGGATGCGCACCTCGCCCTATTTCGAGGCGCCCAGCGACAGCGCCCACGCGTGGATGAATTCGACCGTGTTCATCGGTCACGGCCTGCGCCGCATGGACCCGGACCGCACGGTCTTTACCTATTACGAGGTGCTGTGATGGTGGACCGCAATCTGACCCAGGCAATCGACCACGGTGACGAATTCATCGCCGACGTGGGCTTCGAGCCGGCCTTCACCCTGACGCTGCAGCACGACGTGGCCGAGCGGATCGCTGGCCCCAGCGGCACGCGGCTGTTCCGCAAGATCAACGGCGGGACCATTGCCGGCCGGATCGAGGGCACCGTCTATGGCAACGGCGGCGGCGATTTCTCGCTGCTGCGGCCCGATGGCGTGGCCGAGATCAACACCCACGCCCTGTTGCAGACGGCCGCGGGTGAATGGTTCTACCTCTTCAACATGGGCTATGCCCGGCCCGACGGTTATCACCGGATCACCGCCTGGGTGGATACCGACGTGCGCGGCAACCTGGAATGGACCGCGGGGCTGTTCTTCATCGGCACCGGCGAGACGGCCGCCGATGGCCGGAGCACCACGATCCGCTACTACGAAGTCACCTGATTTTTGGCTAGCAACCGACCGGGCTGGATGGCCCGGCGGCACGGGAGGAGAGGATCATGCGGAAAACTGTTCTGGCGCTGGCAGGGGCCGCGCTGGCCATGCTGGCGGGCGCTCCTGCGGCAGCGACGGGGGAAGAGATGGATTGCGACAAGGCCTGCCTGGAAGGGATCGCCGCGCAATACCGCACGGCCTACCTGGCGCATGATCGCACGCGGGCACCCTTTGCCGATCACGTCCGTTATACCGAGAACAACATCGAGATGCCGTTTCCCGATGGCACCTGGGACACGGTGACCGAGGACGTGGGCCCGGCGCTGATCCTGTCCGATCCGGTAACGGCGCAGGTGGCGATCTTTACCCCCATCCGCCAGCGGCTGATCGAAGGCCACCTGGCCGTGCGGCTGAAGGTTGAAGGCCGCCGGATCACCGAAGTGGAGCATATCATCTCCACCGCGCGCAACCTGTCCAGCCCGCCCACGCCGATTGCGCCCCATACCGAATACCAGCTTGATCCGCTGATGGACCAGGTGGTGCCGCAGCGCGATCGGGTGGGTCGCGGGGCGCTGGCCGCCCATGCCCACGGCTATTTCGACACCCTGCAGCGCAACAACGGCGAAATCCGCGGCACCTGCTTCAAGCCCGAAGCCATCCGGCGCGAGAACGGGATGCTGTTTTCCGACATCAAGGGCGGGTTCGAGAGCGGCCGCTACCTGTTCAACAACCGCGTGCGGCGCGACATCATCCTGGTGGACGAGGAGCGGCAGGTGGCCCTGGCCCGTGGTTTCATCGATCACAAGGGCGTGCTGGATACCTACACCCTTACCGATGGCAGCCCGGCCCGCTCGATCTTCCAGGAGCCGCAGAGCTGGGGCCTGCTGGAAGCCTTCAAGGTGAATGACGGATGCATTTCCTCCGTCGTCGCCACCTTCTACCAGGCGCCCTACTACACCCAGTCGCCGTGGAGCCCGCGCCCGTGAACCGTCTCGTCCTGACCCTGGCCCCCCTGCTGCTGGCCGGCTGCCAGGCGGCGGACGGGGCGGAGGCGCAGGGCGGGGCAGGGCCGGAATATACCCAGGCCGAGATCGACAGCGGCGCAGCCCCCGGGCCCGCCGTGGTCGCCATGCGGCGTGAACTGCTCAACCCGGCGATCAACGCCTTCACCCTGCGCAACACGCACCTGCTGTTCCCCTATCGGCTGGTCGATGCCCCGGAGGTCGAGCGTGCGCTGCCTGACGGGCCGGACCTGGCCATGCCGCAGGCAACCCTCAACGGGCAGAGAGTGGACTATGCCGCCTGGGCGGACGGCACCTTCACCAATGCCCTGCTGGTGCTGCAGGACGGGCATGTGGTGTTCGAGGACTATCGCAACCGGATGACGGCCGACACGCCGCACCTGGGCTTTTCGATGACCAAGACGGTTACCGCCATGCTGCTGGGCCAGGCCCTGGCCGAAGGCGAGATCGACAGCCTGGACGATTCCGTTGCCAAATATGTGCCGGCGCTGGCCGACGGGGCCTATGGCCAGGCCACCATCCGCCAGGTGATGCAGATGCGCAGCGGTGCCGACATCGAGGAGCGCTACGACTTCGGCGAGAACCCCAGCCTGGCGGCGCAGATCCACGAGAGCGCCATCGTGCAGAACCAGCGCTGCTTTGCGGACTTCGCGGTAGGCATCGGCCAGCGGGCCGAGCCGGGCAGCACGTTCAACTATGCCACGCTGGATACCGCCGTGCTGGGCTGGGTGCTGGAAGAAGCCACGGGCAAGAAGTTGGAAGCGTTGCTGGAAAGCCGCATCTGGCAGCCGCTTGGCGCTGAACACGCCGGCCACTTCATGGCCGATGGTCCGGTGGGAACCGGCCGCGCGCTCAACGGCATGGGCTTCAACGCCACCCTGCGCGACTGGGCACGGCTGGGGCAGCTCATGCTGGACGATGGCATGGTGGGGGATACCCGCGTGCTGCCCGAAGGCTGGGTGCGGCAGATGACCACGATGGTCCCCACCGGCCAGACCGGCGGAGATGGCTTCCCGGGCTATGGCCTGCAGACCTGGCAGGTGGATGGCGAGCCGGGGGCCTACAGCGCGGTTGGCCTGGCGGGCCAGTATATCTATGTCCATCCCGCCACGCGCACCGTGGTGGTCAAGCTGAGCTATCACCCGCCGGTGGAGCCGGCCTGGCTGACCCCGGGCGAAGTGGCCTATTTTGCCGCCATTGCCAAAGCCGGAGCCGCCCGATGATCAAGCCAGAACTGGAATTCGTCTACGAAGCGGGGGGTGACCTCGATCCCCCGCGCGAGATCGGGCCGGTGGTGGACGGCACGCGGCGGATCATCCCGATCCAGAGCGGCGGCTATGTCAAAGGCCCGCTGATCAGCGGCAAGCTGATGGGCAATTCGGCTGACTGGCAGTTGACCCGCCCCGACGGGGTGACCGTGGCCGATGCGATCTATGCCATCGAGACCGACGACGGGGTGCTGATCCAGATCCGCAACAAGGGCCTGCGCCACGGCCCGCCGGAAGTGATGGACCGCCTGCGCCGGGGCGAGGAAGTGGACCCGGCGGAATACTATTTCCGCACCGTGCCCGAATTCATCGCCCCCATCGGCAAGTACGACTGGCTGAACAAGTCGATCTTCGTCTGCTCCGGCGCGCGCTATGCCAGCGGCATCAAGCTGTGGGTGTGGCGCGTTACGTGAAGGCGTTTGCCCGCATCGCCGCGCTGGCGCTGCTGGCTGCGCCGCTTCCTGCCGTGGCGCAAGACCCGTCCGCCATGCGGGGCTGGGTCGATGCTGCGCTGAATGCCTCGGCGCAAGACCTTGGGGCGATCTACCGCGACCTGCACCAGCATCCCGAGGTGGCCTTCCAGGAAACACGCAGCGCGGGTGTGCTGGCGGCGCGGATGCGTGACCTGGGCTTTACCGTTACCGAAGGGGTGGGCGGCACCGGCGTTGTCGCCGTGCTGGAGAACGGCCCCGGCCCCACGATCCTGGTCCGCACCGACATGGATGCCCTGCCGCTGGAGGAGAAGACCGGCCTCCCCTATGCCAGTGCCACACCCGGCGTGATGCATGCCTGCGGGCACGATTTGCACATGACCTGGTGGCTGGGCGCGGCCACGGCCTTGGCGGGCAACCGCGCCGCCTGGCACGGCACGCTGGTGTTCATCGGCCAGCCGGCGGAAGAAGGCCTGCGCGGTGCGATCGCCATGCTTCAGGACGGGCTCTACACCCGCTTCCCGAGGCCTGACCTGGCCATCGCCTCCCACTCCAGCAACGCCCCCGCCGGGGCGGTGACGGTGAAGGACGGCACGGTGGCGAGCGCCTCCGACGCGTGGGAGATCGTGTTCCACGGGCGCGGCGGGCACGGCTCCATGCCCAGCCAGACGATCGACCCGGTGGTGATCGCCGCCCGATTCGTGACCGATGTGCAGAGCATTGTGGCGCGCGAGCGGCCGGAGAATGCCTTCGGCGTAATCACCGTGGGCAGTTTCCAGGCGGGCACCGCGGCCAACATCATCCCGGACAGCGCTACCCTGCGCCTGACCCTGCGCGCCTTCGATCCCGATGTGCGCCGCCTGCTGAACGACGGGATGCAGCGCGTCGCCCGCGCCAGCGCGGCGGCCGCCGGTGCGCCCGAGCCGACGATGAACCACTTCAGCGCCGGTGCCCCATTGGTGAACGACAGCGCCGCCGTGGCCCGGGCGATGGCGGTGCTGGGCCCCGCGCTGGGGGATCAGGTGACCTACGTCCCCGCCTATCTGCCCGGCGTTCCGCCGAGCGAGGACTTCGCCTTCCTGGTTGCGCCTGAGCAGACAGTGCCGGGGCTGTTCCTGAACGTGGGCACCTACGATCCCGCCGTGCTGGCCGATCTGGCGGCGCGCGGCGAGGCCGTGCCCGCCAACCACGCGCCGCAGTTTGCGCCAGCAGCAGACCTGGCCATTGTGCCGGGTGCGCGGGCGCTGGTACTGGCGGTATTGTCTGCCGCGGGAACCTGACGCCCGCCCGGCAATTGGCTGAGTATCACGAAAGGATTGACCATGCCCGCAACCCTGCGCCTTGCCCTCACCGCCGCTGCCTCCAGTCTTGCGCTGGCCGCCTGCGCCACCACCGGTGCCGATGGGGAACGCAGCGTCGCCACCGCCACGCTGGCCAAGGCCGATGGCACCCCTGTTGGCGCAGCCGTGGCGATGCAGCGGCCCGACGGGCGGATCGAACTGGTGGTCACCGTGCGCGGCCTGTCCCCCGGCAAGCACGGCGTCCACGTGCACACCACCGGCGCTTGCCAGCCCACTTTCGCCGCCGCTGGTGGCCACTGGAACCCCGGCGGGGCCACCCACGGGCTTGAAGGCGCAGCCGGCCAGCACGCGGGCGACATGCCCAATATCGACGTGGGCGCGAACGGCACCGGCATGCTGACCTATGCGCTGGACCCTGCGGCCACGCTGGCGGGCATGTTCGATGCCGATGGCTCGGCCTTCGTGGTCCACGCGGGCGAGGATGACCAGCGCACCGATCCCGCCGGCAACAGCGGCGACCGGGAAGCCTGCGGCGTGTTTGTGGCGCGCTGACGCGCGTTCGGTCTAGCTGATCCTGATATCCAGCAGGCTGGGCCCGGTCTGGGCGAAGCTCCAGTTCAGGGCTTCGTCCAGTTCCTCCACGCTGGAAACGCGCCGCGCGGGCACGCCCTGCCCTTCCGCCAGCGGCACGAAATCCAGGCCCGTCAGGTCGCAGCCGGGCACGTGGTTCATCCCGAACTCGCTGCTAAATCCGGTCAGCGCGGCATAGGCGGCGTTGTTGAGGATGCAGAAGCTGACGTTGGCCTTTTCCTGGAAGGCGCTGAACAGCCCCTGCACGGTATACATCGCGCTGCCATCGCCGATGATGGCGATCACCTTGTCGCCTTGTGCCATCGCCACGCCCACCGAGGCCGGCAGCGAATAGCCCAGGCCCCCGCTGGCGCAGGTGTAGAAGCCGCCCGGGCGGGTGATCGGCAGGGTCATGTGTTCCGGCCCGCGTGCGGTGGGGCTTTCCTCCACGATGATCGCCCGATCGGGCCGCAGCGCGGCGATGCGCTTCAGCACATAGGCGGCCTTCATCTCGGGCGCGGGGTCGATCCACTGGTGGGTTGTGCCGGTGAACGGCCGCGGCTGCACCATGTCGGCCAGCACCGCCAGCGCGTGCGCCGGATCGCCCAGCACGCCCCCGCCACCCGGCAGGTTGCTGAGGTGGCGCGGATTGTCCGACAGGGCCATCAGTTTCGCATGGGCGGGCCAGTGCGGACCGCTGCCTTCCACGTGATAGGTGAACACCGGCGCGCCCACCACCAGGATGGCATCGTGGCTGTCCAGCGAATCGCGGATCTGGTCGCGCCAGGCGTTAAGGAAGCCGCAGAACTGCGGATGGTTCTCGGGGAAAGTCTCGCGCGCGGCATAGGGCGCGGCATAGACGGAAAGGCCCGCCTTCTCCGCCAGGGCAATGGCCGCGTCCCAGCCCCCGGCATCGGCCACGGCAGTGCCGATTACCAGCGCGGGCTTGCTGGCCCCGTCCAGCAGGGCGGCAACCTGCGCCAGCCCGTCGGGGTGGGCCAGCGTGGTCAGCGTCACTTGCGGCAGGGGGGGCATCTCGCACTCGCGCTCCCAGTCGTCCACCGGGATGGAGACGAACACCGGCCCCATCGGCGGGGTCAGCGCCACCACGAAAGCGCGGGCCAGCGCCAGCGGCACGTCCGCCGCGCGCGCGGGTTCGATGGAGAACTTCACGAAGGGGCGGGGAAACTCGCTTGGCCGCTCGGCCCCCAGGAAGGGGTCGAATGGCAGGATGCTTCGCGCCTGCTGGCCCGCCGTCACCACGATCGGGGTGTTGTTCTTGAACGCGGTGAACAGGTTACCCAGCGAGTGCCCGGTGCCCGCGCTGGAGTGCAGGTTGACCAGTGCGGGCTTGCCGCTGGCCCGGGCATAGCCATCGGCCATGCCCATCACCACCGCCTCGTTCAGGCCCATCACGTAAGGAAAGGGCATCCCCTTCAGCATCGGCAGCTCGGTGCTGCCGGGGTTACCGAACAGCCGGTCAACCCCGAAGTGGGCGAACACGGCGAAGGCGGCGTCACGTACTGTCGTCATGGTCGTCAGATGTCCTCTCCGCCCAGGCGGGCGCGGTCGATGATCGTGGCTTCGTCCCGGCGATAGCGCACCAGCACCACCAGCAGCAGTAGCACGATGAACGGGGCCACCACGTTCACCGACATGATCGCCCCGGCAATGTCGCCGCCGTTCTTGTCGGCCACGATCCCCACCAGGTATGGGCCGATGCCCAGCCCCAGCAGGGTCTGGATGATCATGTAGGTGGAGAACGTGATGCCCCGCATGCGCGGCAGCACCAGTCCCAGCATCAGCGCATAGGCCGGCGGCAGCCACAGCGTCAGGATGATGGAATAGAGGCTGAAGCGCAGGTAGAAATCGATCACCGTCTCGGCACTGTAGGCCCACAGGCCGCAGAACGGGCTGACCGTCAGGCTGCCCAGCATCAGCCACACCATGCCCTTGCCGCCCATCCGCTTGGTCAGCCAGTCGCTCAGCGGCCCCGCAATCAGCGGCCCGGCCACGCCCAGCGCGGCCGACAGCAGGCCGAACTGCAGCCCCGTTTCCGCCGGGGACAGGCCGAACTTGGTGATCAGCATGGTGGGCGTGAAGCCCATCACGCCATAGTTGATCGCGGTCTGCAGCCCGCCCACCAGCATCAGCAGGATCAGGCTGGGTGACAGGATCACGTGATAAGCCGGCCGGTCGGTCAGCTTGAAGCTCTGGAACAGGTTGAGCACCACGAAGGCGCCAAAGGCGATCACGCCCCACTGCATCCAGTGGGCATCCAGTTGCAGGCCCCACAGCTCCAGCGGCGGGCGCGGGCTGAACCCCTGCGCCCAGCGCACCAGGCCATAGGCCACACCCAGGATCACCAGCAGGCCGGCCAGGTTGGTCAGCCACTGGTCGCGCCCGGCATCGCGCCGCCACAGGTAGTACCAGTTGGTGCAGGGCACCACGCTGCCCAGCAGGTCGGCACTGGCGCGGAACGGGGCGGGATCGGGCGGGGTGACGATCCCGTCCATCCCGCCGCGCACCGGCTCCCTCAGCTTCCAGATCAGGTAGGCCAGCGGGAAGCCGGGCAGGGCGGCGATGAAGAAAGCCGCCTGCCAGCCCGAAAAGCCCAGCGGGCCGCTGCCATCGGGGAAGGCCAGGTTCCATTCGTGGGCCACTATGCCGCCCAGCGCCATCGACAGGCCCAGCCCCAGCGCCAGCCCCACGGCCAGGCCCGCCATGCCCAGGCCCCGGCGGCTCTTGGGCAGGGCATCGAAGATGATCGAATTGGCGGCGGGCTGCGTGGCCCCTTCACCGATGCCCACGCCAAGGCGGCTGATGGCCAGCAAGGCAAAACCGCTGGCAAAGGCGGAAAGGCCGGCAAAGAACGACCAGAAGGTAAGGCAGATCGCCAGCAATCGCGTGCGGATCCAGCCATCCACCAGCCGCCCCAGCGGCAGCGAGAACAGGGCATAGAACAGCGCGAAGACCGTGCCGTAGAGCAGCCCGATCTCGGCATTGCCGATGTTCAGGTCGGTGCGGATGTCGTTGGCCAGGATGGACAGGATCTGCCGGTCCAGCAGGCTCATGCACTGCGCGGCGGAAACCAGCGTCAGCGCATACCAGCCATAACGGCTGATTTTCTGCCCTTCGGCCTGGTTGCTCTCGTCTGCCATGCTGCGATCCTCTCTCCCAGGTCGGCACGCCCGCTTTGTGTCAGGCGGGTCGTGCCTCCAGCACCCAATGGTTGTCGGGCAGGGGCACCATGGCTGTCAAAGCCAAACTGCCGTGGGCCAGCAGCGCGGCAAAGCCGGCCTGCGTCCGTTCGGCTCCGTTCCACAGCATCATGGTCATGTCGCCCTGCATGGCGATGGCATGGTCGGGGTTGGCCGTAACTTGCTCGGGCATCACCTTCTCGATGATCAGCACTGTGCCGCCGGATCGCCACGCGGCATCGCCAAGCTGGACGACGATGCGGCGGGCGTGCTCGTCGTTCCAGTCGTGCAGGATGTATTTCAGCACATAGGCGTCGGCCACCTCGGGGAAGGGCTCGAAGAAGCTGGCGGTGACGAAACGGGCGCGCTCGGCGATGCCCTCCGCCGCGAACAGCCTTTCGGCCCCGGCGCGGGCGTGCTCCAGGTCCAGCACGGTGCCGGTGGCATTGGGCGCGGCCTTGAGGATTTGCGCCAGCACCGCGCCATAGCCGCCGCCCACGTCCATGATCGTGGCGAAGCGCGAAAAGTCATAAGCCGCTGCCGCCTGCCCGGCGATGCGGCGCGAGTTGTCGGCCATCGACTGGTTGAAGATCGCCGCGGCGGCGGGATCGCGGTCCAGCTCGGCGAAGCCTTCCGGCCCCCACTTCACGCCCTCCGGCGGGTGCCCCTCGCGCACCACAGTGTGCAGGTTGGCCAACGCGGGCGACAGCCGGGTGCCCACGTGCAGCGCCATGCCTTTCAGCGATTGCGGATGGTCGGCGCGCAGCCGCAGGCCGGTTTCACTCAAGGCAAACTGGCCGCCGCCGTGATCGATGGTCAGGCCGATCGATGCCAGCGCGCGCAGGAAGCGGTGCAGAGCCACGGGATCGGCCCCGATGGCGCCGGCCACCTCGCCCGCCGCAACCGCGCTGCCGTCACCCGGCATGGCATCGACCACGCCCAGGCGAACGGCGGCCACCGCCACGTGGGGCTTCCAGTAGCCCTGCAGCAGTGCCCGCAACTCACCCTGATGCGCGTACTGGGGGTCAGCGACATCGCTCACAGCTTGAACCAGCGCTCCGCGTTGGTCTGGAAGAACTTCTTTTTCTGCGCGTCACTGATGGCCATGTTGTCCATCCAGCGCACTTCGTCCGGCAGGTACTGGTAGGGATAGTCCATCGCGTACATCACGCGGTCCTCGCCCATCACCTCGATCAGCAGCTTCACCGCCGGTTCGAAGGCCATGCCACTGTTGGTCGCCAGCACGTTGTTGCGCAGGTAATGGAACAGGTCATGCTGCAAGGGCTTGAGGCGGGCATAGCGCTGGCTGCGCACCCCGGCCTGGTGCATGTAGTTGTGGCGATAGATCCAGAACGGGATCGCCTCGCACCCGTGGCCCAGCATCATCTGCAGGTTGGGGTAGCGGTCGAACACGCCGGTGGTAAGCATGCGCAGGCCGTGGAACGCGGTTTCCACGCCGAAGCCGAACACAGCACCGTCCAGCCCTGCTTCCACCATCGTGCCGATCATGCCATCGGGCGGGCCCTGCGGGTGGATGTACAGCGGCAGGTCAAGGTCCGCACAGGCGCGCAGGATCGGGTCGAACTGCGCCTCGTCCAGGTAGTGGCCGTGGGTATGGCTGTTCACCTGCACGCCGTGGAAGCCCAGTTCCTCCTTGCCGCGCTTCAGCTCCTGCGCCGACCATTCGGGGTCCATCGGGGCAATGGCGATCATGCCGTGGAACCGGTCAGGGTACTTCTCGCAGGCATCCTTCAGGATGTTGTTGGCGTTGTAGGCGATGCGGCGGGCTTCCTCGACATCGTGCATCGACTGGGTGCCGGGGCTGGTCAGGGCCAGCACCGCCTTGTCGATGCCCGCATCGTCCATCGCGCCGATGCGCAGCGGCCCCAGGTCCAGCAGCCGTTCGCGGATGAAGGTGGTGCGCTCGCTGGCGCTGGTGCCATAGAAGCCCCACAGGCTCTTCGTCCCTTCGTCGCAGCGGCCTTCCTTCACCAGCCGCATGATCGCATCAAGCTGCTCGTGCGTGGCAAAGGCTTCCTCGGTGGCAATGCGCAGATAGCCGCGATCACCGCCGGTTTTCAGGTCATGGGTCATTGTTCGATTATCCTTCGTGAACCGCTTTCAGAACCATGCAGGCACGCACCCCTTCGGGGCCGTCTTCGCTGCCGTGGCCGGACCATTTGACGCCGCCGAAGGGCGCATCCGCCCCGCCGATCATGTGGCTGTTGATGCCCACCATGCCCGCTTCCAGCCGCGCGGCCAGGCGGCGCTGGCGCTGGGGATCCCCGGCCCAGGCATAGGCGGCCAGGCCATAGGGCAGGCGGTTGGCCTCGGCGATCATCGCGTCCTCGTCCTTGAACGGGTTGATGATGGCGACGGGGCCGAACGGCTCCTCGTGCATGATGTCGGCATCCAGCGGCACTTCGCTGATCACCGATGGGGCATAGAAATAGCCCTGGTTGCCGATCTTCTGGCCACCCGCGCCCAGCCTGGCACCCTTGGCTACGGCATCGCCGATCAGGCGGTCCATCGCTTCCGGGCGGCGCGGGTTGGCCATCGGGCCCATCGTGGTGCCTGCATCGAGGCCGTCGCCGACCACAACCTTGCCCGCACCGGCAATGAAGCCGTCACGGAACTTCTCGAACACGTTTTCCTCCACGATGAAGCGGGTGGGGGAAACGCAGACCTGCCCGGCATTGCGGTACTTGCCGGCCACGCAGGTCTCCAGCGCCTTGTCCACGTCGGCATCGCCGAACACCAGCACCGGACCGTGGCCACCCAGTTCCATGGTGGTGCGGATCATGTTGTCCGTTGCCAGCCTGGCCAGGTGCTTGCCGACCACGGTGGAGCCGGTGAAGGACAGCTTGCGGATAACGGGCGAGCCGAGCAGGTGGCGGCTCACCTCGTCCGGCACGCCGAACACGGCCTGGGCCACCTGCGGCGGCAGCCCGGCATCCAGCAGGCACTGCAGCACGCCCAGCGCGGAGGCCGGGGTTTCCTCGGCGCTCTTGAGGATCACCGAGCAGCCTGCCGCCACCGGCGCGCCCAGCTTGCGGCCCGGGTTGCCCAGCGGGAAGTTCCACGGCGCGAAGGCGGCCACGGGGCCCACCGGCTCCCAGCGCACGGTGCTGCGCTGGCCTTCGGGGCGCACCAGTTCACGGCCATAGAGGCGGCTGCATTCGCCGGCGTAGAACTGGAACAGGCCCACGTTCATCATCAGTTCGATGCGCGCTTCGTGGAACGGCTTGCCCTGTTCCATCGTGGCGATCCGGGCCAGGTCATCGGCCCGCTCCAGCATCAGCCGCGCCGCACCGTTGAGCACGTGGGCGCGTTCCTGCGGGGTGCTCTTGCGCCACAGGGCAAAGCCTTCCGCCGCGATCTCCAGCGCGCGGTCGAGGTCGGCCGGCTCGGCCAGCGGCAGCTCGCCCAGCGTCTCGCCGGTGGCCGGGTTGACCACGGGGAAGGTACGGCGGCCGCCGCCGGACACCTTCTCGCCGCCGATGATCATGTGCAGGGTGGGGTATTGGGTCATCTTTAGTCTCCGTCATCCCGGCGAAAGCTGGGATCGATTGCCGGCAAGGCCGAGTATCAACGAGAACGGTCCCGGTTTCCGCCAGGACGAGGCTGTTCGGCCGGGATCAGCCCCGGGCTTTCCGCGCCGCCCGCTCCGCATCGCGCCTGGCATCGTCCGCAAAGCGCTCGGCCACCATCTCCTCGCCGGTGATCGGGTGCTTCATGTGGAACGGCAGCAGCTTGTGCGTGGGCCACAGGAAGAAATCGTCATACAGCTCGTCCGGGCCCGCCGGATCCTCGGGATAGAGCGTGGTGATGAAGGGCACGTACTCGCTTTCGGTATAGGCCCAGCCCTTGTCGAAATCGGCATGCCAGTGGGGGAAGTAGTTCAGCAGCTTGATGCGCCACTTGCCGTCATCGCCCTTGGTATAGACGTTTTCGTACAGGCCGCCTTCCCACCACTGGCGGGTGTTCAGCCCCAGCTCCGGATAGGTGTAGTCCTTGTGCCGGCCGGCCTGCATGGTGCTGCGGCCACGCAGGCGCGCGGTCTTGCCGTCAGAGTCGATGTCGATGATCGTCTGGATCTGCGGATGGTCCAGCAGGAAGCCGTCCACCGGCCCGTTGTTGTTGTGGGTGAAACGCTTGCGGAAGCGTTCGATGTACAGGCGCTTCACGCCCGCCTTGCCCTTGAACACGCCACCGAAGAAGCGGACCTCGCAATCGTCGGCAAACAGGTCCACCACCTGGTCGTACATGCATTTGTCGATCAGGTAGCCGTAGAGGTACTGGAGCTTCTTCACATCCAGCTCGTCCTCGCGCACGGTCAGGCGGTGGTCCATCTCGGCCAGCTTGGCTTCGAGCGCGGCAATGCGATCTTCGGGGCGGCCCTCGGGGCTTTCTTCCGACATGATACGAGTCTCTCCCAATTCGTATGTGTTGCATACGATTGATGGGGTCGGTGGATCAAGTCAACGGCAAGGTTTTTGGCAGCGTCAAATGCCCAGCGCCTCCAGCCGCTCCACCTCGCGGCCATAGGGCTTCACGGCGCGCCACATGAACACGGTGGCCAGCGGCATGAACACGCCCGCCACGATCAGCAGCGCCTGCCACAGCTTTGCCGGATCGCCCACCACCACGTCGCTCACCGTGCCGATCACGAAGCTGCCCATGGCCCCGAAGAAGGTGTACATGAACAGGTACAAGGCGGTCACCTGCCCGCGCATCGCGTGGGGGGCAATGCGCTGGATGGCGCTGTTCTGCGCTGGCGCGCCGGCCAGGCCGAACAGGCTGGTCATCGCCATGCAGCCCACCGCCAGCTCGCCCGTGGGCATCAGCGGGGCGGCAATGGCGAACACGGTGGTGCAGGTGAAGATGACCGCCGTGGCGCGGATGTTGCCATCCTTGTAGCGGCGGTTCATCGCGCTGACGAACAGCCCGCCCAGCAGCAGGCCCGCCAGGCTGGCAGCCATCAGGATGGGAGCCATGAAGGCGCCGATCTCGGCCTCGTTCCAGCCGTGGGTGCGGGCCAGGAAGGGCACGCGCCAGGCGGGCAGGCCCTGGCTTTCGATCGCCGACATGGCCAGCGCGCCGAACAGCGGCCAGTAGACGGCACCGCGCGCGTTGATCCCCTTCAGCGCGTCGAGCCCGGTGAAGGCCAGCAGCCTTCGCCCCAGGGTCGCATCGGGCGGAACCGGCGGCGGGGCATTGGCGGGCACCCGGCGCGGCGGCTCCTTCACCGTCAGGAACAACAGCGCCGCCAGCAGGCCTGGCAGGCCCACAATGATCAGGATCCACTGCCAGTTGAAGATCGTCAGCCCCAGCAGGCCGGTCCGCGGCGGCAGGCTGTCGGTGAAGGTCAGCATGGCCCCGCCGCCCCAGGTGCCCGCGGCATTGGCGGCGATATAGGCAAGCTGCATCAGCGCGAAGACCAGCGGCAGGCGGAAGGGGCGGAAATAGTCCGCCATCAGCGAATAGGACCCCGGCCCGTTAGCCGCCCCGCCCGCGCCCACGAACAGCCGCGTGCCGATCAGTTGGCCGATGGACTGCGCCAGCCCGCCCAGCGCGGTGATCGTGCCCAGCACCGCCACGCTGGCGGACAGGACATATTTGCGCGGATAAATATCGACCAGGCGCGAGAGGGGTATGCCCACGAAGACGAAGGCGATGATCCCCGCCGGCCCCATCACGAAGCCCAGCGCGCTGTCGGACAGGCCGAAACTGGCCTTGATCCGCTCGGCCAGCATGGCCAGCACCGATGCGTCGAAGAAGTTGAGGAAGGTGGCGACGATGACCACGGCAAGGGCGTAGAACCCGGCGCGCTCCGATGGCCAGGGCATGGCCGGGGGCGCGGAATCCGTTTCGGCAGGTTCGGCTGCAATCGGGGCCACGGCCATGGGCGTTCTCTCCTCTCGCGCATTCTCACTGAATGCTGCCAGCTTGCCCTCGGCTCCATGCCGCCCCTAAGGAATGATGCACATCAAACAGCTGTCGCAAAGTGTCGCGCCAGCCCTACGGGAGAGAGAGCCTGATGAAGTACCCCCCCACCTACGCCCAGGACCGCGCCGAGATCGAGGACCTGATGGCCCGCTACCTGATGGCGATGGACTACAACGACTTCGACACCTACGCCGAAACCTTCACCGAGGACGGCACGCTGGACTATGCCACCGGGGTTATCACCGGGCGCGAGAACATCCGCGCGGAGAGCAAGGCCTTCAAGGAGCGGGTCGGCTCGATGTGGCGCGACGTGGACGGCAACCCGGCGCTGCTGCGCCACGTGCTGTGCCACTCGGTGATCCGGGTGGATGGCGATGATGCCTGGCACACCGGCTTCTGGTTCGAGATGGATAATGGCGGGCCCAAGAACGACAAGGACCGCAAGACCATCCTGATGGGTACCTATGGCATTTACGAGGACCAGTTGAAGCGTGTGGATGGGGAGTGGAAGTTCTTCTACCGCAACATCCGCAACGAATTCCTGCCCGGGCGCGAAAGCGTGAAGGAAAACCCGGTGTGGAACGTGGACAAGGGCGTGCTGCCGTTCCGCGGCTGACAGGTCCCGATGCGCTAGGCCCGGATGTGACAGGCCCTGTCGGGACAGGCGGTGTTAAGCAGCCCTGCGGCAGGGGATGGGGCATGATCCGTGCCCTCTCCCTTGCCGCGCTGTTGCTGGCCGCCCCGCTGGCAGCACAGGAATCCCCGCCAGCCGAGGCACCGGCCCAGCCGCAGCTGTCGCTGGAACAGCGCATGCTGTTGCGCTGCTCGGCGGCTTTTGCGCTCACCGCCAACCGGCAGGGATCGGGCGAGGCCTGGGCCCTGGCCTATCCCCCGCTGGCCGAGCGCGGCAGCGAGTTCTTCGCCGTCGCCACCGCGCGCCTGGCGGACGAGACGGGGATCGACGTGCCGGCTTTCGCGCCGCTGTTGCGGGCCGAGGCGGAGGGCCTGCTGGCCGGCGGTGCGCTGCAACAGATCATGCCGGTGTGCATGACGCTGCTGCCGCCCGCACAGGAAGGCTAAACCGCGCAAAAACTTGTGCGTCCACGGGTGGACCGCATGGCCGGCTTGGGGCAATAGGGCCCTTCGCCATGTGGAAGCTCTACCAGTTCACCCTCTGCCCGTTTTCCCGCAAGGTCCGTCTCGCCCTGGCCGAGAAGGGCGTGGCGCACGACCTGGTGACGGCTCTGCCCTGGGCCCCGGACGAGGCGTTTGACGCGCTCAACCACTTCGGCCGCACCCCCGTGCTGCACGATGCCGAGCGCAAGCTGACGCTGGTCGACAGCCAGGCAATCTGCGAGTTCCTGGAAGAGACCGAGGACCGCACCCCGCTGGTGCTGGGTACAGCCGTGCAGCGGGCGGAGATCCGCAAGCTGGTGGCCCTGTTCGACCAGGGCTTCTTTGCCGATGTCACCCATCCGCTGCTGCACGAGAAGATGAAGAAGCGCATCGTGCTGCGCCAGGCGCCCGATTCCGGCCAGTTGCGCCAGGCGATGAAGCTGGCGCACGAGCACCTCGAATATATCGACTGGCTGGTGGGCACCCGCCGCTGGCTGGCCGGCGCGCAACTGAGCCTGGCGGACTTTGCCGCCGCCGCGCAGATTTCCGTGGCCGACTACCTGGGCGGGATCGACTGGGCCGGGCACGAGGAAGCGCAAGGCTGGTACCGCGTGATGAAAAGCCGCCCCAGCTTCCGCCCGCTGCTGGCCGAGAAGATGGACGGCATCCCGCCGCCACGCCACTATGCGGATGTGAATAGCTGATTGTTGCGAAGGCGCGTCCGCGCCTTCGTCCTCGGTGCTGTTCCCTTCGCTTCGATGCGGGGCACCTGCGGGCGGCCAGTCGGCCTTGCGGTTCGCTGGTCGCGAACCGATATTGCGTCGGCCCGCTACCCTCGAAGGAGTCCCCATGCCAGAAAAGATGAACCTCTCCGAAGCCGAATGGCGCGAGAAGCTGTCGCCCGAGCAGTACACCATCCTGCGCCAGAAGGGCACCGAGCGGGCCTTCACCGGCAAGTACGAGAAGAACAAGCAGGCGGGCCTGTACAAGTGCGCGGGCTGCGGCCTGCCGCTGTTTGCCAGCGACACCAAGTATGACAGCGGCAGCGGCTGGCCCAGCTTCACCGCGCCCGCTGCTGGGGATGCGGTGGACGAGCACCGCGATATCAGCCACGGCATGATCCGCACCGAAGTGACCTGCGCCCGCTGCGCTGGCCACCTTGGCCATGTTTTCCCCGATGGCCCTGGGCCCGATGGCCTGCGCTATTGCATCAATTCGGCCAGCCTCGATTTCGTGCCGAAGGGCTCCGCTGGCGACGAAACGAAGGATAACTAGGCCCCCTTCATCCGCAGGGCGTTCATTCCCTGTTAGATATGTCCTATGCATGGAACCGGCGACATGGCGGGAGCGCTCCCGTTAGCATGGGGAACTGAAGCCTGATGGCAACGAGACGGGGCGAACGCTCCGCAGCAGCGCGGCGGGGCAGCAGCTCCAACGGATCTGGCGGGGGCCGGTCAGGCGGAAGCGGCGGCGGCTCGCGCCGTGGCGGTCGCTGGCAGAGCGGCTGGCGGCTGTGGCTGAAGCGCCTGATCTGGACCGGCGCCTTCGGCGTGCTGCTGGGCGCGATTGCGCTGGGCACGGCGGTGTTCTTCGCCGCGCGCGAGATGCCCAGCTATGCCGCGCTGATGGAAACGCAGACCGCGCAGTCGATCATCGTGCGCGCGCGCGACGGCAGCGAGATCCAGGCGCTGGGTCCGTCATACGGCGAATGGCTGCCGTCCGAGGAAATCCCCCAGGTGATGAAGGACGCGATGGTCAGCGTTGAGGACCACCGCTTCTATGGCCACCCCGGCGTCGATCCGCTGGGCCTGATGCGCGCGGTGTGGAACGCGCTGAACGAGGACCGCCAGGTCTCCGCCACCAGCACGATCAGCCAGCAATTGGCGCGCAACCTGTTCCTCAATTCTAACCGCACGCTCTATCGCAAGCTGAACGAGATCGTGCTGGCGATGGCGCTGGAATGGAACTTCTCGAAGGAGCAGATCCTAGAGCTGTACCTCAACAAGGTCTATTTCGGCGGCGGGGCCTATGGCATCGATTCCGCCAGCCGCAAGTTCTTCAGCCATTCCGCGCGTGAGCTGAGCCTTGAGGAAGCGGCGATCATCGCGGGGCTGGTGAAGGCGCCCAGCCGCTATTCCCCCACCGCCGATATCGACGCTGCCGTGGGCCGCGCCAACGTGGTGGTGCAGCAGATGGTGAAATACGGCGACCTCGATCCGGCCGCTGCGCAGCAGGTGAACGCCGAGGCCGTGCGCCTGCAACCCGAAAGCGGGCAGAACGCCACCCGCTATTTCACCGACTGGGTGCTGCCCCAGCTTGACGTGATCCTGGAGGGCGAAAGCTTCGAGCCGATCGAGGTGTGGACCACGCTCGATCCCGGGATGCAGGCCGCCGCCGCCAGCGCGATCCGCGCCAATGCCCCCGGGGGGGCGCAAGGTGCGCTGGTCAGCATGGATCGCGACGGGGCGATACTGGCCCTGGTCGGCGGTACCGATTACGTCCAGTCGAGCTACAACCGCGCCACCGTGGCCCTGCGCCAGCCGGGTTCGGCGTGGAAGCTGTTCGTCTACCTCGCCGCGCTGGAGGCAGGCTATACCCCCGGCTCCACCGTGATCGACGAGCCGGTGACGATCGACGGGTGGAGCCCGCGCAATTCCAACGGCCGCTTCACCGGCAAGATCGACGTGCGCACGGCCTTTGCCTATTCGGTCAACACCGTGGCCGCGCAACTGGGCAACGAGGTGGGCTTTTCCAACGTGGCCGGCATGGCCCGCCGCTTCGGCGTGACGACCGAGATCAACACCCAGCCGGCCATGGTGCTGGGCAGTTCCGAGGTCCACCTGCTCGACATGACCCGCGCCTTCGCCAGCGTGGCGGCGCGCGGGCGCTCGGTCGAGCCCTATGGCATCATCCGCGTGACCGGGGCCAACGGGCGCGAGCTTTATCGCCGGCCCGAGCCGCGCTCATACCTGCTGGTGCCGGATTACGTGGCGGCCGGAATCACCGACCTGTTGCAGACTGCGGTCAACACCGGCACCGGCCGCGCGGCGCAGATCGGCCGCCCGGTGGCGGGCAAGACCGGCACCACCACCAGCAACAAGGACGGCTGGTTCATCGGCTTTTCCAGCGGCATCACCACCGGCGTGTGGATGGGGCGGGACGATAACCGCGCCGTGGCCGGCCTGCAGGGCGGGGCCGCGCCCGCTCGCGCCTTTGCCGCCTACATGCGCTATGCCGTGCGCGAGCGCCCGCCGGAGGATTTCGACACCGAGCTGAAGCTGCCCGAGTGGCAACTGGAGCCGGATGACGAGTACTATTACGGCGACAGCGGCGGCTACTACTACATCGACGAACAGGGCAACCTGGTCGATCCGGCGGCCGGCAAGCCCGGTGCGGGCGATGACGGAACCGGCGGCTACGACTATGGCCAGGGCAATCCGCCCGCCCGGCTGGAAGACCCGCCGCCCGCCGCGAACGACGATTTCCTCGAAGAGGCGACCGGCGGCACCCTGCCGCAGGGGCGCAACGGCAGCACCGTCAGCGTCAGGCGCGGCAGCGATCCGGCAGGGGCCAAGCCCTAGAACGAAGCGGCAGGTCGGCGCGCAAACAGAAAGGCCGCCGCTCCGGTTGGGAACGGCGGCCTTTCTGTTGGCCTATGCCGGGCCGGTCAGTTCGCGGGGCGCAGGCGCACCGGCATCGACACTTCCGGCTGGCCGCGCTGGCGCACGCGCAGGACGATGGCCCCGCGCCCGGCTTGCTGAACGGCGCGGATCTGGGCCTCCAGTTCCTGCGGCGTGGAGACCGGCTGGCCATTGGCGCTGGAGATGACCACGCCGCGCGCCAGGCCCTTGGTGGCGGCATCGGCGCTGGGGTCGACTGCGGTGATAACCACGCCGGTCATGTCCGCATTGCCGCCAAGCTGGCGGGCGATCTGCGGTGTGATGGCAATCACCTGCACGCCCAGCGCCTGTTCCGCGAGGCCGCTGCTGGCCCCCGGCTTCAGCGGGTCGTCTTCCTGGCTGCCATCCTGGCCGAACTGCTGCTGGTTGCGCAGCTCCTCGTTGCTGGGGCGGCGGCCCACGGTGACGGTGGTGCGGCGAGTCTGGCCGTCGCGGATGTATTCCACCGGCACGCGCGTGCCCGGTTCGATGTTGGCGACGATGTAGGACAGGCTGCGATCGCGCGTCACGGCCAGGTTGTTTACACTGGTGACCACGTCGCCCGCCTGCAGGCCGGCAGCCTCGGCCGCTTCGCCCGGCTGCACGCCCTGGATAAACTCGCCACTGTTGCGCGGGATGCCCAGCGCCTCGGCAAAGTCCTCGTCGATCGGCTGGATCTGCACGCCCAGGTAGCCGCGGGCGATCGTCTCGCCGCGCATCAGGGCCTGCACCACGGGGGCGGCGTCCTCGGCCGGGATGGCCAGGCCAATGCCCACGTTGCCGCCCGAGGGCGAAAGGATGGCGTTGTTGATGCCGATCACGTTGCCCGCCATGTCGAACAGCGGGCCGCCGCTGTTGCCCTGGTTGATGCTGGCATCGGTCTGCAGGTAGCGGTCGAACGCGCTGCGGCTGCCGGTGGAGCGGTGCACGGCGGAGATGATGCCGCTGGTCACCGTGCCATCCAGGCCGAAGGGGTTGCCGATGGCGATCACCCAGTCACCCACGCGGGCGTTGCTGCTGTCACCAAAGCGCACGAAGGGGAAGGGCTGGGCGCGGTTGATCTTGAGCACGGCGATGTCGCTCTGCTCGTCCTGGCCGACCACGGTCGCCTCGTACTCGGTGCCGTCGGCCAGGGTCACGGTGACCGATTCCAGCCGGGCGTTGGAATCCGGCGGATTGATCACGTGATTGTTGGTGACCACGTAGCCGTCGGCAGAGATCAGGAAGCCCGAGCCGAGCGACTGGGCCTGGCGCGTCTGCGCACCGCCGCCGCCACGGTTGCCGAACATGTCGGCAAAGGGCGTGCCGGCAAACGGGTTCTGCTGGGCCACCGTCACCTGCTGGCGGGTGGAAATGTTGACCACCGCCGGCATCAGCGCCTCGGTCAGGTCGGCAAAGCTGGCGGGCGCACCCGGCACGGGAGCCGCATTGCTGATCCGCAGGTTCTCGTTCTGCGCCACCTGCGCCCCGGCCGGATAGCCGGTCATCAGGGTGATGGCCGCCCCGCCGAGCAGCAGGGCCGTGGTGATCGAATAGGAGTATCGCACTGCCTTCACGTCCTTGTTCATCCTTCAGGTTTGGCCTGCCGCGCTGTTCCCGCGCGGTGGCCGATTCCGGTCAGTCCCCGTCGCTTTCCAGCCTAGCACGCCTTAACGGCCATTGAACGACAATTGTAGTCAATGGCCGATACGCCCCTTACTGGCCGCCGTTGCGGAACTGGCGCAGGTAATCGTTGTCGGGCGACAGGATGATGCTGCTGGCCCGTTCGCCCGGGGCAAAAGTGGTGCGGTATGACTGCATGGCGCGGTAGAAATCGTAGAACGCCGGATCCTTGTTGAACGCCTCGGCATAGAGGTTGGCGGCCTGGGCCTGGGCGTTCGCCTCGATGATCCGCGCGTCGCGGTTGCCGGCCGCGCGGATCGTGGCGGCGGTGGCGCGGCGGTTCGATTCCATGCGGGTGAAGGCGGCCTGCAGCGTGCCTTCCGGCAGGTCGGCGCGCTTGATCCGCACGTCCAGCACCTGCGCGCCATAGCGGCGGGCCTGGCGGTCGAAGTTGGCGGTGATCTGCGTCATCACCGCGCCGCGCTCGGGCGTCAGCAGGCTGGCGAAGGTCCGCCGGCCCAGTTCCTGGCGCAGGGTGGAATTCATGATCTGCAACAGCGCGGTCTGCAACTGCTCGGGCGTGCCGGCGCTGCGCACCATCAGCACGGGATCGATGATACGATAGCGGGCATAGGCATCCACCTGCAGGCGCTGCTGGTCATTGGCCAGCACCTCGCGCCGCTCCAGGTCCAGCGCCAGCACCCGCCGGTCGACCTGGCGGACGCTCTCGATGATCGGGATGCGGAAGCTGATGCCCGCGCCGGTGCTGCCGAAAGGCTGGGCGGGATCGAAGCGGTTGATCACCCGCACCGGCTCACCCGTGCGGATCACCACCGCCTGGTGGGTTTCGGGCACGGTGACGATCGTGCTGGCAAGCACCACCAGCGCCACGATGGCCGCGATGATCGAGGACTTGTGCGTCTCCCACATGTCACTGCCCTCCCGTGCGGGTGGCGGAAGATGTCGGTTCGGCCGATGTGGTGACCCCCTGCGGCGTGCTGCGGCGCAGTTCGGGCAGCGGCAGGTAGGGCGTCACGCCGCCGGCTTCCACCACGGTCTTGTCGGTATTGGCGAGCACCTGTTCCATCGTTTCGTAATACATCCGTCGCCGGGTCACTTCGGGAGCCATGCGGTACTGTTCGTACAGCGTGTTGAAGGCTGCCGCCTCGCCCTGGGCCTGGGCCAGCAACTGCTGTTCATAGCGGCGGGCATCGTTGCGGTTGCGCTCGGCATCCTGGCGCGCGGCCAGCACGTCGTTGAAGGCCTCGATCACCTGTGCGGGCGCGTCGGCCTTCATCACGTCGATGCCCTGCACGGTGATGCCGGAGCGGAAGGCATCCAGCCGGTCCTGCATGGCCTCGCGCACCTGGCCCTCGATCCGGCCCACGCCGGCACCGGCCAGCACTTCGTCCAGTTCCTGTTCGGCCACCGCGCTGCGCATGGTTGCCTCGGCAATCTCGCGCAGGGTGCCTTCAGGGTCGACCAGCTGGAAACGGTACTGCACCAGGTCCGAGATGTTCCAGCGCACCTGGTAGGTCAGGTTGACCAGGTTCTGGTCCGCCGTCAGGATCAGGTTCTCTTCCTCCCCGCCGGGGATCTGGAAGCGGCGAATCTCGGTCACGTTCTCGACCGAGACCGACTGGATCGGCCAGGGCAAGCTGAGCTGCGCGCCGGTCTGCAGCGTCTTGGCGTACTTGCCGCCGAACCAGGTGACCACGCCCTGCTCGCCCGCCTGGATGAAGTGCACCGAGGTGACGCCCACCCACAGCGCGCCGACAGCGACCAGCGCAACCGGGAACCAGCTCTTCCCGCCGGGCCGTTCGGGCAGGCGGAACTGCGGGGGGCGCCCGCCGCCACCGCCACCCGGGCGGCGTCGGTCCCCGCTACGGTTGCGGAAGATATCGTCGATGCTGGCGGAACGGCGCGGCCGGTCACCCGGGGCATTGCCGCCATCGCCTGCGCCGCCGCCGGGCAGCCACGGATTGCGCGGGCCGCGCGGCGGTTCGCCGCCACTGCCGGGCTCGCTCCCGCCCGGGGCGTCGCCACCGGCTGCGGGGCCATCCTTGCCCGGTTCGTCACCACCATCGCCGCCGCCGCTGCCGCCGGTGGAACCCCAGGGATTGCGCTTGCCCGCCATGGCCAGCGCGATGCGATTGCGAATACCGTCCAAACTCTCCATGCGCATCTGTATAGGGGGCCAAACCGCAAAAAACAGGGGCGGGCCGGTTTTTTCGCTGCTAGCAGGGCGCCATGAGCAGTGTTGCAAGCGTTGAGGCGGCCATTCCGGCCGAGTTGTCGGGTCTGGTGCGGTCGGTCCGCGTGGCTGACGGGGTGGCGACGATCGTGGCCGATGCATCGGGCCTGGGGCGCAGCGCCGCCACCCAGTTGCAGAAGGAACTGGAGCAGGCGGTGGCCAAGGTGCCCGGCATTGCCGAGGTGCGCGTGGCGCTGATGGTCGACAAGCCGAAGCGCCGGATCGTTGCCGTGGGCAGCGGCAAGGGCGGCGTGGGCAAGAGCACGCTGACCGCCAACCTGGCCGTGGCCCTCGCCCGCATGGGCCGGAAAGTGGGCGTGGTCGATGCCGACATCTACGGCCCCAGCCAGGTGATGCTGCTGGATCCGGCGCGCGGCCGCCCCCGTGCCGAAGGCAACACCCTGATCCCGGTGGAAAGCGAATTCGGCGTCAAGCTGCTGTCGATGGCGCAACTGGTGGAACCCGGCAAGGCGATCGCCTGGCGCGGGCCGATGGTAGGCCAGGCGCTGACCCAGATGATGGAGGCCGACTGGGGCGAGGCCGACACCCTGCTGGTGGACCTGCCGCCGGGCACGGGCGACGTGCAACTGACCATGCTGCAGAAGTTCAAGCCGGCTGGCGCGGTGATCGTCACCACCCCGCAGGACCTGGCGCTGATCGATGCCACCCGCGCGATCGACCTGTTCGCCCAGTCGAACATTCCGGTGGTGGGCATTGTCGAGAACATGGCCGGCTATGTCTGCCCGCATTGTGGGGAAAGCAGCGACCCGTTCGGTGCCGGCGGGGGCGAGGGCGCGGCGGTGAGCCTGGGCTACCCCTTCCTGGGCCGCGTGCCGCTGGCGATGGGCATCCGCGTGGCCAGCGATACCGGCCAGCCGCCTGCCGCCAACGACGGAGCCGACGGCGCGGCCTTCACTGCCATTGCCGCCCGGCTGGCCGAGTGGCTGGACAAGCAGCCTGCATGAAGCCGGCGCAATGAAACTCACCCGGCGGCAACTGCTGGTGGGCGCAGCGGCGGGCGGCGGCCTGCTGGTGGCGTTCTCCCTGCTGCCGCGCGATTATGACAACCCGATCGTGCCAGGGCCTGGCGAATATGCCTTCGATGCCTGGCTGAAGATCGCGCAGGATGGCGTGGTCACCGTGGCCGTGCCGCAGCTCGAGATGGGGCAGGGGGTCACCACCCTGCTGCCGCAGATCGTGGCGATGGAGCTGGGGGCGGACTGGCGGCAGGTGGCGGTGGAGCCCGCGCCGGTCAGCGGGGCCTATGCCAACCTGCCGCTGGCGGCCCGCTGGGCCCCGCTGTGGCGCCCCGCCATCACCGACCTGGCCGACGAGCCGGACGACTATTTCCTGAAAAGCTGGGCCGAGGGCGAGCGCTTCAGCGTTACCGCCGATGGCCTGTCGCAGGCGGCCTATGAGCTGCCCTGCCGCCGCGCCGCCGCCAGCGCCCGCGCCCTGCTGGCCATGGCCGCCGCCGCGCGCTGGGGCGTGAGCTGGGAGGAATGCGAGGTGGCCGGCGGGTTCGTGCGCCACGGCGACAACCGGCTGACCTTCGGCGAGCTGGTGGCCGAGGCGGCTGCGCTCGATCCGCCCGATCCGGCCCCGCTGCGGCCCGTGCCACCGCGCGATCCGGCCATGCCCCTGCCCACGCCCGTGCGGACGGCGGCCGAGGCAGAGGATGAGGAGCCGGACGGCCCCGTCACCGCCTTTCCCCGGCTCGACCTGCCCAGCAAGGTGGACGGCACCTTCACCTTTGCGGGAGACGTGCGGCTGCCCGACATGGTCTTTGCCGCGATCCGCCACGGCCCGCGTGACCAGGCCGAACTGGTCGGCTTCGATGCGCAGCGGGCTGCCCGGGTCGATGGCCTGGTGGGGATCGTGCGCGGCAAGCGCTGGCTGGCCGCCGCCGCCACCAACTGGTGGGCCGCCGAACAGGCGCTGACCGCCATGGCCCCGCGCTTTGCGGCGGAACGCATGGTCCGCTCCGACCGGATCGAGGCCGCGCTGGACGAAGGGGTGCGCCGGGGCGAAGGCGTGCTGGTGGGCGAGACGGGCGATGGCAACACCGGCTATGCGCCTGATATCGCGCACCGCTATTCGCTGGCCGCCGCAGTTCACGCCACGCTGGAGACGGCTACCGTCACCGCGCGGCTGGAGGACGGGCGGCTGGAGCTGTGGATGGCCACCCAGGCCCCGGAAATGGCCCGCCGCGCAGCCGCCCGTGCCATCGGCCTCTCGCTGGCCGACGTGGTGCTCTATCCCATGCCGGCCGGCGGCAGTTTCGACCGGCGGCTGGAGCATGACCAGGCGATCGAGGCGGCCCTGATCGCCCGCGAACTGGAAAAGCCGGTGCAGCTCGTCTGGTCGCGGGCGGAGGAGCAACTGGCCCTGCAGCCGCGCCCGCCCGCACTGGGGCTGGTCAGCGCGCAACTGACTGCGGACGGGCGCATCGCCGCCATGCGCACCCGCGTGGCCACGCCGCCTGCGGCGCAGGAATTCGGCCGCCGCCTGTTTGCCAACATGACCGGCTGGGCCGCGATCGACGCGGTGGCGGGCGAGGCCGATCCGCTGGCGCTGGAAGGCTACCTGGGTGTCTACGGCATCGAGCACCAGGCGCTCTATCACGTGCCGGTGGAGCTGCCGCTGCCGTCGGGCCGGATGCGCGGCAACGCCCACGGCCTAACCTGCTTCCTGCGCGAAAGCTTCGTGGACGAGGTGGCGGCGAAGGGCGGGCACGAGCCGCTGGGCTTCCGCGTGGCCATGCTGGGGCACGATCCGCGGCTGGTCGCCTGCCTGCAGCGCGCCGCCGGGCTGGCCGCGTGGGACGGCGGGGCGCGCGGGACGGGCCAAGGAATCGCCTGCCACGTGATGCGGCTGGGCGAGGGCGAGGATGCCCCCGGCGGACGCATTGCCGTGGTCGCCACGGCCAGCGTGGGCGAGGGCGGTCTGAAGATCAGCAAGCTGGCCGCCGCGCTCGATATCGGGCGCGTGGTCAACCGTGACCTGGCCCGGCAACAGGTGGAAGGCGGGCTGCTGTTCGGCCTCGGCCTCGCGGTCGGCAGCGCCACGGGTTATGACGAGGGACGCCCCACGCTGGCGCGCCTAAGCGATCTGCAGATCCCCGCCTTGGCGGATTGCCCCGAAATCTCGGTGGCTTTCATCGCCAGCGACGAGCCCAGCTTTGCCGCCGACGAACTGGCCGTCGCGGCGGTGGGCCCGGCGATTGCCAATGCGCTCTATTCCGCTGCCGGAATGCGGATCCGCCACATGCCTTTTGGCCTGGCGCTGGCTCCGCCACCACCCCTCAATCCCGTATTGTCCGTGCCCGGCGCATCGCCCAGTCCCGCGCCCAGCGGGGCTGCTGACGCGACCTCGCCCGACAGTCCGCAACCCGAGGTATCCCTGTGACCTGGCAGGCCCAAGCGCTTCCCGCCGACCACCCCCCCGTCAAATCCGGCAAGATCGGCGTCCTGCTGGTCAACCTGGGCACCCCCACCGCGCCCACGCCCAAGGCGGTGAAGGCCTACCTGGCGGAGTTCCTGGCCGACCGGCGCGTGGTCGAAATCCCCCGGCTGCTGTGGTGGCCGATCCTGCACGGCATCATCCTCAACGTGCGCCCGAAGAAGAGTGCCCATGCCTACAGCCAGGTGTGGACACCCGACGGCTCGCCGCTGTCGGCGATCACCATGCGCCAGGCGCAGGGGCTGGCGGACCGGTTTGGTGAAAGCGTGATGGTCGACTGGGCCATGCGCTATGGCCAGCCGTCGATCCCCGCGCAGTTGCAGCGGCTGATGGATGCGGGATGCGAGCGGATCGTGCTGGCACCGCTCTATCCGCAATACTGCGGCGCGACCACGGCCACCGTGTTCGACAAGGCGGCTGATGCCCTGCGCGCCATGCGCTGGCAGCCGGCGCTGCGCGTGCTGCCCGCCTATCACGACGATCCGCTGCACATCGGCGCACTGGCGCAGGACATCGGCCGCCAGCTCGACGCGCTGGACTTCGTGCCCGAAGTCCTGCTGCTCAGCTTCCATGGCATGCCGGAGCGCACCCTGCACAAGGGCGATCCCTATCACTGCCAGTGCCTGAAGACCGCGCGCCTGCTGACGGCTGCGCTGAACTGCCCGGACATCCGCATCCGGCCCACGTTCCAGAGCCGCTTCGGCAGCGCCAAGTGGCTGGAACCCGCCACCGATGCCGTGCTGGCCGAGGAAGCCGCAAAGGGGACCAAGCGCCTCGCCATCGCCGCGCCCGGCTTCTCTGCCGATTGCCTGGAAACGCTGGAGGAACTGGCAATTCGCGGCCGCGAGCAGTTCATCGAGGAAGGGGGCGAGCAGTTTGCCGCCCTGTCCTGCCTCAATGATGGCCCGATCGGGATGGACATGCTGGAGGCGCTGGTGCAGCGCGAGATGGCTGGATGGATCTGACGCCTTTCCTGATCCTGTTCGCCATCGTCTTTGCGATCAACCTGATGCCGGCTTTCGGGCCGCCTACCTGGTCGGTGATCGTGCTCTATGGCCTGAATTCCGATCTGCCGCTGGGCTGGATGGTGCTGACTGCGGCGCTCGCCTCGTCCGCCGGGCGCTACCTGCTGGCGCACGGGTTCCGGCTGTTCGCCGGCAAGCTGTCGCAGAAGACCCGCGCCAACCTGGCCGCCGCGCGCGCCGCCTTCGAGGAAAAGAAGCACCACAATCTGCTGGCGCTGGCCTTCTTCGTGTTCTCGCCCCTGCCATCGGCGCAGCAATTCGGCGCGGTGGGGCTGGCCGGGGTGCGCATCCTGCCGTTTACCCTGGCCTTCTTCGTGGGGCGCTTGGCATCCTATACCTTCTACGGCGGCGGGGCGGAGCTGGTGGACCGCCAGACCAACCTGGGTGAAGTGTTCCGCGAAAGCATGAGCAGCCCGCTGTTCATTGCCCTGCAGGTGGTGATGCTGGCCCTGCTGGTGGTGCTGGCCCGGGTCAACTGGGCGAAAGTGCTGCGCCGCAAGGCCTAGAAATCGATCGCGATCCCGTTTTTCTCCCAGTCGCCATAGCGGGTGGGGCTCAGTTCCTCCTCGTCCTTTGCCGTGGCAGGCGCGGGCGGGGGATCGTTGGTCCAGTGGGCGGGCTTCTGGAAACCCTCGGGTTGCTGGGTGGCGCGCTTGGTCATGGTGGCGAATATGGGCGCACTGGCGCGGGCGCGCAATGCCGCCTAAGGCCCGGGCATGGCGCAACGTCCCGCATTCCTTTCGTCCGATCCCGCCGGCCTGCCGGCCCGCCGCGCTGCGCTGAGGCTGATGGACGCGGTGCTGCGCCGGGGCGAGACGCTGGACGTGGCCGAACACGCCGCCCTGCAGGGCATCCGCAACCCGGCCGACAAGGCGCTGGCCAGGGCCATCGTGGGCGAGGCGCTGCGCTGGCTGGTCGATCTCGACGCGCTGATCGATTCGGCCACGCGGATGCCGCTGGCCCCCGATGCCAAGGCGCGCGCCGTGCTGCGGCTGATGCTGGCCCAGTGGCTGCGGCTGGACACGCCGCCGCACGCCGTGGTGGCGACGGGGCTGGAACTGCTCGACGGCGGCCCCCGGCGGCTGGCCCACGGGGTGTTCTCGACGCTCAACAAGCAGGCGGTCACGCTTCCGCAAGTGCCCACGCTGCCCGATCGGGTGCAGGCCCGCTGGGGCGCGCTGGTGGCTGAAGTCGCCCCCGGCCTCGCTAGTCCCCCGCCGCTGGACCTGACGCTGAAGGACCCGGCGGCCACCGCCGAATGGGCCGGGCGCCTCGGCGGAACCAGCCTGATGCCCGGCCACGTGCGGCTGGCGCGCGGCACCCGGGTGGAGGACCTGGCCGGGTATGCCGAAGGGGCCTGGTGGGTGCAGGACCTGGCCGCCAGCCTGCCCGCGCGGCTGCTGGGACCGGGAGAAGGCCGCAGCGTGCTCGACCTGTGCTGCGCGCCCGGCGGCAAGACGCTGCAACTGGCGGCTGCCGGCTGGCAGGTGACGGGCCTCGACAGCAGCGCCAAGCGCCTGCAGCGGGTGGAGCAGAACCTTGCCCGCACCGGCCTTGCCGCCGATCTGGTGCAGGCCGATGCGCGAACATGGGGGACGGCGGAGCGGTTCGATGCCGTGCTGCTGGATGCGCCGTGCACCGCCACCGGCACCTGCCGCCGCCATCCCGACGTGCTGCACCGCATCGGCCAGGGCCATATCACCGACATGGCAGCCTTGCAGGCCGACCTGCTGGTCCATGCGCAAAGCCTGCTTAGGCCCGGCGGCATGCTGGTCTATGCTACCTGCTCGCTGGAGCCGCAGGAAGGTGAGGCGCAGGCGGCAACGGTGCCTCTCACGCCCGCACCCGTGACGGAGCAGGACCTGCCCGCCGGGATTGCCCCCACCCCTGAAGGCTGGGTCCGCACCCACCCCGGGATGCTGGCACAGCACGGCGGGCTGGACGGGTTCTTCATCGCCCGCTGGCACCTATCCGCCTGATCGCCCGCGCAATTAACCTCGTGCTAACCATGCGTGGTAGGGCCTTGGCGACCATGTGTGCGCTAACACCTCAACCATGGCGCTGTCTGTCCGCACTTCCGCAATGGCCGGTGGCCCGCCTCCGGGCGGCGGGGACTGGGGCGATTCGCCTTATGGCAGCCTGATTTCACTGGGGCCGAAGACCTTCAAGAAGAAGCCCGTGCTGGTGCTGGCCGCCGAGGAGCTGGCCGAGGCCCACCTGGCGATGGCCATGGGCGGGGCCGAGATCATGGAGATGCAGCCCGATCCGGTGGCTGCGCCGCGTCCGCGCCAGCCGTCGATCATGCTGGGCCTGGTGCCGATGGGGGTGGACGAGGCGGACGAGAGCCGCGCCGCGTGGGTGCCGCCCGCCGCGATCGTCGACGAGGACGATGCCGACTGGCAGCCGCTGCCCGAATTCGACGAGCCGGAGCCCGAGGAGGCCGAGGTGCAGACCTGGGTGCCCGAGGACGAGCCCGAGGAGTGGCCCGAAGGGCTGGACGAGCCGCAGGCATGGGAAGAACCTGCGGACGATCTTGCCGCGCCCACGCCGGAAGAGACTTTCGCGCTCATGCCCGAACCGCAGTTGCCGAGCATCGAGGACCAGTTGGCCCAGATGCGCGAACGCCTGGCGAAACGCGCGGCGGCTTCCGCAGCCGCACCCGCTATCGCTGCGCCTGCGCCCGCAGTCGTGCCGCCAACCGCACCGGTCGAACGGCCACCATCGACCATCGAGCGGCTGGAAATTGACGATTGGTCCGGCGGTGCCTCGCTCAAGGGCTTCATCCCGCCGCAGGAAGAGGACCTCGCGCCCGCTCCCCCGCCGGCCGCAGGGGCACAGCTCGAGCCCGCAGCCCGGGCCCCCGCTCCTGCCCCTGAACCGGTAGCAATTCCGGCACCTGCACCTGCGGTCGCGGCAGTGCCGCCGCCGGTCGAGGAACCCTATGAGCCGGACCTGGCCGCCGTGCTGCCGGAGGGTGACGGGACGACAGTCGATAGGGCGACGGGCGATCGGGCGACAGACAATCAGGCCGCGCTCGATGCGTGGGACGACCACGTTGCTCCCGTTGCGCCTCCGCGCCGCCATGCCGGCATCCGCGCGCGGTTGAGCGACGAGTGGCAGGGCATGGAGGACGAACCCGCCCCCAGCCTGCTCGCCCGGCTCTGGGGCTGGCTGCGCGCCCGCTTCTGATCGGCGGTCAGGCGGTCACCCGCCGCACGAACCCGGCAATCATCCGCTCCGTCTCGCGATGCTCGCTGCCCACCGACAGCGCCGGCGTCAGGTGGTTGTGGCCCGACAGGTAATGCATTTCGGGCAGGCGGCCCTTGGCCTGCTGCCACTGTGTGACGACCTGCGCGGCCTGCTGCTGGAAATCGTCCGGGTCGAATTCCGCCACCGAGAATTGCAGCGGCACCGGCGTGGCCAGCAGGCCGGGAAGGCAGTTGGCCGGACCCCAGCCGCGCCGGTCCTCGCCGTAATAGGCCTCGGCCATGGCATTGGGCACGCAGGTGGTGGTGTCGAAGATGCCGCTCATCAGGCAGGCCCCGGCAATCCCTGCCGCATGGTCGCGCCGGTGGGCCAGATAGCCCGCCACATGGACCGCGCCCGCCGACTGGCCGGCAATCACGATCTTCGCCGGATCGCCGCCATGTGCGGCCACATTGGCGCGGATCCACTCCACCGCCAGCGCCAGGTCGTCCAGCCCGGCGGGGAAGCGGTGTTCGGGGGCCAGGCGATAGGTGATCGTCACCCCCACCATGCCGTGGCGGGCGGCAAAATCGCCCATGTTGGAATAAAAGGGGCTGCCCTCGTTGTGCTTGTCGCCCCCCACGAAGCCGCCGCCGTGGACGAAGACGAAGACCGGCGCGCCGGACAGGCCATCGCGGGTGAACAGGTCCAGCCGGTTGCGCTCGTGCGGGCCATAGCTGATGTCGCGGGTGACCCTGGTGGCGGCGGCCATGCCCCGGCTCATCCCGGCCATCAGGCGGATGGTGCCCTGGATCATGTCCGGGTTCAGGTTGTTGCCCAGCGCTGCCAGCACTTCGCGGGTTTCGGGGGTCATTCGGCATTCTCCATCAGCAGGACCGGCTTGATCGCCGCACCCGAATGGGCATCGGCAAAGGCGCGGTCGATTTCGGCAAAGGGATAGAAGGTCAGCATCCGGTCGAACGGCAGGCGGCCCTGCTGCCAGTATTCGGCCAGCAAGGGCAGGAAGGTCTGCGGGTTGGCATCGCCGCCAAGGATGCCGCGCAATTGCTTGCCGCCCGCCAGCATGGGGAACATCGGCGCGTTGAACGGCCCCAGCGGGGCGGCGACGAAACCGGCGGTGCCGTTCATCGCCAGCACCTCCAATGCCAGGCTGTGCACGGCGGGCACGTTGGTGGTGTTGAAGGTGAAGTTGACGCCGCGCCCGGTCACGGCCCTGATTTTGGCCGCCAGGTCATCCTCGTCGCCCCGCAAGGTATCGGTCGCGCCGAATTCGCGGGCCAGTTCCAGCCGCTGTGGCGAAAGGTCCACCGCCACGATGCGCTTCGCACCCACCAGTTTTGCCGCCATCACGGCGGACAGGCCCACGCCGCCGGTGCCGAAAATGGCCACGGTATCGCCAAAGCCCACCTTCAGCGCCTCGATAATGCCGCCTGCCCCGGTGACAACGCCGCAGCCCAATGGCCCGAGCTTTTCCAGCGGTAGGCGCTTGTCCATCTTCACCGCCGTACGCACCGGCACGATCGCGTGGCTGGCAAAGCTGGACTGGCCGAAGAAGTGCGAATGCACCTTCTCGCCGCCGCAGGTGAGTGCGGTGCTCCTGTCCAGCCGCTGGCCGCCGAAGCACAGCGGCATGGCGAGGTCGCAATAGGTCGGCCTGCCCGCCAGGCACGATGGGCAGCGCCCGCACGAATTGCCCGACAGGATCACGTGGTCGCCCACGGCAAAAGTGGTCACGCCTTCGCCCAGCGCTTCCACCACGCCGGCGCCCTCGTGGCCCAGCACGATCGGCTGCGGGCTGTGGCGGCCGGGGTGTTCATGCAGGTCGGTATGGCAGATGCCGGTGGCGACCAGGCGGATGCGCATTTCGCCGGGGCGCGGGTCTTCCTGCTCCATTTCGACCAGTTCGGGCGCGGCTCCTCCCCGGCCGGAAAGCGCGGCGGTAATCTTCACTTCGCGCCTCCCAGATGGTGATCGTTGCGGATGTCGGCCACGGGGCCGGTCTGGGTCAGCAGACTCTTGCGCCTGAGGAAACGGCGCAGGCTTTCGGGCCCGATGCGCGGCGCGCCATAGCCCGACCAGCCGAAGCTGTCCGAGCCGAAGGTACGCAGCTTGGCAAACGTAAGGAAGGTATCCTGCATGAAGATGCCGCCTGCGTTCAGCCGCTTGCCGATGGCCTTTGCCTCCTCCGCCGTCCCGGCAATCACGCTGGCGGTGAGGCCGAAATGGGTATCGTTGGCGAGGCGGATCGCCTCCTCGGTATCGCGGTAGGCCATCACCGGAATGCATGGTCCGAACGTCTCGTCCTGCATGATCTCCATGCTGTGGTCCACGCCGGTCAGGATCGTGGGGCGCAGGTAAAGGCCGCCGTCGATTGCCTCCACCGTGCCGCCGCTGCGGATTACTGCGCCCTTGGCCACGGCATCGGCCAGATGGCGCTGCACGATCTCTGCCTGCGGGGCAAAGGTAAACGGCCCGATATGCCCGGCGCGCGGGTTGTCGTGGTTGAGGCGCACCTCGGCCGCCTTTGCCACCAGCAGTTCAACGAAATCGTCGTGCACGCTTTCGTGCACGTAGACCCGCTCCACCGAATAGCAGACCTGCCCCGTGGCATAGACCGCGCCCCGCAGCACCGCCGTGGCCGCCCGGTCGAGGTCGGCCGTTGCGGTAACGATGCAGGGATCCTTACCGCCCAGTTCCAGGTTGCAGGGGATCAGCCGCTCGGCACAGGCGACCGCCACCTTGCGCCCCGTGGGGACCGACCCGGTGAAGCAGATCGTATCGGCCTGGCCGATCACCCACTGGCCCACCTCGCCAGCGCCAGCCACATAGTCGAACACGGCGGCCAGTTCGGGCACGAGGGCCACGGTTTTGAACAAGGCCTCGATCACGCGCGGGGTGACCTCGCTGGGCTTCAGCAACACGGCAGAGCCGGCAAACAGCGCAGGGATGGCATCGAGCAGGGCCAGCATCAGCGGCGCGTTCCACGGGGAAATCACGCCCACCAGCGGATAGGCGACCACCTGGCTTTCCACCTCCACCGTGGGCATCGACGTGCTCATGGCCTTGAACTCGAGGTCGGCGAAGGCGCGCGGCGCATCCTCCAGCCAGCCGCCGATGTTGCCCATGGTGATAAAGCCCTGGAGATAGCTGGTGTGGCACCCGCCGGTGTCCACCGCGTCAGCCTCGCCGATGGCCATGGCCTGCGCCTTCACCGCGCCCAGCCAGCGGGCCATCACGGCGCAGCGCCCGCCAATACCCAGCGCTTCCCACGCGGGCTGGTTGGCCCTGAGGCGCGCGGCCCTGGCAGCAACGTCGGCCTCGCTTGCCACGGCAATGCGGTGATCGACCTTGCCCGTGCGCGGATTGCGCACATCGAGCATGGCGGCGGTTTCAGGCATCGATCTCTCCCATCGAATATGGCCGCTATCGGTAGCGGCTGGCGGATGGCTGGCAAGCGCGATTTGAGGGCAGGGGAAATGCGACGGGCCGTGCACCTGCACTTATCCTCAACCCGTCGCATTTGCGACCTTCTCGCGGATCGAAAAATCCCACGGTTCATTGGTTTGGTAGTCGTCTCCCCCCGAAGAACCGACGACACCAAGGAGAGTGTGATGAACAACGACCAGAACAGCAAGCAGGACCGCAATCGTCAGGGCCAGCAGGAGCAGCAGGACCAGAGCGGCCAGAACCAGCGCCGCGACGAGGGCCAGCAGGGCTATAGCCAGGGCCAGCAGGAACAGCAGCAGGACGACCCCAGCACCAGCGGCACGCGCGGCACCGGCATCCACGGCGGCCTTGGCAATGGCCAGGCTGGCGGTTCGGGTCAGCAGGAGCAGCAGAATAGCCGCCGCAGCGAGCAGGACGATGCCCGCGGCGGCCAGCGCCAGCCCGGCGAGGCCAACCGCGACGAAAGCCAGAACCGCTAGACGGGGCTGACTGGTTGCAGGAAGGGGCCGCGCGCGAGTGCGGCCCCTTTCGCTTGCCTAGAAGCCGTAGCGCAGGCCCACCCACAAGGTTTGCGGGGTGCCCAGATCGACCGATCCGGCCTGGTTGCGGGTGACGATCTCCTCGTCCAGCAGGTTCTCCACCCGCGCCTCTGCGGTCAGGCGGCTGAACAGCGGCATCGAGGCGAACAGGTCCACCGTGGTCGCCGCCTTAAGGAAATCGGTTTCCAGATCGTCCTCGAACTGGCGCGAGACGTGGCGCAGGCTGGCCCCCACCTGTGGCCCGCCGGTCAACCGGTAGGATACCGATGTGCTGGCCGAGAAGCGCGGGGTCTGCGCCGGGGTCAGCCCGGCAAGCGCCGCGCCCACGCCATTGTCACGCACCCGGGCCCGGGTGATCGCCAGGCTGGCATCGAGGCTGAACGGTCCCGAATTGATCGAGCCGGTTGCCTCCACGCCCCTGGCGTCGATGGCATCGACGTTGAAGCGCTTGCGCAGGTTGGTGCCCACGGTGACGTTGGCAATGGCATCGCGCACCCGGTTGTCGAACACGGTGATGCCCAGCCGCAGTTCGTCATTGGCGGTGATGTCGATGCCCGCCTCGTAGCCGCGCAGCCGTTCGGGGGTGAGGTCCTGGTTGGCCTGGGTGGTGACGGGGAACACCGCGAAGGGGCGGTACAGCTCGTTGAGGGTGGGCAGGCGAATGCCGGTATAGGCGGCCGCGCGCAGCGTTATCACCTCGCCCGCGCGGTACAGTGCGCCCGCCCGCCAGGTGGCTTCCCAGCCGCTGCGATCGGCAAACTGGTCGTTGCGGGTGATCGTGCCGGCGGCGTTGTTGGCGCGGTAATAGCCGTTGTTGATGGTGTAGCGATCGGCGCGCACGCCGCCGGTCAGCGTCAGGCGGCCCAGTTCCACGTCACCATCGGCAAACACGCCGGTGTTGGTGTTGGTGCCGCCGGCAAAGCGGTTCTCGGTCAGCGCCAGGGTGACGGCGTTGTAGGCATCCTCGAACAGGTTGCCGCGCCCGCGCCGCCAGTCGGCCCCCAGCCGCAGCGTCACGTCATCACCCAGCGGCGGGCGCACCTCGAACTTGGCGCCCTGCCCCTGCGCGGGGGTATCCTTCTGGTCCAGCGTGCGGGTGAACCGGGTGGAGGAGATGACCACGTTGGTGAAGTTGCGCCACTGGGCATAGGCCAGCGCATCCACCTGCCACGGCCCGCGGCTGACCACGCGGAGCGAGAGGTCCTGCCCCTCCATGGAATTGTCTGCCCCGGCAAAGCGCAGCGTGCGGTGATCCTCGAAAGCGAGGCCGCGCACCTGCACTTCCAGCCCGCCCAAGCGCTGGACAAGGCGTGCGCCGGTGGACCAGCTATCGTAACTGGCGCGGACCGATGCGGGCACGCGCTGGCTTTGCGGCGTGGTCCAGAAACCCTGGCCCCGCTCCCACCGGCCGGAGATGGTGGCAAAGCCGTTGCCGATCTCTGGCGAGAGGCTTGCGGAAAGCTGCGTTTCCTCGCGATCGTTGACCATGGCGCTGGCCTGCACCAGCCCCAGGGTGGCGGCATTGGCGCTCTCCAGCTCGATCGTGCCTGCCAGCGCGCCCGCGCCGAACGGGCCGGAGCCGCCGCCCCGCGTCACGCGGATCGCGCCCAGCCGCTCGGGTGCGATGGCGCTGTAGGGCACGTGGCCGAAGAACGGATCCACCATCGGCACCCCGTCCAGCAGCACCAGTGCGCGGCTGGCGGCATTGCCGCCCAGAGCCCGCAGCGTGGCCCCTTGCGCCGTGGGGTTGGAACTGCGGCTGTCCGACCGGCGGAACTGCTGGAAGCCCGCGACGTTGCCAAGCACTTCCTCCAGCCGCCCGGTGGTGCTGTTCTCGATCTGCTCGCGGTCGATCACCACGGTGGAATAGGCCGGGGTGCCGGCAGTGGTGCCAAGGCCGCTGCCCAGAACCACGATGGTGTCGGCGGCATCGTCTGCGGTGGCCTCGGTGCTTCCCTCGGGAAAGACGACCGGGTCCATGTAAAACCCGTCATTCTGCGCTATCGCAGGCACGGCAGACAGCAGGGCGGCGGAGGCCAGCAGAACGCTTTTCATGCAGGAAAACTCGCTGAAATTGATTTTGTCCGGCCGCGCCTTAGCTCCTCCGTCTTGCCGCGCCAAGCGCCGAGTGGCAGGAAGGGGACGAGAGGGAGAGTTCATGCGACATACCGCCTATTTTGCAGCCCTGCTGCTGACTGCCTGCGCCACTATCGCAGCCCCTGCCTCCGCGCAAACCCAAGGAGCTGAGCCAGTGACCGCAACGCCGCCGACCGTACCCACCGACCATGAAGCCCTGCTGGCCAGCGACGATCCGCAGCTGGCCGCCAACAAGCGGCTGGTCTACGACATGTATCGCATCGTGCTGCAGGCGGGCCTGGCGGGCCGCGCGGGCGAGTTCATCCGCGAGGACTATATCCAGCACAACCCGATGGCGGCGCAGGGGCTGGCGGGCGTGCAGGAATACATCCGCAACACCCGGCCCGAGCGCGACATTCTCGACCGGCTGGAACTGCCGATGATCAACATCATGGCGGAACGCAACTTCGTCACCATCGCCTTCGTGCGGCCGGAGACCGACAGCACCGGCGCGCGCTATTATTCCACCTGGTTCGACATGTTCCGCATCCAGGATGGCAAGATCGCCGAGCACTGGGACCCGATGCTGCGGACCGATACGCCGATCGACCCCAACGACAAGCGGATCGACAACTGAGATGGCCGCCGGGGGGAAACTGGCGCTGGGCTGTGCCCTGGCCGTGCTCGCCGCAAGCCATTTGGCCGCGCAGGCAGGCGGCGGCCAAGGCAGCGTGGGCCAGGGCAGCGTGGGGCAGGCGGTTGCGCCCCGGCCAGCCGCGAGTGCTCCCCCCGTCGAAGTGCTGGTGCCGGACTTCGAGCCCGTCACCGATGCCGAGATCCAGCAGCCCGATCCGGCCGACTGGCTGAGCTGGCGGCGCACGCTGGATAGCTGGGGCCATTCCCCGCTGGCGCAGATCAACCGCGAGAACGTGGGCACCTTGCGCATGGTGTGGGTGCGCCCGCTCAGCCCCGGGCACCAGGAAGGCACCCCGCTGGTGCATGACGGGATCATGTATTTCCCCGGCCCCAGTGATGTGATCGAGGCGATCGATGCCGCCAGCGGCCGGATGCTGTGGCAGTACCGCCGCCCGTTGCCCGAGGATATCGGCCAGTTCCTGCCGGTGTACGACACCACCCGCAACCTGGCGATCTATGGCCAGTTGATCATCGGCCAGGCGGCGGACAACTATCTCTACGCGCTCAATGCCCGCACCGGGCAACTGGTGTGGGAAACGCAGATCGACGACTATCGCAACGGGGCCAAGATCAGCTCCGGCCCGATCATCGCCGATGGCCTGGCGATCACCGGCCGGTCGTGCGAGCCGGAAGGCGGGGCGGAGGCCTGCGTGATCGTGGCCCACGATGCCACCACAGGCGCAGAGGTATGGCGCAGGCCGCTGATCGCGCAAGGCGACGATCCGAATGACGCATCATGGGGCGGCTTGCCGCTGGACCGCCGCCAGCAGGTGGGTGCGTGGATGATCGCCAGCTATGATCCGGAACTGAAGCTGATCTACATGGGCACCAGCGTTACCGCGCCCGCGCCCAAGATCAGCCTGGCCGGGCCTGACCATGATTACCTCTACCACAACTCCACCCTGGCGCTGGACGTGCGGACGGGGCGGATCGTGTGGCATTACCAGCACATGGTCGACCACTGGGACCTGGACCATACCTTCGCCCGCATCCTGGTGGACCAGGAAGTGGCCCCCGATCCCGCCGCCGTGGCGTGGATGGCCCCCGATATCGAGCCGGGGCGCACCTATCGCACGCTCACCGGCATTCCCGGCAAGCCCGGCATCGTCACCACGCTGGACCGCGAGACGGGCCGCTTCCTGTGGGCGCGGCCCACGGTGCACCAGACGGTGATCGAACGGATTGACGGGGCCACCGGCCGCGCGCACCTGAACCCGGCCAGCGTGCCGCACGACTACACCACTGCGCACGAGGTATGCCCCGGCCCTACCGGCGGGGCCAATTACATGACCGGCAGCTACAGCCCGGATACGCGCACGCTGTTCATGCCCTTGCTGAACCTGTGCGCGCAGATGACGGCGGTGGACCCGGCCAGCAATCCGGGCATTTACGGCATGAGCCAGCGCATCGCCATTGCCGAGCAGGCGCAGGGGATGCTGGGCAGCCTGTTCGCGGTGGATGCGGTAACCGGGCGCACCCGGTGGGAACTGCGCCAGCGGGCCGGGCTGCAAAGCCTGATCACCACCGGCGGCGGGCTGGTGTTCGCGGGTGACGCGGGGGGGCGCTTCATGGCGCTGGACCAGGAGACGGGGGCGGAACTGTGGGCGATGAACCTGGGCTCATCGGTCACCGGCTATCCGGCCACCTTTGCGGTGGGCGGGCGGCAGTATGTCGCGGTGTCCACCGGGCGCTGGCTGTCCGATGCCTTCACGCCAGAACTGACGCATGGCACGCAGAACACGCTGTTCGTCTTCGCCCTGCCCGAGGCGGGCATCGGCGCGACAGGTCCGCAGCGGGCCTTCCGCACGGCGGGCGGCGCCGGGTTTGATGATCCCGCGCTGGCGCAGAGCTTCTCGATCCAGGCAAGCGCCGGGGTGTTCACGCCGACGCAGGTAGAGGAAGGGCGCGCCGCCTATGCGCGCGCCTGTGCGGTGTGCCACGGGGCGGATTTCCAGGGCGGGCCGGGGGTGCCGACGCTGAAGGGCAGTGCCTTCGTGGCCAACTGGCGCGGCAAGTCCGTGGCGGACCTCTATACCTACACCCGCACCAGCATGCCGGTGGGGATGGGCAATTCGCTGCCGGCCGCGCAATACCTGGCGCTGGTGGCCCTGATGCTGAGTGAAAACGGGTATCCGGCGGGGCAGACCCCGCTTGATCCCGATGAGGCAATCCTGCGCTCGATCGGGATCGATTGAGGGACGTTTAGTCGATCATCGCCGCGACGATGCGGCGCAGGTCGGCCGCGCTGAGCGGCTGGGCGGGATGCGCGGCGGCACCGTGGGGTGCGGCAGGCAGCGCATGCCAGGGCGTGTTGCGCAGATACGCGCGGGATAGAATCTGGGTATGCATTGGGTAATCCTGAATAGTCGGGTGGCGTCTGGCGCCTGCCCGTTACGTGGTTATGACAAACGGGAAATGGCGCAGGCCTGATGGTCCGGTGGAACTTTACGGTCCGGGGGACTGGGGGGCCGCGAAATCCGTAGCAGCAGGCCCTCTCAAGCCGTGGCTGCTTTCGCGTGTTGAGAGGCCATATAGGCCAGGCATCTCGGAATTACAATGCTGCTTGGGTAAGAAATAAAATTACCCATCTCCCCTCCCGCTTAGGGGAGGGGCAAGGGGTGGGCCTGTCAGGAGGCAGCGCTTGCCCGCGCCCACCCCTAACCCCTCCCGCAAGCGGGAGGGGAAGGTTCCGGTTCAGGCAGGTGCGCCATCCAGCAGGATGGTTTTGGTCTCGACATAGCCCCACAGGCCCTCGTCGCCACCCTCGCGGCCGATGCCGGACTTCTTGAAGCCGCCGAACGGCGCGGTCCATTCCATGCGCATGCCGTTCTGCCCCACCACGCCTGTGCGGACCTTGCGGGCAATGTCGTAAGCCGCCTGGTGGTCGTTGGTGAACACGCTGCCGTTGAGGCCGAAGTCGCTCTCGTTGGCGATGCGGATCATATCCTCCTCGTCCTCGGCCGGGATCAGGCTGAGCACGGGGCCGAAGAGCTCCTCCTGCGCGATGCGGCTGGTGTTGTCGACGTTGGCGAACAGCGTGGGCTCGATGAAATAGCCCTTGTTGAGGTGCGCCGGACGTTGCCCGCCGGTGACGAGGTCGGCGGTCTTCCTGCCTTCCTCGATGTACATTTCCACCCGGTCGCGCTGGCGGCGCATGGCCAGGGGGCCAAGCTGGGTGGCGGGATCGTTGGGGTCGCCGATTTTGACCTGCTTCATCACGGCGGCGATCTTCTCGGCCAGCTCGTCATGGCGCGAGCGCGGGACGATGGCGCGGCTGAGCATGGCGCAGACCTGGCCGCTCATCACGGTGATGGTGTTGCCCAGGATCTGCGCGGCCACATCGGTGCTGAAATCGTCACGGATGATCGCCGCGCTCTTGCCGCCCAGTTCCAGCGTGCAGCGGGTCATGTTGGCGCCGCAGACGCTGGCGATGTGCATGCCGGCAGCGCTGGAGCCGGTGAAGGTGACCTTGTCGAGCCCCTTGTTGTGAACCAGGTGATCGGCCGCCTCCCGGTCGGACGGCACCAGGTTGACCGTGCCGGCCGGCAGTCCGGCAGCTTCGGCCGCCTCGGCGATGATATAGGCTTCCAGCGGCGTTTCGGGCGAAGGCTTCATGATCACGGTGCAGCCCGCGATCAGGGCATAGAACACCTTGTTGGCCATGATGGCGAAGGGGCCGTTCCACGGGGCGATGGCCGCCACCACGCCCACGGGTTCGCGCACCACGCACACGGTGTTGACCGCCATGCCGGGGCGGCGTTCTTCCCACTGGAAGCGCTCGCCCAGCGATGCGATGCCGCGCAGGCCCATCACCGCGCCGCCGTGCATCGGGCCACTGGCGCTGGCCAGGCCGCCGATCTGCGCTGTCCAGGCGGCAGCCAGCTCGGGCACGCGCTTGTCCAGCTCGTCACACAGCTGCATCAGCTTGGCCATGCGCTCCATGGGCGGAGTGGTGGGCCAGGGGCCATGGTCGAAGGCGGCGCGGGCGGCGGCCACGGCCTTGTCCATGTCCACCGTGTCGGCATGGGCCACGCGGGCGACCACTTCCTCGCTGACGGGGTTTTCCACCTCGATCACGGCGGTGCCGTGCGGGGCCACCCATTCGCCGCCGATGAACAGCTTGTCCGGGTGCTTGATGTTGACGCCTTCGGGGGTCATGACTCGTCTCTCCTCAGTAACTCGATAGAATGGTCAGGGCCTGGGTATCCAGCGGCAGGCCGCGGCGTTGCAGGTCCAGCTCGCGGGTGCGCAGCTTGCCCTGCAGGTCGATCAGGTAGGCATGGATCGCCCGCACCTGCTCGGGCGTCAACCGGTCATCCCATTTGGGCATACCGCGCGGGACCAGCAGGCCGCCCAGCACGATCTGCTCGAACCCGGCGTGAACGCCCGGCTGCATCCGCCGCAGGTCCGGCAGGGGGGCGCGCGGCTGGTTGGAATGGCACATGGTGCAGTTGGTGGTGAACAGCACGCCGCCCTCGGCAATCATCTGCGGCGTCACGCCGGGGGCCTGTGCGGGCGGGACGGGCGCAGGTTCCAGCGCGGGCAGGTCATCCGGCACGCGCACCGCGCCGCCGCCCAGCCTGAACACCAGCAGGCGGTTGGCGTTGCCCTTGCTGTAGGCGGCTGCATAGGGGGGCACGAAGCCCCAGCCACCGCCGCCCCAGCCGGTCTGCACGGCCACGTATTGCATGCCGTCCACCTCGTAGGTCATCGGGGCGGCCATGATGGTGGAGCCGGTATCCACGTGCCACAGCTCCTCGCCCGTCTCGGCATCGCGGGCGAACAGGCGGCCGGCCAGGTTGCCGTGGAAGATCACGCCAGTCTGCGTGGCCAGCACGCCTTGCCGGTCCTGCCAGCCCATGCTGTCGACCGACCATTTGGTCTCGCCGGTCATCGGGTCGATGGCGCGCAACTGGCTGGAATAGGGCTGGTCCTTCACCCACTGCCAGGCGGGATGCGCTTCCACCGCCGCACGCACCGGCGGGGGCAGGGTGGCGGCGGCGGCCTCAAGATCGGGTGTGAAGATGATCGCCGCGCCGGCGTTCATGAAATTCTTTTCATGCGGCACATTGTCGACCGGGCCGGGCAGGAACATCAGGTTGCCCATGTCCAGCACGTGCGCGAAATAGAGGTTGCGACCGGGATCGTAGGCCGCCGGATACCAGTTGCGCGCACCGGGCGATCCGGGGAACACGATCTGCGGCTTGCTGGTGTAGTCGGACACCTCCGGCGTCAGCACCGGACGCTGGGTCTCCAGGTTCCAGCCGCTGGCCCAGGTTGTTCGCACGATGGGGTTGGCGGCCAGCGCGCGGCCGGTTTCGCGGTCGATCACGAAGAAGAAGCCGTTCTTGGGCGTGTGCAGCACCACGGGGCGCTTTTCGCCACCGCCCACATCGATCTCGGCCAGCGTCATCGGCTGGGTGGCGGTCAGGTCCCAGTTGTCCTGCGGGGTTTCCTGGAAGTGCCACTTCATCTCGCCCGTGGCACGATCGAGCGCGACCACGGAGTTCAGGTAGAGGTTGTCACCCCCGCCGGGGCTGCGGATCGCCTGTGGATAGGGTCCGCCATTGCCCACGCCGATCAGCACCTGGTCGAAAACGGGATCGTAGTTGATCGCATCCCACACGGTGCCGCCGCCGCCGATATCCCAGCGGCTGTCCTCGCTCCAGGTGGACAGCGCCGCGTCCAGCGCCTCGCTCTCCTGCTCGCCCAGCGCGGGATCGCGCGGGACGGTCCAGAAACGCCAGGCTTCACTGCCATCGGCCAGGTTGTAGGCGGTGACATAGCCGCGCGTGTCGTATTCGCCGCCGGCATTGCCGATCACCACCACATCGCCCGCCACTTCGGGCGCGCCGGTAACGGTATAGCCCCGTTCCTTGTCGACGATGGTATCGGCCTGCCATTCGATCCCGCCGGTCTGCCGGTTGAGGGCGTAGAGCGTGCCGTCCAGCGCGGCGACCAGCACCTTGTCGCCCGATACGGCCAGGCCGCGGTTGGCCCAGTCGCAACAGGCGCTGCGGACCACCTGCATGTCCATCTCGGGCACGAAGGTCCACAGCTCCTCGCCGGTCACGGCGTTCAGGGCATAGACGCGGCCCAGGTTGCCGCTGGCATACATGATCCCGTCGATTACCACGGGGGTGCTTTCCTGCACCCGCGCGGTGCCCAGGTCATACTCCCAGGCCAGCCCCAGCTCGCCCACGTTGTCCTTGGTAATGCCGCCCAGGCGGCTGAAGTGGCTGCCCGCCCAGTCGCCGCCGGTGGTTTCCCAGTTGGCGCCCGCGCCGTATTGGCTGGTGTCGACCTGGGGCGGGGCATCCCCTTGCGAACAGGCCGCCATCAGCAGGGACGCGGCAAAAGCGAGGCGGCGGATCATAGCGGCCATTCGCCCTTGTGCTGGTCCATCACGCTGGACAGCGATCGCGGCTTGCGGCCGGTCACCCGCTCCACATCGTCCGACAGCACCGCGAAATAGCCCTCGCGGATCGACTGGCCGAACGTGACCATGCCCTCGCTCGCCCAGGGGATCGGGCCATCGGGCACCACGTCCGATGCCTTGCGCGCCACGCCCAGCGAATCGAAGTAGAGGTACATCTCCTCGTCGCTCACTTGTTGCAGCTCGATCGGCTTGCCCGCCTTCTCGGACACCATGGCCATGGCCTGCGGGATGGTCAGCAGTTCCGGCCCGGTCACGTCATAGGCGGTGTTCTCGTGCCCTTCGCCAGACAGGACCTCCACCGCCATGGCTACGCAGTCATCGCGGCTGACCATGGCCACCTGCCCGTGGCCGGCATTGTCCGGCTTGCTGCCCGCCAGCAGCGCGGGGATCGCCATCGCGGTGCTGACAGCTTCGGAATAGAGGCTGTTGCGCAGGAAGGTGAAGGGGATGCCGCTTTCGCGGATGATCTGCTCGGTGGCATAGTGATCGTGCTGTTCCACGCCCGGATGCTCGGCCAGGCCGCCGCCGACCACCGAAGTATAGACGATGTGCTTCACCCCGTTGGCCTTGGCCGCCTCCACCGCATTGCGGTGCTGCTCCACGCGGGTGCCCACGCGCAGGGTGGAGATCAGCAGCAATTTCTCGCCGCCCTTCATGGCTTCCATCAGGCCCGCCGGATCGTCGAAGTCCGCCGCGCGCACATCGGCCCCGCGCGCCTTCAGGTCAGCCAGCTTGTCGACATTGCGCGACAGGGCGATAACCTCTGCCCCCCGGTCCAGCAGCCCGCTGGCGGTGGCATGGCCGAAATGCCCGGACGCGCCGGATACGATGATCTTGCCCAAGAATCCTCTCCTCTTCTTGGCAGCAATACTAACGACTGTTACGGTTGTGGCAACAGCAAGAGGGAGAGTTTCGCGTGACCACATTGAGCATCGAAGACCGCCTGGGCCTGCAGGACCTGATCGCCGACTATAGCTGGGCGCTGGATACCGGCGACGCCGAGGGGCTGGTGGCCTGTTTCACCGAAGATTGCGAGATGCGCGAGGAGGTGTTCGAGGATCCGGACATCTGGCTGGGCCACGATGGCATTCGCGGCCTGATGGCGCATTATGCCAATGCCCCCGGCTTCCCCGGCCGCCAGCACCATGTGACGCAGGTGAAGTATTTCCCGCAGGATGACGGCACGGTGCGGATCAAGGCTTTCGCCTTCGTCACCGAATGCCACGGCGAGCCGCCGTACGAGCTGCGCTTCTGCGGCTATTACGATGACCACGCGGTCAAGGGCGCGGACGGCAAGTGGCGCTTCCGGACACGGGTAGTGCGCCTGTGGGACGGCGAAGTCCTCAAGCGCTTCCCCGGGCGCGGCGAATGGGTGGCGCGCAAGCGCCCGGACAGCCTGATCATCCGCCGCTGAGCGATCAGCCGCCCAGGGAGTTGTCCAGCCGGCCGCCCTGCGGCGGGCCGCCGTCGCCCGTCAGCAGGGCCTCGATGTCGGGCACGGGGCGGTCGGTCATTTCCTTGGGGTATTCGGCCAGCAGCAGCGCCTGCACCGCCTTGTGGTAGTGCTGGCGCAGCACGCCCAGCGTCTTTGGCGGGGCGACCACCACCAGCGCGGGGAAATCGTTCGACAGGGCACGGCGCTGCAGGTCTTCCGCCGCAGCCTTGGCCCAGCGGTCCTCGGCCTGCTGATGATAGTCGGTCTCGCCCATCGTGCCGCCGGGAAGGCCGGTGTTGCCGGGGGCGGGGGACTGGCCTGCCAGATCGGTCTTGCGCTCGTGATCGGAGGCGCTGCCCTGCTCGTCATGGTCCTCGATGCGCAGGTCGATGCGGGCCTCGTCGCCGTGGTTGCGCAGCAGCAGCATCTTCCTGCCATCGGCAACAAGAACAAGGGTTTGGTGGGGCAGTTTCATGGTTAACTCCTGCTCGAGTGGGATGCAGACCAAAGGGCCGACGGCGGGCATGGTTCCGCTCGGTTTATCGCATTGGCGGCGCTTGCTCCGGCCCGCGCCGCAGGGCATGACGCTTACACCACGGCTTCCGGGAGAGATATGATGCCGATCAAAACGATGCTTGGCGCCGCCTGCTCGCTGGCCGCGCTCGCCTTTGCCACGCCGGCGCTGGCTGGCCCGTGCGAGGACCTGGCGCGGATTCAACTGGATGGCGGGCGGGTGACCGCAGCCGAGGTTGTCAGCGCAGGCAGCTTCACCGCGCCGCGCGGCGCAGGTGCCCCTCCCGGCGTGGCGGCCAGCCCGTTCGGGGACGTGCCCGCCTTCTGCCGCGTGCAGATGACCCTGACCCCCACCAGTGACAGCGACATCAAGAGCGAGGTGTGGCTGCCGCTTGACGGCTGGAACGGCAAGTACGTGGGCGTGGGCAACGGCATCTGGGCGGGATCGCTCTCCTATGCCGAACTGGGCCGCAACGTGGCGCGCAACTATGCCACTGCTGCCACTGACACCGGCCACGTGGGCAACGGCCTCACCGCCGAATGGGCCGTGGGCCATCCCGAAAAGCTGGTCGATTTCGGCCATCGCGCGGTCCACGTGACCACCGTGGCGGCCAAAGCGGTGACTCGGGCGTTCTATGGCCGCGCGCCGTCGCTCAGCCTGTGGAACTCGTGCTCCACCGGTGGGCGGCAGGGGCTGATGGCGGCCTATCGCTATCCCGACGATTTCGACGCGATCAGCGCCATGGCCCCCGCCAACCCGATGACCGACCTGATGACACAGTCGATGTGGCAGGGCTGGCAGCCGCAGCGCTTTGGCGCACAGATCACCCCGCAGGTGCTGGGCGCGGTGCGGGCCGAGGTGCTGCGCCAGTGCGACGCGGTGGACGGGCTGGCCGATGGCCTGGTCGGCAACCCGCTGCGCTGCACGGTGGACATCACCCGCACCCCCGGCCTGACGCCCGAACAGGTGCAGGCCGTGGGCAACATCTATGGCGGCGTGCGCGACAATGCGGGGAACGTGCTGCTGCCCGGCTGGCCCTATGGCAGCGAGATGCAGCTCGCCATGCTGGTGATGGGGCAGGAACCGTTCCCTGTGGCGATGAGCTATTTCCGCGACCTGGCCTATGCCGGTCGCACCGACTGGAACTGGCGCACTACCGACTATGCCGAATACACCCGCGTGGGGCGCGAGTTTGGCGCGGATATCCTGAACGTGCCGCACGATGGCCTGGGCGCCTTCTTCGCGCGCGGCGGCAAGCTGCTGCTCAGCCACGGTTGGAGCGACGGGCTGATCCCCGCCACCAACACCATCGGCTTCCACTACAACCTGTTCAACGCGCTCCCCGCAGCGCAGCGCGATGCGCAGTTGCGGCTGTTCATGGCCCCGGGGATGGATCACTGTTCGGGCGGCGACGGGCCGAGCGAGTTCGACACGCTGGGCACCATCGATGCCTGGGCCACCACCGGGATTGCGCCGGAACGGCTGATCGCTACCCGGCCCACTATGGCCCCCGTGTTCCCCGGCCAGCCGCCCCAGCCGCCGCGCGCGCCGATGTCGCGCCCGCTGTGCGCCTGGCCGGCCGAGGCTGTCTATACCGGCAGCGGCGACCAGAACGTGGCCGCCAGCTTCACCTGCCGGGTACCGGGGCGGAGCTGACGACACCCGCCCCAGCCCCCTCCCGCAAACGGGAGGGGAGCGTGGGCGCAAAGCTGGCTGCAGAGCAGGCTGGGCGGCCCGGCCTTTAGCGGTTGGGGCGGATGCGCGGCTGGAGGGTCCAGGTTAGCACATCGCCATCCACCTCCAGCGCGGTGCGCTCGTAGCCCGCTTCCTCGGCCACGTCCTGCACCAGCACGGCATCGGCCTGGCGGCTGATACCGCGCACCAGCGCCGGGCGGTGGGCGAACACGCCTTGCGCGAAGCGGATGCGGTCCCCCTCCAGCGCCAGCGCCGCGCGGTTCCACGCCTGCGCCCCCTCGGCCTGCAGGCGGGCCTGCGGCAGGTCCGGGTCATAGAGCAGCACCGTGCCGTGGCCGTGCCGCCACTGCCACTGGGCCATGCTGGCGGCAGCGGGCGCGGCGGCAAGGCCGGCCAGCAGGCTGCCGCCCAACATCTTGCGACGGGTCAGCGTCATTGCACGGCCTCCGGATGCGGACCGGCGGCGAGGTATTCGGCAATGGCCTGCAACTGTTCGTCGCTCACCTCGCCGCGCGGGATCGCGGGCATGTTGCCGATGCCATTGCGGGCAGCCGAGACATAGAAGGCGGCGGGCAGGCCGGGCCGCAGTTCCAGCGGCTGGGGCCGTCCCACGCGCCCCAGCAGGCTGGTGCCCATGCCGTTGGCGCCGTGGCACATGATGCACATTTCCACGAACAGCGCCTCGCCGCCCGTGGCGTTGGGGCGCTTCGCCAGGGTGACGGGTTGCGGCGGTCCGGCGGGCCCTGCCACGGCAGTATCAGGCGGCGGGGCGGAGCCGCTTTGCGCCACGGCCACGCCGGCACAGCCGGCCAGCAGCACCGCACCTGCGGCAAGGATCAGCTTCTTGCTCATTGTCCGCCCTCCGTTCCCGAACCGGGCCTGGGCGCGTTGCCCCAGATGCCGCTCTTGCCCGGCGCGATGATGCCGTTGGGGTCCAGCGCCGCCTTCACCTTGTCGTTCAGCCGCCGCAGGGCATGGTTGTTGAAGTCATAGCTGTCGGCCACCAGGTCCATGTAATCCAGGTGCGTGCGGTATTCGCCATAGCCCTGCGCCTTGGCATCGGCCACCAGCTGGCGGAAGAAGGTGTCGATCCGCCCCATCATGGCGGGATCGTCCTTGTTGAACACCATCGCGTTGACGTTGGTCATGTGCCGTTCGCCAAAGGCAAAGCTGCCCTGGTAGTCCATCCCGTATTCCTGGTAGCGGGCATAGGTGCGGCGGAACTGGGCCAGCGCCAGGTCGCCGTCCTGCGGGATGATGGGCGAAAAGCCGATATGGCCGCCACGCCCGCCGTACCAGTTGATGTTGCTCATCGGGAAGGTCAGCGGGGTGCCGGTCCAGCCGGAATATTCCAGCGGCTGGCCGCGCTTCCATTCGGTGGGCTTGATCGACAGCGGCCCGGCATTGCCGATGGCGGTTTCCAGGATGCGATAGGCGGCGCGGTTCACGTCCTCGCGCCCGTACAGCCGCAGCGAAACGCCCCACCAGCCGATGTTGAAGCGGCGGCGGATGGCATCGATCACGCTGTCGGGCAGGGCGCCGGGCTGGTCGGTCCAGTCGGTCCGCCGGGTCAGCACCGATGCCGCGCGCATCCAGTTACCGATGGAGGGGCTCTGCGTCAGCACCCGCTCGCGCCGCAAGGGAGCGATGGTGTCGATCATCACCTTCAGGTCTTCGGGCCGGTCGAACTCCACGTCCATGCCCATCAGGCTTTCGGGCTCGGGCATCAGCCACATGCCCATCTTTGTCACGATGCCGAAGTTCGATTGCACGAACATCTGGTCCCACCCCGGGCCGAAGCCGAAGGGATAGGCCTGCCAGGTCGGCGCGCCGGAGAATGCGCCCATGCCGGTGCGCACCACGTCACCATCGGGCAGCACCACTTCCATGCCGCAGATGTTCTTGGTGTGCTCGCCATAGGGGGTATAGCCCACGCCGCGATCGAGCGCGTTGCCCAGCACGCTGCCCCACGAATTGCCGGGGGTGGACAGCCAGAACGGCAGCCGGTGGCGCTGAATGTAGTCATAGAGATCGTAGAAGCCTACGCCCGGCTCCAGGATCACCGTGCCCAGCTTCTCGTCGAACTCGATCTTCTTCATCCGGCTCATGTCGAGCACCACGCTGCCCGCCAGCACCGGCGCGTTGCCGCCATAGCCAAGGTTCTTGCCGCGGCTGATTGGGAACAGCGGCAGGCGGTACTGGTTGGCCACGCGGACCACGGCCTGCACCTCTTCCACGCTTTCCACCGCCACGGCCCCTGCCGGGTGGTGGGCGGCATCGTTCACCGCGAACTTGTCCTGATAGGTCAGCCGGTCCAGGTCTTCGAAGAACACCTTGCTGGCACCCAGCACGGCTTCCAGCGCGCGGCGCGCCTGGTCCATCTTCTGGGCGGTGAAGCCGGGGGGCAGGGGAATATCAGCCATCGTTGTTGGTCCTTACTGGCCAGAAGCCTGGTTGGCGGCCCATTGGGTGCGTGCCGGGGGCCTTGCCCCGCCATCAAGCCGCAGCACCTCGCCGTTGACCAGCGGAGTGCGGATCAGGAAATCGACGGCGGCGGCAAAGTCTTCGCCGGTGCCGGCGCGCTTGGGAAACTCCACGTCGCGCAGCAGCTCGGCCACGAAATCGGGCGGCAGCATGGCCACCAGGGGTGTGGCCATGAAGCCGGGGGCCACGCCGTTGACGCGGATGGCATAGCGCGACAGGTCGCGCGCCCAGACCAGTGTCAGCTCCTTCAGCGCAGCCTTGGCGGCGGTGTAGGCACCCATGCCTTCCTGTCCTTCGAAGCTGGCGATGGAGCAAGTGTTGATAATCACCCCGCGCTCGCCCTCAGGCCCCACGGGATCGTTGCCGATCATGCGGTGGGCTACCTCCGCCGCCACGGTGACCGCGCCCAGCAGGTTGATGCCGATGACCTTGCGGAAAGCGACCAGGTCGCCCGGCCCCTCGGGCGTGGCGATGGGGCCAAGCCCGCCGATCCCGGCATTGTTGACCAGGATGTGGATCGCGCCGCAGCGGTCGATCACCTGCTGCACCGCGCCCTTCACGCTTGCCGGGTCGGCCACGTCGCAAGGGATGAAATCGGCCCCGGCCACCGGCTCTCCCGCGACGTCCAGCGAGACGACGCGCGCGCCATCGGCCAGCAGCCGCGTGGCTGCCCCGGCCCCCAGGCCCGAATTGCCGCCGGTGACGACGGCCACAAGTCCGCGTGGATCCAAATTCCCTCTCCCCAGCCGCGTTCACTTGGTGCGATTCAAACTCGCGACTTTAACGGTCGTTACTTTTGCTGTAGCACCGGCCTAAGTCAAGCAAAGGGAGAGGGACTTGGCAAACCGGGATGAGCTTTACGCGCTGGCCGAGCGCTATCTGGCGGCCCTTGCCGCGCGTGACGCGGGCAGCCTGCCGTGGGCGGACGGGGCCTTCATCACCGAAAACAACGTGATTCTTGAGCGCGGTGACGGCTACTGGAACACGGTGACGGCTGTCCACCCCTACCGCCTGTTCATGGCCGAACCGGAAGCCGGGCAGGTGGCCGTGTTCACCGCCATCGAGGAGAGCGATGCGCTCAATCCCGCCTGCGTGCGGCTGGAAGTGTCCGGCGGACAGATCACCGGGGTGGAAACCGTTGTGGCGCGCAACAAGGACGAAGGCTTCCCCTTTGGCCCGCAGTATTACGTGGACAAGCCGGAGATGGCGCTGCCCGTGCAGCCCGCCCCGCGTAATGAGCTGGTCCGGATCGCCAACGGCTACTTCGAGACGATCGAGCGCAACGACGGCACCATCCGCACCCGCTTCCACCCCGATTGCAACCGGGTGGAAAACGGCGTGCAGACCACCAACAATGCCGATTTCCCGCTGCCCATCGCCCGGCTCGGCTGCGAACAGCAGTTCGCGCTGGGCTGGTATCGCTATGACGACGATCTGCGCGCCCGCCGCTTTCCGCTGGTGGACGTGGAACAGGGCATCGTGCTGGCCTATGGCTTCATCGACCACTCGGGCCGGCTGGGCGACTATCACCTGACCGACGGCACGCCCGCCCGCAGCCCGGTGCGGCGACCGCACTCCTATTACCTGGCGGAAGCGTTCAAGATCGTGGACGGCGCGATCCGCCAGGTGGAGGCCGATTTCCTGACCGTGCCCTATCGCATGCCCAGTCCTTGGGATATGCGATAGGTAAGGCCCGGGAGGGGAGACAAATACCAGTGAACATGCGCCACATCCTCGCCCTGGTCCTGCTGGGCGGCGTCTTCGTGATGGAAGGCTTCGACATTGCCGCGATGGGCATTGCCGTGCCCCGGCTGGAGGAGGCGCTGGGCCTGTCACCCGCCAGCTTCGGCTGGGTGTTCACCGGCATCCTGGTGGGCCTGGGCGTGGGCGGGGCGACCGTGGCCCCGCTGGGTGACCGCTTCGGCCGCCGCGCGCTGATCGTCACCGGGTGCCTGGCCACCGGCCTGTTCACGCTGGCGACCAGCACGGCGACGACCACCACCGGCTTCCTGCTGTGGCGCTTCCTCACCGGCTTTGCCCTGGGCGCCTGCCTGCCCAACGTGTCCGCCCTGTCGAGCGAAATCGCGCCCGACCGGCTGCGCGCTACCGTGATGGCAGTGGTCTCCGCCGGCATCCCGCTGGGCCTGTTCATCGCCGGCATGGTTGCCCCCGCGGTGATCGGGGCCTGGGGCTGGCACGGGCTGTTCTATGTGCCCGGCGTGTTCGCCGTGCTGCTGGCGTTGGTGCTGTGGCCGGTGCTGGACGGCGGCACCCCGGCCAGCGCGACACCGAAGGCCGAGCGCGAGGCCCAGCGCGCGGCGGGCGCGAAACTGCCGCAACTGATGCTGTTCGCGCGGCCCTGGCTGCTGCCCTTTGCGGTGTTCGCCACCATGCTGGGGCTGAACGCGCTCAACCTCTACCTGCTCAATTCATGGTTGCCCACGGTGCTGCCGCAGGCGGGCCTGACGCTGGACGATGCCGCGCGGGTGGCGGGTGTCGCCAACCTGGCGGGGCTGGTGATCGGCATTGCCGCCAGCTTTGTGCTCGACAACTGGAAGAAGGGCCCGGCGCTGATGCTGCTGTTCGGGGCGATGACCGCCAGCTTCCTGGCGATCGCCCTGACCGCGCCTGACCAGACGCGCTGGACCATGCTGCTGATGGTGGGCGTGGGCGGGGCCAACGCGGGCGGCATGGTGCTGCCGGGGCTGGCCGCGCACCTGTTCCCCGCGCGCCTGCTGTCCAGCGCGGTGGGCATGGGCGTGCTGGTGGCCCGCCTCGGGGCCTTTGCCGGCCCGCCGCTGGGTGCGGCCATGCTGGCAGGGCAGGTGCCCCCGGCTATCTTCCTGGGCGTGGCGGCGATTCCCGCTGCCGCCTGCGTGCTGGTAGCCCTGCTGGTGGGGCCTGCGCTGAAGGTGAAGGGCCGGGTGGAGGCGGAAGCGGCGGCGGCCGCCTAGGGCCGGAAGTCCAACCCGCCCACCCGCTCGGCAAACCGCCAGCCATCGGCAGTCAGCACGCAGCGGTCGGCAAAGGTGCCGATCAGCGGGCTGCTGGCATCCTGCACGGGGAGTTGCGTTTCCTGGCCGCCATCTTCCGCCGCATCGCCCATGTAGAGCACGATCACGCTTTTCGCCGTGGCGGTCTGTTCGTCCACCACGTCAACCAGCACGTTGGCGATGGCATGGCGCTGGGCGCGGGGTTTGCGGGCAAGGAAACTGGCGAGGATTGCCTGCCGCCCCACGATGGCCTCACCGCCGCTGGGACGGCGGAACACCGCGTCTTCGGTGTAGAGCGCGGCGCACTGCGTCCAGTCAGCCACATCGTTGGCCCAGGTGTACTGGTGGATCAGGCGGGTGACATCGGCCTCGATGGCGCGGCGCTGGTCTGGCGTAAGCATGGCGGCAGCGTTAGCCGCCCTGGCTTTCCGCGTCCATCATCGCCTGGATCATGCGGCGGCCTTCGACCGCGTTGGTATCGCTTTTCACCATCAGTTCGGGCGGCGGATCGCCATCGTAGAGGGCGATGATCTTCTCGATCTCCTCGCTGGCGAACACGTCCTCGTCGATCACCGGATCGAGCGCCACTTTCAGCGCGGCGGTATCGACCCCGGGCGCCACGGCCACGGCAAAATGGTACAGCGTGGTGCGCGGGGTGCACGGGGTGATGCAATGGTACACGCGGTTCCACATCAGCCGCTCCCCGCCCCTGGTGGGATGGCTGGCGGGTATGGCAATCTCGGTTGTCCCGGCATGGAAGCCCGGCAGATAGCTGTGCATCCCCATGGCCCGGTCGATGCGATCGTATCCGTCCATCGCCTGCCACATCGTGGCGGGCACCGGGGCATCCCTGATCCGGCGGATGGAGGACACGAAGCCCGGCCGCTTCACCAGTTCCTCGGGCGTGGAGGCATTCTCGCGCGTGCCGATGCTGCTGCCGTGGAGGAAGGCCAGGTGCGACAGGTCGAACAGGTTGTCGTTGAGGAGCTGGTAGCGGCAAGCTGCCTCGCGCCGGATCAGCGGTGTGCCGGTCAGCCCTTCGCCCTCCAGCCCGATTTCGGAAAGAGGGGGCAGCAGGGCAGGATCGGCCTTGTCCTCGTCCCCCACCCAGACCCACAGCCACAGGCCGTGTTCCAGTGCCGGATACCGGCGCACGCGGCAGGCGCGCGGGGCATGGTCCTGGCTGGGCACCTCGACACACTGGCCCGAGGCATCGAACACGAAGCCGTGATAGCCGCAGCGCACGGTGTCGCCTTCAAGCTGCGATTTCGCCAGCGGGAAGTGCCGGTGCGGGCAGCGGCCATCCAGCACCACCGCCTCGCCGCCTTGCGTGCGCCAGATCACCAGCGGGGTGTTGACGACCGTGCGCCCCAGCAGTTCGCGCCCCACATCCTGCCGGTTGGCCACCACGTACCAGCAGTTCTTCGGCGCAAAGCTGCCTTGCCTGAAGGGGTACATGGGCGGTCGGCCTAGTCCTCGATCTTCGTCGCTTCCAGGAAAGCGCTGCGACCGCCGGCATCGGTGGCTTCCAGCCGCCCGATCAGCCGCTCCACGATATCGGTCATCCCGTCCAGTTCGGTGGGGGACAGGCCATCGAACAGGTAATCGGCCACCTTGTCGCTCTGCGGGCGCATCAGTTCATACAGGCGGCGGCCCTCGTCGGTCAGGGTCAGCCACTTGCGGCGGCGGTTGCCCTCATCGCGCACCACGGCCACGCGCCCGTGGCGCTGCAGGGTGGCAACCGCGCGGCTGACGCTCATCACGTTCACGCCGGTGATCTCGGCCACCTCGTGGCTGGCGGTGCGGCCCAGGTCACCGATGGTCATCAGCAGGCGGAATTCGTTCAGGCTAATGCGATAGCGGTGCGCCAGGTGGGTACTGAACGGGGCCATCAGCCGGTTGGTCAGCTTCAGCAGGTCATGCAGCAGGGCTGCCCGCTGCGATCGCTTGCCCGCAATTTTCCCTGTCACTGCGTCCACCCCGTGCTCCCTTCCCCGGGTCATATTCATGCCCGATCTGCGGCCCAGTGCAAGCCATTCGCTGTTGGCCCTAACACTAACACCTGTTAGCATCGCGGGCGAGGAATCAAACGGGAGAATCCACTGGCCATGACTGCCTTTCCGCAGACCATCCACTTTATCGGCACCAACACCCCGCGGCGAATGGAGCTTTCGCTGCGCAACCTGCCGGTGGAAGGCCAGATCCCGGCGGATGTGGAAGGCGCCTTCTTCCGCGCCGTGCCGGACAACGCCCATGCGCCGATGTTCGACGATGACATTGCCCTCAACCACGATGGCATGATCGCCCGCTTCAATTTCGACAAGGGTGCAGTGGATTTCGACATCCGCTATGTCGAGACGGAGCGCTACCTGGCCGAGAAGCAGGCGCGCCGCGCGCTGTTCGGCCGCTATCGCAATCCGTTCACCGATGATCCCAGTGTCGAAGGCGTTGACCGCACCGTGGCCAATACCACGCCGGTGTGGCACGCCGGCCGCCTGTTCATGACCAAGGAGGATGGCCGCGGCTATGAGGTAAACCCGCACACGCTGGCCACAGTGGGCAAGTGGGATTACGAAGGAAAGCTGCGCAGTCAGACGTTTACCGCGCACCCAAGGGTCGATGCGCAGACCGGGGAGCTGTTCTTCTTCGGTTACGAGGCGGGCGGCCTGTGCGACCCCAACGTGGCCTATTGCATCGCCGACAAGGACGGCAACCTGGTGAAGGAGCAATGGTTCGAGCAGCCCTACCTTTCCACCATCCACGATTTCGTGATTACCGAGAAGTACGCCATCTTCCCGATCTTCCCCACGCTGGCCGATCTTGACCGGTTGAAGGCGGGCGGGGCGCACTGGGCGCACCACCAGGACAAGCCCAGCTACATCGGCATCATGCCGCGTTATGGCGACGTGTCCGAGATGAAGTGGATCGAAGGGCCGGTGGGCGTCTCCTGCTTCCACGAGGTCAACGCCTATGAAGATGGCGACCTGGTCCACATCGACCTGTGCCTGACCAATTCCAACGCCTTTGCCTTCATGCGCGAGGCGGGCGGGGTGCACATCGACCAGCGCGAGCTGCAGGGTGCGCTCACCCGCTGGACGCTGGACATGAGCAAGGCTGATCCGCAGATCGCGGAGCGCCCGCTGGGCCCTCCGGGTGACTTGTGCCGCCTGGCCGATGCCGACCAGGGCCGACCCTACAACCGCGCGTGGTATCTTTCCATGAACCCGCAGGCCAAGGGTCCGCCGATGCTGGGCGGCCCGGTGGGGGCCAACTTCAACGCCCTGCTGCGGATCGAGCCGGGCAACGGTCGCCTGACCATGATGGAAGTGCCCCCCGGCGCAGGCATCAGTGAACCGGCGCACATCCCCTCGGCCACCCCCGGCCACGGCGGTTGGCTGGTCATGGTGATCGACGTGCCCAACAGCCCCAATCCGGCGGACTATTCCAGCGAAGTGTGGGTGGTGGAGGCCGACGCGGTGGAAAACGGCCCGGTGGCCAGGGTGAAGACCGGCCTGCCCCTGCGAAGCCAGGTCCACGGCGCCTGGGTCAGCCGCGAACGGCTGGATGCCAGCGTCCACCACTGAGCGCGCTTGTCAGTGGGCGGGATACGGGACTAGTCTTGCCCCCAAGGGAGAGTGAGCGATGGGCAAGCGGGCAGTGATGGCCGCGCTGTGGCTGGCGCTGGCGGCAACGCCGGTGCTGGCGCAGGACGCGGGGGAACAGCAACCTGATTTCGAGGCGCAGCTGGCCTCGCGGTTCGCCCCGCCGCCCGCCGGCTGGCAGGTGCCGCGCACCGAGTGGGGCGATCCGGACCTGCGCGGCACCTGGCCGGTCGACTACCTGGGCCAGACCCCGCGCGAACGGCCCGTCCAGTTCGGCACCCGCGCCTTCCTGACCCCGGAGGAATATGCCGCCCAGTTCGAGGAAGCGCAGTTCCAGCTCGACCGCTATGACGAGGAAGTGGAACTCGGCGTCATGTCGATGGGCCACTGGGCCGAACGCGGCCACCCGCTGCGGCAGACTTCGATGGTGGTGGAACCCGCCAACGGCCGCTATCCGCCGCTGACCGCGCTGGGCCAGCAGCTCCGCGCCAATGAACGCACCAGCTGGAACACCGAGGTGTTCGACAGCCTTGACGATTTCGGCATCTTCGACCGCTGCCTGACGCGCGGGATGCCAAGCTCCATGCTGCCGGGTGCCTACAACGCCGGGATCGAGGTGTTCCAGAGCCCCGGCCTGGTGGCGATCAGCCTGGAGATGATCCACGAGACGCGGCTGGTGCACATCGGCGGCACCCCGCCGCCGCCTGCGGTGCAGTTTGACCTGGGCTATTCGGTAGGCCGCTGGGAGGGCGACACGCTGGTGATCGAGACCACCAACTTCCGCCCCGGCATGTCGATGGGGCCAGCCCCCAATTCCGACCGGCTGAAGGTGACCGAGCGGCTGACCCTGATGAACCCGGACCAGATCCGCTATGAAGCGCGGGTGGAAGACCCGCTGGTGATGGAAGGCCACTACAAGCTCGACATCCCGTGGCAGCGGCACCCGGATTATGGCATGTTCGAATATGCCTGCCATGAAGGGAACGTACAGGTGCGCGGCTATATTCTCTCCACTTCTCCGCGCTTTGCTGCGCAGCGCGAGGCGGCCTGGGCCGCGCGGGAAGCCGCCGCCGGGGGGAGCGCCAGCCAGTGACCGACACGGTGCCTGACGAACTGCCCGGGCCCTCGATCAAGTGGATCTACCACCTCAGCCGGATTATCTTCGGCGGCTGGTGGCTGTTCTCCGGCCTCATGCATTTCCTGTGGCCGCACTTGCAGCCGCTGGGGAACGAGCAGCCGGCGATCGACTTCACCCGCGCGCTGATGGTCAGCGGCCTGTTCGACTGGATCAAGGCGATCGAGGTGGTGCTGGGCCTGACCATGCTTGCCAACCGTGCCATGCCGCTGACCGTGCTGGCGCTCATCCCGATCAACGTGGTGATCGTGTACTGGAACTTCGTGCTGGATGAAGGGCTGGTGGAATGGACCTTCGGCGCCATGACCGTGCTGTTCAACGCGATCCTGGCCTGGCCCTTCCGTCGCTATTTCTGGCGGCTGTTCACCTGGCGTGCGCGGCCGGACTTCTCGCTGCAACCCGGCATCCAGGACTGAAGTCCGCACAGTGAAAGGGGCGGGGCGGCACGTGCCACCCCGCCCCTTTCGCTTGCGACGCCGGTTTGGGCCCGGTTCTTGTCGTTAAGCGGATTTCTTGGTCAGCGCGTTGGCCAGCAGTTCGGAGACATAGCCGAACACCGCGCCGATGACGACCGAGGCGACCATCGGCCCCAGCGCGGCCTGCGGCTCAAGGTTCGCCAGCAGGATCGGCCCGGCGATGGAGGCAAAGCCATAGACGCTGGCCGGAATGGTCGCCAGCAGCGGCACCTTGGCGGCAAGGCAGATCACGAAGGCGCCCAGGCCCACGGCTACCGGCGCGGCCATGATGCCCAGGCCCGCCAGCGGCCCGCCCGCCAGCATGACCGCCACCATGCCGACTATGCCGCCGAAGGTCATACCCACGATCGCGGTGGTCAGCCCCTTGGTGCCGGCGCCCGACTGGAAGAAACAGCCCCAGGCGACGAACGAGATCCACACCAGCCCCGGCAGCAGCGCCGCCAGCGGCCCGACATAGAGCCAGGTATCGAGCACGGCCAGCAGGCCAACGGAAACGGCAAGCGCCAGGTATGCGGACATCGGTTTCTCCCCCCCAGGGTTTTTCTGTTCTTGTGTGCGCCGCTCTTGGTGCGACGGGCAAAGTCAACGTAACCGAGGAGCGGGTGCGCGTAAATGGCGGATCGAGGCCATGTGGATAAGTGCGAAGGTGCGCGGTAAACTGTTGTTATGCTGATAAAAAGAGGATTCTACCCCTCCCTCAGGTAGGGGGTCGGGGGGCGGGTGAGAAGCTTCAAACGCCGCTTGCGTTGGCACACCCTCACCCAACCCTCTCCCTCAAGGGAGAGGGCTTTTGCGCAGAAAACACTTTCCTACAGCACCCGGAATAGTGCAGCCCGATTCGCGTCCGATGCGTCTGGCCAGAGCAGCGGATGGGCCGTCTCCTGATCGCTTGCGATGCAGGAGAAATGACCGGCGCGGGCGTCCCGGCTTTATGTCGAACGTTCGCACCAGGCATGGCCGCCACGCGAGTGCTGGCTCCCGTCGCATCATGACTAGCTGGGGGTTGGCCGCGGGCCGGCGGCAACAAATCTCGACGCGAATGCAGTAAGTTCTACCTACAACAAGCGTCGTCGAGTCCGGGCACAGAATGCGGCAACCCCGCGCCGGTCATTTGCTCCCCCGCCTCCCCCGGCAGCCCATCGGCTGGCCGGGCTACAGCCGCATCAACTAGACCAACGCGTAATACCGCAGGCAGTTGCCGTCCGCCTTGCGCTCACCCACGCCGATGAACACGTGCTTGGTCAGCCAGTCATGCTTGCCGATTGCGCATTCGAACGTGGGATTGCCGCGCAGGTAGTATTCCTCGTGCGGCACGGGCTGGCCGTTGTTGAATGCCCAGTCGCGGATGCGGGCCATCGTGTCGGGCTTGCGGCCCCACAGGAAGCCCTTGTTGTGCAGCAGGATCACGGTGCCGTCGTCCTCCTCCAGCAGGTAGCGGGCATCGAACACGGCCACGTCATCTGGTCGGAAATAGGCATAGTCGCCGCCCGAACCGGGGATGGCGCGGCCCTTCAGGTGCGGGCCTTCGAAGGTGCCGCTCTTTACCAGCACGGCGCTGCGCATCCCGCCGAAGGGGTGCGGGGCCATCGAATAGACCTCGGGGAACTGCAGGCGCACTTCCATCACGAATTCCATGCGCGGGTTGTCCAGCGTGGAGAACGGGCCGGCGAAGGGGGTGGTGTCGTTGAATTCGGTCATGGCTCAGCTCAACTCGATCAGGCCGCCATCGACCAGCAGGTCGGTGCCGGTAATGAAACTGGCATCGTCACTGGCGAGGAACAGGACGGCCTTCGCCACCTCGTCGCTCTCGCCCATGCGATGCATTGGGATATTGGCGATCATCATGTCCTTCAGCCGCGCCACATCGTCCGGGCCCATGCCGGGGTTGCGGTGGAGCAGCGGGGTATCGATCGGGCCGGGGCTGACCATGTTGAGGCGGATGCTGCGCGGCAGCAGCTCCTTGGCGAAGACCTTCATGGCCATGGCCAGGCCCGCCTTGGCGGCGGCATAGGTGCCATTGCCCTCCAGTGCCCCGTGCGCGCCGATGGAGCCGGTGACGACGATCGCCCCGCCTTCACCCATGGCCCGCACCGCCTTCTGCAGGGCGAAGACGCAGCCTTTCAGGTTGACGCCGTGGACATGGTCCCAATCACTCTCGGTAATGCCTTCCAGCGGGGCAAAGCCGCCCACGCCGGCGTTGATGAACAGCACGTCGATCCGCCCGTCCACCGCTTCCACGGCGCTGACCACCCGCTCGCTGCTGGCAATGTCGGCAATGTCGGCGGCATAGCCCACGCTGCCGGGGATGGAGGCCACGGCGGCATCGATGGTCTTCTGGTTGCGGCCGGTCAGGTGGACCTTGCCCCCTTCGGCAGCAAAGGCCTGCGCGGCGGCCAGGCCAATGCCCGAATTGCCGCCCAGCACCAGCACCACCTTATCGGTGAAACGCATGTTCTCTCCCTTCCTGTCAGAACGGTGAATTGGGGTTGGGCCCGCCTTCCACCACGTCCTGCATCACGTCCCAGTGTTCGGCGATTCTGCCGTCTTCCACCCGGAATATGTCGATCACCGCCCAGCCCAGGTCCCCCGGAAAGCGGCGCACGTGGTAGTGGACGGTCACGTGGTCGCCATCCACTAACATGCGCTTCACATCGTGCACGGCCTGCGGCGTTTCCGCGCGGATCATGTCGAGGAAGGCCTTCAGCGCATCGCGCCCGGGCGGTGCAAGCTGGCTGTGCTGCACGTAATCGGGCGAGACGTAGCGATCGACCGCGCCCGAATCCATCGGGTTCAGGACGTCGGCAAACAACCCGCGCACCAGCGCCAGGTTGGCCTCCTCCTGCGCCGTGCGGCTCATGCCGTTTCGGTTTCGCGCGCCGGCAGCTCGGCGGCAGGCAGCTTGCGCCCGCGCATGGCATCGGCGGCTTTCTCCGCCACCATGGTCACGGGAATGGCGGTGTTGCCGCCGGGCACGGTGGGCATCACGCTGGCGTCGACCACCCGCAGCCCTTCCACGCCGATCACGCGGCAGTCCTCGTCCACCACGCTGCGCTCGCCCATGCCCATCGCGCAAGTGCTGGTGGGGTGCATGCCCACATAGCAGGTGGCGCGGATCATGGCGTTCAGTTCCTCGTCGCTGTCGACCCCGGCAAAGGGCGGGCGCTCGGCCCCCACCAGGCTGCCCATCGGCTCGCTGCGGTAGATCCTGCGCGCGGTGCGGATGGCGCGGCGCATCTGCGCCAGGTCCGCTTCCTCGGCCATGATGTTGAGGGTAACGGCGGGCACATCGCGAGGGCTCGTGCTCTTCAGTTCCACCCAGCCGCGGCTCTCGGGGTGCAATTGCACGATGCCGGCCCAGAACACGTGGTCCTGTTCGGGCTTGATGCCGGGGAACCAGGTCTGTGCGTCGAACCGGATCGGGTTGACCATGATCTGCATGTCGGGCCGGTCCAGCCGGTCATCGGTGCGGATCACCACGTTGCAGCTGTTCAGCTGGCTGGCCATCGTGCCCTTGCCGGTCAGCGCCCAGCGGGCGGCGTTCCAGGCCAGGCGATCCCAGCGCAACTGGCGGATAAAGGTGACCCGCTCCTTCGCCTCGAACTCCAGGCTGGCGGTGGGGTGTTCCTGCAGGTTGCGGCCCACACCGGGGCTGTCATGCAGCACGGTGATGCCGTGGTCCTTCAGGTGCGCCGCCGGGCCGATGCCGGACAGCATCAGCAGGTGGGGCGAATTGTAGGTGCCGCCGCACAGGATCACTTCCTTGCGGGCGCGCAGCACGCGCGGGCCGGCGGGCGTGTCCAGTTCCACCCCCACGGCGCGCTTGCCCTCGAACACCACGCGGGTGACGAGCTGGTTCTGCCGCACGTCCAGGTTGCGGCGGCCCAGCGCCGGCTTGATATAGGCACTGGCCGAGCTGACGCGGTGGCCCTTGTCGTCCACGCTTTGCTCGCCCCGGGCAAAACCTTCGGGATTGGCACCGCCTAGGTCGTCGGTGGTGGCAAAGCCGGCGTTGGCGGCGCTGGCCATCATCTCTTCATGCAGCAGGTGGGGGCTGTCGATCGGGCCGATGCGCACCGGGCCGCCCTTGCCATGATAGGTGCTCTCGCCCCGCCAGCTATCCTCCAGCTTGCGAAAATAGGGCAGGCAATCGGCATAGGACCAGCCGCGAGCACCCATCTGCGCCCACTGGTCATAGTCCGCCGGGTGGCCGCGCATGGCGAACATGCCGTTGATGGAGCCCGACCCGCCCATCACCTTGCCGCGGGGCAGGGGAAGCTGGCGGCCGTTGAGGTTGGGCTCCGGCTCGGTCAGGTAGGGCCAGTTGAACTGCGGCTTGGTCATCGCGCGCAGGAAGCCCAGCGGCATCTGGATATAGGGATGCTCGTCCCCGCCGCCCGCTTCCAGCAGGGCCACGGTATGTTGCCCGTCCTCGCTCAGCCGCGCGGCCATCACGCAGCCTGCGGTGCCGCCGCCAACGACGATGTAATCGAATTCGCTCATACCATCCTCTGCCCCGCTCATCCTGAGCTTGTCGAAGGGTCCTTGCCACCATGCTAACGATCGTTAGGATTATCCGCAAGGGAGGGCCGCAGCAAATGACCCGCGAAGATTATGACCGCTATGTCGCCGCTTTCAACGCGCGCGATTACGATACCGTGTTCGATTTCTATGCCGACAATCCGCGCATGGCCTTCTTCGGGATCGAGATCACCACGCGCGAGCAGTTGAAGGCGTTCTATGGCTTCCTCCATTCCTACGTGACCGAGACGGTGACCGTGGAGCGCTTTGCCGGGTCTGACGAGCTGACGGCGGTGGAAGGGATCGTGCGGATCGAGGCCTTTGCCGACCTGACGCGCGAGGTGCTGGACGCCAACGGGATGGAGCAGTTCTTCCCCATCGCCAAAGGCCAGGTGCAACAGATGCGGCAGTACATCCACTATCACCTGGAGAACGGCAAGATCGCCAGCGTGGGCTGCGCGCTGGTGCCCTGACAGAACGTCCCGTTTTTTCATGCTTGCGCTAGTTTCGCATACATGAAAGATGGCCGAGACCATTTCAGAGGGGCGTATTTCCAGTGATCCATACCACCCACGTCGGCAGCCTTCCGCGCGGTCCCGAGCTGGTGCCGCTGCTGCTGGCCCGCGATAAGGGCGAGGCGTACGACGAGGCCGAGTTCGACCGCGTGGTGCAGGAAGCGGTGGACGAAGGCGTGCGCCGGCAGGTGGAGAACGGCGTCTCGATCATCTCCGATGGCGAACTGGGCAAGGTCGGCTATTCCACCTACATCATCGAGCGGCTCTCCGGCTTTGGCGGGCACACCCCGCGCAAGCCCGCGCAGGACCTGGCCGCCGTGCCGGACCTGGCAAAGAAGCTGGCCCACATCATGGGCGCGCAGGAATTCACCCGCGCCAGCGCCATCGGCAAGGTGGAACTGGTCAACCTGCAACCGCTGCATGACGATGTGCGCCGGTTCAAGCTGGCGCTGGAGCGGCACGGTGGCGGGGTGGATGCCTTCCTCAACACCGCTTCGCCCGGCCTGATCACCGCTTTCCAGCCCAACCAGTACTACCGCAGCCACGAGGCCTACCTGGCCGACCTCGTCACCGCCATGCGCCCCGAATACGAGGCGATTGCCGCGGCCGGGTTCGCCGTGCAGTTCGACTGCCCGGACCTGGCGATGAGCCGCCACACCGGCTACCAGGACATGACCGAGGACCAGTTCCTCGCCACCATCCGCGCCAACGTGGATGCGCTGAATGAAGCGACACAGGGCATCGCCCCCGAACAGATGCGGATGCACGTGTGCTGGGGCAATTACGAAGGCCCGCACGATTTCGACATTCCGCTGGAGAAGATCATCGACATCGTGCTCGCCGCCCGGCCCGCCACGATCCTGTTCGAGCACGCCAACCCGCGCCACGAACACGAATGGATCGTGTGGCGCGATGCGGCCGAGGCCGGCAAGCTGGATGGCAAGGTGCTGGCTCCCGGCTTCATCGACAGCTGCTCGAACTATCTGGAAACGCCCGAACTGATTGCCCAGCGGATCGAGCGGTTTGCCGCCATTGTCGGCAAGGGCCGGGTGATCGCCAGCAGCGACTGCGGCTTCGGCACCTTTGCCGGCTATGGCAAGATCGATCCCGCCGTGGCGTGGAAGAAGCTGGCCGCCCTGCGTGCCGGGGCCGACATCGCCGATGCGCGGATAGGGTAGCGGGATGAACGAGGGGGTCCAGCAGGCGCAGGGCGCGAACCAGTCCAGCCCAAGCCAGTCGAGCCAGGTCAAGTCGGCCACCCGCACGCTCGACATCATCGAGTATGTGGTGGCTTCGGGCCGGGCGCTGGTGGCGCAGGAGATTGCCACCGCGCTGGGCATCCCCGTCTCCAGCCTGTCCTACCTCCTTTCCACCCTGGTGGAGCGTGAATACCTGGTGCGTGACGGGCGGCGCTATTCCGCCGGGCCGGGCCTTGCCCGCCTGCAGGCCAGCGACCGCGGCTTCACCCTGGCCGACCGCGCCGCGCCGCTGGTGCGGACCTTGCGGGTGCAGTTAAACGAGACCACCAGCTTCTTCATCCGCGACGGGTGGGAAGTGGAAGCCATCGTCACCGAATCGAGCGAGCAGGCGCTGCGCTATTCGGTGCCGCAGGGCCGCCGCCTGCCGATGCATGCGCTCGCTTCGGGCAAGGCCCTGCTGGGCGCGCTGGATGATGCCGAGCTGGACCGCTATTTCCGCGAAAGCGAGCGCGGCAAGTTCACCCCCAGCACGGTGACCGACGAGAAGACCCTGCGCCGCCAGATCCGCGAGGCGCGCAAGACCGGCTATGCCATGACGGACGAGGAGTTCTCGCTGGGCATCGTGGGCATCGCCCGGCTGGTGCTGATGAACGGCGAGCCGGTCGGCTCGCTATCGGTGGCGGTGCCCAAGGTACGCTTCACAGATGACCTGCACGCCCGCGTGGCCGACCTGCTGGACCGCACGGCGGGCCTGCTGGAAGCCAGCTAGGGGCTAGAGCCCTTCGAGGAAATCCTCGCCGATTCGGGACGCCGGTTCCGGGGCCTCGGTTGCCGGAGCGGGCGGGCTGGCGGGTGCTTCGTCCGGTGCTTGCGTTGGTGCTTCCTCCGGGGGCGCGGGCCTGCGGCTGAGGTCAAGGAAAGGCACCTGCCGCCCCAGGATGATGCGCCCATCGGGCGTGGGCTGGGCCGCGCGCGGAGCGGATGGGGCCGGGGCCGGTTCGCCTGCCGCAGGGCGGCCACCGGTCGGCCCGGTGCCGGGCACCGGGCGGCGATAGATACGCGTGGCATCCCAGTTGCCCAGGGCTTCGCCCGCCCCGGCACGCACCAGGCGATAGGGGGCAAGCTGGGTGCCGACATAGGTCATGTCCACCTGGTCCGGCCCCACCAGCCGGAAGCGGAAGATATCGGGCACGGCCCCCGGACGCGGGTCGTCGAAGGCCAGTTCCACCAGTTCGAACACGGCATTGCCCCCCATGCTGGCGCTGGACTTCACGCCCCCGCGCATGTTGGCAAAGGCATTGCCGTTGGAATTGAAGCTGTCGGGCCGCTGCCAGCGCCCGCGCCATTCGCCGGTGGCGGTCTTCTCGATGGCGAAGCGGAAGATCGTGGTGCCGTCGATCCGCAGGTCCCAGTTGCCGGCAAGCTCCGCCGGGGGCGAGGCCACGGCGCTGGCTGCTTCGGCAGGAGCCGGGGTGGGGGTATCCTGCGCCAGGGCAGGGGCGGCCAGCAGGGTGGCGCCAAGAAGCAGGGGCAGGATGGCGCGCGGCATGGGCGGGGTATCTGCGCAAACCATTCTGAACGCAAGCCGAAGGCCCCCGGCAAGCGGCACGAAAAAGGGGTGACCGGTTGCCCGGCCACCCCTTCCTCTCTCCCCCGCGGGGTAACTGTGTGCCGCTTAGCGGTTGGCACCGACGCCGGTGGCGCGCCAGCTATCGGCATAGGCGGTGCGGGCCACGTTGCTGTACGGGACCGGGCTGATGACAGCCTTGATCTCGGTCTGCACGTGCGGCTCCACGGTCGGCTTGGTGGTGCCGCCGTTGGGTTCGCCCCACACCAGCTTCACTTCCTTGCCCATTTCCACTTCGGCCGGATCGATCATGGCCAGGGTCAGCATCTTGCCTTCGTTCGAGCTGTAGCCGACCCAGGTCGATACGCCGATCACCTTGCCGTCAGCATTCCGCACCTCGTCGAAGGGGTGCATGGCGTAAACGGCGCTGGGGAATTCGAAGTACTTGGCGCGGTCGCCCTCGGCGTACATCGAGGAGAGCACGCGCAGCATGTCCTCGTTGTCGAGCGCCAGGGTCACCTTCTGCTTGTGGGTTTCGCCGGCCATCTTTTCCAGGGCTTCGCGGCCCACGAAGTCATGGTCGAACTTGACGATGTGGCCATAGCCGATGTCCCACGGGGTCAGGTAGTAGCCCTCGATGCTGTCGGGCACGTAGCTGCCGCCGATCGAGCAGGTGCCGGCATAGCTGTCGGCCCCGGCCCAGGCGCGGAAGTCCTTCATCATCTGGCTGTCGCCGGTGAAGAAGGCGGGCAGCGGCGAGGGCAGCCAGCCCGATTCCAGGGTGTTGGACGAATAGGCGCGGCCACCCACCAGGGTCAGGCCGTCGTTCTTGCCGGCTTCCACCAGCGCGGCGTGGACCTTCTGGTAATCGGCCCAGGGGCCGAACAGCTCATAGCCCGGCTGGCCGGCCATGCCGTGGCGCAGCGCGATCACGTCGGCACCGTTGATGTCGATGTGGGCCATGTTGAAGAACTTCAGGTCCGGGGCATCGGTGCCCATGGCCTGCGACAGGATCTTCATCGCGTTCGGGCCCTGGAGCTGGAAGCGATAGTTCTTGCGCACGCCGTCAGTCCGCTTGGCGGTGCGCTCGTCGCGCTCCACGGTCACGTTCCACTTGCTGCCGTCGGGCTTGGGATACTGGGCGTGGAATTCCACCCACTCGATCGCGGGGGCGCGGCCGACTAGGCTGAACTCGTTCTCGGCCAGGTAGAACAGGATCACGTCACCGATCACGTAGCCGTCCGGGGTGACCGGCACGTACTGCTTGGCCTTGTTGACGGTGAAGTTCTTGAAGCTGTTGATGGCGGTGTATTCCAGCAGCTGGAAGGCTTCCGGACCACGCACGTACAGTTCCACCATGTGGTAGGACTGGTTGAACAGCACCGCGCTCTTGGCCCAGGCGCGCTGTTCGTTGCGCCAGTTGGAGTATTCAGCCGGAACGCCCGGATAGACATTGGGGCCGACCTGCTGGTTGCGCAGGAAATCGACGACGTCGGACTGGCTGTCCAGCTTCTGTTGCAGGGTGGTCATGGGTACTTCCTCTCCTTGAAAGGGGTTGGGGCAAGTGCGGTTGATGGGATCAGTCGGCAGGCCGGGCACGCCAGCGGGCGATGGCGGCGTTGACGGCCTGGGGGGCTTCAAGCTGGATCATGTGTCCGGCGCCGGGCACGATCACCAGTTCGGCATCGGGTATCAGCTCGGCGATGGCGCGGTGCTGGTCGGGGTTGGCCCAGGTGTCGAGCTCGCCCGTCATCACCAGTGTGGGGCAGGTGATCGTGGCCACCAGACCGGCCACTTCGGGCCGGCCCAGCAGCGCCCTGATCTGCGCGTCGAACATGGCCTGGCCCTGGGCAAGGCACATGGCTTCCATCGGCGGATAGATGGCCGGATCCTCGCGGTTGGCGGGGGCCACCATCGGCTTCAGCCAGTGATCGACCAGCGCCGCGAAACCCTGTTCATGGCCCACGGCCTGCAATGCGGCGCGGCTGGCGGGTTCGTTGGGGCCCACCGGATGTACGCCCGTGGAAACCAGCGCCAGGCGGCGCACCCGCTGCGGGGCCAGGCGATAGACTTCCAGCGCCACGCGCCCGCCCATCGAATGGCCGAAGAGGTCGAACCTGTCGGCCCCGGCGACATCGGCCCGGGCCAGCGCGATTCGCGCCATGTCGACCAGCGAATCGGCCATTCCATAGCCATCCACCGCCACCGCATCCGCAAACGCGGCCGTCTGCGGCGCATAAATGCGCGCATCGCAGATCAGGCCTGGCAGCAGCATCAGCATGGAAAGGGAGGGACTCTCGCCGTTGTTCGCTCTTGTGAAAATTTCGTCTATACGAATTGAGGGCCTTGCGCTAGGGGCTTTGTGAAGCCCGCGCATCGGCCTAAAGGCCGCAGCGGAAAGCCTGCCTCCACGGGCACCGGGCGAGAGGAGATTTGACGATGAGCTACGCCGCAATCCACCCCAACTGGGAACAGGCCCCGGCCAACATGGTCGATGGCTATTCGCTGGAGATGACCGCCAAGGAAATCGAGGGCCTGAAGGAAGCGGCGCACCTGATCCGCCCGGGCACCCAGGTGGCCGTCACCTTCCTGCCGGGTGAAGAACTGAGCCAGCGGATCGAAGCCGCCGTGCTGGTGCGCGAGCTGGGCTTCGAGCCGATCGTCCACCTCTCGGCCCGCCGCATCGAGTCGCAGGAACAGCTTGACTGGTACCTGGGCGAGATCACCACCAAGGCGCAGGTGAAGCGCGTCTTCATCATCGCCGGCGACCCGCCGGAGCCGGAAGGCCCCTATTCCGATTCGCTGCAAATCATCGAGACGGGCCTGCTCGAAAAGCACGGGATCGAGATCGTCGGCGTGGGCGGCCACCCGGAAGGCCACCCCAACAATACCCCCGCCGAACTGTGGGTGTGGATGGAAAAGAAGCTGGCCGCGATCCGCGCCCACGGCATGGTGCCGCTGGTCGTAACCCAGTTCGCCTTTGACGATGACGCCATCGTCCAGTGGCTGTCCGAAATGCGCGCCCGCGGCATCGACGTGCCGGTGCGCCTGGGCGTGCCCGGCCCGGCCGGTATCAAGCGCCTGCTGGGCTTTGCCAAGCGCTGCGGCGTGGGTGCTTCGGCCAGCGTGATGAAGAAGTACGGCATCTCGCTCACCAACCTCATCGGCAGCGCCGGCCCGGACAAGCTGGTCAACAGCCTGGACAAGAAGCTGGGTGCCGAACACGGCCGCGTGCGCCTGCACCTCTACCCGTTCGGCGCGCTGACTGCCTCGGCCGAGTGGATCAACGACTACGACAAGAAGCACTCGTAAGATGGCCCAGCTGATCGACGGCAAGGCGGTTGCCAACGCGCTTGACGAGAAGACCAAGGCGCAGGTGGACGAGATGATCGAGGCGGGCATGGTCCGCCCCGGTCTGACCGTGATCCTGGTGGGTGAGGACGGGGCCAGCCAGGTCTATGTCCGCCGCAAGATCAAGGCGTGCCAGAAGGTCGGCATCAGCAGCAGCGAACACCGCCTGCCGGCCGATACCAGCCAGGCCGACCTGCTGGCGCTGATCGAGAAGCTCAACAACGATCCCACGGTCCACGGCATCCTGTGCCAGGTACCGCTGCCCGCGCACATAGACACGCGGCTGGTGCTGCGCTCGATCAGCCCGGACAAGGACGTGGACGGGTTTCACCCTGTGAACGTCGGCCGCCTCAGCACCGGCACCGGCGGCATCGTTCCGTGCACCCCGCTGGGCGTGATGATCCTGCTGCAGAGCGTGATCGACGATTTCAAGGGCAAGGACGCAGTCGTCATTGGCAAGTCGAACATCGTCGGCAAGCCGGTGGCCAATCTGCTGCTGGATGCCGAATGCACGGTGACTGTGACCCACATCTACACGCAGGGCCTGCCGGACATCTGCCGCAAGGCCGATATCATCGTCGCCGCCGCCGGTGCGCCGCGGCTGGTCAAGGGTGACTGGGTGAAGCCCGGCGCCGTCATCATCGACGTGGGCATCACCCGCGTGCTGGACGAGGCGACCGGCAAGGAGCAGCTGCTGGGCGATGTCGATTTCGACAACTGCCAGCACGCCGGGGCGATCACTCCGGTGCCGGGCGGCGTGGGTCCGATGACCATCGCCTGCCTGATGGCCAACACCGTGCAGGCAGCCAAGGCGTTGCAGGCCAGGCCCGCTACGGCGGACGACCTTTACGAAGACGCACCCGACCGCAGCATGTTTGCCTGATTGGCCCACCCTCGACCCCTTCCGCAAGCGGGAGGGGAGAGGTGGCTATAGCCACCCGATCCGGCGGAAGCGCACGAACAGCCCCGCGCAAGCCAGCGCGATCGCCCCCAGCACCACGAAATAGCCATAGCGCCAGTCGGTCTCCGGCATGAATTCGAAGTTCATGCCATAAATGCCGGCAATCGCCGTGGGCACGGCCAGGATCGCCGCCCAGGCCGCGAGTTGCCGCGTGATCGCGCCCTGGCGGCTCTGTTCCAGCAGGCTGGCGACCTCCAGGATATTGGCCAGGCCGTCCAGGTTGACCCGCACCCGGCTGACCACGCGCCGGGCATGGTCGTAGACATCGCGGAAATAGGGGCGCGCGCGGGCATCGATGGCGGGCTGTTCCACCTCGGCCAGCTTGCGCGTCATTTCCTCCATCCGGCCCGCCGTGCCGTCAAGCTGACGCAGCACGCGGCGCAGGCGGAAGATGCGGCGGATGCGCGCCTGGTCGGGGAACTTTTCGACTGCGCCATCCTCCATCTGCCCCACCGTTTCCTCCAGCCGGTCGAGCAGCGGATCATAGCCTGCCACGATGAAATCGAGCAGCGCGTGGAGCACGAAGTCCGGCCCTTCCGCCAACCGGTCGGGCTGGGCTTCAAGCTGGGTGCGCAGGTCCACATGCGTCCGCGCGCTGCCCTGGCGCACGGTAATCAGGAACCGCTCGCCCACGAACATCGCGGTCTGCCCGAAGGCAACCGTATCGCCCGGGCCTTGCGCCGCCGTGCGGGCAACCACGAAGCTTTGCGCGGTATAGGCTTCGGCCTTGGGCGGGTGGCGCGCCATCAGCGCGTCCTCCACCGCCAGCGGGTGCAGGTGATAGCGCGCGGCCAGCTCGGCCATTTCCTCCACCGTGGGATCGACCAGGCCGATCCAGTCGAACTCGCCCCGCCCTGCCTCGTCGGCGCTGGCAAGGACATCGGCTTCGACCAGATGGCCCTGGCGGTAACGGCGTGCGGCGACGATGGTCATAGGCGAAGCTTGGTGACATGCGGCGCGGCTGCTGGCAACCTGCGGGCATGGGAGAACATACCGACACCATCATCATCGGCGCAGGGCTGTCCGGCCTGTCGATGGCAGCGCACATGGGCATGATCTGCCCCGGCCGGGATTACCTGATCCTGGAACGGCGGCACCAGATCGGCGGCACCTGGGACCTGTTCCGCTATCCCGGCGTGCGATCGGACAGCGACATGCACACGCTGGGCTTCGTGTTCGAGCCGTGGAAGCACGAGGATGCGATTGCCGACGGGCCGGCGATCCTGGAATACCTGAACCGCGTGGCCGACGAACGCGGCATCCGCCAGCGCATCCGGTTTGGCCAGGAGGTGACCAGCGCCGACTGGGACGAAGGCGCCGCGCTGTGGACGGTGACTACGTGCGATGGCGGCACTTACACCTGCAACTGGCTCTACTTCGCCAGCGGCTACTATGACTACGACAACCCGCACGATGCCGCGCTGCCATCGCTGGACGCTTTCGGCGGACAGGTAATCCACCCGCAGTTCTGGCCCGAAGGGTTCGACTGGACCGGCAAGCGCGTAGTGGTGGTGGGATCGGGGGCCACCGCAGTCACCATCGTGCCCGCGATGGCGGAGCAGGCCGCCCACGTCACCATGCTCCAGCGCACCCCCACGTGGATGGCGGCGGGGCCACGGCGCGACCGGTGGGGCAAGCTGTTCGAGCGCTGGCTGCCGGAAAAATGGGCCTACTGGCTCACCCGCCAGAAGAACATCGCCCTGCGCACCTACTTCTTCCGCCTGTCGCGAACCAATCCCGGCAAGCTGGCCGAGATGCTGCGCGGGATGCTGAAGGACCACCTGGGAGATCGCTACACCGCCGATTTCGAACCGCCCTACAACCCGTGGCAGCAGCGCCTCTGCCTGGTGCCCGATGGCGACCTGTTTGCCGCCGTCACCAGCGGCAAGGCGGACCTCGTCACCGATACCGTGGCGGGCTTCGATGCGGGTGGGGTGAAGCTGGGTTCGGGCGGCTACCTGCCGGCAGACGTGGTGATCACCGCCACCGGCCTCAGGCTGGTGCTGGCGGGCAAGGTGGCGATCAGCCTGGGCGGGGTGCCGGTCGATTTCACGCAGCACTTCTTCTATCGCGGGACCATGTTCTCGAACGTGCCCAACCTGTCGGTGGTGTTCGGCTACCTCAACGCCAGCTGGACCCTGCGGGCCGATTGCAACGCGCGCTATGCCGCCGAGGTGCAGGCGCACATGGACGCGGTGGGCGCGCGCATCGCCGTGCCGGTGCTGGCCCCCGAGGACGAGCCGCAAGCGGTGGAGCCGTGGGACTACACCAGCGGCTACCTGCAGCGCGCGCGCGGCATGATGCCCAAGACCGCCGCAACCCGCCCCTGGGCGCTGCTGCACGATTACCTGGCCGACAAGCGCGACTTCCGCACCCGTCCCGTGGCTGACGGGGTGCTGTGCTTTACCAACCCGGCTGCCGCGCAGGGGGACCAAAGTCCCGTGGCGCAGACTGTCGAATTGGCCTAACCGGCAGCCATGACCGCCCCCCGCATCTATCGCGCCGCCCTGCTTGTGATCGGGGACGAGATCCTCTCCGGCCGCACGCATGACAGGAATATCGCCCAGGTGGCCAGCTGGCTGCAGGTGCAGGGCATCCGCCTGACCGAGGTGCGCGTGGTGGCCGACGACATGGATGCCATCGTCGAGGCGGTGAACGCCCTGCGCACCCGCTATGACTACCTGTTCACCACCGGCGGCATCGGCCCCACGCACGATGACATCAGCGTGGATGCCGTGGCCGCCGCGCTGAGCGTGCCGGTGATCGTCCACCCGCAGGCGCGGGCGATCCTGGAGCACTATTACAAGGACAAGGACGGCGGCCTGACCGATGCCCGCCTGCGCATGGCCCGCACGCCCGAAGGCGCGGACCTGATCGAGAACCCCATGTCAGGCGCACCCGGCATCCGCCACGGCAACGTGTTCATGATGGCCGGCGTGCCCAGCATCACCGCGCAGATGCTGGCCAGCCTTACCGGCAAGCTGGAAGGCGGGCTGCCCGTGCTCAGCGAAACCGTGGGCGGGTGGATCAAGGAGAGCGAGGTGGCCGACCTGTTGCGCCAGACCGAGAAGGCGCACGAAAGCTGCCAGATCGGCAGCTACCCGTTCTTCCGCGAAGGTCGCACGGGGGCCAACTTCGTGGTCCGCTCCACCGACCGGGCGGAGCTGGAGGCCTGCATGGCGGCGCTGTGCGCCGGACTTGACGGGCTGGGGCTGGAATACACCCCCGGCGGCATCTAGCCCCGGGCAGTCTCGCCCGAAGCGGCCGCGCGCTCCTCGTCGCGGCGGGTGACCACATAGGCGTAGATCACCGCCACCAGCAGCACCAGGCCGCTGCCCCCGGCGATGAAGGTGTTGTTCACCAGCAGCGCCGCCATCAGCAAGGCGATAGCGGCCAGGAAGATGCCAAAGGTGGTTTTCGACACGCGTCTCTGCCTCCGGTTGCCCGATGGAGAGAATGTGTCGGATCGGGGTTAACATCCGGTTATGCCCGCCCTGCCTTCCGCCGCGCGCGCTGCCGGGCGGGGGCGGGCAGCTCCACCACCTGCGCCGCTTGCGCCTGCAGCCGGTTCCACACGTCCAGCGCGGCGATCTTGTAGCCTTCGGCCAGGGTGGGATAGTTGAAGCTGTTGTCCACGAAGTAGTCCACCGTGCCGGAGAGGTTGATCACCGCCTGGCCGATGTGGATCAGCTCGCTGGCCCCTTCGCCCACGATGTGCACGCCCAGCACGCGGCGGCTGCCCACCTCGCAGATCAGCTTCAGCACGCCATAGTCCATGCCCATGATATGCCCCCGGCTGGTTTCGCGGAAGCGCGCCACGCCGCATTCATAGGCGATCCCGGCCTCGCGCACCTTCTGCTCGGTCATACCGACCGAGCTGAGTTCGGGCACCGAGTAGACGCCGTAGGGGTTGCTGGCGCCTTCCCCCACCACCGGGGCGCCGAAGGCATGGCAGGCCGCCGCCCGCCCCTGCTCCATCGACACGCTGGCCAGGCACGGGAAGCCCACCACGTCACCTGCGGCATAAATGCCCGGCACGCTGGTCTGGAAGCTGGTGCGGTCCACCTCCAGATAGCCGCGCCGGTCCACCTCCAGCCCCACCGAGGCGAGGTCGAGCGATGCGGTCGCCCCGCAGCGCCCGCTGGTCAGCAACACCATCTCGGAGGATACCTGCCGCCCGTCCTCCAGCATGCACACCGGGTTGCCATTGGCGGCAAAGCGGATGCGATCGACCATGCCGCCCAGCCGCAGGGCCACGCCGTTGTCGCGCATCAGGTGGACCAGGTGAGCCACGATCTCGTCATCAATGAAGTCCAGCAGTTTCGGGCGCGGGTCGATCAGCGTCACCGGCACGTCCAGCGCGGCGAAGATGGTGGCATATTCCACCCCGATCACGCCGCCGCCCACCACGGTCAGGCTGCGCGGCAGGCGCGGTTTGGCGATGAAGCTGTCGGAGTCGAACACGTTCACATCATTGAACGGGATGTGCGGCGGGCGGAAGGGTGCGGTGCCCACCGCGATCAGCACCTTGTCCGCTGCCACCACCTGCTCGAAGCAGCGGCCGTCCTCCTCGCGCTCCACCACCACGCGGCCGGGGCCATCGAAGCGGCCACGCCCCACCATCACGTGCACGCCGTTGCGGGCGAACTGGTGTTCCAGCACGGCCACTTCGTGCTCGAAGGTGCGGCGCATCCGCATCTGCAGGTCGTCGCTGCACAGGTCGGCCTTGGCGCGATAGCTCCGGCCGTAGAAGCCCCGCTCGCGCCAGCCGCTGAGGTTGAGCGCGGTCTCGCGCAGTGTCTTGCTGGGGATCGTGCCGGTGTGGACCGAGACGCCGCCCACCTTGCTGCGATCGTCCACCACCAGCACGCTGCGGCCCAGCTTGGCCGCCTGGATCGCCGCCCGCCGCCCGGCAGGGCCGGAACCCAGAACCACGAAGTCATACTGTGCCATTTGCAACGCCTCCCTTTCACGGGAAGGACGGGTGCAGGCAGGCTACCATAAGCCTGCGTAGACTTGCGGAGGGGCGGGGCAGGGGTCACCGGACCGATCCACCTGGAACACGAAACACGGTTTTTGCCGGCTGTGACCTTAGCGCCCGACGCAGCTCGGCCCGCCCCTCGCGCGCGGCGCGGTCAATCTGCCTGAGGTGGGCCAGAACGGCGGAATTGTGCGCTTCCTGCACGCTGCCGCAATAGCGACCGCTGCGGATCACCACACGCCAGCGGGTGCCGATCATGGCTCGCCACGGCTCTGCCTGTGTGACCTTTCGCGGGCGTGCTGTTCCGGGTGGCGCGCGGCGTACGCCCGCCACCCGCAAGGCGGCATCCCAAGCAGCGATGAAGCTGTCAGCGCCGGGCTTGGCCCGCAGTCGATAAGCCGTCTCCCGCGCCATGCCGACAAAGGCGGCGGCTTTGGAAACCGATCCGGTCTGGGCCAGCATTCCGATAAACTCGGCCTGGCGGAGTGGCGTCCAGCCATCGGCGCGGGGGCGGGTAGGCACAGGCGTGAAGGGCGGCACGCGGGCGTAGGGCAAGGGTGCGGGGCGGGTCATGCCGATGGGTATGGACGGGGGATTGGGGTGTAGGAAAGGGCCTTGTCCGCGTGTCGGCGGCGGTTTCAGACCGCGTCGATCAGCGGCATCTGCTCCGCTTCGGTACCGTCGGCCCCAGCGTGATGGATGGTGACCAGTGTGCCGGGACCGGCATCAGCCATGGTGATCCTGGCCTGAAGCTGGCGGGCAATGGCTTCGACTATGCTGGTGCCAAGCCCGGCAACGGCCGCCGGCATGCTGACTTTCGGCATTCCCAGGCCGTCGTCCCGTACCTCCAGCGTCCACTTGGTCCCGTCCTGCGAATAGCGGACCACGATCGTTCCGCCCCGATCGACAGGATAGGCGTGCTTGAGCGAATTGATCACCAGTTCGGTCACGATCAGCCCCAGGCTGACGGACGTTGCCGAACTGACGCTGACGTCGGCAGCTTCTACCCGGATGGACAGGATGGAGTGATCGGCAATCATGGAAATGCCGATGCTCTGGCACAGCTGTTCCAGGTAGGGGCGCAGGTGGACATCCTGCGACCCGGACAGGGCAAGCTGCTTCTGGATCGAGGCGATCGACAGCACACGGTTCTGGGCCATTTGCAGGTGTGAGCGGGTCTCGTCATTGCTGACCCGGCGGGCCGATTGCATCAGCACCGAGGCAATGATCTGCAGGCTGTTGGCAACCCGGTGCTGCAGCTCCTGCATCAGCATCACGTTGTGCGCGATCAACTGCTCCTTTTCCTTGCGGAAAGCGAAGGCCTCGGTGGCGTCCACCACGGTCAGCAGCAGGAAGATGCTGGGCGAGCCCGGGTAATCCAGCCGGTGCGCCGAAAGCTGGAGATGCCGGTCTTGGCCGCGGGGATCGGGCAGCGTCAGCTCGTATTTTTCGATCTTCGCCCCGCCCCGGCCGGTGGCGTAAAGCAGGGATTTCAGCCGCTGGATGTCCCATTCGCCGTGTCCCATCTTCAGGATGGGCGTGCCCGGCAGCACCGCACAATCAAGCCCGAAGGCGCGGCAGAAGGAGATGCTGGCGGCGATGATCAGCAGGTTTTCGTCCAGCATGATCAGTGGCGTATCGGAATTCACCACCATCGCCTTGGCGAGGTTGCTGATCGGATCGCTCACCGGTGAGGGAGTGGTCATAGTTGCCCCTTTTCGGGCAGGCCGGCCATGCACGCGCTGCGCATGATCCAGGCTTTCCGGGCTTGGTGCTGTCTCGCGGTGAAGCGATTCGCCAGCAAGCCCTGCCAGTTGGCCTACCACAGGTTGCTACCAGGGGCCCAATTCCTTCGGTCAGCGGGTCCATAAGAAAAAGGCCGGCAGGGTCACCCCCGCCGGCCTCCTTGTCTCTAGTCCCGAAGGAAGGTGCGCTTAGGCGCCTTCCACCTCGGCCAGGTCCAGCTTCAGGCCCGGGCCCATCGAGGAGGTGAGGGTCACTTTCTTGACGTACTTGCCCTTGGCGCCCGAGGGCTTGGACTTCACCACGGCGCTGGTCAGCGCCTTGAAGTTGGCGGCCAGCGCCGCGTCGTCGAAGCTCAGCTTGCCGATGCCGGAGTGGATGATGCCCATCTTCTCCACGCGGAATTCCACCTGGCCGCTCTTGGCGTCCTTCACGGCCTGGGCCACGTTGGGGGTGACGGTGCCCAGCTTGGGGTTCGGCATCAGGCCCTTGGGGCCCAGCACCTTGCCCAGGCGACCGACCACGCCCATCATGTCCGGGCTGGCGATCACGCGGTCATAGTTGAGGTTGCCGTTCTGCATGTCTTCCAGCAGGTCTTCGGCGCCAACCTTGTCGGCCCCGGCGTCCAGCGCCTTCTGGGCGTTGTCGCCGCGGGCGAACACGGCCACGCGCACGTCCTTGCCGGTGCCGCTGGGCAGCGACACCATGCCGCGCACCATCTGGTCGGCGTGACGCGGATCGACGCCCAGGTTCATCGCGACCTCAACGGTTTCGTCGAACTTGGATGCGTACTGGCGCAGCGTAGCCAGGGCCTCGCTCACGGTGTACAGCTTCTCGCGGTCGAGGTTGGCGAGGGTCTTCTGCTTCTTGGTCTGCTTGGCCATGATCTCAGCCCTCCACCACGTCGAGGCCCATCGAACGGGCGGTGCCCTCGATGATCTTCATGGCCTGGTCGATATCGTTCGCGTTCAGGTTCGCCATCTTGGTTTCGGCGATCTCGCGCACCTGGGCGCGGGTCACCTTGCCGGCGACAACCTTGCTCGGCTCCTTCGAACCGCTCTTCAGGCCGGCGGCCTTCTTCAGCAGGTAGCTGGCGGGCGGGGTCTTGGTGATGAAGGTGAAGCTGCGGTCCGCATAAACGGTGATCTTCACCGGAATCGGCATGCCCTTTTCCATCTCGCTGGTGGCAGCGTTGAAGGCCTTGCAGAATTCCATGATGTTCACGCCGCGCTGGCCCAGGGCCGGGCCGATCGGCGGGGAGGGGGTTGCAGAGCCCGCGGGCACCTGCAGGTTGATGTAACCTTCGATCTTCTTGGCCATGGGGCCAACTCCTTTTTCTCAACGGGCCGGCTGCTTCCAGACAGGCCCCCGGTAAGCGGTGATGACGGGGCTCAACGCCCCTCCCGCAGGGATTCCCCGTGAAGGGAAGGCGCGCGCCTAGTCGAAAGGGGCGGCAAAGGCAAGCTTGCAAACGCGCCGCGCACGGGCATGGTAGCGCAAACATTGCGGCGAGGGGATGGGTGATGGGCAGGATTCTGGCTTGCTGGCTGGCCCTGGTCCTGCTGCTGGCCGGCCCTGCTGCCCCGGCGCAGGTGCCCCCACTCACGCCATTGCCGCGAATCGTCGATGGCCCGCAGCGGCCCATGCTGCTGGTGGACGGGCAGCCGTTCATTGCCCTGGCGGTGCAGGCGCACAACTCTTCCGGCTATCCCGCCGTGCTGCCGCAGGTCTGGCCGGTGGCGCGTCAGCTTGGCGCGAATACCGTGATGCTGCCGGTGGGCTGGGAACAGGTGGAGCCGGTGGAGGGGCGGTTCGACTTCGGCGCTGTCGATGCCATGCTGGCCGGCGCGCGCGAGAACGACCTGCGGCTGGTGCTGCTGTGGTACGGCACCTGGAAGAACACCGGGCTCAGCTATACCCCTGCATGGGTCAAGCGCGATGGCCTGCGCTTCCCCCGCATGCGCCATCCGGACGGGCGGGCGCACGAAACGCTCAGCCCGCACGGGGAGCAGACGCTGGCGGCCGATGCCCGCGCCTTTGCCGCGCTGATGCGGCATCTGCGGCAGGCCGATCCGCAACGCACCGTGATCATGGTGCAGGTGGAGAACGAGGCGGGTAGCTGGGGCCTGGCGCGCGACCATTCGGCTCACGCGCAGGCGCTGTTCGCCGACCTGATCCCGCAGGAGCTGGCGCGCGCCCTGGCCGTTCCGCGCCGCACGTGGGAGCAGGCTTTCGGCCCGCGCGCCGAGCAGTTTTTCATGTCCTGGCATGTCGCCCGCTATATCGAGCATGTCGCCCGCGCCGGGCAGGCCGAGCTGGACCTGCCGATGATCGCCAATGCCGCGCTGGGCAATGCCTTCACCGACGAGGGCGGTGAGGTGGGGCCATCGGGCGGGCCCAACTGGAACGTGCTGCCGGTGTGGCGCGCCGCCGCGCCCTCGCTCGGGGCCATCGGCCCGGACATCTACACCCGCGATGCCGCAGCCGTGGAACGCTTCCTGGACCGCTATGCCGCGCACGGCCCGCTGGTGGTGCCAGAGATCGGCAATGCGGCGGAATACGCGCGCTTCGCGTGGTCAGCCTTCGGGCGCGGGGCGCTGCTCTATGCGCCCTTCGGCATGGATGGCACTGCTTACGTCAACTACCCGCTGGGGGCCAAGGCGCTGGATGAGGGCGTGCTGGGCGCCTTCGCCGCCCCCTATCGCCTGCTGGGCAGTGCCATGAGTGGCTGGCCCCTGATCGCGGGGGAGCGCCCGCTGTGGGGCACGGCGCGGGGCAACGACGGCTCCGACCAGTCAACCACGATGGGCCGCTGGAGGCTGACCGCCGCCTATGGTCGCTGGGCCTTCGGCGAGGACGACTGGACCTGGATCCCGCGTGACCCGCACCCGCTGGCGGACGTGCCCACCGGCGGGCTGGTGGCCGCGCAACTGGATGCCGACACCTTCCTGGTCGGCGGCCAGAACGTGCGCCTGCGCCTGTCGCTGGCCAACCCCGCACCCGGAGAAAGCCCGCAGGTGATCGAGGCGCAGGAAGGCACCTTCATCGATGGCCAATGGGTGATGCGCCGCCGCTGGAACGGCGACCAGATCGATTACGGCTTCAGCTTCGGGCCGGAGCCGGTCTGGCTGCGGATCACGATGGACAGCTACCGCTGAGTGGCCGCTGCGCCCCAGCAGCGAGGCGGTAGCGCGAGATAAGGCGCCTTACTTGACCAGCTCGACCTCGTCGAAGCCCAGTTCCACCGGGGTGGCGCGGCCGAAGATGGACACGGCCACCTTCACGCGGCTCTTCTCGAAGTCCAGCTCTTCCACGGTGCCGTTGAAGCTGGCGAAGGGACCGGCGTTGACCTTGACGCTGTCGCCGATCTCGTAATCGATGTTGATTTCGCGCTTCGGGGCAGCCTGCGCCTCGGCCACGCCGCCGAAATAGCGCGCGGCTTCCTTCTCGGAAATCGGCTGCGGCTTGCTGCCGGACCCCAGGAAGCCGGTGACCTTGGGGGTGTTCTTGACCAGGTGATAGACATCGTCGGTCAGGTTCAGCTTGGCCAGCACGTAGCCGGGCATGAACTTGCGTTCCACCTGGACCTTCTTGCCACGCTTGATCTCGGTCACCGTCTCGGTGGGCACTTCCACCGCTTCCACGCCATCGGACAGGCCCAGGCGCTCGGCCTCCGAAAGGATCGAATCGCGTACCTTGTTCTCGAAGCCGGAGTAAGCGTGGATGATGTACCAGCGGGCCATGAGTGGTCTCTTTCCAGGAATTTGTCTGAAGCGTGTGGGATCAGGCGAGCGACAGCAGCCACTGCACCACGGCACCGAAAAGCGAATCGATGCCCAGGAAGAAGAACGACAGGATCAGCATCAGGATGAACACGAAGATGGCGGTGCGCACCGTCTCGTTCCAGCTTGGCCAGACGATCTTCTTGCCCTCGGCCTGCACCTGCTTGAGGAACTGGTTGGGGCTGGTGCGCGGGGTCTTGCCTTCTTCGGCCATGATCTGCTGCCTCTGTGTGCGGTATGCGCGAAAACTGTCGTTATGCCTTTCGCCATAGGACCATCGCCGCCCCGGTCGAAGGACCGGGAGGGGCTGTGATGTTTCCGATGTCGGAAAGACGGTCGGCTATTTAGGCCCGCTCTCCCGCCTTGGCAAGAGAGGGCAGGCATGGCCCGCCCTGTGCCCCCCTGCGCCATACCAGCCACACCAGCAGCGCGCTGGCCAGCGGCATCAGGTTCACATGCAGCGGCAGCGCCGCCGCGCGGGTGGCATAAGGCGCCAGGTAGAGGACCACCAGCAGCAGCTTCTCGTAGGGGAAGAAGCCGCGGGCCAGCCCCTGCTGCACCAGCCACAATAGCGGCAGGATCAGGAACGGCAGGTCGTAATTGAACAGGTAGGGGCTGGCGAGCGCCGTTGCCGCCAGCGCCAGCGCGCCCGTGGCCATGCCATCTTGTCCAAAATTGCGCCACGAGCGGGCCACCAGCCAGACCATGCCCAGCGCCACCAGGGCGTTGATCGCCAGCGCCGGATTGGCGGGCATCACCAGCCGCAACTGCCCATAGACAGTGGCCAGCCGCAGGTGGAAGGCATCGTCACCCACATCCATGATGTGCGCGCTGGCGGCCCAGCTTGTGGTATAGGCGAGCATGGTGGCCGGGCCGAACGCGGCCCAGCTTGCCAGCAGCAGCGCGGCCACGCTGGCCCCGGCGGCCAGGAAAGCTTTCCAGCGCCCGCCCGCCGCCAGCCAGAACGGCAGCAGCAGCGCCAAGTGCGGCTTGAAGACCAGCGCCCCGATCAGCGCGCCGCACAGGACCGGCCGGCGGTCCAGCGTGGCCACGGCCCCCACCAGCAACGCGCCGGTGAGAAGCCCGGTCTGCGCGTGCCCGGCGGCGATCAGCGCACCGGGGAAGGCCAGGACGATTGGCCACAGCCGGGGAAAGGCGCGAATCGCGGCCCAGGCCCACAAGGCATAGCCGACCGCCACCCAGGCAATCCACGCCAGCGGGAAGGGCAGCGCGCCGAAGGGCGCGGTGGCAAACAGGAAGGGCGGCGGATTGACGAAGGCGAAGAAGCCTTCCGCATCGATCCCGGCGGCAGGGCCGGTCTGCACCCGCTCCTGCACCGCCAGGTCATAGGCGGCGGCCGGATCGCCCGCCACGGTCACGTGTCCCGCGCCCCAGAAGGCCAGGAAATCGCTGCCCGTGGGGGTCATCGCCTTGATGTAGGAGTTGGCCAGCAGCGCCAGGCTGGCGATCCCCAGCAGCACCGCATAGCCACGCACGCGGCTGCGATCGAGCCAGCGGGCATCGCGGAGATGGGAGAGCAGGTCCATGCTCAGGCGATAGCGGAAGATGGTTAATGCGGGGTTTGGGACAAGGCAGGAAGCTGGACCCCGGATCAAGCCCGGGGTGAGGAAAAGGGGGGTGAGAGGGAAGCTCTCCTTTGAGCCACCAATGGCGCGCAGCGCCGCAAGGCCGAACGGCCGCCCGCAGCGGGGGCAGCTTGCTGCCCGCTTAGCGAGGACGAAGGGCCGGATGGCCCTTCGCAAAGACAAATCCAAGGAAATGGCAGGGGCGATAGGATTCGAACCTACGACCCTCGGTTTTGGAGACCGATGCTCTACCAGCTGAGCTACACCCCTGCAGGGAAGCGCGCCACTAAACCGCCTTTGGCCGGATGGCAAGCGCAGCGTGGGCGACGAGCGCAGCTGCCTGTGCTAATTGCCGCCCATGCACGCGCCCACGACACCCGCCAGCCAGCCTGAGCTGACCGTGGACCTGCTGCTGCTGGCCTATCGCAGCGGCATTTTTCCGATGTCCGATTCGCGCGATGACCAGGATGTGTTCTGGGTGGAACCGCGCCAGCGGGCGATCATCCCGCTGGATGGGTTCCACCTCAGCCGCAGCCTTGCCAGGGTGGTGAAGCAGGACCGCTTCCGCGTCACCTGCAACGCCGCCTTTGCCCGCGTGATCCGCGAATGCGCCGCGCCGCGTGCCGACCATCCCGATACCTGGATCAACCCGCTGATCGAGGACAGCTACAACGCGCTGCACCGCGCGGGCCATGCCCACTCGATCGAATGCTGGCTGGATGGCGAACTGGCGGGCGGACTCTACGGCGTCAGCTTCGAGCGGGTGTTCTGTGGCGAATCGATGTTCAGCCGGGCAGACAATGCCAGCAAGGTGGCGCTGGCCTGGCTGGTGGCGCTGATGCGCCATGCGGGCTACCGCCTGCTCGATTGCCAGTTCATCACCGATCACCTGGCCAGCCTGGGGGCGGTGACCGTGCCGCGCAAGCGCTATCTGCAACTGCTGGCCGATGCACGGGCGGATGGCTTCCAGGCCAGCCTGCCACAAGCGTGGGCTCAGTTCTCTGCGGGGGCTTCCTCTGCCGGAGCGGGCGCCGGCTCTTCCGCTGCCGGGGCCGCCGCGGCGGCAGGCGCCGCATTGGCCGCGCCTGTAGAGCGGGCCACGGGCGCGTCCTCGCCCGGGAAGCTCATCGCGCAGTCCTTGACCCATACGTCGTAGATCGGGTGTTCGACCACGTTGACGGCGGGCGCTTCCTTGTAGAGCCAGCCGGAGAACACGCGCAGCCATTGCGGATCGCCGCCGCCCTGGCCGCGCGTCAGCACGCTGACCTGCACGAAGGCGCCGGTCAGCGGCGGGTCTTCCCACGGGGCGGTGCGCTCGCAGGCGGCCAGGCGAATCACCACGTCACCGATGCGGCGGGCCTCGCCCGGCTTCATCTCGATGTCCTGGCTGATGTTGTTGCGCTTGTTGATCAGGCCGATCGTGGCCACGCGTTCAGCCATCGGCGTGCCGGGGCCATCGCCCTGCCCAGGGGCGGGCTGGCCGGGTGCGGCCAGTTCCTCGGGCACTTCAGTTTCCTGCGGGGCGGGGGCGGGGGCCTCACCCTGGCAGGCGGCCAGCAGCGCGCACGCCATTGCAGCCCCCACCCCGTACTTGGCCAAAGCGAGGCCGCGCAAGGTCACGCCTCGGGCGTCCACGCTTCGTAATCGCCGCCGGCGCGGGCGCGCTTGCCGCCGCGCTCCAGCGCACCCATCGGGCGATAGGCTGCGGGCGTGCCGGTGGCATTGGGAGTGAAATCCGCTTCCCAGATCTTGGGCGCGGGCAGGTGGCTTTCGGGCAGCTCGTCATACGAATGGTGCAACCAGCCGTGCCATTCGGCGGGCACGCGGCTGGCATCGTTCAGGCCTTCGTAGATCACCCAGCGCCGCTCGCGCTGGCCATCGCGCACCTTCTTGCTGCGATAGTACTTATTGCCCTGGGCATCGGTGCCGACGTGGGTGCCGTTGGCGGACGACCACAGCAGGGTGCCGATGGTGGCGCCGTCCCACCAGGTGAAGATCTTGCCGAGAATGCTCATGGCCGCGCCGTTACCCGTTTTTGCCCCTTCTGCGCAAGCGCGCAAGGCGGGGGTTTTCGCCTTACCATTCGACCAGTGCGCCCGGCCCTATGCCCAGTTGTGCCGCGCGGCCGCCGTTCAGCTCCAGCACGGCGGCGGCGGGGGCGGTGGAGGGGCGCGATTCCTCCGAATAGGGGACCGCGTTGGCGGCAATGTTGATCACCCTGTTGTCCGGCCCGATGAAGATGATGTCGAGCGGGATCACCGTGTTGCGCATCCAGAAGCTGGCCATGCGGACCTGGCTGAAGGGGAAGATCATCCCTTCGTCCGGCCCCATTTCGGTGCGGAACATCAGGCCGCGCTGCTGTTCGGCACCCGTGGCCGCCACTTCCACGCGGAAGGCATGGCGCTGGCCGGTGGTGGTGGTGACGGTGAGGGGAATTACGCGCAGGCCCGAAACGGGGTGGACCGAAGGCTCGGCGCTGGCCGTGGCGGTTGCCGCATCGGCCGACCCTTGCGTGGAGCAGGCCGCCAGCGCCAGCGCCACACCGGCCCCCAGAAGTTTCAGCCGGTTACCACGCGCCATCGTTGCCGTCTCCGTCAAGCGCCGCGGCCCATTCCTCGGCTGCGGCAATGCTGGGTGCATTGACCATTTCGCGCGCCATGTCGAGATCGTGGCCCGCGCGCAGCATGGCGGCGAGCTGCTTTTCGCGCACCTCGCGCTCGGGCGGAAGGGGGGCGAAGGGTCCGAAGCGGCGCTTGCGGGCCATTGTCAGCGCGGCGTGGCGGCGGGCGGCGTGGTCGGCGGTCACCTCGTCGCGCAGGGCCTGGTCCACCCCGGCCTCGGCCAGCGTCTGCTGCACCCGCCTGGCGCCATACCCGCGCCCCTGCAGGCCGCTGGCCTTCATCCGAGCGTAGGCGGCATCGTCGATATAGCCGGCCTCGACATAGCGGGCGACCAGGGCGGCGATGTCCGGCCGCTCCTCGCCTTCCGCCCAGCCGCGCTCGGCCAGCTTGCGCGCGAGGTAGCGTTCCAGCTTGCCGGCAGAGGTGGCGTAACGGGCGACGTAGGACAGCGCCAGGTCGCGCAATTGCACGGCATCGAGCGGGCGCCTGCCCCTCTTGCCTTGCTGACACTCTTGTCTATAGGCGCGCATTCCCATCATCGCCCTGGATCTGGTTGGCCATATTCGTGCCACACTTCCTATCAAATGGGAAAGATTGTCATCCGGCCAAATGTGCTATTGGCCACGTGTCGCACTGGGATAACGCCCGGACGGGGCGGATAAAGAGGGTAGCCACAGCGCCATGACCGAACTCGTGCCCACACCCAACGATTGCGCCCTGCCGCGCATCCGTGCCGAATTCGCGACCTTCAACGAAGCGATCGACTATGCCGCCCGGAGCGCCAAGGGCTTGAATTTTCATGACATGCGTGGCGAACTGGAACGGGTCTATCCGTTCAGCGAAATGCGCGCCGATGCCGTGCAGATGGCCTATCGCCTGATCGCGGCGGGCGCGAAGAAGGGTGATCGGGTGGCCCTGATCGCCGAGACCGGCCCCGATTTCGCCGCCCTGTTCTGCGCCTGCACCCTGGCCGGCATCTGGCCGGTGCCGCTGCCGCTGCCCACCACCTTCGGCGGCAAGGACAGCTATATCGACCAGCTTTCGGTGCAGCTTTCCAGCGCTGATCCGCTGATGCTGATCTATCCGCCGGAGATCGCCGAGATGGCCCAGGCCGCGGCCGACCGGCAGGGTTGCCAGGGCATTGCCTGGGACGAACTGGCCCGGCGCCCCGCGCCCGTAGTGGAGCTGCCCCAGGCCGATCCGGAAGACATCTGCTACCTGCAGTATTCCAGCGGCTCCACCCGCTTCCCGCAGGGCGTGGCGGTGACCCACCGGGCGCTGCTGCACAACCTCTATGGCCACGCCGCCAGCATGAACATCGGCGAGGGCGATCGCGGGATCAGCTGGCTGCCGTGGTATCACGACATGGGGCTGGTCGGCTGCTTCCTGTCGCTGATCGCCAACCAGGTCAGCGTCGACTATCTGAAGACCGAGCATTTCGCGCGCCGCCCGCTGGCCTGGCTGGACCTGATCAGCCGCAACAAGGGCAACACGCTCAGCTATTCGCCCACTTTCGGGTACGACATCTGCGCCCGCCGCATCTCCAGCCAGAGCAACGTGGCCGAACGGTTCGACCTTTCGCGCTGGCGGCTGGCGGGCAACGGGGCCGACATGATCCGGCCCGACGTGATGCAGAATTTCGTCAACGCCTTTGCCCCCGCCGGGTTCAAGGCCAGCGCCTTCACCCCCAGCTATGGCCTGGCCGAGGCGACGCTGGCGGTTACCGTGATGCCGCCCGGCGAAGGCATCCGGGTGGAACTGGTGGAGGAAGAGCGCCTGTCCGGCGGCCGCCGCGACCTGTCGCGCCCGGCGCGCTATCGCGCCATCGTCAACTGCGGCAAGCCGCTGCCGGACATGGACGTGGAGATCCGCGGCGAGAAGGGCGAGGTGAAGGGCGACCACCAGATCGGCAAGGTGTGGTGCCGCGGGCCCTCGGTCATGCACTCCTACTTCCGCAACCCGGAAGCGACCGACGAAGCCCTGGTGGATGGCTGGCTGGACACCGGCGACATGGGCTACATGGCCGATGGCTACCTGTTCATCGTCGGCCGGGCGAAGGATATGATCATCATCAACGGCAAGAACCACTGGCCCCAGGATATCGAATGGGCGGTGGAGCAGTTGCCCGGCTTCAACCACGGTGACATCGCCGCCTTCGCCATCGAGATGGAGAACGGCGAGGAAGCCCCCGCCGTGCTGGTCCACTGCCGCGTGTCCGATCCGGAAGAACGGGTGAAGCTGCGCGACGAGATCCGCGACAAGGTGCGCGCCATCACCGGCATGAACTGCGTGGTGGAACTGGTGCCCCCGCGCACCCTGCCGCGCACGTCATCGGGCAAGCTCAGCCGCGCCAAGGCGCGCAAGATGTACCTGGAAGGCGAGATCGAGCCGTACGACCTGGCAGCCTGAGGGGCGGGCTCGTCAGGCTGGCGGGCCGGCTTGCACCGGCGCAAACAGGAGCACCCCCAGCAGCGCCACCAGCGCCAGCAGGCCCACGCCCCACACCAGTGTGCGCACCTTGGGCACGCCGGTCCAGTACAGCGGCAGGTAAAACACCCGCGCCGCCAGCCAGGCAATCGAGGCCACTTCGCTGAGCGCGTTGGCCTTGCCGGTCAGCGCGATGCCCAGCAGGGCCACGATGGCCACGGGAAAGGTCTCGGCAAAGTTGTCGCGCGCGCGTTCCAGCCGGCCTGCAATCGGGTTCAGCGGGGGCAGGTCCTCGTCCCGCGCGCCCATGTTCCAGTCCTTGCCGTACTGTTTGGTCTTGTAATGCACGGCCAGCATGATGTGGGCCAGCAGCAGAACGGCACCCAGCGCCAGCACGGTCAGTTCTGTGGTCATGGTGCTTTCCTCCCGATGAGGGGCAGACTACACCAGACGGACCGCAGGGCGAACGCTTGAAATGCGTGTCTTGCCTGCCTAATACAGTTCCGGAAGCAATTGATGGGTGAGCAGGGCCGATGGCAAGCACGAACGAGACAACCACCGCGACCGAGCTGAAGCTGACGCCGCCCGATCCCGTGCCGGTCGTGGCGGCGGACAAGGCCAGCGGCCTCGTGCCCGTGTCCGAGGACAAGCGCAGCAGGCTGGACGACAAGGTTGACGGCTTTGTCGATGAACTGATCGCGCTCGATGCCAAGTCACCCGATTTCGGCAAGAAGGTGGACCAGATCACCAACATGGGCCGCAAGGAGATCATGGCGGCAGCCGGCATGTCCAACCGCTTCCTGGACCGGCCGGTGCGGGCGATGGACAAGGATTCCGGCGTGGGCGCGGACCTGGCCGAATTGCGCCGCACCGTGGAAGAACTGGACCCCGGCCGTGCCGGCAAGATGAGCGGGCGCAAGCTGTTTGGCGTGATCCCCTTCGGCAACAAGCTGAAGACCTATTTCGACAGCTATGCCAGCGCGCAGAGCCACATCCAGGCGATCCTGTCGCGCCTCGCCAGCGGCAAGGACGAGCTGCTGATGGACAACGCCGCGATCGACGTGGAGCGGCAGAAGCTGTGGGATGCGATGGGCAACCTGGAGCAGATGATCCACATCGCCCGTACGCTGGACGAGCGGCTGGAGGAAAAGGCCGCCGACCTTGACGCGACCGATCCGGACAAGGCCCGTGCCATCCGCGAGACCGCGCTGTTCTATGTCCGCCAGCGCACGCAGGACCTGCTGACGCAGATGGCGGTATCCGTGCAGGGCTACCTGGCGCTGGACCTGGTGAAGAAGAACAACGTGGAACTGGTGAAGGGCGTGGACCGGGCCAGCACCACCACCGTGGGCGCGCTGCGCACCGCCGTGACCGTGGCCCAGGCGATGACCAACCAGAAGCTGGTGCTGGGCCAGATCACCGCGCTCAACACCACCACCGCCAACATCATCGATTCCACCGGCGAACTGCTGCGCCAGAACACCGCGCAGATCCACGAGCAGGCGGCATCGAGCACGATCCCGCTGGAGACGCTGCAACGCGCCTTCCAGAACATCTATGACACGATGGACGAGGTGGACAGCTTCAAGCTGCGCGCGCTGGAATCGATGAAGCAGACGGTCACCGTGCTGACCAGCGAGGTCGAGAAGTCCAAGGGCTACATCGCCCGCGCCGAAGGCCAGGCCCAGGCGGCCAAGGCGGCGGACGTGCCCAGCCTGCTGAGCCTCGATGCCTGACGACCTGACCCGCCACAGCGAGCGCCTGCTGAACGAAGGACGCGCCGTGCTGCGGGATAACCAGCAGGGCGGGCGCCACCGCCGGGTCGGTGGCGGCAGGCCGATCGGGGAAGGCAGCCGCAAGCTGCGGCGCGGCACAATGCTGAAGCGTGCCAAGCTGATCGCGGGATCGGTGCTGGGTATCATGGTGGCCGCTTTCGTGGCCGGCATCGTGCTGGACGGCATCGGCTTCGTGGGCGTGATGGTGACCGTGATGGCGATGGTCGCCGCCGCAGTGATCTTCGGCCAGTGGCCCAAGGCGCGCGTGCCGGATCGCGCCACGCTGACGCAGACGCAGGACGCGCGCCAACTGGTGGCCCGGACCGAGCTGTGGCTGGAACACCAGCGCGCCGCCCTGCCGCCGCCGGCCGTGCGGCTGGTGGAAGGCATCGGCACCCAACTCGACGCGCTGGGCCAGCAACTGGCCCATGTCGATCCCGCCCATCCGGCAGCGGGAGAGACCCGCAAGCTGGTGGGCGAGATCCTGCCCGAGATGATCGATGCCTATAAGCGCATTCCCGCCAACCTGAGGGCCGAGCAGAGAGGCGGCTCCAGCCCCGATGCCCAGCTTGTCGATGGCCTGGGCAAGATCAGCCGCGAGATCGACCAGGTGACGCGGCAACTGGCCGAAGGCTCGCTGGATGACCTGGCGATCCGCACCCGCTATCTCGATTACAGGTACGGTGATGCGGAAGGCGTGGCCCTGCCGTCACCCTCGCTGGACGCACCCAGACTGCAACAGCCCTCACTCGCGGAGACCAAGTAATGCAAGTTGCCATCCCCCACAGCCTGGGCCGCGAGGAAGTGCGCCGCCGCCTGCGGGGCTCGGAGAACCGGATCGAGGATGCCATTCCCGGCGGGATGGCCAAGATCGAGACGAGCTGGGTGGATGACGACACCCTGAACCTGAAGATCAACGCGATGGGTCAGGTGCTGGCCGGCCGCATCGCCATCGAGGATGCCCAGGTGCTGTTCGACGTGGACCTGCCGATGGCGCTGGGCTTCATCAAGCCGATGGTGGAAGGCGCGATCCGCCAGGCCGGCACCAAGCTGCTGGCCCCGCCGCCGGCCTGAAACCTAGAGCTTGCGGTCCAGCTCCAGCAGTTCGCTGGGGATGCGCAGCGCATCGGTGGCATGGCGCGTTTCGCGCAGGAACAGCACCAGCGCGTTCATCAGGAAGCCGATCGCCAGGATGAAGGTGCCGGCGGCTACTGCTTGCACATTCACGCCCACGAACTCCTCCACGAACAGCAGCACCACGGTGCTGCCGATGCACAGGCCCGCCAGCACCAGCAGCAGCAGGGAACGGCTGATCAGGTGGATGCGCTTGTCGATGATGCGGATCTCGCGCACCACGGCATCGTGCTCCGGCCCTTGCGTTTCGCCGTGCAGCTTCTGCAGCGTGCGGCTGCGATCGACCACGCGGCCCAGCCGGCTGGACAGGGTGTTGATGATGTTGCCGATGGCCACCAGCACGAAGACCGGGGCCAGCGCCAGCTGGATGGTCTGCGCGATCATGCCCGGAACCTGATTCATTGATTGGCAGCCCCCGGCAGCTTGCCCACCAGTTGCGCGCCGGCCATCGTGGTCACCAGCACTTCGCCATTGTCCACGATCACCGCCACGCCCTCAAGACCGATCACCGAGACGCGCGGCCCATCGGTCTGCACCAGCACCTCGCGGCAGTCGACCAGGTCGACCGTGCCTGACACGCGGTTGCCTGCCTCGTCGGCCGGCAGGGCGTCGCGCAGCGCGTGCCAGTTGCCGATGTCGCTCCAGCCCATGCTGACCGGCACCATGGCGGCGCGCTCGGTCTTCTCCATCACCGCGTAATCGACCGAATCGCCCTTGAACGAACCGAAGGCTGCAGCGTCGGGATAGAAGGCCGCGCCCTCGCTGTGGCCCTTTTCCACCGCCTCGCGCACGGCGGCGGCGATATCGGGACGGGTCTTCTCCAGTTCGGCCATGAAGGCACCCACGCCGAAGGCGAAGATGCCGCCGTTCCAGCTGAAGCCGCCATCGGCCAGGAAGCCGATCGCGGTCTCCAAGTTCGGCTTTTCCACGAAGCGATCCACCCGGAACCCGCCCGGCAGGTCTGCCCCGCGCTTGATGTAGCCGAAGCCGGTTTCGGGCGCGGTGGGGGTGATGCCGAAGCTGACCATCCAGCCATCCTGCGCCAGCGACGCTGCGGCTTTTGCCGCCGCGCAGAAAGCGGGCGCATCGGCGATGTGGTGGTCGCTGGGGCACACCAGCATCACCGCGTCCGCTGGCAGGCGGCAGGCGGCCAGGGCGATGGCGGCAGCGGTGTTCTGGGCCATCGGCTCCACGATCACCTGCAGGTCCGCGTTGCCGGACCCTTGCGCCAGCACGTGGTCGAGATGGGCCGCGCCGGTTACCACAGTGGGCGGGGCGAACTGCGCGGGATCGGCGCAGCGGTCCAGCGTGGCTTCGAACAGCGTGCGATCCCCCACCAGCGGCAGGAAGGGCTTTGGCATGGCCTTGCGGCTGCGGGGCCACAGGCGCGTGCCGCTGCCGCCGCACAGGATGACCGGATGGATGGTGCTCATGGGCTGGTTTACTCCCGCATTCCGCGAGAGCGTTCAACCCGTTGCCGACAATTTAGTTTCGGGGGCCGGACCACCCGCTCCCGCTCCGCACCCGGTCGCCATAGCCTGATGGGATCACTGGTGGCCGGGTGCGGAGGCAGGGTGGGTGGTCTGAACGCTAATCGCGCCGCCGGAAGTCCACCCGATAGCCATACCGCGCCTCCACCGCGCGGCCATCGGCGGTGGTGGCGGGGTTGAAGCGGATCTTGTCCATCACCAGCGGACAGACCCGCGCGGCGGTCTCCTCGTCCACCTGGTTGCTGACCACGGTGCAATCGCGGGCGCGCCCGTCCACGCCCACGGTGAAGTTGACGATCACGCTCTTGCCGAAGCGCGCTTCGCGCCCGCCGGGTGGCACGGGGAAGTCGCGCGCCTCGTTCAACTCGCCGCTGCGGACCGATGGGCCTGCGGCAATGCCGCCGCCGCGCCCCTGGCCGCCGTTGCCGCTGCCGGTGCCATCGCCCGGGCCGCTGGCGCCGGTGCCGTCCCCCTCGTCGCGCGCGCCGGACTGGCTCTGGCTGCCGGTGGAGGCCGCGCGCGGCACGGGGCTGGGGCTGGGCAGCGGGTTGCTTGGCGCGGCCACCGGCTTGGCCACGGCATCGCGCCCCGGATCGCCCGCCGCCCCGGCATCAGGTTCGGGCTCCGGCGCGGGCGGTTCCTCCTCATAGGTGCTGACGATCACGGTCAACTGGCTCTGCGCGCGGCTGACCACGCTGGCGGTGAAGTCCGGCGCCAGCAGGTGCGCCAGCGCCACGCCCAGCGCCAGGTGGCCGACGACGATGGCAGCGATAAGGGCCAGGCGCGGGCGGCGGCGCGGCTGATAGCCGGTGCTGGCTGGCATCGTTTCGCGCATCAGGCGGCGTCCCTCTTGCGTCCGCTTATCGCGCAAGCAGGCAAGCTAGGCAATTGTAACGGCAAATGTCATCTTCCCCACGGTGGCTGTCGTGCCATAACGCACGAGGGCGAGGTAAGGCTCAGCATGCGAAACTGGGGCAGACAGGCATGAAGCTGCTGTACATCGAGGACAACGCCGAGGCGGCGGCCGACGTTACCGCCATGCTGGCGCGGCAGGGCACGCAGGTGGTGTGGGAAATGCGCGGGGCCGATGGCCTGCGCCGGGCGGCGTTGGAGCCGTTCGATGCCATCATCCTCGATCGCATGCTGCCCGATATCGACGGGCTGGAAATCGTCCAGCGGCTGCGCTCCAGCGGGGTCGATGCCCCGGTGCTGATGCTCTCGGCGCTGGGCCGGGCCAGCAACCGGGTGGAAGGGCTGGAAGCCGGTGTGGATGATTACCTGGCCAAGCCCTACGAGCCGGAAGAACTGACCGCCCGCCTGAAGGCCCTGGTGCGCCGCGCCGAAGGGCGCACCCATTCGGCGATCATCATCTATGGCCAGTTCGAATGCCACGTGAAAGCGCGCACCGCCTTCCGCCGCAACGTGCACATTGCGCTCAGCCCCAAGGAGTTCGAGCTGTTCCGCTATTTCATGGAGAACGCGGGCGAGACGGTAACCCGAGACATGCTGCTGCGTGACGTGTGGAAGATGAACTTCGATCCCCAGACCAATGTGGTGGACGTCAACATCGGCCGCCTGCGCCGCAAGCTGGAAAGCGGCTTCGATACCCCCGCGCTGGAGACGATCTGGGGCACCGGCTATCGCCTGACGCGGGGCGACTGAGCGCGTGGTCGCGGGCACCAGCCTGACTCTGCCCCCGCCGCCCGGCACGCACCGCCGGTCGATCTTTGCCGCCCTGGTCAACCGCGCGCTGCTGTTCACCCTGCTGGCGCTGGCGCTGCTGTTCGGCGTGACCATGTGGGAAAGCTGGCAGGCGGTGGAGCGCTCGCTGGCGACCACAGTGGATACCGACATCGCGGGCCTTGCCGATATCTATGCCAGCGGGGGCGAGGAGGAACTGCTCGCCCGGCTGGATGACCGGTCGCTGCTGGTCGGGCTGGATGGCCGCCAGGCGCGCTATATCGCCGCGCGCAGCGATGGCACGGCGCTGGCCGGCAACATCAAGGAATGGCCGGGGCTGGATGCGGCCACGTCCGAACAGGGCTTCGTCAAGCTGGCTGATGGCGCGCCCGCCTATGCCCGCGCCACGCGGCTGGCGCCAGACCTGAACCTGCTGGTGGCCCGCACCTACGAGCGCGATTGGCACGCGCTGGTGCGGCTGATGGCGATGTTCGGTGCCGGAGCGGCGGGCGTTGTGCTGGCCAGCTGGGCACTGGGGCGGCGCGCGGCGGGCACCCTGCGCCGCCGCATCGGCACGATCAGCAAGGCCTTCCGGGCCGCCGAGGAGGGTGGCGAGGTGGAGCTGCCCGACAGCGAATTCGACGACGAGATCGGCGAACTGGCCCAGCTCAGCACCCGCTCCATCGCCCGTTCGGCCACGCTGGCCAATACCCACCGCCACATGTCGGACCACATCGCGCACGAGATCCGTACCCCGCTGACCCACCTCGACGCGCGCCTGGTCAACGCCATGCGCACCCTGCCCGAGGGCTGCGACCCGGGTGTGCTGGAGCAGTGCCGCAGCGATATCCGCAGCGTGGTGACCATGCTCGATTCGCTGCTCGACATCGCCAGCAGCGAGGCGCGGGTGGGTGACATCACCGGGCTGGCGGACGTGGACCTGTCCGCCCTCGCGAGCAACCTGGTGGACCTGTACGAAGGCAGCGCCGAGGAAGAAGGCATTGCGCTGCGCCATTTCATCGAGCCCGGCGTGCACCTGCTGGGCGAGCCGATGCAGCTGACCCGGCTCATCTCCAACCTGCTGGACAACGCGCTGAAATATGTGCCGCGCGGCGGGCAGGTGACGCTGACGGTGCGCCACGGCCCGGTGATCGAGGTGCGCGACGATGGCCCGGGCATCGAGCCGGCGCTGCGCCCGCTGGTGTTCGAGCGGTTCCGCACCGGCCAGGCCACGGTGGGCAAGAACAGCCACGGCCTCGGCCTGGCCCTTGCCCGCGCCATTGCCTTGCGGCACGGTATGACCATCGGCCTGGTCGCCAGCGCCAAGGGGGCGCACTTCGTGATCAAGCCGCATGCCATGTGGGGTAGCGAATGAGTTCTGGAGTGGGGAACTGGCAGGCACGGACGGGGGGGGCGGCCCTGGCGCTGGCCCTGCTGGCAGGCTGCAATACCGCATCCAGCCAACCGCTCTCCACGCCGCCGCTGGCGCTTGCTCCTGCGTCCGATCCTGCCACCGATGCCGCCATGTTGCTCGCAGCCGCCGAAGCGGCCCACTCTGCCGAGGCCCGCGCGCCGCTGCTGGCGCGGCTGGATGCCCTGGGTGTCCATCCTGCGGAAGATGCCGGCGCAGACGATCCGCTGACCGGCTGGCGCAACCAGGCCAAGGCGGCTGACGGCACCCCCTGGCGCGGCCGCGCGCTCGGTCCCGCCTATCGCCGCGCCGTGGTGCGGCCGGGGGAAAGCCTGGTGATCCAGCAGATCTTCCTGGCCGGCCAGCGGGCCCAGATCGCCGCGCATATGGCGGGCAATGCTTCCGGCGGGCAGGTGGCGCTGGCCATCAGCAACCCGCGCGAGGAGCCGGTATGCACCCGCCAGCTTGCCCCGCGCGCCAGTTGCGACTGGCTGCCGATCTTTACCGAGCGGTTTGCCATTGCCCTGCGCAACACCGGCAGCCGCGATGCCAGCGTCTACCTGGTCGTCCGCTGATCCCCTGTTCCAACGCTGAAGGCCGGCCCCGCCTGTTCTGGCGGGACCGGCCTTCGCGTGACGGGTGTGCGGGGAGCGGTCGGAGGAGAGGACCGCCCCGCACACTCCCCCTGACCGGTCAGTTCACCCGCTGCGCGGCCACCCAGGCTTCGAGCTGGGCCAGCTGCTCCGGCGAGTAGGTGACCCCCATCGGACCCGCCTGCTCGATGCCGGGGGCCGTTGCCACCTGGGGTGCGGTGTCGCCGGCGGCTTCCGCGCCCCAGCGGTCCCACTCGGGCGTGGCAGCCAGGCCCAGCGTGGTGGCGGGGGCGGAACCCGCGTTGCCGGACCCTGCGGCAAAGGCCGCCGCGCCCGAGATGTATAGCTGGTTCATGCCGGCGGGCCGGTCGGTCAGAGCGTAGGCCACGCCGAAATGGCTCGCCCCGGAGCCGTACAGGAAACCGTCGACTGATGCCGAGCAGTTGTTGGTGCAGCTCGCGGCGTTCACCCCGGTGACAGTCACCTGGCTTTTGATCTGGTTCTCGGAGAATAGCGAAAGCCCACCCGCTGAGGGATCGGCGAACCCTCCTGATGTCCGCAGGTTCCAGCCGTAGACGCCCATCGTGACGTTGAAATCGATCCCCACCTTGCGGGTGGCGAAATCGACACCGATGGTCCCCGAGAACTCGCCGGGGGCCAGCGCTCCTTCGCCGTCGGTTGGCTTGGTGGCACCGATCATTTCATAGCGTACCACGCCGCTGGCCGGCAGGTTGGTGGCAGGCGTGCCGCTGATGATGTGCGTGCCCTGGTTGGCCGTCAGGTTGCCGTTCTGGGTGGAACCGCTGGTCCACCGCGCCCAGCCCATCGCCCCGGCCACGCTGCCCGCCTCTGCCGCCGGTGCCATGTTTGCCGTGCGGCCCCAGGGGGAGCCGTTGGAGATGGTGTAGGAATCGATGATCCCGTTGGCATCGTAATTGGTGGGGCGGCTGTAGATGTCCTGGAACTGGGCATAGTTGGCCGTCACCGAGTGCTGGTTGGTCTGCGCCCCGGTGATGATCGCGGGCGTGCCGCCGCCTGCGCTCCGGGTAAAGCCCGCAACGCCGATCAGCTCGTTGTTCGAATTGCCCAGCTGGAAGATGTACTGCAAGGCAAGGTCTTCGCCGCCGTCGCCCGACAGGAAGCCGGTCCAGATCGGTCGGCAGCCGGTGCCGCACGTTCCGCCGGTCACGTTGCCGAACGCGCCGATGGCGTTGAAGCTGCCGTTGGTCAGCGTCAGTTCGGAGGTGGCCAGATCGGTCAGCCCGCCGGTGGTCTTCCCGATATAGGTATTCGAATTGTAGGTGACCTCCAGTTCGATGCCGACCTTGGTGGTGGTGCCGAACAGCACCGCCGCACCGCCGCTGACCAGCGTGCCGGGGGCAGCCGTGCCATACTCGTGCGTTGGCCGGGTGCCGCCAACCAGGTCGTAATCGACCCGGCCCGTGGTCGGCAGGTTGGTGGCCGGGGTGCCGGTGATCGCATGATAGCCCTGGTTGGCGCTGAGCGAGATGTCGGTCGACGAACCGGCGTTGCGCGTTGCATCGACCACGCCGTTGGTCCAGCGGGTCCACGCGAGCGAACCGCCGGTAATCCCCCCGCTATCGGCCTGGCTGGCCGTGCCGATCCGGTCCGATCCGCCGAACCCCCCGGTGCGGAAGAAGCCCACGATTTCGCCGCTGGCGTTCAGCTCATAGCCGGTTGAACCGTCGGTCACCGGAGTCAGGGCCTCAAGGTTGAAAGGATGCTGCCCCAGGTCGTTGCTGGAATTCAGGCGTGCTTCGGACGTGAACAGGCCGGTGGTGACCTGCGTGGGAGCAGGGGTGCCGCCGCCGCCCGCCACGGCCGCAAACGCTGCCGTGCCGTCGATGAAGGTCTGCGGGTTGCTGTTGTTGCGGATGGCGTAGGCGAGGCCCATGTGGCTGGCGTTGTCGCCCGCCAGGAAGCCATCCACGAAGGCGCTGCAATTGGGTGTGCAGAAGCTGGACGTGGTGGTGACGGTCAGCGAATTGAACGGACTGTCGAAGGTGTTGTTCGCCGCGATGGTGATGCCGCTGCTGGACGGCGTGGCCACCCCACCCGCCGTGGCGACGTTGTAGCTCTGCCCGCCGATGGCGACATCGAGGTTCAGTCCCAGTCGCGGCGTGGCGCCGAAGGCAACCGCAGCCGATCCGGTCAGCGTGCCCGCCGTGGTCCGCTCGTCCTGGAAGGTGGGCGCGGTGGAACCGACCAGTTCGTAGTTCACCGTGCCGCTGGCCGGGCGGGTGGTGGCCGGGGTGCCGCTGATCATGTGGTACGAGCCATTGGCCCCGATCGCGCCCGGCGCATCGCCGTAATAGGTGCCGGTGGGCGTGCCGCTGTTCCAGCGCGACCAGTACAGCGTGGTCCCGGCATTGCCGGATTGCGTCACGCTGGCCGTGCCCAGCGCCATCTGTTCGTCAGCGCTGACAATGAAGCCGACCGGTGCCCCGGTGGCATCGTCATACCGCACCTGGACGTTGGCATAGCTGTCGGTGCCGATCAGCTTGTTGGCATAGGCCAGCGCCTGGTTGCTGCGCAGCGTGGTGGCGGCGGCCCCGCCGGTCAGCGTGCCGTTGCCGAAGATCGCCGCACCGATCAACGCCTTGGCGCTGCCCTGGTCGTTGCGGGCAACGTAGGTGAGGCCGATCGTGTCCTCGTCACCGCCGAACTGGCCAAAGGCTTGGAAGTAGCAGGTGTTCACATCGGTGCAGTTGGTGCCGCTCACCCCGTCCACCCGCAGCTGGAAGCTCTTGTTGGGGAACAGCGCAAAGTCGGTGGTCGACTGCGCGGCATTGGCCAGGCCGCCGGTGGTGGCATAGCGGAAGGTCTGGTTGGCCCCGCCATTGGCCCCCGGCATTGTCAGCGTGGCGTCGAAGGCCAGCTTGGGCGATGCGCCCAGCAGGATCGCCATGTCGGCCGTGATGCCGCCTGGCGCCACTGATCCGTCGACAATCGTCGGCCGGGTGGCAGCCAGCAGTTCATAGTCGATTCGCCCCTGTGCGGGCAGGGCGAAGGTATCCGCCACCGGCCGCGCCAGCATGTAATGGAAGCCCTGGTTGGCGTTGAGCGTGAAGGGGTTGGCCCCGGTGTTGGTGCCCGAATGCCAGCGGCCGATCAGCACATCGGCATTGCCCGAAATATCGCTGATCGTGGTGCTGCCGCTGGTCCGCGTGGTGCCGCCGGTGCGGGTGTAGGAGGTAAGGCCGCCGCTGGCGTTGAGCGCGAAGGCCGTGGCATCGAAGCCGCTTTCCGATCCCGGACTGGTCCCGCTGAGCGAGGTCACGAAGTTGATCCGCGCCACCGACGGGTTGAACCCGCCCGCGTAGGCCAGCGTCACCGGCGGGGTGATCGTGCCCGGATTGCCGCCCGTGCCGCCGCCGCTGTTGGCGGGCAGGCCGGCAAACTGGTCCGGATTGCCGCCCCCCTGCAGGAAGGCGAGGTAATCGAGCACGAAGTCAAGTTCGTCCGCCGTCAGTTGCGCCGACAGGATGCCCGCGCCGTTCAGCGCCTCGATATAGGCCCGCGCCTGTTCGGCCGTCAGCGCGGTGTAGGCGCTGGGCAGGCCGCCATTGAGCAGGAAGGCATAGTACAGCTCCAGCGCCGCCAGGTAATCGGCATAGACCGGCAGGCCGCCAAAGTTGGCCGGGTTTCCGCCGCCTGCCACAAAGGCATAATACTGGGCGAAGAAGGCGTTGAGCCCGCTGTAGGCGGCAAAGCCTCCCGCCGCGTTCAGCGCCGCCAGGTAGCTCTGGATCTGCTGCGCGGTCAGCGCGGTGTAGTTCTGCGGCAACCCGCCGCCCGCCAGGAAGGCGTAATAGGCGTTCAGCGCGCTCACATAGTCGGCATAGAGCGGCAGGCCGCTGAACCCGTTGGGCGCACCGCCGGTGCCAAGGTAGGCAAAGTAGGCGGTATAGAAATCGGCCAGGTTGCCCAGTTGCAGGGTGAAGCCGCCCGCATTGGACAGGGCCGCCAGATAATCGCGCACCTGCTGCGGCGTCAGCGCGGTATAGTCGCCCGGCAGGCCGCCGTTGTCGAGGAAGGTGAAGTACGCCTGCAGCGCCGAGACATAGCCCTGATATAGCGGCAGGCCGCTGAACCGGTCCGGCGCGCCGCCGGTTTCCAGATAGGCGAAATAGGCCGACAGCAGCCCGGCGTTGCCGCCCAGCAGGGCGGACAGCTGGCCCGAGCGTTCCAGCGCGTCGAGGTAGATCGCCAGCACGCTCTGGTCCAGCGCCCCATAGCCGCCGGGCAGGCCGCCGCCCGCCAGATAGGCGGCATAGGCGTTCAGTGCATCGGCAAAGGCCGGCAGGTTCAGCGTGGGCAGGCCCGTGAACAGGTCCGGGTTGCCGCCGCCGGCCAGGAAGGCAGCGTAATCGGTGTAGAAGTCCGCCAGCCCGGCCAGGAAGGCACTGGTCGCCCCCTGGGCCCGCAGCGCGGCGACATAGGCGGCGATCTGCTCCTGCGTCAGCGCGGTGTAGCCGCTGGGCAGCCCGCCCCCTGCCAGGAAGGCGTAATAGGCGTTGAGCGCCTGCGCATAGCCAGCGAAAATATTGGCGTTGAGGCCGGCAAACCCGTCGATCGCGCCGCCGCCGTTCAGATAGGCGAGGTAGTCGGCGAAGAACCCGGCATTCGCCCCCAGGAAGGGCTCCAGCGCCCCAGCATTCGCCAGTACTTCCAGATAGCTGCGCAGCGCCGCCACATCGCCGGTATAAGCGCTGGGCAGGCCGCCCGCCTGAAGGTAGGCGTAGAAGGTGCCGAGCTGTCCGGCATAGCCCGCGAACACGTTGGCATTGAGCAGGGCAAACCCGTCCACCGCGCCGCCCTGGCGCAGGTAGTCCAGATAGGCGGCATAGAACTGCGCCTGGTCGCCCAGCAACCGGTCAAGCTGGCCCGACGCGCTCAGCAGTTCCAGGTAGCTGCGCAGTTGCGCCGGGGTCAGGCTGGTCGAGGTGCTGGGCAGGTTGCCCGCGGCCAGGTAACCGAAATAGCTCTGCAGCGCGGCGGCATAAGTGGCGGCAAAGGCGAAGCTGCCGTTGGCGCGATAGGCCGCCAGCAGCTCCTGGTCGGCAGGCGCAAGCTGGGTCACCAGGCCGCTCTCGGCCAGGAAGGCGACATAGGCGTCGATCGTCTGCGTGGAAGCACCGGCAAAGGCCGCCGGATCGCCGCCGCCGCGCACGAAGGCGAAATAGGCCTCGATCAGGTCGGTATAGGTCGCGGTGAACAGGTTGGCGTTGCCGCCGCCCCGGATGAAGGCGAGGTAGGCTTCGGCCAGCGTGCGGTCCTGCGCGGAAAGCTGGCCCAGCGCGCCGCGACCGCTCTGGAAGGCCAGGAACGCGTTGATGTCCGCCTGCGAGGCGGCACTGAACTGGCTGGGTACGCCCCCGGCGCGGATCAGGCCCAGGTATTGGGTCAGGAACCCGGCATAGGCGGTCAGGAACGTCTGCCCGCCGCCGCCGCCCGCAAGGTAGCCCAGATAGGCGCGAATGATGTCGGCCTGCGCCTGCGGGAAAGGGCTGCCGCCATTGGCCCCCGCCAGATCGACCGCGCGGGCCACCAGCAGGGCCAGGTCGCCCGTGGGATAGGTGTCGAGCGAAGGATTGGCACCGGCCGCCTCCACCCGCCGCGCCGCGCCGATGATGTCGGACGATGCACCCGCCGCCGCCAGGGCATCACCCAGCGACACCGGCAGGCCGTTCTGCGCCGCCGCCACGGGGCCGCCTTCGCGCATGGCGAAGACCTGCGGCTCCTCCGCGTCAGCCGGCGGGGCGGCTGTCGCCTCGCGCGCGATCACCTGGCGGAACGCGCCGTTGCCAGCGCTGGCCCACATCTCGCCCGCCTCGAACACCCGCGCCGCGCCGGTGCCGCGTGTGAGGCTGATCTCGCCGGTCAGCACGTGGCCGTTGCTTTCGCCTTCCTCGTCGGCGGTGAACACGGCGGCGTTGCCGGCCCCGGTCACGCGACCTTCCACACCCTGCGGCATGCGCACCACGGTGGTGGCGCTGCCTGCGCCGGCCACGGTCACGCTGCCCGAATAGAGCTCGATAGTGCCATCAGGACTGAGGCGGAAGTCGGCCTCCTCGACGAAGGACACCGTTGCCCCGCTGTCCAGGCGCACCTGCAGCACGCCGCCGCCGGTGGCGATCCGCTCGCCCGGCTCCACGCGGGTGCGGCCGGTGTTGGAGAACAGCACCTCGTTGGCCTGGGCTGGCATGGCGGACAGCGCGATGGCCGATGCCGACAGCAGCAGGGCGGCGGTGCGGATGGTGGTCTTGGTGGTCATGGCAAAAGTCTCCGGGTCGCGTCGGAAAGACATCAGAATTCGAGCCGCACGCCCGCCGAAACGGTGAAGCGGTCGTAATCGTAGAGCGCGATGTTGCTCCAGTTGCGGGTGTAGGTGGCGCGCGGCTGGAAGAAGAGCGCGTCGGTCAGCCGCACCTTCAGCCCCACTTGCGCATCCAGCCGCTCGTCCGCCCGCTCCACCAGGAACAGGGCATCGGCCGCGTCATAGCGCCTGAGGTCGAACGCCAGGCCGCCCTGCACCGCCACTTGCGGGCTCAAGGCCCATTCCCCGCCCAGCGAGGCATTGGCGAACAGGTTGGAATAGGCATCGCCGGCGGCCTGCGTGGTTTCCTCCTTGCCAGCCTGCACCGTGGCCGAGATGTCGCGGGTGACGAAGCCCACGGCCACGGCAAACCGGTCCGCATCGAGCAGCGGCTGGCCATCGAAATCGAGGCGATTGTATTGCGCCGACAGGGTCAGCGCGCGCCCGCCATCCAGCACGCGCGTATACTGCGCCACCGCGCCATAACTGTTGCGATAGCCGGCATCGTCCAGCCAGAAGCGCTGCGCCTGGGCCGAAAGGGACAGCACGTCGCGATTGGCGAAGCTGTGGGCATAGCCCGCCGTGCCCGTGAGGCTGGCGGTATCGAAGGCGCTGGTATCGAAGTTGTCGCGCCACGATCCCAGCACGCTGCCGAACACCCGGTCCTGCCGCGAGATGGCGGAGACGCCGGACAGGCCGCCGGTCAGCTCGTAGAACTCGTCCTCCTGCGCCCGCGCGCCGGGGCCCAGCGTGCCCGGGCCGAGGAAGGAGAACAGCGGGATCGTCACCTGCGTGAGGTCGGTGGCGGCATTGATGTTGCTGTCATGCCCGGCGCGCGCATCGAGATAGCCGGATAGGTCGCTGCCGCCGCCGGCGATCTGCCGGTCGAACTGGCGCACGAAGCCGGTGAACCGCTGGCGCACCGGATCGGGCAGGCTGGGATCGTCGACCACGGTGGCGAACTGTGCGCGCGCGGTGTCGATATCGCCCGCCAGGGCATAGGCGCGGGCCAGCTCGGCACGGGCCTGGGCGTTGGCGGGCTGCACCGCCAGCACCCGCTGCAAGGCGATGATCGCCTCGCCATAATGCCCGGCATCCAGCGCAGCGATGCCAAGCTGGTAATCGAACTGCGGATCGCCCGCCCGCGCCGCTTCCTGCGGGGCCAGCGCCCGGTATGCCGCCTCAGCCTCCGCCACGGAAGCCTGTTGGGCCATGGCGGGAACGCCCGGCACCAGCGCCATGCCACAGGCCAGCGCCAGCAGCAGGTGTTTCACACGCGTCATTGTCTGCAATCCCCCAAGTCGATCGGTCAGAGCGACTGGAAGACTAGGGGAAGCGCGTCAGGGAAACCCCTGACAATAGGTGTTTTCAGGGTGACAATCGCGGTTAGGTTCCTGTCATCAGGATGACAGGAACGCCTGAAATGCCAGGCGAAAACGTGGTGAGCCCGACAGGATTCGAACCTGTGACCCGCTGATTAAAAGTCAGCTGCTCTACCTACTGAGCTACGGGCCCACGCGCTTGGGATGCGGTCACCTAGGCAGGGGGCGGCGGCGGGTCAAGCGGGCATGGAGGTGGGCGAGGGTCAGGCCGGTCAGCGGGTCGCGCCAGTGGGGGGCGATGGCGGCGGCGGGGCGCAGCACGAAGTCGCGTTGGCGGAACAGCGGGTGCGGCACTTTCAAGTCGGGGTCGGCCACCAGGCCACCGCTCCACAGCACGATGTCGAGGTCAATCACGCGGGACCGCCAGCGCTGGCCGCGGCGCTTGCGGCCAAGCTGGGCCTCGAGCCATTGCAGCGCGGTCAGCAACTCGTGCGGGTCGAGCGCACTGTCCAGTACCAGCGTGGCATTGGCATAGCGGCGCAAGGAAGGGCCGATCGGCGCGCTGGCGATGATCGGACTGCGGGCGAGCACCCGGCCCAGCGTTTCGTCGATCAGGCCGGCGGCGGCCGCCACCACCTCGCGCGGGCTGCCAAGGTGCGGGTGGCACTGGTTGGACCCCAGCGCCAGCAGGTAAAGCGATGTGCTCAGATATCCTCCGCGATGCGGGTGTAGAGCTGCGGGCGGCGATCGCGGAAGAAGCCCCAGCTTGCGCGGTGCTTGCGGGCGGCATCCAGGTCCAGCGTGGCCACCAGCACGCCGGTTTCCTCCGCCCCGTACTGGGCGATGTAATCGCCCCACTCATCGCAGATGAAGCTGTGGCCATAGAAGCGGTTGCCGGCTTCCTGGCTGCCTTCGTGGCCGATGCGGTTGGCGGCGACCACCGGCATGCAGTTGGACACGGCATGGCCGATCATCGCGCGGCGCCACATGCGGCTGGTGTCCAGGTCGGCATCTTTGGGTTCGCTGCCGATGGCGGTGGGATAGAGCAGCACCTGCGCGCCCTTCAGCGCCAGGCAGCGGGCGGTTTCGGGATACCACTGGTCCCAGCAGATCCCCAGGCCCACGCGCGCGGTGCCGGTCTCGGTGGGCACGTCCCACACCTTGAAGCCATCGTTGCCGGGGCGGAAATAGAACTTCTCCTCGTAACCCGGCCCGTCAGGAATGTGGCTCTTGCGATAGGTGCCCTGGATTTCGCCCGTGGCATCGATCCAGGCCATCGTGTTGTAATAGTGGTGCCCGTCGCGCTCGAAGAAGCTGGTGGGGATGGCCACCTTCAACTTCGCGGCCAGCTTCTGCATCGCGATGACCGAGGGATGTTCCAGCGTGGGGCGGGCGAGGGCGAAGAACTCGTCCTTCTCCTCGCGGCAGAAATAGGGGCCGGAGAACAGCTCGGGCGGCAGCACCACCTGCGCGCCCTTGCCGGCGGCCTCCTCCACCAGCGCGGAGACGGCGGCGATGTTGGCGGCCTCGTCCTCGGAGCCGAGGGCGAGTTGCAGGGCGGCGACGGTCAGTTTGGTCATGGGCGGCATGTAGCCATGCCGCCGCGTGTCCTCAAGGCCGCTTGCGGAACAGCAGGGTCATCCGGTCGGATTCGCCGATGGCATCCAGTTCGGCGCGGCGGGCGGTGTTCTCCGCCGGGGTGCCGCGATAGCCGGGAGGCAGGGTCCACACGCCCTGCGGCCAGTCAGCCGGATCGCGCGGGTTGGCGTTGATCTCGCTGCGGGCCACCAGTTCGAAGCCATAGGCCTCGAACAGGGCGATCACGTCCTGCTCGCGCTGGTAGCCGTTGTCACCCAGGGTATAGCTGGCGGGGGCATCGGGGCGGGCGCGGTGCTGCTCCACGCCCAGCAGCCCATCGGGCTTCAGCAGGGTGCGGGCAGCCACGACCACGTCGTGAAACCAGTTGGCGCGGCGCATGTTGTGGATCTCGCGCAGGATCAGCACCCGGTCGGCAGTACCGGCAAGCTCCTGCGGAATGGTGGGGGCATTGGCCCCGATCACCCGCGCGCCGCCCTGCGGCACCCATTCGCGGGCCTGCGGGGGAAGGGTTTCGGCATAGTTGGCCAGCGCCTGGATATAGGCCGAATCCCCCTGCCGCACCGGCGGATTGAGGCCGATGTAGGTTCCCTCAGCCCCAAGATAAGGCACCAGCACGCGGGTAAACCAGCCGCCGGCGGGCCAGAAATCGACCACCGTCATGCCCGGCTGGACATCGAAGAAGCGCAGCATTTCGGCCGGGTGGCGGTGGACATCGCGCGCCCGGTCGGCATCGCGGTGCGGGCTGGCCAGCACCTGCTCCATCGCCGGATCGGCGGACTGGGCCATGGCGGGCAGCGAGAAGGCAAGAGCGGCGGCGGCAAGCGATGCGATGAGGCGCACGAAAACTCTCCCCTGAATGGATCCGAGCGCAACCTAAAGGCACCCGAACCGATGACAAGCGGGTCTTTCGTCCCCATTTGTCGCAGCAAAGGAGACATGACGATGGCAACGGCAATCCTGGCTGGCGGCTGCTTCTGGTGCACCGAGGCGGTATTCAACGACGTGGTGGGCGTGACCGCCGTGGAAAGTGGCTATATCGGCGGCCACAAGCCCGATCCCACCTACAAGGAGGTGTGCAGCGGCAGCACCGGCCATGCCGAGGCGGTGAAGGTGACCTTCGACCCGGCCGTGGTCAGCCGGGAGGAGGTGCTCGACATGTTCATGGGCACGCACGATCCCAGCCAGCTCAACCGCCAGGGCAATGACGTGGGCACGCAGTACCGCAGCGCGATCTTCCTGGAGGACGAGAGCGAGCGGGCCGGGGCGGAAGAGGCGATTGCCCGGTGGAATGCGGGCCATCCCGGCGCGAAGGCAGTGACCACGATCGAAGGCCCGGCGACCTGGTATCCGGCGGAGGACTATCACCAGGAATACTGGCAGGGCGAAGGCCAGCGCAACCCCTATTGCCTGGCGGTGATCCCGCCCAAGCTGATGAAGCTCAGGAAGAGCTTTGCCGGGAAGGTGAAGGGCTGAACTCGCCTCGCGCAAACCGCTGCCGCGCCTGGCGCATCAGCCAGGTGCGCAAGGGGCGGTCGTATATCCGGTCGACCAGCAGGGCCAGCGGGATCAGCGCCAGGGCCACCAGCAGGGTGGGCCCATCGGCCTTGTCGGTCACGAAGATGACCGGCACGTGGATGCAGTAAAGCGGGTAGGACAGGTCACCCAGCGCGCGGGCCACTTTCGGAAAGGGCGCCTCCCAGCGGATCGCCGCCCAGGTGAGCGCGGGCAACAGCACGAGAATCGCCCCGATGTCCCACCAGCGGCGCTGGGCCGGATCGACCAGCAGCACCGCCAGCAGGATCGCCGGGATCGCCAGTGCGCCCCAGTGAACCTTGCGGGGCGACTTGCGGCACTGCCAGGCGGCGAACAGCAGCAGGCCGGCCAGGAAGCCGAACAGGGCGCGCAGGGCCCCGCCAGCGATGAAGGGCCAGAAGGCCCCTTGCTCGGCCACGCCCTTCGCCAGCGTCAGTGGTTCTGCCGCTACCACCCAGGCGAGGGCAACGGCGCTGGCTGCGGCGGCAAGGGCAATCCAGCGCCAGCCCAGCCGCACCAGCACGCCGGCAAACAGCAGGTTGACGAGGAACTCCGCCAGCAGTGACCAGAATGGCGGATTGCCGGGAAACAGCGCCCGGTTCCACGTCTCCGGCACCAGCGCCAGGATGCGCGGGCCGGCATTGAGCAGCCACATGGCCAAGAGGCCACCCACCAGCAGCATCGGATACAGCCGGGCCACACGCAGGGCGGTGAAGCGGACAAGGCCCAGCTCCCCGCTCGCCAGCCGGTGGTGATAATTGAGGCCGATCACGAAGCCGGACAGGATGAAGAAGAAGTCCACCGCCAGGTGCCCGCCCGGCATATAGCCATGATCGACATGATACAGCACCACGGCAATGGCCGCGAGCCCGCGCAGGCCGTCGAGCAGGGCGAAGCGGGCGGGCGGCAGCGGAGCGGTCACGGGGCGGGCGTTAGCAGGCGGGGGGTTCCAAGTCTATTTTGGCGGATTGGCCGCCGTGGTCAGTTCCGCATTGGCCTGGACGACACTTCCACAAGGTTCAGGGTGGGTGCCTGATCGACGCAGATTCGCCGGACACACAGGTCGGTCACGATTGCCCGCAAGTAGACCCTTTGGCCGGCCAGCCGAGCCAGATCAGACCCCGGCCCAGAGTTTCCGGAAATGCCCAGGCCACTCCCGTTCCCGCTGATCCAGCAGCCAAAAGCGCCACAGCGCAACAGTCCGTGCAGCAACACGGTAGCTCCGTTCATGTGATAGCCGTCGATCCGGTCGATGCGGGTGGGCACGAAGCGTTGGTAGGGATCGTCAATCAAGGCCCAGTTCTGACCGTCCCTGGCCAAAACTCCGTGCCACAATTCCTCTTGCCAGCGCTTCTCCTCGCCGTCCTGCAACCAGTGGCATTCAACCCCGGACGGCTCCTCCACAAACCCTTCGCACGAGATGTCATCGACGGCCGTCGGGTCGATCTCCACCCCCGCATGGCGCGAGAGGGCAGCGGCCACCTGGTCCTCGTCGGGCCACCATTCCTGTTCATCCCGCCGCACGTGCAGGCGGATACCCGCGACTTCTTCGTAGAAGAAAGTCTCCTGCCGATGGACCCAGTGGCGCCCGCTCCTCTGTTCCCACTAGCAGCTAAAGGAGTTGGCCAGGTCACTCCGCTCATTGTCACCAATGCACGACAGTGCGCTAATGGCGCGCGCGTTGACCGCTGTGCCATCAACCAGGGTCACTTCGCGGGCCACTTCGGCTGAGTTGGGCGGCGACCCGAGCAGACCGTCCTCCTGAGCGATCGTAGCCTGACTGATGGCCAGGAGCGCCGAACCAAGCGCTGCAGTTAGCCGGCGCAATCGATGCACAGCGCGGCTTCCGGGCGGGCGGCCAGGCGGCCGGCAGCGATTTCCGCGCCGCATTTCGTGCATTCGCCATAGGCGCCATTGGCAATCCGCTCCAGCGCGCGGGTGACGCTGGCGATCTCGCGGGCGACCAGTTCGGCCTGGCCTTCCAGCGTGGCGTCGTCCTCCTGCTGCACGGCGCGTTCGCCGCTGTCGGCATCGGCAGGCTCATCCAGATCGGTTTCGATGTGGGCGAGACGGGCAGTGAGTTCGGCCAGCATCTCCTCGAGGCGGGCCTTGGCGGCAACGGTATCGGTCATGCAGCGTCTCCCGGAACCCAGCAGCCGTGGAAGCACATCGGCTGGCCAAAGGGCAGTTTGATGGTGGCAAGGGCAGGGCGGCTGACATCGTTACCGTCAAGGATCAGCAGGTCCATGCGCTTCTCTGCCATGCGGTCCACCGCGACAAGGATGTAGCCGTCACCCTCCGGCGAATCGGGGGTGCGGGGCACGAACACCGGCTCCTGGCTGACCCCGCCTTCCAGCGGGTGGACCCTGATCTCGCCGGTCTCCCAGTCGATCTGGCCCACGCTCATGACCGGGAAGTCCCGCAGCGCGAAATAGCCCACACGGTACCTCTGCATGGCATAGCGGTCGTCGATCTTGGGCATGTCGCCGAAGGCACCGTTAAGCGGAGCGAGCGTCACCGCCTCGGCATCGGGCTTGCTGAGGTCGAAGGTGATGCGGGTGATCTGCGTCATCGTCTGCGGCAGGGTGGGCTGGTTGCCGTGCTTGTCCTTGAAGAAGGAGAAGCAGTTGCCGGGTGAACAGGGCACGTCGATGATGACCTTGTCGCCTTCGGAATAGGCGTTCATCACGTGGCCCATCACCAGGCCGGGGATGTCGAACCAGCGCATGTCCTTGGCCGGATCGCCATTGCGCGGCATGATGCCCCACTTGCTGGGCAGGTCCGGGTCATACTCATAGTAATCGCCGCCGGCGCGCAGGCGGTCTTCGTCGGCCAGCAGTGGCATGATCGGCAGCACGATGTGGTCGCGGGTGATGCCCCAGTCATGGCTGAGGCCGGGGTAGGGCGTGTGGAACCATTGTTCGCGCACCAGCAGGCCGTGCTTGTCAAATACGTGCAGGCTGGCGTCGGTGGTCGGCTCGCCACCGGCAAACACGCCGTAGGACCACCACTCGCCGGTAACCGGATCGATCTTGGGGTGCGCGGTCAGCGCCGTACTGCGCAGGTGGCCGAAGTCGCCCACCTCCAGCGTTTCCAGCGTCTCCGGGTCCAGGCGATAGGGGCGGCTGTCCTCGCGCAAGGCGTACAGCTCGCCGTGGTGGGCAAAGGCATAGGTGTTGCCGGTGTTGTCGCGCTGCGGCAGGTTAGAGACGCTCTCGTCATCGGTATAGCGGTTGCGGTACTTGCCATAGAGGCGGCGGCGGGCGGCCAGTTCCGCCTTGAACCGCTCGGTCTTCACATAGCGGCTGCGGTAGGACACGTGCCCGTCCTCGAACCGGAACATGCTGAACATGCCATCGCCGTTGAGGATGATGTCATCCTCCAGCGTGGGGAAGGCCCGGTCCCCCCCGGTGCGGTAATAGGCGCCGTTCCGCAGCGCTTCGGGGATTTCGCCCTCCACCTCGCATTCGAACACGTCGGCCTCGAAGCGCATGGGGTTGCGCTTCATCAGCCCGAAGCTGTGGTAGGGGTGGAACGGCTCCGGCATGTCTCTCTCCCGCGGGTCACTGGCCCGTTTGACACCGTCAATTGAAGAGCCAATACCGGACAAGATCAAGCAGCTAATTGACGGGAGACAAGATGGGCGAGGTATGCTGGCCGCAAGGCGTGCCGCAGGTGATGCCGGCGCAGGACCGTGGCGAGATCGAGGAGCTCTATGCCCGCTATGCCTGGGGCATCGACCTGGCGGACGAGGAACTGGCCATCAGCACCTTTGCGCGAGAGGCAGAGTTCGACCACCTGTGGCAGGGCAAGGTCCGTGGCCACGAGGCGATCCGCGAGAACCTGCGCAAGCTGTGGTATGACCGGCAGCACTGGTGGTATGGCCGCCACCACCTGATGAACCACTTCATCATGGACCCGCACCCGGAAGGCGCCCGCGTCCGCTGCTTCTTCCAGATCATCCAGTGGAATGCGGACTATCGCACCAACTTCGTCTTCGGCATCGGCACGCGCGATGACCGGCTGATCAGGGAGGATGACCGCTGGAAGTTCTGGCGCCTGACGGTCAACGCCTGGACCGATGTCGACCAGGTGCCGTGGAAGGGGAACCGCACCCTGCCGCAGCGCCCGCCCTATACCATGCCGCCGGTGGACACGCGGCCGTTCGACGAGCAGGGGCGCGATCCGTTCTGAAGCGCGCTTGCTTACGCCAGCCCGCGATAGCGGAAGTCGCGGAACACGGCTTGGCCGCTGCCCGCCGCGAACAGGGCGGGGCGCAGGCTCTGCAGGTCGTCGATCACGTTGGCGTTATAGCCCGACACTTCGGAGCGCACGCCGTGACGGGTCCAGTCCTGCCCGTCCAGGCTGTAGTAGAAGGTCACGATCTGCCGGTCGTTGACGATCCGCAGGTGCATGGTCCGCGCCGCCGGGGCGGGTTCGCGCCAGTGGCTGGGCTTGCCACCGCGATAGCTGATCATGCGGTCCCCGGTGATGCCCATGCCCAGGAACAGCCGGTCGTTGAAGAATAGCAGCAGGCCGGCTTCCCCTTCGCCTTCCAGCGTCACTTCCACGGTGATCTCGAATGCGCGGTCGCCCACGGTCTGGGTCAGGGGCGAGGAGGTCTCTGGGCCGCGGCCCTTGCCCTTCAGCACCAGTTGCCCATCGCCCACCTGCACCCGCGCCGCTTCGTTTGCGCCCGGGCCATAGAACGACCACTTCGGGGCAAGCTGCGGCTGGTCGAACGCGTCCGACCGGGCAAAACCGTGCGGCCCACCGCTGCGGCCTGATGGCATCGGCAGGGGCGCCGACAGGTCACCGCCCAGCGCGCGGGGCCAGCCGTCCGCCGTCCACTCGAACGGTTCCAGCAGGGTCTGCCGCCCCAGCGTGCGATAGCCGTTCTCGTACCCGTGATAGACGAAATACCAGTCACCCGCCGGCCCCTCCACCGCCGTGGCATGGCCGCGCGACCACCAGGCCTCGGCGGCATCGCTGGTCCGCACGATCGGGTTGTGCGGGCAGTTTTCCCACGGCCCGTTGACCGATCGCGAGCGGGCGGTAATCACCATGTGCCCGGTGGGCGGTCCGGCCGTGCCGCCCACGGCGGTGACGATGTAGAACCAGCCATCGCGCCGCAGCAGCTTGGGCCCCTCCAGCGCATAGGCTTCGGTTACCCAGTCCTCGGGATAGCGCCAGCCATCATACACCTGCTCCACCGGGCCGGCGGCGCGCAGGCCGTCGTCGGTCAGCAGTACGCGGGCAATGCCGGACAGGAACAGGTAGCGCTTGCCGTCCTCGCCCACCACGTGGCCGGGATCGATATAGCCCTCGATACCCATGTCCACCGGCTCGCTCCACGGGCCGCGAATGTCATCGGCGTGGATCACGTAGATGGCGTTGCGCCGCCCGCGCAGGGCTACCGACCACGGCGCGGGGATGAACGGGATGTAGATGTAATACCGGTCCTGATGCTTCACCAGTTCGGGCGCAAAGACCACGGCAATCGGGGCGGGCAGGGCCGGGCCGATCATGGTCCAGTTCACCAGGTCGCGCGAATGCCACAGGATCAGGCCGGGGGCCGAATCGAACGACGAATGGGTCATGTAATAGTCGTCGCCATCCTTCAGGATGGTGGGATCGGGGTAGTCACCCGGCAGCACGGGGTTGCGGTAGCGGCCATCGCCCAGATCGGCCTTGCGCTGGCCTTCGATGCCGTGGGCCCAGCCCGGTTCAGCCGGCGGAGCAGCGCCGCATTGCCTGTGCTCTGCGGCCTGGGGATCGGCCGCCGCAGCAGCAACGGGCAGGCCCAGCGCTCCGGCCAGGGCAAGCTTGATTGCATCGCGGCGATTTTCCATGAACCTGTCCTGATACCGAGGGGATTACTCCGTGTATTGTAGGCATGATTCCAATTCAAGGGACTTGCTCACCCCCCGCCGCTGTCACCGCTCTCCGTAGCCGCCAGCCGGTAACCCACCGCCGGTTCGTTCAGGATCAGCACCGGCGTGGCCGGATCAACTTCCAGCTTCTGCCGCAAGGCCCGCACGGCCACGCGCAGGTAGTCGACATGCTCTTCGTGCGCCGGGCCCCAGACGGCGCGCAGCAGGTGGCGGTGGGTCAGCACGCGGCCCCGGTGGCGGGCCAGTTCGGCCAGCACGGCGAACTCCTTGGGCGTCAGGTGTACTGGCTCGCCGGCGCGGGTCACCGTATGGCGGAACAGGTCAATTGCCAGCGGGCCGCACACAATCGGCTCCTGGTCGGACCCGGGGCTGAGATCCACCAGGTTGTCGACATAATGCTGCAACCTGGCCGCTTCGGCTGCCACCGCGCTGGCGGCATCCCTGTCCGCCGGATTGCGTCGCAGCGCGCGTGCGCCCGCCTGGATCGCCAGCAGGCGCGGCTTCACGTCCTCGCCGATCGAAGCGAGCAGCACGGCGCGCATCCGGTCCCGCTCGCGCCCGGCGATGGCGGCGCTTGCCTCGGCCTCCAGTCGCGCGCGTTCCAGCGCCAGGGCGGCTTGGTCCAGCAGGTTGCCCAGCAGCTCGCGCTGGCTTTCGGCTATCGGCGGCTTGCCGTCCGGGCGTGCCAGGCCAAGCGCGGCGTGGATGCGGCCCTGCCCGATCACGGGATGGAACTGCCAGTCCGCCTGGCTCACCCGCTGCAGCCCGCGCCCGGCGGGCTGGCCTTGGGCCAGCGTGGCGGCCAGGGCCGCGCGGTCGTTGGCTGCCAGTGCCAGGCCGGGCGGCAGGGCGGCAAGGACTTCGGGCTCGTCTGCACTGGCGGCGAACACCACGTTGCAGGCGAACAGCCGGGCAAGGTCTGTCACCACCACCCTCGCCACGGCTTCGCGATCGGTACACGGCAGCAGCCGACGGGCGAGGCCGGCAATGGTGGCGTTGCGCGCGGCATTGGCGGCGGCAAGGCTTGCCTGCGTCCGCATGGCGCTGGTCAACTGGCTAGTCACCACGGCTACCAGGAACAGCGCTGCCACCGTCACCAGGTCGCCCGGACTGGCGATGCGCAGCGTGTGATAGGGCTGGGTGAAGAAGAAATTGAACGCCAGCGTGGCCACCAGCGCCAGCAGCAGCGATGGCCACAGACCGGCATAGCGGGCCGTCACCAGCACCGGGGGCAGGTACAGCAGCACCACCGCGGCCGATCCCCAGCCGGGCGCGATCAGCAGACCGGCCAGCGTGGCCAGCAGGGTCAGCAGCAGCCCCAGCGCCAGTCCTGCGGCGCGCAAGAGGGTGGACGGGGCCTGAACCAGGGCGGGTTGCGGATAGGATTCCATATGGGGCAAGGAATGGGCGCGAACGCGGCATTCGTCGAGATGGCGCGCACCTGGCGGCTGCCAATCCACATGGAAACTTAATGCGCTTCGGGCCCACATCGCGGGGCATGGAAACGCCCATCTCCGCGCCGCCTGCGGCCAACCCCGCCCATCAACCCCCCGCCGATCAAACCCGGACCCATCCCCCGAAAGACAGCCTGCCGGTGCTGATGCTGGGGGCCATCGGCGTGGTCTATGGCGATATCGGCACCTCGCCGCTCTATGCGCTGAAGGAGAGCTTCGTAGGGCCGCATCCGCTGGCGGTGGACCGGCTGCATGTGTTCGGCGTGCTGAGCCTGATCTTCTGGTCGCTGATGCTGATCGTCACCGTGAAATACGTCTTCGTGGCCATGCGCGCGGACAACAAGGGCGAAGGCGGATCGTTCGCCCTGCTGGCACTGATTGCGCGGCATGTGGAAGGCCGCGCGCTGACTGCGGGACTGGTCACGCTGGGGGTGCTGGCGGCGTCGCTGTTCTATGGCGATGCCATGCTGACCCCGGCCATTTCGGTGCTGTCCGCAGTGGAGGGGCTTACCATCGTCAACCCCGCGCTGGACTCGCTGGTGCTGCCGATCGCGATGGTCATCCTGATCGCGCTGTTCCTGATCCAGAGCCGCGGGACGGCCAAGGTGGGGGCGCTGTTCGGGCCGATCGTGCTGGTCTACTTTGCGACCCTCGCCACGCTGGGCGTGGTCAACATCGCCGCCCGGCCGGAAATCCTGGGCGTGCTGAACCCGCTGTGGGCGGGGCGCTTCTTCATGCATGATCCGCACCTCGCCTTCCTGGCGATGGGATCGGTGTTTCTGGCGGTGACGGGCGCGGAAACGCTGTATGCCGACATGGGCCACTTCGGCCGCCGCGCGGTGGCCTTTTCCTGGCTGGGCCTGGCCTATCCGTGCCTGATGCTTAACTACATGGGCCAGGGCGCGCTGCTGCTGGCCGATCCGGCGGCGGCGGAAAACCCGTTCTACCTGATGGCCCCCGAATGGGCGCGCCTGCCACTGGTGTTCCTCGCCACGGCGGCCACGATCATCGCCAGCCAGGCGGTGATTTCGGGCGCCTTCTCGGTCACCCACCAGGCGGTGCAACTGGGCTTCCTGCCGCGCCTGAAGACCCTGCAGACCAGCGAGAAGGCAGCCGGGCAGATCTATATCCCGGCGATCAACTGGGCCCTGCTGGTGATGGTGCTGGTGCTGGTGCTGGGCTTCGGGGAATCGACCCGGCTGGCCAGCGCCTATGGCATCTCGGTGATCGGCACGATGATCATCACCACGCTGATGCTGGCGTTCCTGGTGTTCAAGGTGTGGCGCTGGAACAGGCTGCTGGCGGGTGCCACGATCGCGCTGTTCCTGGCTGTGGACGGCACCTACTTCGCCTCCAACATCGCCAAGATCCCCGATGGCGGCTGGTTCCCGCTGCTGGTGGCGGGCGTGCTGTTCACCGTGCTGACCACCTGGGCCACCGGGCGGCGGATCATGCGCGAGCGGATGGAGGAGGGAGAGCTGACGCTGGCGCAGTTCATTGCCGCCACCGCCGGCTCGGTACACCGGGTGCGCAACACGGCGGTGTACCTGTCCGCCTCGGCCGCAGGGGTGCCATCGGCGCTGCTGCACAACCTCAAGCACAACCAGGTGCTGCATCAGCGGGTGCTGGTGGTGACGGTGAAGGTGGAGGATGTGCCGCAGGCAGACCCCGCCGGGCGCGCCGAGGTGAGCGACGCGGGCCACGGCTTCTACCGCGTGATCCTGCGCTATGGCTTCATGGAGGAAGTGGACGTGCCGCGCGAACTGGCGGCCCTTGCCACCATCGGCGTGCCGTTCGATCCGATGGCGACCAGCTATTTCCTCGGCCGCCAGAAGCTGATCCCCTCGGCCGACCACCCCGGCATGGCCCGCTGGCGCGAGGGGCTGTTCGCCTGGATGTCGAAGAGCTCGGAAAGCGCGATGGAATCGTTCAAGCTGCCCACCAACCGGGTGGTGGAACTGGGCAGCCAGTTGCAGATCTGACGGCCCCATTCGTTTCCATCGCAAACCGCTTGCACGCGCCTGCGCCTTCGCTAGTCTTGCCCCACACGGCCGGGCGCAAGACCCGGCGGGGGGAGAGAAAAGCCTTATGAAACCAGTGACGGCCCTGTGCGGCCCCTTGCCCGTCGTGGCCCTGGCACTGGCGGCCATTGCGGCCCCGCCGGCCACCGCGCACCATTCGTTCGCCATGTTCGACAACACCCGTTCGATCACGCTCCACGGCAGCGTGACCGAGTTCAAGTGGCAGAACCCGCACGCCTACCTGGAAATCGATGACGACAGCGGCACCCATTTCACGCTGGAGATGACCAGCCCCAACATGATGAGCCGCGGCGGCTGGACATCGCGCACCATCCGCACGGGCGATATCGTCACCGCCTATGTTGCCCCCTTGCGGGACGGGCGCAACGGCGGGCTGCTGCTGGAGGTGGTCCTGCCCAGTGGCCGCCACATGCTGCCCGGCGTGCCCAATGCCAATCGCTATCATCGCAGCGACCGGGCGGGGGGCCAGTGATGGGCCTGCGCCGCTCCCTGTTGTTGGCTGCGCTGCTGGCGGGCACCGCCGCACCCGCCCTGGCGCAATCGCACCCCGATTTCACCGGCACCTACGAGCGCTATCCGCTGCCCGGCGAAACGCCCGATCCGCGCTATGCCCCCAACCGCCCGGGCGAGCCGCCGCTGAAGCCCGAATACCTGGCGGACTATCGCCAGTTCCAGGCCGTGCTGGCCTCCCGCGCAGAGGAATCGCAGCCGGCGGGCGAGAACTACATCCGCTGCATCCCCGACGGCATGCCGGCGATGATGATGGGCATGTTCCCGATGGAGGTGTTCCAGCGCGACGAGCAGATCAACATCACCCAGGAAGCCTTCAACCAGACCCGCCGCATCTACATGAACCAGGACCTGCCCAACTGGGACGAGGTCAATCCCGGCTTCTATGGCACGTCGGTGGGCCACTGGGAGGGCGACACGCTGGTGATCCGCACCACCGGCATCAAGGAAAGCGTGGAGTTCCAGTGGACCCCGCATTCCGAGGCGATGGTGATCACCGAGCGCATCCGCCTGCTTGCGCCCGACATCCTGCACAACGAGATCACCGTGGAGGACGAGTATTTCGAGCGGCCGTGGACCTATTCCTACAGCTATCGCCGGATGCCCGGCTACAAGCTGCAGGAATATGTCTGCGAGGATAACCGCGACTATGTGGACGAGAACGGCAACCACACCATGCGGCTGCCGGGGGAGGAATAAGGCCAACCCACCGATCCGCTCGCTCGGGACGAATGGGGTGAGGGCTGCGGCCTAGCGCCCGTTCTGGCCCAGACCCTTCTGGCCCGGAATCTTGGCCAGCTTGCGGACCTTCTTGTCCGCCTTCTTCGCCTTCTTCTTCCCCTTGCCGGCCTTCTTTGCCAGCAGGGCCTCGGCCAGGCGGCGCACGCTGGTGATGCGGGGGCGGGTTATCCGCCGGTCAAGGATGGCGCGGGCCAGGTCCTGCGCGGTCATCTCTGCCTGATCGGGCAGCGGCGGCGGCGCGGCGGGTTCTTGTGGCTGCTCGTCGGTCATGGCCCCGGTCTGTCTCCCTTTTCCCCGCCAAGTGCCCCGCCCGGCGGAGCGCGGGCAAGCACCGGCAGGGCGTGGTCACAAGGTGGACAGAATCAGCCCGCGATACCGCCTTGTGCCTCGCCCACCACCAGATGCGCCTCGCAACCCAGCCAGCGGGCCAGGGCGTTGAGTTCCGACACCACCTGGTCAGAGGCGAGCGGGGCGCGTTCCGGCTCCAGCCACAGGACCAGCCGGTCCTCGTGCCGCGACAGGCGGCTGGTCAGCAGCGAGGCGCGGGTGCCCGCACCGATCCGGCGGCACAGGCGCAGCGCCAGCCCCCAGCCGGCGGCGACGCGCAAATCGGCCTCGCTGGCCAGGCCCAGCAGCCGCAGCGGCGGTTCGGGCCGTCCGGCGGCCCCGTGGAGGGCAGCGGCGATCAGCGCCCGCCCGCGATGGTCCACGCCGATCCAGCGCTTGTCCAGCGCCCAGTCGTCCGAGTGGCGCAGGCGCATGTTGGGCTCCAGATGGACCTGTGCCTTGGCCAGCAGGGTGGCCGCCAGCCGCAGGGTCTCGCTGCCCTTGCCCACGCTCTGCGCGACGGCGCTGGTCCAGCCGGCCATCATCGTCGCGGCATTCAGGCTGGCCCCACGCGGCGCGGTGAAGCGCGAGACGGCGGCGATCAGCGGGTCCTGCGCCCGCTCCGCCGGGTCGAGCCGGTCGAACAGCAGTCCTTCGCGCAGGCCCCAGCTCGATATGACCAGGGCCGATGGCTTCAGCTTCTGGATCATCACCCGCAGCATGGCAGCCGCATCGGGCAGGCCGGCGGCGCGGCTGGAGGGGATGCCTTCCACGGCCGAAAGCTCTTCCGGGTTGGACTGGGCCAGCCGCTTGCACAGCTTGGCGGCGCGCGCCGGGTCGAGCGTGAAGGCGTGCGGGTCGGTCAGCGGATAGCGGGTGCGGTGCATGGCCAGCGTGGCCAGCGCGCGCCAGGTGCCGCCGACCAGGTACAGCGGGCCGCCCACTTCGGCTGCCCAGCGCGCCTGGTCCAGCGCGGCAGCCACGCCCTTGCGCAGCGCCTCGTCACCCTTGGCCCGCATGGGAGCCAGGCGCAGCGTGCCCAGCGGCAGGCTGACGCCCTGGCCGCATTCACCGCCGGCCAGCTCCACCAGTTCCAGGCTGCCGCCGCCCAGGTCTGCCACCAGCCCTTGCGCCTTGGGAAACGCGCCGATCACGCCAAGGGCGGCATAGCGTGCCTCTTCCTCCCCGCTCAGCAGGCGGGGTTCCAGACCCAGCGCGCGCACCCGGTCAAGGAACTTGGGCCCGTTGCTGGCATCGCGCACGGCGGCGGTGGCCACGCACTGCACGTCGGCCACTTCCAGGTCCTTCAGGATCACGGCGAACCGGGCCAGGCCCCCCAGCGCCAGATCCATCGCCTTGTCGGGCATTTTTCCGCTGCCCATCAGGTCGCGACCAAGGCGGGCGGTGACCTTCTCGTTCAGGTAGACAGCGGGCGCGCGGCGCGAGCCGGTGTAGACCACCAGGCGCACCGTGTTGCTGCCGATGTCGATCACCGCGCGATCGGGGCGGTACTCCCCGCCGTTGGTGCGGCGGGTGCCGGAACTGGTGGTCACGCAGCACCCTTCCGCAGGGCAAGGCGCGGCACGCGGCTGTCCTTCAGCGCGCCGCCACGGCCGGAAAGCGAGGGATTCGTCATGAAATAGGCGTGGCAGTTGAACGGCTCGCCGTCATCCTCCACGCGCTGGTATTCCCCGGTTTCGCCGTCGAGCAGCCACGACTGCTCGGTATCCAGCAGGTTGGCCAGCAGCACCTGTTCCAGCACCTGGTCATGCACCGTGGGGTTGGTCATGGGCACCAGCACCTCCACCCGGCGGTTGAGGTTGCGGCTCATGGCATCGGCGCTGGAGATATAGACCGTGGCCCCGTCGCCCGGCAGCGGCGAGCCGTTGCCGAAGGCCCAGATGCGGCTGTGTTCCAGGAAGCGGCCGATGATCGACTTGACGGAGATGTTGTCCGACAGGCCGGGCACGCCGGGGCGCAGGCAGCAGATGCCGCGCACCACCAGCACCACGCGCACGCCGGCCTGGCTGGCTTCGTACAGCCGGTCGATCATGCCCTTTTCGGTAAGGGAATTGAACTTGGCCCATATGGCGGCCGGCTCGCCGGCCCGGGCATTGGCGATCTCGTTGTCGATCGCAGCATAGAGCCGTTCGCGTAGGTTCAGCGGGCTGATGGCGATCCGCTCGGTCTGGGCAGGCTCGACATAGCCGGTGATGAAGTTGAACAGGCGCACCGCATCACGCCCGAAGGCGGGATCGGCGGTGAAATAGCTGAGGTCGGTATAAACCTTGCTGGTCACCGGGTGGTAATTGCCGGTGCCGAAGTGGCAATAGGTGCGGTAGCCGCCATCCTCGGCGCGCACCACCATGCTCATCTTGGCGTGGGTCTTCCAGTCAATGAAGCCATAGATCACCTGCACGCCGGACCGTTCCAGCTCGCCCGCCCAGTGCAGGTTCTGCTCCTCGTCGAAGCGGGCCTTCAGCTCCACCACGGCGGTGACCGACTTGCCGCGCTCCGCCGCCGCGCACAGGGCGTTGATCACGGGTGACTGGTTGCCTGCGCGATAGAGCGTCTGCTTGATGCTGACGACGGCCGGATCGGCCGCCGCCTGGCGAATGAAATCGACCACCACCTCGAAGCTTTCGTAGGGGTGGTGGACCACGATGTCCTTCTCGCGGATGGCGGCAAAGCAGTCGCCATCGTGCTCCAGCACGCGTTCCGGATAGCGCGGGGTATAGGGCTTGAACTTCAGGTCCGGCCGGTCTTCCGCCACCACGGTGGCCAGGCCCGAGATACCGATCATTCCCAGCGTCTTGGTGATGAAGGCCTGGTCCAGTCCCAGCTTCTCGCGCAGCAGGTCCTCGCTCTCGGCGTCGAAGCTTTCGTCCAGCTCCAGCGTGATCACCTGGCCCCGGCGGCGGCGCTGGATGGCGCTGCGGAAGAAGCGCACCAGGTCCTCGGCCTCTTCCTCCACTTCGATATCGCTGTCGCGCAGGATGCGGAACACGCCGTCACCACGGATGGAGAAGCCGGGGAAGATCAGCGGGGCAAAGCGCTGCACCAGCCGCTCGATGGCGACATGGGTCACGATGCCGGTGCCGGTATGCTCGGCCGGAACGCGGATGAAGCGCGGCAGGGCGGCGGGGATCAGCACCATCTCCACCAGGCGGCTGCCGTCCTCGTTGCGCTCGAGGCTGAACAGCACGCCGATGCCGCCGTTGGCCACGAAGGGGAAGGGGTGGGCCGGATCGATCGCCTGCGGGGTGATGACCGGGATGATCTGGTCGATAAACTGCTGCTGCAGCCAGCTTTCCGCCACCTTGTCATCCAGGTCGCCGCCGCGGATCGACAGGCCTTTCTCTTCCAGCAGCGGGCGCAGCTCGGTCAGCGCGGCCTGCTGGCCCAGCTCCAGTTCACGCAGCTTCAGGGCAATCGCGGCCAGTTGCTGGGCGGGGGTCTTGCCGTCGATCGACAGGGTGCCGGTGCCGGTGCGGACCTGGCCGATCAGGCCGGCCATGCGGATCATGGCGAATTCGTCGAAGTTGCTGCCGCTGATCGAGAGGAAGCGCAGCCGTTCCAGCAGCGGATAGGCCGGGTTGCGCGCCTCGGCCAGTACCCGCTGGTTGAAGGCCAGCCACGATTGCTCGCGGTTGAAATAGCGCTCTTCCGGGCTTTCCGGCGGGGCTGCGGCAGCCGTGCTGACCGGTGTCTCTTCAGGGGCGCTGGCGTCGCTCATCGCGGCCCTGCCTACAGCAAGTCGGCGGCGCGGGCGATGGCGGTGATGCCGCGCTTGCCATCCTGCCGGCCAAGCTGGACGATCACGTCGATCACCCCGGCGGCATAGGCAATGGTATCGCTGCGCGTGAGGCCGATGCCAGTCTGCATCACCATCAGGCTCAACTGCTCCAGCGCCCCGCGCAGGGAATTGGCGTGAATGGTGGAGAAGCTGCCGGGGTGGCCGGTGTTGATCGCCCGCAGGAAGGATACGCTTTCCGCGCCGCGCAGTTCGCCCAGCACGATGCGATCGGGGCGCAGGCGCAGGGCGGCCTGCAACAGTTCATTGGCGGACACCTTGGCCTCGCCCAGCTCGCCCTTCACCGCCACCAGGCCCACGCCGTTGGCACCGGGCAGCTTCAGTTCGGGCGTATCCTCCACCAGCACCACGCGCTCCTCGCGCGGGATTTCGCCCAGCATGGCGTTGAGGAAGGTGGTCTTGCCGGTGCTGGTGCCGCCTGAAATCAGGATGGTCTTGCGGGCGCGGATCGCGGCGCGGAGGAACTGGATCGGCTGCTGCACGGGGTCGGGCAGCACCTCTTCGGCGTGCCCGTCAAGCGGGCCGGTGTCATAGGCATCAAGCGGCAGGTCCAGCCGGCGGTGGCGGCGAATGGCCAGGGCCCAGTGCTTGCGAGTGGCGGGCGGGCCGCAGAACTGCACGCGCGCGCCATCGGGCAGGGTGGCCCCCAGCAGCGGGTGTTCGCGGTTGATGCCCTGGTGGCTGACGCGGGCCACCTGTTCGGCCAGCCGCTGCACCAGCCGGTCATCCACTTCGGGGGCGCTGACGCGCTGCATGCCGGGATGGGCGGCATCCTCCACCCAGATCTCGCCCGGCCGGTTGACCAGGATCTCGGTCACGGTGTCGCGGTCAAGCCACTGGCGGAACGGGGCCAGGTAGGCGTCGAGGTAGACCGAGCCGCTGGGCGCGACAGGTTGGGCGGCGGTCATGCCGGTATCCGGGGCGGGTTCATCACCCAGGCGGTGTATCTCGGCCGGCATAACGGATCGTTACCTGACGGTTACAGGCGCGGGGCCTGGCTGAAATCCAGGTCGCGCGCGGTAAACACGCGGATCGGCTCACCCATGCGCACGCGCACCGTGGGCGGGCGCTGGCCATCCTGTTGCAGGGCTGTGCTGGCGGCGGTTTGCCCGCCACCCAGGATCACGCTGGCCCCGCCGCTGGCAATGGTCGTCAGCCCGCCGATCACCGAGAGCAGCATGGCCGAACCGAAGCGCGAGAAGAAGTGGCTGTCCACCCGTCCTTCCAGCCCGGCGGTGCCATCGAAGCTGGTGGCCGGGCTGGCCAGGTTGACCGATACGCCATCGGGCCGGATCACGCGGGTCCAGATAACATATGCGCGGCGCTGGCCGGCCTGCAGCCCGCTCTGGTACTGGCCGACCAGGCGGCTGCTCCGCGGCACCAGGATGCGGCTGCCATCGAAGCTGCGCACATCCTGGCTGACGACGGCGCGGACATAGCCGGGCACGTCGGTGTTGATGGCGGTTTCCAGGATCGCCGGGATCATCGTGCCCTGGGCCACGGTGGTGGCGGGGTTGATGTCGGCCCGCGCGGTGGCGGGTCCGCCCCCCACGCCCCCGATGCGCGAGGCAAAATCGCCCGCGGTGCCTGCGCCCGGCACCTGGCCGCCGGTCTCGGCCGCAGTGGCCACGGCAGCGGCCATGCCGGTAACCACGGGGGCATTGCTCCCGTCATAGACCACGGTGGGCGAATTGTAGGGGTTCACATAGGGCTGCGGGGCCCCTTGCGGGTTGTAGCCATCGACCATCATCGGCGCCGCCTGGCCGGGCACGGGCTGGGCTTCCATCCCCGGCTGCACCGCGCCGGCATTGGCAGATGGCAGGGTGGCGATATCGGGCAGCGGCTGGACTACGGCGGCCTGCGCGGGAGCTGCGGCACCCGGCGCTACGCCCTGCGCGGCATCCTGCGGCCCCTCCTTGCCGGCGTTGAGGCCCCACAGGGTGGCCGCGCCGATAATCATCACGAAGCCAATCCCGGCAGCCAGGCCCAGCGCGTCGGAGTGGCCCTTGCGGTTGGCCACGGCGGGATAGCTGGTGCGGCTGGCGAGGTCGATGATCTCGGTCGTCGCATCCTCGCGCGGATCGCGGTCGCGGGCGGCGGAACTGTTCTTTTCCGGCAGGCGCATGGCAAGCTTCATGGCATCAGGTCCTTATCACGCACCGGTCCGGTCGGCGGTGGCCGGCCCGTTGTACACGAGCCGGGCCATGTCCTCGCCCGACCGCAGGATGATCTGTGCGGGCACGGCGTCGATCACGATCACCCCGCCGCGCGTGGCATAGTTCACCGGGCCTTCCACCCCGTCCTCGTTGACCACCAGGATCGCCGGCATCGGCTCCCCCTCGGGCCAGGCAAGGAAGGTCGCCTCGCCGTTGTCATAGACCGTTTCCGGCAGCAGGGCAGGCGCGCCCGATGTGCCCCAGGCAAAATTCAGCGTGGCCGGGTCAAGCACGGCCAGGTCGTCGCTGGCCGCCGCCATCTCGTCCGGATTGGCGCTCTCGCCGGTGCCGCCTTGCGCCAGCTGTGCGGCGGCGGCGGCTTCAGCGGCCTCGTCCTCCGGATAGGAGAACGACAGGACATAGAGCGGGTTGCGCACATTGGGCCCCGCCACCAGGTCGAACAGGTAGACGCGCTTGCTGGTCACCACGGTCATATTGGTGCTGGCGCGCGGGTTCAGCGGCTTCACGAACAGGATGTCGGCGCTGCGGTTGGGCGTGACCTGCCAGGCCTGCGAATCGCCGATGGCGACGTTCTCGATCCGCTCGTCGGACCGGAAGCGGATGGTGGCCTGCACGTTCACCCGGCCTTCCACCCGCACCACGCGGTCGGCGGAATATTCGCGGGTGACGAGGCGGGCATCGCTCTGCGCCATGGCCGGGGTGGCCGCCGTGGCGAGGAGGGCCGCTGCAAGAATGGCGCGGAACATCAGAACTTCTCCGTGGATCGAACCGGCGCGGACTTGAAGCGGCTGCCGATGCCGCGCACGCGCGAAGGGGTGGCGCTGTCCGCCTGAGCGGAAGCTGAAGCGGAGCCGGGGCCGGCTACCACGCGCGTCTCGCGCACGGTTCCGCCGGCTTGGGGCCCGCTGTCATTGGCAGGCACGGGCATGGCGCTGGCCACGCGGATCTCGCGCCCGGGAGCAGGAGAGGTGGCAGCGGCCAGCGCCGCACCGGGCACCGCAGCGGAGGCAGCCGATGCGGCAGGCGCGGGGGCATAGGCGGGGCGCGCCGAGCGATCGTCCGCCCGATCTTCCTTGCCGGCGCTCATGCCGAACACGCTCCAGCCGCGCACCATCGTGCTGGTCACCTTCATCACCATGGCCATCAGCGCCAGGTGCACCGCGCCGATCATGAAGAAGGCCATCGCCGGGCGCACGTCGATCTGGCCGGGCGTGGCCATCAGCGAGGCAAGCACGGGGGTGGCCAGTTCCAGCATCAGCGATCCGGCCAGCACGGTGAACAGCGGGGCCAGGGCCACCATCACCACCGCCTTAAGCCAGCCGGTGAACAGGCCGCGCGTGGGCCGGAACAGCGCCATCACGATGAACACCGGCCCCAGTGACAGGAGCACGGCCAGGGCAATCTTGGTGGTGGCCAGCACGCCCACCGTGCCCAGCAGCAGCATGGTCGCCCCGCTCCACAACAGGCCGGGGGGCGAGAAGATGGAGGTCGTCTCCGCCGCACCTTCGCCGCCCGATGCCTCCATCAGCGAGAACATCACCACGTCCAGCTTGTCGGCAAAGATCGTGGTGGCAGAGCCCTGCGTGCCCATCATGGCGCTGGCGATCTGGTCCGGCGCGCCCACGGTCAGGTTCCAGAACACGGCCTGGAATGCGATCCAGCTGGTCGCCATCGTCACCACGGTGATCAGGGTGAACACGCGCGGCACCAGGCTGCCAAGGCCGATGCGCAGCCGCCCGGTCAGGAAGCCATAGCCGATCAGGATCACGAACAGCGACAGCAGGATCTGCAACGGCACCACAAAGGCACCTTCCGGCCCGAAGATACGGCTGAAGGCGGCTTGCGACATCTCGCCGGCGGCACAGTCGATGGCGCGCAGGCTCGCGCCGATGCCCGCGCCAACGCCTTCCAGCGCCGCCTGGCACTGGCTGACGCCGCTGGCAGCGGGAACCGGAGCGGGCGCGGCCGCGATCACTGGGCGGCTTCCCAGGCCTGGTCGTCGGCCAGGTCGTCCTCGCCGGCAGCGGCCGGCGTGCCGGGCCAGCGCTTGCCGGTGAGGGCAGGGAACCACTGGGCGGGCTCGTCACCCACCGCTTCGCGCAGCAGATCCAGCCGGCGCACGGTGCTTTCGCGGCCCGAGAGGATGGTGAGCACCTCGGGCGCATTGCCCAGGTCCAGCCGGACAACCACGGATGCATCGGGCTGGCGCACCAGGAAGCAGCGGCTGTGCGCGGGCAGGGTGCGGATCAGCGCCAGTTCATGCTCGGTCAGGCCGAAGCCGTCGCAATAGTCCTCCGCCCGGGCGCGGGCATTGGGCATGAAGATCATGGTGGCGGTCTGCTCCACCAGGGCGGTGGAAATGCGGCTTTCCAGCGCGTCGCGGGCGGACTGGGTGGCAAAGCCGACCAGCGCGTTGCGCTTGCGCAGTGTCTTCAGCCAGTCCCGGATGCGCGCGGCGAACACCTCGTCGTCCAGCGCCTTCCAGCCCTCGTCGATCAGGATCATTGTCGGGTGTCCGTCCAGCCGCTCGTCGATGCGGTGGAACAGGTACATCATCACTGGCGTGCGCAGGCGGGGGTTTTCCAGCAGCGCGGTCATGTCGAAGCCCAGCACTCGGGCCGACAGGTCCAGCTCGTCGGTGGCATTGTCGAACAGCCAGGCGTGTTCGCCGCCGTCCATCCAGGCGCTCAGGCGATCGGCCAGGTCTCCCGGCTGCGGGCGGCGGGTGCCGCTCAACAGTTCGCGGAAGTGGCGCAGGCGGCGCAGTTCGGGCGCATTGGCATAGGCGGCATCCACCGCTCCGGCGATGGTCGCCTCCTCCTCCGGCCCTTCGGCCTTCAGCAGCACGCCCAGCCAGTCACGCAGGAAGGCGCGGTTGGTGGGGGTATCGGGCAGGGCCATGGGGTTGAAGCCGGAAGGCTGGCCGCTCTGCACCCGGTCATACCGCCCGCCGATGCCGCGGATGAACAGCTCCGCGCCGCGGTCCTTGTCGAACAGGACGGTGCGCGGCGAGAACTTCTGCGCCTGCGCGGCCAGGAAGTTCATCACCACGGTCTTGCCGCTGCCCGACGGGCCGATCACGGTGAAGTTGCCCAGGTCCCCGTGGTGAAAGTTGAAGAAGAACGGGGTGGAACTGGTGGTCTGCAGCAGGGCGACCGCCTGGCCCCAGTGGTTGCCATCAGCCTGGCCCAGGGCAAACCCGTGCAAGCTGCCGAAGCTGGCCATGTTGGCGGTGGAAATCAGGCTGCGACGGACCAGGTAGCCTTCGTTGCCGGGGAACTGGCCCCAGAAGGCGGGCTCCAGGTTGGTATCCTCGCGCACGGCGATGGCGCCGATATCGGCCAGGGCGGCGGCCACGCGGGCGGCGGCCTCGTCCAGCTTGTCCAGCGTGGCTTCGCGCACCAGGACCGAGAGGTGATGATCGCCAAAGGCCACGCTGCCGGCACCCAGTTCGTCGCGGGCAGAGAGCATGTCGGCCCGCTCGGCGGCGGCGTCCTCGTCAACCGAACGCAGGCGGCGCAGGGCCAGGTCGATCTTCTCGCGCGCGGTCTGCCGTTCCTGCGGGGCGAAGCTTTCGCTCACCACCATTTCGTGCGGCTGGCGCAGCAGGGCATCGAGCAGGCCCGGGCTGGTCGCGTCAGGGTAATCCTTCAGGCTGATGATCGCCGCGCAATCGGCCCCGCTGGCCCCGCGCAGTTCCATCGCATCGATGCCGAAGCTGGCCCGGCGATAGGGCAGCATCTGGCCGATGTCGGTGCTGTCATCCGGGCGGCGCACCGGGCGCATTTCGCCATTGTAGAGCGCGCTCAGCAGCTCCAGCAGCTCGTTGTTCACCGCGCCGCTGGGGCCGGTGTAGTCGCCCAGCGGCTGCGCGCCGTAATCGCCCAGGCTGGCGGCCAGCGCCTGCAGCGCGGCGCGCAAGGATCGCAGTTCGCGGTGGTCGATTTCCTCCGCCTCGGTGGGCTTGCCACGGACCATCCTGGACAGCCGCTCGCCCCAGCCTGCCTTGCCGCGCGCCGGGCGGCGCACCAGGGTGACGAACTGGTCATTGACGAACAGCGATCCGGTGGACAGCCGCTGCCGCCAGCGGGCATCGATGTGCGCGGCCAGCGGATCGTCGAAGCTGGCTTCCAGCTCCACGCTCACCCGCCGGCGGATGACATGGTGGTAGAGCACGAAGCGGCCATCGAGGTTCGATCGCAGCATCACCTCGCGGGTGGCGGCGTGGGCATTGAGGGCCTGGGTGTCCTCGGTCTCGAACAGCAGGCCGGGCACTTGCAGGGCGGCCATCAGGCTGCCGTCGCGCAGCAGCACCACATCGCTGTCGACCAGCGTGGCATAGGGCAGGCGGTCACCCGCCTTCGCCTCCTTGTCGTTCCACGCCGCTGCTCCAAGCCATTTGGCCATAGCTAATTCCCTTGCCGCCGGTCAGGCGGTGTAACTGTTGCAGCCCCAGCGCTTGTAATTGCGCACCCGGGGGCACTTGCTGACCTTGGTGAGCCAGAGGTCGAAAATGCGCGGTTCGCGCAGGCAGGCGAAATAGCCGATGGCGTGCATCACGAACGGCACCGGCAGGATCCACAGGCTCTTGAAGATCAGGAACACCTCGGTCGTCACCAGCGCGTTGATCACGAAATAGTTGAGCGTGACCCCGGCAAACATCTGCGGCCGTGTCAGTGCCCGGTGCACGCGGTGGCGGACAAGCTGCATGGGCGTCAGCCCGCCGCGCCCTGGATGCCGGCCACGATGGTCCCGGCGCCGAAGATGATGAAGATGCCGATGATCACGGTGGCGCCGAAGCGCCAGTTCATCCGGCCGGTCAGCATGCCGAAGCCCACCGCGGCCACGGCCATCACCGCCACGGCGGTGGCCACGTTGCCCAGCATCGTGCCCTGGATCCACAGCAGCGCGTTCTCGATCGGGCCGCTTCCGGCAGTCGTCTGGGCGCGCGCCGCAGCGGGAGCGAGAAGGGCAACAATCGCGGCAATTCGAGCAACAAGACGCATGATTACTGGGCACTCCGGGTATTGCTGGCCACACTGTGGCTGGACAGGCGGCCGATGATGGCCGCCACATAGTTCTGGGTTTCGCGGATGCGCGGGATGCCGCCGGCGCGCTGTACCCGGCCGGGGCCGGCGTTGTAGGCGGCCAGGGCGTTTTCCAGATTGCCGTCAAAACGGTCAAGCTGTTCGCGCAGGTAACGGGCCCCGCCTTCCAGGTTGGCGGCGGGATCGTCCGGGTTCACGCCCAGCTCCCGCGCGGTGCCGGGCATCAGTTGCGCCAGGCCACGCGCGCCCACGGGGCTGCGGGCATTCTCACGCCAGCGGCTCTCCTGCCAGACCACCGCCTCGATCAGCGCAGGCGAAAGGTCATACTTGGCAGACAGGTGCGCCACCAGCGGCTGGTAGCGGGCGGGAACAATGCTGGCATGGCGGGCGGTATCGGCCAGCGCCACTTCGGGCACCAGGCCGGCCTCGGCGGGAACTTCTGCCAGGTCACCGGCGGGGGCGGAAACCTGCTCCACCATCATGTTCGGGCCGGACAGCCACTGCGCCGCGCCATCGTCCGCGATCACCAGCACGTCGGCCCGCGCAGGCGTGGCCAATGCCACGGCTGGCAGCACGGCAATAACAAGAAGGCGTTGCGGCAGAATCACTAGGGTCCCGATCGTCCAATCCCTGCGCCAATGCTTACAACAAATGACAGCGGCGTGACAGCGCGCAGCAAAAAGGGCCCGGCGTGCAGGGTAACACGCCCGACCCTTTTTGTGTCACGGCCTGTCGCCAGGCTGAACGAGGTGGGTGGTTTGCCCGTCAGTTCAGCGCCACAGCCCGGTCGCGCAACTGGCGCAGCGCGGTCTGCGCGGCGCGGCGCGAATCCACCCACGAGCCATCGGCCAGTTCGAGCTGGTAGCGCACCTGGCTGGCGGCGGCGGCGCGGAACATGGCCTCCGCCCGGTCGAGCTGCTGCAGTTCGGCATAGGCGCTGCCCAAGTTGATCAGCAGGGCCGGATCGTCCGGGTTCTCCGCGCGCAGGGCCTCCAACCGCTCCACCGCAGCCTGCGCCTCGCCAGCGGCCAGCGTGTCATAGGCCACGTCGCGCTGCTCGATCGCATCGGATACGACCACGGCAGGGTTGTCGACCTGGCCGGCGGCCATGGCGGCGAAGAGAAGAAGGGTCATCATAGCGTGCGTCTCCCGCGACAAACTTGGTTATGCCAGCAGTGATGCGCCGCGCCGAGGCTGCCTGCAACAAAACTGCAAAACTGTCATAAAACCGCAACAAACAGAGTTTGCGCCCGATTGCCTGCACCGCTCCCGCCGAGTCTGCGTGGCCGTTGCCGCATAACTGTCACACGGACCGCAAACTGTCACATCGCGGTCCTAGCTGGCGATTCGCGCACCTTAAACCGGCGCTTCATCGATCATGCTTTTCTTGCAGGGGATCCCTCGCTGTGACCAATATTTCCCGTTCGCTCGTACTCGGCTGCTCGTTGCTGGCGCTGGCCGCCTGCGGTCCCGAAGATCTCGGCTCGCCGGGCACCAACGGTGACATCAACGTCGGCGACATCACCGTCAACCCGGCCCCCACCGCCACGCCGACCCCGGCTGGCACCGTGGTTCCCGCCGCCAGCTGCCCCAACCTGGGCACCGCCGATGGCCTGGTGAACAGCGGTACCACCCCCGCCGCCGTGGGTTCGTACCGCGTCTGCACCCTGCCCAGCACCTTCACCGCCAGCGCCACGCTGCCCTATGTCGCGGGCGTGGTTTATGAAATGAGCGGCCGCGTGAACGTGGGCCGCGACGATGGCCCCACCGCTGACGCCACCGACGGCATTACCGGCAACCCCGTTACCCTCAGCATCGAACCGGGCGTGATCGTCTACGGCAAGTCCGGCGTCAGCGGCGGTTCGTACCTGGTGGTCAACCGCGGCAGCAAGCTGAACGCGGTGGGCACCGCCACCCGCCCGATCATCTTCACCGGCCAGGCCGACGTGAGCGGCAGCGTGACCGACACCACCAGCGCCCTGTGGGGCGGCATCGTGCTGCTGGGCCGCGCCCCGATGGCGGATTGCGCCGCCGGCGGCGTGAACCCGGCTGACCGCACCACCTGCTTCATGCGCGTGGAAGGCATTGCCGACAACGTGCCGGTTTTCGGCGGCAACACCGCCAACGACAACTCGGGCACGCTGAAGTACATGCAGATCCGCTATTCGGGCTTCACCCTGGAACTGGGTGCCGAGCTGCAGTCGCTCACCCTGGGCGGCGTCGGCAGCGGCACCACGCTAGAATACATCCAGACCTTCAACAGCTCGGATGACGGCTTCGAGGTGTTCGGCGGCACGCCGCGCGCCAAGTACCTGGTCTCCGTGGGCGCCGAGGACGACTCGTTCGACGTCGACAGCGGCGCGCAGTTCGACCTGCAGTTCGCCGTGGCCGTACAGCGCGACGGTGTGGGTGACCGCGTGCTGGAAAGCGATTCGCCGCCGGACGAAAAGGGCCCCGGCACCACCCCGCTCAACGCCCTGCCGCGGACCCTGAGCCGCATCAGCAACTTCGTGTTCTGGGGCACCAGCACCGGCAACGCGATCGGCGTGCGCGGCACCAGCGACCTCTATCTGGCCAACGGCGTGATCTACAAGCCGACCACCGGCCAGTTCTGCCTGAACGACAACGGCAACTCGGATGGCGGCCGTCGTTCGGACATCCGCTTCTACTCGCTGCTGCTTGACTGCACGACCAACGCGGCCACCGCCGCTGCGATCGCCGCGGGCAACACCACCGCCAACGTGTTCACCACCAACACGCTCAGCGGCAAGTACCTGAACGGTACGAAGGAGACCAACTTCAACCCGGTCTACACCGGATTCACGCCGGGCTTCTTCGCCGCCACCACCTACATCGGCGGCGTGCCGGTCCCCTCGGGCACCGACCTGGCCTGGACCCGTGGCTGGACCTGCGACAGCCCCACCGTGTCGTTCAACAGCGGCATCTCGTGCAAGGGCCTGCCGGTCTACAACTGATCCGGACCTTGATGGGGGAAGTGGCGGCTATTGGCCCGCCGCTTCCCCCCTTTCACCAGGTGCCGGTGGCACCGGGTCGTTTTACCGAATTTCTGACATAGGGGTCTTTCAGACATGACCACTGGCAAGCACTTGGCGGGGCTGCTGCTGCTCTCCACCGCGCTGTCATTCCCCACGCTGGTGCGCGCGCAGGACGATGCCGCCGCCGATGTGCCGCAGGACGGCCTTCCTGTTGCCGAGGATGCCGCAGAGGACGACGTCGACATCTCGATCCCGGGCGGTGACACGATCATCGTCACCGGGCGGGTCAACCGCGATCCCACGCGCAATTCCAGCCAGGTGATCAGCGTCCTGTCCGCCGAGCAGATCGAGCGCACGGGCGACGGTGACATTGCCGGCGCGCTCAGCCGTGTCACCGGCCTGTCGGTGGTCGGCAGCGGGCGCGTGTTCGTGCGCGGCCTGGGTGACCGCTATTCGCTGGCCATGCTCAACGGCCTGCCGCTACCCAGCCCCGAACCGCTGAGCCGCGTGGTGCCGCTGGACATCTTCCCCACCAACGTGATCGCCTCCAGCCTGGTGCAGAAGACCTATTCGCCAAACTTCCCGGGTGAGTTCGGCGGCGGCGTGATCAACCTGACGACCCGCGCCGTGCCGGAAGAAAGCTTCCTGTCGATCAGCGGCAGCGTCAGCGGCGAGACCGAGACCACGTTCCAGAACGGCTATGACTATTATGGCAGCGGTTCGGACTGGACCGGCTTCGACGGCGGCGCGCGCACCTTGCAGCCGCTGCTGCGCAACTACCTCGAAACCTCGATCCTCACCGGCGAATCGATCGGCTCGCTGCCGCAGAGCCGGATCGAGGAGATCGCCTATTCGCTAACCCCGCGCAATTTCACCACGCTGCAGGTGTTCGACAAGCTGAGGCCCAACTTCTCGGGCGGAATCACGGCGGGCACGGCATTCGATATCGGCGACGACCAGCGCCTGGGCCTGGTGGTCACCGGCAACCTGTCGAACGGCTACCGCAACCGCACGATCCTGCGCCAGTCGGCGGGTGCCAACGAAACGACCTACAGCCGCAACGGCGTGGACCGGCGCACCGACAACAACATCCTGGCCAACGCGCTGTTCAGCGCCGGGCTGGAGATGGGTGACCACGTGATCCGCTGGACCAACCTGTTCATCCGCGACACCGTGAAGCAGTCGCAGCTGGGTGCCTTCACCATTGCCGACCTGGATCCGGCCGAGTTCCTTGAACAGAACACCGCCTGGTACTCGCGCCAGTTGATGGATACCCAGATGGTGGGTGAATTCGACTTCGGCGTGGTCGACGTGGACCTGCGAGGCGGCTTTGCCCGCACCGAGCGCAAGGCTCCCCACAACCTCAGCTACACCTATGTCCGCACCAACGATGCGACGACCTACGGCGATGTCTACCGGGTCGACCTGACCGGTTCGGGCCAGCAGGCGCTGCAACGCACCGGCCTTATCGCCAGCTTCTCGGAGCTGAGCGAGGAACTGTGGTTCGGCGGGATCGACGTGTCGTACGAACTGGCCGACACGATCCAGACCACTGTGGGCTATGCCTACAGCGACACCGACCGCTACTCCACCCGCCGCGCCTTCCAGCCGCGCGCCAGCGTGGACCTGGACTTCCTGGGCCTGGGCCAGCCGCTCGACCCGGCGGTGACCCCGGCGCTGCTGCAGATCCTGGAGGCTGCGGGTACCCGCACGACCAGCCAGCTGCTGAACGCGGCGGTCTACAACATGTTCAACGTCAACCTGCAGGAATTCGGCGCCACCACGCCGGCTTTCGGGGCCGAGCTGACCATCCACGGGGCCTATGGCCAGTTGCAATGGTCGCCTTCCAGCACCTTCACGGTGCAGGGCGGCGTGCGCTACGAAACGGCGGACCAGTCATCCACCCCGATCGGCGCGGCCAGCAACCCCGCGCTGGGCCGGACCCTGTCGAACGACTACTTCCTGCCCGCCGCCACGGTGACCTGGGAGCCGGTGCCCGACCTGCAACTGCGCTTCAGCGGCAGCCAGACCATCGCCCGCCCGCAGTTCCGCGAGCTGGTGGCCCAGGTCTACTTCGACCCGGAAACCAACCGCGGTTACGAAGGTAACCCGGCGCTGGTGGACAGCGAGCTGCTCAACCTGGAAGCGCGCGCCGAATACTACCTCGGCCGCCAGAGCCGGGTGTCGGTGGCCGGCTTCTACAAGAAGATCGACAACCCGATCGAGGCCTTCCTGAACGGCACCGGCAACATCAGCTATGCCAACGCGCCCACCGCCGAACTCTACGGCGGCGAACTGGACGCGCAGTACACGGTGGACCTGCTGGGCCTGGGCGATGCCTTTGCCAGCAAGCAACTGCTGCTGCTGGCCAACTATACCTATACCCAGTCCTCGGTGAGCGCGGGTGACGAGCCGATCGCGGTGTTCGACGGCACCAACGTGGTGCCCAACTTCCGCGCCAGCCAGATCTTCGATGACGGCTCGCCGCTGGTCGGCCAGTCGGACCACCTGGTGAACCTGCAGGTCAGTTTCGAGGATACCGACCAGCTCCAGCAGCTGACCGTGCTGACATCCTATGCCAGCACCCGCACGGTGTTCCGCAGCCAGGGCGGCCTGCCCGACGTGATCGAGAAGCCGGGCATCAACCTGGATGTGGTCGCCCGCCAGGGGATCACCATCGGCGGGGTGGAAATGGAACTGAAGCTGGAAGGCCGCAACCTGCTGGGCACGCGGCACCAGGAATACCAGATCAACAGCGCCGGCCTGCGGATCGACAGCAACACCTATGACGTGGGGCAGAGCTTCTCGGCCGGGCTGTCGATCACCTTCTGACCCTTTCCCGCGCCACCGGTCCCTGTTGGCGGCGCGGGATTACTCCCACTGGCCTTCCGTCCCCCGTCCGGGGCGGAAGGCCGTTTTTCCTATAGCCGCGAGGCGCGGGTTTCCTGCGTGGTGATGAATTCCAGCAGTGCGGGCTGGCCGGCCTCGGTCGCGGCAATGCCGCGGCGGATGGCGGCGGCAATGTCGCTCGCCTCCGTCACCCGTTCGCCATAGCCACCCAGCGCCTTGGCAAATTCGGCATAGTTGCCGGAAATGTCGGTGGCGCGGAACTTCTCGGTGGCCACCGGCATCACCGGCAGTTCGATCGCCATGGCCGAGTTGTTGAGCAGGATCGACAGGATCGGCAGCCGCTCGCGCGCGGCGGTCTCGAAGTCCATGCCGGTAAAGCCAATCGCCGCATCGCCCCATACGTTGATGCACAGCTTGTCCGGGCAGGCATACTTGGCCCCCATTGCGAGCCCCAGGCCATAGCCGAGCTGGGTGGTCTTGCCCCAGCCCAGGTAGCTCAGCGGCGTGGTGCTCTTCCAGTAGGGGGTGAGCTGGTCGCGCGGGCTGCCGGCATCGTGGGTGATGATGACGTTGTCGATATCCACCGTGCGCTGCAGTTCCCACAGCACGCGGTAGGGACTGAGCGGTGCGCCCTCGTTTTCCAGCAGCGGCAGCCATTCGGCCAGCCACTCGGCCTCCACCTGCTTGATCTCCGCCGCCACCGGAGCGGGATCGCGCGGGGTGGTGATGCGCTTGCGGCAGGCTTCGATGAGGGCAGCAAGGGTCAGTTGCGCGTCACCCGCCAGCGCCATCTCGCACTCCACCCCGCGGTTGAAATCCGCCGGATCGAGCGTGGAATGGATCACCGGCACGTGGGGGGACAGCTTCACCCCGAAAGCGGTCTCGGCCAGGCTGGCGCCGATGGCGAACACGCAATCGGCATTATCGAGGAAGTGCCGCAACTGGCCGGGAATGGCCGCCCCGCCGGAGCCGAGCGACAGCGGGTGTCGTTCGTTGAAGGCGCTCTTGCCTTCCAGGCTGGTGGAAACGGGCGTGGCCAGCAGTTCGGCCAGTTCCTGCAATTCGGCCCAGGCCCCGGCCCAGTGGATGCCCTGGCCGGCGTGGATCACCAGCCGCTTCGTATTTACCAGCCGTTCGGCCACGGCTTCCACCGCTGCCGGATCAGGGCCAACGCGGGTGGAGACGACGGGGGTATAGGCCACCTCGTCCGCCGGATAGTCCAGCGCCAGCACGTCCCACGGCATTTCCACCAGCGCGGGTCGCAGGCGGCCGTTGCGCAGCGCGGTGAAGGCGCGGCGCATCACGGCGGGGGTATCTTCCGGGCGCAGGATCGGCTCGCAGCTCTTGGTCACGTCGCGCATCGAGACGGTGGCGTTGTAGTTGCCGGGCACGTGGGCCAGGTGGCGGGCATAGCCCATCGGCAGCACCAGCACCGGCACGCTTTCGGAGTACGCCTGGGCCACCGCGCCATAGGCGTTTTCGGTGCCGGGGCCGTGCTGCATGGCGAACACGCCCATGCGCTTGCCGCGTGACAGGCGGGACAGGGCATCGGCCATGTGCAGGCCGGTGCGTTCCTGGCGCACGATGATAGTGCGGATGCCGCGCGCGGCTGCCGTTTCCAGCACCGCATTGCGCGGATAGCCGAAGATGACCTCAATCCCCTCGCGGACCAGCACGTCCGCAATCGCTTCGCTTGTCTTCATGGGCCCCTGCCTAGGTCGTAGGAGCGAGCGGCGCAACGCTGTTTGCCGTTCGCAAAATCGGTCGCAGAAAAGGTGAGGCCCGCAGCGTGGTTGGGGACGCTGCGGGCCTCAGAAGGTGGACGATCCGTCAGAAGCGGCGCTTCACGGATACCGCCCAGGTGCGCGGTTCGGCGGGGGTGGCCTGCACCCCGTTGGTGGACCCCCGGTTGTCGAAGAAGTCGGTCCAGTAGAGCTTGTCGGTCAGGTTGCGCACTTCCAGCGCCAGCTCCCAGTCGCGATCCTCGGTGGCATAGGTCACGCGGGTGTTGACCAGCGTGTAGCCGGGCACCTGGCCGAAGATGTCCTCACCCCCGGTGGCCGCATCGACGTTGTTCGAATTGCGGTTGAACGAATCGATGTGGCTCACGTCGATCCGCGGGGTCAGCGTGCCGCTGCTGCCCAGGTCCGCCTCGTAGCTGGCCGAGAAGCTGTACTGCCAGGGGCTGATGTATTGGCCCCTGTCTTCCAGGCCGATGCCGGAATTGGCGGCGGCGGCGCTGATGCTGGTGTACTTGAAGGTCAGGTAGGCCAGCGAGGCATCGAACTGCAGGCCCTCGATGGGATTCCACGACAGCTCGCTTTCGAAGCCCTTGATCGTGGCGTTGCCGGCGTTCAGCGGCAGCGCGCAGGGGGCGGCGGGGGCCCCGGTCAGCGGGCAGTTGGACACGTTGACCAGGATGTCCTGGTACTTGTTGATGAAGGCCGAGTTGTTGAACCGCAGGGTGCGGTCGAACAGGTCGGTCTTGAAGCCGATCTCGTAGGCTTCCAGCGTTTCGGGATCGTGCGGCAGGGCCTGCTGCGGGAAGAACGGCCGCGGGTTGATGCCGCCGCCGCGGAAGCCGGTGGACCACTGGGCATAGGCCATGATCTCGTCCGAGAAGCGGTATTGCGCGCCCAAGCGATAGTCCACCCGGTCACCCGAGAAGGTGCCGACCAGCCCGTTGAGCGGGGCCAGCGCCGGGGGCACCGCACCGCCGGTGTTGGACCCCGGCACGCCGAAACGGCCGTACTCGAAGCTCTTCTTCTGGTCCGAATAGCGGATGCCCGCCAGCACCGTCAGGTCTTCAACCGGATAGATTTCCAGGTTGGCAAAGGCAGCCGTGTTGGTGGCGGGGATGATGTCCTCTTCCAGGAAGTAGAGCGTGGTGAGGGTGATGCGCGCATCGTAGCGGCTCTTCTTCTTGAAGTAGAACCCGCCCACGGTGAGGTTGGCCAGATCACCCAGCGCGGCCGACAGGCGCACTTCCTGGCTGACCTGCCAGTTGAACACCTGGTTGGCCTGCAGCGAGGGGTTGAAGGGCGAGCCGTCGCCCGTGCCGTAGATCCCGTCGAACTCGCGGTATGCGCTGATCGAGGTCAGGCGCAGGTCCGGCGTCAGGTCGGCCTGCACGGTGGCTGAAATACCCCAGGTGTTGAGCGCACTCTTCAGCGGCGCCTGCCAGGCGGCCGAGCCATCGCGCGGGGCGGTGTCGGTGTAGTTCTCGTAGTTGATGTAGGGGCTGTTGCTGAAGGTATCCTGCGCGAAGTTGCCGAACGGAGAATAGGATACGAAGGGCGAACCGGTGGGGCCGCCGTAGATATTGCCGTTCAGCACATAGGCTGCCGCCGCCGGGGTGGCGACGCCGGTGAGCATCTGGCCCGGCGCAGCGGCGCGGCCGACATAGAGCAGGGTGGACGGGGCCACCTCGCTGCCGTCGCGCGTCACGTCGCCCGCCACGTCCACCGTGATATCGTCGCTGGCCAGCCAGCGCAGCGCCAGGCGGCCGGCCAGGTATTCCTTGCCGCCTTCGGTGCCCAGCTTGCAATCGTTGCCGGTGACCGTGCTGGGCACGGTGCTGGTGGGGTGAGTGCAGCGATAGTCGTAACGGGTGACATAGCCATCGCGCGACACGCCGGCGCCGGTGACGCGGGCAAACAGCCGGTCATCCACCAGGGTGAAATCGGCCGCGCCGCGCACTTCCAGGCGGTTGAAGCTGCCATAGGTGGCCGACAGGTAGCCTTCGCCCGAGCCATCGGGCTTGCGCGAATAGAGCTTGATCGCGCCGCCGATGGAGTTCTGCCCGGCCAGCGTGCCCTGCGGCCCGCGCAGGATTTCCACCCGGTCCAGGTCCACCAGGTTCAGCAGCGAACCGTGCATCGTGGGCAGGTACACATCGTCGATATACAGGCCCACGCCCGGCTCCAGCGCGAAGTTGGTATCGCGCTGGCCGACGCCGCGGATATAGGCCGAGACGGCGGGGCCGAAGCTGGCCGCGCTCTGCCGCAGGGTCACGTTGGGGGCATTGTTGCCGATATCGGCCAGGTTGGTCTGGCCGCGCTGCTCCATCATCTCGCCGGTGACGGCGGTGATGGCGATCGGCACGTCCTGCAGCCGCTGCGAACGGAACTGCGCGGTGACCACGATCTCGTCCGAATTGTCGCTGGCAGCGGCATCCGCCGAATCCTGCGCCATGGCCGGTGCGGCGCTGCCCAGCACGGCGGCAAGCGCCAGTGCAGACGCGTGGAAACGATAGGCGGCGGGCTTCAACATGACCATCTCCCTTGATTGGCAAGCTGCCCCTGGTTTTGGGGGGTGGGGCACTTGCAGAAGTCAATAAGAAGTCTGTGTTGACTAATCAACCTTGGCAGTAAACCATCGGGTCGATAGTGTTTTACCTGTTGCCGGAAGAGCGCACCCGCCTCTCTATGGCAAGCGAAATAAGTTGATCGCTCAACAAAAAACGCCATGCTGCGATGGTGCTGCCGGGGAGAGGGCCATGGGCGAACACGCCGCCATGCTGGAACGCTATATCGCCGCCTTCAACGCCGGGGACACCGCCGGCTATGCCGCGTGCTATGCGCCGGACGTGGTGCTGGTGAACGGCGCGGGGCAGGAACTGGCGGGGCCGGAGGCGATCACGCGGTTCTATGCCGGCTTGCGTGGCCAGGTGGCGCGCGAGCTGGTGGTGGAAGGGGTGGTGGAGGGCGAAAACTGCATCGCCGCCGCGCTGCGATCCACCTTCGAGGCGCTGGCAGACGGGGTCACCGTGGGCAGCGTGGTGCTGGACCGGGGCGACCGCTTCCACCTGCGCTCGATGGCCCTGTACGAAATCGAACGCGGGCTGTTCAAACGCATCAACGCCACCTCGCTGGAACGCACCGTGGTTCGCCGGGGAGAAGGCTGATGGCGGCGGACTATGCGGTGGAAGGGCAGCCCGGAAGGCGCGCCGGGCGCACCCGGCTGGTGCTGGTGCTGCTGGCCGCATCGATCCTCAACTTTGCCGACCGGTCGGTGTTCTCGGTTCTGGCCCAGACCATCAAGGTGGACCTGCGGCTGAGCGATCTGGAACTGGGCCTGTTGCAGGGCCTGATGTTCGCCCTGCTCTATGCCATTGCCGGCCTGCCTATCGGTATGCTGGCGGAACGCATGCGCCGCACGCGGCTGATCGCCGGGGCGCTGGTGTTGTGGTCGCTGGCCACGGCGGCCACGGGGCTGGCCACCGGCTTCATGCAACTGGCCGCGGCCCGGCTGGGGCTGGGGCTGGGGCTGGCCGGTTTCACTCCGGCGGCGGCATCGCTGGTGGCCGACGTGTCGGTGCGCACGCGCCGCGCTTCGACCATGGCCGTGGTGCAACTGGGCAGTCCGGCGGGGGCCTTTTTCGGCTCCACCATCGCCGGGTTGGTGGCCGCCGCCTATGACTGGCGCACCGCCTTCCTGGCCTTTGCCGTGCCCGGTTTCGTGGTGGCTGCCCTGCTGCTGTGGCTGACGCCGGAGCCCGAGCGGGGCCAGCAGGACGCTGGCGCAGCCAGCCAGTCAACGGCGCCATCGCTGGGTGAGTTCTTCCGCACCGTGGCGGGCCAGCCCACCCTGATGTGGGTCATTGCGGGAGGGGCCATCGCCGGGTTCGGGATGACTTCGGTGTCCAACTTCCTGGCCGTGTTCCTGGCACGCAGCTATGGCCTGGCCGTGGGCGAGGCGGGTGCGCTGTTCGGCACCGTCTCCGGCGTGGGGCTTGCCACCGGGCTTCTGCTGGGCAGTTTCGGCACCGACAGGCTGGCCGGCAAGGATCCGCGCTGGCCGGCCTGGGGCGCGGCCATCGGCCTGTCACTGGCCCCGCCGATCTACTGGTTCGCCTTCTCGGTTCCGCCCCTGCCGGTGGCCATCGCCACCCTGCTGGTGGGCGGGGCCATGCTGCTGGTGTTCTACGGCCCGACGTCCGGCATGATCCAGAACCTGCTGCCCGCGCGGATGCGGGCCACCGGCATTGCGCTGTATACCCTGCTGTTCACCCTGATCGGATCGGGGCTGGGGCCGGTGTTCGTGGGCGGCCTGAGCGATGCCATGGCTACCCGAGCCTATGCCGGGGCGTTCCCCGTCGATTGCCCCAAGGGGCTGGCGGTGGAGGGAGCCGCGCCGGACATCGTGGCCGCCTGCGCTGCCGCCTCGGCGCAAGGGCTGCAAATGGCGCTGGCCGTGGCGGTGAGCATGCTGTTTGTTTCCGCCGCCTGCTTCCTGATGGCCGCGCGCGGCCTCAAGCCGCAGGCGGAATGACCGGCACGCGCAGTTCGCTGTCGTACGTCCCGCCCATCCGCAGCACGTGGGTGCCGGCGTTGCGCGTCTCTTGGTGTTCGGCAAAGGGCAGCGGCGGGCCGGGTTCGCGCGGATAGATATCGTGTCCCGCAACTACCAGCCGCAGCGTTTCGCCGGCGCGGAACAGGGTGGAGCTGGGCCACAGCTCGATCTCCACCGGCACGCACTCGCCCGGTTGCAGCCGGTCCTCGCGCTCGTGGCTGTGCCACGGCCGGTCGGGGCGCGACTTTGCCGGGTCCAGCGCGCGGTGGCTGGCACGCAGCCAGCCCAGCGCCACCGGGCCATTCTCGTAGAAGGCATAGAAGGTCATGCCCACTGGCTGGCCCGCGGCATCCAGCTTCTGCAGGGCCACAAACAGGTCCATGTCGTCCGCGCCCTCGGCCTCCACCCACAGCTTCAGGGCCACGTGGCCGGTGATCTCGGTATCCTCGGCAAAGGTATGGTCGAAGGTCGCCTGCCCCTCGCGGGCGTGATAGCGCACCTCGCCCGCCACCCCCGTCCCCAGCGTCCCATCGGCCCCCAGCGGCAGGCTGGTGAGCACCGCGCGGGCGGGGGGAAAGGCGCTTTCCGCCCGCTCGCTGGCCACGCCATGCGCCTCGCGCACCTCGATCCGCACCGGCGGCCAGGCAGAAATTGCGGTCGGCTTGTCGAACAGGAAATGTTCGAAGAAGGCCGCCTGCCGCACGCGGCTGGCAGGATGGTAATAGTTGGCCCACTTCTTCTGCCCGTGGACATCGAGCCACTTCTGGCGGCTGCCCATGCGCCGCCAGGCCTCGATCGTGCCGCGCAGGTGCAGGCCCTGGTCGGCCCAGCCGGCCACGACATAGGCAGGCTGGGTGATTGCTTCCAGGTCCACTTCCTTGCTGTGCCAGAACCCGTCCATCAGCGGGTGGGCTTTCGCGTTCTCCCAGGTATCCTCGGTGCGGTTCAGCGAGAAACGGATATTGTCCGACGCGCGCGGCAGGAAGCCCGTCTCCAGGATGCCGCCGTGATAGGCGAACTCGCGATACCAGTCCGAGAAGGCTTCCCACGGGTTGAGCGCAGCCAGCGCCGGCGGCTTCAGCGGGGCGACGAGATACTGGATGCAGGCGAGGTAGGACACGCCGGTCATCCCCACGCGCCCGTTGCTCCACGGGCGGGCAGCCAGCCACTCGATGGTGTCGGCGCAGTCATCGGCTTCCTGCGCGCCGTTGTGGTGGAAATCGCCTTCGGACAGCCAGGCCCCGCGCGGATCGACCACGGCCACGCCCACGCCCAGTCTGGCCCAGAACAGCGGATCGGGCGCCTCGAACGCGGTCAGGTCGCTCAGCCATTCCGGGTTTACGCCAGACCTGGGCCAGAACACGTTGTTGGACAGGGCGTGCTTGCCATAGGGGCCCCAGGCCAGCAGCAGCGGCACCCCGTAGGTGGCCCCTTCGGGCCGGTAGATATCGCCGTAGATCTGCGTGCCGTCACGCAGCGGGATCACGCAATTGCGCTCGATCGTCAGGCCGCGGTCGGTCCACGTGGCATAGTCGGTGCCCGGCAGCGGGGGCTTGTGGGTGGCGCTGTAGGGATCGACGCCGGGGCGGGTGATAGGCCGATCCGACACCATGTCAGCGGACCACGAAATAATGGATACGGTTGGCCCCCGGGATCTTCTCGGCCACGCCCACGAAGACGTGGCGGCTCATCCAGTCATGCGGGCCCTCGGGCACGTCGAACTTGGGCGTCACGCGCATGTAGTAGGCATCGTGGTCCACCGCCTCGTTGCGGCTCATCATGGCGGCGATTTCCGGGCTCTTCGCCCAGCGGTAGCCGCGGTTCTCCATGAAGATCACTGCGCCGTCGTCCGCTTCCAGCAGGTAGCGGGCATCGAAATCGATCACCCCGTTGGGGCGGGTCAGCGGAAAGTCGCCGCCCGACATGGGCACCACCCGGCCGTTCAATAGCGGGCCTTCCACCACGCCTTCCGCCGCATAGATCGCCGCCCGCATGTCGCCGCGCGCCGGGGGCTTCACCCAATAGGGCTTGCTGAGCGTGATCGAGATAGTGAAGGCGAATTCCAGCGCGGGCTGGAAGGGGTGCGGACTGGTCATCCCCGCAAGCAAGGCCATTCGTGTTGATAAGTCAACTTGAATTTGACCTTGTCCGGCTTGCTTTCTAAAGCAGGGGCCGAGGATATGGCGCTTCCACCCACCTGGACCCTGTTTGGCGAACATCACCTGCCGCACCGGCTGCAACTGCTGGCGCGGATGATCGACCGCGAATCCGCCCGCCACCTGTCGGAATCGGCGGGGCTGACGCTGGCCGAGTGGCGGGTGCTGGTCTATGTCGGCACCAAGGCGCGGGCCAGCGCGGCGGATATCTGCACCGCCTTCGATATCGACCGGGCCGAGGTGAGCCGCGCCGTTGCCCGCCTCTCGTCTGCCGGACTGCTGCTGCGCGAGCAGGATGACGACAACCGCAAGCGCCTGCTGCTGGAACTGACCGAGGAAGGGCTGGCGCTCTATCGCCGCACGCGCGACGCGCGGGTGGACTATTTCCGCGCCATCCTGGCCGACTTGCAACCGAAGGAGCGTGAGCTGCTGGATGACCTGCTGCTGCGGGTGGCCAGCAAGGTGGACCTGCTGCGCCAGGGCTGACGGCCCTGCACCTAGTCCAGGTCGAGCACGTAGCCCTTGCCGTGGACGGTGCGCAGCAGCTTGCCCGCACCGGCCTCGCGCAGGCCGGTCCGCAGGCGCTTTACCCATACGTCCACCGTGCGCAGGTAGTCCGGGTCACCCGCCTTGCCCAGCGCCTCGACCAGTTCGGCCCGGGTCAGGATGCGGTTGGGGTTCTGCGCCATGAACCGCAGCACGCGGAACTCGTTGGGCCGCAGCGGGATCAGACGGCCCTGCCAGCGCGCCTGCTCGCCTGCCAGGTTGATCGTCAGGCCACCAGCCTCCACCACCTGCCGCACGATCGGGCGGGTGGCGGCTGAGCACAGCGCCAGCACCCGGTCCAACATCCCCTGCCGGTCCAGCGGGCCAACGGCATAGTCATCCGCCCCCGCCTTCAGCGCGCGGCGGCGGTAATCCGGATCGTCCTCCTCCAGCACCATGGTCACATGGGCCTCGGCCGTGCGCGGATCGGCGCGCAGGCGGCGGCACATTTCCAGGCCGGAGAGATCGGGCATCACCCAGTCGACAAAGGCCCACACCTGGCCTTCCACCAGCCGCTGCGGCCCGTCGGGCGTCAGCAGGCCGAAGGCGAACTCGGTCTCGCCGTTGTGGAACCGGTCGAAGGTCGCCACACGCTCACTGGTGCCCAAAATGGAAACGCGCTGCATTACTGGCCGAAGTCCCCTGGCTGGAGCAGGCGGACTGCCACGGGGATGTGACTCTCATATGACGGAGACCGGTCCTTGAGGATGGACTTTGGGCCAGCACCGGAACCCGTGGCCCGTCCGCACGGTTGTGGCAGGACATGACCACTCCCCAATGGCTTTCGATCGCAACCCTGGCGGGGATGATGATCCTCTTCGTCTGGGGCCGCTTCCGGTATGACGTTACAGCGCTGATCGCCCTGCTGGCGGCGCTGGCGCTGGGCATCGTGGCGCCGGAGGATGCCTTCACCGGCTTTGCCGACGATATCGTGATCATCGTCGGCTCGGCCCTGGTGGTTTCCGCCGCCATCCAGCGATCGGGCGTGGTGGAATCCATGCTGGCCAGCGTGGCCCAGTTCACCCGCCGGCTGCCATCGCAACTGCTGCTGCTGACCACCACGGTGGGGGTGTTGTCGGGCATGATCAAGAACGTGGGCGCGCTGGCCATGCTGATGCCGGCCGCCTTCCAGATGGCCAAGCGAAGCGGCAACAGCCCGTCCCGCTACCTGATGCCGATGTCGTTCGCCTCGCTGCTGGGGGGCCTCACCACGCTGGTCGGCACATCGCCCAACATCATCGTCAGCCGCGTGCGCGAAGACATGACCGGCCAGCCGTTCGGCATGTTCGATTACCTTCCCACCGGCCTTGGCCTGCTGGTGGTGGGCCTGATTTTCCTTCGCTTCGGCTATCGCCTGCTGCCCTCCGATCGCGCGGCTGCCCCGCAACTGGGCGATGCGCTGGATATCTCAGCCTATGTCACCGAGGTGACGATCGCGGCGGGTTCCCCCGCCATCGGCGAGACGGTGGACGAGTTTTCCGCCCGGCACGAGGAAGAGGTGGCCATCACCGGCCTGCTGCGGGGCAACCTGCCGGGCCAGATCGGCCCCCACGTGCGCCTGCGGGAAGGCGACCGGCTGATCCTGGCGGGCGAGCCAGATGCGCTGGAGCGGGCCATCGCCTCCGGCCGCCTGGTGCTGGAAGGCGAGGGCAAGGATGGCGTGGACAGCGGTGACGGGGTGGGCGTGCTGGAAGCCGTGGTGAAGGCCGATTCTGCGCTGGTTGGCCGCACCGCCGGCCGCCTGCTGCTGCGCGACCGCTTCGGCATCAACCTGATTGCCGTGTCCCGCGCCGGCGAGCACCTGACCCGGCGCATCGGCCAGACAGTGCTGCAGGCGGGCGACGTGATCGTGCTGCAGGGGCCGATGAAGCTGTTGCCCGACCGGTTGACGAAGCTGGGCGCGCTGCCGCTGGCGCAGCGCCAGATCAGGCTGGGCTCGCCGCGCCACCGCTATCTGCCGGTGATCATCCTGGCCACGGCCATTGCGGCCACAGCCACGGGGCTGGTGCCGGTGGCTGTCGCCTTCTTTGCCGCCGCCGCGCTGATGCTGGCGAGCGGCGTGCTGCCGGTGGACGAGGCTTACGAGGCGGTCGACTGGCCGATTCTGATCATGCTGGGAGCGTTGATTCCGGTGAGCGCCTCGCTGGAATCGACCGGCGCGGCAGCGGTGATCGCCGATCTGCTCTCCACCTTCGCGGCCACGCTGCCGGCGTGGGGCGCGGTGGCGTTGATCCTGGTAGCGGCGATGGCGGTGACCCCGTTCCTGAACAATGCCGCCACGGTGCTGGTGATGGCCCCCATCGCCGTGGTCTTCGCGCAGGAGCTGGGCTATCGCCCCGAACCCTTCCTGATCGCCATTGCCGTGGGCGCGGGGTGCGATTTCCTGACCCCCATAGGCCACCAGTGCAACACGCTGGTGTTCGGTGCCGGTGGCTATCGCTTTTCCGACTACGCCCGCCTGGGCGCCCCGCTGTCGTTGCTGGTGATCGTGCTCGGCACGCCGCTGATCCTGTGGGTCTGGCCGCTGTAAGGGGCGGGGTGCGCGGCCGGCCGGCCTGTCAGAACGGGAGGAAGACCGGTATCGCCCCCGCCCCGGTCGCCCGCCTGCCTCTCGGCCATGCAACTCCTCAAATTGGGGCTCAACCCTCCTGGATGTTGGCAACTTCGCCTCGCAGCAGCTCAAGCAGCCAGCTTAACCCAGCATCCTTGCGCCGCAGCGGATGCCATTGCGCCATCTCGCTGATATGCGCACCCGGAACGGGCAAGGGGTGGACCACCAGCGGATAGAGGCGCTGGAAGAAGAGCGCATGGCGACGGTGCATCACGGCGAGGCGATCGGTGCCGCATACCGCACCCGGCAAGGCCGAAAAGCTGGGCACATGCACTGCCGCGTTGAGCGCCAGGCCTGCTTCAGCAAAATGCATGTCCGAGAGGGCGGTCCGCCGTGCCTCGCCGAACAGGGCCATGGCAAACTCGGCCTGGGCGAAGGCTGCCTCGTCCACCCCCTGGGCATAGCGGCCGCCAGACCAGCAGACCACGACATCGCAATCCGCGAACAGCTCCTCCGACGGATAGCCCGCCAGCATGAATTTCGGCACCGTGATCATCAGATCGATATCGCCGCGCTCGAACGACCTGGTGCCTTGCGGACCAATATTGCCGATTTCGAAAGTGATATGCGGTGCAACCTGTGCCGCCCGTGCCAGAGCATTGGCAAGCAGCACATCGAACAGGTAGTCTGACGCGAGGACACGGAACTTCCGGCGCGAGGTGCGGGGATCGAAGGCCTCGGCGTGAACGATACGGAAGCGGGCAATGTTCAGCAGTTCGGCGATGGCCGGGCCCAGTTCCTCGGCCAGCGGCGTTGGCACCATTTCCCGCCCCACGTTCACCAGCAGGTCATCGCCGAAATAGTCGCGCAGCCGGCCCAGTGCCGAACTGATTGTCGGCTGGCTGAGGTTCAGGCGCCGTGCTGTTTCGGTGGTGCTGCGACACTCAAGCAGGACATCCAGCGCCGCGAGAAGATTGAGATCCAGGCCTTTGAAACGCATATGCGCCCTCAATTGAGATTTCCAATGTGTGAAATTTGCTGAATTGATTTTTGAAATCAACTGGAGGCGCTCAAAAAGCTTCGCAGAACAGTTTTGCGAGAGGCTTATCAATGCGTCTGGATTCGCTTCATCACGTTATCTTCGGTGCCCGCGACCTGGATCTACAGGAGGCATTCTGCACCGACTTTGGTCTGTTGACTGCGGAGCGTACGGACGATCGCCTGGTCATGCGCACCCGGGGCGGGGATGAAGCCTGCTATGTGGCGATCAAGGCGGCTGCCGATGGCTTCATCGGCTTTGCCTTCGCGGTGGAAGACGCGGCCATGCTGGATGAAGCCGTGGTCGAGCTTGGTGCCGAGCGCCAGCCGGACCTTGATCTGCCGGGTGGCGGCCAATGCGTGGCGCTGACCGATCCCGATGGCAACCGTGTGCTGCTGGTCCACGGATCTGCGCGGCGCGAAGCTGGCGAGCGGTACGAGGACCTGCTGATCAACACCCCTTTTGAAAAGCACAGGTTCGGCCGCCAGCAGAGTGGCCGCGAGGTAGGCCCGGCGCGCCTGTGGCGGCTGGGACACCTGGGGCTTTTCGTCAGGAATTATGCCGCATCCGCAGCCTGGTACGGCCAGCACCTGGGGCTGATCGGCAGCGACGTGTACCACGTTCCGGGTGTCCCACAGGCGAAGATTGTCGGGTTCCACCGGCTGGATCGCGGGGAAGAATGGGTTGACCACCACACGCTGGCCCTGATGCAGGACGAGCGTGGCGGATGCCATCACGTCAGCTTCGAAGCGCACGACTACGAAGCCCAGCTGCGCACGCATCGCTACCTTGGTGGCAAGGATTACGAGCCGATCTGGGGCGTTGGTCGCCACCCGCACGGCAGCCACGTGTTCGATGTCTGGCGCAGTCCCGACGGCGCGCGCTTCGAGACATTTTCCGATACCGACCTGTTGCGCAAGTCTGATGGCACCAATGTTCACGACATCTCCGCCGTGGTGATGGACGTGTGGTCCGATGACGAGCCGAGCCGCTATTTCATCTAATCCGGAGATTTCACGATGACGACTTACAACGTGGCGACCGGCCTGGCGGAAGGTTCCTTCGGGATCGGCACCTATTGCGCGAATGGCGGCAAGCCGTTCCCCGGCCTGGTGCTGCCGGACGGCACTGTGCTGGACCTTTCGGCACACTGGTACGATACCCACGCCATCTTCGACGAGTGGGAGCGCGCCTTCGAGGCGCTGGTGGATCTCGCCGCGCGTCGTGAAGGGCCGCAGCACCAGTTTGCCGCTCTCCATTGCCTGCCCTGCGTCGCCCATCCCAACATGCTGTTTGCCGGGTCGAATTACCGCCAGCACGTGGCCGAGATGATGACCCACAACAAGTTCAACCAGGTCAACCGCAAGCCGGGCGAGAGCGATGAAGACTTCTTCCAGCGCAACCTGGCCGAAGTGGACCGTCGCGCAACCGAAGGGATGCCCTTTATCTGGACCGGCCTGCACTCGGCCCTGTGCGGCGCGAACGATGACGTGCCGCTGCCGCTGATCGGCGAACATCCCGACTGGGAGATGGAACTGGGTGTGATCGTGGGCAAGACCGGCCGCTACGTGAAGCCCGAGGAGGCAGGCGATCTGATCGCCGGCTATGTCGCTATCAACGACCTTGGTACCGTCGACGAGTTCCGTCGCACCGACGTGCGCTTTCAGTACGACTGGATGAGCAAGCACCAGCCCAATTTCAAGGTGCTGGGACCATTCATCGTCCCCAAGGAGTTCGTGAACCTTGCCGACCTGCGCATCGGGCTGAAGGTCAGTGGCCAGCAGATGCAGGACTGGCCGGTGACCGACATGATCTTCGGTCCCGAACAGATCCTGTCCTATGCCTCCGAGCGCGTCCGGCTGGTGCCGGGCGATCTGCTGGCCACCGGTTCACCGCCGGGCAATGGCGCTTTCCACGGCAACCGCTGGTTGCGCCCCGGCGATGTGATGGAGGGCGAGATCACCGGTCTTGGCCGCCAGACCAACACGATCGTGGCCGAGGAAACCGGCGGGCGGAACTGGACCTGGGGCCCGTTCCCGCTCAACGATCCCGCCTGACGAACGGAGGTTGACCGTGTATCCCTTCACCACCCCCACCGGCATCGTCCGCAACCGCTGGTACATTGCCGCTTTTTCGGACGAGATCACCCGCGATCCGATCGAGCGGACCCTGCTGGGCAAGCCGGTTGCGCTTTATCGCCGCGAAAACGGCGATCCGGTGGCGATGTACGGACTGTGCCCGCATCGTTACTATCCGCTGGCCAGGGGCAAGGTTCGCGGCGATGCGCTGGTTTGCGGCTACCATGGCTTCGCCTTCGAGGCCGATGGCAAGTGCAGCAGCGTGCCTTCCCAGGGCACGGGCGCAGGTTTCTGTCAGCCGACCTATCCGGTAATCGAGAAGGGCCCGCTGTGCTGGATCTGGATGGGGGATGCGGACAAGTGCGATCCGGCACTGATCCCGCCCTATGCGGACTTCGAACTGGGCACGCCGGGCTGGCGCTATTCGTCGCCCAACTATTTCCGTGTGCAGGGCCGCGCGCAGCTTCTGGTCGATAACCTGATGGACCTGACGCATCTGCCTTACGTCCACCATCACATTTCCGGCGGCGAGGCGATGGCCGATCCCAAAATGCGTGAGGAACGGCGCCCAAGCAGTTACCGCGTGGTGCGCATGGGCAAGCTGCCGTGGACGCACTTCAACGCCCTCGTCTGGCTGCCGGAGAATGCCTACGAGGGGCTGGCGGACTTCGACCAGTTGACCGATTTCTATGGTCCCGAATTCATCCGCACCGGCTTTCCGATCTACACCAGGGTACCGGGGCACGAAACCGTGCCGCCAGCCTTGGGCGCGATGCACATCATGCACGGCATCACCCCGGAAACGGAGACGAGCTGCCACTACTTCGGCTTCTCAACCCGCAACTTCCGGACGGAGAGCGAGGAACTTGATGCCTTCCAGCTCGCTTCGGACATCAGGATTCGCCAGCAGGATGCCGACGCTATCGAGGCTGTAGAGGCGCGACTGGAGGAAGGGGCCGCTCGCCAGCGGGAGCTGCTGGTCAAGGCCGATGGCCCGGCGGTCAAAGTGCGCCGCATGATCCAGTCAATGCTCGACGCCGAAAGGGTCTGAGCGCCGTGCCGTTCCTCTTTAATGCCTGGTATGCGGCAGGGTGGAGCAAGGACATTGCCGACAAGGCCGTCGCCCGGACCATCTTGGGCGAGCCCGTGGTGTTGTTCCGTCAGGCAGACGGCAGCACATCGGCATTGCGCGATGCCTGCCCCCACCGGTTTGCTCCGCTAAGCCTTGGCCGGCTGACCGGTAGCGGAGTGATCTGCCCCTATCACGGGCTTGTGTTCGACGGCTCCGGCAAGTGTGTGCGCAACCCCCACGGAGCGATCACCGGCACCCTTGCGGTGAAGAGTTTCCCCACCTGCGAACGCTATGGCATGGTATGGATCTGGATGGGCGATACCGCCCAGGCCGATCCTGCCAGCTTGCCGCCGCTGCACCGCATGGAACGCGAGGACCTGTCATGGATCCACGGGCAGCTTCACGTCGATGCCAACTATGAGCTGGTGATCGACAACCTGCTCGATCTGTCGCACGTGGAATTTCTTCACCCACTGCTGGCATCGCCGGGGAATTCCGCGCGCACCACTTTCCGGGCAGAGCAGAAGGATGGTGTGGTCAGCGCCTATTACGATGTGCGCGACGAGCCGATCACCGGCCTGTTCCAGATCCTGTGGACCGATCCGGCCCCGACCGCGACGCTGCACGCCTATATGCACTGGCACGCCCCGGCCAACCTTGACCTGGATACCGGGATGATCAGCGGAGAGGCCGATGGCGGGCCGAAAATCCCCACGGTCCACTTGCTGACCCCGGAGACGGAGCACTCCACCCATTATTTCTGGGCGGCAGGCCGCAATCGCGAGCACGACAACCGGCAGGTCTCCGGCATGCTGCAATTCGGTACGCAGAATGCCTTCGAGAATGAGGACGAGCCGATGATCCGGGCGGTTCGCTCGCGAATGACGTCCAACGACCTTTTCTCCCACAAGCCCGCGCTGTTACCGATCGACAAGGCGGCGGTCATGGCGCGCCGCATCCTGCAAGCGCGCATTCGGGCAGAAAACCGATGCTGAAACCGAAAAGAGAAGAAGCGGTGACCGCACAGGCTTCAGCAGCTTCGAGAGGAAAATAGGCGATGACCAGATCCGCTGGCGCGCGCCACGGTATCGTGTTGCTGCTTGCATCCGTCTTGCCGGTGATGGCGATCAATTCGCTGGTTCCGGTGTTGCCAATGCTGCTTCAGGAATTCGGCGATGTGCCGGGCAGCAGCCTCCTCGTGCCGATGGCCCTGACCATTCCGGCCCTGTGCGTTGCGCTGTTTTCGCCTTTGGCCGGCTGGTTGAGCGACCGGATCGGGCGCAAGAGGCTGCTGGTTGCAGCCTTGCTGTTGTATGCGCTGGCCGGTGTCGTTCCGTTGCTGCTGGCCGATCTTGTGGAAATCATGGTCGCGCGCGTCTTTCTGGGAATTGCCGAAGCCGCCATCATGACGGTCGCCACCGCCCTCATTGCCGACTATTTCCTGGGCGAGCAGCGCGACAAGTGGTTCGCCCTGCAGGTCGGCTTCGTCAGCATTGCCGCCATTGTCCTGGTTGCCCTGGGAGGGCTGCTGGGCGAGGGATTTGGTTCACGCGGTCCTTTTCTGATGTATTTCGTGGCAATTCCGATCGCCGTCGCCGCCGCACTGATCCTGTTCGAACCCGGGGAACTGTCGCATCAGGCCGATACCGATACCGGCGGGTTTCCCGTCGGCAAAGTCCTACCCCTCATCGCTGTAACCTTTGGCGTGGGCCTGTTGTTCTATACCATCATCGTGCAACTGGGTCAGATCCTGCAGCTGGCCGGTCCCGCATCGCCCGCCCGGATCGGCATGGCCGGTGCTGGTGCCAACCTGGGCATGGTACTGGGAAGCTATCTGTTCCGGCGAGCGAACGCCACGGCTGGGGCAGCTCTGTTGGCGACAGGGCTCGCCCTGTGCGCGATCGGTTACGCTGGCCTGTGGCTTGCGCCCGGCTTCTGGTCCCTGGCAGTCGCAGCCTTCGTCGCGTGTGCAGGGTGCGGCCTACTGCTGCCGAACATGCTCACCTGGACCGTCAGCCTGCTGCCTGGCCGTCAGTCCTCACAAAGCCCCGTTCTCTCGCGCCGCATTCCAAGCGTGGATTAAATCGATGCAGCGGTCCGTTTCCCTTTCGAGATCGCGCAGCAGCGATCCGGTTCATGAAGGGAGTTACGACGATGAAGATGCTGCTTGCTTGTGCCTTGGGACTGGCCTGCCTGACAACCGCAGCCGGTGCCGTCGATACATTGCCTGAGGAAACGGCGGCCCGCGCCGAAGAGGCATTGATCCTTGCCAGCCCCATCGCCGGCATCGAGAACCGCCTGTGGTTCGACTACCGCATCAACGTGACGGAGGCGCAGAAAGAGCTGACGTCGGATCTGCGGCGCGCCAGCGATATCGAGGATCGTCGCGACGCCTGGGAGGAATACGCGGTGGAACTGCGCCACGAGCGCCGCCACTATATCAAGGAAATGGCTGAGCGCGGCTATCGCGGGACCGTGACGATCGAGGGCTGACGCGAACCTTCCCGTGCGCAATCAGGAATTCAGGGGGTCGGTATCCGTCGGCCCCCTTTCCTCGTAAGGCACGCGAGCACGGCGCTAGTCGTGCCAGCCGCGCTCCTGCGCCGCCCGTTCGGCTTCGGCATCCAGCGCGCCCCCGACTGCCATGTCCTGCGCACGGGCAAGGACATCGGCCACCGACGATCCGGCCTGCTGGTATTCGCCCTGGCTGCCGGTCGCGCCGCCTGCCTGCTCGACCAGGGCCCAGCCGGACCCGTCGTTGCAGGCGATGCCGCTCTGTCGGTCCGAAGCGTAAGCACGGCAATAGTCACCATCGTCGCGGACGAACGACAGCAGCACGCGGGTCTGCGCGTCAGGGTTCTGGTTAGCGACGAGCTGGCTGGTGAGCACGGTGGCCAGTTGGGTGTCGGCATAGACTGCGGACGAATTGCCGCCGCTGCCGGGGACCAGCACCGCAATCAGCAGCGATGCGGCGAGCGCGGGACCGGCAACCCAAGTCCAGCGCGGCAGGCGTGTCCGCTGGCTGCGCTCCTCGCGCGCGGCGGCAAGGTCCGCCACCGCGGGTCGTGGACGTAGCAGGGCGGTCAGCCGCTCTGGCGGGTCCTCGGCCATGATCGGCGCAAAATGCCCGGCCAGCCGGTCCTTCACCAGCCGATGGGCGGCCAGCCGGCGCGCCAGTTCTGGGTCGGCCGCCACCGCCTGCTCGACCCGGGCGGCGTCGGCAGAAGTAAGCTCACCGTCGGCAAAAGCGGCCAGCTCGTTTTCGCTGATGGTCATGCTGATTGCTCCAGTATGGCGAGCAGCGCATCGCGCCCGCGCACCAGTCGGGAATTGAGGGTGCCGACCGGACAGTTCACGATCTCCGCCGCCTCGCGATAGGAAAAGCCCTCGACCATCACCAACAGCACGGCCTCGCGCTGTTCGGGCGGCAGCATAGCCAGCGCCCGATCGACATTGGCCAATTCCACCTGAGCTTCCTGTGCGCCGTCGGTCCCGACTAGCAGGCCCGCCTCGTCCACCACGAAGGTCTGATTGCGCCGGTTGCGCGCCCTTTGCTCGTCAATCCAGATATTGCGCATGATCCGGTACATCCAGCTATCGATCCGCGTGCCCGCCTGGAACTTGTCCCGGTTGGCCAGCGCCCGTTCAATCGTCATCTGGCACAGGTCATCGCCATCCGCCGGGTGACCGGCCAACCCTGCGGCAAAGCGCCGCAGCCGGGGCAATGCATCGAGTGCCTGCTGTTCGAAAGTGGGGTGCAGAGTTCGGTCCTTTCCCGGCTTTCAGGGATTAAACGACTGGCCAGCTTCGTTCCATCCATGTCTAATGCAAAAAGATCGGATCCCACGAAGAATGCGCGTCCTTCTAGCCATTGTCCTCTCGGCAGCCTTGGGTTCGGCGGCAGGGCCAGCCGGGGCGCAGCTGGCCTTGCCGCGTGTTGACTTGCCGGGCGCGGGCCACGTGCTCGATCCACTGGAAGGCGTGACAGGCGCGATTGATGAGGTGACGGCGGACAGCGTCCGCGATCTGCTGCGCCTGCAGCAGCGGACCCTTGCCCGGTTCGTTCGCCAGAACCGGCAGAGCGTGGAACTCGACCGCTCCGGCCAGCCTGCCCGGCGGGGGGAACTGCTGCTGATGGACCTGGACGATGCTTCGGCGGCGGCGCTGGCATCGGAAGGATTGCGGCTTCTCGGCCGGGAAGAAATCGAGGGGCTGGACATCGCGGTCACGCGGTTGGCCCTGCCATCCGGCATGAGCCTGCCTGATGCGCAGGAGCTTGCCGCGCGGTTGGCTCCCGCAGCCGTGGTGGCACCCGATAACCTGCACTTCCAGAGCGGGTCCGCGCCCATCGCCGTCCTGCAGCGCGCCGCCGCCGCACGGGCGCAGCCCGGACCGGCCGTGGGCATGATCGATGGTGCGCCGGCCGACAGCCAAGGCACCTTCGTTTCGCGCGGCTTCGCCACTGGCGCGCCGACTCCCAGCAACCATGGCTCGGCAATCGTCCACCTGCTGCAACAGGCAGGCGTGCGCGATATTCGCGTGGCCGATGTCTACGGCACCGACCCGGCAGGGGGCGGGGCGCTCGCGATCGCACGCGCGCTCGGCTGGCTGGTCGCCGGCGGCAGCCGGGTAGTCACGATCAGCCTGGTGGGCCCGCGCAACCCGGTGCTGGAGCGGGCTGTCACAGCAGCGGGAAGGCGCGGCGTGGTAGTGGTGGCAGCCGTGGGCAACAATGGCCCGGCGGCACCCCCGGCCTATCCGGCATCCTATCCGGGAGTGGTCGCCGTGACGGGGGTCGATGGGCGCAACCGCGCGCTGCTGGAGGCAGGCCGGGCCCTACACCTCGACTATGCTGCGCCCGGTGCAGACCTTTTCGGGCGCGATGCGCGGGGCCGGCGGGTGCGGTTGCGCGGCACCTCCTATGCGACCCCGCTCGTGGCTGCGCGGATCGCGGCGGCGCTGCGCCAGTCGGCCAACTGGCGCCGCACTGTGGACGAAGAGGCCCGCGACCTTGGCGCTCCGGGCCCTGACGCAAGCTTCGGGCGGGGGCTGGTATGCGGGACCTGCGGCCGCTCCTGACAAAAAATTGCCGGGCGATGAATTAAGCAGACGAGCCGATCCGTTTTCCTGATGTGCGGTCCAACGATGGCCGTTCAGTCAGGAAAGGATCACGAGATGAAAAAGCTTCTTATCGCCGCATCGGCCATAGCCCTGTTCGCGGTTCCTGCGCAGGCCCAGTTGCTCGGCGGCTCGGGCGGTCTTGGCGGCATGGTTGGCGGAACGCTGGGCGGCGGGTTCGGTTCGATGGGCGGCACGCTCGACAGCGTGAGCAGCAGCATCGGTAGCACGCTGGATGCCAGCGGCTCGACCTCGGGTGACCAGCAGGTCGATCGCCGTTCGGGCCGGGTGCAGGCCAACCGCCGGGCCGATGCCAACACCTCGGCCAGCGTGGCCCCGCTGGTTGACAACCCGGTCGCTCCGCTGAGCGGCGAGGCGAGCGGATCCGGCAGCGCCGCTGGCCAAGGCAGCGCCGATGCGCAGCTAATCGGCACCGATGCGGTGGCGGGCTTGGCAGGCCAGACCAATGGACAGGTGCTGGACGCAGCTTCGAGCGGGCAGGCGGTTGCTGCCGGTCTGGTCGCGAGCGCGCAGGGAACTGCTGGCCAGGCAACCGGGACGGCGGTTCCGCTCGCCGGTTCGGCAACGGGTTCAGCTACCGGCACGGGTAATGCGGCCGGCTCGATCGGCACTGGCTTGGGCAATTCCGCGCTGGCGGTGGCTGGCAGCGGTGCGGCAAACGGCACCGGCGCCTTTGCCGTAGCACCTGGCATGGACGTGTTCGGGGCCGGTGGCGAAAAGATAGGCGAAGTCCGGCAGGTGGTTGCCAACTCCCAGGGAACGGTGAGCGAGGTCGTGGTGCGGCAGGATGGTCAGAACGTCACCTATCCTGCCGCCGCGCTGCACGGCAGCGGCTCGGCGTTGTACGCTGGCGAAGGCGATGCCGCGGTGAACTAGACGAAAGCGTTGCGGGGGGTGCGAGCAAGCGCCTCCCGCGATTTCGGAACGTCCGGATTTCCGGACCTTGAATTTGAAAGCAGAAGGTCGGCAACCCTCCCAATTGCAGACTTAGCTCGGGGAGCACGGCAGCGACTGCTTTCAGGATATCACTGGAAGACGGTTAACGTCTGCAGTTAGGGTGGAAAGCGAAAGCCGTGGTGCCTAACCTGCAGGGATTTCTGATCAGCCGCCCTATCGCATCGGGCGAATTGATCCGGTTTTTGGTCCGCTCCGATCAGATGGAAAACGCGTAACCATGGCGGTGGACGAAACGAGACCGTGCCGCCTGCTTTATACTAGTAAGGCCGCAGGGCGCGCTACTGTCGGCAGTCAGGCCGATCCGGCGGTAATTGCTGCACAATCTGCCAACAAAAACTCAATACAGGGCATTACCGGCAGTTTGCTCCTGATAGTTCGGTGTTACATCCAGATCTTGGAGGGGCCAACGGCCAATGTCGAAGAAACGTTCGAGAGAATTTGCCGAGACTTCCGGCATCGCGAACTTCAACTGGTCGACATGGTGAATGTGAAGGAGCGACTCTTCCCGGAGTGGAGCATGGCCTGTATCGGAGGAAGCGAGCAAGCTCGACTGGCGATGCGCGAGGAGCTTGAGGAAATCAGATTTTTGACCGGGGTGAATGCGACTCATGCTGCCGAACAAATGAGGACGTTGCTTGATCGCGGGGTTAGCTAGCCTTGGTTAGTCACCCTTACCGTGAACCTAACAGGTCTTTCCATCAGACTGGACAGGTATCTGCAGCTAGATATCTAGGATAAGCGATAGTGGTGAGGCAGGATGCGGCTTTAGGAACTATCGTGAGACGGATTTAGGTTATCCCATCTGTCGGCCTGCCGCAATGTCGAGAGAGATGGAATTATCGGGCTACAGCGCTAACCAACCCGGCGGCGGGGGTAGACGCCGCTTGGCGGAATTGGGCAGGGACGCCCAGATGTCCCGACACTTGCGAAGCGCGTCCTGCTCCATCGCGGCTTCGCGGCTGCGAGTCTCGAAGTCGGCCCCCACCGACGGCCTGAAGGAAATATATTGATGCAGCGCATCCAGATAATCGGTTACAGAAGTCATGGCTTCGTTCGACCGAAGCTACCCGATTGCGACACGACATCGTCGATCAAGATGTCGCACTCCAAACCGAGTGGTAGGTAACGGAGATCGACTCCCTTGATGCCTTCCTGTTTAGTTAGCAGCCGCGTGCCCATCCCCACCCGGGAGGGGGCATGGACCGGCGGCCCCTCATGCTCTTGCCAGGTAATCTTCAAAGTGCCGTTCCGGGCGAGCGTCCAAGATATTGAAACACGTCCAGATGGCGTCGAGAGCGCGCCATGCTTAGTCGCGTTGGTGCACAACTCGTGCAGGCACAGCGTCAATGGTACGCAACTCTCTGGAGGCACGAGCACTCCCGGCCCATACAGTGTAAGATTACCCCCATCGAAGAACGGTGCACAGGCTTCGGATACCAGATCGCGCAGGTTGCAGCGATTTTCAGACGAAAGGCCCATCAGCCTGTTGGCCCGCCCCAGTGCCCGAAGCCGACCACCGAAAGCGACCGGGAAATCGTTTGCCCCCGCATGCCGCAACGTCTGCGAAGCGATAGCCTGGACCACGGCGAGCGTATTACCCACCCGGTGCTGGAGTTCCTGGTTCAAGTAATCTGCTGAGGTCTTGGCAACTTCGAGATCCCGAACAGTCCGGCGCAGGGTGTCCGCCGTTGCCACCACGATCACGGCGGAGAAATAGAACGCCAGCAGCCCGGCAAGGCTGCGCGGGCTTGTCAGTGGCTGGGGGGGTTCGGGTAGGAAATAGGCTCCGATCACTCCCGCCATAATTGTCGCCGGCAAACCCCACCGCCAGCCCAGCAACAGGGAGATGATGAGCACGGCAGGGAAATATCCGACAAAGACCAGATGCGGGATCACCTGCCAGGTGAGCCAGCGGAATAGCGTCGCGGCTCCGATCATGCCGGCGGCTATGGCGATGGATGTCTGGGCGTTCCTGTCAGCGATGATCGCACGGCGGATGGCGGGAAACCGAGTCAATGCGACCCCTCTCAGGTTGTCCCGACCATTCCCCGGTGCAATTTATAAGAACCCCAATTTGCATTTGTCCAGCAGCACGGGCGGGGCCTGATACCGTGTCATACTCGACGATGCCCCTTCGGGTTGCTGTGCTGGTCCCTCACCGAAATGAGGAGCGTGGCGTGCCATGGCATCCGCAAGAGGCCCACGAAACGATCGACACGTAATGCTGGCTCGCCAGTTGGCGACCGAGGCGGATGATGCCCGGATGATCGCGCTCCTGCGGCACCTGCAAGATTCGATCCCGCTAGCGGACGAGCGCGGCGGCGTCGATTAGCCCGGACCCCAGCGGAACGGCCTGACACCGCAGCGCTTGCATTTCGTTCGCGACACCGCGTTGTCGATCAGGTGCCCGCCGCCGCGCGTCAGGCTAGCGTCCAGAACCTTCGTGGTTCGAGCAGCACCACGCGGTTGCAAGCGTGCTCCACCCGCAGTTGATGGCCCGCGCGGATCAGCTGAGTTAACGACTCGTGGTGCTTGGTTGACATGTTCGCGTAAGAACCGACGCGGATCTATTGATCAAGGGGGCCCGCTTACTGCCTGCAGCGCCCGTGGTTGACGATATAGTCTAGCCATAGCCACGACATTGGCGGCCCACGGCTAGGTTCCGGACAGCAGCGTTTCGGCTATGGGTTCAGGCAGCCAATCGCGCCCCATTACGGCCATGATGCTTCACGCTGTACAGAGCCATATCAGCCGCGTCGAAGAGAGCTTGACGGTTACCTTCAGGGGGCATCGTTGCCACTCCGCAGCTGATCGTGACGTTCATCAAACGCCGATCCGTTGCAAATATCTGTGTCTCCTCCACGCATTTGCAAATGCGTTCGCAGGCGGCCAAAGCGATAGCTGGTTCTGTACGGAATAGGATGGCAAACTCGTCTCCACCAATTCGGCCCACCACGTCTTCCTTGCGGGTGTGCGCGCCGATAATGTCCGCGATCACCGCCAAAGCCTCGTCGCCGGAAGAATGCCCGAACGTATCGTTGATGCTCTTGAATGAGTCCAAATCAATCAGCGCCAGACTGAGCGGGCCGGAAGTTTGGAGCAAATGTTCAAACTGTCTCTCAAATCCAGCCCGGTTCAGGACTTGGGTGAGTTCGTCCGTAAAAGCGCGCCGCTGGAGGTCCTCGGCCCTCACGCGCTGCATCGTGACGTCACGGAAGGTAACCACCGAGCTACTAAGGCAACCATCAAGGATGATCGGCGCGATGCTAACCTCGACCCATGTGCGCCGGGCGCGTGCTAACTGAAATTCTTGTGCGTAGGGTGCGGAACGCGCCGCGCACTCGCTGGCATCCACCACCGCAAAGGGGATGCCCAGGCGTTGCGCCAGTTCGACCAGCGTGCACCCGACAATGTCGTCGGAAGCCAAGCCTAGCAACGACTTGGCGGGACCGACACAGAACTTGCAACGCCCCTCCGCGTCCAGGCTGAGAATGACTTCCTTGCCGTGCTTGAGAAGCTGGCTCAGCATGTGTTCCCGCTCGGCCAGTTTCGCCATCGCATCGCCACGTGAAGTTACGATCGCCGCGACGAGCAGTCCCGTTGCCAGCAGCAGGCCCAGATAAATCTGGAAAAAGGTTGCCTTGCGAAAATCATCGACTGCCAGGAGATCCAGCGGGCCATAGTCGCTCATCATGGTCGCGGTTGCGACTAACGCCACGATCATAATGGCGACAGTGACGCCGACCCTGCCAAGCCAAACCGCCACCATCACCAAGGCGCAGACCGGTAAGAAAAGCAAAGGCACGCGTTGCCACGAGAAAGCGGTGTAAACGATAAGAGTAAATACTGCGAGAAGCCCCGCCATATTCTGACGCTGGGTAGCGTTGAGCTGGCTGAAGGAAATCCTCAGGCTTCCATCGAAGAGACCTCTGAATAGAGGGGTGCCGACCAGAAATCCCAGGGAATTGCTGGCGAACCAACGGATCATCGATGTGTCATAAGGTTGCTGGTAAAGCCACCAGGACACGAGCGAACCCACCGCTGCCCCGCAAAGGGGTGCGACTAGCCCGGCCCAAAGAAAGAACCGGCTCAGCGAGCCCGCACTTGCGAGCGGGTTTGCACCGCGCGACCTGACGAGTGTCCCGGCCAAAAGCACCTGTCCGGCATTGGCCATGCCATAAAGGATGTGTCCCCACTCGAACCCACGCGTGATGTCGTTCGCCAGATGGTTGGCGATCACGATCGCGATGATCACAAAAGGCCAGTCGCGGCGCGGCAACGTCAATAGCGCTGCCAAGCCGACTGCGTCAGCTAGCCAGATGGCCGCATGATTGTGCCCGTTGCTTGATACGAAAATTGTAGCGATGGCGATGGGCGCATAAAGAACGCCCACCCCCAAGGCGATCTGCATCGTTCTTATTGGTTCTGACAGGTTTTTGCCAAACTTCCCCATAGCGATTGGATTGTGGTGGAAGCTGGTTAATATCAGGTTCCACTGCGCTATCCGTTGGCAGTCAATCAAGCCGGCTCGGGATCTTGCATGTCTCGGCTTCGGATAAACAATGCCCCGTGCGATCCGATTCAGAGACGCAGCCTCTGTTACGACCTTTCGCGCCGCGATGGCGATGCACAGATGGTTTCAATTTGCGCAGTCGGTGGTCAACCAGATAACGGTCGATCAGGGTGTGAAAACTTCGGGACCCTCAGCCGAATGTGCACCCTCTTCGACGAAGGTTTCATCGAACGGAAAACTTCCCGTCACCCAGGCTCCCAAGATTCCCACCGCGCAAACACAAATTGCTATCAATAAAAGCCATCGCTTCATAACATCAGGTTAGCGATCCTCAAAAAGTTTCGCAATATGTTGAAGTGCACCCCCTTTTAAGGTGCTGAACGATACATCATCGCAATCACGTAATCGGCTTTTCGCGTCTTCAGGGGGTCATCATATTCAATGGAAACGGAATCCTGATGTGGAGCGTCGCCCGAAGTTGAAGCAACTTCTGATGGTGGTCGCGATGATCTGTGTGGCGCTGCTCACCGAGTCTTTGGTGCTTCCCTAGCTTGAGCTGCCCTATCGGGGCAGGCTCCACTTGCCGCTGTCGCGGAACACGTCCTGCCGGCATCGAACACACCGCGTCAGGCACGCGCCGTCAAAGCGCACGCGGTGCGGTTCGATCCGGTGGCCCAGCAAACGACAAGTGAGCTGTCCCGCCATTCTATGCCTTCGCCCGCATGTCGAGGTGCCAACCCTCAATATCCCGGACGAAGGGCTGGTGGCAGCGCGCGCAAGATGTCTTGAAGGAATCACCATCATGCTTCACCCGCCAGCGATTGATCCGATGTCCGATAAGGCGGCAGATCAGCTTGGACACCATGGAACCCCCTAAAGGTCGCTGAGATAGCAAGTTCTATCAAAAACCTGTTTACGTCAAATGGCTTACCTCAAACCGTAGAACAACTAACCAAGCAATGAGATAGCCATTTGTAGGGGTCAGACTAGACGCAGGTTGCGACCTTATCTGGTCGCTTGTATAAGCCTTCCCGCTGCGGCGGGCGTGGTAACCCCTGCGTCCCACTGCCCGTGGGTGAGAAGGTATCCCCCAAACGATGCGTCTTCCCGCCGCAGCACAAGGCTTGAGGGTTTGCCTAAGTGCCGCTGTGTGCTTTGCGTTGACACAGTCTTTTCATTACCTGTTTGGACCCAATGGGGCTTTCTGGATCTCCTTTTGTGGGATCGGGGAGAACGCGCACGAAGTGACCTATCCTGCACCCTCAAAGGCAGCGGTCTGTTAATATTTGCCGGCAAAGCCAGACGATGGCGAACTGAGCGATGTGGGGAGTAAGCGTGCGCCCCCCTTTGTTTCCCTTTCCTATTGCCCACCAAACCCTTTGCGGGTCATTGCGCCCCAAGATTGCTGCTTGCGCAAGTACTGCCACCAGCCTTGCAACCGCCAAAAATTGGATAGCTGCCGGTAGCCGAAGTTCTCTGCTACAGCGACCAGCCCAAGAACCGCAAGTTCATAAGCGCGGGGGAAGCGGTGAAGCTGTATTTCCTCTAATATCAAAGTGGCAGCACTAATAAATATGCCGAAGGTGAAGGTGATCGCCAGGAATGCCAGCAGCCATGGTAGGGCCAACAATCCCACTGTATAGAGAAGTGGGATCAGAAGGTAGCCAACTACTTCGATAAGCGGGCCAAGGACATCCACCAGCAAGATCTGGCCAAATCCAATCAGACCGATCCGGCCGTACTTCGGGTTAAAGAGCATGTCCCGATGCTTAAAAAAGCACTCCAGAGAGCCGCGTTGCCACCGACTGCGCTGACGACCCAGGACCTGCAGCGTGTCCGGGCATTCGGTCCAGCAGACCGGTTCGGCGATGAAGTCGACCCTATAGGGCTGCCCGGAGTCGCGCATGTAGCGATGAAGCTTCAGTACGAGCTCCATATCCTCTCCAACGGTTCCATGACTATATCCCCCAACAGCGACGACCTGAGCCCGGCGGAACAGGCCGAACGCTCCGGAGATGACTGTGAGGGCCTGCATTTTACCAAGAGCCAAGCGGGCCATCAAAAACGCTCGGAGGTATTCGACGATCTGCACGAGCGCCAGAAAGTTGGTGGGCAGGCCGATGAACGCGATGCGGCCGGAATCGACCCGGCACCCGTTGGCGATGCGAATTGTCCCGCCTGCGGCCACGGTAAGGTGCGGAAAGTCCACGAACGGACGCACCACGCGGAGCAGCGCGTCGGACTCCAGGATTGAATCGGCGTCGATGGCACAAAACAGGGCGCTACGGCTCACATTGATGCCAGCATTCAGCGCATCGGACTTGCCGCCGTTTTCCTTATCCACGACCAGCAGCCGGGGGAGGGTAGGCGATGCGTAGAAAGCCCTGATAGGGGCATGAGTGACCGCGTCGTCGCTATAGCGCTCCACCTTTTGCAAGCCGAATTCAGATATCACTTTGGCCAAGGTTCCATCGCGCGAGCCATCGTTGATCACGATCACTTCGAAGTCGGGATAGTGCAGCGCCAGCAGCGAGCGGACGCTTTCGACGATTGTCAGCTCTTCATTGAAAGCGGGCGCAAGGACCGAGATTGTGGGGGCCTGATCCGAATAGCGTCGCCACAGAGTGGCCCCTCGCGGAATGGGAGGCCGATCCGACAAAGCAACGCCGGCATACGTGAGAAGCACAATGTATAGGGCCGTCTGCAGGAGCCCGGTGACGATTACTACCGAGGCGATCGCGCTTGCCGAGACGATCATCCACTCGCTGGCCCAAGCCGGAAAGACGTGGTTCACAGCAACTGTCTTTCGGCTAGGATCGCATTGGCGGCATGGCGAGCGGTCGCCGGGCCGGATGCAGCAGCCCGCACCAGCTGGTCGCGCCCGGCCGCACCGCTTGCTGCGAGCGCTTCGCCAGCGCGGAGCCGTACCCACCAATAGTCGTCGTCAAGCAGATCGGACAGGCGGCCAAGAAGGTCCGTCAGGCCGATCTTACCCGCTGCGTCGGCGGCTGCGGCGCGCACCTCCCACGAAGGGCTGGAAAGGCCGGCAGCGACAGCGTCACGGGCACCGGGGTGGCCCATCTGTCCAAGGGCGCGGTAGATGCGCGGTTGAAGTGCTGGATCCCCACTCAGCGCCTCGGCGATCCAGGTGACCAGCGGCGTCGTTTCCACTAGACGGCCCAGTCCCAGCGCCTCGGTCGCGGCGACCTTGGTCTCGCCAGCTATGCCGGGAAGTGTCAGGAGTGCCTGAACGGCGTTCGCGTCCGCCTCGGCCAGGTCACGCATTAGGGACACGACTAGTAGCGATCGTTCCGTGGTGCCGATACCCAGCTTCTGCGCCAGAAATGCGGGGGAGGGCGCAGCATTGTTTTGCGCTAATGCCAATGCCGCGCCCAGTCTGACATCACGATTGGGATCGTCCAGGGCAGTCGCGGCGAGCGCCTGGCCTTCTCCATCGAACATGGCCAGCGCTTCGGCTGCCGTCAGTCGATCCTGAGCCACGCGGGAGTGTAGCCGCCTGCCCAGAACGGCGATCACGCCCATGGCCGCGGCACGTTCTAGCAGGTGCATGCGGTCAGAGCCGCGCATGAGTTCCGCCAATTCGATGGTAAGATCGCCGGCTATCTCGCTTTGCGCCCTGGTAAGCTTGCGGGTCGGCGCATGTCCGGCAAGCAGGTGCGCAGTCAATTCCGAGCGCATGGTCCGATCGCGCCCCAACCGGCGGGCTTCGTGTATCCGTGCCAGAAGAAGCAAGGTAAGCGCGAACAGCGCCATGCCCGAAAGTGTGAGCGACACGTTCCATAGGGCCAGCAGGCTGGTCATAGCTCCACCTTGAAGCCGATCCGGAAATCGGTGCGGTCTGCACCTGCTTCCCTCCACTCCTGCGCTGCTGATAGCATCAGCGAAAGGGTTTCACCGATGGGCAGTTCAGCGCCTCCAAAAACGTTGCTGACATTGGAGACCACTCCCAGTTCCGTATCGGCACCGCGCGCGAAGCCCCCGAAAAGCCGGTATCTTTCAACAGGGGCGTAGTCGACCCGGCCCAGCCACCCCAGTCGCAGATGATTGTCGCCCTCGGCAATCAAACCGGATACGCGTGCGGTCACCCACACTCGCCCATCCGCTAGATACTGCACAATACTCGGGCTGACGGTCGTGACGGCTTGGGTCGGAAATTCCTGATGTCTGACGTCGGCGGTTACGACGGTCGCGTTATTGCTCTGAGCCAGGCGCCAGTCCGCCCCCACGCTGACAAACGCCTCGGGCCTGAAGCTGGCGTTTGGGGTGGCACCAGCCTCCATCCGCAGCCATGTATCCCGACCGAATTGGCGGGTCAGACCACCGCCCAGTTCCACGTCTTCCAAGCCAAACCGGCGATAATAGGTTCCGCTGCCGGAAATCGTTGTCCTCGGATCGATCGACGTCGCGAAGAGCACACCTGCGTCCTGCCAGTTGGTCGCCGGCCCCTCGACTAAGCTGATGCCGCCATCAATCGACACCTGGCTGCGCAGGCTCGGCAGATCACTGCGTCGCGCAGCGATTTGCGCAATGCCCTCGCGGGCATCAGCATAATCGGGGGCGATTGTAAGGACGGCGGCAAACTGACTTTCGGCCTCATCCAGCCGGCCAAGTGCAAGAAGGGCCAGCCCCAGTTGTAACATGGCATCAACATCGCCGGGATGGCTCGCCAACCAGCGATCGAGTAGCCGGATAGCTTCTGCTGGCTCGCCGGCAAGGCGAGCGTCTCTCGCCTGCATGTAAAGGTCTGGCTCCTGCCCACTCGCCGGCAAGGGGGCGGCCAACACCAAGGATAGTAAGAACAATTTGGTGCTTCTCGCCGTCATTTCACCAACCGTCCTAGGCGCGCCAAGAGCTCTTCGGGGATGAACGGTTTCACCAAATATTCGTTCGCGCCGAGTTCCAGCGCTCCCACAACGTCCTTTTCGCTGCGTCGTGCGGTCAGCATGATGACTGGTATATCTGCAATATCTGGATTGGCGCGGATCCGGCGCAGGACTTCAAATCCGTCGTGGATGGGCATCATGGCGTCCAGCACGACGGCAGCGGGTCGTTGAACTTGAATACTCGCGAGTGCTTCGCGCCCGTCTTGTGCCACCGCGACACGGTAACCGCGTCCCGTAAGGCGGAACTGCAGCAGTTCAATTAGCAAAGGCTCATCGTCTGCGATCAGGATGAGCGGCCCATCAGTCATCTTTGCCCTCCGGCTGGTGGATGGAGCCGAGTTCGAACAGTTCTTTGGCGAGCCGGCGGCCTTCCGCCGCCAAATCCGCTGATGAGACCTGTCGATCGGCCAGATCCTCCACCTGCGCCGCGCGCTCGCCCAGATCAGGAAAGCCGACCATGCCAGCAATCCCGGCGATCTTGTGCGCGACATCTACAAGTGCGGACCGATCGCCCTCGATTAGCGCCCTTTCTAAACGCAATGCCCGGTCCTTTGCCTGACGAGCAAATGATTCTCGCATCCGCAAAAGAGCCTCGTCAAACGGCGTCATTCGAGAAAAGAACGCACGGTAGTCGCCAGCGTCATCGGGTCGAACGGCTTTTTCAAAATTCCCGCCGCGCCGCGCCGCATGAAATCGGCCGTTTCGCTGGCGTGAACCCGCGCGGTTATAAACACCACGGGAATGTGCCCCAAGCAGGGATCGGTCTTCATAAGTCGAAGGGTCGAGGGACCGTCGAGTCCCGGCATCATCACATCCAGGAGGACAATATGTGGAAGCCATTCGCGTGCGGTTTCCAGCCCATCGCGGCCCGATGCGCAGCAGCGCACGTCAAAGTCGGGGTCGATCTCCAGTGCCATGCAAGCGACCTCCCGAATATCAGGTTCGTCATCGACATAAAGCACGCGAATCATGAATTTTCCTCTGCGGAATGCGGCTTCTGGCCTAACAATCCGTCGATTGCTGCAACCAGTCCGTCGAGACTTGCTCTCGACTTTATGAACACGCCTTCGACTTCCGCCGTAACCGACTGATCGGTGTCCTGTGCTGTAAATACGAGGATATGCGCACCCTGCCGGCGCAAGAGTGGCAGTAGCTCATGTCCCGAGCCATCTGGCAGCGCAAAATCCACGATCGCTACATCGAATCTGAAATGCTCGAGGATACCGCGCGCTTCCTCGAGCGTCTTTGCCGACTGCAGGCTGTAGCGACCGGCCAGCGCGTTTTCTATCAAATCAAGTACATCCGGATCATCTTCGACGTGCAGCACGCTGAAGTCTGACTGATCCGAAATGCTGATGCGCCCCACGTGAGCATGGCGCGGCAGATCGACGTGGAACGTGGTCCCCTGATCCTCCACGCTATCAAAACTGACTTCTCCACCTATGCGATTAAGGATTTCGCGAACTATCGACAGGCCAAGACCGGTGCCGCCCTTTTTTCTGCTGTCGGTAGCCTCGGCCTGCGCGAATTTGCCGAAGATGCGTGTGGCAAATTCGCCCGGGATGCCGGGCCCCCGATCGGTCACATCGATACGCCAGCGCCGGTCTAGCGAAGTTACCGAGATATCTACCGGTTCTCCGGGGAGGGAAAACTTGGCGGCGTTGGAAAGTATGTTGGTCATAACCTGCATCAACAGGTCCGGATCGGCCATTACGAATGCATCATCCGTTACCGGCCCAAGTTCTAGGGTGACGCCGAATTGCTGCGCATATCCAATGTTCGCCTGGACGGCCTGCGGTAGGAAGCTCCGCAAAGACACGGGCTGGAGCTTGATTTCCATCCGACCCGATTCAAGCTTCTCGAGGTCCAGGATATCGTTAATGAGGCGAACCAGTCGGTCGCAATTGTCGCGCGCAATCTGGATCAGGCGGGCGGCCTTTTCGGGGATTTCACCTGCAGCGCCGCCGGCTACCAAGCCCAGGGAACCGGCAATGGATGTCAGCGGCGTGCGCAGTTCGTGACTGACAGTGGAGACGAATTCGCTCTTCATCTGTTCGACTCGCTTCCGCTCTGTCGTATCGCGCACGATGGCGACAAATGTCGTTCCGGTTTCCAGCTGCACCGGGCTGACACCCACTTCGCAAGGGAAAAGGGTGCCGTCTTTACGTCTACCTAGCAACTCGAAGGTGCGCTCGGTGCTTTCCGATCGCCTTAGGAAGCGACGCAAAAAGCTTTCCTTGAATCCTTTGTCCGGAGCGATCTCGAAAAGAATGCCGATATCGCGTCTGATAAGTTCGTCGGTCCGATATCCGGTCATCTGGCGGATAGCCGGGTTAAGGGACTCTATTGAGCCACTTGTATTGATAGTGACGACGCCTTCGTAGGCACTTTCAAGTATGGCAACCTGCCGCGCGCTAATCTCGCGATATTTGCTCGCGGCTTCACTCCGCAGGCGCATAGCCCGTGCGGTGATAGCGATTGCCAGTAACAGGATGCAACTCAGCGCTACGAAGATCGCCGAGACGATCGTTTCGACACCGTCGCGCGAGCTCCGGAACGCAATTATGCGATCGTTCAGGCGGTCCTGTTCACTCTCTTGCAGCCGATCGATGGATGTCCTTATTTGGTCCATCAAATGCTTTCCGCGTCCTTCGCGGATCAATGCGATTGCGTCGTCGCTGCGGCCTTCCAACGTCATGGCGATGGTGCGGTCGACAAAGTCCAGTTTTTGGTGAGAGAGGTAGGCCAGTCTCTGAAACTCGGGCGATCGGCTTAAAATTGTGGCGATCCTTGCTAGACTGTCGTCCAATCTGGGACGGGCTGTTTCATAGGGCACCAGGAATTCCCGGTCCTGCGTTATGATCAAGCCGCGTTGGCCTATCTCCAAATCTTGATGAAGCGCCAACAGATCGGTTAACTCGGCCCTTATGCGATGGGAGTTTTCTACCTGCGCCGCTATTTCGTCTCCTTGACGAAACTCTCGCATTACTAGAAAAAGAGACAGCGCCAAGGCGCATGGTGCAACCAGAACGAGCGCGAAACGAAACGCGCTAGCCTTTGACATTTGTCTTACGACCCGCGCAGATTGGAGGGGAACACGTTGCATCGCGCGGACCATAAACGATTATTTTTTCTGGCCAACTTGGACATGTCGCAATCGCAAATTTGCGGCAAAAAGCTCAGCGCGTCTGAAAGCATTTCCCCTTGGTGGGCCGCTTTGCCTGAAGGGCTCTGTCAGAGCAACGTGGCACCTTGCGTCGAGCCCAGTTAGCCGGAACTGATGTCGCGCAAATCTCGAGCCCTGCCGCCAAGCCCGTTTCGCCGTTTCAACTCGTCAACCGAGGTGATCCGCCTGGTGGCGATGATGTACGGGCGAGGCTTTGTCAGACCAAATGCACCACTAGCGTTTTAAGCCGGCGAGGGTAGGGCGCTGCGATGCCCCGACCCCGCAAACCAGCCAGCCCGTTTCGGTACTTCAACTCGTCGCCCGAGGTAATCCGCTTGGTCGTGATGATGTACGTCCGCTTCCCGCTGAGCTTGCGCAACGTTGAGGACCTGCTGGCCGAGCGCGGCATCGACATCTGCCACGAGACCGTGCGCCATTGGTGGAACCGGTTCGGCCCGCTGTTCGCAGCCGATGTCCGTCGCCAGCGGGTGAGCCGGATGAGAGGCTTCCGCCAGTGGAAGTGGCACCTCGACGAGGTCTATGTGAAGATCAACGGCGAGATGCATTACCTGTGGCGAGCGGTCGACCAGGAGGGCGAGGTGCTCGAAAGCTTCGTCACCAAGACCCGCGACAAGAAGGCAGCGCTGGCCTTCATGAAGAAGGCGCTGAAGCGCCACGGCTCACCGGCGGAGATTACCACCGATGGCCTGCGTTCGTACAAGGCGGCAATGACCGAGCTCGGCAACACCGAGAAGCAGGAGGTCGGACGCTGGGCCAACAATCGGGTGGAGAACAGCCACCTGCCATTCCGACGACGAGAGCGGGCGATGCTCAGGTTCCGACAGATGAAAAGCTTACAAAAGTTCGCCTCGGTCCACGCCAACGTCCACAACCACTTCAACCTTGAACGCCACCTCGTCGACAGAACGACCTACAAGATACGCCGCTCGGCCGCCCTGGCCGAGTGGCAATTGCTCATGGCCTGAATCGACGCTGGGGTAGGGCAAACTCCGCACATCGGAGACGAGTTGCGGTTAGACTGACAGCACCACTCCAACGCCTTAGCCGTCACGATATCACGCTGGCGCAGTTCAGCCATGAACTCGGCCACCTGCTTGAACGGCAGTGCCGGATGGTGCTTGACCCCCACCTTCGAGCGCTTGGGCAGCAGCAAGTCGAGGTGGCCACGGCCACGCGCAGGATTCTCGCCGTGGCGCAGGCCCTTCACTCTGGCGGCATCCAGCACGCGCTCTATCCGACCACGCACCCGTGAAGCGGTCTCGCGCTTCTCCAACCAGATCGGCTGCAGCACTTCCAGGATGTGCTCGGTTTTTACCTCCTCGATCGGCAGATCAAACATCGGCTTGGCGTAGGTAATCAGCGTGTTCCGCCACTGCTGGCGATGCTTCGGGTTCTTGAAGCCATCCTCGATGCTGTCGAGGTGATCGAGCGCAAATGCCCCGAACAAGACCTTTGGCTTCGCGGCAGCCTTGGCCTTCGCCTTTTCGATTCGTGGGTCGATGCCTTCAAGGATCAGAGCACGAACCTCTGCTGCTTTGTCACGCGCTTTGGCCAGCGTCACATCCAACGCCGAACCAAGGCCGATCTCGATGCGCTTCCCATTGAGGGTGCCGATGTAAAACCACGAACGGCCCGACTCCCGAACACGCAGGTACAGCCCGCCGCCATCGGACAATACACCAGGCCCGGCGTAGGCTGCCACCTGCTTTACGTTCAGTTTCGCTCGCGCGCGCGTAGCCATGATTTCGCGACTTTAACCGACACCTCGTAGCATTCAAGCCATAAGATAGGCCATAAATATGGCGGCGGTCTGACGTGAACTGATGCGATCCATCGCGGTCAAATTTTCATGAAAAAGCGCAGCCTAACAAGCGATTAGCTTGTTCTCAGTGGTTCGCTGCGGTTCGTGGAAATCCGGGATCTGGCGGAGACGGAGGTTGCAAGCGAAAAGCTCTAATGAATTGAATAAGCTAACGAAAAGAGGCGGTTCAAATGCCTCGCTCCCACAGTCTCTACCACACTCCCATGCTGCTCACAATTTGGGACACGATAATGGCGTTGTTCCTGCGGGGGGACCGTCCAAATTCTGCACCCGAGAAATCCGGTGGGAGTTGTGAAATGCCGATCGCGCCCATCCAAACGGGGATCGGGGGCGCTTGCATCGAAATCTCAATATTGTTGTGCTCGACGACATGCAAATCGAGGGCACCCTTAGTGAGGTCACCTGTGCGAAGGATATATTCCGAAATGCTGCTAGCTCACGATTGACGCCAATGCCGCAGCACATTGCGAACATAAGCAGGAGTCTCTCGATTGCGTGGGATGCCGCGAGCCCGTTCCACGGCTCCGGGGCCGGCATTGTACGCTGCAAGAGCAAGGTGAACTTGGCCGAACTTGTTTAGCATCTGACGCAGATAGTTGGCGGCGCCGTTCAAATTGGCCACTGGATCAAACCTGTTGGCCACACCCAGATCACGAGCCGTGCCCGGCATAAGCTGTCCAAGGCCTGCGGCACCAGCCTTGCTGACCGCAACTGGATTGTAGCGCGATTCAGTCCAGACCAATGCATCTAGGAGCCCGGGCGGCAAGGCATATCGCATTTCTGCGGCCTGAACGTGTGGCAGGTAGGTTGCACGACGAAACCCAGAAGGCCCGCCGTGGCTGATCGGCGGGTAATGATAGGGGAGGAGAACCCGACCGCCTTCGCTTTTCGAGGGGACAGGAGACGTAGCGTCTGGCGGTCGCTGCCAGGTGCCGTGTTCGAGCAACCGAAATCCGCTCGACCCTTCCGCTGCCGCTGGCTCACGCGCTTCGCCCGTGCCGCTTTCGAGGGCGGGCGGCGACTGCGCAAATGCCGGTGCTGCTACCCAGAGCACGGCCGCAATTCCTACGATCAGGCTGGTTTTCAGTGTCATATCTCGATCCTTTGCTAGTCAAATCGCGATGGAACATATATAGAACATTTACTGTAGGAAATGCGATTGATGACGGCGCAGAGCGGAGGCTGCGCTGGGGAGGGCATCCCAACCGGAGTAGATGCATGCCCCAGACTTTTGGAACTGAGCCACTCGAACGCCGCGCCCGAGAAATCGTCGAAAGCCTTCGCGGAACCTGGCGCCGAGGCAAGGGCATGTGCTGTTGCCCGGCGCATGACGACCGAACACCCTCGCTCAGTGTCAGCTTGGGTCGCAAAGCGATCCTGCTGCATTGCTTCGCCGGATGCACCAACGACGAAATCATCACCGCGCTGCGTCGGCACGGGGTTGGTGCCCGCGAGCTGTTCAGTGGGGCAGGCGCACCGCTGGTAGCACGCGAAGCGCCGGATCGTTCGGGCGGAAATGCACGCCGCTTGTGGCAGGCGGCTTGCCCCCTGGTTGGCACGCCCGCCGAGGACCACCTTGCCCAACGGGGAATCCACCACCATTCAGACCAATTGCGCTTCCTCGCCCGGACACCGCTCGGACCTCGCGAGCAGGTTCAATTCCTACCGGCCATGCTGGCGGCAGTTTGCGTCGATGTCGGCATCGTTGCCGTGCACCGCACCTTCTTCGATCCGACGAAGCGCAAGCTGGCGAGCTTCGAGCGACCACGGCGCGCCTTGGGAAGTCTTGGAACTGGCGCGGTCAGGCTTGCTCCTGCCGTGGATGGCCACCTGGGCCTGGCCGAAGGCATTGAGACTGCCCTGTCGGCCACGGCACTCTTCGGCATACCGTGTTGGGCGACGCTTGGTAACGAACGTTTCGGCCTGGTCTCGATCCCTGAGAGTGTACGCGAGCTCCACGTGTTTCTCGATCACGATGCGGGCGGCCAACTGGCCGAGAAGCGAGCGCGTCGTGCCTATGCTCAAGGGGACCGGCGCATTGTCATCCATGTGCCAGCGTCCGCGGGGTTTGACTGGAATGACGAGCTACTCGCCCGCCACGCGGAGAAGCCTTGACCACCGCGACAGAGGAAAGTGGGCGCTGGGCCAGATGAGGTCGGTGGACATGCCATCGCCTCGTCAGGAGGTTTGCCATGTCCACTTCATCGCCTGCGTTCTCGTTTGACGAACCCGTCCCGCCGATCGTCGTTTCCGCTGCGCGCTCCATTGCCGCAACGCTTTCATCCGGCACTGCGGTGTCGCGTGCCCATATTACCCACACTCTATGCCAATACTTTGGTGGCAGCGATGCTGAAGGGCGCTGGTCGGTCCGAGATGCCCATGCCGCGCTCGAACTGGCGCAGGTCTTATACCTGCAAGAGGTCGACGCGTTCGGCCTTACTGCGCTCGCAGCCAAGGCTGATGCCCTGTTCGCCTCGCTCGAAGCTCTTGTCCCCGGCCAAGCCAACCGCAGTGAAGAGCAGATCGCATGGCAGCAGTTTGCCACACCGCCGCGTTTTGCCTGGCTCGCGGCACGTGCCTGCGCCTTCTCGAATGGCGATCACGTCCTTGAGCCTTCGGCCGGAACGGGGATGCTGGCACTCTGGGCCGAGAAGGCAGGCGCAATCCTCGCGCTCAACGAGATCTCGCCGCTGCGGCGCGATTGCCTCGCTGCCGTGTTCCCGCAATCCCAGCTGACCGGACACGACGCGGAATTGATCGACGAGTTACTCGATGCCGCCGTTGCCCCGAGCCTGGTCCTGATGAACCCACCCTATTCGCACGGGATCGAGCGCGGCCACGATGGTCGGACGGGCGCGCGCCATCTGCGATCGGCATGGAACCGGCTCGCTGACGGCGGTCGGCTCGTGGCGATCATGCCCGAATGGTTCGATACTCCCAGCTTTCTCGCAACCATCAATGGACCTGTCGCGCTGAAGCTCAACGTTGTCATCGAGCGTGCTTTCGTCAGCCAGGGCACCGGCATTACAGCCCGCTTGCTGGTCCTCGACAAGACCAAGGCAACGACCCAACCGGTCATTGCCAGGTCGAATGACTTCCTCGAAATCACGGCACTGATCGATGCCTTACCGGCCCGCGCCGCAGCAAAGTCCAGGCATGAGCCTTCGCGCATCCCGATGCGCGCACCATTCCGATTGGTCGCGACCGCAAATCGTCCGCTTCCTGCTCCAATCAAAACTGCGACGGCACCGCAAGCCATCATGCCGCTGGCTTACCAGCGCCTCGAGACCCCCGCGCCCATCGAGGCGCAGGTGGGGCACTACCTGCCCTACCGGCCAAGCCGAATCGTTATCCCAGATGCGGCAGAGCATCCGACGCCGCTGGTCGAGTCCGTGGCCATGGGATCGATCGCAGCTCCCGTACCCCATACCATTCCTCAGCTTCCCGAAGGACTTCTCTCCAAGCGCCTGCTGTCTGCCGCCCAGGCCGAAACGCTGATCTATGCTGCAAATGCCCACGAGCGGGATCTTCCCGGGCGCTATGAAGTCGAAGACAAGGGGTGCTCGCTCAAGGCATCGGCCGAGGGGCGGGTCTACCGGCAGGGGTACTTCCTTGGCGACGGTACGGGCGCGGGCAAAGGGCGCCAGGTTGCGAGTGTGATCCTCGATCGCTGGGTGCGCCGCGAACGCCGCCATATCTGGATCTCGAAGAACGAGGCGCTCTTGGAGGATGCCCGGCGCGACTGGTCCGCGCTTGGTGGCCTGCCAATCGATGTGCAGCCGCTCGCGAGCTGGAGGCTCGGAACGCCCATTACCATGCGCGACGGCATCCTGTTCGTCACCTACCCAACACTGCGGTCAGGACGGGGCGACGCGACCCGTCTCGAACAGATCCTCGCCTGGGCAAGCGAGGACTTTGACGGCGTCATCGTGTTCGACGAGGCCCATGCCATGGCAAATGCGGCGGGCGGCGAAGGATCGCGCGGTAAGGTGAAGGGTTCGGAGCAGGGCGTGGCCGGCGTGCGGTTGCAGAACCTGCTGCCACGTGCCCGTGTGCTTTATGCCTCGGCGACAGGGGCGTCCGACGTCAATAATTTAGCTTATGCCACACGGCTCGGCCTCTGGGGTCCCGAGACTGCTTTTGCCAATCGCGAGGCCTTTGTCGCTGACATTCGTGACGGCGGCATCGCAGCAATGGAACTGGTCGCCCGTGACCTCAAATCGCTCGGGCTCTACACCGCCCGGGCTCTGTCCTTCGCCGGGGTCGAGTACGAGATCCTCGAGCATTGCCTTACTGGGCCCCAAGTCGCGGTCTACGATGCCTATGCGGAAGCTTGGTCAATCATTCATGGCAACTTGCACGAAGCACTCGAAGCCACCCGGATCGTCGATGCCGACAGCGGCGCCACGCTCAACTCCGGCGCCAAGGCGGCCGCCTTGTCGGTGTTCGAGGGGACCAAGCAGCGATTCTTTGCCCAACTGCTGTTGTCGATGAAGCTGCCAAGCCTTTTGCCCGCTATCGACGCTGCGATTGCCGATGGTAACGCAGTGGTCGTCCAGCTTGTTTCAACTGGCGAAGCCATGCTTGATCGTCGCCTGGCCGACTTGTCGGCTGACGAGCGCGAGGCGCTCGAGATCGACCTGTCCCCGCGAGAATATGTCATCGACTATCTCGTGAGAAGCTTTCCGGTCCGCCTGATGGCTGTCTTTACCGACGAGAACGGTAATGCCCGCTCCGAACCCATGAGCGATGAACACGGCGCACCCGTGCTGTGCCGCTCGGCATTGGCAGCGCGTGACCGGATGATCGAACAGCTCTGCGCCTTGCCGCCGATCGCGATCGCGCTTGATGCGATCATCGAACGCTTCGGTGTCGATCAGGTGGCCGAGGTCACAGGTAGGACCCGTCGCCTGATCATCGGACGTGACGGGCACCAAAAGCTGCATACGCGTTCTGCCCGCGCGAATCTGGCAGAGACGCAAGCGTTTATGGATGGGGCCAAGCGCATTCTGGTGTTCTCCGATGCGGGCGGAACAGGCCGTAGCTACCATGCTGACCTCGCAGCGAAGAACCAGGCGCGCCGGGTTCACTTCCTGCTCGAACCGGGCTGGCGGGCCGATGCCGCGATCCAGGGGCTGGGCCGGACCAATCGCACGAACCAGGCCTCGGCGCCGTTGTTCCGGCCGGTGACCACCGATGTGCGCGGCGAGCGGCGGTTCATCTCGACCATTGCCAGACGATTGGACAGCCTCGGGGCACTTACGCGCGGTCAGCGGCAGACCGGTGGCCAGAACCTGTTCGATCCAGCTGACAACCTCGAGAGCATCTATGCCAAGGAGGCGCTCACTCGCTGGTTTCGACTGCTGTTCACCGGCAAGCTCGAAGCTGTCGGCCTTGCGCGCTTCCAGGAACTGTCGGGTCTCGCAATCGAGGCGCCCGATGGTTCGATGGTCGATGACCTGCCGACGATCCAGCGGTGGCTCAACCGCATCCTGGCGCTGCCCATCGACCTGCAAAACGCCATCTTCGACGAATACCTGGGGTTGGTCGAGGCACGGGTTGATGCGGCACGGCAGGCGGGGACACTCGACCTTGGCCTCGAAACCCTTGCGGTCGAGGACTTCAACGTGCTGTCGGACACGCTACTGCGTACCGACGCAATGTCCGGGGCTACGACGCATCTGCTTGAGATTGAAATTGCGCGTGCGCTGAAGCCGCTGACCTTCGAGCGCCTCGAGGAGCTTCATGGCATCGGTGGCCAGCACCAGCGGCCCATGCGCAACAGCCGGTCAGGCCGCGTTGTCCTGTTGGTCCCTGCGCGCAGCCTGTTGGCCGACGATGGCACGCGTATCGCCCGGTTCGAACTTTTGCGCCCATTGAAACGTAGCCATATCACTGCGGATCAATTGGCGGAGAGCAATTGGGAACCCATACGCATCGACGCCTTCCGCCAAGCGTGGATCGCTGAGGTCGATGAGGCGCGAAACAGCCACAAGCGTGAACGGCTCTATCTCGCGACAGGCCTACTGCTTCCCGTTTGGGACAAGCTTCCTTCCGATTTCGTACGGGTAAGCCGAATATCGGCGAGCGATGGACGCTCGTTGCTCGGTCGCGAACTGCCCGCCCATTGCGTGCCGGAGCTGTGCAAGGCCCTCGGACTTGAACGCGAGCAGACGCTGTCGGCTGACGACATTGTTCAGTCGGTTCTCGCGACCGGGCGGGCGATGGAACTCGGCTCGCGCGAGCCGATGATGGTGAAACGCAGCCTGGTCAACGGCAGCCAGCGCCTCGAACTCACCGGATGGAGCGCGGCCCGCCTCGACTGGTACAAGGCGCAAGGCTGCTTCACCGAGATCATCCGTTACCAGACGCGCCTGTTCGTGCCGATCAACACTGCGGTGGACACGTTGGCGAAGCTGTGCCGGCCATGACCAAGCCTTGCTCTAAGAATTTTGCGAATAATTCGTATGTTGCGTTTATTGCGAATATATACTAGATAATGGTTCTGACACGGAGAGCCCAAACATGACGATTCCAGCCTTTGCCGAGGAGCTCGGCGGTCGCCTTCCGTCCGCGCTGGAGCGGGCGGCTGCCAACCAGTTGCGCCAGATTCTCGCATCGCACGCGTCGTGCGAGACCACGCTGCGCATTCTCGATGAAGAGACCAGGATCCCTTCCGAGATCACCTTGACCCCTGGCCTGTCGAAGCTCTTGACCGAACTGTTGCGTCACGTCGGCAGCGGCAATGCGGTGACGCTTGTCCCCGTCAGTCAGATGCTGTCGACACAGCAGGCGGCCGATATTCTCAATGTCTCGCGACCCTTCCTGATTTCTCTGCTCGACAAGGGAGAGATCGAGCACGAACTGGTCGGGCGGCATCGCCGGATCAAGGCTGAAACACTGTTCGCCTACAAGCGTGCGCGCAACGCCAAGCGTAGCAAGGCTTTGGACGAGCTGGCAACGCTTGATGGAGAAATCAGGCGGCAACCGCCAGTCGGACCCCGAGCGCCTTCATGACGCGCAGCAACGTGTCGAGCGTCGGATTGCCGTTGTCGCTGAACGCCCGGTAGAGTGCCTCGCGGCTGATACCGGTCTCGCGCGCCAGCGCGGACATGCCGCGCGAGCGTGCAATGGTGTTTAGCGCGCCAAGCAACTCTTCGGGGGTGCCGTCCTCGAGATAGGCATCGAGATAGGCGGCAATATCGGTCGGCGTCTGGAGGACATCGGCCGCATCCCATGGCTTCGTCTCGATAGTCATTGTCAAACCTCCTCGGCCAATGCCTTGGCCCGCTCGATATCTTGCACCTGCGATCCCTTGTCTCCGCCGCATAACAGGATCACCACCACGTCGCCGCGCCTCGTATAATAGACTCGGTATCCGGGTCCGAACGTGAAGCGCAACTCATGCACGCCGCCGCCAATAGCTTTGGCATCGCCGAAATTGCCTTGGGCTATCCGGTCGATCCGTTTGGCGATCCGCGCACGGGCCTGCACGTCACGCAAATGCTGGAGCCAAACGATAAATTCGGCGGTGCGCCTGACTTCCAACATGCCAAGTTTAATGCACACTTAGATGACGGCTGTCAACTATAGATCACAGTTCGGTCGGTTGCGGAATACCCACCATGCAAGCACGAATGAGAGGGGAGGGGGCTTTGCCCTGATTGAGCCAGCTGGACATCGAAGGTCGATGCACCGGGCTCGCAATCAGGAGTTAAGTCCCATGATCAAGTCGATCCCGCTGAACAAGCTTGTTCAATCTCCCCGCAACGTGCGCCGTCACAGCGATCCCGTGGCCGATGCCGAATTGAAGGCCAGCATTGCCGCCCACGGCCTGTTGCAGAACCTTATCGTCCGCCCCGCAGCTAAGGGCAGGTTCGAGGTCGAGGCCGGCGAACGCCGTCGTTGTGCCATGCTGGCGCTGGCGGACGACAAGGTCCTTTCCCGCGATCACCAGGTCACCTGCCTCGTGCTCGAGGACAGTGCCGAAGCCGCCGTCGAGACCAGCCTTGCCGAGAACTTTCACCGATTGGCGATGAACCCGGCTGATGAAGCCACTGCCTTCGCCGCGCTGGTCGATGGCGGTGCCACGGTCGAGGATGTCGCGCGCCGCTTTGGCCTCACTGTCCGCTTCGTCGAGGGCCGCTTGCGTCTGGCAACGCTTGCACCTGTGGTGTTCGAGGCGCTCGCCTCGGGCGAGATCACGCTCGACATTGCCAAGGCCTTCGGCGCAACCTCGGATCAGGAAATCCAGGCCCGCGTGTTCGAGCAGGTCACCTCGGGTTACTATGCACCGCATCCGGATTCGATCCGGCGAATGGTGCTCTCGGGCACGGTGCGTGGCAGTGATCCCCGCGCCCGGCTTGTTGGCCGCGAAGCCTATCTCGTCGCAGGGGGCCGGATCGAACGCGAGTTGTTCGATGACGAGGCCAGCGAGAGTTGGGTTGATGTCGCCCTGCTCGAAAATCTCGCGATGGCAAGGATGGAAGAGAAGGCGAGCCAGATCGCTGCCGAGCAAGGCCTTGCGTGGGTCAAGCCGACGCTTGATCCCTATGCCAGCCATGACCTTGTCGAAGGATTGGTCCGGCTTCCGGCCGAACCGGCCCCGCTGACCGAAGAAGAACTCGCCCGGCTCGACGCGCTCGATGCGAGCTACGACGAGCATGCCGCCATCCTCGAGGACGAGGACAGCGCAGAGGAGGCAGTTGCTGCGGCGGAGAAGTCTATCGCGGCGATCGAACGCGAATGCCAAGATATCCGTGCCCGGCCGCCCGTACTCGCGCCCGAGCTGAAAGCGGAGGCTGGTATGATCCTCGTGCTTGCGCGCGACGGCACGCCTACCTTGCAGCCAGTCTTCTACGGCGAGCGCCCGACCGATCCTGGGAGTCCCGAAGAGGGCGACATGATCGAGGTCGCTCCAGGCATTGGCGCCGACGGCAAACGCCGCTCGGCGCTTTCCAAGCGCCTGGCTGACGAACTAGCGATGCAGCGCCGCGATGTTCTTGCGCTGCATGTGGCCTCCGATCCTTGCCTCGCGCTCGACCTCATGGTCTTCACGCTGGCCGATGCCGATACCCATGACTGGCGTGCGCGCTCGGCAACCACGCTGCGCGGACCGGTTCCAGCCGGGCCCATCATAGGGTTCGAGGCCAAGGATGCGCCTGTAAGCAGCGCCCTTGCCGAGCTGCGCTCAGGCCTCGACGAAAGCTGGCGTTGCGGTGATGGTGTGGCATCGCGTTTCGACCTGTTCCGTGCGCTGGGCGATGATACACGCGCCGCGTGGCTGGGCCATGTCGTTGCCCGCTCGCTCGAAGCCGGCCTCAACATGGCGGGCGAGCGGCAGATTGCCTTCCAGGATCACCTTGGCAGCCTGATCGGGATCGACATGGCGGCCTGGTGGCGGCCTACGGCAGCGAATTACTTCGACCGGGTGTCGAAGCAGGTGATCCTCGATGCCATGACTGATGTCGGCGGCCTCGACCTGTCCTCGCGCTTCGCTGCGGTCAAGAAGGGCGATCTCGCGATGAGTGCCGAACGCGTCTTTGCCGGCACCTATATCACCGAGGTCGAGGTGCGCGAGAAAGCGCAGGCCTGGGTGCCCGAGGTCATGCGGTTTGTGCAAGGCACGCCGGACGGCGTCGATGCGGAAACGAGCAACGCCGATCCCGTGGTTGGTGCCAACGATCACGACCCGTCCCCCAGCGAGCTGGCCGCCTGACCTCCTCCTGACAGGATCGGTCACTCGCACCCCTGAGAAGCGGTCCTTCGGCTAACGCCGAGGGGCCGCTTCTCTTCATGAGATGAGAGGGGAGGGAGCCCGGTGATTGGCGGCACATCGGGGCGAATACCCTGCCTTCGAAGATCCTGTGCCCAATCAGGAGACACCACATGGCCTATCGCAAGGGACAAGGCGGCGCACTCTCGCCCGCCACCCGCATCACTCAGGAAATCATCGCCCGCCTGGAATCCGGGACTAGGCCATGGATCAAGCCATGGCGGGGCGTGCCGGTCTCGCGGCCTATGCGCGCATGTGGCATTCCCTATCGGGGAATGAACGTGTTCTGGCTGTGGATGGTCGCCGACATGTGCGGTTACGCCTCGCCGTTCTGGATGACCTACAACCAGGCCAAGGAACTTGGCGCACAGGTGCGCAAGGGCGAGAAATCGACCATTGCCATTTTCTACAAGAGCTACACCAAGGAGATCGAGGCTCCCGATTCCGGCGAAAAGAGCGACGAAGCGCGCCGGGTGTTGAAGGCCTATCCAGTGTTCAATGCCGACCAGGTCGAGGGATTGCCCGAGCGGTTTCATCCGGCCGCCACGCTCGAGTTGACTGAACCGGAGGGGCGCGAACAAGCGCTCGACGCATTCTTCGCGGCCATTCCGGCCACGCTGCGCCATCAAGGCGACGAGGCTTATTACGAGCCCTTGGCCGACCGCGTGACCATGCCGCCTGCGCACCTGTTCTCAGGCTTCAATCATTACTATGCGACATTGGCGCACGAGCTGTCGCACTGGACTGGGCATTCCAGCCGTCTGGCACGCGACCTCAAGAACCGCTTCGGCACGGCGGCCTATGCCGCCGAGGAGCTTGTCGCGGAATTATCGAGCGCGATGCTCGGGGCCGAACTCGGGCTGCCGGTTGCCCATCTCGACAACCATGCCAGCTATATCGGCAATTGGTTGAAGCTCTTGAAGGAGGATGACCGCGCCATCCTCACCGCCGCCGCCAAGGCCGAGGAAGCCTCGAGCCTGCTCCTGAAACTCGGCGGCCGAGGTGTAGCCGATGCAACCGATGAGGCGGCGCATGACGCCGCGCTTGCGGCCTGAGGGAGGACGTCATGGGCCGATCGGTCAGCTATCCCAGCGGCGCCATCGTCGCTTTCACCATTCTCGAAGTTGAGAACCAGTGGCCTTCCGGGGATCTGCGCGAGCTTCAAGCTCTGCAGGAGCGAATAGGCGCTTTTGTTGATAACTGCGATACCGAGTTCGTGGGCGGCCCACCCGCGACTGCACGATCCTCAAGTGCTCGCTGCAAGTCTGAGTGCGTGTCGAGCGTGCGCATGACAGAGGCCGTGCAAGAGGCTCAGGATACGACGAGCGCCTTGGTGGGCCGCCCAGTGCATTGGGCAAACAGCGCAATGGCCTTGTCGCAAACTTTGCAGTGCCCCTCGCAACAATCGTGCATGAGGAACGCAACCAGATCGGACAGCGCGGGAAAGGTCGCGCTGTATATGATCGATCGACCCTCACGGCGGCTCTCGATTAGCCCTGCCTGTTCGAGTTGACGGAGATGGAACGACACGCGTGACGGCGCCGCGGCATCGAGCTCGCGTGCGATGACGCCTGCCTGCCGGCCATCGGCGCCGGCCAACACCAACAGTCGAATAATGCGAAGCCGAGTCTGATTGGAGATTGCGGCGAACGCAACGAGAGCTTGATTTTCTTCCATCATCCGCTCAATATTTCAAATGTACTTGAAGTATACCTGCCCGATCCGGGCAATGCAAACAGGGTGATCGGATGAGCAGTAACCGCAACGCCACGCGCGGGCCAGCGATAGGGCGCGTTTCGTGGCTAATCAGGGCGCAGTGTGTTTTCAACATGCTAATGCGGCGCATTCGCGAATCATCGCGGCCGAAGTTGTGGCTGATCGCGGTCGCGATGGCATGCATGGGCATGAGCACGCCAGCAGTCGCGCAGACCGCGCCCGCGCAAACCATCTGGCGCCTGCTCGACTATATCGCCGTCGATTATCGCGAAGCGGTCGAGAACGGGAAGATCGTGAACCAGACCGAGTTCGACGAGATGACCGAGTTCTCTGCCACCGCCAGCAGGCTGATCGCCGAGCTGCCAGCGTCGTCAGCGAAGGCCCAGCTCTTGCGGCAGACAGCCCGTCTCGAACGGAATATCGCCGCCAAGTCGCCTGCCCCGGCAATCGCCACTGCTGCGCGCAGTCTTGCCGCCGATCTCATCAAATCCTATCCGGTGCCGCTCGCCCCGACCATCATGCCGGACTTCGCGCGCGGTCAAGTGCTCTATGCCGAGCATTGCGCCAGCTGCCACGGCGCGACCGGCGATGGCCGTGGTTCTCAATCGGTCGGGCTTGATCCGCCGCCCATCGCCTTCACCGATGAAGCGCGGGCACGCGAGCGCAGCATCTTCGCGCTCTATCAGGTGATCGAACAGGGTCTGGACGGAACCAGCATGGTGAGCTTCGCCGACCTGCCGGCGCAGGATCGCTGGGCGCTCGCCTTCTATGCCGGGTCGCTCGCCTACCCTGAAAGCTCTGCGGCAAGTGGCGAGGCGACGTGGGAGGGCGACGCCGATCTTCGTCGACGCCTCGATCTCGAAGGACTGGTCGGCACCACTCCGGCGGCGCTCGCCGCCCAGGTCGGGGAAGACAGAGCGCAGCAGCTCATGTCCTACTTACGTCGCCATCCCGAAGCGGCTGGTGCCGCGCAGGCGAGTGGCACGCTGACGCTTGCGAGAGCGAAGCTGGATGAGGCGCTGGCGGCTTACCAGCGCGGGGACCGCAAGTCCGCCACCGATCTTGCGTTGTCGGCGTATCTTGACGGCTTCGAGCCGGTCGAGGCGGTTTTGGCATCGCGCGACAATGCGCTGATGGTCCGGATTGAAGGCGCAATGGCGGATCTGCGCGCGGCCATCGCCCGCGGTGAGCCGATCGCGACTGTGAGCGAGCGCGTCACCACGCTCGACAGCCTGTTCGAGCAGGCCGAAACCGCCCTCGCTCCCAGCGAGGCGTCCGCGACTTCCGCCTTTGTTGCCGCCTTTACCATTCTCGTGCGCGAAGGAATGGAAGCCATACTGATCGTTATCGCGATGATCGCCTTCCTGACCAAAGCCGATCGGCGCGATGTCCTGACTTATGTGCACGGCGGCTGGGTCGCCGCATTGGTCGCGGGAGCGGCTACATGGGCGGCGGCGACCTGGTTCATCACCATCAGCGGTGCGAGCCGCGAGCTGACCGAGGGGTTCGGCGGCGTCTTTGCCGCGCTAGTGCTGCTGTGGGTCGGGATATGGATGCACGGCAAGAGCAATGCCGACGCCTGGCAGCGGTATATTCGCGAGAAGCTCGGACGCGCCCTCAACCGCCGCTCCGCCTGGTTCCTGTTCGCGCTCACCTTCATCGTGGTCTATCGCGAGGTGTTCGAGACGATCCTGTTCTACGCGGCGATTTGGAGCCAGGGGAATGGCGGCGCCGTCGTGGCAGGCGCGCTTGTCGCGATCGCGGTGCTGGCGATCATCGCCTTCGTGATGATGCGCTACAGCCGGACGCTACCGATCGGCAAGTTTTTCGCCTACAGCTCGGCGCTGATCGCGGTTCTGGCCGTGGTGCTGATCGGCAAGGGAAGCGCGGCCCTTCAGGAGGCGGGTTATCTGCCTATCGCACCCTGGCCCGGTTTTCCGCGCAACGAGTTCCTTGGCCTCTATCCTACGCGCGAGACCATCCTGGCACAGCTCGCGATGATCGTGCTGCTGGCGCTAGGCTTCTTCTGGAACCGGCGCTCGGCGCGGGCACAAGCCGAATGATGGAAAAAGCGCGAGAGTCGCTGGAGACACGCCAGGTCGTTATCTACTTTGTGGCCGTCTGCATGGCCGCGATAGCCGCCATTGCGCTCAGCGGCACCGAGCGGTTCGAGCCGGCGATAAACCCCGCGCTCGCGCTGATGCTGTTCGTCACCCTCCTGCAAGTTCCGCTCGCCTCGCTTCGGGACGCGTTCCGCCAAGGCCGGTTCTTTGGGGCCCTGCTCGTGGTCAATTTCCTCGCGGTGCCGGTGCTGGTTGCCATCCTCCTCCAGTTTGCACCGTTGGACCCGCTCGTTCGCCTAGGCTTCCTGATCGTGCTGCTCTGCCCATGCATCGACTATGTGGTCACCTTCTCGCACCTGGGTCGCGCCGATGCCCGGCTGCTACTGGCTGCAACGCCGGCGCTCCTCATCGTGCAGATGCTCCTGCTGCCGCTTTGGCTGAGCTTGTTTCTCGGCGACGAAGCTGCTGAGCTCGTGCAAATGGGACCGTTTCTCCACGCCTTCCTGTCGCTGATCGCCATACCGCTGGGCCTTGCGGCACTCTGCCAGCTTTGGGCGTCCCGAAGCGCAGCCGGCGCGCGGGTCAACGTGGCGCTTGGGCTCCTACCGGTGCCCGCAACGGCGCTGGTCTTGTTCATCGTCATTGCTGCCGTGGTTCCACAACTCGGCCCGGCGTTGACCAGCGTTTTGGCAGTTGCACCGCTCTACATCGCCTTCGCGCTTATCACGCCGCTGATGGCCTGGGGCATAGCGCGGATCGCGAGGCTGGACGCACCAGCAGGCCGCGCCATCGCGTTTAGCGGGGCAACGCGCAATTCAATTGTCGTGCTGCCGCTAGCGCTAGCCGTGCCAGGGGCAATACCACTCGTGCCAGCCGTCATTGTCGCCCAAACGCTCGTCGAACTTGCCGCTTCGCTCCTCTACATCAAGATGATGCCGCGCCTTGGCGCATGATGTTCACAACGGTTAGCGCGAGCTTCGCTGGGCTTGGGTTTATATATGCAGCTGACGCGGTGGAGCTGATGTGTGGCTCGCCTCCATGCGGGTCATTGGTTGTCCACGATACATGGCGGGGGCGCGAGGACCGGATCCTTATGCGCAATGCCTTTGCCGACTTCGGTATCTCGACCTACGGCAGCCTGGTCGCAGTCTGGATCGCCGAGCGTGACGACCCTGCCTATTGGGACGCTGACTGGCGTACAGCCCGCTCGCCGCGAGCACGGCACTGGCTTGCGCAGATATCTGCTCGTTTCGATGCGCTGTTTGGCGACTACGACTGCCTCGGCCACATGTCGAACGGAGAGGGCATTTTTGCCAGGCGCGCGGCCTGAGTTAAGCCGGCGCATGCTCGCCATGCCCGGAGCACTTCCGTTGTCCTTGCCTGCGGTGTCTCGACCGCCCTTGGCCACTGCCCGAGCGAGAGAGGCCCTGGGCCAGCCGTCGGCCCTGCGCAACCCGCTTGGGCGAGGCCCGTGTTGGCCGCCCCCTTCGGGGTCTGTGCCTGCCCGCGCCAGCCTGCCCAAGCAGGTTTCCCCTGACGGGTGCGCAAGTCCGCCTCACCGCTGGCCCTGACGGGCTCTCGCTGGCGCAGCCAAGAGCGGGTGCGTTAGCCTCACGTCAGCCAGGAGGACATCATCATGCACACGTCATTTGCCGCCCAACTCGCCGGACTCGATCTGTCCGGTTTCGCTATTGGACCTGCCCCCGTCACTGCTACCGATTTTCCGTGCGAGGAGGCCGTCGTCCAAACGCTTGCAGCGGTCTGGTCCGACCTTTTCGCGCTGGTCTCGGGGACCGCGCTTGAAGCCGATGCCGAGGACCTTGGTTGGGCCTTCGTCAACATCTTCCACCGCTCGGCGGAGCGCAAATCCACTGCCGTCGACCGTGCAACCGACGAGGTCCGCGCACTTGTTGCCACAGCCGATGGGTCCGAAATCCATACCCATGAGCTGGAGACCCAGGTCGAGCGCGCGCAATGCGCTGAAGGTGCCATGCTCGCACTTGAAGAAATGCGCGAAGTGGCAGCCAGCCTCTATCTCAACGAGTTCGGCTCCTCGTGGAAGCCCGTCTCGAGTTCGCGCTTTAATCACGGAGCTATGCTGACTTCCGCGCTCGTCGAGGGCCGCGATTTCCTGCGTGCACGGGGTGAGGCAAAGCGCCGTGCAGCAATGCCCGAAGGCACACCGGTGGTATTCGCCGGAGGGCGCAGCCGCCATCCAACCGACGAGGAGGCACTGACCTTTGCCAACAATGTTTGGGCTACGCTGGACAAGGTTCACGCGCGTGTTGCCGATATGGTTCTGATCCACGGCGGTGACACCAAGGGCGTTGATCGCCTGGCTTCTTCCTGGGCCGAGCGGCGCAAGGTGCCTCAGGTTACCTTCTCCCTGGATACACGGGTGCACGTGCTTCGGAGATTGCGACCTTGCGCTGGCGCTACGTCCAGATTCCTCGACTTGCGCTACCCGACAGCAAGACCGGCCCGAAGACCATTTATCTCAACCCGCAAGCGATCGAAATTCTGAGTGGCCTCGACCGCCGGGCCGACGACCAGCTTGTCTTTCCGGCGTTGCATCGGGAGGGACCAATCAATCTTGGAGAACACTGGATCAGGATCAGGCGCAAGGCCGCTCTTCCCGATGTCCGGCTCCACGATCTTCGCCACAGCTTTGCCTCAGCGGCCATTGCCAAGGGCATTCCACTCGCGACCATCGGCAAGCTGTTGGGGCACGCGCTTCCCGAGACGACCGCGCGCTATGCGCATCTTGCAGACGACATCATCTCGGAGAGCGCCGACCGGATTTGTTCGAGCCTCGCCGGTGCGCTGGGCATCGCGGCGTGACCGGATACGATCTGAAGCATATCCTGGCCGAGGAACTCGCGCGCGTTGTTCCGGGAGAGGCTGGGAAGCGCCGGACGAGGTTTGACTACGTGCTTCCGGGCTTTGGCGAGCGCATCCGAGACTTTGCCGATGATTGGAAGCCTCCTTGGCCACAGGCAGGTTTCGACAACAGCTCGGTATGCACACTTGGATGATACCTCCCTCCTTGAGGCTGCGACCGAAATTGGTGATGAAATCGCGTGCAGACTGGCGCTATCCGAAGCCCCCTGGCGTCAGTGAGATTTCGCGCTCCAGAGATTCGAATTCAATGTCGTGGGGTCTAATTCGCTTGGCAGCAATGCGCCCTAATAGCGGCCATAAAGTCAGGCGAGGACAAGCCTGAAAGCTGCCGTTCCATAGTTTCGTCTGATTGAGGAAAATAAGCCTTCAATCGCAATAGGTCGAAAAATTTTTTTCGCGATGCGTCTTGGTCGCTGAAGTGCGGCGTATGAAATCCTCATTAAGTTCGGCTTTGCCGTAACGTGACCGTGCACGAATTAAGTTGCTCCTTCATTATGATTTTCGGATGAGCACCACCCCAGCAATCACAAGCGCGCCGCCAGCCAGAAGCCAGGATTGATCGACAAGCAATGCGCTAGCCACGATCAATGCGGCAGCTAGAGGGCCTTTCAAGGACTGCCGCTCATTGCGAAGTCCAGCGAGCTGCTCGATACTGAGCGGATCGAGCTGAACCGGCACATATCCTGACTTTGCGATCGAGTTCGCAGTGGCAAGTATGTCGGGCAAGGACGCCGACAACCCCAGCAGCTGACCGCGAAGTTTCTTCAAACCCGACCGAGCGCTGCCGAGCGAGAACCGCTCGGCGAGAAGCTCCGTCATGATCGGCCGGGTCTCTTCGGCGATGTTGTAGTCCGGTGCCAGCGATCGGACGAAGCCCTCTGCAGTCAACAAGGTACGCAGAAGAATGGCCAGATCAGGTGGCAGAACCAGTCGATAATCCCGCAACAGGTCGAAAACGCGGGAAAAAATCTGCGAGAACTCGATGCCAGATAGCACGGTTCCCCTGAACTCTCCGATCAACTGATCCAGATCCACCGCGAGCGCATCGCGATCCACCTTCGGCTCCCCCGCCCATGCGAGCAGGACATTCGCGACATCGCTGGTTTTCTCACCAGCAATCGCAAGCACGAGGCGGACGATCTCGTCGCGCCTGGCCTTGGTGAGCGTCCCGACTGATCCGAAGTCGATGAAGCCGACATCCTGCTCGCCGATCAGGAAGACGTTACCCGGATGGGGGTCGCCGTGAAATTCGCCGTTCAGGATGATCATCCGCAGGACAGCGTTGGCATAGCTTTTAGCGAAAGCCGCCACCCGCGGGTCGCCCGATGGGCTGCCCAGCGAAGACGCGGGCCTGCCGTACAGGCGTTCCTGAACGTTCACCCGCAGCCCGGTCAGTTCCCAATGGATGGCCGGGGTCCTGACGCCGATGGTATCGAGATATGCGCCGATCCGCTCGCAGGCTCGGGATTCCGCAGCGAGGTCCATCTCCCAGGCAAGATTGCGGCCGAAGGTCCGCAGAAACTCGACTGGCCGGTAACGCGCGATGTCAGGAGAGCGTGCTTCTGCGATCTCGGCAAGACGCACAAGCAGACGCACATCGGCTTCCATCCGCGCGGCGGTGCCCGGGCGTCGAACCTTCACGATGACCTTGCTACCGTCCCTTAGCTCGGCGGAATAGGTCTGTGCAATCGAGGCGGACGCCAAAGGCTTTTCGTCGAACTGCGCAAAGTCGTTCCGCCAGTCCTCACCCCAGCTTGAAGCAAGTACGGGCTCGATATCTGCGAAGCGCACTGGCGACACCTGATCGTGCAGGGTTGAGAATGCCGTGATCCAGTGTTCGGTGAACAGATCGCTTCGGGTGGCGAGGAGCTGCCCCAGTTTTATGCCGACTGGCCCGATGTCACGGAGGAACGCGACAACTGCGGCCGGGCGAAATTCGCGAGGGTCGATGACATTGTTCGAAGAGGGAATAAACCCGAGGGCTCCGGCGAGATTCTTCGCTCCGTGCCTCATTAGGATTCGGCCAATCTCCGCGGCGCGAGCGATGCTGCCGATAGGCTTTTCCGGGGGCGATGCCATGATTTTATTCAGCCTCGGCACGGTGTTGGTCCAGATTTTCCGATACCCTTTCAAGAATCTGCTGCAGCGTTCGCTTCTCGTCGGCGGCAATGTCGCGCCAAAGCAGATCATGAAGCCTATCCGCGGAGCCTCTCAGTTCGGGCAGCAGATCGTCAAGCTGCTCCGTGAGGATGAGCTGCCACGCTCGCCGATCCGTCTCAGCTCGAAGCCTTTTCATCAGCCCGCGTGCGCAAAGACCTGCAACCGCCTGGCCGATGGTCGCCGATTCCAGTTCCAGTTTCTTGGCGATTTCAGCCTGCGTAAGGGCAGGATCGCGAAGAAGTTGTCCGATGATCCTCCACTGTGTCTGATTGAGACCGATCCTGGCGACCCTCGCATCGTACACTCTGCGCGCGCCGCGACTGATCTCGTCCATAAGATAGAGAATGCGGTCATTATCGGTGATGACCTTCTGCCGACGCTGAGACCGTGACATGGTATCTGGTTTTTCATCCATAGCGCTGTGTAGTCGGATAGCCTCGGATGCCCAAATGCAAACTGCTAAATGCCTTTACTATTTGACTCACGGCTCATAGGGCGCGAGACGCGTTCACCTTTTACTGAGGCTGCCGAAAGAGTCAGATGACCGATAACTCCAACCAACCGGAGCAGGAGGGCACAACCCCAACGAAACCGCAATCGCGGCGTGGCTTGCGCATCGTGCTAATCATCGTTGGTCTTGCCGTGCTGCTTGGCGGGATCTGGTGGTACTACCGGCACGTAACCTACGGACAGTACATGCAGTCGACCGATAACGCCGATGTCGCTGCCGACAGCGTCGTTATCTCTTCCAAGGTAGCGGGATACGTCGAAGAGGTCTTCGTGGGGGAGAACGAGCAGGTTGCTCGCGGCGGAGCCCTCGTACAACTGGATTTGCGGGATTATCAGGCGCAAGCGCAACAGGCGCGCGCGCAGATCGCTGCGACCCTGGCCGGTGCCGACACAATCCGTTCTCAGGTAGCCGAACAGGATGCAGCCATTCGCCAGGCGCGGGCCCAACTCGCCGCCGCGCGCGCAGCACTGGACCTCGCGAACGACCAGGTGGCGCGATATCGGCCCCTTGCCGCGACAGGAGCCGAACCGCGGGAAAAGCTAGACCAGTATGAGGCGCAGGCGCGGCAGGCGCGGGCCGAACTCGCCGCTGCGCAGGCGGCGGTGGCTGCCGCGACCGCTCGCCGGGGGACCCTGTTCGAGCAGATCAGCCAGACCCAGGCGCAGGCGGACGCTGCCCGCGCTCAGCTGGAAACAGCCGACCTTACGGTTGAATCGACCTTGCTGCGCGCCAGCAAGGCCGGCCGCGTCGGCGATCTCTCGGTGAGGGTGGGCCAGTTCGTGCAACCGGGTCAACGTTTGATGACGGTGGTTCCGGTGAGCGCGATCTACGTGACCGCGAACTTCAAAGAAACGCAGGTCGGCCTCATCCGGGCCGGCCAGAGCGTCAGGCTCGAAGTTGACGCCCTGCCAGGCCTTGAGATCGCGGGACGAGTGGTCAGCATATCGCCGGGAACGGGCGCGGAATTTTCCATCCTCCCCCCCGAAAATGCCACCGGCAACTTTACCAAGATCGTTCAACGGATACCCGTCCGCATCGCTATCGATGCTCCCCCTGAAGTGCGGCGTCTGCTCGTTCCCGGCATGTCGGTAGTGGCTACGGTCGACACCCGGAATGCTGCCGGCGAATTGGAAGAGATCTCGAGTCGGACTCAATGACCGAGATACTGGCAGCGCAGGACACTTCGATCGGGCCGGCCGGGAGCCGAAAGAACGCAGACGTGACTGCCTGGGTCGCTGTGGCCGCGGGCGCGCTCGGCGCCATGCTCGCGACGCTGGACATATCAATCGTCAATTCCGCACTCCCCGTCATTCAGGGCGAGATCGGTGCCACAGGCGCCGAAGGCACCTGGATTGCTACGTCATTTCTCGTTGCTGAAATCGTCGTCATTCCGCTGAGCGCTTGGCTGGAACGGCTGTTCGGTCTGCGAACCCTCCTCATCATCGCTGTCAGCGCGTTCACCGCATTTTCGGTGCTATGCGGTGTAGCCACCGACCTTACGACCATGATCATCGGCCGAACGGGCCAGGGCTTCATGGGCGGAGTCCTCATTCCGACCGCAATGACTATTGTGGCTAAACGATTGCCGCCGCACCAACAGCCCATCGGAATGGCCCTGTTCGGCATGACTGTGGTTCTTGGCCCCGTGATGGGGCCATTGATCGGCGGCTGGCTGACCGAGAACCTGAGCTGGCACTATGCCTTTTTCGTCAATGTGCCAGTCTGCGCAATCCTGCTGCTCCTGCTGTTTATCGGGCTGCCTCACGAGAAGCCCAAGTGGGAATATCTCACGGACGCCGATTGGGCTGGCATTCTCGGGCTGATCCTCGGACTGGGCGGTCTGACTGTTGTACTCGAGGAAGGGCACCGTGAAGAATGGTTCGAGTCCTCACTCATTCGCTGGCTAACGGTGGTGACCATTATCGGCTTTGCCTGTTTGATTTACGGACAAGTGAAAGCACGCAAGCCGGTCTTGAAGTTGCAGCTCCTGTTCAATCGACAGTTCGCCAGCGTCGCGATCATGGCTCTCGCCCTGGGCATGGTGATGTATGGTTCAACCTACGTTATCCCCCAGTTCCTCGCGATCATCTCTGACTATAATGCTTTTCAGACGGGACTGGTCATCTTCTGGATGGGTGTCCCGGCCTTTCTCCTGATGCCGGTTCTGCCCCTGATGATCCGCAAGGTGGACATCCGCATTGCCGTCGGCACCGGAATGCTGCTGATGGCGATCAGCTGCTTTGTCAGCACGAGTCTGACCGCGGAATCCGGCGGCGCAGTCTTCACTGAAAGTCAGCTTATCCGCGGGGCCGGAATGATACTTGCGATGATGTTCCTGAATCAGGCAACGGTTGCGTCGGTGGCCAAGGAAGACGCGGGCGATGCCTCGGGCATTTTCAACGCGGCCCGCAATCTCGGTGGCTCTTTCGCTCTTTCGGCTCTGGCATCGTTCCAGGACCAGCGGATCTGGCATCATAGCCGGCGGATGGAAGAGACCCTGAATGCGAACAGCGTTTCGCTACAGGCCTATCTCGAAGGGCTGGCGCGAAACTTCGGCGGCATGGAGGGGGCGATGGCCGTCCTGAGCCGCACCCTCCAACGCGAGGCGTTCATAATGACCTACAATGATGTGTTCCTGGTTATGGGGATTCTGACCCTCGCGACGGTTCCGCTGGTCCTCTTCCTGAGGCCGCTTCCAAAAAATGTCTCCCTTTCGATGCACTGAGCCCTACACGATGCGCCACTTGCTACCTCCGCTTGTCACTATCGCCTTGCTAGCTGGATGCACGGCAGGGCCCGATTATGCAGGCCCCCCGGAAGTTATGTCAGCAGACACGGGCACTCGCTTTGTGCGCGCTGGCAGTGATGTGAGCGCATCTGATCCGGTTGTCGCTCGATGGTGGCTGCTGCTCGGCGATCCCGAGTTGACGCGGCTGGTGGAGGCTGCGCTGAACGTGCCGTTGTCGGCCACATGACCATCCTGCGGTCGCTCGAGACGACCCGTAGCCAATGTCGCGCCACCATCGCTCAGCAGAGTCCATGTCCCGTGTCCCTCATAACGATGACCGCCAGTTGTGCCCTCGGGGTTTCTGTCCAGCCAAATGAGATGGAACCTGCCATTTGGCGAGGCGGTGTGAGGACCAAAAAAGTCGAGCGCCGGGATCCTGACCAAGCCATGTGAGAAGGGTTTGATTTCCAGCGGACTGGCGAACTCTGGCTGCGCAGGCGACTTGTCGCTCGGGCCATCGCCACCGAACAAGCGCTGGAGGATCCCCTTCATGCGGCCACGTTTAAAGAATATTGCAATTCGGCAATCGCCTCGACGACCGCATCAAAGGGTGGCGGCTCGCCGAAGATCATGGTGCTCATGGCGCGATAGTCCTGGCGCAAGGCATCCGTCATCCCTCCCTCCGGGCACAAGGCAAATGTCGGGGCCTGCGCGGTGGCCAGATCGAAGTCCGGGCGATTGAAGAACATGCGGGCATGGGCGACGCAGTCTTCACCAAGCGCGCGGTTTGCCAGGGCCGCTTGGCCGATCTCCGATTGGAGCAGGCGGAACAGGTCGTAATAGTGGCGAGAAATACGCTGACCGTCGCCGCGCAGCTGCCCTCGGATTTCGAACCAACGCCTCAGGCCATGCAGGATGACGACCTTGTCCCAGAAGGTTCGTTCGGCATCGACCACAGTAACGCCCGGCACAGCGAGGTCGAGATCGACGGCGTCAGCGTCGACATAGGGCACAATTGTTCGCACCGAATTGGGATCAAGCGCCGACTTTGCGCCTGATTCGATCTTCACCGACTTGGCGATGTAAGCATCCTCGGGGGTGATGCTGGGATATACCAAGAGCAAGGTTTGGCCATCCCGAGCGTCGGCCTCGACCCGAATTGACTGCGCTTCGAGGCCTGCGCGCGCGCAGGTATCGGCGCAGATTTGCGCGAGGCGCGCTTTCAATGGTCCGTTGATATGTGCTTCGCAGGCGGCCTTGATTGAATCAAGCGCAGCGTCGCGCTTCTTGCGGCTCAGTGCAGCCAATTCCGCGATGGTCGCGGGCACTCCGAGATCATCGCGGAAGACCGTCACGTCGATGTCTTCGGAGAACCGCTCGATCAACCCGAACCCCTTCGACAGCGAAGTTCCGCCCTTGAACAGCAGGCGGGGTCCGTCCTCGATCCCGTTGAACAGGGCATCAAGGGTCCAGCAGACCCAGAAATCCTTCTCGACGTTCTGCGGGGTCGTGCCGAGCCGCTGCGCAGTCGCGGTATAGAGGCCCGTGCGGGTGGGCGTGTCTGCACGCAGAACTTCATCGAAGGCGGAGTTCATTCGCTGTGCACTTCCGAGACGAACGGACGCAGCAGGTCCTGCATCCAGGCCGGGAGCGTTGGCAGCCCCTCGGCAAGATCAGCGCGCAAAGCTGCGCCGTGGGTGGGGTTGCCGAGAAGGGTGGCAAGTCGCTCACGCCATTGTCCCGTGTCGTCCGTCGACATTGTATCGCGCAGCCAGTGCAGCGCTTGGACGATCCTCATGGCCGGGCGTCCCGCCCAATAGAGTTTGCTTGCCGCGGTCGTTTTGAACTCGATGGTGAGGTTGCCGAGCTTGATCGACTTGGGCCGCGCTTCGCTGTGCACGACGATCTTCGCCGGTACGGCATTGGTAAAGCCGAGATCGTTTGCAGCAGTCATTCCGTCGACCAGGACACGGATCTGATCACGCCGTGCGACGGCGTCGATGACCGCTCGCGGATCGGGGGCATTGTCCTGCCGGGTCAGGCTGTTGAACTGCGGTTTGTCATAGAGGCCGCGATCGATCCGGCGGAGCTCGCCCCATTTGACCAAACGCTGGAGGGTCTTGTCGACCGCATCGCGGCCGGCAAGGTCGAGGAAGTCGGCCGGTGTCCAGACAGTGTTCGCCGTCGCTCGGCTTACACGATCGAGAATTTGCGCTTTCAGTCCGGGCGGGATTTTGTCCATGTCCGAAATATGTAGCATAACTTCGGACACAATCAAAATCGCCATTGTCCGAAAAATGTAGACGGATTTCGGACGGGGGTGGTGACGAAAACCGACTACCCCGGCCCAAGCAGATCAAACAGCTTATGGATGAAAGGGAACGTAAGGCTCGGACTTCTCATTGAAGAACCGGGACGCCACCGCTGGCCCATTCGCAAGGGCCAGTTCCTTCGCCACATTTGGCAGCTCTGCCTTCGCACGCTTCACGTCGTCCAAACCGATCGGACCATCGGGCAGCAGTGGCGCATTCAAGCGAATGAGCCGATCGCGGCCAATGAGTAGCCCAGCTTGCCCCAGCGCATTCTGGCTGGAGAGATGCATCGCTGACGAAACGATATCGCGCCAATGCCACAAGCCTCCGCGCAGGACCTGTGCATCCGAAATCGTCATTTCGGCGTCACCGCATCCCAGCGACAGGATATCGATCTGATCGCGATCGAGGTCGTTGCAACTGAGCGCATCGACCAGTGCGACCATCACCGGATTGTTTGCCCACACGCCTCCGTCTGCGAACCGTCGCTGCCCATCCCTATAGATCGAGAAATAGGTAGGAGCAGCAGATGTCGCGAGCGCGACTGTGACCATTTCTTCGCGCCAATCGAGCTTGAAATCGGGATGATGCGGCGTCTTGAATATGTTGACCTCGGTGAAGCCGTCGAAAGAAGGAATGCAAAGTCGACGCTGGGCATCTCCAAACGGGCGCGCGCCAAAAATCCGGCGCAGTTCACGTTCAAGCGGCTCTCGGTCATACTGGTAATATGCCAGCGATCGAACCTTGGCCCAAAGTCGCTTGAGCCCTTCCAGGGGCGGCCTGGCCGATGGAAAAATCTCTTCGCCGTGATCAAAATAGACCTGGAGAATGTCGGAAGCAGGCAGCCCGATCGAAAGCCCGAGGGCGATTATTCCCCCCGTGGATGTACCGGCGATCAGATCGAAATAGTCACCAACGGAGTGTCCGCCCAGATACTGCCGTTCGAACTCCGCCAGAATCGACGCGGGCAAAATTCCCCGAATGCCGCCGCCATCGATGGACAGGATCCGAAATCGCTTGCCCTCCGGCCACGGCAATTGTCGCCGCCGCTCACCAAGCGTTCCATCAGACCGCCGCAATGGCCTTTGGTCGCTGGGTTCCATCCAACTCCTCCTGTGTCGGGTGCCGGCCACCGCCTGACCATTTTCCGGTCAGCAACCAGCCTTCATAGAAGTAGAGATACCGTGCGGCCCAGGGCACAGTCGTTTCGGCCAACAGGTCCGATGGCGTCCACTCGCCGTTGAACGGATCGAACAGGCACAAGTAAGGCAAGGATTGCTCCGCACGGTTTACATAGACGTGCGGGATCGGGCCTTCTTCATATTCAGGATGGCGTTCAAGACGTGGCGACAGCACCTGGACCCGCGGTTGCGCGTTGAGAATGGAGAAGTTTTCGATCGCAAGCGGGACTTCGTAACCGATCCGCACACGGTAGCGCTTGCAAACCGGGTCGAGCGTTCCTTCCCAGACCGCTCGGCGCCCGATCCTTTGCACAAGCGCAAAGTCCGGCCAGCGTTGCTCCATCGCCGCGATCTGGGTCTCGATCGGGATCAGTCCAGGAACCATTCGCCGCCCATGTTGGTGCTTGCCCGAGCCGGGGTGCAATTGGTTGCGATAGCAGCGGCAGTCACGCCTGCATGGACCCGGCCGCTGGGACCGAACCGCATCGCGCCCTTCTCCATGGCGACACGGCTACGTTCCATGTGTTCCTTGATCGCGTACTTGGCCGCCGTCTCTCCGAACAGATCGTCGAGAATCGTGTTCGTTTCAGTGAGCGAGATGTTTTCCGTCCGCAGGCGAACCAATTGCCGGACCAGATACTCCAGATCACGCACATACTCGTCCTGGTCAGACAACGCGCCGGGCCAACGATCGGTAAAGACATCCGGGATGTAAGCGGGGTTGCGGACGTCGATACAAAGATTGTGTGCACTCTGCTCCTGCAGGCGCTGTGCAATGTGCCGCGAAATCGAGACGACCTCCTCCAGCAAGCCCGCGCCGACAGGTGCCACTTCCAGCGCCAGTGCTGCCAAAACCACAGAGGGCGGCTTGCGCTTCGAACGGTTGCGAAACCGCACATCGCGATTGCGCTTGATCAGCTGCAGCGCGACGACGCGCGCGGCCTTTTTAGACAACGGGACGCGGTCGGGCAACGGATCGACGTCGGCCTTCGCGACCGTTCGTCCGTCAGCCAGAGCTCGAGATTCAAAGATTGCAGCAAAAACCGGATCGTATGCCGTCTGGGCGTTGAAGTGGTCGGCAAAGCCCCAAGGATTGACAGGCTTGTGGTAGCTCTCAAGCGGCTGCTGCTTGAAATGGAAAAGATGCCCCGCCTTCTCGGGTGCCGCCGTCAGCCGCGAAATGGGCATCAAATCGACGCGGACACCATCGTCGTATTCGACGGTCACGCACCGCGAATTTCGCGTCACCCGCCCGTGATAACGGGAGCCCGGCTGCGCGTTGATGGCTTCGAAAAGCAGGTCAAGAATCCGCTTGGGATCGCTGTTGGTCGGAACATCAAGTTCCATGACGACATCGACGTCATGCTGATCCTTCGAAACGCTTGAGGCAATCGCTGTACCGGTCGCGAAGCTGCCCCCTGGGTAGCAGGCGATCACCTTGTCCTGCAGCGGGCTTTCAGGACGATCAACATAGCCGCAAAGCGCCTCGAAATGCTGTTGCGCCTCGTCGTGCTTCGTAGGCGACAACTGGACCCGGCGAGCCACGTCCATAAGCATCGCGTCGGCGAAGCTCGGGGTCGGCAGGCGCTCGGGGCGCGGACGGAACGGATCGAAAACAGTCATTATGCCCCCTATTTGGCGCAGGTGGCAAAGCCCAATATCGGCAGACTTCGCCTTACAGGATCGTAAGATACACCGAACGCGCGGCGCAGTCAACCAATCTGCCGCAAATGTTCGATTGACCGAACGACGCAGCTTTCCTACAGGCGCACGGGTGTGTTACTCTTAGGGGGCTGGGAGAGTGCCATGTCGCTCGCGATGAAATTGCAAAAGCTGCGGACAGAGCGGGGTCAATCCCTTCAGGTGGTTGCCGATGCAGTAGGGGCTTCGAAGGCGCACATTTGGGAACTGGAAAAGGGGACGACAAAGAACCCCTCGATCGAACTACTGAAGAATCTGGCAGAGCATTTTGGGGTGACGATTGCTTCGCTGGTTGGCGAAGACCCCTCTGATGCGGAAGATGAACAAATGGTCGTCATGTACCGTGATCTGCAAAAGCTGAACATTGAAGATCGACAGTTCATCGAGGCGATGATCGAGACCATGAAAAAACGCGGGGGCAAGGCAACAGATGCAGATTGATCGGGTCGAGCTTGCTGACTGCACCTCCCCCGAACGTATCATCGCAGAGATCCTGCGACAGGTCCCTGATCTGCCGACTCCGGTTCCGATCGAAGAACTTGCGACGGCCGTTGGCATCACTGCCATCCATCGAATGACGACCGACAACTTCGAAGGCGGGTTGATTACGCAGCCAGAGCGCCGGGACGGTGTCATCCTGGTCAACGGCAAAGCCAATCGACTGAGACAGCGCTATACGATCGGTCACGAACTCGGACACTATCTCATCTCGGCGCACCAGCCTGGTGACTCAGGGCAATTTGCCTGTTCAAAATCGGACATGAACATTCGCAAGGCCGACCGCGACAACCGCAGCCAGCGAATGGAAGCGGAAGCGAACCGGTTCAGCGCTGGGATCCTGATGCCGGTGATAAAATTCAAGACCGACATGCGCGCACAAGGTGGTCCTGACCTTCGTCATGTTGTCGATCTGGCGGCGAAATACGACGTCAGCAAGGAAGCAACGGCGATCCACTATTCGACCTACCACCACGATCTGTGCGCCATTTTGCTCTCGCAGAATGGGACCTTGCGCCGCATCTACAAGCCCACCCGCTTTCCTTTTGTCGAAGCCCGGATCGGAACGCCGCTTCCCCACAATTCACTGTCTGCTCGCCATCAAACCGATGGGGTCGAATCCGACGACGTTGACAGGGGTGTGTGGCTGGCCAACCTTCACCGCCCATCATCGATCAGGGAACAGGCTTTGAATCTGGCGAATGGGTGGAAAATGACGCTGCTGGTCGTCGATGACAGCGACGATGACGGCGAAGACGAGTTGCGCGACACCTTTGATGTCTGGGAAAATCCGCGCTTCCCCGGGAAGAGCCGACGCCGGTAGCCGGATTGGCCGAGCCGCAGGATTAAACGAGCATTTGGGGCGCCGCCCTTCGGGCGACCTACCTATTGTGCAACGCGAACTAAGCTATAGGTTTTGACACACAAGGGCAGGGATCGGGGACTTCTCGCGAGAGAATCTAGGCTGAATGTACAGCCGCTTTCGGGGTGCGTATTTAGTGTTCGGCACGTCCGAAAAGTCAGCGGCTGCTGCCACCCTTCTTCGGTACTGAAAATGTCAGCATTCCGAAGTTACCATCTGAGACCGGACTGGCAGAAGACGGCCCAGTCCCAGACCCTCTCGGTGTAAACGAGAGCGCCTACTGTTAGCGTTCGCTTTTGCGCCAATCTGCCAAATACCCGTCATTCCGCATTCGGCCCAATCCATGCCGTACTAGGACTTATTGAATCTGCCCCTTCGCCGCTTGCAACTCTTCCCAGCACCGCTGCACTTCACGCCACAGCGCAACGCCGTCGATCTCGCCCGCGGCCAGCCATCGGTCCTGCTCCATGGCAATGTGCATCCAGCCATTTTCGCCGTGCGTGCGCTCAACCCATAGCGCCATACCCCATACCTCCTGGTCGCGCGTAAGATCGAGGCGTCTTGGGCCGCTGGTCATCAGGTATTTCTTAAGCCTGTGCGGCATTACTGCACAATAGACGGCTAATCTGTCATTTTACCGTTCGAGCCAAACATGAGGTGCAACCATGGCGCGCCGTCGCAAAGACCCTGTGCCGATCAAACTTGGCAAGGTTTACCGCGCCAAGGCACGGAAGCGCGTGATCGGCCCCCACCGAGTGGTCCGTGTTGATTGTTAGTGCAAGATTGCCTCCGCCGCCATGGCTGGCCGCAGGTGG
>NZ_WTYV01000018.1 GCF_009827655.1 Alteraurantiacibacter buctensis | reverse complement strand
CAGGGTGATCCCGCCGGCAGCATCGATCGTCAAGCCCCCCGGTGCGGTGATCGTGGCAGTGGCACCGGCCGGAAGCTCGGCCACCAGCTCGTGGCCTTCCGGATCATAGGACAGCCGCGCACCATCGGCGAATTCGATGATCTCGGTGGTCGAAGTGCCCAAGGCGGGAAACATGTCGCGCACCAGGCCGGGCAGGGCCACCGCGCTGCCGATCTGGCCATCAGGTACGATCAGCAGCACCTGTTCGCCCACGCTGGGCGGTGACCAGGTGCGGGTTTCACCGCTGCGCAGGGTCAGCCAGCGGATCCACCCGGTAGTGGCCCCGCCATCCTCGTCATCCGGATCGCCGTAAAGCACCCGGCAGCGGGCGGTTTCGAGATCAAGCTCGCTTACCGTGCCAACCCGGATCAGCTCACCCACGCGGGCCGGGATGTCTTCCGCCGCCGCGCTCATGGGGCCCTTTGCCCTACCGGTAGACCCTGCGGGTCAGCTGCGCTTCCGCTACTTGAGGACGAAGGACAGGCCGCGCGCCAGCTGGCGTTGTGTTCCATCACCGCTTCGGTGGTGGCATCGGTGTCGAAGGAGTTGAAAGGATCTTGCGCGTCAGCGCCTGGTGCCGGGCGGAGCGGGATCGTCCGCATCACCAGGCACAGGCTGGTCTGGGCGGTATCGCTCGCAGTTGCCCTCGTAACCGGGGGCGGCGGATTGCAGGCACTCGTCATAGCGAGCAGAGCCGCGATCATTGCGCACTTCGTTGCCAGCTTCATGGGCTTCTCCGATCTGTTCAAAGGTGGTCTGGTGCCCGGCGGCAGTGGCCTCGGCCTTGCCGCCTTCGTGGGCTGTGCTGGTGATGGTTTGCACGATGTCGCGCACCGATCCGGTCACGGCTGCCGCCAGCGCCAGCACGCCAGCCAGGGCGATCAGAAGCCAGATCCAGCGGGCCATGCCGAACAGGCCGCGCGCGGCGAGGAAAGGTGGGATCATGGTCTTGCACTCCCCAGGACGATGTTCTCGATCTTGCTGAAGACCTCGCGCAGCGAGAGGAATGCGGCGGCCATCCACCCACCATCCTCACCGCTCACGGTCCCGTCGCGCAGCACGGCAAACACCATGAAGCCGAGGATTCCCGCGCCGAGGGTGGCGAGCGCCATCACGGCGGCAAAGCGCTGGGCCGAGGTGGTCACGCCTCATTCCTCGAGACAGTGCCGCCGCTCATGGCCGGCAGCCGGAATCCTGTGACCTTGAGGGGGGCAGGCCAGCGGGTGGCCACGGCGCGGATCTTGGCGATAGGGGTGATGTTGACCGCGTTCGACTGGTTGCCGCCGAGCACGTAGTAGTTTGCCGCGCTCTCGCCCACCAGGAAGCCGACATGGCCGCCGCCCTGGCGGCCGAACACCACCACGGCGCCCACCACGGGATCGCAGGGTTTACCCCATTTCGCCCACTCGAGGGCGCGGAACCAATGCTCGGGCACGTCCTGCCCGGCGGTCTTCATGCACACGGCGGCAAAGGTGCCGCACCACGGCGTCTCATCGTCCTTGAACCATCCGCCAAGCGACTTCACCCAGCCAAGGATTGTGCCGTTGTGCTGCGGCCCGGCGACTTCCTTCAGGCCCATGTGACGGCGTGCCTCGATCAGCCACGGAGCCTCGCCAACGGCCGAGGCGGGGGCGGCGGCGGGAAGGTCGGGCGCGGTGCCAAGAGCCACCTCGATCGAGGCCATCAGGTCCGCGTAGAGATCCGCCGGGATGGTCTGGCGGCGCGCACGGAGGGCACGGATGAAGGCCCCGTGATTGAACGTGGTCATCGGTGGGGTTCCTTCAGGTCGTTGAGCAGCTTGAGGGCGCGCGCCAGGACTTTCGATCCATCAGGTGTCACGCGCTCGAGTTCCTGCCACAGCAGCTCGATGACGGTGGTCTGCACGGCGGATCGCTCCTCGCAGCCCTCGGCGCGCTGCTCGATCGCGGTGAAGCGGTTCTCCAGCTTGTTCCAAAGCCAGGCGATGGCGCCGCCCAGGGCAACCAGCAGGCCGGTGGCGGCGGTGATGATGGCGGCGAGGTCGCTCATTCGCCCGTCCCCCGATCGGCCTGGTACACACGGGTGCAATGCGCCGGGCCATCGCCCAGGCGCGCGAAGATCCAGTCGATCACCGCACCGGCCACACGCGCCCAGCGGTGACCGTTTAGGCGCGCCTTGCCCACGTAGCCGCTGATCAGCTGGCGGCCGGTGGGCCTGCTGGCCAGGCCAGCCACGTACAGCGGGATCAGCCACAGCGTGCACAGCAGCACGTCCAGCGCGATCAGCAGGGCCATGGCGCTGGTGGCGAGCCGGGCCTTCACAGCGCCGCTCCTGCGATCCACAGAGCGTCAAGATCGTCGTCGGCCAGTCCGTACATGCCGCCGAGAACGGGCGTCAGCGGATGGTGCCGCTCGAAGCTGGTGGCGCCGGACAGCAACATGCGCGCGGTGAACTGTTGCTCCGCCGGCAGCATGTCGATCAGCGCGCCCATGCTGGCCGGAATGATGCCGGGGCCAACCGCGTCAAGCGCCTCGGCCTGGGTGATCTTGCCCAGCAGAGCGAGCTGCTGGAAGAACTGCCGGTCACTGATCGTGGCGGGAACCGTGGGCGCTGGATCGGGCGGTGGAACGAACTCTTGCCCATCGTAGGACCAGCCCGGCGCCACGCTATCAGGCGCGGCGATCCATCCTTGCTCTGCCGCAAACTCGGCATCTGCAAGGGCGACATTGGCAACATTGCCGTTCTCGATGATGGCGTATCGGTCCATCGTCACCCCCTCGAAATCACGATGACGACGCCAGCGCCGCCATTGCCGCCAGCACCGCTGTTGCCGACACCATCCACAGCAGCGCCACCCCCGCCGCCACCGCCACCGGGGAAGCCGCCATTGCCACCGTTGCCGCCATTACCGGTCAGGTTGCCTCCGCCGCCACCGCCGCCAGAGCCGGGTCGCCGATCGCCGCTAGCGGCGTCGGTTGCGTTTCCACCAGCGGTCCCGCCGGCTGCGCCCTTTACCCCATGCCCCGAAGACCGATAGGCGGGGGTGCTTGAGCCATCGCCACCGGCAGACTGCGCGTTGGCTGACGTGATACCGCCGCCACTTCCGCCGCCACCCGCCCCCAGCAATACGGTGTAGAGGCTGTTGGCGAACACATAGTAGGCAGCATCATTGCCACTGCCCCCACTGGTCGAAGCGGCTGCACCAGAGCCACCGGCCCACATGGAGGACAATGCGCCGATACTGTTGCCGCCACCACCAGAGCTGTTTGTGCCACCGCTGCCCGGCTGACCGCCGCCCGCCGCCAGCCAACGCGTTGCGCCGAACTGGCTGGCACCGCCGCCAGTCCCATTACTGCCGCTTGTGGAGTTAGCCGCGACCGCCGCTGCACCGGCACCGCCCGCGCCGACCGTGACCGTCTCGGTTGCGCCCAACTGGCTCGCGTCAAACGTCTGCACAGATACGCCGCCGCCTGCACCGCCGCCCCCACCGCAGCGAACGGAACCGGCAGCACCCTTGCGCCCAGAGCCAGCTCCACCCCCACCGCCGATGCAGATAACCTCCACGTCAACAGCACCGGCGGGCTTGGTCCAGGTTCCGCTGGCCGTGAAGACATCAATTTGCAGCACAGCGGACCCATCCGCTCCGTCAGCGCCATCTGCCCCGTCGGCACCGGGTGCGCCCGGCGCACCGTCAGCGCCATCGGCACCAGGTGCGCCCGGCGCACCGTCGGCGCCATCAGCACCGGCAGGGCCGATCAGGCTTGCGAGCCATGCGGCTTCGTTGCCCACGAAGCCGTTGGCCACGGCCACCTCGTAGGCGCTGGCACCGTCGGCACCATCGGCACCGTCGGCTCCGGGTGCGCCATCTGCCCCGTCGGCACCGGGTGCGCCTGGCGCACCGTCAGCGCCATCAGCACCAGGTGCGCCCGGCGCACCGTCGGCGCCATCAGCACCGGCAGGGCCGATCAGGCTTGCGAGCCATGCGGCTTCGTTGCCCACGAAGCCGTTGGCCACGGCCACCTCGTAGGCGCTGGCACCGTCGGCACCATCGGCACCGTCGGCTCCGGGTGCGCCATCTGCCCCGTCGGCACCGGGTGCGCCTGGCGCACCGTCAGCGCCATCAGCACCAGGTGCGCCCGGCGCACCGTCGGCGCCATCAGCACCGGCAGGGCCGATCAGGCTTGCAAGCCATGCGGCCTCGTTGCCCACGAAGCCGTT
>NZ_WTYV01000017.1 GCF_009827655.1 Alteraurantiacibacter buctensis | reverse complement strand
AATACGCACGGGCGCGCGCGATAAGGTATAGGGCCAGCAAACAGGCCGTTTTGCGCATTCCGCGCGGGCGCGCGTTAATTAAATAGGCTCAAATAGGCTCGGGTTGGTGGCGGCATCGCCCGCACGCGCGAATATAATAACGGGCGGAAATTGCAGAGGGACACAGGGTGCGCTGGTGCAAGTTGCGGGCTGGGTATATCAAGCCGTAAGGCTGGATATGGAGCACACAGCGTGAACCCGGACCTTTTTGCTTGGAAAGGTGGCCCTGCAATCGCCTGCGAATGGGGACTTAGGGACGCGCGGGTTGCCGCCACCAGTGAGCGCGGTCCTGCATACTGTGAGCAAGGCCTGTCGCTGAGAATTGTAGAGGGTCGCCGCCCCTGCCTTTACGCAGAGGACAACGATGGCAACACGCAAGAGATGTGGGGCTACGAACTGAATATCTACGTCGCCAACGGCCCTGAGCCCTCGGAAACCAAGCAGGTTGAGGCCACCGTATCGGTTGCCGGTTGGCTTGATGATGGTCGCCCGTGCCGGATACATGGCAAAGGTTTCATTGGCCGGGATAATCACGGGCAGATTGAGGCGTCGTTCTTCGTGCCGCCTCGCATCGACCTCACCACGCAAGAGGAAGATTGGGCCGATCTGTATCCACCCGACTGACGAAAGGCCCGCCTGCTGTGGTAGCAAGCGGGCCCAGCCTAAGTCAGCTAACGGGCGTTCCACGGACCAGCCGCTATGTCCGAAATGGGGGTGGAAAGCTGTCGTGGAACAGAGCAGCAAGCAGACTTAGCCTTTCGTGCTGAGCCACAAACACAGATTTGGTGGAACTCAGGCCGCCAGGCGGGCCCCATTTCAACCGCAATGCTTTACTTCATAAAGCGCAAGGTCACCGGCTTCGAACAGGGCGCGACGGTCACCTTGTGGCGGCAAAGCGGCAATTGCGCAGTTGATCGTCACGCTCAAAAGGCGCCGGTCGGTCGCAAATATCTGGGTCTCCTGAACGCAACGGCAAATGCGCTGACAGGCTGCCAGGGCGGTTTCCGGTCCACCGCGAAAGAGCAACGCGAACTGGACATCAGAGGGCTTGAGGCGGCGACGCCCTCGTCAAGCAGGATCGCTTCTTTCGGATCGCCTGCGATCGCTGTCGGAACGCCTTTCGACCACGCGCCTTTCGGGGCCATCAAATAGCTTGCTGTCCACGCTCCGACGGCTGGAAATCCTTCTATCCTTGCCGGAACGGCGGCTATCAATAGACATTGTGTTTCCTCCTCAGTCAAAACTAACGTGGAATTGTCATCCAGCCGATGGGGGGCAGTTCTCTCCCAAATCGATCTCTAGGCAGGAACTCGCCCAGACTTGCTGCGATAGGCTTGAAGCCTAGGTGAAGAACCAAGGCTGGGTGCAATTCTTGAGAGAAATGGACACCAGCAAAGCGATCATTTTTCCAGACCACACTGCCTTCGACAGCAAGGTCGTCAAAGAACCTGAAATGGATCACTTCGTCCATCGCGACGCGAAAGCCCTCAGTGTCGATGCAGCACCCGTCCACGCAAATGTCATAGATGACAAGTCGCGCCTCGCTGTCCTGCAAGAAGCATCTCACTTCGTATTCGACTACGAGACGTTCATGGCGTCGAGAATGCATGGCAGCGACATCTCCACTTAATGGAGCATTCAATTAAACGCTTTGCCCCTAAAGAATCGGCAATTATATACTTTACTTAGCACGCGGTTTGGGGCATATAATCCCCATGAACCTCACCGACCCCATCTTTCACGACGAAGCCAAGGCCACCGCGCACATTGAGGCGCAACGTTGGAACGGCGAACCGTCCTGTCCGCACTGTGGTTCGCTTGCCGTCCGCAAGATGGCTGGCAAGACCCAGGCTGGTATGTTCCTCTGCAATGACTGCCGCGACAAGTTCACCGTGCGCACTGGCACGGTGATGGAGCGCAGCCACGTTCCCCTGCACAAGTGGCTGCTGGCAACTCACATCATGGCCGCTTCAAAGAAGGGCATGAGCGCTTCGCAGATGGCCCGTATGCTTGGCGTTACCTACAAGACCGCTTGGTTCCTCTGCCACCGTATCCGCGAGGCCATGGAAGGCGCTGGCCCGCAGGGTCCGATGGGTGGTCATAACGAGGTCGTTGAGGTCGATGAAACCTATGTCGGCGGCAAGGCCAAGAACCGCGCCACCCGCAAGCCTGCCAAGAAGAAGGCCGTTGTGGCCCTTGTGCAGCGTGACGGTCACGCCCGTTCGTTCCATGTCGCCAACGTCAATGCCAAGGACGTTCGCGCCCTTGTCGTTACTCACATTGACCGCGCTTCGGTCCTGATGACCGATGAAAGCCCGATCTACACCCGCATGGGCAAGGAGTTCACCAACCACTACGCTGTCAACCACAGCGCCAAGGAGTTCGTGACCTATGGTGGTTTCAAGCACTCCAACACCGCCGAGAACTTCTTTTCGATCTTCAAGCGCGGCGTGATCGGCACCTACCACCACATGAGCGAGGCCCACCTTGGCCGCTACTGTGCCGAGTTCGATCTGCGCTATAACACCCGCGATATGAGCGATGCCGAACGCGCTGCTGCCATCCTCAAGGGTGGTGAGGGTCGCCGCCTTACCTATCGGCGGATTGACAAGCTCGCCGCCTAAACTGGCGAAGCTACCCCGCTTGAAGGGCGGGAAGCGCGAGCGCTACTTCGACTGACTCGACTCCTGCCGTCGCTTCCCGCTAGCCTTGTGCGGCTTGTGGGGAGTGGCGAGCATCCGCTTGAGTGCGGCCTCCCTGCGGGCATCTGTCTCCGCCTCGGGGTAGGTGTCAGGATCGGAATTTTTCATGGATCAACAACTAAACCGCTCAGTGCAAATCGGCAATATCTGCATCCAGTGGTCTAACCTGGAATACGAACTAGCCCTCTCGATCTGGCTGATGCTCCGCATCCACGATGATTTGGGAAAGATTGTAACCGCTAGCCTCGACTGCAAGCAGCGGGCTTCGATGGCCTTTACCCTCGCTCACAAAACGAAGGCTCCATATGAGTTCAAACAGGCTCAAAAAGAGGTTCTGAAAGAAATCCGGGACGGACTTTTGGAGCGCAGGAATGAGGCTGTCCATGCCGTCCATTTTAAGCCCTACGCTTTCGACACCGCTAAAGTTGAGATGCATCGCGGTAAAGGCGGGCGGGAGCCAAGACCGCTGCTTGATGCCGATCTAGCCGAACTGGGGCAACTCATCTTTAAAGCTGGGTTGCGAGCAGCCGAGGCGAACGTCCTTTACGCCTCCGAAATCGTCAAAACATCAGATGTTGAATTTGAGCCGGAAGAAACCGCACTAAGCATCCTGCGGAAGATTTCTCCCATGAGATAGCTAGGGCTGTGATTCCCTTCAAAATAATCTGAATCCCACTCCACGAAGAAATCTAATCCAGCCTCGATCATCGCGGGCGTGATCTCAATAGTATCGGCCTGTCGCTGGGCGGATTCGCACATCTCATCTGCTCACTCAAGTATATAATTGCCAAAGAATCTTTAAGTAGGCCGCCAATGACGATCCCAGACATCAAAAGTCCGCAATGGGGTCGTTAGCTGACCGTCCGCTTTTAGGGTCCACCGCCGCCCGCGTGGATGGCGAGAACGGGGGTGGGGAGGCGAATGTCTGCTCTGGGAAATCCCACTATCCAGCTTCCGGTCTCCTCGCTCTTGTCAGGGGCCGTTGTCGAGCATTATCATCGTCCTGAAAAATGGCTCTGGCAGATCGTTTCGTCCATGATCCCAATTGAGGTCCGGGTGCGCGCCGGTGCCGTGCAGCTTGCAGGAACCCTGTGCTTGCCCGCGCACGGCGAACCACGAGCAACGGCCATCCTGTTGCCCGGCTCTGGTCATCATGACCGGGATGAAACCATCGGGATACACAAGCCCTTCGCTGTTATCGCGGAACATCTGGCCGCTGCAGGGATCGGCTCGCTTCGGTTTGACGGTCGCGGCATAGGCCGGTCGGGCGGCTCGACGGACAGCGTTGATTTTGCCAGCAAGGTGGAAGACGCGCTCGCCGCCCGTCGCTGGTTGGTTGACGAGCGCGGGATGGCCGAGGCCCGTCTGCTGTTCATAGGGCATAGTGAAGGCGGACTGGTCGGGGCGGCTGCTGCAGCCGAGAAGCCAACCCCGCTCGCCATGCTGGCCGGGCCTGCTCAGCCGATTGCGGCAACCCTCCACTTTATCGCTGAGGCGGAGTCGCAGGCCGCCGGTGCAAGCGATCGTCAGATCGCACACGAACGAGCGATGAACACGGCGGCCTTTGCCCTTGCCGCACGTCCCGGAAACCCGCCACGTCAGGAACTGGTCGAGCTCATTTGCAGCCATCTTGCGGCATGGCCCGATGTCGGTGATTCCCTGACCGATGCCGACCGGGATGCGGCGGCCGAAGCAATGGCCGACACCCTCCTTGCTCCCGATTTTCGCTCGCTGCTTCAACAGTCTCCTGCAGATTATTTGCGAAGCTTGACGTGCCCGGTGTTGGCGATGTTCGGCGAGCGCGATTGCCAGGTTTCGGCTGATGCCAACTTATCAACGTTCCGGCAGGCCACCGCTGCAAATCCACGCGCCAGTGCCATCGTGCTGCCCGCACACAATCACCTTTTTCAGGTGGCGGTCACCGGACAGATCGACGAATACGAGACCCTCGGGGCGGCACCCTCGGCAGTCGCGCTCGATGCCCTGACGGATTGGGTTCAAGACGTGTTCCGCTGAAGGCGGTTTCGGGGTCGTTAGCCGACAGGCAGCTTTTGGCCGCAAGAATTGAGAAGCGGACACAGAAAGGCCCGCTCACAGCGATCTGCAAGCGGGCCTCTCGATGTGGGTAGGCTGGGCCTAGTAGGCTAGGAAGCCCTCGGCTGGCATAAGGCTGTGTTCGTCGTGGCCTTCGTCCTCGTTGGTGTCGCCGTCCTCTGGCGT
>NZ_WTYV01000016.1 GCF_009827655.1 Alteraurantiacibacter buctensis | reverse complement strand
ACCGTGGCCCCGATCTGGCGGGCCTTGCGGATCTTGCGGGTGCGCTGATCGCGGTTGTCCCACCAGATGTCCTGGTATTCGAACCGCCACTTCTCGAAGTCGTCGAGCAGCGCCTGCCACTGGTCCAGGGTCAGGAAGTTCTTGCGTTTCTCCGCCCGCTTGGCCTTGGCCGCATCGTCGTTGCGCTTCTCGATCCGGGGGTTGAGATCACCCTCCTTTCCGGTGGTGCCGTACTTCCGGATCCGCGCCGTCCGCTCCATCTGCCGGGTCAGGAAGTCGACCCGCTTCATGTCCCCTTCGGTAAATGGTTCCTTGTCCAGGAGGGTGGCGATCTTCGCCTCGATCCGGTCCTCGATCACGTCAACCGGGGCTGCGGCATCCCACTTCTCGCGGCGCTTCCAGCTGGCCACGGTGTTATAATTGACGTCCAGCTCGCGGGCGATCTCGCGCAGCGGCCAGCCCTTCCAGTAATAGCTGCGCGCCATCCGCCGCTGCTGGATCTCGGCCAGCTGGGTTTCGTTGGGATCTGGCGGGGTGGCGCAGTGCATGGCCAAGCCATGCACCCTGCGCACCGGTCTCTGGCCATGCACTGACCCCGTAAGTTGCCGACTTACTGGCCAGCTGCGTTGCCAGCAGGCCCATTCTACACCTCTTGTCGGCCCTCAGACGCGGGGCACCTGGCCCCGGCCACCAAGACGGGAGCTGCCCCAGATGAAGACCAAGCCCTTCCTCCTCGCCACCGCCGGTTCCACCGTGGACGGCCGCGTGATCGATGAGAAGATGCTGCAGGAAATGGCCAGCAGCTACGATCCGAAGACCTATGCCGCGCGGCTCAACATCGAGCACATCCGGGGCATTTCCGGCCAGGCCCCGTTCCGCGCCTATGGCGACGTGCTCGAGCTTTCCACCCAGGAGGTGGAGGTGAACTTCAACGGCACCACCGAAAAGCGCCTGGGTCTCTACGGCGTGCTCGACGTGACCGAGGAAGCCAAGCAGCTCAACGCCGCCGGCCAGAAGGTCTATCCCTCGATCGAGATCGAGCCGAACTTCGGCGGCAAGGGCTTCGCCTACCTGATGGGTGCCGCGCTGACTGACAGCCCGGCCAGCATCGCCACCGAGCGTCTGGCCTTCAACCGCCAGCTGCCCGGCGTGATCAACCTGTCGCGTGGCGACGAAGGCCAGGGCAAGGATCCCACCGCGCTGGAATTTGCCGAGGCGGCAGACGACACCGCCGGCAAGTCGTTCCTCACCTCGCTGGAAGGCGTGCTGGGCAAGTTCTTCAAGCAGGAACCGGCCACTCCCCCGGCCAAGGTCGAGGACCTGAAGCCGCTGTTCACCGATCTGGCCCAGGCCTTTGCCACCTCGATCGAGGGCCTGCGCACCGAATTCCGCGGCGAGGCCGATGCCCAGGCCCTGCGCCTGAAGGCGCTGGAAACCAAGGTCGAAGGCACGCCCGACACCAAGCACACCCAGCGGCCCCAGGCTGCCGGTGCCAACGGCAAGTACGCCGTCACCGATTGCTGATCCGCCCTACCTGACAACAGCCCAACCCGCCCCCGCCTACTCGAACAAGGACAAGCCCCATGCGCAAGGAAACCCGCGCTCTCTTCAATGCCTACGTGTCGCAGATCGCGCTGCTCAACGGGCTCGAGGCTGGCGATGCCCAGACCAAGTTCGCCGTCAACCCGGTGGTGGAACAGAAGCTGGAAGAGAAGATCCAGCACTCCAGCGAGTTCCTCCAGGCCATCAACATGATGCCGGTCACCCAGCAGAAGGGTGATGTGCTCGGCCTGGGCGTCAGCCGCACGCTGGCGGGCCGCACGGACACCAGCGGCGCGGGCGTGCGCAACCCCACCGATCCCACCGACAGCGCCATCAAGCGCCAGTACACCTGCGAGCAGACCAACTTCGACTGGTCGCAGCGTTACGCTCTGCTCGATGCCTGGCGCCACCGCCCCGAATTCCAGACGCTGATGCGCGATTCGATCCTGCAGCAGCAGGGCCGTGACCGCATCATGATCGGGTGGAACGGCACCAGCGTGGCGGCCACCACCGACCGCGTGGCCAACCCGCTGCTGCAGGACGTCAACATTGGCTGGCTGCACAAGATCCGCACCCACGCCGCCGCCCAGGTGTTCAACGACGGCTCGCTGACGGTGAAGACCGATGGCACCAACAACGCCGCGCTGAAGGCGATCTACGTCAAGCCGGGTGTCGAGCTGTTCGATGCCAACGCGGCCTACAACGCCACCGGCGGCTCGGCCAGCGCCGACGCGGACTACTCCAGCCTCGATGCCCTGGTGCTCGATGCCAAGCGGCTGCTGCCCGAATGGCATCGCGGCGATACCGAGCTGGTGGTGATCGTCGGCCACGACCTGGTGGACGACAAGTACTTCACCATCGCCCAGGAAACCGGTGCCACCGCCACCGAGGTGGAAGCTACCGATCGCATCATCCGCTCCACCAAGCAGCTGGGCGGCCTGGAGGCGGTGCGCGTGCCCTTCTTCCCGGCCAACGCCATCCTGATCACCCGCCTCGATAACCTGTCGATCTACTGGCAGGAAGAAACCCGCCGCCGGATGCTGAAGGACGAGCCCGAGAAGGACCGCGTGGCCAACTACGAAAGCGTCAACGAGGCCTACGTGGTCGAGGATTACGAACTGACCGTGCTGGTCGAGAACATCGTGATCGGCGGCGCACCGGCCCGCCCGGCACCGTAATAACCGAGAGGCTGTGACGGCGGCGGCTGACATCCGGGTCGGCCGCCGCAAGAGCCGAGCAGCAGAGCGGGGAGGCCCCGATCGCAAGTCGGATCAGCCAGCGCCCGCGCCCGCCGCCGGATCGAGCGGGCACCACTTCACAAGGACCGCAGCCATGACTTTCAGCCCCGCTCTTCGCCACCGCCAGAAGGTCCTGGCCGCACTTGCGTCGGATGCCACGCGCCCCTTGGACAGCGCGCCCGCCGCGCCCACTGAAGGGGCCGCCGGTGCCGAATACGCCGCGCTGCTGGCCGTCCTGCACGAAGCCGTGCGCGGCCTGTCCGATATCGCCAGCCACGAGGCGCGGCAGCCGAAGAAGGCCGAGCTGGCCAAGGTCTTCGCTGACTGGATCGAAGGCGTGCTCGCCGCCGATCAGCCGGTGCAGGACGAGATCCTGATCGTGAACATGATCTGGGCGATCGACTATCGCGACTTCGACTATGCCCTGCGCCTGGCGGACTTCGCCCTGCGCCACGGCCTGGCCATGCCCGAGCGGTACAACCGCACCGTGGCCTGCTTCCTGGCCGAGGACGTGGCCGAGCTGGCCCTGAAGGAGTCCGGCGCGGTCAGCCACGATGTGCTGGTCAGGGTCCATGCCCTTACCGGCGCTGCCGACATGCCCGATCCGGCCAAGGCCAAGCTGATGAAGGCGCTTGGCCGCAGCTGGGTGGCCCGGGCGGATGACTTCAACCCGGCGGCGGACAACGCCCCTGCCGGCGGCGCGCAGGCTTACCTGGAACAGGCCCAGGAGTGTTTCACCCGCGCCCTCGCCCTCGACCAGAAGTCGGGCGTGAAGACCGATCTCAAGATGCTGGAAAAGCGGCTTGCACCCGCGCCGGCATCCTGACCAGCTCCGCCCCACGGCGCTCGGGGCGGGCGGTAAGACGGACGGCGGATGCCCCAAGCTCCGCTACACCTGGCTCACCTCACCCGCCCCGTAAAACTGATTGCCAGAGGTGCCCCGATGACCGGCCTTGTTGCTCCCGCCCCCACCGCCGATGCCGATGCGGCTGCCGTGGTGGCCGATGGCTGGTTCCCCCCGGTCCCGCTGGCATCCATCCGCGAAACGCTACGCCTGGGCGAGGGTGCGGTGACCACCGCCCGCCTGGTGGCCGCCACCGAAGGGGCCATGCTCACCTGTCTTCGCCTGCTGAGCGACTGGCGCAGTGCCCACGCCGGCAACGGGGTGGCCAGCCTGGCCGCCGTGACCGATCAGCAGGTCAACCAGGTCAACATGGCGGATCTGCTATGGCTGCGCGCCGTGCGCTACTTCGCCGCCGCCGAGCTGATGGACGGGCACCGCGATCTGGCCGCTACCCAGGAGGGCAGCGACCGCTCCGAGGCCAAGGATCAGACCGCTGATCATTACCGCCGCATCGCCAACCATGCCGTGGCCGATCTCCTCTCGATCGGCGCCGAGGAACGCGCGCCGCGCAACCGGGTGAGCCTGGTCTGATGGCCGGCCCTCAAGCAGCGAAGCGATAGGGCGATGTTGGCCACCGCCCGCGACGGCGAGACGCTGGACGAGATCTGCTGGCGCGTGCTCGGCCGCACCGCTGCCGTTACCGAGCAATCGCTGGAGCTCAATCCCGGCCTCGCCGATCTTGGCCCCCGCCTGCCCGGCGGAACCACTGTCCGGCTGCCCGATCCCCCTGCCGCTGCGCTGCCCATGCGCGAAACCGTGAGGCTGTGGGACTAATGGCCTCATGTAGCGTAGCGATAGGCCGAAAGGGTGAGCCCTGATGCGCAAGGCCCAATCCTTGCGCGCCGCGATCGCCGAGGCCCTGCCCGAATTCAGGGGTGAGCCCGATCGACTGCGGATCTGGGTGGAAGATGGCGCAGGCCGCTCGACCCAGAGCGACTTCCTGTCGTTCGGCTTCGCCTACCGCCTCAACGTGCTGTTGGAGGAAACGCGCAGCGATATCGCCCTGCTCGCCCTGGCCGTGTTCCGCTGGCTGCGCGTCAACCAGCCCGATCTGCTTCGGCCCGGGGCCGATGGCTTCCGCTTCGAAATTGACGTGCTGGACAGCAGCACCAGCGACATCCTGCTGCAGCTGGACCTGAAGGAAAGCGTCTCGGTCGCTCCAATTGATGGCGGCGGGTGGACACTGGACTATCTCGCAGAGCCCGATCCCCTGTGGAACGATTTCCTGGGCGCGGGCGACGTTGACCCGATCCCCGATCTGACCGGCCACCTGATCGACGAAGATCCGCAATGAGCTATGACAGCGAGGCCCTGGCTGGCTTCGATGCCTATTTCGGCAGGATCCTCGCCGGATTGTCGCCATCTCGCCGCCGCCGCGCCACCTTGAAGCTGGGCCAGGCCCTGCGCCGTGCGAACGTCGAGCGGATCGCCGCAAACGAGCAGCCAGACGGCACAGCGATGGAGCCGCGCAAGGCCCGCAAGGACCGGCGTGGCCGCCTGCGCAAGCGCGCTGGCGGCAGGATGTTCCGCAAGCTGCGCCAGGCTAAGAAGTGGCGCATCGATGCGCAGCCTGACAGCGTGGAGATCACTGCCACAGGCAACCAGCGCATTGCAGCCCAGCACCAGTTCGGTGAGGAAGGCGTGGTGGGCCAGGGCCCAGATGGCCGCCGCATCAAGCACCGCTATACCGCGCGCCGGCTGCTGGGATTCGGCCCGGGCGATGAGCGGGAGGCCTTGCGGGTTGCCGAGGAGATGCTTGGTCTCGATGGCTAGAAACCGCTTTCCGACTCCGGCACGCCCATGGCATTGAGTGCGCCTGCTGCGGGCAGCCACAAGGATCGGCGATGGGTCAGTTTCTGTGCGTGATCGATGAGAATAATCGGGAAGTTCCAGGCTCGCGCCGCAAGGTCGATTTTGTCGCCGATCCCGCGCACTTTCGCCAGACCTATGCCGCGCTGGAACGGTCTGCCGGGGAAGGCTGCTGGATCTATGACAGCCATGCAGACGGCCGCCGCCCCACCCTGTTGAGCAATCTTGCCCCTGCTTTCATCGTCGGCACGTTCTGGTTGGCCGTTGCTGCAATCACCGGCAACATGCTGATCGGGTAGATCAAGCACTCACCGTAAGCCCCGCACTTACGGGCCACCCGCCTTCCCCTCACGCGCGCGCGGCGCATGACGTAGGGCATGCCCGTGGCCTCCGACAGCTTCACTTCGGTCGATCTTTCGCGCCTGCCCGCGCCCAACGTGGTCGAGCAGC
>NZ_WTYV01000015.1 GCF_009827655.1 Alteraurantiacibacter buctensis | reverse complement strand
ACCGTGGCCCCGATCTGGCGGGCCTTGCGGATCTTGCGGGTGCGCTGATCGCGGTTGTCCCACCAGATGTCCTGGTACTCGAACCGCCATTTCTCGAAGTCGTCCAGCAGCGCCTGCCACTGGTCGAGGGTGAGGAAGTTCTTGCGCTTGTCGGCCCGTTTGGCCTTGGCCGCATCGTCGTTGCGCTTTTCGATCTTCGGGTTGAGGTCGCCCTCCTTGCCGCTGGCGCTATATTTCTTCACCCGCGCCGTGCGCTCCAGCTGGCGCATCAGGAAATCGACCCGCTTCATGTCGCCCTCGGTGAAGGGCTCCTTGTCCAGCAGGGTGGCGATCTTGGCCTCGAGCCGGTCCTCGATCACGTCAACCGGCGCGGCCTTGTCCCACTTCTCGCGCCGCTTCCAGCTGGCCACGGTGTTGTAGTTGACGTCCAGCTCGCGGGCGATCTCGCGCAGCGGCCAGCCCTTCCAGTAGAAGCTGCGCGCCATCCGGCGCAGCTGGATCTCGGCCAGCTGGTCTTCGTTTGGATCTGGCGGAGTGGCGCAGTGCATGGCCAAGCCATGCACCCTGCGCACCGGCCTCTGGCCATGCGGTGCCACCGTAAGTTGCCGACTTACTGGCCAGCTGCGTTGCCAGCAGGCCCATTCTACACCTCTTGTCGGCCCTCAGACGCGGGGCACCTGGCGCCCCGGCCACCAAGACGGGAGCTGCCCCAGATGAAGACCAAGCCCTTTCTCCTCGCCACCGCCGGTTCGACCGTCGACGGCCGCGTGATCGATGAGAAGATGCTGCAGGAAATGGCCAGCAGCTACGATCCCAAAACCTATGCCGCGCGGCTCAATATCGAGCATATCCGCGGTATTTCCGGCCAGGCCCCGTTCCGTGCCTATGGCGACGTGCTCGAGCTCTCCACCCAGGAGGTGGACGTCAACTTCAACGGCACCACCGAAAAGCGCCTGGGCCTGTTCGGCGTGCTGGATGTGACCGAGGAAGCCAAGCAGCTCAACGCCGCCGGCCAGAAGGTCTACCCCTCGATCGAGATCGAGCCGAACTTCGGCGGCAAGGGCTTCGCCTACCTGATGGGTGCCGCGCTGACTGACAGTCCGGCCAGCATCGCCACCGAACGCCTCGCCTTCAACCGCAACCTGCCCGGCGTGATCAACCTGGCGCGCGGCGATGATGGCCAGGGCAATGATCCCACCGCGCTGGAATTCGCCGAGGCGGCAGACGACACCCCCGGCAAGTCCTTCCTCGCTTCGCTCGAAGGCGTGCTGGGCAAGTTCTTCAAGCAGGAGCCGGCCACGCCCCCGGCCAAGGTCGATCCCAAGCCCGGCGATGCCCCGGCTGCGTTCAAAGTCGAGGATCTGAAGCCGCTTTTCGAGGGACTGGCCACCACGTTCTCTACGTCGATGGACAGCCTGCGCACCGAATTCCGCGGTGAAGCGGATGCCCAGGCGGTGCGGTTGAAGGCGCTCGAAACCAAGTTCGAGACCACCCCCGCCAACGAGCACAAGACCCGCCCCGCCGCCGCCGGCGCCAACGGCAAGTTCGCCGTCACCGACTGCTGATCCGCCCTACCCGCCAACCACCCAGCCTCGCCCCCGCCTACTCGAACAAGGACACACCCAATGCGCAAGGAAACCCGCGCTCTCTTCAATGCCTACGTGTCGCAGATTGCGCTGCTCAACGGGCTCGAGGCAGGCGATGCCAACACCAAGTTCGCCGTCGCACCGGTCGTCGAGCAGACGCTCGAGGAGAAGATCAAGCATTCGAGCGAATTCCTCGAGCTGATCAACGTCGAGCCGGTCACCCAGCAGAAGGGCGAAGTGCTCGGCCTGGGCGTCACCCGGACGATGGCTGGCCGCACCGACACTTCGGGTGCTGGCGTCCGCAACCCCACCGATCCCACCGACAGCTCCAAGCTGCGGGAGTACATTTGCGAAAAGACCGATTTCGATTGGTCGCAGTCCTACGCGCTGATGGACGCGTGGCGACACAAGCCGGACTTCCAGACCAAGATCCGCGATGCGATCCTCAAGCAGCAGGGCCGCGACCGCATCATGATCGGTTGGAACGGCACCAGCGTGGCCGCCACCACCGATCGCGTGGCCAACCCGCTGCTGCAGGACGTCAACATTGGCTGGCTGCACAAGATTCGCACCCTTGCCGCCGCCCAGGTGTTCAACGATGGCTCGCTGACCGTCGAAACCGATGGCACCAACAATGCCGCGCTGAAGGCGATCTACGTCAAGCCGGGTGTCGAACTTTTCGATGCGAACGCCGAACACGACGAAGTCGGCGGCTCGGCGCACGCCGTGGCGGACTATGCCAGCCTCGATGCGCTGGTGCTCGATGCCAAGCGGCTGCTGCCGGAATGGCATCGCGGCGACACCGAGCTAGTGGTCATCGTCGGCCACGATCTGGTGGACGACAAGTACTTCACCATCGCCCAGGAAACCGGCGCCACCGCCACCGAGGTGGAAGCGACCGATCGCATTCTCCGCTCCACCAAGCAGCTGGGCGGCCTGCAGGCGGTCCGCGTGCCGTTCTTCCCGGCCAATGCGGTCCTCATCACCCGGCTCGATAACCTGTCGATCTACTGGCAGGAAGAAACCCGCCGCCGGATGCTGAAGGACGAGCCGGAGAAGAACCGCATCGCCAACTACGAGAGCGTCAACGAGGCCTATGTGGTCGAGGACTATGAACTCACCGTCCTGGTCGAGAACATCGTCATCGGCGGCGCACCGGCCCGCCCGGCACCGTAATACCTAGGGGGCGGGTGCAGACCCGCCTCCGCCCAACCGGGGCCGTGAAACCCGATCTGGCGTGAGGGCTGGACAAGGTGGAGCCACTTCTGCGCGGGGGACCTCACAGATCCCGCATCGTCCACCGAGGAGCCTAGCCCATGTTCAGCCCCGCACTTCGCAATCGCCAGAGGATCCTCGCAGGCCTCGCCTCCGCTGCCGCCCGCCCCGCAGGCGATGCACCTGCCGCGCCCACCGCTGGCCCCGCCGGCGCTGAATACGCCGCACTGCTGGCCGTGCTGCACGAGGCCGTGCGCGGCCTGTCCGATATCGCCAGCCACGAGGCGCGCCAGCCCAAGAAGGCGGAACTGGCCAAGACCTTCGCCGACTGGATCGAGGGCGTGCTTGCTGCCGATCAGCCGGTGCAGGACGAGATCCTGATCGTGAACATGATCTGGGCGATCGACTACCGCGATTTCGACTATGCCCTGCGCCTGGCAGACTTCGCCCTGCGCCACGGGCTGGCCATGCCCGAGCGCTACAACCGCACGCTCGCCTGCTTCCTGGCCGAAGACGTGGCCGAACTGGCGCTGAAGGAACCCGGCTCGATCGCACATGACGTGCTGGTGCGGATCTACGCTCTCACCGGCAAGGCCGACATGCCCGATCCGGCCAAGGCCAAGCTGATGAAGGCTCTGGGCCGCAGCTGGGTGGCGCGGGCTGACGATTTCAACCCCGGCGCGGACAACGCGCCCGCCGGTGGTGCCATGGCCTACCTGGCCGAGGCCCTCGACTGCTTCAAGCGCGCCCTCGCACTCGACGAAAAGTGCGGTGTTAAGACCGATATCAAGACGCTGGAGAAGCGGCTCGCGCCCGCTCCGTCGTCATAACCAGCTCCGCCCCACGGCGCTCGGGGCGGGCGGTAAGACGGACGGCGGATGCCCCAAGCTCCGCTACACCCGGCTCACCTCACCCGCCCCGTAAAAATCACAGTCTGCCCTACCGCCTTCGGCTACTTGAGGGCGGAAGCGGCGCAGCGATAGGACAACACATATGACCGGCCTGGTCGCTCCCGCCCCCACCGCCGATGCCGATGCGGCTGCCGTGGTGGCCGATGGCTGGTTCCCCCCGGTCCCGCTGGCATCGATCCGCGACACCCTGCGCCTGGGCGATGGCGCTGTGACCACGTCCCGTCTGGTCGCCGCCACCGAAGGCGCCATTCTCACCTGCCTGCGCCTGCTGAGCGACTGGCGCAGCGGCCATGCTGCCAACGGCGTGGAAAGCCTGGCCGCTGTAACCGATCAGCAGGTCAACCAGGTCAACATGGCGGATCTGCTGTGGCTGCGCGCCGTGCGCTACTTCGCCGCCGCCGAGCTGGCTGACGGGCACCGCGATCTGGCCGCTACCCAGGAGGGCAGCGACCGCGCCGAGGCCAAGGATCAGACCGCTGATCATTACCGCCGCATCGCCAACCACGCCGTGGCCGATCTCCTCTCGATCGGCGCCGAAGAGCGCGCGCCTCGCAACCGGGTGAGCCTGGTCTGATGGCCGGCCCGCAAGCAGCAAAGCGATAGGGCGATGTTGGCCACCGCCCGCGACGGAGAGACGCTGGACGAGATCTGCTGGCGCGTGATCGGGCGCACCGCTGCCGTTACCGAGCAATCGCTCGAGCTCAATCCCGGCCTCGCCGATCTTGGCCCCCGCCTACCCGGCGGAACCAACGTCCGGCTGCCCGATCCGCCTGCCGCGCAGTTTCCCATGCGCGAAACCGTGAGGCTGTGGGACTGATGCGCAAGGCAGAGGACCTGCGCGCCGCGATCGCCGAGGCCCTGCCCGAATTCAGGGGGCAACCCGATCGGCTGCGGATATGGGTGGAAGATGGCGCTGGACGCTCGACCCAGAGCAACTCCCTGTCGTTCGGCTTCGCCTACCGCCTCAACGTGCTGCTGGAGGAAACGCGCAGCGATATCGCCCTGTTGGCCCTGGCCGTGTTCCGCTGGCTGCGCATCAACCAGCCCGATCTGCTGCGACCGGGTGCCGATGGCTTCCGCTTCGAAGTTGACGTGCTGGACAACAGCACCAGTGACATCCTGCTCCAGCTGGACCTGAAGGAAAACGTCTCCGTCGCCCCGATCGACGGCGGCGGGTGGACGCTGGACTATCTCGCGGAGCCCGATCCCCTGTGGGACGATTTCCTGGGCGCGGGTGACGTTGACCCGATCCCCGATCTGACTGGCCACCTGATCGACGAAGATCCGCAATGAGCTATGACAGCGAGGCCCTGGCGGGATTCGATGAGTTCTTTGGCCGTGTGTTGGCCAGCCTGTCTCCCGCCAGGCGCCGCCGCGCATCAATGAAATTGGGGCAAGCCCTTCGGCGTTCCAACCTCGCGCGGATCCGGGCCAACATTCAGCCTGACGGCACAGCCATGGAGCCGCGCAAGCCGCGCCTCGACCGGCGCGGCCGGTTGAAAAAGAAGCAGGGTGGCCGGATGTTCAGGATGTTCCGCCTTGCCAAGATGTGGAAAATCGATGCCCAGCCCGACAGCGTCGAGATCTTCCCTGCCAAGGCCGACAATGTCGCCAGAATCCATCACTTCGGCTTGCCCGGTACCGTTGGCAGGGATCGCCAGGGCAGGGCCATCAAATATCGCTACCCTTCCCGCCGACTATTGGGCTTCGCACCAGAGGACGAACGCCTTGCCCTGCAGGTTGCCGAGGAGATGCTTGGGCTTGATGGCTAGAATCCGCTTCCCGATTCTGGCACGCCCGTGGCATTGAGAGCGCCCGCTGCGGGCAGCCACAAGGATCGGCGATGGGTCAGTTTCTGTGCGTGATCGATGAGAACGATCGGGAAGTGCCTGGCTCGCGCCGCAAGGTCGATTTTGCCGCCGATCCCGCGCACTTTCGCCAGACCTTTGCCGCGCTGGAACGGTCTGCCGGGGAAGGCAGCTGGATCTATGACAGTCACGCAGACGGCCGTCGCCCCACCCTCTTGGACAGACTGGCCCCTGCATTCATTGTCGGCACGTTCTGGTTGGGCGTTGCCGCAATCACCGGCAACATGCTGATCGGCTAGGCGGCCCGCAATGAACAAGGAGCAATCAGGTGAAGATCATTGGCTATATTCACCAAACCAGATGGGGCCGGTTCGCGATTGTCCTTGGCCGAACAGGCCGCTGGTCAGCGATGTTCGAAGACGAAAACTTGGGGAGCTACCATTCGCCAGTGGCCGCCCTCGATGACCTCCTCGGTGATCATTGCTTTTCGAACTCAGCAGGATTGGACACTTCAGAGATAGGCCTGCCAAGTCATCTCTCCGAGTGGGAACCGGTAAGCGCAAGAGGCTGATGCCGAAGCCAGTGCACCACTCACCGTAAGCCCCGCACTTACGGGCCACCTGCCTTCCCCTCACGCGCGCGCGGCGCATGACGTGGGGCATGCCCGTGGCCTCCGACAGCTTCACTTCGGTCGATCTTTCGCGCCTGCCCGCGCCCAACGTGGTCGAGCAGC
>NZ_WTYV01000014.1 GCF_009827655.1 Alteraurantiacibacter buctensis | reverse complement strand
TCGAAGCCGCCGCTCTTGCGCCCGATCCCGCGCGGAGACCGGCCGTTGAACAGCACCAGCAGCTCGTTGTAGTCGAATTGCTTGTTGTGGCTGCGCTTGTCGTCGTCGCGCCCGCTCTCGATCAGGCCGATGGGCAGGTTGGCCACCTTCACGAACGAACGGGAGAGGAAGGCCCGGGTGCCCTTGTTCGGGTCGAAGCCTTCATACCCAGTGCGGCCGAGCAGCTTCCACATAAACTCGACCAGGGTGGTCTTGCCGGAGCCGGGCTGGCCGGTGATCTCGAGGAAGCCGAGCGACTTGTGTTGCTCGCGGATCTGCACGGCGAACAGCGACATCGAGAAGAACGCCAGGGCGATCAGGCCCTTCGGCCCGTAGGCAGTCCACAGATCGTCGAGCCAGTCGAACTTGATTCGGTCGGGGTCGTAATCGATCTCGAGCATCCGCTCGGCGCTGCGCAGTTTCACCGCGTGCTTGCCGATGTCGAAATAATTCTCGGCGTTGACGCTGATCAGGCGGCCCTGGTGGACCGCTATGTCACCCAGCAACCAAGCCTTGTGGCGCTGCGAGAAGCCGGTGAAGGGGATCGGCTCGACCTTCTTCAGATCGCGCGTCTGGTTGCGGATGATCCGGTCCAGCTGCTCACCGGTGCCAGACCACATGCCGGCGAAGGCCAGCAGCCGCTTCTTGAACTCGCCCGAATTGGCACAGGCGGAAGCGCTGAAGCGCGCCTTGACCGTCTCCTGCCGGTTGGGAAAGTCAATCTGCAGGTAGTAGTGGGTCTCGTCCTCGATCTCGTCCCGCTCGCGGTAGAGGATGCGGAAGGCGCAGTTGCAGATCTCGTGGACGTTGATCTGCCGCCCGTCGTTCTCGTCGTACTTGATCGAGCACCACCACAGGCGGTTGCCGTGGCGGAAGTCGAAGGCGCTGATCGAGCGGGCCTGGGCTTCGGCCCGATCGACGATCAGCTTGGCTTTCTCGCGCGGCGTGGCGGCGATGGTGATCGCACCGTTGTGCAGGTATTCCGCGATCTTGTGATCGGAAAGGGGGGCGTCCTGCGCCTCGCCGTTCCAGCTCTGGTGCCGCAGCAGCAGGTCGTTCCAGTCGAGCTTGGTCCCTTCGCCGTCTGGCCGCACCTGGGCGCAGACCGCGTCCCAGCCTTCGCGGCGGGCACGCTCGATATGCTTGCGGCTATAGCAGACACCGGCGGTGCCGACATCGAAGGCAAAGACCAGGCGCGGCCGATCGCGCCGCTTGATCGCGGCGATGGCCTGCAGCAGCTGGTCGAGGAACTTGTCGGGATAGGGGCCGGTCGACATGTTCGACACGGCGGCGAGGTGTGCTCCCTGGGTGAGGGCCACAGCATCGAAGATGCCCTCGGTGATCCAGATATCGTCAGCCTGGGCCAGCGTCTCGAAGGAGGTGTGGTTGGGCAGCCAGCAGTGGCCGCCCCATGTTCCGCCCTTCCTGAAGTGGGCCTTCTTGGCGAAGCGGCCCGGGCGATCGATGATGCGTTCCCAATAGGAATCGCCGATTGGGAAGCGCACGGTGGCGCCGGTCTGGCCGCTGTCGAAGTCCTTGTAGAGTTCCTGCGAATAGGTGCCGCGCAGCAGGCGCAGATCCAGCCCGCGCTCGAACTGCAGGTAGGCATCGGCGGCGGCGTTGGGATCAGCCTCGGTCTGCTTGAAACGTTCGGACCAGTTTTCGAACAACTCTGGCAGCAGGTTGCGGACGGTGTCTTCCCACCCGCAGCGATCGGCGCGGCTGCACTTGACCACGCGCGGATCCTTGGCCGCGCAGTAAACCTCGTGCCGGCCGCACTGCGGGCACTTGCCCTCCTGCAGCCAAGTGCCCTTCGCCTTGCGAAACGAAAACTGGCGCTTCAGGCCTTCAATGATCTGGGTTTCGAGGCTCACCGGGCGGTCGCCCTATCGCCTGCGGCTGCTTGAGGGCGGCGGCCCACTCCGGCGTGCTGCCCAAGGTTGACCGGGCCCATGTAGGCGCGCGGCGGGCCCTCGGCGTCACCATCGCCGCAGGCCTGGCACCATTGCCGCCAGCCAATGCTGTTGGTGAAGGTCCAGAAGAGCCTGGTGGTGTGGGTGAGGCAGCGCCGGCATTGCGGCGGGCCTGATTGAGCAACTGGCAAAACTTCCCCCTTGGCCGCAGCGCGGCCATTTTCGATCCCGTGGTTGGCAATGGTTGGCGGTGTGATCGTTCCGGCGGTCAGCCGGTGTCGAACATGCTGATCTGATCCGCGTCGTTCGCGCCGCGCGGCGGTGGCAGAATGTGGGTCACCTGATCACGCGGGCAGACCGGCAGGTCCAGATCCGGCCGGTCCAGGTTGCCCGCCACCAGCGTGTGGACGAAGGCCAGCTCCATCTTGAACACGTGGCCGCAACCCGAATTGGTGCAGTGGCAGATCAGGTGCTTGACCTTCTCGGTCAGCTGTTCGCTGTCGCGGATGAAGGCAGGTGCCTCGCACTTGGGGCAGGCCACCAGCGCGTGGTTGGAGTTGCGGCCACCGCTGTGCAGGCGGAATTGCAGCGGCGCATAGGCCAGCGGCTGTGCGCGCATCGTTCCTTCGCCGCTCATTGTCCGTCTCCTGCGATGGCTTCCAGTTCGGCCAGCATCTGGTTGGTGAGTTCAAAACTGGTGCGGAACAGCGGGATCAGCGCGGCGGCTTCGTTCGCATCGACGCGGCCATCGGCGAGGGCATGCAGGATCTGCTGTTCGCAGTCTCCCCGCGCCCGGGCATGTTGGGAAAGCAGCTCCATCAGTGCTGCTCGATCGGATGGCACCTGTGGGCGCTTGACCAGGGTGAAGCCCTGCCGCGCGGCCAGATAGGTGGTGACCACCGGATGGCCGGGCGTGCCGTGGGTAACGCTCTCGAGCCGCTCGATCACGCGCAGCGGCATGGAATCCTTCTCGGCGATGGAGCCATAGCGGGAGAGGTGGCTGGTGGAGAGGCCGGTTTCCTCCGCGCAGGCTTCCAGCCCGCCGGCGGCTTCCACCAGCTCACGCGCGCGGCGGGCCTGGCGCTGTTCCTCGCGGGGCAGCGGGTTCATGCCCGACCTCCGCGGATCTGGCTGACTTCCACCGCATTCGCAGAGTGCAATGCACGGCAGGGGCTACCACCCTTCCGTGGCCGGGGCTCCGCTTGATCCCGCAGGTGCGGTGGCTTCGCAGCCGTGTCAGTCGTCGGCTGATGGGGTCCCCCCGGCTCATCATGAGGGGAACGATCGAGGGTTTTTCCCGCTGACCGCGCAGGCTGCCGGATGGCAATACGTTCGCGGGGCAGAGCGTGTCCCGTCTGGCAGGGGAAAACGGAAAGATGGGTGGGGGGCGACATCGGTCAGGCAGCCTTGCTGGCGCTGGTTGCACCGGCGGCCATTTGCTGGCGGGCGGCAATCTGGCGATCGATGCCGCAGAAGCGGTCACCCACGTGGTGATCAGTCATCTCCTCGCGCGGGTAGATGTCGGGGCGCAAGTCGTGGCGGGAGACGCCGGTGGCGGCTTCGACGCGCAGGACGTACTCGGCGGGCACTTGCTTCGACTGGTTCAGCCAGCGCCAAACAGTGGGCTGCGTGACCCCGAGTTCATTGGCCATAGCCTGTTGAGAGCTAAACGCCTTGAGAGAGCGCTGAAGAGCTTCGAACCTTGTCATACGCTGACGTATATACATGAGCGTATAATCGTCAACGGAAAAGTTGGGTGATGTATAATACGCTTGCGTATAATCTCGCCGATATGCGGGAGATCCAGCCTGATCGCGTGAAGCTGCTGATGGATGCCGCGAGGATCAATCAGTCGAAGCTTGCTGAACTCGTTGGGGTCAAGCAGCCATCGATCGGTCGCATCTTGAGCGGCGAAACGAAAACATCGCGGCACATTCACCGGATCGCTGAAGTCTTGGGCACGACACCCTATTACCTCTTTGGTGAGACGGAAGATTCTGGGCGGATCGAGTTCGTTGGCTCCATGGAGGACCTCCGACAGTTTGTGGCCGATATTGATGCAGCTGGTGCGAATCCGGCACAAGCTGCGGGCCATTCATCCATTTCGAGAACCCCAAACTCGGATTTGGTAGAGATCGATTATGTCGAGATCGGCTTCGGCATGGGCGGCGGGTTCATCGAGGAAAGCGGTGAGATCGAGAAGCGGTCCTTCTCCCGTGCCTGGCTGCGTGAATTCACCGATGCCCCGCCTGAACTGCTCGCTTGGGCAAAGGGTGACGGCGATTCGATGGAGCCGACGATCCGCGATGGCGAGGTAGTGCTGATCGACCGGCGCTTCACCCAGCCTGGGCCCAACGATCAGATCTGGGCGATAACGGTGGGCGACTTCGGCATGATCAAGCGCCTGCGCGCCCGGCCCGATGGCGCCGTCGAAATCCACAGCGATAATCCGTTGGTGCAAATGCAGACCGCGGTCGATGGCGAGCTGCACGTGATCGGCCGGGTGCGCGCCGTGATCAGGCGGGTTTAGGGGGCAGAGAGTGGAAAGCGAACCGACTTCGGGATTGCCAGCGCCCGTCAATCAGGCCCTCGAGAAGGTTCCTTTGGGATGGAAAACAAAGGCCACAAAGGCGCTCTTGAAGGTGGTAGGACACGGCTACCTTCCAGAGAAAGCTGCTCAGATTTCGCAGCGGCTTACGGAAGCGGAAGCCAAGCGCACCTTTGCGATTGAATTGGCGAGGCTGGCGGCAATCCAGGCGGCTGCTGACCCCGATCTGATGCAGCGGACCATGTCGCGCCTATCTTCTGATGAAGCTGCCAGGCAGGCCAATATCGAGCAGACCACTGTGAAGGCGGCGGCTCAACTTGAAGCGATGGATCTGACCGATGACATGATCGTGTCCGAGGACATTGGTGATGACTGGAGACGCAAGTTCACCAGCTACGTCGGAGATGTTTCAGACGATGAGATGCAGGCCGTGTGGGCGCGGCTGTTGGCCGGCGAGATCGTCAAACCCAACAGCTTTGGGTTTCGCACTCTTCGTGTCTTGTCCGAGCTCGACAGCGAAACAGCCAAGCTCTTTGCAGAGTATGGGAACCTTCGACTTCGAGACGACACGATTTTCGCACTGAAAGAAAACTGGAAATCCGGGGCAAAGTTTCGGCAACTTGCGAGGCTGGCCGACGCTGGGTTGATCGAGCCTGACCCGAACATTTCCAGGATTCTCAAGCGCGTCGAGAACCGGGTTTGGGTCATGGGCAAAACCTATTCGGGTTACCTGTACACCGATGTCGGGCCCGATGAAGCGCATATCACCATACGAACTTTGACGAGAGCTGGGTCCGAACTAGCGAGCCTTTTGCCCTACGATAATGAACCCGAAATGGTTCGGTCCGTGCTGCAGGAAGCAAAGTCGTTGTGGCCGAATAGCTCGTTCGCGTTATTAGGCCCAGCAAAATGGGTTGACGATACCTGCACTCTCCAAAGCTGGACTTTCTTGTGGGGCGGACAGGAGGATTTCTTGCGTAGCTTGGGTGTTGTTTGATGAGCCGCGAATGAGGGAAAGCGCGATCGGAGGGGCCAAGAACCTTGCCCTTGTCGCCCTCATCACCGTGCTGCTCGCGGCGTTGGGCGGATACGGGCTATATGAGCATCGGGCTTACGAGAACGCCGCAGCCGAGGCCCAGCGCGACCGCATAGAGCGCGCCAGCCAGCAGGTAGCCGATGCCTGTTCCCTCGTGCCCGTCCCGGATCTGGCAAAATGCATATCCGAAGGATCCGCCCGAAATAGCCGCGAAGAGGACGAGCGCCAGCGCGATGAGCATGATCTAATCGCCCAACAGCAGATGGCCCTGTGGGCCGAGATTATGGGGTTGACTGCCCTGTTGGGCATGGGCGTCAGCGTGGCAGGCGCATACTTGGTCTGGCGCACGTTCAGCGAAACCAGACGACAGGTGACGATCGCACAAGAAAATCTCGAACTCATGTACGACGCGGAACGGGCAATCCTTCACGCTGTCAGCGGTACGACTGCCAGCCTCGAAGACGGCGCGTACGAATATGCTGCGATCTATATAGCTAACAAGGGACGATCTCCGGGCAGGCTGATCGAGGTCGGGGCTGATCATCCGCAAGGCGTTGACGTGCCAAATAATTCCGCCCGCTGGACTGTTATTCCACCAGGTGAGCAGGAGGCCGTCGTCATGTTCGTGCTTCCTCCGCGCAACGCGGTATTGAGCGCGAACTGCTGGATCAGATATCGGTCGATCGGGCCGAGAATTTACACCAGCCACTTCAAGGTTAGAGTGTCCTTTCTCGATCAGCCACACGGATCGGGACTGGTATTCATGGGCGGATGGTCGATCGAAGTGATAGACACTCAGGGGCATCCCGATGACACCTAGCGGCAGCCAATTCCAGTCGGACAAGATGTTCATTGGGCCGCCCCCTCAAGCTCGATCCTTTGGGTCAACCCGCCCGGGCCATAGCTGGTCTCCACGCTGTCGACTGACCAGGCGATGCCGCCGATCGTGCTGTTCCATCCTTGCAGGGTCACCCGCATCTCCGGTTGCAGCTCGGGGTCTGCCACGGCCAGCGCGTAACTGAATTTCCACGCGGAGCGGGCATCACGAGACAAGGCTGCCTCTGCCGCCTGGCGCGCTTCGTCCTGGGTGGCGTAGACGCGCGGCAGGCGGCGGCGATTGCGGCTACTGCCCACGCTGACCGTCCTGCGGCGACCGGCTTCGGCATCGTGCCATTGGGCCTGCACCCCGTCGCTGGTGTCCCGATCCGCGCTGGTGAATGTCCACTGGTTGCCGTGCTGGCGGGTGATGACCGCGGAACCCAGAGGTGTGCCGCTGGCGCTGGCACCGCCACCTGCCGGCAGGAACAGCAGCACGCCGCCCTTCCAGGTGGCCACCGCGTCATAGCGGCGGCCCAGATCGCGCACGAAGGCCATGTCGCTCTTGCCCTCTTGCTCAATCGCGATGATCGGCCGGTTGGCCAGGGCGCTTTCCACGCGAGCGCTGCCGCCGTGATCGCTGGCGATCTGGCCCAGTACGCTGCCCAGCGTGGTATCGGTCCAGCTGCGCGTGCGCCGTCGCCGATAGCCGCGCGCCAGATCTGCGCTGCGGGCAGTGATGGTGATCTGGTCTGGCGGCCCGGAAGCACTCACCTCGTCCACCACATAGCTGCCCTTGTCGACCAGGCCGGGCAGTGCATCTTCCCCGCCTACGCGCCAGCCCAGCGCCAGCGATAGCCGTCGGCCACTGCCGGGCATGGCCAGCAGGCCATCGGCGTTCTGCAGCGT
>NZ_WTYV01000013.1 GCF_009827655.1 Alteraurantiacibacter buctensis | reverse complement strand
TTCCCAACTGGCTGAAGAACATCGGCCGGATGATGATGAGCGGCCTGCTGCTGGCCATCAACCCGATGGCGCTGGCGACCCGCCTGCTGCAGGTGGCCCGCAACGGGGTGAACGCCTTCAAGGACTATCTGGGCATCCGCAGCCCTTCGCGGCTGTTCATGGCGCTGGGCGGGCATACCGTGGAAGGGTTCGCGCGCGGCATCGCAGGCGGCCAGCAGCGCCCGGCGGCGGCGATGACGCGGCTTGCGCGCGGCGTGGCGGCTGCCGGGGCGCTGGGCATGGCCGGCGGGGCTGGCGGCCTGGCTACGGCCAGCGCTGCAGTTCCTAGCCGCCCGGCAATGGCCGTCACCATCAATGTCTACCAGCAGCCCGGGCAGGATGGTGCCCAGCTGGCCCGCGAGATTCGGCGCGAGCTGCATCGCCTTGATGGCGTGGCCCAGCGCAGCAGCTACCAGGAGGATTGATCCATGCGCTCATGTAGCAACGCGGTAGCGCGAGAAGGCAACTGAGATGGCGTCCGCTCCGCTCGACAATCTTTCGCCGCGCCAGCTGATGACCCTGGGCATGTTCGTCTTCGGGATGGACACCCTGCCCTATCAATCGCTGCTGCGCTCGTCCGAGTGGCGTCACGGTGGGCAGGAACGGCATATGGCGCGCGAGGCGAACCAGTTCCTCGGCCCCGGTCCTGAAGCCGTCACCATCACTGGCCTGCTGGTGCCAGAGGTGGCTGGGGACTTCGGCAGCTTCGAAACCCTGCGCGCCATGGCCGATACAGGTGACGATCACCCACTGATGGACGGCATTGGCCGCGTGCTCGGTGACTTCGTGATCCTGCGCCTGGAGGAAGAGCATCGCCAGATCCTGGCAGGGGGCCTGCCGCGCCAGGCGGGCTTCACGATCGAGCTGAAGCGGGTCTCATGAGCGCTCAAGTAGCGATCAGCGATAGTGCGCCCGGAGGGCTGAGATAATGCCAATTGCGGCTGTCCGCCTCACCCTGGATGACGGCACCGATCTGGCCGCCGCGGTAGATCCGCGACTTACGGAGCTGACCCTCACCGAGACGCGAGGCGAGGAAGCCGATCAGCTGTCTTTCACGCTGCAGAACGCCGATGGCCTGCTGGCCATGCCCGGCAGTGGCCGACGGCTATCGCTGGCGCTGGGCTGGCGCGTGGGCGGTGCCGATGCCCTGCCCGGCCTGGTCGACAAGGGCAGCTATGTGGTGGACGAAGTGCGCGCCAGCGGGCCGCCAGACCAGATCACTATCACCGCCCGCAGTGCAGATCTGGCCCGCACCTATCGCCAGCGCCGCACGCGCAGCTGGACCGATACCACGCTGGGCAGCGTCCTGGGCCAGATCGCCAGCGAACATGGCGGAACCGCACGGGTGGAAAGCACGCTGGCCACCCGCGCGATCACCGCGATCGAGCAGGAAGGCAAAAGTGACATGGCCTTCGTGCGCGATCTGGGCCGCCGCTATGATGCCATCGCCACATGGAAGGCCGGCGTGCTGCTGTTCCTGCCGGCCGGCGGCGGGGCCAGCGCCAGCGGCACCCCGCTGGCCGGAACGGTGATCACCCGCCAGCAGGGCAGCCAGTGGGAATTCTCCAGCGCCGATCGCGAGAAGAGCGACGGCGTCCAGGCCCAGTGGCACGATGCCGAGGCGGGCCGCCGCCGCACGGTCAGCGTGGGCGGCAGCACCAACCGCCGGCGCCTGCCCCGCGTCTACGCCACCCAGGCCGAGGCGCGCCAGGCAGCAGAGGCCGCGCTGTCCCGCGATGCCCGCACCGCCTGGCGCTTCACATATTCGCTGGCCGTGGCCGATCCCGGCCTGCAGCCTGATATGCGGGTCACCTTGCAAGGGTGGAGCAGTCTGATCGACGGCATCCGCTGGACCCTAGCGAAGGTGGAAACCAGCTACGGGCCCGGAGGGCTTGTCCAGCGGATCGAGCTGGATGGGGCAGCGGGATAACGTGAGGGATTCCCTGTTATCCACAGGGGTGGTATTGCAACGGCAGGATCGGGGTCGAACATGGCACAACAATCAGCAATCGAGTGGACGGATCTGACGTGGAATCCGGTCGTGGGCTGCACGATCGAGAGCGCCGGCTGTACCAATTGCTACGCCATGCGCATGGCCGCGCGCCTGCAGGCCATGGGCAGCGACAAGTACGCTGATCTGACAATGAAGACCAAGCGCGGCGCGGTGTGGACCGGCAAGGTCCGTTGCGACGAAGCCTCGGTCGAGATCCCCCTCACCTGGAAGAAGCCACGCCGGGTCTTCGTCAACTCGATGTCAGACCTGTTCCATGAGGCCGTGCCAGAGCAGTTCGTCGTCCGGATCTGGGACGTAATGCGGCGCACCCCGCAGCATCATTATCAGATCCTGACCAAGCGTCCGCAGCGGATGGCGGAAGTCCTGCAGCGCATCGCCCAGGTTCCACTGCCCAACGTATGGCTGGGCACCAGCGTGGAAGGGCCCCTGGTCGTGGATCGGATCGATCACCTGCGCCAGGTGCCGGCGGCGATCCGCTTTATCTCGTTTGAGCCGCTGATTGGCGCGCTGCCAGGCATGGACCTGGCTGATATTCATTGGGCGATCGTCGGCGGCGAGAGCGGCCCGCGCGCCCGCCCGATGGAAGAAGCGTGGGTCGAGGATGTCCTCGAGCAGTGCCTCGATCAGGGTGTTGCCTTCTTCTTCAAGCAGTGGGGCGGGGTGAATAAGAAGAAGACGGGTCGCCTGCTGCGCGGGCAGACCTTTGACCAGATGCCTGCTTATACTTTTTGATCACCCAATCCGCACCTTTGTGAATGAGAGCCTGGGCCTTGGGATCGGGATTGTTGCTCAGGCAGTACAATAGGAAATAGTCCTCTATCCCGCCGACTTGCAGCGGCAGCGGCTCCGAGACATAGCGAAATAGCCCTTGCAGGCACTGGCGATGAAACCTCGCAATCTCGGTCTTTGTTGCAGCCCGTTGGCGGCCGTCCGACATCATCCCAAGCAAGCCATCGTGGGTCTTTTCCGGAGCGTAGAACAGGTCCTCCCAATCGGGTGTGCCAAAGTACTCACCCAGAGCGCGCCGCTTGTCCGCATCCAGTTTCCTGTGATCGTGAGGGGTCTGCTGCACCGCTGCCTTCAAGTTGGCGAGAAACCACACGTCGGCCTTTTCACAAGCGGCGAGAGCCTTCAGCGTCTGCCATTTCACCTCGAGGCCGTAGGGATCGAGGAACACCAACGCGCGCGGAGCCCTTCCTCCGCGCCGGCGATCGGGTGAAGTCCAGAAGGGATGGCCGAATACGTCCTGAATGAATTCGTTGGCATCCTTGCGGATCACCTTTGCATCCAGCTGGGGGTAGAGCGCGACGAGGTTTTCGAGCGCGGCGATATGCTTGGGCTTCGTATCACCAAACCGGAAATGGTGGAAGGATGGCTGGATCGCTAGCGCCTTGGCAGCGCTGCCTGGGTACTGGCGCTCAACGGTTGAAATGGGAAGATTCTCGAACAGTCCGCCGCTTTGCTCGGTCGCCGTGCGCTCACCCGTCCCCGCGAACGGATCGATGTACCAGAGATCGAACTTCGCCCTGATTGCGCCAGTGAAGAACTGGCAATAGGCGCTGATCGCCTGCAGCTTGAGCTCGGTCCAGTCGCCGCCGAATCTGTGCCCCTCTGTTGCCATGCTTGCCCCGCTACTCTGCCGCTCGATCAGGCAGGCTCATCCCACTCGTCATCCGGCCAGAATTCTCTCTCTTCGGCAGTGGCGGCAGGGCGTGGCGGCGGCAGCACCGGCTCTGCCCCGTCGAACGCCACCCGGATCCATGCTCCATGATCGGTGGCCGCCTGGAAGACAGCGCGGATCTCCATGCCCTGCCTGATCAGCTTGCCGATGTGCGGTGCCCGCTCGGCGCGCAGGTAGCCCAGCTGGCCACCTCGCCCGGAGAAGACCGCAACGGCATAGGGATCATGCTTGTTTTTCGGCTCCGGTCGCAGCTCGACCTGTTCACCAGGTGCCATCATTGCAATGATGAAACGCCGGTTGCTGCCGTCAGCATTGGCATGCGCAGCTCCTACCACCTCGAGCGAATACGAGGCAAAAGAGCGATTCCGGTTCAACATTGCCAATCTTCGATCCGGTCATGACGAAAGGTGCGCTCGGCCCTCTTCTCTCTATCGAAACCCACTAGGTAGCGCCCTCTGACCTCCCAATTCGTCACCTCGCGGGATGTGACGACTCCGTCCTGATCGAAATAGGTAAACCTGATCCATTTCCCGCGCTGCGGCAGGCCAGCGGGAAGCAGCGTCGGCTCGAGACGATGGGCATTCTGCTTACGGTCTCGCAGGTCCTGCTTTGCATCCCTTAGCTGCTGGATCGCCTCCTGCAGCACTTCGTCAGAGTGAAGCCCCGCGCTGTGGTCTTCCCGCCAGGCCGACATCATGTCGTCTACATGGCGCAGTTCACTTTCGAGGGTTTCGACATAATCCGCAGACGTGATTTCTCCCCGCTTGATTTCAAGAATCGCCTCATTGGCTCGCTCAAGGATGTCGTCAGCGGCGCGTTGCGCCTCCTCGAATGGATCTTGCCATTCGCGCCTTGGCTCTACCGCGGCGAGGCCCTGGGACCGCTTTCGCTCATCGGCGGCGACCTTGGCCCGGTCATCCAAATCTTTCGACCAAAGCCCCCATCGTGTCGTTAGAGTGCCAATCAGTCCGGGCATCCTAGAGGGCTTGCCTCCCTTGACCCGATGCGCATCGATCGAAAGGGGAAGCATTACTGTGACGATGGCGAGCAGCAACAACTCCACTGCTACACCCTCCTGATCACCGCGCGAACCCGCCCGATCACATGGAGCTCGCCATCGACTGCGGTCTGCATTTGCACCAACGGATTGTCGCTGTGGATTTCGACGGCGCCATCGGGCCGGGCGCGCAGGCGCTTGATCATGCCGAAGTCGCCCACCGTTATCGCCCAGATCTGATCGTTGGGCCCAGGCTGGGTGAAGCGCCGGTCGATCAGCACTACCTCGCCATCGCGGATCGTCGGCTCCATCGAATCGCCGTCACCCTTTGCCCAAGCGAGCAGCTCGGGAGGGGCATCGGTGAATTCGCGCAGCCAGGCGCGGGAGAAGGATCGTTTCTCAACCTCGCCGCTCTCCTCGATGAAGCCGCCGCCCATGCCGAAGCCGATCTCGACATAATCGATTTCGACGACGTCAGAACTGGGATGCGGCTCTGCATGACGGAACGGGACTTGCTTGTCGGATAGCGACGACGTCGGGGAGGAATCGTCCGTTTCGCCCATCAGGTATTCCGGCGTGGTCTCCAGAAACTGCGCGATCTTGTTGACCTTCGTAGTTTCCGTGGTGCCGCCCAGGACCATCTTGCTGACAGCCTGCGGGGACACACCAATAGCGCGCGCCAAGGCCGCCTGGGACTTGCCTCTCAATTGAAGCAGCGCGCTGATGCGGTCCCCCAAAGTCATGGGTTCCGTCATCGCAACTGATGTTGATGCGGGACAGTCAAAATTGGTTGTTGACGAAATACACTTTGGTTGACATACATCATCCATGGTTGATGTTCGCACCCCGTTAGAAGCGCTCGATCTCGCTGCCCGACTGGCCGGCTCGCAAGCTGCGTTGGCTCGCATCTGCGATCTATCTCCCACTGCGGTGTGGAAATGGATGCAAAGCTCGAAGCGCCTGCCCGCCGAGTACGTCCTGCGCGTCGAAGCCGCCACCGGTGTCTCCCGCCACGACCTGCGCCCCGACATCTACCCGCGCGAGGAGATGATCGATCACCACGTGGGTGACCGCTTCTGCGGCATCGATCGCCAGATTGCCGCCCGCCAGCAAATGGCCGCCGGTGCAACCAGCGCCAGCAAGGCTGCCTGACCGATGTCGCCCCCCACCCATCTTTCCGTTTTCCCCTGCCAGACGGGACACGCTCTGCCCCGCGAACGTATTGCCATCCGGCAGCCTGCGCGGTCAGCGGGAAAAACCCTTGATCGTTCCCCTCATGATGAGCCGGGGGGACTCCAACAGCCGACGACTGACACGGCTGCGAAGCCACTGCACCTGCGGGATCAAGCGGAGCCCCGGCCACGGAAGGGTTGCACGACCTACCGTGCATTGCACTCTGCGAATGCGGTGGAAGTCAGCCAGATCCACGGAGGCCGGGCATGAACCCGCTGCCCCGCGAAGAGCAGCGCCAAGCCCGACGTGCGCGTGAGCTGGTCGAAGCCGCCGGCGGGCTGGAAGCCTGCGCGGAGGAGACCGGCCTCTCGACCAGCCACCTCTCCCGCTACGGCTCCACGGCCGAAAAGGATTCCATGCCGCTGCGGGTGATCGAACGTCTCGAGAGCGTCACCCACGGCACGCCCGGCCATCCGGTGGTCACCACCTATCTGGCCGCGCGCCAGGGCTTCAGCCTGGTGCAGCGCCCGCTGGTGCCGTCTGATCGCGCCGCCCTGATGGAGCTGCTCTCCCAGCACGCCCGCGCGCGCGGTGAGTGCGAGCAGCAGATCCTCCACGCCCTGGCCGATGGCCGCGTGGATGCTGCCGAGGCGGCCAAGCTGATCCCGCTGTTCCGCACCAGTTTCGAACTCACCAACCAGATGCTGGCCGAACTGGAAGCCATCGCAGGAGACGGACAATGAGCGGGGAAGGGGCACTGCACGGGGGGCCGCTGGCCTATGCGCCGCTGCAATTCCGCATGGCATCGGGCGGGCGCAATTCCAGCAACTCGCTGGTGGCCTGCGCCAAGTGTCAGGCACCGGCTTTCATCCGCGACAGCGAGCAGCTGACCGAGAAGGTCAAGCACCTGATCTGCCACTGCACCAATTCGGGTTGCGGCCACGTGTTCAAGATGGAGCTGGCCTTCGTCCACACGCTGGTGCCGGGCAACATCGATCGGCCTGATCTGGACCTGCCGGTCTGCCCGCGCGAGCAGGTGACCCACATCCTGCCACCGCCGCGCGGCGCGAACGACGCGGATCAGATCAGCATGTTCGACACCGGCTGACCGGTCGAACGGCCACTCCGCCAACCACTGCCAACCACGGGATCGAAAATGGCCGCGCTGCGGCCAAGGGGGAAGTTTTGCCAATCGCTCAATCAGGTCCGCCGCAATGCCGGCGCTGCCTCACCCACACCACCAGGCTGTTCTGGACCTTCACCAACAGCATTGGCTGGCGGCAATGGTGCCGGGCCTGCGGCGATGGTGACGCCGAGGGCCCGCCGCGCGCCTGCGTCGGGCCGGTCAACCTTGGGCAGCAAGCCGGGGTGACCGCCCGGTGAGCCTCGAGACCCAGATCATTGAAGGCCTGAAGCGCCAGTTTTCGTTTCGCAAGGCAAAGGGCACCTGGCTGCAGGAGGGCAAGTGCCCCCAATGCGGCCGGCACGAGGTCTACTGCGCGGCCAAGGATCCGCGCGTGGTCAAGTGCAGCCGCGCCGATCGCTGCGGGTGGGAAGACACCGTCCGCAACCTGCTGCCAGAGTTGTTCGAAAACTGGTCCGAACGTTTCAAGCAGACCGAGGCTGATCCCAACGCCGCCGCCGATGCCTACCTGCAGTTCGAGCGCGGGCTGGATCTGCGCCTGCTGCGCGGCACCTATTCGCAGGAGCTCTACAAGGATTTCGACAGCGGCCAGACCGGCGCCACCGTGCGCTTCCCGATCGGCGATTCCTATTGGGAGCGGATCATCGACCGCCCGGGCCGGTTCGAGAAGAAGGCCCACTTCAAGAAGGGCGGCACCTGGGGCGGCCATTGCTGGCTGCCCAACCACACCTCCTTCGAGACGCTGGCCCAGGCTGACGATATCTGGATAACCGAGGGCATCTTCGATGCCGTGGCCCTCACCCAGGGCGCACACCTCGCCGCCGTGTCGAACATGTCGACCGGCCCCTATCCCGACAAGTTCCTCGACCAGCTGCTGCAGGCCATCGCCGCGATCAAACGGCGCGATCGCCCGCGCCTGGTCTTCGCCTTCGATGTCGGCACCGCCGGTGTCTCATACAGCCGCAAGCACATCGAGCGCGCCCGCCGTGAAGGCTGGGACGCGGTCTGCGCCCAGGTGCGGCCTGACGGGGAGGGGACCAAGCTCGACTGGAACGACCTGCTGCTGCGGCACCAGAGCTGGAACGGCGAGGCGCAGGAAGCCCCCCTGTCCGATCACAAGATCGCGGAATACCTGCACAACGGGGCGATCACCATCGCCGCCACGCCGCGCGAGAAAGCCAAGCTGATCGTCGATCGGGCCGAAGCCCAGGCCCGCTCGATCAGCGCCTTCGACTTCCGCCACGGCAACCGCCTGTGGTGGTGCTCGATCAAGTACGACGAGAACGACGGGCGGCAGATCAACGTCCACGAGATCTGCAACTGCGCCTTCCGGATCCTCTACCGCGAGCGGGACGAGATCGAGGACGAGACCCACTACTATCTGCAGATCGACTTCCCCAACCGGCAGGAGACGGTCAAGGCCCGCTTCAGCGCCTCCGCATGCGCCAATTCGGGCGAATTCAAGAAGCGGCTGCTAGCCTTCGCCGGCATGTGGTCCGGCACCGGCGAGCAGCTGGACCGGATCATCCGCAACCAGACGCGCGACCTCAAGAAGGTCGAGCCGATCCCATTCACCGGCTTCTCCCAGCGCCACAAGGCCTGGCTGCTGGGTGATATCGCGGTCCACCAGGGCCGCCTGATCACCGTCAACGCCGAGAACTATTTCGACATCGGCAAGCACGCGGTGAAGCTGCGCAGTGCCGAGCGGATGCTCGAGATCGATTACGACCCCGACCGCATCACGTTCGACTGGCTCGACGATCTGTGGACCGCCTACGGGCCGAAGGGCCTGATCGCCCTGGCGTTCTTCTCGATGTCGCTGTTCGCCGTGCAGATCCGCGAGCGGCACAAGTCGCTCGGCTTCCTCGAGATCACCGGCCAGCCCGGATCCGGCAAGACCACCCTGGTCGAGTTCATGTGGAAGCTGCTCGGCCGCACCGGGTACGAAGGCTTCGACCCGAACAAGGGCACCCGGGCCTTCCTCTCCCGTTCGTTCGTCAAGGTCGCCAACCTGCCCATCGGCCTGATCGAGAGCGGGCGCGACGACGACAAGCGCAGCCACAACAAGCAGTTCGACTACAACGAGCTGCTGGTGCTGTTCAACGGCCGGTCTCCGCGCGGGATCGGGCGCAAGAGCGGCGGCTTCGA
>NZ_WTYV01000012.1 GCF_009827655.1 Alteraurantiacibacter buctensis | reverse complement strand
CCACCTGCGGCCAGCCATGGCGGCGGAGGCAATCTTGCACTAACAATCAACACGGACCACTCGGTGGGGGCCGATCAGCTGCCTTCAGCGCTCGAGCGTGTCCTGGGCAACCAGGTTCACGACGTGAAGCCGCGTTGGGCCAAGGGCACCGCGCACCGCGTCGCCCGCCTGCTCTCCGACCATATCGATGAGCTCGAGCGCAAAGATGCGCTGCTCGGCGACGTCTTTGCCGGTGCCGAGGGAGGCCACCGTGGGTGAAGAGATCGACAAAGGAGCGACAGAGCCCCGCAGGGTCACCCGGCTCATTCGCCTGCCCGAAGTCCAGCACCGCGTAGGGCTTGGCCGTTCGACGATTTATCGCTGGATGGCCGAGGGCAGGTTTCCGAAGCCGGTGCAGCTCGGTGGCTATGCGGTTGCCTGGGCCGAAGAAGAAATCGAAACCTGGATTTCGGACAGGTTGCAATGACAGTCCATCAGCTCCATTGCGGCCATGCTCCTGAGAACTCAATCATCAGTGCTTCCGTCTCCGGTTACGGGGTCATTTATCTTTGACGCTGCACATTGGCCAAGATTGTCAAAGACGCTTCGCTATGAGAAGCGCAGTGTCGGATGGTTTATCTGATCTACATAGGTGCGGCTCTGGCCGAAATCGCGGGTTGCTATGCGTTCTGGATCTGGCTGCGCCTGGATCGTTCTCCCTTATGGCTCATCCCTGGCGTCCTTTCGCTATGCCTGTTCGCCTATCTGCTTACCCTCGTCGAGGCTGAACATGCGGGCCGCACCTATGCGGCGTATGGCGGGATTTATATCCTTTCGGCACTCGCGTGGCTTTGGTGGGCCGAAGGCGTGAGGCCCGATCGATGGGATATTACAGGGGTGGCGATTTGTCTGATCGGTGCATCGATCATTTTGTGGGGGCCTCGTCCGGCATGAAGGGCGCGTGGTGTCTATTCCTGCGCGCCGGTCCCGGGATGGTGAGGAACGAGATGGTCCTCACAATCACCGCCAAGGCACGCTTCGAACGTCGCATGTTCGATCTGAAACCGGCTCGCCAGCATCGTGCGGGCGGTTCGTTTGACCTGTTCGAAACTGTGCAGTGAGGCATCGCCAGGGACGACATGCGCCTCAAGCGCGCGGCGATGCTCGCCGATATTCCAGATATGAAGATGATGCAGGCCCTCGATGCCCTCGTGTGACCGCAGCGCCTCAACGATCTCATCGAACTCCACCTCGTCGGGCACCGCGCCCATCAGCAGGCGCACCGTTCGCGGAAGCAGCGTGACGCCCTGCCATATGACATACGCCGCGATGATCAACGTGATGATCAGATCCGCGACATAAAGGTCGTAAAGGATGATCAGGACCCCGGCCACGATCACCCCGACCGATGCGAGCGCATCGGACACATTGTGCAGGAATGCGGCCTTCATATTGATGCTGTCACGTGCACCGCGATAGACAATCAGCGCCGTTATCAAATCGATCACCAGGGCGATGCCGGCGACGGCAATGACCGTCCAGCCTTCCACAGGCTGAGGGTCGGCGAAGCGGTTGATGGCCTCCACGATCAGGTAGAACCCGATGATGAGTAAAGTTGTGAGGTTGATCACTGCTGCGACAACCTCGCCCTGAGCATAACCAAAGGTCATCAATTTATCGGCGGGCCGTCTCCCGATCCTCCGCGCGAACCAGGCCAGAAAAAGAGAAGCGGCATCGCTGAAATTATGCAGAGCGTCGGCAATGAGTGCTAGCGAGCCAGAGGCAATCCCGCCGATGATTTGCGCCAGAGTAAGCAAGACGTTGATCGCCACTGCGACCACCAGCTGACGGTCACTCAGATTCTCCTCACCATGGCTGTGGCCGTGATGGCCGCCGTGCTGATGCCCCGCATGCCTGTGGCTTTCGTGTTCCGAGCCGGGATGTTCGTGATCATCGGTCACAGCTTGAACTGATCCCCCTTCTCATGCTCGGTGTCATCCTCATCGTGGATGTCCATGTGGGCGTCCCGCAGGATATCGATCCCGCCATAAAGCGCTATTCCGGCGACAGCGATACCGACCACAAGATCGGGCCAGTTTGCGCCTGTCACCATCACGATGATGGCGGCTATGATGATGCCGCCGTTGGAGATAAAATCATTGAAGCTGAAGGTCGTCGCCGCGCGAAGATTGACGTCCTTCTCGCTCATTTTATTGAGCAGCCGCAAGCAGATGAGGTTCACGATTGCGGCCACCGCTGCCATTGCCATCATCATGATGCCGCCAGGCTCGGACCCTTCGACAAAGCGCCGGATGGCATCGGCGATGACGCCGCCTGCGAAAATGAGCAGCATAATACCGGAAAAGCGTGCCGCGCCGCGCTTCCAGGTCCGCGAACGGGACAATGCCAGCAGGCTCAGCGCATAGACTACTGCGTCTGATGAGTTGTCGAGCCCGTTGGCAAGCAACGCGTTGGAATCGCCGATCACCCCGGTAATGAAGAAACCGATTGCGATAGCGACGTTGAGCCACAGCACGATCCACAAGGTGCGCCGCTTCTCTTCTGTATCGAGCTCCAGATCACCTTCGCCGCTCATTTTTCATTCACTCCTTTGCTCGCTCCATTTCCTGATCGGACCGGGCGGGGGTAGCCGCCAGCGCGATGCAAGCACGCTACATCGCGCTGGCATCGGGCAGGTTTAGGTAACCTCGCCAAGTTCCCCCTGTTCCTCTTGCGTGGCGTTGCGGCGCAAACGGTCGCGCCACTGCTGACGCCAACTGCGTGTGTCGTTGCGATCGACCAGCACAAGCTTCGCAATTGCCGGAAGGACGAACAGGGTCAGGATGGTCGCGGTGATGAGCCCGCCGATCACCACGGTCGCCAGCGGCCGTTGCACTTCGGCCCCGGTCCCGGTCGCGATCGCCATCGGCACGAAGCCGAGCGATGCCACCAGCGCAGTCATCAGCACCGGACGGATGCGCGCCAGCGCACCGTCCACGATGGCTTCTTCCAGCGCCATGCCCTTGTCGAGACGCTGGCGGATGGCCGTCATCATCACCAGCCCGTTGAGCACCGCCACGCCGGAAAGCGCAATGAAGCCCACCGCCGCCGAGACCGAGAAAGGCAATCCTCGCAAGGCAAGAGCAAAGACACCGCCAGCCAGAGCCATGGGGATGGCGCTGAACACAGCCAGAGCGGGAACCCATCCGCCCAGCGCCATGAACAGCAATAACAGCACAAGAGCGAAGCAGACCGGCACGACGATAGCGAGCCGCGCCTGCGCCGCTTGCAAGTTCTGGTATTGGCCGCCCCATTCGATGAAGGAGGCAGCGGGCATCTCGACCTGCGCCGCAACACCCTCCTGCGCTTCTTCGACGAAGGAGCCCAGATCGCGTTCGCGGACATTAGCCGATACGATTACCAGTCGCCGCCCTTGTTCACGGCGCACTTCGGCCAGGCCATCGACCACCCGGAAATCGGCGAGCGTCCGCAGCGGGACGGTTACGCCGTTTTCAAGAACAATCGGGAGAGCACCAAGCTGGTCGAAGTCGTCCCGGGTGGCAGCATCGAGGCGCACGACGACATCGAACCGTCGGTCACCTTCGAACACCATCCCCGCGGGCCGTCCGCCCAAAGCGATGGCCACCGACTGGGCCACATCCTCTACGGTCAGCCCGTAGCGGGCGATGGTGGGCCGATCGAAAGCGATGTCGAGCGTCGGGAAGCCCGTGACCTGCTGCACCTTCACGTCTGCGGCGCCTTCCACTTCGCGCAGGACACCGGCGACTTCGCCTGCCGCTTCGGTGAGCGCGGTGAGGTCGTCGCCGTAAAGCTTGACCGCCACATCACCACGGACGCCCGCGATCAGTTCGTTGAACCGCAGTTCGATCGGCTGGCTGAACTCGTAGAGGTTACCGACAAGACCCCCGAGAGCCTCCTCCATTTCCGCGATCAAGGCGTCCTTGGACAAGCTGGGGTCGGGCCATTCCTCTCGCGGCTTGAGGATAACATAGGAATCCGAGATGTTGGGCGGCATTGGATCGCTGGCAACCTCAGCCGTGCCTGTTCTTGAGAACACCAGCTCGACCTGCGGAAACTCTTCAATGCGGTCCTCGACCTGTCGCTGCATGGCGAGCGAGCGTTCGAGCGAGGTGGAGGGAATGCGCAGGGATTGCACCGCCAGATCGCGCTCGTCGAGCTGCGGGGTGAACTCGCTGCCGAGGAAGGTGAACACCACAGCCGCAAGCGCAAAGGCTCCGGCACCGGCTCCGATTACCGGCCAGGGCCGGGCAATCGCTTTGTGCAAGGCCGGACCATACCGCTCCTTCGCCCAAACAATGGGCTTCACTTCCTTCTCGGTCAGCTTCTTGTTGAGCAGCACCGCAATCATCGCCGGCACAAAGGTCAGCGACAGCACGAAGGCCGAAGCCAGCGCCAGCATCATCGTGATCGCCATCGGCGAGAACGTCTTGCCCTCGACCCCGGTGAAGGTGAGCAGCGGGGCAAAAACAAGGAAGATAATCGCCTGGCCGTAAACGGTCGGTTTGATCATTTCCTGTGCCGCGAGGCGGGTTTCGGTCAGGCGTTCCCCAAGGGTGAGCAAGCGCCCTTCATGATGCTGCCGTGCAGCCAGGCGTGCGACGCTGTTCTCGACGATGATGACCGCACCATCGACGATCAACCCGAAGTCCAATGCGCCAAGGCTCATCAGATTGCCGGACACACCTAGCCGGTTCATCCCCACCGCTGCGAGCAGCATCGAGAACGGGATGACCAGCGCCGTGATAATCGCCGCCCGGATGTTGCCAAGGAGCAGAAACAGCACGGCGATAACCAGCAAGGCCCCTTCGAGCAGGTTCTTCTCGACGGTCGCAATGGTGGCATCGACCAGTGACGAGCGGTTGTAGACGATCTCGGCCACCACACCTTCGGGTAGCGATGCGCGCACCTCCTCAAGCCGTGCAGCGGCGTTCGCGGCCACGGTCCGGCTGTTCTCGCCTGCGCGCATCAGAACCGTACCGACCACGGCCTCATCGCCATTGAGCGATGCCGCCCCGGTGCGCAGATCGCCGCCGATGGCGACATCGGCCACATCGCCGATGCGGATCGGAACGCCCTCCCGTGTTGCCACCACGGCTTCCTTGATGGCATCGATTCCGTCAAGCCGGGCGTCCACTCTCACCAGCAATGCCTCGCCCGCGCGGTCGACGAAATTGGCCCCGGCGGCCAGGTTGGCGGCCTCCAGAGCTTCAATCAGCGAGTCGAAGGAAAGGCCGTAGCCGGTAAGCCGCGCGGGATCGGGCTGCACCAGATACTGCTTTTCAAAGCCGCCGATGGAATCGACCCCGGCAACACCGTCAATAGACCGCATCAGCGGTGCCACGACCCAGTCCTGCACGGTACGAAGGTAGGCCGCCTTGGCCACTTCGCTGTCGAGCCTATCTCCGCGTTCGGTGATGAAGCTGCCGTCGGACTGCCAGCCCGTCCGGCCACCCGTTGTCGCTCCTTCGCCGCCCGGATGCTCATACTCGATCGTGTACATCAGCACTTCGCCAAGACCGGTGGAGATCGGCCCCATGGTGGGTTCCGCTCCTTCGGGCAGCGATGCACCGATCGGCGCAAGTCGCTCGTTCACCTGGCTGCGGGCGAAGTAGATGTCGGTGCCTTCCTCGAAGATCGCGGTGACCTGGCTGAAGCCATTGCGCGAGATCGAGCGGGTCATTTCCAGCCCCTCGATTCCGGCAAGGCCGGTCTCGATGGGGAACGTCACCTGCGTTTCTACCTGCGAAGGCGACAGCGCGGGCGCGCTGGTGTTGATCTGGACCTGCGTATTGGTGATGTCGGGAACCGCATCGATCGGCAGGCGCACCAGATTGAACGCGCCATAGATCGCCGCAAGCACGGTCAGAACGATGATCGCCCAGCGAAACCGCACGGCGATATCGAGAACGAACCCGATCAGGCCGTGACCGCCATCGTTGCCGTGAGTGGGGGCAGCCTCCTGCGAGGGAGCCGTGGTCTGATCAATGTCCATGTTCGGCTTCCTCCTTTTCGAGTTCAGCTTTCAACAGGAAGGCATTGGTCGCCGCGATGGTCTGGCCGACTTCGATACCGGACAGGATAGTCACCATTCCGCCCGAGCGGCTGCCCGTCTGCACCGTCCGCGCCTGGAATCCGCCCTGGGTGCGAACGAACACGACATCGCGGCCGTCAAGCACCTGTACGGCATCTTCGGGGACTGCGATGCTGGTCTGATCCACCTCGCCGGAGGGCCGGATGCGTGCCTGCAGGAAGGAGCCGGGTTGAAGACCGGAGGCACTGCCGGGCAAGTTAAGAATGGCGGTAGCACTGCGGCTCTCGGGGTCGAGCGAAGGCGTCACCGAGCGCACCCGCGCACCGATTTCACGGCCATCCCCTACTTCCAGTGTCGCTTCATCTCCGGGCCCGATGCGGGCGGCGTCGGGTGATGGCAGGGCCACTTCGATCTGCAATCCCTCCGGATTGACCACCTGGAAGAGTTCTTCACCGGCATCCACAAAGGAGCCGAGCACGATCGGAGCAGCGGTTATGCGACCCGAAAGCGGGCTGGTTACCGCAAGCGATCGCCCATCGCCGCTGACCCCGGCCGCTGCGACAGCTGCCTGCGCGCGGGACAGTTCGGAGCGGGCGACATCGAGATTGGCACGAGCGGCTTCAAGGTCCTGCCGGGCGGTGACATTGGCTTCAAACAAGCGCCGTTCACGATCGTAAGCCGAGGACAACTCGGTTACGCGCGCACGTGCGGCACTCAATTGCGATGCCAGCGCAGCGGCATCGGCGCTTTCGATCCGGGCGACCGTTTCGCCCTGACGGACGTAATCGCCCAACGTCTTGCCAATGCTGCGGACAACACCCGTCGCGCGGGCATCAATGCGCGCACTTGCGGTGGGGCTTGCTGCGACGGTGGCCGGGAAAACCAGTTCCATGCCGGCGCCCGCCTGGACCGTAACGACTGCGATCTTCGCAGCTTCGATTTGCGCGCCGTCGAGCGATACCAGGCCTTCGACCGCTTCACCCTCGGCGCCTTCGGTATGGGCTTCGCCTTCGGCATGAGTGTCACCGTCTGCGTGGGGCTCCTCTCCACTTGAAGGCCAGAGAAAATACAGCAAGGCTGCGACGACAAGCACGATCCCGGCGATAATCGCCAGTGTTCTGCGGTTCATGGAAAGATTCCTCATTGTGCGGCCAGCCTGATAAGTTCGGCGGCGGCCTGCCCCCGGTCTTGCTGCGCGGCGATCAGTGCCTGGCGGATCGCGTCGCGCGCCTCAGCGGCGCTCAGCACCTCGATCAGGGGAAAGCGACCGTTGCTGTAACCGATCTGCACCAGTCGCAGCGCTTCCTCTGCCTGGGGCAGGGACGTGGTGGAAAGGGTTTCAACGCGCGCCTCAGCGGCAAGATAGGACGAGCGTGCGCGCATCACTGCCTGTTCGTAATCGGCCAGTGCCACCGCTTCACGAGCTGTTGCTGCGCGCAGATTGGCCTCGGCAGCGGCGATATTGCCCTGATTCCGATTGCTGAACGGGAGCGGGATCGAAACGCCAACGATGAAGGCATTCGCGTTGCTTTCTTCAAAGCGCCGGACACCAGCCGAGATGGTCGGATCGGGAACGCGCAAGCTCCGCTCCCGCGCGATTTCGGCGGCAGCGGCAGATGTGGTGGCCCGCGCAACCTCTAACTGCAGCGGTGAACTCCCCGCCAATACATCGCCTGGCGGTACAATTGCGGGAAACTCGCTCGGCACCAGGGGCGGTGCTGACTGTTCACTCCACAAGGCGGCAAGGCCGGTCCGGGCTGCCAGACTGGCTGCTTGTGCAGCCTCCAGCTCTGCCTGCGCTTCGGCGAGCGCGGCTTGCGCCCGCAAGGCCCGAAGCGGCGGCTCGCGGCCCACCTCCACCAGCAGGTTCGCGATGCGGGCCAGCTCCTCGTTGCGCGCGACGATATCGCGGGCCAGATCGACACGCGATGCCGCTGCAACGGCGGTGATATACCGCTCGCGCACCAGATAGCCGAGCTCGGCCTGTGAAAGACTGGCTCTCAGGTTCGCCAGATCGGCCTGTGCCTCGGCCGCTTCGATCCGGGCGCCGCGCTTTCCACCGAGTTCGAGCCGCTGACCGACCGAAAGGGTATATTCGGTCGCGCGCAGACCGGAAAACATGCCGCTACCGGCAAAGTTCTCGGCCTCGAACGACACGTCCGGGTTGGGGCGCAAGCGAGCCTGGCCGATCAACGCCTCTGCCGCCGCGCTTTCCGCACGTGGTCCGATAAGACGCGGGTTGCTGTCGGATGACTCAGAACCTTCTGCGACCCCGCTAAGATCGAGCGCTTCATCAAGCGACACGACCGGTGGCTCCTGCGCAGCGGCAGGTTCCATCAAAGTGGCGAAGGCCAGCCCTGCAATCAGGGCGCCCCGCCAGAACATGGCTGACATTTTGGATTACTTCCTCTGCTGACGTTCGAAGACGGCACCGGAAGCATCCCCGGTGCGCGCGGAACGTCAGGCTCGAGGAGGAGGGCTCAGTATCTCGCGTTCAACCGAAGGCAGACGGGCAAAGCGCGCCGCCAGGTGGACGGTCAGAGGCCTGGGGCTCTCAACATCAGCGACCACGTTTTCCACGTTGGACCCATGGTGACAATGCCCGTGCGCGCACACGCCATGCTGCTCGACAGGAGCGTCAGTATTGCCCGGATCATCGCCGCCTTGTGCTTCCGCCTGATGGACAAAGGTCATGATTTCCGCGTCGCTGGAAAACGCGGGTTCGGTCCCGCAGGTTGCGGCGTCTGCCACCGTTGCAAAGACAAGCATCACCAGCGCCAAAAGTATGGCCAGAGGGCGCAGGGCAACAGGGCGGAGAGTGAATGTCACTGTATCGGCGCCGCGTCTAACATAGGCAAAGAAGTCGGGCAAGTTGCGAATAAATCTGCAATATATGAGGTTATAATGTTACGTTGGAGGCGAGCATGACATGTCATGACCTGCCTGCTTCTGAAAACCGGGCGATCTCAGACCGGAGATCATCGGGAATTGGCATCGGAGAAAAAGCACTGATACGCGCCCTTCCGCTATTGCCAATAGGAAGGCGTCCAAGACCGTTGCCGACAGGCGCGAGCATGAGTCGCGCAATCTGCCCCGCGACCTCGCGCCAATCGCGCACGTGCCAGGCGAATTGCAGCATTTCCCAATGAGATCCGATGTGCGCCCAGAACAGAACCTGCGCAACGATATGCGCGCGCTCGAGATGGCCCCAGGCGGCTTCATTGTCGCACCGGCTGCGGGCCGCAGTGTATAGCGCATACTCGGTCGCCAAAAAGCTGAGCCGTGCGGATTTCTCGTCAGCGCTCATGCCATAGCACTCACTATGCAGACGCTCGCGTTGCACCGAGCTCACGGCGCGCCTGAGAGATAATCTGCCAGCCTCCGTGAAGTCCAATGGCAGCCATGATGAATGCGGCGAGCAGATCAGGTAAGCCGCTGCCAGTAAACATGACGGCGACCCCGGCCCCGATAACTACAACGTTATTGATCGCGTCGTTTCGCGAACAAACCCAGACAGACTGCATATTCGCGTCGCCACTGCGGAACCGGAACAGCATCACGGCGACCGACAGATTGACCAGCAATGCAAGAGCACCGACCGCGCTCATGGCTATCGGTTCCGGATCGGAACCTGCGATGAGGCCCCAGATTGCCCAGCCAAGCACACCGAGCGCAAAGCCGAAAATGGTCATGCCTTTGATCAAGGCGGTCCTTGCACGCCAGCCAATCGCCATGCCTGCCACGCCAAGGCTAACGGCATAGTTGGCTGCATCGCCGAAGAAATCGAGCGCGTCAGCCTGCAAGGATCGCGAGCCCGCCACCACACCTGCCACCATCTCGACAAGGAACATTGTGCCGTTGGCAAACAGCGCAATCCACAAGGCCCGCCGCCATTCCGGCCGGTTCAGATTTTCGGTGCTCCCGCAAGCGGCAGCGCAGCAATTATCAGCCATGACCTACTCTTTGGAATTTGCGAGTCGGCCCTCTATATGCACCCTGTAGCTGCTACAGGGTCAAGCGATGAAAATTGGCGAACTTGCAAAAGCCACCGACACGCAGGTCGAGACGATCCGGTACTACGAACGGATTGGTCTTTTAAGCGCGCCGGGCAGGTCGGCGGCAAATTATCGGATTTATGATCCCTCACACCGGTCCCGGCTGAGCTTCATTCGCCACTCCCGCCAGCTTGGCTTCACGATTGACGATATCCGTTCGCTGCTCGATCTCGCCGATCACCCGGAGCGTGATTGCGCTGAAGCGGACAACATCACCACGCGGCATTTGGGCCAGGTCGAAGCCAAGATTTCCCACTTGACCCGGTTGCGGGATGAGTTGGTCAGGGTTTCCGGGCGGTGCCGCGGGGGCCTTTCATCTGATTGTCAGGTGATCGAGACGCTGGCCGATCATGGACATTGCACCGCCAAACACGAATAGATCGGTTCCACATCGATAGTATGATCTGCCCCCTTCTGAGTGGCCCAATTTCTATTTTTGAATTGGCCAGTCAGGAGGAATGGAATGGCGAGGAAACACAAGCCGGAGGAGATTATCGGCAAGCTGCGTGAAGCCG
>NZ_WTYV01000011.1 GCF_009827655.1 Alteraurantiacibacter buctensis | reverse complement strand
CGATCTCCTCGGTGATCATCGTGGGCGCGCTGGTGGCGGCGGCCACGTCTGGTAGCCCGATTGCCAAGTGGCTGGGGTGGCGGCGGCGGCGGTGGCGGCGGAGGCGGAGGCGGAGGCGGAGGCGGCGGAGGCGGCGGCGGTGGCGGCGGAGGCGGCGGAGCGCCGCAGGTGCCGGTCACCACCACGCAGGTGTTGAGAGTGGAATCGGCGGTGTAGACCCCCGACAGCGTGCCGCCGCCGAAGTCCACCGTGCCGAAGAAGGTGTCGTTGGTCGTATCACCCCGGCCGAACGCGATCACCCGGATCGTGCTGCTGGGGAAATCGGGATCGCGGCGGATGATCAGCCCGCCAGGGCCCACGACGATGCCCGAAAAGGTGGTGCCGGTGCCGGTGTTCTGGGCCAGCAGGTGGCTGGCCACGTTGAACTCGACGGCATTGGCGGAAAGGAACGGCGTGTCGCTGGTAAAGGTGAAGGCTTCCAGCGTGGCCTGCAGCGCCGGATCGTTCGGGTTGGCGAGGATTTGCGAGAGCACGCTGGATGTCGCCGCAAAGATGCTGCCACCGAAGACGGTCGCGCTGCCTGCCAGCGTGGGCGAAGTGCCCCCGCTGTTGACCGAGACGGAGCCGTTGGGCAGCGCAAACACCAGCCGTTCCGCCCGCATGAACAGTTCGTCGGTGCTGGCGGCATTGGTGTAGTTCAGCGCGCCGTTGATCACCATCGAGCCATCGGTGCTGATGCCAAGACTGGAGAAGCCGGTGGCGGACTGGCTGCCGGATACGGTCAGCGGACGCAGCTCCAGGTCCAGCACCGGGGTGTTCACGGTGGCCGGGCCGAAGATGGCCAGGCTCTGCCCACGCAGGCGGTCAACTTCTTCCTGGACCAGGGTGTAGCCCGCCTCATCCACAGTGCCGCCCACGGTCATCGTGTGGGCGGTGTTGCTGGAGAACAGGGACAGGAACTGGCCATAGACCAGCGCGCCGGGATTGATGACGATATCGCCCGACGCCAGCGTCAGATTGGTGAACTGCAGGGCATTGGTGGTGGGCGAGTTGCCGGTGATGGCAATCGTGCCCAGCGCGGTCGCTTCCAGCACGCCGGTGATCGTGGCCGGGGGTGCATAGCCCAAGATCTGCCCGCCCCCCGAGGTATCGAAGTTGAGGTTGCCGGCCGTGGTCAGGCTGGCGATCTGTCCCACGCGCACCTGCCCGCCGGTCAGCGCCTGCAAGCGCGAGGTGTGCGTTTCGATCCCGCCATTGGCATTGGCCGCCGTGGCATTGAGCAGCCGCGCGGTGATCAGCCCGCTGTCCAGCGCGTCGAGCTGGAAATACCCGGCAGTGCCGGTGGAGGGGGCGACATAACTGGGGGTGACGTCGATCGTCAACTCGTCGACCGTCAACTGCGAGCCGGTGAACTGGCTGATGAGCTGGACCTGGCCGCTCTGGGCCGTGGTGTCTTCGTCCACGATGGCGCGGGCCGTGGCGGTCAGGTTGGTGATCGTGCTGGTCCCGCCGTTGATCGTGCCGAAACGCACGAAGCCCGCCGTGGCCGCCCCGTCGGCGCTGCCATCGGTGTTGAAGCCGCCATAGGCGTCGGCGCGCAGCGCCAGAGTGGGCAGGGTGATCGTGCCGCCGTCGTTCTGCAGGCTGGCCTGGCCCGCTGTCGCCGCCCCGATCAGGTTGCCGGCGGTGCCACCATTGGCTTCCGAGAATATGGTTAGGACGGCAGTGCTGCTGGCCGCTTCCAGCCGGCCCAGCGGCCCCACGTTGACCGTGACGTTGCCGGCACTGGCCACGCCGGTTGACCCGTCGTCGCCCGCCGTGGCGGTGGCGGCGAACAGGCTATCGCCCGCCACCACCAGACGCCCCGCATTGATGCCGATCTGGGTGCTGCCCGGGCCGCCATCGCCGCTGGTCCCGCCGTTGACCGCCAGGCCGCCCAGCGTGTTGCTGGCAATCTGCAACTGCCCGGAAAGCACGGCCCCGCTGTTCACGTTCACCTGCACGCCGGACCCGGTGGCATCGCCGCCGTCCACCCTGATCGGACCCGAATTGATGCCGCTGCCGCCCACCGCGTCGGAGGCGATCAGCAGGCTTCCGGCCACGATCTGCGAATTGTTGAGGGTGACCTGCGTGCTGCCCCCCGTGGCAGCACCGCCTGCGCCAAGGTCCACCTCGCTGGCCCCGCCGATGGTGCGGGTGCCGAAGAAGGCGGGCAGGGCGTTGGCATCCTGGGCGAAGGTCATCACCGAGCTGCCCGACAGGTCCACGCGGGTCTGCGCGCCGCTGGCGGTGCCGCCGATACCGTCACCGCCACCGGTGTTGCCGCCCGTTGCGCTCGCCTCGACGTTGGCGGTGATCGCCACATCCAGCGTGCTTGCACCCGACATGGTCAGCGTGGTTGTGCCGCCGCCAGCGTTGCCCCCTTCATGGCTGAGTGAGGTGCCGCCTGATACGATCGTGTCCAGCGTGAGCGAGCCGAGATCCACATCGGCGCCGTTCAGCAGTTCCATCGTGGCGGTGACGGGACCGGCATTGCCTCCCCGCGGGGTGGTGGCACCCGGACCCGCATTGATGCCGCCATACGCCCCATAGCTAACGCTGAAGGTGCCGGTGCCGGCCCGCACGCGGCTGCCATCGATCGTCAGCCGAACCGATCCGCTGGTCCCGTCCGACGATGCATTGCCGCCTGCGCCGCCCAGGCCATCGCCGCCTTGCGCCAGGCCGCCGAGCGAAAAGAAGTCCGCTGTCTGCAACAGCGCGCCTGTGCGGAAAGTGGCATTCACCGCCCCGCCGGTAGCGTTGCCGCCCCGGCCTGTCGGGTTGATGCCCAGTCCGCCGAGCGCCACCAGGCCGGCAGACATGCTGTCGGCGTTGATGAGCCCGTCGTTCTCGACGAGGATCGTCATGTCGCCGCTGGTGCCCAGGCCACCGGTGAGGCCGCGGCCGCCCGCACCTTCGGAGCTGAAAGCCACCGCGCTCAGCGGGCTGTCGATCCTGCCGCCATCCAGCGTCAGGTCGAACTGTCCCCCCAGGCCCGCGCCGCCAGTGGTGTCGCCGTCGCCCCCGGTCCCGATCGTGACGGCGGAGAAGGGCCCGGTTATCGCGAATTCGCCGTTTGCCTGAAAGGCTTCCAGGGCCACCACCCCGCCAGTGCCAGCGCCGCCCGTTGCGCCGCCATTGCCACCCGTGCCGGTGGTAGCAAGCGACAGGGCCTGCGCCTGGATGTCGGAATCGTCGAGCGAAACGGTGACTGCTCCGCCGGTGCCCGTGCCGCCGGTGGCGGTGCCGGTACCGCCCCGCGCGCCGGTTATGAATTGCGCCTGGGTGCCGGTGGAGACCAGGTGCGATCCGCCGGTCAGTGCTATCTGGATCTCCCCGCCCGTGGCGATTGCCCCGGTAGCCGCCTGACCAATGCCGCCCACGGCCTCGGCCAGCGCCAGCAGGCTTCCGCCCATCTGGATGGTCGCCCCGTCCGCCGCCTCGAACCGCACCAGCCCGGCCGCGGCCGCGCCGCCTGCGATCAGTGTGTTGTCCGAACCCCTTGCCCCGGTGTCCAGCGTGACAGCGCCTTGCAGGTCGATCAGGGACCGGGCCACATTGGCCGTATCGTCAAGGTGGGCCAGCAACAGGATGCTGCCGCCCTCGGCCGTGTTGGGTGTGCTGGCCGCGGTGGCGCTGGTCAGACTGGTGGCCACCGCGCTGGCATCCGCGCTGGTTATGCCAGTGACGATGATCGACCCGTCCTGCTCGCTGCGCAGCACGATTTCGCCGCCGGTGGCGCTGCCGCCGCTGACCGGCTGGGCGTTGCCGTTGTAGGCCAGGCCGCTGGCCTGGATCGTCAATGCGCCACCCAGCGCGACTGCGGTCCTGTCCGAAAAGATCTCGGCCCCCACGCTGGACGCATTGCCGATCTGGCCCGTGTCGAAATTGGCGCCGGGCGTACCGATCGAAATCAGCGAGGTGTCGCCGTCGATCTGCACGCCGTTGCCGGCGTTGCGGATGGCCACCGCGCCGGCCGCCCCGTCGAGCAGGGCCGGATCGATGGTGCTGATCCCGCTGATGCCGGTGACGCTGGCATCGAGCCGGGCATTGCCGGTGATGGTCACCTGGCCCCCGTCCTGCGTCTCGATCAGCGCGCCGACGCGGCCATAAAGGAAGGCATCGCCGTCCACCCCGGTAAAGCCGCCGTTGGCCGTCAACTGCGCGCTATGCGATGCATGGGCGATCAGGTTGCTGCTGACCTGCCCTTGCTGGATGTAGATGTTGCCTTCGCTTTGGCCCCGCACGCTACCCTGCGTCAGGTCGTTGACCACGGTAGTGCCGATGACGTCGTAGTTGGCGGCGAGCACCACCACGCCGTTCTCGATCGAGGCGCTGACCGCGGGGGCAAAGCCCAGGTCGCCCTGGAACACTAGGTCCATGCGGTTGTCGGGATCGAATCCCCGGCCCACGGCATAGATCACGTGATGGTCCGTTCCGCCGGTGCTGGCCGCACCGGTGGTGGTGCCACTGTGGAACAGACCCCCGGCCTGCGCGCCGGTGGTAATGGTGATGTCGAACAGGCCGCTGGAATGACTGAGGGTCATCTCGTCACCCAGCGCGTAGACCACGCTGCCGTTCACATCCACCAGGCCGCCCTGATCAATCGAGGGGGCCGCCATCACCACATAGCTGCCCTCGGCCGAAGCGGTGATCTCTGCCCCGTTGCTGATGAAAATGGCGGTGGGAACAGGGCTGGTATTGTCCAGCGCCAGCGGGCCGCCGCTGGTGGCGAAGGCCCCGAACTGGCTGATATCCGGGGCCAGCGTGGTCAGCACCAGGCTGCCCACGTCGAACACGGCGGTGTTGCCCACCAGGATGCCCGTGGGCGAATAGAACATCACGTGCCCGCCGGGCGTGATCGGCCCGCCCACCACCGGCTGCACGCGCGAATTGACCGTGCCTTCGATCCGCACCAGTTCATTGTTGCTGGATGGCAGCACGCGGTTGATCACGGCAAAGGTGGCTGCCCCCGGGGTGCCCTGGAACGTGGCTGTGCCGGTGCTGGGCAGGTAGGTGAGCGCCGTGCCGGAGATTTCCTGCGGCTGCCAGTCGATCACCGCATCGGTGCCGGTAACGGTGATGGTGTGCTGGTTGGGGACCGTGCCGTTGATCGTCACCGTGCCCTGGACGATCGTGGGCGTGGCCTGGATCGCCTGGGCCGTGGCGGCCTTGGGCAGGACCAGCGTGCCCAGGGCCAGGGCCGCACTGCCGCAGGTGGACAGCAGCATCAACTTGGCGTTGCGGGTGGCGGACATCGCTTTACAAACTCCGGTACATCAGAAGCCCCAGGGCAACAGGCGGCTGGTGATCGAGAACAGCAGGCGGGCATCGCCGTGCGGACGGCCGCCCAGCACCTGGTTGTCGGTGCGGTGCAGCGGCACGGCCATGGCCACTTCTCCCTGCATGCCGCGGGCCCAGGCAAAGCGCACGCCGCCGCCGACCGAAACCAACTTGTCCGGGTTCAATCCGCGCTGGCTGGGATCGCGATCATTGAGGCGCGCCGCATCGACGAAGGCGAACGGCTGCACCGCATAGGCATCGGCCCCGCGCGGGATCAGCGAGCCCAGGCGGAACTCCAGCGAGCCCGAGACCCCCCGGTCGCCCGTGATCGCGCCGGGATCGTAACCGCGCCCGGTGGAATAGTTGCCGCCGGTCATTTCCTCGAAGGCGGGCAGGGCATTGCTGGCCCCCTGCGCGGCGACGCGCACGGCCACGGTGAAGGCTGGCACGGGGCGGAATTCCGCCGCCAGGTCCAGCCGCAGCAGGGTGGCGGTGGGATCCTGCTCGATCCGGCTGGGAAGTTTCTTGCTGGCGGTGCAGGCCAGCAGCGCGGCGCGGCAATCGGGGTTGGCGCCCAGGATCGACAGGCCGCGGCGCAGTTCCATGCCATAGGCCAGCCGCAGGCGCGGCTCATAGGGCGTATAGCCGTTCTGCCGGGCCAGCGAGGCACTGTCGGTCTGGCTGCCGTCCATCCGCAGCCAGGCCACCCGCACCCGGTCGCGCGAGAGCAGGAAGCGGTTGGCCCGCACATCCTGGTCGACTATGTCCAGACCGGTGCTGAGCACCACGGCCTGCGCCTGCGTGCGGACCAGCGGCCAGGCGGCGCGCACGCTGCCGAACAGCGTTTCGGAGCGCACGTCGAACCCGGCAATGCCCAGAGTAGGATGGGCCCAGCCCAGCGTAAGCTGCCCGCCCAGCTTCAGGCCATCGCCGCCAGCCAGGAAATCGTGCGCCACCTGCACGGTCTGCTGCTCGGCAAAGTCGTGCGAGGAGAACAGCGAAATGCTGGTGACATCGCCCAGCCCGGTCAGGCCATAGACCTGTGCGCCCAAGGTGCCGCCGAAGCGGCCCAGTTCACGGCTGCCCATGTTTTGCAGGTTGAAGCTGACCTGCGCCGATTGCGCCACCACGGCGATCTCGCCGATCAGGTCACCCGGCTGGCCATTGGCCGCAGCGCGCAGCGACAGGCGCACGTCCATGCCGGGAATGTCGTCGGCCAGCAGCAGGTAGCGCTCGGCCTCGTTGACGTTGAACACCGGCTGGTCGACCAGGTGCTGCAGGTAGCGCTCCAGCACGCCCATGCTGCCGCCCGGTTCGCCGCGCACGCGCACCGCCACCAGGCGGCCCACAATCACGCGCAGTTCCGCCGCGCCGCCATCCAGCCGCTGCTCGGGGATTTCCACCGCCGCCAGGTAGCCGGCATCGGCCAGGGCCTCGCTGGCGCGGGCGCGGATGTCGCACAGCACGGACAGCGGCAGTTCGCGGCCAAGGTAGGGCCGGGCGGCTTCGTCCAGGTCCACACCGGGCGCGGCCTCGGCTCCCGTGAAGCGGACCGAGCTTAGGGTGACGCGGATCTCCGCCATCGCCGGATCGTCCAGCGCGCAGGGGCCGCGCTCCAGCCCGCCATCGACGCTGATGGTGGTGCGGCGCTCGTCCTGGCGCACTTCGGGGGGCAGCAGTTCGCTGCGGGTGGGCGGAGTGACGGCGCCGGGCGGCAATTGCTGCGCCAGAGCGGCGGAACTGCCAAGGCCGGCGGCAAGCGCCAGCATGCTCGCCAGCACACGGGTGCCCGATGCCCTGCCGACGGGGCGCAAATGTCCTGAATCGTGAACCAAGCTCAGCAAAACCCGCCCTTCCCCCTTGGCCGGTGCCCCACGCCTTGACGATTGCGGTGCCGGCCTGTGATGCCGGTCTCCCGCCCGTTGGCGCAGATGCGATGTGTGCGATCCCCGTAAATCCGCTTATGGCGCGCCCGCCATGCGCGGGCAACGACAATGCGACGAAATTCTGCTATCCGCCTGTTATTGCAGGCCCAGCGTCTCCGCCGCGGCGCGCAGCTGCTCCGCCGCGCCGGGGTTGGCCTGCAAGGCGCGGGCATAGGCACTGCGGGCCTGCTCGTCCCGGCCAAGCTGGCGATAGCTGCGCATCAGCATGATCCAGCCATCCACGTTCTGCGGGTTGCTTTCCAGCCGCGTGGCCAGGCGGGCGACCATGGCTTCGGCCATGTCCTGCTGCTGGCTGGGCGGGATTGAGGAAGCGGCGGCCAACTGTTCCTGCGTGGGGCCGGGAATGCCGGCCATGGCAGGCGGGGCGCCGGGAAGCGCGGCGGGGCCCTGGGGAAGGTCGGCGCGGGCGGCCAGCGCGGTATCGATGCGCGGTTGCAGGTCCGTGCCCTCGCGCTGGCCCACCTGCTGGATCGTGCGCACCAGGTCGGTTTCCCACGGGGCACCGGGCGGGGTATCGGCCAGCAGGGCCAGCCAGTCGGCAATCGCCCCCTCGTGGTCGCCTCCCAGATCCTTGTTCACGGCCATGAAATAGCGGGCGCGCGGGTCCTTGGCGTCCAGTTCCAGCGCGCGGCGGAAGGCGGCGAGGGCGGGGGCGGGCATGGGGTCGCTCTCGCTCGCCATCACCCGCGCCTCGCCCAGCGATGACCACAGGACCGCGCTTTCGGGCGCGATGCTGGCGGCCTTGTCATAGGCCTCGGCAGCCTGGGCAAACAGGTTGCGGGCGAAATAGGCAAAGGCCAGCCGCTGCCAGGCTTCGGCACTGTCGGGCGAGGCTTGAGTGGCCGCCAGCAGCGAATCCAGCTCCGCATCGCCGGTGCTGGCCACCGGCTCCTCCGCCGAGGCGAACAGGCTGGCCAGGTTCCCGTCGGCCAACCGCCACACGGCCGCCCCGGCCAGCGCCACCACGGCCACCAGCGCGAGGGCTGCACCCTTCTTCCAGTCTCCGGCCGGTTTGCCCGTGCGGGCTGCCGCGTCGCTTTCGTCCAATGTCGCCCCCTCGCTTGCGGCCATATGATAGGCCGCGTCGCCAGCGGTTTTCAACGGCCAGGGTTTGCGGCATAACGAATCGTCTGGGGGGACGGTGATGGCTTCGAATCCGGGGCGGGTGAAGGTTGCGATCGTGGGCTCCGGCCCCGCGGGCCTCAGCGCGGCTGCCCACGCGGCGGAGCTGGGGTTGAGCCACATGCTCATCGAGAAGACCGACCACCTGTCGGACACCATCTACAAGTACCAGAAGGGCAAGCACGTGATGGCCACGCCATCCAACCTTGTCCTGCGCTCGGACCTCGATTTCGATGCCGGCAAGCGCGAGGCGATCCTGGGCACCTGGGATGAACAGGTGGCCGCGCACAAGGTCAACGTGAAGTACAATGCCGAGGTCAAGGCGATCCGCGGCACCGGCGATCCGATTCCCGGCAGCGTGCAGCAGATCGTCACCCGCGCGCGCGATGGCACGAAGTCGGTCAAGGAAGTGCAGCGCCACGCTCCGCCCTATGCGATCGAACTCAGCAACGGCGAGACGGTGATTGCCGACAATGTCGTCCTCGCCATCGGCACCCAGGGCAATCCCAACCTGATGCGTTGTCCGGGTGCGGACCTGCCGCACGTGCAGTACCAGCTCGACGATCCGGCCGAGTATGTCGACGAGCACATCGTCATCGTCGGCACCGGCGACGCCGGGATCGAGAACGCCCGCGGCCTGGCCGAGGACCCGGCGCAGCGCAACACCGTGTCGATCCTCAACCGCGGCAACGAATTCCCGACCGCCAAGGCCGCCAACGTTAGCGCGCTGATGGCCGATCACGAGGCGGGCAAGCTGACCGTGCGGACCGGGAGCGAGACGAAGTCAATCGAACCCGGCTGGATCACGCTGACCACCCGCGATGGTGAGCTGCGGATTCCATGTGACCGGATCATCGCCCGCATCGGCTCGGCCCCGCCGCGCGCCTTCGTCGAGGAATGCGGCATCGAATTCTCCAGCGAGGACCGCAGCGCCTACCCCAGGCTGTCACCGGTGTTCGAATCGACCGCGCCGGGCATTTTCGTGATCGGTGCGCTGGCGGGCTATCCGCTGATCAAGCACTGCATGAACCAGGGCTATGACGTCGTCGAGTTCATCAACGGCAACACCTCGCTCAAGCCCGCCGACGAGCCGATCATCGCCGAGAAGTTCAGGAACCTGCCGGGCAACCGCAGCACCGACGAATGGCTGGAATTCCTGCGCACCAGGGTGTCGATCCTGAACGGCATGAACGGCCTGCAGATGCGCGAGTTCATGCTCGATTCGGAGGCGCGGTTCTACCGTGCGGGCGAGGTGATCTTCGAGCGTGACGCGCCCGGATCATCGCTGTTCGGCATCGCCAGCGGCTCGGTGGCGGTCGAGGTCAATCCGGCCGATCCGTCGATCACGGTGCCGATCGAGGCGGGTTCGATCTTCGGCGAGGTCGGCCTGATTTCCGGCCGCCGCCGCGGCGCGACCGTCCGCGCGGCGGAAGACACCATCGTGGTGGAAATCTCGCGCCTCGCCGCGCTCAAGCTGCAATCGCAGGTGCCGGCGGCCAAGCGGGCGATCGAGCGTATCTCGATCGAGCGGCAACTGTTGCAGATGTTCGGTTCGGGCCTGACGCGCGAGGATGTTGCCCCGCTGGTGGACGCCGCCGAAGTGCAGGAAAAGCCCGCCGGCACGGTAGTCGTCACCGAAGGCGCGGATGACAAGGACATCTACATCATCCGTCGCGGATCGATGGTTGTGGAAAAGGACATTGGCGGCAAGCCGGTGTTTCTCAGCTACCTGCCCGCCGGCAGCTATTTCGGCGAAATGGCGGTGATCGACGGATCGGCCCGCACGGCCACGGTCAAGGCGGCGATCAAGAGCGAGGTGGTGAAGTTCCCCGGCGAGCTGTTCAACGCCCTGCTCGATGCCAAGCCTGCCGTGCGCCAGCGCGCTCTGGCCGACATGGAAGGCCGCCGCCGGATCAACGCCTTTGTCGAGGAGCGGAAAGCCACCTTCGGTTCGGCGGCGGACATGTATTCGCAAACTGCCCAGTTCCTGATCGACAACGGCATCGGCGAGGCGACCGATGCGCTGCTGATCGACGAGACGCTGTGCGTGGGTTGCGACAACTGCGAAAAGGCCTGCGCCGACAGCCACGAAGGCCTGTCCCGCCTCAACCGGGAAGCGGGCAAGACCTTTGCCCACCTGCACGTGCCCACCAGTTGCCGTCATTGCGAGCATCCGCACTGCATGGCCGATTGCCCGCCCAACGCCATCAAGCGCGGCCCCGATGGCGAGGTGTTCATCGACAACACCTGCATCGGCTGCGGCAACTGCCAGCGCAACTGCCCCTATGGCGTGATCCGCATGGACGCCAAGCCGCCCGAAAAGCCGGGCCTGCTCACCTGGCTGTTGTTTGGCAAGGGGCCGGGGCCGGGCGAGGCGAGCTATTCATGGCGCAAGAAGAAGGCCGAGGCGCAGGGCCTCAGCACCGCCAAGCAGGCGGTCAAGTGCGACATGTGTTCAGGGATAGACGGCGGCCCCGCCTGCGTGCGCGCCTGCCCCACCGGCGCAGCGATCCGCGTGGCACCGGAGAAGTTCCTGACCGTGACCGGTGAAGGAGGGCTGGACTGATGGCTAGCGCCGCATCCACTCCCCGCCGCCGGACGCGCGAGAGCGATCATGAAGGCTTCCTGATCCACAAGCGCATGCGCTGGCTGAAGGTGGCGACGGTGCTGTCGCTTGCCGCCATCGTCGCCTATGCCTTCATCGATGTGGAGCCGCGCCCTAACGGCGGCACCTGGTACGGCTATACCCTGGGCACGATCGGCGCGGGGCTGATCGTGTGGCTGTCCCTCCTCGGCATTCGCAAGCGGCGGATGAACCCGGGGGTCTGGTCGCTGAAGGCCTGGACCAGCGCCCATGTGTACCTGGGCCTGTCGCTGATCGTGATCGCCACGTTGCACACCGGGTTCCAGTTCGGCTGGAACGTGCACACGCTGGCCTATACGCTGATGATGCTGGTGATCGCCTCGGGCGTCTATGGCATCGTCGTCTATGCCGTGCTGCCCGCCCGCCTCAGCAACAACCGGCGCGAGATGACCAAGGCGCAGATGCTGGACGCGCTCGATGCGCTGGACCGGCAGCTTGAGGCCGCGGCCCAGCCGCTGGGGCGGCAGGAGAGCGACCTGGTGATCGCCGCGCTGGAGCAGGATCCCTTCGCCGGGGGCCTGGCCATGCGCCTCACCGGCCGCCTGCGCCACTGCCGCACCAGCGCCGCGATCGACGGACTGGTGGGCCTGGCCGATACCCCGGCGGAACAGCGCGTGCTCTCGTTGCTGGCCAAGCGGCGCGCGCAGCTTGAACAGATCCGCCAGCACCTGCGCCTGCGCGCCATGCTGGAGGTGTGGTTGTTCGTCCACGTGCCCTTGACCATTGCCCTGCTGGGGGCGCTGACGGCGCACGTCGTCAGCGTGTTCTACTACTGGTGAGGGAGGCGACACTGATGGACTTCCTGATCCGCACCATCGATTTCACCGCCGCAGGCCGCGAGATAGTGCGCGACCGGCTGGTCAGCGCGGCCAGCCTTGGCGTGGGGCGCGATGCCGCCAATGCCATCCACCTGCCCGACCTGGCGGTGGAGCAAAACCACGTGGCAATCAGCGCCACGCCGGGCAGCAACCTCATTACCGTGAAGGCACTGGGCACGCTGGGTTTCACGCTGGACGGGCGCGCCGAGATGCAGGCGAGCGTGGACCCGGTGCGCGGCGGCGAGGTGGGGCTGGGCTCCTATCGCCTGGCCTTCTCGCAGGAAGCGGGCGATGCAGGTCCGCGCACGGTCATCACCATTCGCCAGGTTGCCGACGATGAGGGCGAGGGGAAGGACCGGCTGCGCCAGTTCGGCCTGGCCGCCGCCATGCCGGGCAAGCGGGCGATGGCCTGGATCGGGCTTGCCGTGGTGCTGCTGGCCTTCCTGGCCGTGCCCGTGTGGTCCAGCCTGACCAAGCCCGATGTGGAACCGGATATCGACCGGCCCGGCGCTGTGCTGATGGATGCGAGCTGGTCATCCGGCGCGCTTTCCACCGCGCACCACGCGCTGGAGAACCAGTGCGAGGCCTGCCACGTCGAACCCTTCCAGCCGGTGCAGGACCAGACGTGCCTGACCTGCCACGAGGACATCGGCGACCATGCCGAGGCTCCGCGGCTGACACGCGGGATGCCCGAATTCACCGGCACCGATGCCCTGCTGTGGAACGTGGCCCACGCCTTCGGCAAGCCCGGCCCCGGCGCGTGCAGTGATTGCCATACCGAGCATGAGGGCGCCGGCCGGATGGAACCCACCCGCCAGCGCTTCTGCGCCGATTGCCACGGCACGCTGGATGCGCGGCTGACCGATACGGCGCTGGGCAACGCGCGCGATTTCGGCACCATGCACCCGGAATTCCAGGTGGCCGCCCTGCCGCGTGACGGGGTGACGCAGCCGCAGCGCGTGTCGCAAAGCGTCAACCCGCGCTCGTTCCCCGGCCTCAAGTTCCCGCATGACATGCACCTGGATGCGCGCGGCGGGGTGACGCAGATGGCCCGCCGGCTGGGCGCGCGCGCCGGCTATGGCGGGGTGCTGGAATGCGTCGATTGCCATCAGGAAACGGCCGACGGCGTGGGCTTCCTGCCGGTGGACATGGAGGACGATTGCGAGGCCTGCCACAGCCTTGTCTATGACAAGGTGGGCAGCACCTTCCGCACGCTGAGCCACGGCGATCTTGACCAGGCCGAGGCAGACCTGCGAGCACTGGACCGGGTGGGCCGCCGCCCCATCGTCAGCAACCGCCGCCGCCCGGGCGAATTTGGCGAAGGCGGCCTCTACTACAGCAATTTCAGCGCCGTCTCGCCCACGTCTCTGCGCGCCTCGGCCCTCAACACCGATGGCCTGTGCGGCGATTGCCACCTGCGCGGAAACCCGTCCGACGGGCCGCTGGCGGTGATGCCGGTGACGCAGATCGACCGCTATTTCAACCACGGCTGGTTCGATCACAAGGCGCACGAGCAGGAAGACTGCACCAGTTGCCACGCGGCGGAAACGTCCGACGCGGCGAGCGACCTGCTGATCCCCGATCTGGCATCCTGCCGCGACTGCCACATGGGCGAGGGGGACCGCAGCGCCGAAGTGCCCAGCACCTGCGCCATGTGCCACTCGTTCCATCCCCCCGCCAGCGGGGGTTCCGCCGCCCCGCGCCGCGTGGGAGAAGACCACGCGCGGACGATCGCTGCCGAACGGCGGCAGCGGCGGGAAGGGGCGGGGGAAGCGGCGCGATGATCATTGCCCAGTTGACCGACATCCACATCGGCTTCGAACCCGATGCGAAGCCGGAGGAATTGAACCGCACCCGCTTCCGCGCCACGCTCGACCGGCTGGTAAGCCAGCCCAACGTGCCCGACCTGCTGGTCTGCACCGGCGACATCACCGATCGCGGCGATGCCGAAAGCTTCGCCAGGACCGCCGCGCTGCTGGAAGGCCTGCCCTTCCCGGTGATGATGATGGTGGGCAACCATGACAGCCGCGCAGGGCTGCTGGCCGCCTTTCCCGATACCGCGACCAATGACGGCTTCGTGCAGTGCGCCTTCGAGCAGGACGGCCTGCTGGTGGTGCTGCTCGATACGCTGGAGGAAGGCCGCCACGGCGGGGCCTTCTGCACGCGGCGGCGCGACTGGCTGCGCGGGGTGCTGGAAGCCAACCGCGAGACCCCAACGCTGGTGTTCATGCATCACCCGCCGGTGGTTAGCGGCATCGGCTGGATGGACCCCGCACCGGGTGAAGCGTGGATCAGGAACCTCGAAGCCGCGTTCGATGGCATGGACCAGGTGCAGGCGATCCACTGCGGCCACCTACACCGCCCGTTGGCCACCAGCTTCTGCGGTATTCCGTTGAACGTGACCCCGGCGGTGGCCCCGCTCGTCTCGCTGGACTTGCGGCCGATCTCCGGCGAACTGCCCGACAGCCGCCCCCTGATCACTACCGAACCGCCGACCTATGCCCTGCACCACTGGGACGGCCAGCGCGTGGCCACCCACTACGAAAAGGTCTGCGACTGGGATGTGATCGCCTATTACGGCCCGCACCTGCAACCGATGATCCGCGAGATGGAGCGGGAGCGGGTGGGTTGACCTAACCGAAAAATAAAGAAGGCCTTCGATTTGAAAGCAATTTCGAGTTCTTGAGGATTTACGAGCTTCAGTTTCGAGAAAAATAGACCGAAGGTTCAGATGAGCGACACACTAGTATCCCTCTCTTCAATTGCTGTAGCGGTTCTGGCGCTAATGCTTGCGTTTTGGCAAACCCAGATTGCTGCTAGAAGCCTTCAAACCCAAGCTCAATCAAGTAAAGAGAGTGCCCAACTGCAGGCGCTTATAAGCTTTCGGGAGTTAGCACGGGAATGCAAATATGCAGATTCCATCGAGATAATCTCTCGTTTGAAATGCAAAAGCTACCTTGATTTCGTGGAAAAGACTGAAAGGGCAGAGAGAGATCAAATAAGAGATTGTATCGAATTTTTGAACTTTGTCTGTATTTTGATAAATTCAGGTCACATAGAGCGACAGTCTGTATGGAACGTGTATTTTGTTGCGTTCCGCATCGTTGGGAAAAATCTTTCGCCTTGGTGGTTCGAAGGGGAATGGATAGAGCATCCGCAAAGATACTCATCGGCAAAGCGGATGGCCGAAATTGTGCTGGAAGTATCGGAAGAGCAAATTGCGGCTTTCGATGATCGGAAGAGATTGACCGGCGAATTATAACATCCGAGTAAACCGTTGGTTGGAATCGGAACTCACCGCACCAACCTCGGCCCCGCACCCGGCACCCACACGCTCATATCTACCTCGTCGGTCACCCGCCACGGCACGCCGGCGCGGGTGAGGAACAGGTTTTCCATTTCCTCGCGGGTGAAGGGGCGGCTGCCCAGGCGGCCGAACACGGCGATCTGGCCGCCGGTTTCGTCCACCGCACGGTCGCGGTCGAGGCCCTTGGACATCGCCAGGGCGGGTGACGGGGTGCGCGCCCAAGCGATCAGTTCGGGCATGGCGCGGGGCTGAAGCCGTAGAAGTTGGGCTGGCTTTCCGGGCTGGTCAGCTGCACCACCTTCATCCCGTTGCGGCCATCAGCGACGTAAGCGAACAGGCTGGCGTTGGTGCTGGCCACCACCACGTCCTCCACGTCATTCATCTGCCCGCCGAAGGTCTCACGGCGGTAGATCGTGGGGGTCAGGGGCCGCGTGATGTTGACGATCACCAGCCCCTCGGCCTTGGCGGCCACATAGGCATAGGTGCGGGCGAGGTAGACGCGGCGCGCATCGGCCAGCCGCACGGTGCCTTCGGGCTTGGCGACGGGCTGGCGCATGTTGGTCACGTCGAACAGCTTCAGCCCGTCGGCATCGGTCACCCACAGGTAGCGGAACTGGAGGGCAGAGGCCCGCGCATTGCGCATGGGCACTACGCTGGTCACGCGGGGATTCGCGGGATCGGCCAGGTCCACCGTCACCAGCCCGGCATCGGCGGTGATATAGGCCATCGACCCGCCCAGCGTGATGTGCCGCGCCCCGGTGAGCACCCCGTCGGGGTTGAAGGCATCGCGCCCATTGGCCAGTTGCAGGCGGCTGAGGTCGTTGTTGCGCAGCTCGCCATCAGCAAAGGTGTCGACGTTGACCAGCACCAGCCCCTCCACCGCATCGGTGATCACGGCGTAGGAATAGATCGGCAGGAACGGCTGCTCCTGGTTCATTGCGCGCATCTGTTCGGTGTTGCGGGTGGGGGCGATGGCCTGGTTGGTGCCGATCGCCATGCAGGTGGCATTGCGCGTGGCCACGCGGGTGCTGCCGGTGAGCGGGCCGAACGGCTGGGTCTGGATCGGCTCCGAGATGCCCTTGTTGGCGATGCTGGCAATATCATAGACGCGGAAACCCCCGCGCCCTTCGGCCACGAACATGTATTCGCCGCGCATCTGCAGGCAGCGCACGGCATCGCGGGTGCCTTCGGTCACGTTGCGGAACTGTTCCTGGTGGTTTGGTTCGCCCGACAGGCCTTGCGTGAAGGTTTCCCCGCGCGTCCAGTTCTTCAGCTCGCGCCCGTTCTGCTCCACGTGCAGCCGGTAGTAGTCCGGGTAGGCATAGCGTTGCAGGTAGCTGCCGATCACCGCCTGCGGCTCGTCCCATTCGGTCACGCGGGTGGCCTGGAAGCCGCCCTCAAGCCCAGTCCAGGCGTTAAGCCCCAGGAAGTTGACGTAGTTGGTGCCCAGCAGCAGCAGTTGCGCCATGATCGCATTGTTGTCTTCTGCCTGGCTCAGGTGGCAATCGGTGCACTGCTTCGTCTCGGTGGTGCGCACCGTGTGCGGGAAGTGCGGGGCAAAGGCCTGGCTGGAGAAGCCCACCGCGCTGATCGGCGGCTGCTGGATATAGATCCGCTCGCGGTTGATGTTGGTGGAGCTGAGCACCAGCGCCGAGCTTGAGCGCACCGGGGCCACCTGGTTGCCCTTGGTGGTCTGGTGGCGGCCAAGCTGGAACATGTCGTCGCGCGCAACTTGCGGGTTGTAGGTGGCGAAGTTGCGGGTGGTTTCCCCGTCGAAGTGGTGTTCGGTGGTGCGCCAGTTGGCCTCGATCGGCAGGTGGCAGCCGCCGCAAGAGGTGGTCCACGACAGGTGGCAGGTGAAGCAGGCCATTTCCTGGTCGCCGTGGGCGCGGTTCTCTTCCGGAATGCCCAGGCCGAATTCGAAGCGGCCGGTTTCCGCCCCGTCGCGGCTCATCAGCTTGGAGCGGGCGGCGCGGGCGTTGAAGTGCGGGTTCTCCGGATCCACGCTGTCGCGCACCAGCCGAACTTCCCATTCCAGGTTGGGGTCGACGATGGAGCGCTGGATCAGTGTGCGGCGGCCGCTGGAATCGTATGTCCATTCGAACCGGCGCTTGCCATCGGGGTTGCGCAGCAGGGAAAGGTCGGTCCCCTCTGGCGGGGCGGCGGGGCCGCTGGTGCGCAGGGTGGGATAGGCGTCGGCCGTGCCGTGGCAGTCCTTGCACCCGATCTCGATGGCGTTGGCCACCTCGCCATAAATCAGGCCGTTGCCGTGGCTGTCCTGCGCGAAGTGGCAATCGGCGCATTGCAGGCCCTTTTCGGCGTGGATGTCCATCAGGTGGACGCTGTTGCCGGGGTTGGTGCCCACGGGGACGAATTCCGGCTCGTCCCGTCGGCGGTATTTCTCCGGGTCGTCCGGGCTGACGATGCCGCCTTCCTCGTTGAGCAGGTTGCCCTCGCGGTCGCGCCGGAAGATGGCGCGGAAGTTCCAGCCGTGGCCGTGATAGTCGGCAAACTGGGTGTCGCGCAGGTTGCGGTTCAGGTCATAGACGTTGCGCATGAAATCGTGGTCGCCCCACAGCCCGCGCGCGGCGGCGGCCTCAGGGTTGCGGTCGTTGATCGCGCGCACTTCGTCCGCCGTGGGATAGCGCTGCATCAGGTAGCGGCGGGCATAGTCCTCGTCGCTGATGCCCGGCGGGCGCGGGGTGCGGTTTTCCGGCCCGGGCCACATGAAGGGCGCGTCGCTCTCGTAGTCCCACATGATGTAGCCGAGGTAGGTGTTCAGGAAGATGTTCGGCTGGTGCATGTGGCAGTTCATGCACTGGCTGGTGGGGATGGCGCGGGTGAAGGTGTGCTGCAGGGGGTGCCCCCGCTCGCGGTCTTCGGCCGGTGCGGAGTGGGTGGCGGCACCGTGTTCCTCGGTGCCGTGGCCGGCGCTGTGTGACGGGGGGATCAGCGCGCCGTGGCCGCCGCCGTGGCCCGCATCCTCGCCATGCTCTTCACGCATCTGGCGGTTGATCGTGGGATCGACGGTGATGGTCTGCCCGTCCCGCCCGTACTGGGCATAGGTCAGCGAATGGCGCGGCTCGCGGTCATTGGCATAGACCACGTGGCAGGCCGCGCAGCCCGAATGGCGATAGTCGCCCTGCTGGTCATTGGTGCCCATGAACCAGGTGAAGGGATCGTTCAGGCGCGTCTTGTGGATGTTCAACACCGGGATCGCGGCGCGCAGGCCGGTGCCGGGGCCGCGGTTGGACTGGCGGATGTCCGGGCGGCCCGGCTCCTCCAGCCGCTGGATCTGGCCGCTGGGGCTGGGCAGGCCGATTTCAGGGAACTGGCTGCCGATGGTGCGCCCGCCGCGCTCGAACACGCGGAACACGTCGGCCGGGGGCACCACGTGCCAGGTAGGCAGCGGATAGAGCGCACCCAGCGCCCCGCGCGCCGCCTGTTCCGGCGTCACCGTGCCCGGAGGGGAACCCGGCGACTGGATCAGCGCCGCCTCGCCGGTGCGGGTGTAAGCCTCCCCCGTCACATAGCTTTTGAACGGCAGGATGCCGTTGTTGTAGGCCGCCCCACCCCACAGCATGGCGCCGGTGGCCATCAGGCTGCGCTCTGCCGCCTCGATCTGCGGCATGTGGCAGGCCCCGCAGGCCTCGCGCACCACGCGGTAGTCGCTGGGATTGACGAAGCGGACGAATTCCGGGCTCTCGCGGTTGAGCAGGGTATAGCTGCGTTCCGGGTTGGCACTGCTGGGGAAGTGCCAGGACTCCGGCAGGGTGGGCAGCACGTGGGCGGCATTTCGCGCGGCGACGTATTCCGGGTGGTCAAAGTCCAGCTCCGGATTGCCCCGCACGCTGGCATTGCCGCCGTGGCAATCCACGCAGCCCAGCCGCACGGCCTCGGTGGCGTGCATGGTCGGCTGGTCAGTCTGGACATGGCAGGAATAGCAGCCCGCGCTCTTTTCCTCCATCTGCGCGATCGACTGGTTCTGCGGCGCAGGGCCACCACGCACCAGCGTATAGTCGCGCAATACCGGCGTTTCTTCGCCCCCCGCCGCGCGGGTGCCTTGCGCCACCAGCAGGGCAAGGGCGGCCAGCAGCAGGCTGAGGGCCAAGGCAAGGTGCCGGTAGGAGAAGCGGGTCGCGGCCATCAGTAGCTCAGCGTCACGTTGGCCAGCACCGAGACATAGGTGCGGGTCTGGTTGAGGGAGGCGAACAGGTCACGGAAACCGCGCCCGGCCAGCAGGGTGGCGGCGGAAAGGCGGGCGACGATGTTCTGGTTGGCGTTGGGCCGCCACACGGCGGCGGTCGACAGGTCGAAGCCGATATCGCGCGGGATCGTGCCTTCCACCCGCAGCGTTTCCAGCGATGTGGTGTTCTCGAACCACAGGTGGTTGGCGTTGGCCGACAGGCGCACCTCGGGCGAAAGGTCGAAGTCCGCGCCCAGGCCCAGCAGCATCAGGCCGGGGTTGTTGAAGTTGCTCTGCCCCTGTTCCTTGGAACTGCGCAGCGAATTGAGGATGCCGTTGCGCCCGTTCAGGCTGATCGCCCGCCCGCCGCCGGCAAAGGGAATGGTCTGGCGGATCCAGTAGCTGGTGTCGGCCCCGGCAAAGACGGGGTTCTCGAAGATCGCGTCATACCCGCCTTCGGTGTTGTCGAACGGGTCGCCATCGCCGCTGGCATAGACGGCGGACAGGCGGAAGCGCATCCAGTCACGGTCAAAACCGGCCTCGGCGGCGGCGAACTGGGCGTTGATGGTGGCCGGCCGGTCGGTGAAGAAGCTGTTCCGGTCCTTGCCCAGTGCCTGGTAGAAGCTGGCGGTGAGGTTGACCCGGCCGATGTGCCCGTCGGCGTTATAGCCCAGGTAGACCACGTCGTAATCGCGGCCGCGCAAGGATCCCAGCAGGCCCGGGCGCACGGGGAAGCCGTTATCGTCGATCTCGACGTTGTCGCCCTCGCGGTTGCGGTTGTAGGCCACCGTCACCTGGCTGGTCAGCGCCGGGATGATGAAATCCTGCCGGTAGACGTTGGCGAACAGCACGAAATCATCGCGCGGGCGCTGGACGATGGAATTGAGACCGCTGTTGGTATCCTTCTCCAGCCGCCAGAAGGCTGCCAGGTTGAACTGGAAGCGGTTGTTGTCCCGGTTGCCGAACAGGCGGATGCCCAATTCGCTGTCGTTGAACAGGAAGCCGCGGAAATCGGCCTGGAACGGCTGGATGCCCGCGCGGATCGAGATGAAATCGAAGCGCGAGGTATCGTAGTGGTGCAGGTGGTAATCCACGAAGGCTTCCTGCACGCCCAGGAAATGATCCAGCCGGTGGGTCGCCTTGCTGGGCTCCACGTGCAGCACGCGCCGCTCCGGCACATCCACATAGTTGACGTTGTAGGCCAGCGTCAGGCGGTATTCGATCGCCGGCGGGGCATAGGCGGTGGAGCCTTTCAGCAGCGCGAAGCCGGCAATGAAGGTCTGGCTGAACACGGTGGAGATCGGCCGCCCGAACACGTCCAGCCGCTGCGGATCGGCGGTGGTCTGCACGCCTACCGGAATGGGGAAGGTGCGCGGCTCCACCACGGTATCGGAAATGGCATTGGCCACGAAAAACCAGTGGCCCGGCTCAAGCCCCAGCCAGCCTGGCGTGAGGCAGCGGGACGAACCATAGGGCGCGGGGGTTCCCGCCGCTGCCGCCGCCTCGCGCTGGGCTTCGCGATATTCGCGCTCCTCCGGCGCGTTGGTGCAGATCGGCCGGTCACCCTTATAGGTGTTCTGGTGATAGGGATCGGCCCAGTCCTCGGTGACGAGGCCGAGGTTCTCGATCAGCCGCCAGCGATCGGGGATCGGCACCTGGTCTGCCGGGAAGGCCTGCGGCGGGGGCGCGCGCACCGCCCCCTCGTTGGTCTGCGTAACCGGCGGGGGCAGCGGGGCGACATAGCCGGGACGGGTGCGGCCTTCGATCACGCCGTTGTCGACCGGTTCGGGCGGGGGCGGGCCTTGCGTGCCGAGGCCGCCAGTGGGGGCCGGGGCCATGCGCGGGCCGGATTGCTGCTCGGCGGGTGCCGCTTCTTCGTGCGTTTCGGGTACGGCTTCGGGAGGTGGCGCGTCCGCCGGGGCCTGGGCCATCAGGGGCAGCAAGGCGAGGCTGAGGATCACAGGCCCTGGCACACGTTCTGTTGCGCGGTGTCGAGGAACGGTGCGAAGGGGCAACTGACATAGCGCAGCCGCGCTTCGCGGCCCCCGCCAAGCTGGACCACCACGGTATCGGCGCGGATTGCCGGATCGGCATTCCTGATCGTGCCCAGGCGGATGCCCGCGTTGTTGAGGCCCAGGAAGCTGACCATGTCATCCTGGTCGATGCCGTCACCCGAAACGCCGATGCCGCCCACCAGCACGTTGCCGCGATAGATCGGCACCGAACCGGGGAAGATCTGGATGCCGTTGGCCAGCCGCTTCTGGCCTGGCGCGGCCTCGGGCACACCGGTGCAGCCCACGGGGGTATCGGCGCTGGCCCCGCCGCTGGCCACATAGGTCACGTGCTGCACGATGTTGCCCGCGACCAGATCGGTCTGCAGGCCCACGGCAAACGGACTCCACTGTGCGGCGGTGGGGGTGGAGAACGGGCCGGGCGGCATGGCCACCTCGCCATCGGGGAAATAGGGGCGCGACAGGTTGCCGCCAGACCTGTCGGCAAAGGCGATGGTGCCGGTCAGCGCGGCCGGGTTGCCCAGGAAGGTGCGGACCCGGGCGACGTAGCCCGCCACTTCGCCGCCAACCGCCAGCAGTTGCCCGGCGGCATTGGGGCCGGAGAAGAAAGTGGCCGTGCGCGCCTTCTGCAAGGAGACGTCGGTGCCGAATACCGGGCCATCGGGACTGCGGACGATGCCCAGCACCGCGCCATTGGTATCGACCACGCTGACCGTTGCCTGCATCCGGCTGTCGAGCGGGCGGCGGATCTGCGCGCGGGCGCGGGAGAGGACGGCGAAGGCCTCCTCCAGGATCGCGCGCGTTTCCGCCGCCGTCAGCGGCTGGGTGACGCTGGCGGCATCGGTTCCCCCGCGGATGGGATAGCGCGGGTTGCCGCTGCCATCGGTAAGGATAAAGGCATCGCGGTTGCTGAATTCCGCCGCCGTGGCAGCACGGAAGCCCGAACCTTCCGTGCCATAGGCTACGCCCGCGCGCAGCGTGCCGTCGGTATAGCCGGTCACCGCCATCAGCGCGCCGGGGGCGGCGGCGAAACTGGTCTGCAAGGTGCCAAGCTGGCCGGGGGTGGCATCGGCAAAGCGCAGCGCCGTGCCGTCCACGAAGATGCGTTCCGCCCGGATGTCCTCCGGCGGCATGAAGCCCTGGATACCGGCCAGCGCGATCAGCTCCTCGGCATCGGTGTCCACGTCCAGCGTGTTTGGATCGAAGCCATAATCGCCATCGCCCATCACGCCGATGCCGCCCACCACTACGCCGTTCTTGTAGATCGGCAGGCCGCCGGGATCGGCCGCCAGGCCAAGCGGCGAGCGCTTGGGGCCGGTCATCGCTGCCGGGCCACCGCCGGGCAGGAAGCGGCGCGACAGGTCCGAACAGGGAAGCTGGCTGAACTGCACCCCGAACAGCGGGCCGCTTTCCAGCCCCACCGTGGTGGGTGCGGGCGGGAAGTGCTGCTGCACGATCTGGCTGGCGGTGCGGGTGGTGAAGGCGTTGCCGCTGCTGGAGAGGTAGGCGCCTGTCAGCGCCTTGGCGATGGCCCCTGTCACCGCGGGAACCGTGGCCCCCTGCAGCCCCAGCTCCTGCCCCGCAGCGGCACTGCCGCCGATGGTCCTGACCGAAACCCGCATGGTGTCGCGTGCCCCGGTCATGCGGAAGGCGGCCAGCACGTTGCCCACCCGGTCGCTGACCACGATCCAGCTTGGCAGGTTGCGGGCCGTGGCCTCGCCGGCGGCCTGGGCGACGATCCGCTGCACCTCCGCCGTGGTCAGGGCTTCCTGGGCGGGCGGAGTGAACAGGCCGCCAGTGGTGGGCGTGGGCGTGGGGGTAGGGGTGGGCACGGGGGTAGGCGCGCCGCTGCTTCCGCCGCAACCGGCAAGCACCAGCGCCAGGCTGGCGACCAGGGCGGTCGATCCGCGATGGGCCCCCCGCACGGCCATTATTTCAGCCGCCCGATCGCGGTCACCGCACCGCCCAGCGCCGCGCGGAAGCGGTCCGGATCATAGCTGGTCGGGCTGCTGACGGCTTGGTAGGCGCGGTTGATATCGGCCCGGATGCTGGCTGCCGCGCCCACGGTGATGCGCCCTTCGGTGACGAGGCCGTTAAGCAGCGTGTCCACCGCCATCACCGCCTGCGCGCTGCCCGCATAGTCGGTGAAGCGGGTATTGGTGGTGCGGCTGCCGATGATGGCGATCACCTGGAAGGCATCGTCCGCGCCATAGCTGCGCTGGGCCATGGTGTCCGACAGGCGGGCCGCTTCGGCGCGCAGGGCCACGGCGGCCTGCTGCGCGGGCTCCCGCCCCTCGCTCATCGCGGCGTGGAACTGCCGGCTGGCGGCGCGGAAGCTTTCCGCGCGCGCCGGGGCCAGGGCCTGGGCCACGGCGTCGAGCATGATGATGTTCTCGTCATTGAACGGCGGCTGGCCGAAGGTGATCGGGCGGCCCGGATTGACCTCGAAGGTCAGCCGCCGGTCGGCCCCGTCGGTGATCGGGCGGTGGCAGCTATGGCAGTCGAGGAAGTAGAACTGCGGGAACATCCCGTCGAAGGCCAGGTTGGGGCGGCTGAACAGGTCGGTGGCGCGGGCCACGGCCTCGGCCTGGCCAACGGCCCACAGTTGCACCGGGCCGGGGGCATTCTTGCGCTGGCGGTAATCGGCATCGACATCGTGATGCTGCTGGAAGGCGCTGAACAGGTCCAGCTCGAAGGTCACGCGCGGGTGGCCGGCGGCCATCATCGCGTGGGTGACGAACTGGCCCTGCTTGCTGCTGCCGTAATGGCAATCCAGGCACACGCGGGCGCGGGTCTGCGGCTGGTCCAGCGGCACCATGCCATTGGCCAAGTTGGCGGCGTGGCTGGCACCCACTTCATAATGCGTGGCGATCCAGTTGGCGGCAGGGCCGTGGCAGCTTTCGCAGCCCACCCCGTCGCTCTGCAGGAAGCGCGGGCCGGCTTCCTGCGCACCCGCAGTGCTGGCGTGGCAGCCGGTGCATTCGGCGCGGTTGGCACTGTCCCAGCCCAGCGAGCGGGCGATCTGCTGGCCGCGGAAGCTGGAGAGCACGGCATGGGCGCGGCTGTGCGCGCCGCTGACCGATCCGGGGGCCTGCCAGGTGGCGATCTCGTCCTGCCGCACCACCGCGCCGTTGCCTTCGCTGCGGCCGTGGCAGGTTGAGCCGGCGCAAGAGGCGACGCCGGTATAGCGATAGGCGGCCTGCGCCTGGACTTCGCTATCCTGTGGCAGGCCGACGAACAGGGCCAATGCGCCAAGGGCAACCACTGCCAGCGCCGACAGCGCCCGGCGCACCTGCGCCCTGGCTGCTGCATTCCCCCGTGGCCGCGTGTCCATTCGTGTCCCCCCAAGCACTCAAGGCATTCCCCGGCGCCCCCCGCCGGTCAGGCAAAGGCTATTCGGTCACCTCCGTCGCGCTGGCCAGCTGGGCCAGTTGCACCGTGCAGCCGTTGGCGATCAGCGTGGCGGCCAGTTCCTCCGGCGTGGCGGGCACGGCATCGAGGAACACGAAGCGCACCTCCACCGCGCTGGCCCCGCTGCCGTGGCCGATGCGATAGGTGTGGCCCGCCACCGGCGGATGGTTGATGTCCCAGATGGCCAGCGCTTCGCCGGCGCGGAAGCTGGCGTCCACCGGCCCCTCGCTCAGCCCCTCGGCCACCAGGGCATAGGTGCTGTCGGCCTGGGTATCGCCCCGCCACAGGCGCACATTCTCGGGGTCGGGCAGGCAGCGCGTGCCGGCGGTGCTCACGTCTACGTACCACAAGCTGGGGTTGCTGGGCGCGCCGCCGGTATCGCCCGGGCCGCGCACGGCCCCGGTGCGGGCCCGGCTGGCGGCACGCTGCGTGGTCAGGCGCTGGAACCCGGTGTTGGTGCTGCTGGCGCTGGCCTGCGACAGGACATAGGTGCCCGCGCCGCGGAACACCCGCGTGCCGCCGTTCTGCAACACGGTCAGCGTATCGCCGTCGCGCAGCACGATGCGGTCATTGGTGCCGATCTGGCGACCGACAGGGTAATTGCCGGCGGACGGCCCGCTGGAGGATACCACCACGCCCGCCTGCGCCACCTGCGGCGCGGCCAGCACCGCTACGGCCATGGCCCCTGCGGCAAGCCACCTGTTAGTCCAGGACATAAGCACCTTCCCCGTCGAGTTCCCGGCACCGGCTTAGCAAATTCTGCAGCGCCTTGTCAGCCGGATTGCGGTGAACCACATCTTCGATCATGGCCAGGGCCCGATCGCGGTCGGTGGCCAGCATGGCCAGGGCTGTAGAAAGCTTGTCCCGGTCCGGCTTGGAAAAATCCGGCGCTGGTTCAAAAATATCCACCGGCTGGGCGCGGCCGCGCAGGACCACGCGGCCCATCGGGCGCCACCAGTCCAGCCCGCTGCGCTCCACGAACTCGCGGCTGGCCATCACCGAGGACTGCAGCGGCTTGTTGGCCGATTCCAGCCGCGCGGCGGTGTTCATCGAATCGCCCAGCGCGGTATACTGGATGCGGTTCTCGCCGCCGAAGTTGCCGACCACCGCTTCGCCCCAGTGGAGGCCCACGCGAGTCTTGCCGATGCGCGGCAGATTGGGGTCCATCGCCGCCACTTCCGCCCGGAAGGCTTCGCCCGCCTGCCAGATGGCATAGCCGCAGCGCGCCGCCCGCTCGCCATCGTCCGCCCGCGCGATCGGCGCGCCCCAGAAGGCGACCACGGCATCGCCCACGAACTTGTCGAGGATGCCGCCGTGGGCCAGCACCACCTCGCTCAAGCTGTCGAGATAGCGGTTGAGCAATTTCGCGACCATTTCCGGGCTGATCGCGTGGCTCATCTTGGTGAAGCCTTCGAGGTCCGAAAACAGCACGAAGATGTCTGCCTTGGTGCCACCCAGTTGCAACAGTTCGGGCTTGTCGATGATCTCCTGCGCGATGCTGGCGGGCAGGTACTTGCCCAGAGCCCCTTGGGCGAACCGGCGCTGCACCGCGCTGGCCGCGCGCACCGCGCTGGTCACCGCCAGGAAGGCCAGCAGCCACGCGAGCACCGGCCCCACCGCCGGAAAGCCATAGGTGTCCACCCCTTGCGCCAGCAGCAGGAACGGCAGGCCCAGGAACAGCGCCAGTTGCGCCGCAACCAGCGGGATCACGCGCACGCTGCGGATTTCCATCAGCGCGGTCAGCCCCGCGCACAGCACCACCAGCACGGCATAGGCCCACAGCAGCCAGCCGGGCACCTGCTGCAGCCGCGCCCCGTCCAGCATCTGCGCGATGGTGGCGGCGTGGATCTCGATTCCCGGCGGGCGCGGGTCGAAAGCGCCGCTGGCCAGGGTATCGGGGTTGAAGGCGGAGAACGGCGTCAGCGCGCGGTCGTAATCGGTGATGTCGCCGCCGATCAGGACATAGGCCCCTTCGATCTGGCGGGCGAATTCCTGCCTGACCTCGGGAATGGCCATCAGCTCGTCATTGCCGAAAGCGTCGATCTGCACCGTGGCGAACACCGGCCGGTCAAGCAGGGCGGGCAGGCGATAGCGGATGGCTCCCTGATAGCCATAGAAGTCACGCACCCGGGGCTCGCCCGCGCTTTGCAGCATGGCGCGGCCCATCAGCGGCGGCAGGGTGCGCTCGATCGTGGGCCACACGCGCACCACGTCGCGCGATTCGCTGTCCAGCCGCACGCTGGCGGGGCGGGCGCGGCTGCCTTCCAGCCGGGCCAGGAACCCGTCGAGGAACTGCTGCTGCTCGTAGACGATATCCTGCGCATTGGTGGCGGTGTTGGCATAGCCGATGGCCACCGGCGTCTGCATGGCACGCAGGGCATCGATCAGCTCCTCGTCCTCGGCCTGCGGCTGGTCGAACAGGATATCGATGCCGATGGCCTTTGCCCCCATGCCATCTATGTTGCGCAGGGCCCGCGCCAGTAGCCCGCGATCGAGCGGCGAGCGCTTCTGCAGGTTGATGAGCGTATTGTCGTCATAGGCGATGATGACCACGCGCGGGTCCTGCTCCACCGCCTGGGCCAGCATGTAGCTGCGATAGTCGAACAGCGCGCGTTCGGCATCATCGGTGAAATAGGTGTGCCAGCTCAGCCGCCCCACCAGCACGGCCAGCACCAGCAGCACGGCGGTAAGGGCCAGGCGCTTCGGCCCCGCCTCGCGCACGTTACGCCAGCCCGTGGCAAACAGTGATCTGGTTGTGCCCTTCGCCATCTGCTGCCTGTGCTCCCCCAAGCACCGATTCCCCAAAGCTGCCCAGACCCTGCGGCATGGCCGGACGCAATACAAGCACCATGCGGTGCAGCGAACTTGGCTGTTTATTTCGGCTGCGCGAAGTGGTCAGATGCTCAGCGCATAACCACGCCCGAGTCGCACCAAGGGCTGCAATCGATCGGCCCCCGGAGCACTTGGGCATAACATGCTTGGGGGGATAATCATGGCAGTTTCCGATCACGTAGACTTTCCCACGTTCATGGAAGGCGTGAAGAAGCGCAATCCGCACCAGCCGGAATTCGTCCAGGCGGTGCAGGAAGTGGCCGAAGACATCTTCGACTTCATGGCCGACAAGGAAGAGTACCACAGCCAGCAGATCCTGCGCCGCATTGCCGAGCCGGACCGGGTGGTCTCGTTCCGCGTGTGCTGGGAGGACGACGCCGGCAATATCCGCGTCCAGCGCGGCTGGCGGGTGCAGAACAACAACGCCATCGGCCCCTACAAGGGCGGCATCCGCTTTCACCCCAGCGTGACCGAAAGCGTGCTGAAATTCCTGGCTTTCGAGCAGACCTTCAAGAACGCGCTGACCGGCCTGCCCATGGGCGGCGGCAAGGGCGGGTCCAACTTCAACCCCAAGGGCAAGAGCGTGCGCGAGATCATGCGCTTCTGCCAGAGCTTCATGACCGAGCTCTACCGCCACATCGGCGCGGATGTTGACGTGCCGGCAGGCGACATCGGCGTGGGCGGGCGCGAGATCGGCTACATGTTCGGCCAGTATAAGCGCATCACCAACGAATTTACCGGCGTGCTGACCGGCAAGGGCCTGGAATGGGGCGGTAGCCTGATCCGCACCGAGGCGACCGGCTATGGCGCGGTATACTTCCTGGCCAACATGCTGGCCACCCGGGGCATGGACCTGGTGGGCAAGACCGCGGTCATCTCCGGCAGTGGCAACGTGGCCACCCACGCGGCGGAAAAGATCGTCCAGCTTGGCGGCAAGGTGCTGACGCTGAGCGACAGCGGCGGCTTCATCCACGATCCGGACGGCATCACGCAGGACAAGATCGAGTGGGTGAAGACCCACAAGACCCATCGCCGCGGCCGGATCGAGGAATATGTGGAGGCCTTTCCCAAGGCCACCTTCCATGCCGGCAAGACCCCGTGGGGCGTGCCCTGCGACGTGGCGCTGCCTTGCGCCACGCAGAACGAGCTGCTGGGCGAGGATGCGCGCACGCTGGTGGCCAACGGCTGCATCGCCGTGTCCGAAGGGGCCAACATGCCCACCGACCTTGATGGCGTGCACACCTTCAAGCACGCTCGGCTGCTCTATGCCCCGGGCAAGGCATCGAATGCGGGCGGCGTGGCCGTGTCCGGCCTGGAGATGAGCCAGAATTCCGCCCGCCGCAGCTGGCACGAGGACGAGCTGCAGCAGATGCTGAAGGACATCATGGCCGGCATTCACGCCCGCTGCGAGGAATATGGCCGCCAGGGCGACTACATCGACTATGTGAAGGGGGCCAATATCGCCGGCTTCAAGAAGGTGGCGGATGCCATGCTGGCTTTCGGGGTTGTCTGAGTAATCGGCGCGGCAGGGTTAACGCCCTGCCGCCTGCCCCTTTGTGATTGCCCGTAAAAATCGCGGTAAACCCTAATTTAACCGCGTTCTTGCGCCCGTGGTAAATACCTGCGGCGTTATCCTCTGGTGCATGAGCACCCTTGCCAAGATCTCGACCTGCTGGCGCGCCATGCTGCGCGACCTGACTGCCGGCGTAACCACGCTGGGCGTGCTGGCCCTGCCCGCCGTGATCGGTGCCACCGGCCTGACGGTTGATATCAGCCGCGGCTACCAGCAGAAGGTTTCCAACCAGCGCGCGGCAGACATGGCCGCACTGGCCGCCGCCACCGCCTACAAAGCCAATGCCAGCACCGCTCTGCTGCAACCCACCGCGGCAGACCTGGTGCGCGTGAACGGCATCGGCGGGGCGACCGTCACGGCAGACCTGGTGAATAACTATCCGACCACCGGCCAGACCTCGATCAAGGTCACCGTGGTGCGCCCGGTGCCGTTCTACCTGGCATCGGTGGTGGGCCTGACCGGCGCGTTCGACGTGAAGGCGGTGTCCTATGCCCAGATCGGTGGCAGCGCCACGGCCAGCGCGCCGTGCTACCTGGCACTGTCCACCAGTTCCACGGCCATCAACATGAGCGGCGGCGCCACCATCAGCGCACCCAACTGCGCGATTGCCGCCGTGGGCGGCATCAACCAGGGTGCCACCAGCATGTCTGCCAAGGACGTGATCTCGGGCGGCGGCGACGTGGTGCTCAACTATGGCAGCCTGACGGTTTCCAGCAACCTGTTCTATTCCAACAACTTCACCTTCCCCAACTGGAACACCGCGGTTCCGGCGGCGGACAAGCGCAAGAAGCAGGCGACCACGCTGGCCGACCCCTGGGCCGGCAATGCCGACCGGACGGCGGCGGTGGCGCTGATCGGCACCTATACCGCCGTGCCTGCGCTCACCAGCCCGACCACCGCCGGGTCCGGGGCCTGGACCATCGGCAGCACGTCCGTGAGCACGCCGGGCGGCACCACCACCTACAACTCGTCGACCAAGACCTACACCGTCGCGGTCAAGACGCCGTGTGAATTCAACATCACCTCGATCACGATCTCAGGTGACAGCAAGCTGGTGTTCCCCAGCGGCTGCAACATCAACGTGCACAACGGCATCACCACGTCCGGCAGCACGCATATCAACTTCGGCAACTCCAACGTCTATATCAACGGCAACGTCACCAGCGGCGCTTCGGCCGGCATGACCTTCGGCAACGGCATTCTGTGGATCGGTAGCGGCACCCACAGCTTCTCCGGCCCGCAAACCAAGGGCGATGGCGACGTGACGATGGCCGGCAACGTGACCGTGACCGGCGGCTCCAGCTTCTCGTTCGGGGACGGCAACCACTTCTTCGGCAGCCTGTCGCTGGGCGGCGGCACCAACGTGAAAATGGGCGCGGGCAATTTCCAGGCCAGCACCGGCGTGGCGATCAGCGGCGACAGCATCGTGGCACTGGGCAACGGCAACGTGCTGCTGGGCAAGAACACCAGCACCAACAATGCCATCGATCTGGACGGTTCGGCCCGCTTCATGATGGGCAACGGCACGTTCAGCGCCAACGGCAACATCGATACCGAGGGCGGCAGCCGCCTGGTCTTCGGTGCCACCACCAACCACTACATCAACGGCAACATGAACATCCGCGGATCGGCGCTGTTCGGTGCCGGCCGCTACACCATCAACGGCAACTTCATCAACGGCACCGGCGGCACCACCTGGCCCTATACCTCGCCTTATACCGGCGTGACCTATGGCTCGGCCTTCAGCGGCTATGACATGGGCGGGACCGACGTGACCTTCGTGATGAGCGGCACGCTGAACCTGGCGGGCGGGGCCAAGTCCTACCTGGTGGCCCCGGCCAGCACCGCCACCGGCGGGGCGATTGCCGAACTGCTGCTGACGTCAACCAGCACCGCCGCCACATCATGGAACGCCGGGTCCAGCAACGCCTTTGGCGGCGCCCTGCACCTGCCATTGTCCGCCGTGACGATGAGCGGCGGCAACACCACGGTGGCCACCGGCAACTGCTTCAGCCTGATCGCCAATACCATCACCATCAGCGGCGGGGCGCAGACGGGCACATCGTGTACCGCCATGAGCGGCGCCTATTCGGGCGGCGGTAGCGGATCGGTAAGACTTGTGAACTAAGGTTAGCGCCATGCTTACCAAGTTCCAATTCACCCGGCTTTTCAAAGACCTGCGCCGCGACGAGCAGGGTGCCGTGGTGGTGGAATTCGCCTTCTGGGTGGTGGGCTTTTTCTTCGTGGCGATGATCGCCATCGATTTCGGGTTCTACTTCGTCCAGCGCACCAAGCTGAACATGGCCGTGGGATCGGTGGCCGTGGCGGCGTTCAACACGCCCGGCAACGTCGATTTCACCAACATGCCATCCGCCGTGCGCAGCCTGGGCGGCCTCAGCAGCACCACGGTGACGGTAAGCTGCAACGGCGTGGCCAATTCGTGCACCAATGCCAGCCGCACCTGTGCCTGCCTGAAGCAGGATGGCACCTATGTGACCGCCGCTTGCGGCAATTCGTGCACCGGCACGGGGGTCACCGCCGGCTCAACCGCCGGCTATTACATGACCGTGCGCGCCTCGGTGATCTACCAGCCGATGGTGATCCCGCAGGCCATGCTGAGCAGCCCGGCGATGGCCCAGCAGGCCACGGTGCGGCTGCAATGATCCGCCCCAAGCGCCTAGTCCGGGATACACGCGGCAACGCGATGACCGAGTTTGCCCTGGTCTTCCCGGTGTTCCTCTTGTTCCTGTTCGGCGCCATCGAGGGGTGCCGGCTGATGTGGTCGCAGCAGGTGCTGGAGACGGCGGCCTATGAAACGGCACGCTGCATGTCGGTCAGCTCGTCGTGTGCGACGGTGGCCGGGCGCGAGGCGCGGGTGGTGACCGAAGCAGCCAATGTGGGCCTGACCATCACCGCCAGCGCGGCCACGATGACCACCGGCACCACCTGCCGCGGTCACGCCAATTCGAACAAGGTGACGATCCAGACGCCGTTCAGCACCGTGCTGCGCGGCTTCTTGCCGATGCCGACGACGATCGAGGCGACCGCCTGCTTCCCGGTGATTACGCTGAGCTAGATCAGCCGAGCGGCGCGGCCAGCAGGGCCTCGGCCCCGTCGGCTATCACGACTTCGCCGATAGTCCCGGCCAGGGCGCACCCGCCTGCGGCAACCTCCTCGCCCGCCACGCTCACCGTGCCCGTCAGCGGGATCACCAGCAACCTGCCGGGATAGCGCGCCGCCACATCTGCCGCCGGTTGCCCGGTCACCCGGTGCAGCCGGAAGTGCGGGCCATCGACCAGCGAGGCCGTGCTGCAGGCAGCCACGTGTCGCCGCAGCGCTGCCGGATGCGGCTCACCCCGCGCCACGGCCATCCCTTCCTCCAGGTGCAGTTCGCGCGGGCGGCCATAGTCGAACAGGCGATAGGTGATGTCCGAGTTCTGCTGCACCTCGATGATCGCCACGTCGGGCCCGATGGCGTGGACCGTGTTGGCGGGGATGTAGAAGAAATCGCCCGCCCGCACCTTGTGCCACACCAGCAGGTCCTCGATCGACCCGTCGAGCGCGGCGGCGCGCATGGCAGCGGCATCGATGTGGTCCGCAAAACCCACGCCCAGCGTGGCCTGCGGGCCGGCATCGACCACCAGCCAGCACTCCTCCTTGCCCTGCTTCCCCAGGCCGGTGGCCAGCGTCTGCGTGTCGGACGGGTGCACCTGCACCGACAGCTTCTCACTGGTGAAGATGTATTTCACCAGAAGCTGCGGCAGCTCCGGCGGCGGCTCGAACCAGATCTCACCGATCTTCTCGCCCGTGGGATTGCTGAAGGGAGCGGGCAAATCCTCGCGGCCCCAGGGTTTTGCGACGGTACGGGTAGGCAGCAGGGTCATGCGGAGTGCGCTTCTTCCACGATCGACAGGTCCCATTCCAGCTTGCCCAGGTCGTCCCGGCGGAATGTGCGGATGGCGCCATAGTTCCCGTCGGCTACCTTGGCCACAAAGTCCGCATCGCCGATCAGTGCGCGCCCCACGGCCACCATGTCATAATGGCCCGCCGCCATGCCTGCCGCCAGTTCGTCCACCGCCTGGGCCACGCGCGGGCCTGGGTCCACGCCGCGCATGAAAACGTCCATCACATCGGTATCGAGGCCGACCGAACCGACCGTGATCACCGGCAGGCCACAAGCCCGCGTCCAGCCGGCAAGGTTGCGCGGGTCACCGGCCCATTCAGGCTCCCAGAAGCGGCGGGTGCTGGCGTGCAGCACGTCCGCCCCGGCATCGCGCAGCAGGGTGGCCAACGTTGCCAGGTCTTCCGGGGCGGGTGCCACGCGGGCGGCAAAATCCACTTCCTTCCACTGCGAGAAGCGCAGCGAGATCAGGAAATCCGGTCCGCATTCAGCGCGGATGGCAGCGACTATCTCGGCCGGAAAGCGGGCGCGCTGCGCCATGTCCGGCCCGCCATAGCCATCCTGCCGCACATTGGTGCCGTGCCACAGGAACTGGTCCAGGAAATAACCGTGCGCCGCGTGCACCTCCACGCCCGCCGCACCGATGCTTTGGGCGATAAGGGCCGAGCGGACGAAGCCGTCGCAGATTTCTGCCAGTTCCTCCTGTGTGGCCGCGCGCCCGCTGGGCTTGCCGGGGTGGGCCAGGCCGCTGGGGGACAGGGCCTCCCCGTCGGTGCGCATGGCCCCTTCGTGCCACAGTTGCAGCAGCATTTCCCCGCCTGCCGCGCGCACCCCGTCAACGCAGCGGGCCCAGCCATCGCGCGTGGCCTGCGTCAGCCGCGCGGCGGTGGGCTGCACGGTGGCACTGGGATGGTCGATGGCAGCGCTTTCCCCGATCACCAGGGCCACTCCGCCCTGCGCGCGCCGCGCGTAATAGGCGGCCAGCTCCGCCGTGGGCGCGCCGCCTTCGCACATGCCGCGCTGCATCGCCGGCATCACCCAGCGGTTGCGCAGCGTGGTGCGGCCTATCGTCAGCGGCGTGAACAGGATCGCGGGATCGGGTGTCATCGGCGCAGCTTAGCAAGGGGCAGGGGATTGGCCAGCGGGGCGCAGTCAATCGCGCAGGAAAATCTGCTCGATCGGCAGGGCGAACACATCGGCAATGCGAAAGGCGAGGGGCAGCGAGGGATCGTACTTGCCCGTCTCGATGGCGTTGACGCTCTGGCGCGAGACGCCAATCGCATCGGCCAGGTCCTGCTGGCTCCACTGCCGTTCGGCGCGCAGCACGCGCAGGCGGTTGTTCACGAACAGTCCCCGGCGTCGCCAATGGTCAGCTTGTTGAACAGGCCGCCAAGGCCCAGGCCCACGAACCACCAGAAGGCCGTGCCGAAGCCCCCGTTGCCCGGCGGCACCAGGTCGAAGTTCTGCAGCCATTCCCAAACGGTCATCACCACCAGGCAGAAAGCCGTGGCAAACAGCGTCTGGCGCACCAGCAGCAGGCGCAGGTATTCGTCGCGCTCCTCCACCAGCAGGCGGAACACCGCCCAGAACACCCCGATCAGCGGCAGGGCGGGGGCCAGCGCCAGCGCATAGGCCAGCACTCCGCGGGGCGGCACATGCGGAAAGGCCAGCTTCGCGCCGATCAGGATGGCGATATAGGCCCCCATCAGCACGAACAGGCGGACCAGATAGCGGCGCATGGCGCCCGAACGGGGCAGCGCGCTCATGCCGCGCGCTTCGGCCAACAACGGCCGCCGAACGTGGTTGCCACCCACAGCGCCGGGATCACCGCGAACATGGTCTGGGCGCTGCTGTCGCTGACCCAGCCAAGCGCGTTGGAGAGGGCCAGCACGATCAGGGCAAAGGCCCAGCACAGGCTTCTGGACACGGTCGACATTGGTCAAGTTCCCTTGATTGGATGTCAAGGTGACTAGACATGATTCGCTGAAGTGTCAAGGGAGGTTGACATGCCTTCACCGGTCCGGACGAAGAAAGGCCCGGCTGCGCCATGCGTGGCAGCCGGGCCTTCCGGTCTGGCGGCGGCCCACGCGATGGCCCATCCGCCGGAGAGTTCAGAACCGCTTGGTCATCCCCAGGCGGAACTGGCGGGGTTCCACGATGCGGCTGTTGCGGCCCAGCACGCCTTCCGCCGGTTCGCCGGGGAAGCGCGTCTCGTAGTAATAGTCGATGTCGTCATCCTTGCTGTCGAACAGGTTCAGCACTTCGCCGTAGAACTCAAGGCCCCACAGGTTGTCGGGCGTCCAGCCCACGCGGGCATTGGCCAGGAAGGTGGCGGAACCGCGCTGGCTGTTGTCCTCGATCAGCGGGTGCGGGCCCATGTAGCGCAGGCGGGCGCTGGCGTTCCACTGGCGGAAGGCGGCGGAGACGCCCAGCTCGCCGGACGATTTCAGCGCACCGGGCACGAAGTTCTCGCCCTCCGGCAGGCTGGAGAAGCGGCTGTGGGTGCCGGTCCACACCGCGTCCACCGCCAGCCAGTTATTCGGCTTCCAGAAGGCGGTCAGTTCATAGCCGTGGCGCACGCCGGGCTCGCTCGGCTCCACCGCGCCGCTGTCGCCCACGTAGATCAGCTCGCTGCCGATGGAGGACCACCAGTAGACGCCGGTGAAGATCAGGCCGCCGCGTTCGAAGCGCAGGCCCACTTCCTCGAAATCGCCGCCCACAAGGCCGGGGGCGGGATCGACGGGATTGGTCACGCCGCGGGCATCGTTGGAATGGAAGCCCTGGCCATAGTTGGCATAGAGCGCGATGCCGTCCACCACTTCGTAGTTGGCGCCGATCTTAGGGCTGAGGATCCGGTCGCTGGCCTTGCCGCTCCACACGTCCACCCCGTCGAGCGCGCGGGTGCGGAAGCGGTAGGCATCGCCGCGCAGGCCGGCGGTGATGAACAGCCGCTCCACCGGCTCGGCGATCAGCTCGGCATAGAGGCCGGCGGACTGCTCGTTCACGGCAAAGGTGTTGTAGTTGAAGTCCAGCGCGCCATTGATCGTCTCGTCGAGGCCGATCGGGCCGATGCGGTCCATGCGCAGCTCGGTGCCCACGCGCAGCGTCAGCCGGTCGAACCGTTCCACCCGGCCGCCCCAGGTCCAGCGTTGCTCGAACTGGCGCAACTGGTCACCGTTGAC
>NZ_WTYV01000010.1:10000-59022 GCF_009827655.1 Alteraurantiacibacter buctensis | reverse complement strand
CGGCTTCACGCAGCTTGCCGATAATCTCCTCCGGCTTGTGTTTCCTCGCCATTCCATTCCTCCTGACTGGCCAATTCTAAAATAGAAATTGGGCCACTCAGAAGGGGGCAGATCATGAACAACTCCAGTCCGCCGCGACCCGGTTGCAGATCGTGGTGCCGATGGCGCTGCTGCTGATTTTTGCCCTGCTGTTCACTCTGTTCCGCTCGGTCAAGGATGCTGCCATCGTGTTTTCCGGTGTGCCGCTCGCCTTGACCGGCGGCGTGGCTGCCCTTGCGATGCGGGGCATTCCGCTGTCGATCTCGGCGGGCATCGGGTTCATTGCCCTGTCGGGTGTGGCGGTGCTCAACGGGGTGGTGATGCTCTCATTCATCCGCGATCTGCGTGAGCGGGGCAGCGAACTGGACGAGGCGATCCGGGAAGGCGCACTGACCCGCTTGCGCCCGGTGATGATGACAGCTCTGGTCGCCTCACTGGGCTTCGTCCCGATGGCGTTCAATGTTGGCGCCGGCTCAGAGGTTCAGCGACCGTTGGCCACGGCGGTGATCGGGGGGATCATTTCCTCGACGATCCTGACATTGATCGTGCTGCCTGCGCTGTATCGGATGCTCTACACCGGGCGGGACGAAGGAGGGCAGTCGGCCAGTGACAAGCCTTCGCGCAGTTGGCTGTCGCGCTTTCGCCGCGATCCCGCAGAAACGCAGATTGGATGAACGCCATGACTTCCAGTTGGTTAAATCGTTCTCACGCCGTCAGGACATGGTCGTGCGTAACGCTGGTTGCGATTGCCTTGCTCATGCTCGGATCGGTCGAGGCATTTGCCCACAATGTGGCCGAAGGGGACAAGGGCTATATCCAGGAAAGCAGCGGCGTGCTGTTCTTCCCGTTCGTCTATCTGGGGGCCAAACATATGGTCACCGGATACGACCATTTGCTGTTCCTGTTCGGCGTGATCTTCTTCCTTTATCGGATGAAGGACATCGGCATTTATGTCACGCTGTTCGCCATCGGCCATTCCACCACCATGCTGTTCGGGGTGCTGACCGGGATCAGTGCCAATGCCTATATCATCGACGCCATCATCGGCCTGTCTGTGGTGTACAAGGCGCTCGACAATCTGGGGGCATTCCAGCGCTGGTTCGGCGTGCAGCCGAATACCAAAGTGGCCACGCTGCTCTTCGGCTTCTTTCACGGCTTTGGTCTAGCCACAAAGATCATCGAGTTTCAGATCGCGCCTGATGGCCTGATACCCAATCTGATTGCGTTCAATATCGGCGTTGAGATCGGGCAATTGCTCGCGCTCGGCGCGATCCTGATCGTGATGGGCTTCTGGCGCCGGACATCCAGCTTCATGCGGCACGCCTTTGCCGCAAACACCATCCTTATGGCGGCCGGCTTCGTACTGGTCGGCTACCAGCTCGTCGGCCTCGCCGTCACTTGATCAAGACAGGAGCTTCAATCATGTTCAACGCCCAACGGCCCCGTCTCGAAGACCTGCCCACCACACGGCAACTACTTGGCGCTACCGGCATTGCGCTGGCGGCCTCGACTGCAATCCTTGTCACAGTGGTCCTGCCGTCCGAATATGCGATTGATCCCACCGGGATCGGTCGCGCGATTGGCTTGACCGAGATGGGCGAGATCAAACAGCAGCTTGCAAAGGAAGCTGCTCTGGACGCAGCCGCTAACCCTGCGGCAACGGCCGGTGCAACCGCACTAGCCACATCCCAACCGGCGGCACAGGCCGTGGTCGGGTCCCAAGCCCCTGCCGAAGCCGCTGGCCGCAGCGACACCACTAGTCTCACGCTCGCACCGGGAGAAGGAGCGGAAATCAAGCTAACTGCTAACGAAGGCACACGGATCACCTTCGCCTGGTCGGTCGATGGCGGACACGTCAATTACGACACCCATGCCGACGGGCCGGGCATCTCGTATCATGGATACGGCAAAGGCCAGCAATCGACCGGTGAACAAGGCGAACTTGTCGCCGCGTTCGACGGCAGCCACGGCTGGTTCTGGCGCAACCGTTCCGGAGCTCCTGTCACGATCACACTTCGCACCCAAGGGGCTTATGGCGAGGTCAAGCGGGTTGTCTAATGGGGGTCACGGCCGCGCTTGGCTAATTCCCGAGGCAATTCCCATAATGGAAGTGGAGTAGCCATGCTCTCGGTTTTGGCCAATCGCACCTATCGCCATCTGTTCCTGGCCCAGGTCATCGCGCTTGTCGGCACAGGGCTGGCGACGGTTGCGCTTGGTCTGTTGGCCTACGATCTGGCGGGCGCGAACAGCGGCGCGGTGCTGGGCACAGCGATGGCTATCAAGATGATCGCCTTTATCGGCGTTGCGCCCGTTGTAGGGGCCTATGCCTCGCGCCTGCCCCGGCGCGCGTTTCTGGTCGCGATGGACGTGGTGCGCACGCTGGTGGCGCTGGCTTTGCCGTTTGTGGACCAGATCTGGCAAATCTACGTGCTGATCTTGGTGCTGCAATCGGCATCGGCTGGTTTCACCCCGACCTTTCAGGCGACCATTCCTGACATCCTGCACGACGAAAAGGATTACACCAGCGCCCTGTCGCTCTCGCGGCTGGCCTATGATCTGGAAAGCCTGCTCAGCCCGATGTTGGCGGCGGTGTTGCTGACCCTGATCAACTTCCACTGGCTGTTCGCCGGCACCAGCGTCGGCTTTGCGGTATCGGCGCTCATGGTGCTGTCGGTGGTGCTGCCCCGGTCGCAGGCGACTGCTTCGATTGGCGGAATATACGCACGGACCACCCTGGGCACGCGCATTTACCTCAAGACGCCGCGCTTGCGCGGCTTGCTGGCGATAACCCTGGCCGCAGCCGCCGCCAGCGCGATGGTGATCGTCAACACGCCTGTGTTGGTGCAGAGCGCGCTCGGGCTGGGTCAGCGCGAGGTCGCGATTACGCTGGCGGCATTCGGCGGCGGTTCAATGCTCTGCGCGTTGTCGCTACCCCGTCTGCTTGGGCGCATTTCGGATCGCGTGATGATGCTGGCGGGCGCGAGCTTGCTGGTAGCGGTCCTTGCCATGCTGACGGCATCGTGGCAGGTGTATACAGCGCCCGGATATTGGGGCTTCATGGTCGGCGGATGGGTCCTGCTCGGCATCGGCTATTCCGCCACGGTAACGCCCGGGGGCAGGCTGCTTAGGCGTTCCTCGGGCAGCGGTGCTCGCCCGGCGCTGTTCGCAGCGCAATTCGCCCTCAGTCATGTTTGCTGGTTGATTGCCTATCCGTTGGCGGGGCAGATCGGCGCAATATTCGGGTTTGGCGCAGCGTTCGGCGTTAGCGCGGTCATCGCCTTGGTGGGCACCGCCATTGCGTTGCTGATCTGGCCTGCCGCCGATCAGGAAGCGGTCGAACACGGCCACGATGACCTCCCTGCCGACCACCAGCATCTCGTGACCGAACACGCCGGAGGAAAGGCTGGCCACGCGTTCATGATCGACGAGCTCCATCCAAGCTGGCCGAAACAATGACGGCGTGCGCGAACCGGTGGAAATGCATCCGGAGAGAGCACAGAATGCTGGTCGCGCTTGCTGTTCAGTAGCGCATAGGCACGCGCAGGTCAGCAAAGAATGTACAACAATCGGCGGTGGCGCTGTATTCATTCACCCACTTTACATGATTCGGCCTCCTGCCCTGAGGCTTGCCCGGAGCTTTGCATCGCATGGCCCGCTGCGCTGCCTTCAACGCCGTTCTCCACGTCCTGCAACGGACGATCGGATTCTCCTGCCGCATTGAAAATCATCGAGGAGGTCATCCCGCCGCTGCCTTCGAGCCACAACGAGACTTTGTTCATCGAACGCTTCTGCCAAAACCAGCCGTGAATGCCGGTGAAGGGGGCGGTATAGACGCCCCGCATCACCCGCGCTTCGGTAATGCTCGCCGTGGTCGGAATGGCCGCTTTTGGCACGACCGGCATGCTTCACAGTACAGCGAGCATCGTCGCTTGCAACGCCCCAAGCCCGCCGCTTAGCATCAATACACAGACGAGGCCCGCACTCCGCTTATCTACGCCGAATGTTCTGATGACGGACACCCTGTCCTTAAAGTGCGATCTCCAGCACCGGGGCAAATCCGCCGCCCGGTGTGCGCATGTTGGTTGTCTGTCCCCGGTACAATCGCGCCGCCGTCAGAAGGACCGCTCCATCGTAGGTATACAGCCTGAAATCTGCCTTCAAATCCAGCACCTCGCCATCGCGCTCGATACGTCGGATGCTTGGAGGCGCAAAGGTTTGCGCGATATAGTCTCCGGCAGTGATGTGCTCCCAGACGCTCCGTGTCAGCTTTGCCCCGCTATAGGCCGCCTTGCTGCCGTAGCCCCGGGCGGGTTTGAAGAAGAGATTGCGGCGATCGGCCCAAAGCGCGTCTGCATTCTCCATGCTGACGAGTACTGTCCGCGGAATGGCGACCTCGAGAACTTTCACCGCGTCTAAGGGAAGGCCCCATCGGGTGAGAAGCTCTGCATCGGACAATAGTGAAAGATTGCGCTTGTCGGCATACAGCGCATGGACATGGGGGTTTGGCGTGACGACGACCAGATCTTGCAGATAAGCGCTTCGCAAGCCTGCATGATCGGGCTCCTCAAACGCGAAGTCGACCAGCCGGTTATAGACCAGATCAACATGAAGCCCGTCAAACGACAGTCCGGCAGCGGACCCTGTCAGTGCCTTGGGGTCGACAACCAAGGCTCGTATGCCGTGCCGTTCGAGCACCGCCTTGACGAGCAGAAACTCTGGGTAAAGATATTGTGCATGAGGCTCGTCGTCGACAATCGCGATGACTGCCGGTTTTCCGACGCGGCGCTGACGATGCCACTCGCTAGTAAACATGGCGACGATGCCAAGCTCAAAATCCTGTACGGCATCATCGGGATAGGGGGCCGTAGCCGTCTCGAAACAGCAGGCGCGCTGTGCGCTGGCGAGCGCGGCGTTAAGGAACGCGCCGCCGGCATTGGTATTGACCTCGATCAGAACAGGACCTGCTTCGGTCAGGTGAAAGTCGTAGCCCATCAACGCGCCTACCGGGCCGAAGTCCGCAGCTGCGATGGCAGGTGCCCACTCGAGCACAGCGGCACGAAACGGCGGAAGCGCGGCAGCCGTCTCAACTGCCGCGACAACCGTCTTCATCGCGGTCATGGTCTCGGTTGCTAGAAAGACAGGCGAGTTTGCAAACAGATAGGGGTGAGAAGCGGTCAGTCGGATGCCAAACCCGTCGGAGCCGGTCTCGGCATCTAATTTTTGCGCAAGCTCTTCCCGGTCAAGAGTGATGCAAAAACACGCTGCGTTCGCTCGCAGGGCAACAATGCTTGGCTCACGGCCGATATTCATATCAGTTCGCCTTATCGCCGTTGAACCGGACCGGACATCAGCCATCGCCGTGTCGTCCAGTTTTCGTTTGAGCCCATCCTGTTGATCCATGCACCGGATTCAGGAACGAAAATGCCTGGATCGCTCTACAAGCTGGGTCATTTGTGTCGCCGCATGGATTGTCAGGGAATGCTGTCGGGCATCTGGTCGCGGTTTGATAAGCTCCGCCATCTCCGCAACCAGTTCAAGCTGCTTGTCAGAAGCAGCGGACAGAAGGCTCAATACGACGTTTTCCAGGGCAATTACCCGAATGCGCAATTGGATCAGTTCGGCCTTCGAAGGCGCTGGAATGTCCCATTCATCGCATGCCGCCGCGAGGTTCTCCTGAGGTCCGCACGGGGTCGCACCGCCCTCATCGTCCCACCGCGACAGCGCACCGTTTTGATCTTGACCCATTCGAGAATCCTTTCATTAAACCATGAAGCGGGCGACCCCGGCACGCCACCGGTGGCCGCCCGAATTCGCGTTTACTGATTTGACGGCATCATTTCGTGATGTGCGGCCATCTGACCCATCATGTCGTGCATCATCGCCATCTGCTCCTGACACGCCTGCATCATGGCGGAGTTGTGGCTTTGCATCATACTGGCCATCCGTGCCTGCATCAGCTGGTGGTGCTCGCCCATCAAGCGCTGGCGTTCAGCGGGATCGGTAGCAGCATGGGCTTGTTGCATAAGCGTGCGCATTTCCTCCATATTTTGCCTGTGCTGCTGCATCGCGTCGGAGCCCATCGTCATCCCAGCACCCTGATCAGGCTGCCCGGTTTCGGCAGAAGCCGCCCCGTGCTGGTGTTGCTCCTGCTGCGCCAAAGCGGGTGAAGCGGCGAGACAAGCGGCGAGTGCCGTTGCGATAATCATATGTTTCATTTCCATTTCCTTTTTTTTGCCCGCGAGTATTTTCGGACATAGGCATTTTACTTGAACGGAATGAACAGGAGAGAGCTCTGGCAAGTCGGCGGGTCCACCGCCGCAGCGCTCGCACCAGGGCTCAGGTTCGCTCTCATTCCCGGGCTAGCCAGTTTGTCAGCCCATCGGCGATGCCATTCCAACAAAGGCGACGAGCGCCAAAACGCCAATGGCCAGCGACATCTCGGTTGCCAGGCTGCCGCGCAATGAAGCCAAAGCTTTCGCGCGGCTGTTGGATTCCATATCGGCCGTTCGGGACTCGTTTCTGCTAATCGCAGCGTTGCGCGCGGCGCACAAAAGCATGGCAGCGACCAAAGCGAGTTTAGCGATCAGCAGCCAGCCGTAAGCGGTGCCGAGAGCCTCGGCGCTGTTGCCCAGCCCGAAAATCAGTTGCGCGTTAATCAGCCCGGTTGCGGCCACGATCGCGACCAGGGCAATACCCAGCGGCGCGAAGCGGTGCATAGCCCCAAGCAATGGCACGAGCGTATGGCTGTCCGGATTTCGATGCGCCGCGAGAGTCAAATGAAGGAACCAACCGATGGCTCCGATCCAAATCGCTGCGGCCAGCAGATGCAGCCCATTATTAAACCGGTGGCCAAGCCCCAGCCAACCTTCGGTTGCGGCCGCATGACCGCTCCATCCCAGGGTCAGCAGGGCAAGGCCGTAAAATACAACTGACGTTGATATTCCGCGTGATGATGGCATGAGAACGATTGCCAGCAATGCGGATGTCATCAGTGCCATGCGTGCGATGAAGGCCCAGCCCATGCTGGTCGACATCGTGATCGCTTCGATGGTTGCCCAGTCGAGCATTCCCACCGATTGCCCCATCATCGTTGCAATGCCGTCCAGCATCAGTGCAAGTGACACCAGCGGAGCGATTACCGCAGCGACAAGAAGAGCGTGGCTCCGGCCAGCGCTTGACCCTAACCCGATCTTCCGCAATCCAAAGTTACGGAATGCCAGCAGACCGAACAGGCCCATGAGCAAAGCATAGTGGAGAAATCGCAGTCCGGGTTGCAGCAAACCCTCCACGGACTGTTCAACTGACCGTAAAGCTGACGGTGCCGTTCATGCGGTGCCCGTCCGCCCCGGCAGCCTGCCAGCGAACTTCGTAAGACCCGGCGCGCAGCGGTTGCCGGAGTGTTAGACTGACCGTCTTGTTGCCGTTTGACCACGCAGTTGTGAAATTGCGAATTGCGGTCGGGGTATGGTTCGCCATGCCCGGCATCGCGGTCATGACGATTGACGTGGCGGTTGTCGGCGGCAGTAAGGCTTCGTTGAAGGTGAGCGTTACAACGCGCGGGCGCGCTACCGTTGCCCCTTGCGCGGGAGTGGAGGCGACCACGCGGGTATGAGCCGTTGCGACAGTTGGCATGGCGAGGGTGGTCAGGCTGATGGCAATGGCGGCCATAATTGAACGAAAATGCATGATTATTTCCTTCTTCAGAACCAGAAACGAATACCTGCAACGAAATTGGTGACACTGGGATCTTCGCCAGCCGCGCGCGCATAATCGGCGCTGTTGGCGACCCGCCAGCTTTGTTCGATGCCGATATAGGGCGCGAATTCGCGGATAATTTCGTAGCGCAGGCGGATGCCGACCTCGACCGTGTCCAGCCCCGCGCCAATGCCAAGTTGCGGCACGTCCTGCGCCGCCAGATTGAATTCGGCACGCGGCTGAAGGATCAGCCGCTGGGTGATCCGCTGATCCAGTTCGGCTTCGAACCGCGCGGTCAGGTCGCCCCGGTGCGACAGGAATACCGCAGCGTCGACCTCAAACATGTACGGAGCCAACCCCTGAATACCCAGAACGGCATGAGTTGTTTCGGGCCCAGCAAGGTCTTGCCGGACGCCTGCCTGAAGATCGAAAAATGGCCCGATTGCCCGCGAAAAGAGCGCCTGGATTTCTGCATCCTCAATGCGTTCGCCGAAGCTGCCTTCACCCTCGCTCTTGAACCAGAACCGGCTGGTGGGTCCGCCGTAATACCCCTGAACGTCCCACAGATAGCCGTCCGCACCCTCGCGGGCCTGAAACTCGGCGCGATCGGCCTGAAACCAGAATAGCGGAAAATCGCCATGATGCCGCAGGTCCCCGCGCGAAGCGCGCATGGCATCGGCGCCCCAGATCGCGTCGGCGGCGCGCGGCGGGCCAATCCCGGCTTCGGGCGGCGGCGGTGTTTCCATTTCCGGTCCCGGCGACGGCGACGCGGCTGCTGAATGGTCCATCGTGCTATGGTCCATGCCCTCCATCGCCTCCGGGTGGCCCGGCGGTGGGTCGGCCATGGGCATGGCATGCCCGGCATGAGGGTCCGCAGGCGCTGGCGTGGGCGTGGGCGCTGGCGTGGGCGCTGGGGCGGCCTGAGCCTGATGCGCAGAGTGATCCTGTGCCGCTGCCGGAGCAGCCAACAAGGCCAGCCCGAGCAACGGCAGACTAGCGGTGTGCAGGCGCATCATGCCGCGGCCTCCGGTCCGGCGACGGTGACAGCCTGCATCATCCCGCCATGCATGTGGTAGAGAAGGTGGCAGTGGAATGCCCAGTCGCCCGGCTCGTTTGCAGTCAGATCGAATTGGGCACTGGCCCCCGGCTGCACGACCATCGTGTTCTTCCGCGGTTGCAGCGCCGCCGACTGCCCATTGACCATCTCGAAGAACATCCCGTGCAGATGGATGGGATGGGCCATCATCGTGTTGTTAATCAGCTTCACCCGCACCCGCTCGTTCCAGGCAAAGTGGATCGGCACATCGGTGACAGCGGAATACATGCGCCCGTCGAACGACCACATATAGCGTTCCATATTGCCGGTCAGATGCAGTTCGAGCAGCCGTGAAGGCTCGCGCGTGTCAGTATTGGCGTCGCGCGCCACCAGCATCCGGTAATTGAGCACGCGATGCTCCACGTCGCGCAGGCCGAGGCCGGGGTCACCCATCTTGTCGACCGGAGTCATGGCGACCATGTCGATGCCCGGACCGATCTCTACATCGGGCGGCAACAGCGAAGTGTCGCGCATGTTCATGCCCGCCATGCTGCCTCCATCGCTCTCGCCCGACGCTGCAGCAGCGCTGCCGTGGCCCATCGCCGCATGATCCGTGCCCCCGCCGCCATGGTCCATGCCCATGTCGGCCATCGTCAGCAGCGGCGGATCACGCAGCGCCGGGACGGCTGCACGCGCACCCGGCGCGCTGGCCAGCGTGGCCAGCGCCATGCCCGAACGATCCATCGATTCTGCCACGATGCTGTAAGCCAGCGCCGCGCCCGGCTGGACGATCACATCATAGGTTTCGGCGGTGCCGATCTGGAACTCGTCCACTTCGACCGGGCGAACCGCCTGCCCATCGGTTGCTATCACGCTCATGGGAAGGCCGGGGATACGGACATTGAAGAAGCTTTGCGCCGAGCCGTTGATGATCCGCAGCCGGATGCGTTCGCCTGCACGGAACAGATACTCCATCCCTTCGGTTGGACCGCGTCCGTTAGCGAGGAAAGTATAGGTTGGAGCGCCGATATCGGCGATGTCGGTCGGCATCATCCGCATCTCGGCCCACATCCGCCGCTCCTCGCCCGACATAGGGTAATCGTCGGTCCAGGTGGTCTGCTGGCGATTGAAATATCCGCCGCCGGTGCGCAGCCGGTTCATAATGAAATGCGGATCGAGCGTGGTGAAATCGCTGATGAGCAGAATATAGTCGCGGTCCACACTTACCGGGTCGCCGCCGCGCGGCTCGATGATCATCGGTCCGTAATGGCCCGATTGTTCCTGCAAGCCCGAGTGGCTGTGATACCAATAGGTGCCCGATTGCCGGATCGGAAATTCGTAAGCGAAGGTTTCGCCGGGCCTGATGCCGGGAAAGCTGATGCCCGGCACCCCGTCAAACTGGAACGGCAGCAGCAGGCCGTGCCAGTGGATCGAGCTGTCCACGTCCAGCGTGTTGGTGACATTGAGGCGGACATTCTGCCCCTCGGTCAGGCGGATCAGCGGGCCGGGTACGCTGCCATTGACCGCTACGCCGGGGCCGCGCCGCCCTTCGACAATACGGTGCCCACTGCCGATGGAGAGATTGATCTCCTCGCCCGATACCTCGTCAAAGCCTGCTGGGATCAACGCGTTGCCGCGCGGCAGGCTGCCACTATGCATGCTGTGCCCCTGCGCCCAAGCAGGCATGCTCGCTGCCAGTCCAGCCATTCCGAACACGCCAGCACTCGTGCCCAGGAAATTCCTGCGATTTAGGATCGGCATTGGCGGCTTTCGGTCTCTTTGATCCATGCTGCTATTACGCACGCGAACCGTTCAGCCCTCAAAATGTGCGAATTTTTCCCTTAGTATTTTTCGAGCACGGTAGACGCGTGTTTCCACGGCCTTTTCGGAAATCTCCAGCAGTTCGGCTGCTTCCAGCAGGCTCCGCCCGTCAATTGCGACTAGCACTAGCGCTTCGCGCAATCGAATGGGCAACCGCTCTATTCCGAGACGCAATCTCGCGAGCGAATCCCGGCTGATTGCAGCTGTTTCAGGGTCAGGCATCATATCAGGGATGTCCCACCCATCTAGGATGGGAGTGAGCCCAATCAGGCTGGCCAATTTGCGGCGCCGGAGTCGGTCCCTGCACTTGTTGAGAGTCACCGTGGTCAGATACGGGCCGACTGCTTGCACCGGATCCAGCCTGTTTCGGGCAATCCATACAGAAGCAAGAGCATCCTGGATCGCTTCCTCAGCCTCGGCGCTGGAACCCAGCATTCGCACAGCGAGCGTTAGCAGCCGCGCGCTGTGCGGCGCGATGAGCTGTCCGAAGGCAGATTGATCACCTGCTCTGACGCGTTCGACCAGAATCCGGTCAGAATTGGCATTGTCCTTCGACATTCTCCATCATTCGCGTGGATCGTGGGTCAAGGCGGCGGAAACCTGCCGGTCAAATTCGCGCTGCTGTTCAGGATTGAGAATGCCCCGCATGGCAAACACATGTTGCACCGTAGCTTTTTGCATGTCCCCCATGCGGCCATGAACCTGATCGATGGCTGCTGCGACTTCGGGACCATATTCATGCTCCTGGACCATCGCCTGAGCAAGTTGTCCATTGGCTCCGCGCAAGGCAAGCTCGAGCCGCGCATTCTCCGCTGCGAATGACTCTTCGAGTTCTTCCAGGCTCGCATCCTGCGCGGTGGATAGCTGGAGTTCATGGTGGACGAAGTCATGCAAGCCGCCAGAGGCCGATTGCTGCCTCCACCTGTCGGCGGCAACCGCTCCCAGGAACCCCGCAAGGCCTGCAAGCAATATCGCAATGATGATCTGATAATTCGCGGGCTTCATGGCGCGACGTGCAGCAATGCTGACGGAGACAAACGATCCGCCGAGGAAATCTGCAACGAAGCCGGATTGGCCACAACGCCGGTCCCGTTGGTTCCGAAACCTGCACCTAGGCCGATAACGAACAGGCCGCAAAACAGCGCAAGTCGCTGGCGCCGGTTAGCCCGTTCCTGAAGTTGACCGGCTCTTTGCCAGATACCGTAAAGAAACCCTTCCGAAGGGGCAGTTTCTGCCGCCATGGCCAGTGCCGCGAACGATGAGTCAAAATCGGGCTTGATTTGCATGGTCATCAAGATGGCTCCTCGTCACCATTACGCACAATTCCATCCGATCCCTCAATTATTTTGAGGGACGGGGCTGGCCAGCACGTAACTGATATTGAGGGTGCCTTTACCCTCGTTCATTCCGGTATAGCCCCGGCCGGGCGTTGAGCCATTCGTTCGGTGTATAACAATGACACCCTATTTTTTTGGCAATAGTGAATGACGATAAGGAGCTTCGAAATGACGAGGGATAGCTTTCGACGATTTGCATTCAATTCCTCCGCTACCATTCTTGTTGCTCTGATCGCGGCATGTTCGAATGTGGCGCAAGCAGTCACTTACACCATGTTCCGCGATCCTGAGTGCGGCTGCTGCGAAGCCTGGGCCGCGCATATTGAGCAGAGCATGGAGGCCGAAGTTACGACGGTCGACAGCCCGGATATGGCCAAGGTCAAGGCCGAGAACGGCGTGCCGCAAGAGCTGCGCTCATGCCACACAATGGTTGTGGACGGCTATGTCATCGAAGGCCATGTTCCTGCCGAAGCAATTGTCAGGTTGCTGCGCGAGCGGCCGGAAGGAGTAACCGGCCTTGCTGTTCCGGGTATGCCAATGGGATCGCCAGGCATGGAGGCAGGCGGCAACGTCCAGCCCTATGCCGTGATAGCGTTCGGAGCCGAGGGGCAGGCTGTCTTTGCGAGATACCCGTAATCGGCTGCCACGCGTTAACGTCGGTGAAGATTGAGAACACAAGCCGTCCGCACCCCAAAGAGCAGAGCCTGTCATCGCGCCGGTGGTACTCGCGCTGCTTGGCGTGCCGCTCTATTTCCTATTTGGCGAAGGTCACAAATCATGAGCATCTATACTTGTCCGATGCATCCTGAAATTCAGCAGGACAAACCAGGCAAATGCCCCAAATGTGGCATGAATCTGGTCCTGCAAAGCGAGGCTGACAAGGCATCGGGCGAGCACGCGTGCTGCCACGGCGAACACGGACATCAGCAGGAAGGCCCTGAAACCGGAGAATATGATCGTGTGCCGGTAGGTTATGACGGGACGGTATATACCTGTCCGATGCATCCGCAGGTCCGGCAGACCAGGATGGGCTCATGCCCGATCTGCGGCATGGGTCTGGAGCTGGAATCCGCCGGAATGGCCGAAGACGGACCCAATCCCGAGCTGGTCGATTTTAACCGGCGGTTCTGGGTCGGAACCGTGCTCACGATCCCGCTGCTGATCCTGACCATGGGGCCGTATCTTGGCCTTGGAATTCGCGAAGCGATTGGCGAGCGCACGACGCTGTGGATCGAATTTGCGTTGGGGACTCCGGTAGTGCTGTGGTGTGGCTTGCCGTTCCTTGTGCGCGCCTGGAACTCGTTCCGGACCATGAACCTCAACATGTTTTCGCTGATTGGCATGGGAGTGATGGCTGCCTGGCTGTTCAGTGTGGTGGCAATCATAGCGCCCCAAATATTCCCTGATGGCTTCCGGGATGCCGATGGCAATGTCGGCGTCTATTTCGAAGCTGCCGCAGTAATTGTGACGCTCGTCCTGCTCGGTCAGGTGATGGAGTTGCGGGCGCGCGAGGGCACGGGCAAGGCGATCCGCGCCCTGCTCGATCTGGCGGCGAAAAGTGCGCGGATCATCAGGGCGGACGGTTCCGAGGAAGAAATTGCGCTCGAAGATGTTGTCGTCGGAGACCGGCTGCGGGTTCGTCCCGGTGACAAGGTGCCGGTTGATGGGGTCGTGCGAGACGGCCGCTCGTCGGTCGATGAAAGCATGATCAGTGGCGAGCCTGTACCGGTGGAAAAAGTCGCGGGCGATTCCGTGACCGGAGCGACAATCAACGGCACCGGCTCCCTGATAATCGAAGCCACCCGGGTCGGTTCCGAAACCATGCTGGCGCAGATTGTCGGCATGGTGGCAGCAGCCCAGCGATCGCGCGCGCCGATTCAGAAATATGCCGACAAGGTTGCGGGCGTGTTCGTCCCGGTCGTGATTGGTATCGCCATGCTCGCCTTCGTCGGTTGGGCAATCTGGGGACCGGCGCCGGCGCTGTCCTACGCACTGGTGGCGGCGGTAGCGGTGCTCATCATCGCTTGCCCCTGTGCGCTTGGTCTGGCGACGCCAATGTCGATCATGACCGCCACCGGACGCGGCGCACAGGTCGGCGTGCTGATCAAGAATGCCGAGGCGCTCGAGCGTTTCGAGAAGATCGACACGCTGATCGTCGACAAGACCGGCACCTTGACCGAAGGCAAGCCGCGCCTGGTCGCGGTGATGCCCGAAGTCGGCTTTGACGAGGCCGAAGTTCTGCGCCTGGCCGCTTCGCTCGAACGCGGGTCGGAACATCCGCTGGCGGAAGCCATCGTGCGCGGGGCCGAAGAGCGCGGTGTGGCAATAGACGAGGCGAGCGACTTCGAGGCGATTACCGGCAAAGGCGTGAAAGGCACAGTTGGCGGCCAGGCAGTGGCGCTGGGCAATATCGCATTGGTCCGCGATCTGGGGCTGGAGGCAGAGGCGCTGACGGACAAGGCCAATGCCCGGCGTGACGATGGCGAGACCGTGATGTTCGTGATGCTCGGCGGCAAGGTGGCGGGCCTGGTCAGCGTCGCCGATCCGGTCAAGGAAACCACCCCGGCCGCGCTCAAGGAACTGCATGCGCTCGGTTTGCGGATCATCATGGCAACTGGCGATAATGAGCGCACCGCCAAGGCTGTCGCCGCGCGCCTCGGCATTGATGAGATCCGCGCCGATGTCCTGCCTGAGGACAAGGCGCGGATCATCCGTGAGCTGCAGGCAGAAGGCGCGAAAGTGGCCATGGCGGGCGACGGTGTGAATGATGCCCCGGCTTTGGCCCAGGCCGATGTCGGCATCGCCATGGGCACCGGGGCTGACGTTGCCATCGAGAGCGCGGGTATAACGCTGGTCAAAGGAAATCTCGACGGCATCGTGCGCGCGCGGCGGCTGGCCCGTGCCACAATGAGCAATATCCGACAGAACCTGTTCTTCGCGCTGATTTACAATACAGCCGGGGTGCCTATTGCAGCAGGGGTGCTATTTCCCTTCTTCGGCATCCTTATCAGCCCGATGTTCGCCGCCTTCGCGATGAGCGCTTCGTCAATTTCGGTGGTGCTCAACTCGCTGCGGCTGCGGAGCGCCAAGGTATGACCGAGGCCCGGCACGCGGGTCATGTGGCAGATGGCAATCAGGACAAGAAACAGGAGGGCAAAGGGACGATAAGCCTCTATGGCGGGATCGCCATGGGCACCGGGGTGATGATCGGTGCGGGCATCTTCGCGCTGACCGGCCAGATTGCCGAGCTGGCAGGGCCGTTGTTTCCTCTCTCATTCGTCGCCGGGGCGCTGGTTACGGCTCTCGCGGCATACAGCTATATCAAGATGTCCAATGCGTGGCCGTCCTCCGGCGGGATCGCGATGATCCTGCAAAAGGCATATGGGCCAGGAGTGGTGGCCGCGTCCGCGTCGCTGCTCATGGCCCTGTCGATGGTCATCAACGAGAGCCTGGTGGCGCGAACCTTTGCCACATACGCGCTGCGGCCGTTTGGCATGGAGCAGAATGGATTGCTGCTGTCCGCGCTGGCCCTGGCCTTGATTATATTCGCCTATCTGGTCAACGCCGCGGGCAATCGCTCGGTCAGCGGATTTTCGCTGGTCATGTCAGCGATCAAGATTGGTGGCATCGCCATTTTTGCCGTGGCAGCTATCTGGGCGAGCGGCTTGTTCTCGGGCGCCTTTGCCCAGGATGTGTCGATGACGAGCGGAGGATCGTTCCTCGCGTCGGTGGCCTTCTCCATCCTTGCCTTCAAGGGGTTCACCACGATCACCAATAGTGGCGGCGACATCGTCGATCCGCACCGCAACGTCGGGCGCACAATCGTCTATTCGATCGGCATCTGCGTTGTGACCTACCTGCTTGTCTCACTGGCTGTCGGTTCGAGCCTGACGATCGGCCAGATCGTGGAAGCACGGGATTATTCACTGGCTGCGGCAGCCAGACCCGCGCTCGGCCAAATCGGGTTTTATTTCACGATCATCATCGCTCTGGCTGCGACCATGTCCGGCGTCATCGCAAGCGTCTTTGCCGTGTCGCGCATGCTCGAGATGCTAACTAAGATGAAGATGATTCCGCATAGCCATTTTGGTATGAGCGGCAGCATGCGCAGCCATATGCTGGTCTATACAGTTGTGGTGGCAGGGGCGCTGGCCGTATTATTCGACTTGTCACGTATCGCCTCGTTGGGCGCGTTTTTCTATCTGGTGATGGATATGCTCGTTCACTGGGGTGTGTTCCGCCACTTGCGGACCGAGATCGGCGCGAAAGCATCAATTCTGCTGGCAGCATTGGTCGCTGACGCGGTGATCTTGGCAGCCTTCACAATGCTGAAGTTACGCAGCGACCCCATGATTGTGGCCTATGCCGTACTCGGCATCCTGGTAGTTTTCGCCGCCGAATGGATGTTTCTGGCGCGGAAAACCATTGAGCACGAGCAAGAGTGAATGTCGTGACTAGGGCCTTCAGACCAGCGAAGCCGTAGATTTGAGGTCAGGGTATATGCGGCGCCACTTGGAAAAACCGGAAACTTGGATTCTCATCCACGGCTTCTTCTTGGCGTTTCTCTGGGAAATTCTTCAGATGCCGTTCTTTTACAGCACAGAGAATCTCTCGGCGTGGGAGATAATCAAAAACTGCCTTTTCGCCACACTCGGCGATGCAGGCATTATGGTATTTGCTTATTGGACTACGGCAAAATTGTCTGCAAATGCCTTATGGCTACGGCGATGGCATGTACGCGCCATTCTGATCTATCTTGGCATCGGCTTAACGGTTACCATCGCGATCGAGTATTTTGCAGCGACCACCGATTGGGGCTGGAAGTACTCCAGTTCAATGCCGACTTTTGCCACCATCGGCCTGGTGCCAATTGTCATGTGGATCATCGTTCCGATCCTGACTTTGACACTGGCAAGGCAATCGCTGCTTGGTTCAAAGGGAAGCACAGGCGACTGATTGCTCCAATTCTGCCAAGCAAAGCGTCTCAATGATCTTTCAAGAAAGTTAGGCCCGGGCGGACTAAAAGAGAATTGGCATATGATATGTCAGCAAGCGTCTGCCATATGATCGATATGGACGAGCCGGAACCAACCGCCCAGCAGTTCGCGCCTTGCATGATCAAGGTGGATTATCTGTGGCATCGTCGCACTTCACCTGGAGCACCCGCAGCGAAACCCGGCTGTGAACCGCGCTTAGAGATATTAACTTCATAGGGTCACCGAGTTGGCCTGAACGGGTCCCGACGTTGCTTTAAGGAATTGCCGCGACGCAGTGGGCTGCTGATCAAATTTCAAAGGATGCCAAAATTGGGCAGGGCCCCTTACCTCCTGCCCTGCATTCCTTCGCGAGCCTCAGGAGCGAGTCGCGGGCCAAGATGAGCTGGGCAATTTTCGCGTCCAGGGACTCGACGCGGGACATCGCGAGGTCGCGGGCGCGACTGCGGTCCTCGCCGGCATCCAGCTCCAGCAGTTCCCTGATCTGTTCGAGTGTGAAGCCAGCGGCCTGCGCCTGTTTGATGAAGCGTAGTCGGCGCACATCTTGGAGGCCGTAACGCCTTATTCCGCTCTCCCGGGTCGGAATCTCCAGCAGACCTTGACGTTGGTAGAAACGGATCGTCTCCACGCCCACGTTCCCACTGGCCGCAAGCTGGCCAACCGCGAGCGATTTGACACCTTGACTCTGTACCATAGTACGGAACCTATATCAGGCCCGACATGATGACAAGGAGTCCCAAAATGTCGGACATGAACAATATTACGATAGGCACTAGAAGGGCGGTAATCTACCGCATGGAGATGCCGAAACATACCTGCCCATACGGGCTGAAGGCCGTGCACCTGCTGAAACGTGCAGAGTACGAAGTCGAAGATCACCACCTTACCACGCGTGAGGAGACGGAGGCGTTCAAAGCGGAGCACGGTGTCGCTACGACGCCCCAGGTGTTCATCGGGGGCAAGCGGATCGGCGGCCATGATGATCTCCGGCAGTTCCTCGGCAAGCAAGTGGCTGACCCCAAGGCGACAAGCTACCGGCCGGTCCTCGCATTGTTCTCGATGACCGGGTTAACTGCGCTGGCGGCGAGCCACGCGGTCACGGGGAGTGCGCTGACGCCGCTTGCGGTCGAGTGGTTCATCGGCTTCTCGATGGTCGTGCTGGCGCTGTTGAAGCTGCAGAATATTGAGAGCTTCGCGACCATGTTCCTGAATTACGACATACTCGCAAAGCGCTGGGTGCCTTACAGCTATATTTATCCGTTCGCAGAAGGAATTGCTGGAGTGCTGATGATCTCCGGGACGCTGACCTGGCTGTCAGTTCCGATTGCGTTATTCATCGGAACGATTGGTGCCCTGTCGGTCTTCAAGGCTGTCTATGTCGATAAGCGAGATTTAAAGTGCGCCTGCGTCGGCGGCTCGAGCAACGTCCCCCTCGGCTTCATCTCTCTCACCGAAAACCTGATGATGATCGCCATGGCGGTGTGGATGGGTCTCGCTGCTCTCGGATTTGCTGGCGGTGCCCATAATCTATGAGCCGCCCACGCACACTGGCGAAGCCTCTTCCCTTGCTGGGAAGGGGCTTTCCAGCCAGCGAAGTGCGGCGAACAAAGTTCAGAACCGGAATTTGTGCAGCTCGACATTGCTAGGGCTGAACACCGCCCTGTTAAGCAGGCGGACTGGTTGCTGTTGGCCTGGCGATGGCGGATCGGCTGCAGAGGGCTCTGCGAAACGAAAAAGCTTGGAAGATGCTCACCCCGGCATCACAAAATCCGCCCAGTCTTTCATGAGCAACTTACGCTTGTCGAGGTAGTCAGTGCGTCGATATGCGGCCTCAACCCTGTTGGCGACCGTGTGCGCGAGTGCTGCCTCAGCCACCTCGCCGGGGAAGCTTGACCGTTCTGCAGCCCAGTCACGAAACGCAGAGCGAAAGCCATGCACCGTGAACGGCAACGCGGCGCATCGCATCACCTTGAGCAGTGTCATGTCGGACAGCGGGCGCAGGACATTGCGCCCGGGGAATACCAAGTCGCTGCATTCGGCATAGAAGGGACGCGCTCGCTCGAGTACGTTGATCGCCGCAGCCGTTAACGGGACAGTGTGCTTCTTTCCGACTTTCATGCGGTCTGCGGGCACCGTCCACAACTTGCTTTCAAGATCGATCTCGGACCATTTCGCGCCACGCACCTCACCTGACCTGGCAGCAGTCAATATAAGGAATTCCAGTGCCAAACGCGTGACGCTGATTCGTTTGCGGAGATGCTGGATGAAAGCCGGAACGTCTTCGTAGGGCATGGCGGCGAAGTGCCCGTCCTTCTTGGGTTGACGCGGCAATGCTCGATTTAGTGAGCGCATAGGCGCTTCTGTCAATCGCATGCCGTTTGCATAAGCCCAATCGAGAACCACTCCGATTCGCTGTTTGACCCGCCGCGCAGTTTCCGGCTTCGAAAGCCAGATACCGACAAGCACCTCACGAATGAGCGGGCCTTCGATATCGTTGACGAGTCGGTCGCCTAACTTGGGGAATGCGTAGGACTCAAGCGTGTTCAACCACTGATCCTGGTGCTTGCCATTTTTCCAGCTTGCCGTCTGTTCGGCATGAACTTTCTTGGCCGCAGCCTTGAAGGTTAGGATTTCAATCTTCTGACGCTTGCGTTCCGCAACAGGGTCAAGGCCTCGTTGTATGTCACGACGCATATCGATCGCTGCTTCGCGGGCTTCGGCAAGCTTTACGAGGTCAAGCGAACCCAGGCCGATATCCCGGCGCCGGCCGTTAACTGTTGCCCGAAGGACCCAATAGCCCTTCTGCGGCGCTGTAATCACGAGTGCGAGCCCGTCGCCATCCATGTAGCGCCCGGGCGTCTTGAGATTTCGGACCTGTGCAGCGGTAAGTTTTCCCATAGCCATCCATCCTCATTCCGCTCCCACAATTGCTCCCACAATGTGTGGTAGAAATTGTGGGAGTGACTGGAACAAAATAAGAACAGACATTCCCGATGCAAGAGCTAAAAACCGCAGATTTCTGCGGGTTTCAGGGACTTTCTGGGATGTCTTGGGATGGCATAGGTGGCGGAGACGGAGGGATTCGAACCCTCGATACCCCGATAGGAGTATGGTTCCTTAGCAGGGAACTGGTTTCAGCCACTCACCCACGTCTCCGGAAGCGGCGGCCTATAACGGGGCCGGCCATGCGGGGCAAGGGGGGCGCGGGTGCCTTTGCGGCCGGAAATGCAAAAAGCGGCGGGCTGCGGGTTTTCCACGGGTTGGCCGTGCGGCGGATTCGATTCGCCGCAAATCGGACTCGGATCGCCGCGCGTTCATTGCCGCTTCAGCCGAAAAGGATTCTTCTGACCGGCGGAAAGCCGTGACTGGCGGGAAGGGAAATGACCATGTTGATCCGTATTGCCGATCTGTGCCGCGCCGGCCTGCCGGCCCTGGGCGCGCTGGCGCTGGCGGTGGTTGCTGCTCCGGTTGCGGCGCAGTCGCTCGAAACGGTCGATCCCAGCGCGGCGATCGATGCCGACCTGTCGCAGTCTGCGGCGCAGGCCACGGCGGGCACCAGCTATGGCACGGCGCAGCCGAGCGAGCGCTATCCGGCGGTGTCGGAAGCCTATGCCGAACCCTCGGTGGAAACCTATCCCGCCCCGGCGGAGATGCCGGCGGCCCCGGCTGCTCCCGCTGCGGCACCCACCGCCACCGGCCAGCCGGGCACCACCTATGCCGAGGATGACCTGATCGGCGCCGCCGAGGGCCTGTTCGGCCGCGGGGCCGAAGGGCTGGCCCGGCTGATCCAGGACATCCTGAAGGAACAGGGTGAACCCAATGCCTATATCGTGGGCCGCGAGGGCGGCGGCGCCTTCATCTTCGGCGTGCGCTATGGTTCGGGCACCCTCTATCACCGGGTGGAGGGCAACAGGCCGGTCTACTGGACCGGCCCGTCGATCGGCCTCGATGCCGGGGCCAATGCCGGCAACACCTTCGTGCTGGTCTACAATCTCGACGATACCGAGGAACTGTACGAGCGCTATCCGGCGGGCGAGGGGCAGGCCTATCTGGTGGGCGGGTTCACCGCCAGCTACCTCAGGAAGGGCAACACCGTGCTGATTCCGATCCGCGTGGGCGCGGGCCTGCGGCTGGGCGTGAACGCGGGGTATATGCGCTTTTCCCACAAGCAGCGCTGGCTGCCGTTCTGATCGCTTCGGGAAATGCGCCCTGACCATTGCGTAAGGGCGTAATTCGCACTTGCGATAGCGCCCCGGCAGCGGCATGGACCGCGCCGCTATGCTGAACAACCTCGCCCAACAACCCGCCGATGCGCTGCTGGCGCTGATCAAGCTCTATGACGCCGATCCCCGGGCCGACAAGATCGACCTGGGCGTGGGCGTGTACCGCACCGCCGATGGCGGCACGCCGGTGTTCGCCTGCATCAAGGCGGCGGAGCAGAAGCTGGTCGATGAGCAGCCGACCAAGGCCTACCTGGGCCCGGAAGGCGACATGGGCTTTGTCCATGCGCTGATGCCGCACGTGTTCGGTGGGGAAGACCCCTCGCTGGGCGGGCGGATCGACGGGATGCAGACCCCCGGCGGCACCGGGGCGGTGCGCCTGGCGATCGCCGTGGCCAAGCGCGCGGGCGTAACCCGCGTGATCATGGGCACGCCAAGCTGGCCCAACCACGCGCAGATCATGGACGATTGCGGGGTGGAGCTGGTCAGCTTCCCGCACGCCGCCGCCGATGGCAGCGCCAACCTGGATGCGCTGGAAGCGGCGCTGAAGGCCGCCGGCCCCAGCGATGCGGTGCTGCTGCACGGCTGCTGCCACAACCCCACCGGCATCGATTACACGCCTGAGCAGTGGGACCGGATCGTGGACCTGCTGGCCGAGACCGGCGTGCTGCCGATCGTGGACCTGGCCTACCAGGGCCTGGGCGCGGGGATGGACGAGGACGCCTATGGCGCGCGGGCCGTGGTGGCCCGCCTGCCCGAGGCGCTGGTGGCCTATAGCTGCGACAAGAATTTCGGCCTCTATCGTGACCGCGTGGGCGCGCTCTACGTGCTGACCGCCAGCGCGGACGAGACGGTGAAGGCACTTTCGAACGGCCACACGCTGGCCCGCGCAAGCTGGTCGATGCCGCCTGATCACGGCGCTGCCGCCGTGCGCCTGGCGCTGGCCGATCCCGACCTGACCAAGATGTGGCTGGACGAGCTGACCTCGATGCGCGCGCGCATCAACCAGGTGCGCCAGAAGTTGGCCGCCAGTTCCAACGCCGGCGCGGTGAACCTGACCCCGCTGGGCCGCCAGCAGGGCATGTTCGCCATGCTGCCGCTGAGCAAGGAGCAGATCCAGGCGCTGCGTGACGATCACGGCATCTACATGGCGGGATCGGGCCGCATCAACGTGGCGGGCCTGACGATGGACAACATCGACAAGTTCGTGGGCGCGCTGGCGGCGGTTTCGGGCTGACCCTGCACCGCTGCCCCGGCCCGCCTGTGGCTGCCGGGGGAGGGTAGGGAGCAAATGACCGGCGCGGGGTTGCCGCATTCTGTGCCCGGACTCGACGACGCTTTGGGTAGCTAGGTTACTTTCATTCGCGTCGAGATTTGTTGCCGCCGGCCCGCGGCCATCCTCCAGCTACTGACGCGACGGAGGGCAGCACTCGCGTGGCGGCCATGCCTGGTGCGAACGTTCGGCTGAACACCGGGACGCCCGCGCCGGTCATTTCCTCCGCATTCCGAAGAACCGGAGGATGGCCCATCCACGCCGCTGCAGACACCGTGGACGCGAATCGGGCTGCACTAAATTGGTGCGTGTAGGAAAGTGTTTTCTGCGCAAAAGCCCTTTCCCTTGAGGGAGAGGGTTGGGTGAGGGTGTGCCACGGTAGGCGGAGTCGGAGGCCACTCACCCGCCCTCCGACACCCTCCCACCGGGAGGGGGAGTAGTTCAGCCCCGCAAACTCGCCATCCGCTGGAGATACCGCGCCACCACGTCGATTTCCAGGTTCACCTCACCGCCCTGGCGCAGTTCGCCCAGCGTGGTGACTTCCGCCGTGTGGGGGATGATGTTGAGGCCGAACAGCACCGAGCCATCGGGCTGGTCCTTTACCGAATTCACCGTCAGCGAGACGCCGTCCACCGTGATCGAGCCCTTGGTAGCGATATAGGGGGCAAGGCCCTGCGGCGCGGCGATCAGGGCGCGCATCGAATCGCCTTCGGGCCGCCAGTCGTGTACCCGGCCCACTGCATCGACATGGCCGGTGACGATGTGGCCACCCAGCTCGTCGCCCAGCCGCAGCGAGGGTTCGAGGTTCAGCGCGCGGCCCTCGGCCCACATGCCCTTGGCGGTGCGGCTGACCGTCTCGGCGCTGACATCCACGGCAAACCACGCAGCCCCCGGCTCACCGCCCCGGCGCACCACGGTGAGGCACACGCCCGAACAGGCGATGCTTGCCCCGATGGCAATCCCGGCCGGGTCCCACGGGCAGGTGATCTGCACGCGCAGGTCGCCGCGCTGCTCCACGCTGGCGATCTGGCCGATGGCGGTGACGATACCGGTAAACATAAAGCGCTAAATCCCCAGTGTTCCGGGCTGATGGGCTTCCGGCTGATAGACCAGCAGCACATCCGCGCCAAGCTGCCGCCGGTCGACAAGCACGAAGCCGGGTGGCGGCGCGCTGCCTGTCGCCGGCCCGAGCGGGCCAAAGGCGGGAATGCCCGTGCCGAGGCTGTGCGGGGCGGCATAGATGTGCAGTTCGTCCACCAGACCGCCTTGCAGGAACGCCGCCGCCGTGGCCGCCCCGCCTTCCACGTAGACATATTGCATCGGCAGCAGGCTCGTAATCGCCTGCGGACTGGCCAGCGCGGCCCAGCCCGCGGGCGCTTCCCCGCGCGTCAGCACGAAGCGGGCGGGTGACAGGCTTTCCAGCCCCGGCAGGCGCACATCGAGCCGCGGGTTGTCGGCCCGCAGCGTGCCGCTGCCGACCACGATCCCCTCGTTGAGTGCGCGCTGGCGGTGGACATGGGCGCGGGCAATGGCCCCCGTGATCGCCACCGGCTCGCCCGAGAGCGGGCCGATGAAGCCATCGGCGCTGACCGCCAGCTTCAGCGTCACATGCGGGCGGCCCGAGGCCTGCCGGGTGAGGAAGCCTTTCAGGCTGGCGCGGCAGGCGGGACTATCGGCCAGCACCACTTCGATTCCCGCCGCGCGCAGGATTTCTGCCCCGCTGCCATCGGTGCGCGGGTCCGGATCCTGCACGCCGATCACCACGCGGGCGAGGCCAGCGGCGGCCACCAGGTCGGCGCAGGCAGGGCCGCGCAGCGAACGGTGGGCGCAGGGTTCCAGCGTGACATAGAGCGTTGCCCCTTCTGCGGCGGTGCGGGCCTGGTCCAGCGCCACGGCCTCGGCATGGGGGCGGCCGCCGGGTGCGGTCCAGCCGCGCCCCAGCACCACGCCATGCTTCACCACCAGCGCGGCAACGCCGGGGTTGGGGGCCGAGAGCGGGCGGGCGCGCGCGGCAAGGGCGGCGCAGGCCGCCAGCCAGCGCCGATCCTCGCTGGTCAGGCCCTCCGCCGTCACCGGATCAGCCGGCGGCACCCTGGGTGGCCTGGGCGCAGTATTCCTCGACGGTCATGGTCGCCATTTCGGGCAGGTTATCCGGCCGCGCGGCTGCGGCCTCGACAGCGGCCCGTTCTTCCTCGGCGCGGGCCTCTGCCTCCATCTCGTCCACGTCGACAAAGGTGGCGCGGCCCAGTGCGGCGTAGAGGTCCTTGCGCAGTTCTTCGCGCTCCTCGATCCGGGCCTGAAGCGCGTCCTTCAGGCGCTGATTGGCGCAATTGCTGGCGATGATATCAGCCGCGGTGCGGCTTTCTGCGAAGGTGGTGACCCAGGTGATTTCCGGCGGGCGCGGATCGGCCCGGCCACCTTCGGGCAGGAACAGGGCCAGCAGGCTGCCGGTCAGCGCCACGGCCACGCCCAGCACCAGCCAGCGATGGCGGTTCTCGCCGCGCCACACTTCAAGGAAATCCTTCACCGCACGGCGCGGGGAAATGTCGCGGAAGAACTGCTTCATGGCGGGTGAGATAGGGATTGCGCGGGCGTAAGGCAATTCGCGTGGGGCGGGTGCTCAGCCAAAGGGAGCATAAAGCTGCCGGCCCCTTGCCTTCAGCCAGCCATCGGCCTCGGCCACGTCATGCTCGAAGATGGCGGCCAGCAGCGCGTGGAAGCGGGGCGAATGGTCGAAGTGTGTCAGGTGCGCCACCTCGTGGGCCACCACCGACCGGCGCACGTGGTCGGGTGCCATCACCAGCCGCCAGTTGATGCGGATGGAGCGCGCCGCGCCGGGGCGGGCGCCCGAGCACGAGCCCCAGCGGCGGCCCGCCCGGCTGAGGCGCAGGTCGGGCAGGGGGGATCCGGCCCGGTCGCAATAGAAGGCCAGGTCCGCCCCCGTCAGCGCCAGCGCCTCGCCCTCCAGCCAGCGGCGCAGGCGCGGTTGCAGGCTGTCCTGCGGGCCGCCCAGCACCAGCCGCTCGCCGATCTTCGCCGGGCGGCGCGGAGCCTTCACCTGCCAGTCGACCAGCAGGTCCCACCCGCGATAGGGCAGGGTGGCGCCGGGCGCGACGGGGGTGGCCTGCGGCACGCGGGCCAGTTGCGCCGCCAGCCACTCGCGGCGCGAGGCGGCGAAGTCCACGGCTTCGCGGGTGCGGCCCCAGGCGGGCATGGTCACGCGCACCTCGCTGCCATCGGGGGCAAGGCGCATGGTCAGCCGCTTGGCACGGGCATGGCGGCGAATGGCCACGGGCAGCAGGCGGCCATCGACCTCTACCTGCGGGTCCGCCGCCGAGCCGCCCACAAGACTTCTGGGCAGCCAGTCGATCATCGCCGCCGCCGCTTGCCCAGGGGCGGGCGGTCCCCCCAGTCGACTAGGTGGTGCTCCAGCGGTCCGGCCACGTCCTCGCTGATGCAGCGGCCGGCCACGCAGGCCCCGGCGGCCTTCATCGCCTTGTCATCGCCGGTCAGCAGCGGGTGCCAGTCAGGGATCGGATCGCCATCGGCGCGGCGGCGATAGGCGCAGCTTGGCGGCAGCCACGGCACGCGGCGCACCAGTTCTGGCGTCAGGCGCAGGCAATCGGGCACGAAGGCCTTGCGGTGGCGATAGTTCGAGCACTGCGCGGTGGCGGTATCGAGCAGGCGGCAGGCGACGTTGGTCTCGGCCACCTCGCCGGTATCCTCGTCCTCCAGCTTGTGCAGGCAGCAGCGGCCGCAGCCGTCGCACAGCGCTTCCCATTCGTCGCGGGTGAGCGCGTCGATCGGCAGCTCCCAGAACCTGTCCCTCATCGCACCCATTCGCCGAGGACGGCGGTGACGCCCTCGTGGCTTTCGTCCACTGGCAGCAGGGCGATGGGATTGCCCTGCCGGTCCATCAGGTAGGCGGCGTTGGAATGGTCCACCTTGTAACCCACCTGGTCATCATCGTCCCCGCGCGAGTAATAGACGGCAAAGGCATCGGCGGCCTGCCTGATGGCTTCGGGCGTGCCGGTCAGGCCCACCAGCTGCGGGCCGAACTTCGAGGTATATTCGGCGATCTTCTCGGGCGTGTCGCGCTCCGGGTCCACGGTGATGAAGATCGGCACCACGTCATCGGCCAGGTCGGGGTTCTGCTCCGCCCAATCGCGATAGCCGCGCATCATCCGCGTCACGTCGAACGGGCATACGTCCGGGCACCAGGTGTAGCCGAAATAGACCATGCGCCACTTGCCGTCGTAATCGCTCCAGCGCACCGTCTGCCCCGCGCCGTTGACCAGCTCGAACGGGCCACCGATGGCCGCGCCTTCCAGCGGCGGCGGGCCGGACGGAGCGGAAGGTCCGCAGGCGGCAAGAGAGAGGGCAAGGGCGGCGGCAACAGGGCGAAACAGCTTGAACATGGCAAGGCGGTTCATGCTCTGCTAACGCTGGGGCGGCAAGGACGAATCCTGCCAAGGCGGGCCTAAGTCCGCACAATTCAGACCTGAGGAGTTGGGGGCACAATGGCCGCCGTACGTACCCTGATCGCCGCGCTGGCGCCTGCCTTCCTGCTGGCGGGCCTCGCCACCCCTGTCGCCGCCCAGATGCTGTCGGAAGGCACCGAGTTCCTGCGCGCGATCGAGAAGCGCAGCGAGGATTCGAGCAAGGTGACCGAAATCCTCAACGTGCCCGGTGCCACCGTGATCAACGCGCGCGACCTGACCAGCGGGCGCACCGCGCTGCACATCGTGGTGGCGGACCGCGATGCCTCGTGGCTCAGCTACCTGATCAGCCAGCGCGCCAACGTGAACCTGGCCGATAACCAGGGCGTCACCCCGCTGATGCTGGCGGTGCAGATCGGCTATGTCGAAGGGGTGGAAGCCCTGCTGGCTGCCCGCGCGCGGGTGGACGTGACCAACTCTGCCGGCGAGACCCCGCTGATGTTCGCCGTCCATTCGCGCAGTACCGAGGTGATGCGCGTGCTGCTGCAGGCCGGAGCCGATCCTGACCGGCGCGATAACTCGGGCCGGTCCGCGCGCGACTATGCCCGCCTGCGCGGCGCGAACGACATTACCAACGATGTGCTTACCCGCTTTGAGCGGCCTGCCAGCCAGCGTGCCGGGTCGGCCACCTACGGGCCCAGCTTCTGATGGCGGGCGGCAGTCCGGATACGCTTGCTGCCCTGCGCCTGGCGCTCGCGCCCGAGATCGCCCGAGCGGCGGTGTTCGACGGGTGGAGCGATGCTGCCCTCGCTTCGGCGGCGGAGATGACCGGCACCGATCCGGCGCTCGCCCGCCTGGCGTTCCCCGGCGGTGCAATGGACATGATTGCCGCCTTCGTGGAAAGCGTGGACGCGGCCATGCTGGCCCGCTTTGCCGATGGCAGCCTGGATGCGATGAAGATCCGCGAGCGGATCAGCGCCCTCGTCTGGTTCCGGCTCGATCACCTGCTGGGCATGGAGGAGGCAATTTCCCGCGCCCTTGCCATCCAGGCCATGCCGCAGAACGCGGCCCGCGCGCTCAAGCTGGGCTGGCACAGCGCCGACGTGATGTGGCGGCTGGCGGGCGATACGGCCACCGATTACAACCACTATACCAAGCGGGCGATCCTGGCCGGCATCTATGCCGCGGCGCTGGCCGTCTATGTCAACGACGAGAGCGAGGGCAAGGCCGACAGCCGCGCCTTCCTGGCCCGCCGGATCGACGGAGTGATGCGGTTCGAGAAGGCCAAGGCCAAGTGGCTGGGCAAGGACCGCGAGCATTTCGACGTGGCCCGGTTCGTGGGCCGGTTGCGGTATAGCGGTTCCTGATCCCAGCAGGCAGCCGGGATTTGGTCCGGCGCAAGTCTATCCTATCGCCACCTTAGCCAAGGCGCTGCGGGATACAGCGTGGCGTCTGAAAGTGGGCGTTCTGACCACAGGCCGGAGCGTCTGAAATGGGGGTGGAAAGCGGACAATCGCATCCTCCGTCAACCTTCGCCAAAACGGAGCCGCACGCCGCCGTTGAGGATGAAACCTTCTAACGGTGCCCACGCATCAACGGTCCACTCGCCGCTAGGAGCGCGCTGCGGCAGCAGAAGCGGGTCGTATTTGGTCTGGCGCACATTCAGAATATTCTCTGCGTTCGCGAAGATGCTCACCCTGCCCAGACTTATCTCGCCAAGGACGCCCAGATTGAAATATGACCGGGAACGGCTTCGGTATGGATTATCCTCGAGGAATTGGGCGCCGGTATAATAAGCTTCGACCCCAATCCTGCCCTTGCCTTCTTCCTCCCACATGCCGACAATCCCTGCGGTATGCTTTGGCGTCAGCGGAACATCACTCCGTCCCGATCCGGCGCGAGCAGGTTCTGTGGCGTCGACGAAAAGATAACTGCCGGTGATCGTGAAGCCATCTTCCCTGTAGCGCAGAAGAAATTCGGAGCCGCGAACGCGGGTTGTACCGTCGATATTCACAAGCCGTACGCGGTCTGGGGCGGTTTCAAGCAGTCGAGTGGCGCTTTCGACATTCGTTCCGAACAAAGTCACATTCGCTTCCCAAGGGCCGTCTGCGTATCCCACGTCAAGCGAAGCCGTTCGAGCGGTTTCAGCCTTCAGGTTGCCGAGAGGCTCGAGACGCGAAAGACCAGCCGCTTCTATCTCTTCCACGAACGGCGTGGCTGAAAAAAAGCCTCCACCGGCGGATGCCCGGACTGTCCAATTTCCGGGCCGGTATAGAGCCGAGAACCGCGGACTGAACTGCGTGCCATACTCATCATGAAAGTCGACACGCGCGCTACCGGCCAAGGTCAACTCCGGCGAAACCTCATGTTCGAGCTGGGCAAAGATACCGGGTACATCATAGCTGTAGTCGAAAGCCGGAAAGGCGTCGGATTGGAACACATCCGACTGGAATGCGACGCCACCAACCAAAGAGGTCGCACCCTCACTTCGGGAGAGCGACGCTTCGCCGAAAATGCTCTGATGCCGGTCATCTTCCACCACCGTGCCGAACCGATGCAGATGGTCTTGCTGTGATGCGGAGGCTCGGATCGCGAGAGATCCCAGTCCGGATACGGGGGTTTCAGCGACGAGGCCTGCGTCAAATCGCTCGGTTTTTTGCGTCTGGGCGAATTCGGTCCCATCCGGAACTGTGCGGCCCGGCAAGGTTCCTCCAACTCGATCTTCTGTCATCGCGCCAAGGGTAAGATAGACGGAGGAGCCGTCTTCTGATCGCCATTGCAAACGAGGCCGCGCGGTTAACCGCTCATATGCCGGCATGTCGTACCAGCCGTCCCCATCGAGATCCTGACCGCTCTGACGATGTGCCCCTGCGGTGAGGGACAGACCAACGGTTTCGCCAATAGGTCCAGCCGCATAACCTGTCAGGTCTTGGCCATCACGGGAGGTAATGTTGCCAAGAACTTCGGCTTCGAACTCATTGCGAGGACGCTTGGAGATCAGATTGATTACGCCTCCCAGAGCCGACGCCCCGTACAGCGCTGAGGCGGACCCCTTGATGACCTCAACCTGCCCCAGATCAGTGGGCGGGATCTGCAATAGACCCAGTGATGCAGTCTGCCCCCCAAAGAGCGGTAGTCCATCAGCCAGAATTTGGGTGTAGCGCCCATCAAGTCCTTGGATGCGCACATTGGCGGCACCCAGAGCGGGTGAAGTTACTTGAACGCGCACGCCACCGGTTTCGCTTAGCAACATGCCGATGTTGCCGGGCCGCATGATTGCCTTTTCCTCGATCTCCTCCCGATCGATCACTTCAATGCGAATGGCCTCGTCTTGCACACGCCGGGCGAACCGTGTGCCTTGGACCAGGATCACGTCTTCCTCTTCGCCTTCGTCTTCGCCGGCCTCCTCGCGCTCTTCGGCGATCGCTTCAATTGGATCAGCATCATCTTGGGCCAGACTAGTCTGGGTGAACGTGCAAATAGCAATCGTGCCAAGGAGAAGCTTCGTTCGGAATGTCGCAATCACAGGGGAAGTCTTTCAAAATAGTGTGGAATTGATTGGGGGAACTTGCTTCTCAGCCCGACGCCAGTTCCCGGCGAGCTTGTGCGAACACTTCGGCACTACTCCAGATCGCCAAGAGGGCCATGATTGCGGCAACAAGCAGATCGGGCCAGGCGCTGCCGGTGCCAAAAACGCCGATTGCTGCAACGATGACAGCAACATTGCCGATCGCGTCATTGCGAGAGCAGAGCCAGACCGACCGCATGTTGGCATCACCGCCGCGAAAGCGGAAAAGCAGGACTGCGACGGCTACATTGACCAGCAGGGCAAGTGCTCCGACAAGGCCCATCGTCTGTGGTTCTGGATTTGCGCCTATGATCAAACCGTGAAGCGCAAAGCCTAGGACCCCTAGGCCAAACGCGAGCATGGATGCGGCCTTCAATAATGCCGCTCTGGCGCGCCAAGCGAGGGTCATCCCTGCCACCCCAAGGCTGACCGCATAGTTTGCGGCGTCCCCGAAGAAATCCAGCGCATCGGCTTGAAGAGAGCGGGAGTCTGCCGCGATCCCTGCGAAGATTTCCACCAGGAACATGGCTAGGTTGGCCAGCATAGCGACCCAGAGGATACGTCGCCACTGCGGGTTGTTTTGTGCAGAATTGTCAGGTTCGGGTGTTTGGCAGCAGGATTTTGCCATGCCGCTCTCCTTGCAACGTTCGAGTCGCGAGGACATATGCGCCTTGTAGCAACTACAAGGTCAAGCGATGCGTATCGGCGATTTGGCGCAAGCCACGGGCACTAAGGCCGAGACGATAAGGTATTACGAACGCGAGGGCATTCTGCCGGTCGCAGACCGGACGGACAGTAACTATCGCGACTATTCCGACGATCATGTCGTGAAGCTAACTTTCATACGTCGAGCACGGGAGCTGGGTTTCAGCATGGCCCAGGTACGCGAGCTGATTGCCTTGTCCGATCATGATGACAAACCTTGTGATGAGATCGACCAACTCGCGCGCGAACAGCTCGCCGAAGTCGAGCGAAAAATCGAAGATCTGGCTACTCTGCGAGACGAGCTCGGCCGAGTGATCCAGTCATGTCATGCCGATCGGATTGGAGAGTGCCGCATCGTTCAAAGCCTTGCGCGTCCGATTAGTCTGCGAGCTTAGACTGCAAAGGTACTGGTCTCGAGTCCGCAATGGGGTCGTTAGCGGACAGGCAGCTTTCGCGCGCCCAGATCAAGGTGGCGGCGCACGCAAACCACCCCTCCCTCCCTCGATCTGTATCATCTTATTGCGAAGCAGTTGCAATTAGTCCGCAGGTCTGGCAACCGCCGTTGCCGGGAGTTCCTGCACCGATGACACTCGATACCCTGCCCCCGCTCACCCGCGCCGAGATCGTCTCGGTGGATTGGACCGCGCTTGCCCCGGATGAGGCCAAGCGCCTGCAGGCGCTGGGGCTGGATGCCGGGGCGCGGGTGGCCATTGCCCATCGCGGGGTGTTTGGCGGCAAGGATCCCATCGCCGTGCTGATCGGGCGGATGACCGTGGCCCTGCGCCGCGTCCATGCCCGCGCCATGACGGTGCGCGAACTGTGAGCGAGGCCGATCCCGCAACCGCCCCGCAGGCTGCCGCCGCCCCCCGCGTGGTGGCCCTCGTCGGCAACCCCAATGCCGGCAAGAGCGCGCTGTTCAATGCCCTCACCGGCGCGCGCCAGAAGATCGCCAATTATCCGGGCGTCACGGTGGAACGCAAAAGCGGCCGCGTGGCCCTGCCCGATGGCACCACGGCGGAACTGATCGACCTGCCCGGCTCCTATGCGCTGGATGCCAGCAGCCCGGACGAGGAGGTGACCGCCAACGTGGTCATGGGCCGCTTCGCCGGCGAGGCTGCGCCCGATACCATCGTGCTGGTGCTGGATGCCGGCAACCTGGAACAGCACCTTGTCTTCGCCCAGGAGATCATCGCCCTGAAGCGCCCCACCGTGGTGGCGCTGAACATGGTCGACATGGCCGAGCGCGACGGGCTGGCGCTGGATCCCGCTGCCCTGGCCGATGCGCTGGGCGTGCCGGTGGTGCCCACCGTGGCCGTGCGCCGCCGCGGGCTGGCGGAACTGACCGCCGCCATTGCCGCTTCTGCCGGGCAGGACATGACCCTGCGGCACAAGGTGGAACGCCTGGGCCTGACCGAACGGCGTGTGGCCGCCCACGCCATGGCGGCAGGCGCGATCCTGTCCGAAAGCCACGCCCGCCGGCTGCACGCGCGGCTCGACAAGGTGCTGTTGCACCCCTGGGCCGGGCCGCTGATCCTGTTTGCCCTGCTGTTCGTGATCTTCCAGGCGGTGTTTGCCTGGGCCACCCCCTTTGCCGATGCACTGGAAGGCGTGGTGGGCTGGCTGATCGACCTGACCGTGGCCACCGTGCCGGCGGGCTTCGTGCAGGATTTCATCACGCAAGGCGTCCTCAGCGGCGTGGGCAGCGTGGTGGTGTTCCTGCCGCAGATCGTGATCCTGTTCGCCTTCATCCTGGCGATGGAGCAATCGGGCTATATGGCGCGGGCCGCCTTCATCATGGACCGGCTGATGGCCTATGTCGGCCTGTCTGGCCGCAGCTTCATTCCGCTGCTGTCCAGCTTTGCCTGCGCCATCCCCGGCATCATGGCCACCCGCTCCATCGCTGACCCGAAGGACCGGCTGACCACCATCCTGATCGCCCCGCTGATGACCTGCTCGGCCCGCCTGCCGGTCTATGCCGTGATCATCGCCGCCTTCATCCCCGCCACCGCCGTAGGGCCGGGCATCGGCCTGCAGGGGCTGGTGCTGTTCGGCCTGTACGTGGCGGGCATCGTGGGGGCCATGCTGGCCGCGCTGGTGCTGCGCCGCACGGTGACCAAGGGGGCGGCCAGCGGCTTCATCATGGAAATGCCCAAGTACCAGTGGCCGCCGCTGGGCGACCTGTTGCTGGGCCTGTGGCAGCGGGCGTGGATCTTCCTGCGCCGCGCGGGCACGATCATCTTCACCGTCACCGTGGTCCTGTGGCTGCTGCTGAGCTTTCCCAAGGCCGGCCCCGGCGAGAGCCAGAGCGAGGCGAGCATTGCCGGCCAGATCGCCAGCGGGCTGGAAGTGATCGTGGAGCCGATCGGCTTCAACCACGAGATCGCGCTGAGCTTGATTCCCGCCATGGCCGCGCGCGAGGTAGCCGTGGCCAGCCTGGCCACCACCTATGCCGTGGACGCGGCGGACGAGGATGCCCAGGCCCAGGCGCTCGGCCCCCGGCTGGCGGCAGACTGGTCGCTGGCAACCGCGCTGGCCTTCCTCGCCTGGTTCGTCTTAGCCCCGCAGTGCCTCAGCACCATCGCGGTCGCGCGGCGCGAGACCAACGGCTGGAAATGGCCAATGGTGATGATGGGCTACCTGTTCGGCCTCGCCTATATCTTTGCCGGGCTGACCTATTGGACGGCGGTGGCGCTGGGGCTTGGGTAAAACCCACCGCACCGGCCTTTGCCATCCGGCCCCGATTGGCTAGGCCATCCGCCTATCCAAGAGAGGACATGATTCGATGGCGGGCAGCGTCAACAAGGTAATCCTGATCGGCAACCTGGGCGCCGACCCGGAAGTGAAGAGCTTCCAGAACGGCGGCAAGATCTGCAACCTGCGCATCGCCACCAGCGAGAACTGGAAGGACCGCCAGACCGGTGAACGCAAGGAGCGGACCGAGTGGCATACGGTCGTGCTCCAGTCCGAAGGGCTGGTGGGCGTGGCCGAGCGCTACCTGCGCAAGGGCAGCAAGGTCTACATCGAAGGCCAGCTGCGCACCCGCAAGTGGCAGGATGCCAACGGCAATGACCGCTATACCACCGAGGTATCGGTGGGCGGCATGGGCGGCGTGATGACCATGCTCGATGGCCCGCAGGGCGGCGGTGGCGGCCAGCGCAGCGGCGGCGGCGGCATGTCCGGCGGTGACGACTGGGGCTCTGGCGGTTCGGGGGGCGGCGGATCGCGCGGCGGCTCGTCCTCGGGCGGAAGCGCAGCGGGTGGCGGCTGGAACCAGGGCGGTGGCGCTGGCGGCGGCTCCAGCTTCGGCGACGACCTGGACGATGACATCCCGTTCTGATCGGGCATACCATCAGGCGGAAACAGGGGCCGGGGCGCAAGCTCCGGCCCTTTTCGTTGTGTCCTCAGTCCTTCTTGCCCAGCAGCGCGGCCAGCCCTTCGGCCAGCGCGCCCTTTGGCCCTTCGTCATCGAGGTTGTACTGGCGACGGTATTCGTCGGCGCCGGGGCCCTCGGCATAGGGATCGATGGCCAGGGCCAGCTCCTCGGCCACGGCTTCGCCCACGTCCACCAGCGCGCCGTCATAGGGGATTTCGTCCAGCTCCTCGGCCGCCAGTTCCACTTCCTCGCCGGCCGCAGATGGCGTGGCGGTGGGCACGAAGGTGAAGGCCAGCGGCTCGCTGATGGCCACCGGCAGGTCATCGCCGGTCACCGCGCAGCTTTGCACGACGTCGGCCGAAAGTTCGCCCGTCACCTTCACCCGCTCGCCCTCGGCCACCAGGGAAACGGTGGCCTCCAGCCGGTCGATGGCCACCAGCGAGAACCGCCTGGCCAGCGCCGCGCGTTCCGCCTCGTTTGCCACCAGGTGCTGCGCGGCATCGGCCAGGTGGCGCGGATCGAAGGCGCGGCTGAATTCCGGAGCGGTCACAGGCTGATCCGTCCCTTGCCGATCTCGTCCTCAGAGGCCGCGGCCAGGGCGTCGCGATAGGCCAGCACGCCTGCGGCCAGGCCCGCTGGGTCGCCGCCGCCTTCGCGCCAGTGGTGGTTGCGTTCCAGCGCTTGCGCCACCGGTTCAACCCCGCCGGCGGCAAAGGCATCGCGCAGCGCCCCCATGCGGCCGCCCAGCGCGGCCATCAGCTTGCCCATGTGCTTGCCGACCACCAGGTCACCCACGCCGGATTCGCGCAGCTGGCCGTCCATGTCCTCCACAAACAGTTCGGTCAGCAGCGCGCAGCGGGCGGCCAGCGCCGGGGTCTGCTCCATCCGCAGCATGGTGACGGCCAGCATGGTGGTGACCATGTCGAAACGCCCGTCGACCGTGTCGGCCACGCCGTGGCGGGCATAGAATTCGGGCGTCCGGCTCAGCTCGATCACGCGGTGCCAAAGCGGCACCAGTTCGCTGCGCGGATCGGGGCCGGTGCCCAGCAGGCGGGAAAGAAAGGACATGGGCAGCCACAGGCTCCTGAAGACGGGTTGACGGGCGGGCCATGCGCCCGGTTAAGCGGCGGTTCAAGCCTTTCACGCCAAGCCGCCGCCACCGGCATTGCGCCGGCGCGCGCCAGCCCCTAAGGCTTGGACCAAGGTAATATGTGGCCGGGTTGCCGCGCCCGCAAGGCGGGCGAAAGCCCCGGCCGATCGAAGGACGGATAGGACACCATGCAGAGCTTCGTGCGGATCGCGGTCGCGGCTGGCTTCGGATTGCTGGCCACCGGCTGCTCCTCGATCGAGGCTTCGCGCGGCTACCTGGTGGACGAGGTGTTGGTCGCCGCGGTCCAGCCGGGGCTGGACAACCGCGAATCGGTGCAGGGCACGCTGGGCCGCCCCACGCTGACCAGCCAGTTTGGTGAGCCGGTGTGGTACTATGTCGCCAGCCGGACCGAGCAGGCCCCCTTCACCCGCCCGCGCATTGCCACGCACCGCGTGCTGGCCGTGCATTTTGACGCGGCGGGCAATGTCACCCGCATGGACCAGACGGGGATGGAAAACGTCGTCCGCCTGGATCCCGACAGCGACAAGACGCCCACCCTGGGCCGCCACCGCACCTTCCTGCAGGACCTGTTCGGCAATATCGGCACGGTCGGCGCGGCGGGCATGGGCGGCGGGGCCGGCGGCGCGGGCGGGCAGTAAGCCCCGCCTTCCCGTAAGTCGCGCGTTCTTGCACCCCTGCGGCGTGGCTCCCATATGCGCGGCATGAACGATCACGCACACAGCCACGGCCTGATTCCCTGGCACGGCACCACCATCATCGGCGTCCAGCGCGATGGCCGCACGGTCATCGCCGGCGATGGCCAGGTCAGCATGGGCAACACGGTGATGAAGCCCAACGCGCGCAAGGTGCGCCGGCTGGGTGAGGGTGGCAAGGTCATCGCCGGGTTTGCCGGGGCCACCGCCGATGCCTTCACCTTGTTCGAGCGGCTGGAAAGGAAGCTTGAGGCGCATCGCGGGCAACTGCTGCGCGCTGCGGTGGAGCTGGCCAAGGACTGGCGCACCGACAAGTACCTGCGCAACCTGGAAGCCCTGATGATCGTGGCCGATGCCGAGGTGATGCTGGTGCTGACCGGCAACGGCGACGTGCTGGAGCCCGAAGGCGGGATTGCCGCCATCGGCAGCGGCGGCAATTATGCCCTGGCCGCCGCCCGCGCCCTCTCCGATTACGAGACCGACGCCGAGAAGATCGCCCGGCGCGCCATGGCCGTGGCGGCGGAACTGTGCGTCTACACCAATGACCGCGTGACGGTGGAAACGATCTAGGGTCCTGACCCTAGGCCAGCAGCACCGCGCCGGCCACGGCCACGAGCAGCACGGCATAGGCAAGCGGCACCCGCTCCAGCCACCGCGCCGCGCCGTCCTGCTGCACCACCGGCTGGCAATCGCGCCAGTGCCGCCACAGCAGGATCGCCGCCAGCGTGGCCGGCGGCGCCATGTTCACCAGCCACACCCTGCCGCGCAGCAGCCAGTACGGGGCCTGCGGATCGAGGGCCAGCGGCGGAGCGGCCACCGCGCACATGCCGGGCATGAACCAGCCGGTGCCAACAACTACCTGCCACGCCGCCTCCACCGAGGTGCGCCCCGCCAGCACGTCGCCCAGCGCGCGGGCTCAGGCATGATAGGTGTATTCGTCCCCCCGCCAGTCGGCATTGTGCAGGGCCAGCAGTAGCAGGCCGGCCCCCAGCGCCACGGCGGCGGCAAGCAGCGCGATCACCAATTGCGGATGCAGGCGGGGCAGGGTGGCGATGGTGCGAACTCCGCTGGCCGGGTGGACTTGCAGGGGCGCGGCACGCTTGCCACATGGGGGGCCTATGGACAACCTGACACCCAAGGCAATCGTCGCCGCTCTGGACGAACACATCATCGGCCAGGCCGAAGCCAAGCGCGCCGTGGCCGTAGCCCTGCGCAATCGCTGGAGGAGGCAAAGGCTCTCCGCCGAACTGCGCGACGAGGTCACGCCCAAGAACATCCTGATGATTGGCCCCACCGGCTGCGGCAAGACCGAGATCAGCCGCAGGCTGGCCAGGCTGGCCGATGCCCCTTTCGTGAAGGTGGAGGCAACCAAGTTCACCGAGGTCGGCTATGTCGGCCGCGACGTGGAGCAGATCGCCCGCGACCTGGTTGAAGAAGCCATCCGGCTGGAAAAGGACCGCCGCCGCGAAGCGGTGCGCGAGGCTGCCAGCAAGGCGGCGATGGAGCGGCTGCTCAATGCGCTGGTGGGCGAAAGCGCCAGCCAGGCCACCCGCGAAAGCTTCCGCCAGCGGATCGTCGAAAACGCCATGAACGACACCGAGGTGGAGATCGAGGTGGCCGACGCGCCGCAGATGCAGATGGACATTCCCGGCCTTGGCGGCGGGGCAACGATGATCAACCTGTCCGAAATGATGGGCAAGGCCTTTGGCGGCCCGCCGAAGAAGCGCCGCAAGCTGAAGGTGCCCGATGCGTGGGACAAGCTGGTGGAGGAAGAGGCCGAACGCCGCATGGACCAAGACGATGTGGCCCGCGTGGCGCTGGCCAATGCCGAAACCAACGGCATCGTGTTCCTGGACGAGGTGGACAAGATCGCCGTGTCCGACGTGCGCGGCGGCTCCGTTTCCCGCGAAGGCGTGCAGCGTGACCTGCTGCCGCTGATCGAAGGGACTACGGTTGCCACCAAGTACGGCCCGATGAAGACCGACCACGTGCTGTTCATCGCCTCTGGCGCGTTCCACGTGGCCAAGCCCAGCGACATGCTGCCCGAACTGCAGGGCCGCCTGCCGATCCGCGTGGAGCTGCAAAGCCTGACCGAGGAGGACTTCGTCCGCATCCTGTCCGAAACGCGGGCCAACCTGGTCAGCCAGTACCAGGCCCTGCTGGCCACCGAGGGCATGACCGTGACGATGGACGAGGGCGCCGTGCGCGAAGTCGCCACCATCGCCGCACAGGTCAACGCCAGCGTCGAGAACATCGGCGCGCGGCGGCTGCAGACGGTGATGGAAAAGCTGTTCGAGGAGCTGAGCTTCACCGCCGAGGACCGCCAGGGCGAGACGGTGGCGATCGATGCCGCCTATGTCCGCGACAGGTTGGCGGGGCTGGCGGGCAACGCGGATTTGAGCAAGTATATCCTGTGACCGGAGACCGATCGATGTCGACCACCCCGCCGCCCGGCAAGCTCCCCTATCGTCTGCTCACCGGCAAGGACGACCGCGAGTTCTGCGAGCGCGTTTCACAGGCGCTGGAGGAAGGCTGGCACCTCTATGGTCCGCCGCGCACCCATTTCGACTGGTGGCGCGGGGAGAACAAGTGTGCCCAGGCGGTGGTGTGGCCGGGCTATGGCGGGACGCCCGCGGCCTAGCCGCACCAGGCGCACCAGAACCAGGCGGGCGGGCGGAACGCGGTGATCACCCGGCCCGCCGCGATCACGCCGGTCCAGCAGACCAGGCTGACGAGGGCGAAGACACGGGCCTGCCAGGGGGCCGCATCATCCGGCCCCAGCCCGCGCAGGCGCCGTGCCGCCAGCAGGTAGAAGGCCGCCATGTTCACCCCCGCCAGCGCCAGCAGCACCATCTTGATCTGGAAGGCGGGGTTATAAAGATACTGGTCGGGCGCGCTGGCCACGAACAGCGTGCCGCTGGCCAGGCTCAGCACAAAGCCCATCACGCCGAACGGCACCAGCCGGTGCATGGCGGCAAAGGGGATGCCGCGGAACAGGCCCAGCAGGCGCAGGTCGAAGAAGCCGACGCTGCCGAATAGCAGGGTGAGGCCGGTGAAATGGACGATTTCCGCCAGCGGCCAGCCCCAGGCCGAATAGGCGATATCGTAGAGGCCGGTGTCGATCGCCCAGTCGACGATCTTCACCGGGTCGAGCACGCGGTCCACCGGATAAGCGCTCATGGCAGCACCTCCGCCGTGGTCAGCATGGAATAGGTATAGAGCAGCAGCTTGCCCGCGCCCACGCCGCCCAGCCACAGCGCCAGGGCCAGCGCCGCCTGCGGCTTGCTGCCACCGTGCAGGACCCGCCCGGTCAGCAGGGCGGCGGCGATCAGGCAGGCGAACTTGGCGGCGAAGATCCAGTTGGTCAGCGCCTTGGCCGGATAGCCTGCCAGCAGTGCCAGCCCGCTGATGGATGCCAGCACGGCCCCCAGCCACAGCACCGGCACCAGCCGCCGCCACGCTGCCACTTCTCCCGGCCCGCCCGCCAGCACCCGCAGGTTGATCGCCAGCCCGCCGCCCACCAGCAGCGCCATGCCCCAGGCGTGGCCGATCAGGGCCACGAAATAGGCGTAGAAATCCTCGCGCATGAACACGCTGGGCGGCGTCTGTTCAAGCCAGGCGAGTGCGGTGATCATGCGGCCGGGTGTATCACGGCCTGCGACCAAGTCACCCGTCGACCAAAGGCGGTGTCCGGTCGAGCGGCCGGTGCGCTTGCGGCGCGCCGTGGACATGGTTTAGGCTGAAACCGGTTGTATCTGTGACCGGCCAGGGGACCATTCTTGCACATGACCATGTTCAGATCCGTGCTGCTGGCCGCCTGCGCCGTGCTGGCCCTTCCGCTTCCGGCCAGTGCGCAGGAAGCTGCCGGAACCGCGCTGGAAGTGCCGCCCATCGCCTATGATCGCTGGCAACTGCCCAACGGCCTTACCGTGATCGCCTTGCGCGATCCTTCCACCGCCACGGTCACCACCAGCCTGTGGTACGATGTGGGGGCCAAGAACGATCCCGAAGGCCGCAGCGGCTTTGCCCACCTGTTCGAGCATATTCTCAGCCGCAAGACCGAGAACATGCCCTACAACCTGATCTACTCGCTGGTGGCGGACGTGGGCGGCACGCGCAACGCCTCCACCAGCCCGGACCGGACCAATTACTTCGAGACGGTGCCGGCCGAATACCTCGAAACCATGCTCTGGACCCACCGTGAGCGGATGGCCCTGCCGGTGATCGACGACCACGTGTTCGAAAGCGAGCGCGGCGTGGTGAAGGAGGAGCTGCGCACCCGCGTGCTCGCCCCGCCCTATGGTATCCTGCAACGCTTCGTGGTGCCCGAAGCGGGCTTCGACCTGCTGCCCCAGCGCCGCCCCTCCATCGGCGTAATGGCCGACCTCGACGCTGCCACGCTGGACGATGCCCGCGCCTTCCACCAGGCCTATTACGGGCCGGACACGGCCACGCTGATCGTAGCGGGCAACTTCGATCCGGCGAACCTGCGCGCGCTGGTCGAGCGCTATTTCGCCGACATCCCGCCGCGCACTGCGCCGGTGGACGTGGCCATCGCCGCGCGCGAGCCGGGCCGCACCGCGCCGCGCACCATCGTCGCCCGTGCCCCCGGCGTGCCGCTGCCGGTGGTGGCGACCTTGTGGCAACTGCCCGGTGCCGCACACCCTGACATGCCGGCGCTGGAAGTGCTCGGCGCGATCATGGCGCGCGGCGAATCGAGCCGCGCCTACCTGGGCCTGGTCCTGCCGGGGCTGGCGGTGGAGACCGAAGCCTATGTCGATACCGCGGAGGAGGGGAGCCTGTGGCTGCAATCGGCAACGGTCAGCGCCGGGGCCGATCCGGCGGTGGCGGCGCAGGCTCTGGCTGCGGTAACGGCGGCCCTGCGTGACCGGCCGGTCAGCACCGCCGAACTGGCCGAGGCCAAGGCCGAACTGGTAGCCGACAGTCTGCGCGGGCGCGAAACCGCGCGCGGACGTGCCTTCGAGCTGGGCGAATACCTGGTGATGACCGGCGATCCGCAAGCGGCCGACCGGCGGCTGGCGGGGATTGCGGCGGTGAGCGTGGAGGACGTGCAGCGCGTCGCCCGGCTCTATCTGGCACCCGACGCCCGCACCGATATCACCTATGCCAGCGGCCCGCACGATCCGGCGGAATACGCCAACCCCGTGCCCATGCCGCAGTTCGTCACCCTGCCGCCGCCCACCGGCGCGCCGCGCGTGGTGCTGCCCGATGGCGAGCGCCAGCCGCCGCCGGCAGCGGGCGAGCGGCCCGCCGTGGCCGTGCCCGCGATTGCTCGGAGCAGGCTGGCCAACGGGCTGGAGGTGATTGCCACGCAGACCGGCGACGTGCCGCTGGTGACGCTGAGCGTGCTGCTGCCCGGCGGCAGCGCCAGCGATCCGCGCGGGCAGGCGGGCCTGGCCAACCTGGCGGCCTTGCTGGCGGGCAAGGGCACGTCCCATGCCGATGCGCGTAACCTGGCCCGGCGGCTGGAGGGGCTGGGGGCAGACCTGTCATCCGTGGCGCGCAGCGATGGCACCGTATTCATCCTCACTGCCCCGCGCGCGGGCGTGGCCGAGGCCGGCGCGATCCTGGCCGACATGATCCGCAACCCCACCTATCCGGCGGACGAGGTGGCTCGCGAGAAGGCCCGCACGATTGACGGGCTGAGCGTGGCCATGCGCGAGCCGGGCAGCCTGGCGGGCATGGCCATGCGCCCGCTGCTCTACGGCGCGGCGCCCTATGGCACGGTGGGCGGCGGCACGCCCGAGAGCCTGGCCGCGATCACGCGCGAGGACCTGCTGGCCCACGCGCACGGGTGGTGGCGGCCCGCCGGCACGCAGGTGGTGGTGACTGGCGGCATTGCGCCCGAGGATGCCTTTGCCCTGGTGCAAGGCCTGCTGGGTGACTGGCAGCCCGCCGGGAGCCCCGCGCCCGCCCCGGTGGCGGACCGGGCGGGGCCGCCGCAGCCGGTCCGCACCGTGGTGATCGACATGCCCGATGCCGGACAGGCCGCCGTTGTGCTGGCCGCGCGGGGGCCATCGCGCCGGGCGGAAGATGCCTATGCGCTGGACCTGGCCAATGCGGTGCTGGGCGTTGGCGCCAACGGGCGGCTGTTCGAGGAAATCCGCACCCGCCGCTCGCTATCCTATGGGGCCTATTCCTCGATCGGCAGCACGGCCGATGATCCGGCGATCGTGGCCAGCGCGCAGACCGCCAATGCCACGGCAGACGAAGTGGCGGCGGTGATGCTGGAGCAGTTCGCGCGGCTGGGGGCAGAGCCGCTGGATGCCGATACCGTGGCCCGCCGCCGGCTGCTGCTGGCCGGGGGCCGCGCGCGGGCGCTGGAAACGGGCGCGGGCTATGGCGGGGTCATGCTGGACCTGCTGGCCCAGGGCATCGATCCCGCCGAAGTCTCGCGTTATGCCGAGCGGCTGGACGCGGCCAGCGCGGCGGCGGCCTCGGCGGCGGGCGCTCACTGGTTCGATCCGGCGCGCACATCGCTGCTGATCGTTGGCAATGCCGCCGAGTTCATCGACGACTTGCGCGCCATCAGGCCCGACGTGGAGGTAATCCCGGTGGCCGAGCTGGACCTGGCGAGCGCGACTTTGCGCTAGGGCTCAGGCCTCCGGATACCAGAAGGCCGAGTGGCACCCGGCACAGGCCCCGTCCATTTCGGGCATGATCTCGGCCAGCCTGGCCGCATCGCGGGCGCGGGCGACGGTTTCCAGTTCGCGGGCCTTCGCGGCGAAGGCCGCGGCAAAGGCGCGATAAGCGGCGGGCTGGGCATCAAGGCTGGCCTGCACCACGTCCATCGACACCTCGTAATCCTCGGTCGCCCAGTTGCCGGGGCTGGCCGCGATGAAGCGGTCGGCCGCGGCCATCCGCTCGGTCGATTCGGCCAGCCTGGCGGCATTGTCGGCAATCTGCGTCCATCCGGCATCGGCGATCAGCGCCGGCGAGATGTTGCCGTTGTCGTCCAGCGCCTCGTTGGTCACGTCCCAGATGGCGACGATGGCGGGGTTCACCTCGGCCTGCATGGCATGGCGCACGTCTACCGGCGCAGGGTCCTGCGATCCGGCGGCGCTGGCGCTGGCCAGCAGGGCCAGGCACGAAATTGCAAGAATGGCACGCATGATCCGATCCTCTCTCTACTGGGCGGGCTCGGGGATGGCTTCCCCTTCCTCCGCCTCGTCGCGCAACTGGCGCGTCCACATGTCGGCGTACAGGCCATCGTGGCGCAGCAGGGCGGTATGGCTACCATGCTCCGCCACGCGCCCATCCTGAATGACGTAGATCAAATCCGCGTCGGCAATGGTCGACAGGCGGTGGGCGATGGCCAGGGTAGTGCGCCCTTCGGACACGCGGCGCAGGGTGGCCAGGATATCCTGCTCGGTCTGCGAATCGAGTGCGCTGGTCGCCTCGTCCAGCAGCAGGACCGGGGGATCCTTCACCAGCGTGCGGGCAATGGCCACGCGCTGCTTCTCGCCGCCGGACAGCTTCAGGCCGCGCTCGCCCACTTCGGTTTCCAATCCCTGCGGCAGCTTCTGGATGAAGGGCCAGATGGCCGCCCCGCGCGCGGCCCGCTCGATCTCGGCATCGCTCGCGTGTTCGCGGCCATAGGCGATGTTGTAGCCGATGGTATCGTTGAACAGCACCGAATCCTGCGGCACGATGCCCAGGTGCGCGCGCAGGCTCTCCTGCGTCACCTGCGCTATGTCCTGCCCGTCGATCAGCACCCGGCCGGCCCACGGATCGTAGAAGCGGAACAGCAGGCGGCCGATCGTGCTTTTCCCTGCGCCCGATGGTCCCACCAGCGCGATATGCTTGCCCGCCGGTGCCTCGAAGCTGAGGCCGTGGAGGATCTGCCGGTCACGCTCGTAGCCGAAGTCCACGTTGTCGAACACCACGCCGGGCCGCCGCACCACCAACGCGGGTGCGCCGGGCACGTCGGCCACTTCCACCGCCGTATCCATCAGGCTGAACATGGCGGCCATGTCGATGATGCCCTGGCGGATCGTGCGATAGACCCAGCCCAGCATGTCCAGCGGGCGAAACAGCTGCGCCAGGTACGTCTGCACCAGCACCAGGTCACCCGGGGTCAGGTTGCCCTTGCTCCACTGCCACACGGTAAAGCCCATCGCGGCAGCCATCAGCCCGTTCATCAGCACCGCCTGGGCGATATTGAGCCAGGCCAGCGAGTTCTCGCTCTTGATCGCGGCCTCGGCATACTGGCGCGCAGCGCGGCCATAGCGCTCGCGCTCGCGCCCCTCGGCGCCGAAGTACTTCACCGTCTCGTAGTTCAGCAGGCTGTCGACCGCGCGGGCCATGGCTAGGCCATCCAGGTCATTCATCGCCTTGCGCAATTCGGTGCGCCATTCGGTGACGCGGCGAGTGACCCAGATATAGAGGACCACGGTAATTGCCGTGGCGGCCACCACTTCGAAGCCGAACTTGATCTGGAAGATCACCCCCACCACCGCCAATTCCACCACCGTGGGCAGGATGTTGAACAGCAGGAAGTAGATCATCGAGTTGATCGACTTGGTGCCGCGTTCCACCACCTTTGTCACCTCGCCCGTGCGGCGCGAGAGGTGGAAGCGCAGCGACAGGCGGTGCAGGCGGGCGAACACGTCCTCGGTCAGCTCGCGCACCGCGTCCTGCCCCACGCGCTCGAACACCACGTTGCGCACATTGTCGAACAACACGGTGGCAAAGCGCCCGGCGGCGTAGGCAAACACCAGCCCCAGCGCCACCCATAGCGCGGGGTCGCCTTGCGCCGACATGGTGTCCACTGCGTTTGCGTAGGCAAAGGGCAGGGCCAGCACCACCACCTTGGCCAGCAGCACGAACAGCGCGGCCACCATGATCCGGCGGCGCAGGTCTGGCCGGCCATCGGGCCACAGGTAGGGCAGGAAGCGGCGCACGGTGGCCCAGCCACCATCGTGGGTGGGGATCGTAGTGGTCTTCTCTGTCGGCGGTCCCATGCGGCACCAAGTGGGCCGCTATCGTGCCTTACGCAATAGCTAGAGCCGCCCGAAGTCCACCGCGGTGGGCAGCGAAGCGCCCGGCGGCAGGTCGAACAGCACCCGCCGGCTGGGGAAGTCGATCGCCACGCGCTCGAACAGGTGCAGTTCGTTCATACCCAGGATCAGGGCCGGTTCGTCATCCAGCTCCAGCGCCGCGAAGGTGGGGCTGGGCGTGAAGGTGATCATCAGGTTGTTGATCTGCGCGCGGCCGAAATCCAGGCTGCGGATCGACCGCATCATGCCGGTGGTCTGCACCCCGTTGATGTCGGTCATCTCGGTCTCGGTGTTCTGCCGGGCGCGGCGCAGGCGGTTTTGCAGCGCCTCGTTGCCGATCGACCCCTGCGCCCCGGTATCCACCACCACGGCGGTGCGGATACCGTCGATCATGGCACTGGCGATGATCAGCTGGCCGTTGCGGGCGCGGGCGCGCACCACGATGTCGAACCCGCGGGTGCTGGCGCGCTCGCTGGAATGGGCGATGTGCATCTCGCGGTTCTCGAAATCCAGCAGCACGCGGCGGTCCTGCAGGCTGTCCAGCCCCAGGATGCCGTCGGCCCCGCCGATGTTCTCCCCGTCGACCAGCGCGGCGCGGGCATCGAAGGCGCTGTGGTCGCCAAAGGCGATCTCGGCGATCTGCGCGGTCTGCACCTGGCGGGTGGAAGCCATGCCCACCAGCGTGGCGGTAGATCGCTCGGTCAGTTGCAGGTGGTCGGCCAGGGCATGGCTGAGCACGGTGGCCTGGGCCCCGGTATCGACCATGAAGCGGAACGGGCCCTGGCCGTTCAGTTGCACGGCCACGGTCATCCGGCGATAGGCATCGACCTGCATGGCCAAGGTCTGGGCCAGCGTCTGCGCCAAGTCGGTGGTGGCGGCGGGTGCGGCGGCGGCAACGGGCGCGCCCTCCCCCGGCAAATTTGCCACCTGCGTGTTGGCGGCGGCCCCGGCCGGCAGTGCGGCCAGCGACAAAGCGGCAGCGAACGTGCGCCAGTCCATCCCGTGTGCTCCCTTATTGTAGGGAGAGAAATACCACAGGACCGCGCTGCCCTACAATGGCAGGCCAAAGGCGGTAGCGGCGGCCGCGAACCAGGCGGCGAATCACGCCTGGGGGCGTACGGGGCGGGGCCGTTTCACCTGTGCCAGGGCGATGTGGACTTCGGCCAGGAAGGGGTGGCGCACCAGCACCAGTGCGGCCAGCCAGCACAGCACACCAGCAGCCACGAGGCCCAGCAGGGTCGCCAGGCCCATGTCGGCCCCGAACCAGCCGAACCATTGCGTGGCGGCCAGCGGGGTTCCGGCTGCCAGCGCGCACAGGCCGCTCTTGCCATAGGTTAGCGCCGCCTGGCCCCAGGGCATGGCCAGCAGGTGGCCCAGCAGCGCGGCATAGATCGCGAACCACACCGCGCCGGTGGCGATGCGGCTCATCGCCGCGGCCTCAACACCCCACAGGCAGAATGTGGCCAGCAGGCCCACGGTCAGCGCGGTGTCGATCAGGTTGACCCACACCAGTGTCCTGATCCGGCCAAGCAGGATGGGAATGTCCATCTGCAGCGGGATGGCGATGAAGAACATCTCGGCAATCGCCGTCCAGCGCAGCAATGGGGCCACCTCGATCCAGTTGGGACCATAAAGCAGCAGCACCACCGGCTCGGCCGCCAGCGCCAGGCCCAGGGCGGCGGGCCATTGCAGTGCGGTGTTGCAGGCCACCAGGTGCAGGTAGGGCGCGGCCAGCGGCTCGCCCGCGTCGCGCTTTTTCGCGAAGGCGGGATAGAACACGGCGTTGATCGCCCCCACTACCAGCATCGACATCTGCCCCGCCAGCGCGCCCGCGCGGGTAAAAAGGCCGGTGGCAGTCACCCCCAGCAGGCGGCCTACGATCAGATCCTGGCTCCTCATGCCCACCGATCCCGACAGGCTGAGAATGAAGGAGGCTCCGCCGAAGCCCAGCATCGGGCGGACGATCTCATAGGCGCGCGGCCAGCGCGGCAGCACCGGCATCAGCACCTGCACCACCACCAGCTTGGTCAGGGCCGTGGCCAGCATCCCCCAGGCAAGCGAGGCCGGCCCGGCACCATTGGCCGCCGTCGCCACCGCCACCATGCCGCCCACCAGCGCAGAGCCGGCATTGGCGAAGAATAGGGCGCGGAAATCCATCCGCCTGGTCAGCAGCGCGGCGGGCACGATGCCCAGCGGCAGCGCCACGTAGGATGCGGCGATGATCAGCACCAGGCTGGCCAGCCCCGCCTCGCCATAGAACGATTCGAGCGGCCGGGCGGCCAGCGCCACTACTGCCGCCACGGCCCAGCCGATGCCGGTGGCCACGGCAGCATAGTCGCGCACGTGCTCCATCCGCATCTGAGGCTGGCCGGTCACGAAGCGGCTGATGCCCATGTCCTGGAAGATCGACACCACCATCGCCGCCGCCAGCGCGATCGAGAACAGCCCCACGTCAGCCGGCAGCAGGAACAGCCGCGAGATAATGACGCTGGTGGCGAACTGGATGGCGAAGCTGGCGTACTGCGCAGCTACCGACCACAGCGCGGCGCGGCGGATGCTCATCGGCTGGCCAGTGCGGCGGCCAGGCGCAGGGCGCGCGCCGGCTCGCCAAAGCGCAGCAGGCGGGCGGCGGTGCGCCACAGGTCGCGCCCGGTGCCGCCCTCCTCGACGTGCTGCAACAGCAGGTCATAGCCCGCGCCGGTCATCGCCTCGCGCGAATAGACGAGGGACCGGGCGGCGCGGCCGCGCACTTCCTGCGCCACATCGGGGCGGCCGAACAAGGCATCCAGTTCGGCCAGCGGGGGCAGGGCGTCCAGCGTCTCGGTGGGGTCCGGGCGGCCGGCGGCGCGCTCGGCCTGCGCCAGGCGGGCCACGGCCACGCCGATCTGCTGCTCCACCGCGTGCCGCTGCGAGACCTGCCCCGCATAGTGGCGATAACGCAGCAGCCGCCGGGGCAGGTTGGCGATTCGGGTGCGGTCGGCCAGCCGCAGCCACAGGTCGAAATCCTCGCAGTGGCGAAAGGCCTTGTGATAGCCGCCGACCGACAGCACCACGTCGCGCCGGTAGATCACGGTGGGGTGGGCCAGCAGCGGCCCGCCACGCACCACGTTGGCCAGGAACTCCTCGTGCGTCACCGGATGGTCTTCCGGCCCGGCAGTGCAGGGCTCGCCATATTCGTCGATATCGGTGGTCCAGCTTCCCAGCACGCCCACCTCGGGGTGTTCGGCCAGAAAAGCGAGCTGGGCGGAGAACCGGTCGGGCGCCGCCAGGTCGTCGGCATCCATCCGCGCCACCAGCGGCGCGCGGGCCAGGCCCAGCAACTGGTTGAGGCTGGCCACCAGTCCGCGATTCTCCCGCACTATGGGGATCACGCGCGGGTCGCGCGCGGCATAGGCGCGCAGGATATCGGGGGTGCCATCGCTGGAGCCGTCGTCCACGATCAGGAACTCGAAGTCGGCAAAGTCCTGCGCCAGCACGCTATCGATCGCCGATTCGAGGAAGCGCGCGCCGTTATAGACGCTCATCGCCACGCTCAGCGGCGGTGTGGCCCCGGTGGAACCTTCATGGATGGCACTGGCACTGGTCATCGAACGGCCCGGGTGATTCCTGTCTATGGCTAAGCGCCCCTTACGCGTGCGGGCGTAAAGAACGGGTCAACCGCAGGCGCGCTGTGCCAGATCGGGGTTAAGGAAGGCTGGA
>NZ_WTYV01000010.1:0-7500 GCF_009827655.1 Alteraurantiacibacter buctensis | reverse complement strand
GGCCGGTCAGGCGGATCTGCCGCCGAACTTTGACATTGTGAATGGGTTTTTAAATCGATGCCGTGGCGGTATCGTCGTAAAGGTGCGGACCTTCGGGCCCGTGATCTGCGCGATCGATATCATCACAAGATCAATCATATGATTATCTGGCTGAGATATTCCTCCATGCCATCTCTAAGCGGTCAAGCGTTATGCAGGCTTGTCGTTGATGGTGTGGATCTCAAGCGCGAGGTAAGAGCATTTGGTGGATGCCTTGGCATGTACAGGCGAAGAAGGACGTGGCACGCTGCGATAAGCGTCGGGGAGCTGTGAGCAAGCTTCGATCCGGCGATTTCCGAATGGGGAAACCCACCTTCACCATTTCCTCTGTTATCCTTTCGGGGGTTGCAGAAGAGGTGGATAAGGTATCACCTAACTGAATAAAATAGGTTTGGTGAAGCGAACCCGGGGAACTGAAACATCTCAGTACCTGGAGGAAAAGACATCAACAGAGATTCCCGTAGTAGTGGCGAGCGAACCGGGACCAGGCCAGTGCCTTCAATTCAACTAGCAGAACACTTTGGAAAGAGTGGCCATAGCGGGTGACAGCCCCGTATGCGAAAGTGATGTTGAAGGACTCGAGTAGGGCGGGACACGTGAAATCCTGTCTGAACATGGGGGGACCACCCTCCAAGCCTAAATACTCGTACATGACCGATAGCGAACAAGTACCGTGAGGGAAAGGTGAAAAGCACCCCGATTAGGGGAGTGAAACAGTACCTGAAACCGAATGCTTACAATCAGTTGGAGCCCCTTTGGGGGGTGACAGCGTACCTCTTGCATAATGGGTCAGTGACTTAATCTAACATGCGAGCTTAAGCCGGTAGGTGTAGGCGTAGCGAAAGCGAGTCTGAATAGGGCGACTGAGTATGTTGGATTAGACCCGAACCCCGGCGATCTATGCATGACCAGGATGAAGGTGCGGTAACACGCACTGGAGGTCCGAACCGGTGCCTGTTGAAAAAGGCTCGGATGAGTTGTGCTTAGGGGTGAAAGGCCAATCAAGCCGGGAAATAGCTGGTTCTCCGCGAAAACTATTGAGGTAGTGCGTCGGATGTATGCCGTTGGGGGTAGAGCACTGGATGGGCTAGGGGGTCGCGAGATCTACCAAACCTAACCAAACTCCGAATACCAACGAGTCTTATCCGGCAGACAGACGGCGGGTGCTAAGGTCCGTCGTCAAAAGGGAAACAGCCCTAACCTACAGCTAAGGTCCCCAAGTCATCACTAAGTGGGAAAGCATGTGGGAATCCCAAAACAACCAGGAGGTTGGCTTAGAAGCAGCCATCCTTTAAAGAAAGCGTAACAGCTCACTGGTCTAATTAAGGGTTCCTGCGGCGAAGATGTAACGGGGCTAAAGTGATGCACCGAAGCTTAGGGTTCAGTCTTTGACTGAGCGGTAGCGGAGCGTTCCGTAAGCGAGTGAAGCCGAAGGGTAACCGACGGTGGACGTATCGGAAGTGCGAATGCTGACATGAGTAGCGATAAAGAGGGTGAGATGCCCTCTCGCCGAAAGACCAAGGGTTCCTGCGCAACGCTAATCGGCGCAGGGTGAGCCGGCCCCTAAGACGAGCCCGAAGGGGGTAGTCGATGGGAACCACGTTAATATTCGTGGGCCTGGTGGTGTGTGACGGATGGCGGAAGTTGTCGATCCTTATCGGATTGGTTCGGCAGCCAAGTTGTCCCGGGAAATAGCCCCACCGTATAGACCGTACCCGAAACCGACACAGGTGGTCAGGTAGAGTATACCAAGGCGCTTGAGTGAAGTATCCTGAAGGAACTCGGCAAATTGCCTCCGTACCTTCGGAAGAAGGAGGCCCTGTCTTAAGGCAACTTTTGGCAGGGGGCACAGGCCAGGGGGTAGCGACTGTTTAGCAAAAACACAGGACTCTGCTAAGTCGGCTTCAAGACGACGTATAGGGTCTGACGCCTGCCCGGTGCTGGAAGGTTAAGAGGAGGAGTGCAAGCTCCGAATTGAAGCCCCAGTAAACGGCGGCCGTAACTATAACGGTCCTAAGGTAGCGAAATTCCTTGTCGGGTAAGTTCCGACCTGCACGAATGGCGTAACGACTTCCCCACTGTCTCCAGGATATGCTCAGCGAAATTGAAGTTCCCGTGAAGATGCGGGATACCCGCGGTTAGACGGAAAGACCCCGTGCACCTTTACTGCAGCTTCAGAGTGGCATTAGGAAAGAGTTGTGTAGCATAGGTGGGAGGCTTTGAAACTTGGGCGCCAGCTCGAGTGGAGCCATAGGTGAAATACCACCCTGCTGTTTTCTGATGTCTAACCACGCACCGTTATCCGGTGTTGGGACCCTCTGTGGCGGGTAGTTTGACTGGGGCGGTCGCCTCCTAAAGAGTAACGGAGGCGCGCGATGGTAGGCTCAGGCCGGTTGGAAACCGGCTGTTAGAGTGCAATGGCATAAGCCTGCCTGACTGCGAGACTGACGAGTCGAGCAGAGACGAAAGTCGGTCATAGTGATCCGGTGGTCCCTCGTGGAAGGGCCATCGCTCAACGGATAAAAGGTACGCCGGGGATAACAGGCTGATACTGCCCAAGAGCTCATATCGACGGCAGTGTTTGGCACCTCGATGTCGGCTCATCACATCCTGGGGCTGGAGCAGGTCCCAAGGGTTTGGCTGTTCGCCAATTAAAGTGGTACGTGAGCTGGGTTCAGAACGTCGCGAGACAGTTTGGTCCCTATCTGCCGTGGGCGTCGATTGTTGAGAGGAGTTGCCCCTAGTACGAGAGGACCGGGGTGAACATACCTCTGGTGTACCTGTCATTCCGCCAGGAGTGCAGCAGGGTAGCTATGTATGGACGGGATAACCGCTGAAAGCATCTAAGCGGGAAGCCTCCCTCAAGATAAGCAATCATCGAACCGTGATAGACCATCACGTTGATAGGCCGGGTGTGGAAGTGTAGTAATGCATGGAGCTAACCGGTCCTAATAGTTCTGTTCGCGCTTGTTGATCCCACCATCAATGTCAGGCCTGCTTGGCTTACATTGTGGAGGAACGTCCAAGCCGGATGATCGCCCAACAACACTGTATCTACCCGAAAGGGTGCATCGATTTAAAACCTTGCCCACACGCCGGCTTCATTGCTTGGTGGTCATAGCGCCTGTGACCCACCCGATCCCATCTCGAACTCGGCCGTGAAACCAGGCAGCGCCGATGGTACTAACGCTTAAGCGTTGGAAGAGTAGGACGCCGCCAGGCATTGCAGCCGGCGTGGCAGGCAAGGTATGACCCATTCACAAGTCAGAGGGCTGGTCCTAACGGATCGGCCCTTTTGGCGTCTCTAGCGACGCCAGGTTTGTCGCGGGGTGGAGCAGCCCGGTAGCTCGTCAGGCTCATAACCTGAAGGTCGTTGGTTCAAATCCAACCCCCGCAACCAACTTTAGCGAACTGGCCTCGCCACCTTCATCGGTGGCGGGGCCGTTCGCGTTTTGGGGGATGGAAAGGAGTGCGGCCAGTTGGCCGTGGACGATCAGGTCTGCGCCCTTGGTGCCGTCCCCGTGCGGGGTGACGTCGATGCGATCGACCAGGCTGGAGATCAGCGGGCGAGCACGCGCGATGTCATTCGCGCCTGTTGCTGCCAGGGCGGACAGATCCTCGCAGCGGCGGCGATAGGATTCCGACAGCGCGGGGTGGCTAAGCAGGTGTTCGAGCTGATCGATGTCGATCCTTGCTGCCTCGATCGCATCACACTCGGCGCGCAGATCCAGTGATCGCTGCTTGAGGAGCGACGGGTCAACGCCGGCGACGATGGCTTCCACCAGCTTGGCCTGTTCGTCCTTGATGGCATTGAGGCGGCGATCCTCGTCGGCACGGCGCGATATCTGGCTGCGCCGCCACTCAGCAGCGGCCTTGCGCACTTCTTCGACGTAGGCCGCGATCACGTCCGGGTGCAGCAACTCGTTGCGCACGGCCGTCCAGATCCGCTCCTGCGCCTCACCGTCACGAATGAGTGCGTGGTTCTGGCAGGTGCCCGTCTGGCGCCGGTTGGAGCACCCCCAGTAGTCCTTGGCGATGACGGTGTAGTTTCCGCCGCAGTGACCACACTTGAGGAGGCCAGACAGTAGCCGCTTGGGCCGCCGAGCCTGATCAGGCCGCCCACCGCCGAGCTGTTCGAGCTTGGAGGCCACCTGGTCCCACAGAGCTTCATCGACGATCCGCAGCTCGGGTACGTCATGCACCACGAGATCTTCGGCACTGTTGACGCGCGAGACGCGCTTGCGGGTGTCAGGATCCTTGCGGAAGGTCTGCCGGTTGTAGAGCACGCGGCCTCGGTAAAGCTCATTGTGGAGAATGCCATTCCGCCGCTGGCGATGGCCGGTGATCGTGCTGGCACGCCAGAGGCCACCGCGCGGAGCGGGAATGCCTTCAGCGTTGAGATGCCGGGCTATCGTCAGTGGGCTATCACCACTGGCGAATGCTTCGAAGATTTGCCGCACGATCGCGGCTTGGTCCTCGTCGACTTCTCGGAGTCCGCGCAAAGGCTCACCATCAGAGCCGAATTGCCGGACCTTGCGATAACCGTAGGAGAGGCCGCCCGGGATCCGGCCATCCTCAACCACGCCCCGCTGCCCGCGCCGCACCTTCTCGCCCAGCTGCTCGAGCATGATGGCCGACATGGTGCTGCCCATGCCGATATGCAGGGCCCCAACTTCCCCTTCTGACAACGTGATGAGGCGGGCGCCCTTGAACCGGACCCGCTTGAACAGGTTGGCCAGATCCTCCTGATCGCGAGACAATCGATCCAGACTTTCGGCGAGGACCACCTGTGCCTTGCCCTGCTCGATCGCAGCCATGCAGGCAGCCAAGCCAGGGCGATTGCGCACGGTGCCACTGATTGCTCGATCGGCATGTTCGGCCAGGACTTCCCAGCCTTCGCGTTCGGCGCGGATCCGCAGCAGGCGAAACTGGTCCTCGACCGAGGCAGCGGACTGCATGGCCGTGGAGTAGCGGGCATAGAGAATCGCAGCTGTCATTGGCGGGGCAGTGATCTCCTGCCATCCATCATGGCCGCAATATCTTGGCGCGCAAGCTGGCGCGCGAATTCGAGCGCAGCCGGCAAGGCCGGTCGATCGGTGCGGCCGCCCTGGATCAGGGTCAGCGCAGGCCTGTCCGGCCTCTTGCTCACGCTGCCTGGCGCAGCTCTTCCCACGCCGCCTCGATGCGGGCGCAGGCGGTGGCGAAGTGGGTGGGGTTGTGTTCGATGCCGGTGAAGGTCCGGCCGGCGCGGATTGCGGCCACGCCGGTGCTGCCGGTGCCCATGAAGGGATCGCAGATGGTCTGGCCGGCGACGTTGCGGACGATCTTGTCCATCAGGGCGTCGGGCTTGACGGTGGGGTGGCCGAAGTCTTTCAGAGCGCGGGAGCGGCACGCGAAGACGCGCTTCAGATCGGCCAGCTCACCCTGCGGGTGATATCCGCGGTTCCACGCGTGGAAGTAGATCTCCAGCTCGGGGACGTAGTGCTTGTTGGCCACCGGCATGGGCGTGGTCTTCTGCCAGACCAGCAGCGCCATGCGGTGGAAGAGGCCGTCCAGCGTGGCGGAGACGCCGGGCACCTGATCGTTATGGCAGAAGACCACTGCCGCACCACAGAGCAGCGGGTTGATGATCGCATGGTCGAAGCCACGATCGAGACCTTCCTCCTGGATCTGATCGAGGTACGGCCGATGCTTGCGAAAGCTGCCGCCGCCGCTGGTGCGGATGATGTAGGGCGGGTCCATCATGTCAGCGTCAAACCAGCCCAGGGTGGGACGGATGGCATAGGCATCGCCGCAATAGAGCCTAGCTACAGGCGCGCCGGGCGGGCCGATAAACACAGGGGTTACCATCCACCGAGCCTCTGAGCATGACGGCGGTAACAGGCCCCACTTGAGCGGAGCATAGCCACCGGCATTGGTGAGTCTTGGTGCAATCGATCATGGGAGACAGCCCTGGAATCGTGCCTATTACGCAAAGCTCCCATGAATGTTCGAGGAGCATGCCGTTGAACGATACACCGAAAGACCCGCCCGCTAGTCAGATGAGGGCACACCAACTGGCACTTGCCGATGACGATCCCCACTGGCCGTTCTGGGCTGAGGTCCGTGAGCGGTCTCTTCGCAACCGCAAATTCCGGCTTCAGCAGAAATAGCGTGATCATGACGCCGCCCATTCCGGCTGTGGCCAGTTCCACAGGCCCTGCTTGCCCCGCATAGGCACGGGCTCCACCCACGCCTCGATATCGAGCATCGGCCAGCCCCAATTGGCGTGGTCATCTCGATCGCTATCGTTGGCGCGGAGCACACCGAATTCCGCTGCTATTTCGGTTCCCAATCGCGGTTCCCCCACGATTGCCGTGCCGATGCCGCAGGACATGGGCAGCTTCGCCCGATAAGGCATCCACGCTCCCCCCAAGATGGGCAGCGCCAGTTCGGCATGAAGGCAGGTTTCAGCTGCCATGGCCGCAATTTCCGGGGATGCTGTCCGATTGGCGAGCACGCGATAGAGCAGGCAGGCTTCCTCAACATCGATCTTGCGCGAAGCGGCGTGGATAACGATGCGCTGCCCGACGATCGATGCCGGCGGACGCCAGCTGCGGAATTCGTAGGGCTTCGCACCTGCGATGATAAGAGAAGCCCACGGCTGCCAGATGGTGAGGGCCTTCATGCGTCGGCCCTCCCGATGTTGATTTCTAGGATGCAGCCCAACCATTCGATGTCGAACGACCAGCCCCGATAGTCGGGATCGCCGCCGCCCCAGCGCGCGAGAGAGAAGCGGGGGATCATGCTTTGCCGCCTTGGTCGATATAGCGACCCTCAAAGCGAGCGATGGTTTCCTTCATCATGCAAATGATGTCGGCGCGCTCGCCGTTGCTGATGTAGTTGACCCGGCCTCCTTCGTAGTCCCCGAACTTTGCAGTCAGAACCACGAACGCGATCCGGCGGGTCTCGCCAGGGTTGAAAACATCATCGAGCGATCGCGCGATCGCGTTCATCAGCTCACGCTGATCGGCTTGAATCGGGCCATGTGTCATCAGCTGTTCCTTTGTTCCGGGAAGTGAGGAATCGCCGCCAGCGGCGTCACCTTGTCGCCGTGGCCGAGGGCGCGAAGGGCTTCGGCGTATCGCTCGGCGCTGGCACGATGGGCCTGACCTTCTGTCGCAAAGAGTGCGGCCTGCTGCTCGGCTGCTTCGGCCGCAGCCTTGGCCTTGCGGAAGCGGTCGAATAGCACGCGCTCTGCTGTGCCTTGGTCGAACGGATTGACGCGTGCGCGGGACTTGGCGGCCATCACATGGTTCCTTCGTTGAAGAGGGCGAAGATCACGGCCAGCGCGATGGCGGGGCCGAAGGCGATGAGGGCGAGCCAGAGGGTGTCCTCGCGGCTCTGGCGGAAGAGGGCGACTTCCTGCCGCCCCCGTTCGATCAGGGTGCGGATGGCGTTCATGATTGCTGGTCCCTTTGT